>NZ_CACRTO010000013.1:0-258781 GCF_902652255.1 Clostridium tertium
ACAAACAATAGCAACTCTTTCTTCTTCAGTAAACTTTCTTATGAATCTCGTACTCATTTCTTTCCCCCTCAAGTAAGTTATTTTAATTATAATTACACTGAGTGTAATAGTCCAACATTCTGAGGGGGCCTATGAGTTCTTCATTTTTAATTTTTAATTCTTAATTTGGGCTGTTTGTGCGACAGCCCCTTTTATTTTAAATAGTTCTAATAATAATATATATTTTAGTTGAAAAATATGGATTAAATAAATATAATAAGAATGAAAAAGTTTGTAGGAGGTTTAACAAATGAGAAAGTTAAACAAGAAATTATCTTTAGTTTTATTATTAGTATTTTCTATATTTTTAATTGGATGTGGAAATAAAGAAAAAGCAGAAGAAGTAAAAGAAGATCCAACATTGAAAATTGGCTTAATGCCTGCAGTTGATACAGCTCCGATTCTAATTGCTGAAAAGAATGGATATTTTAAGGATGCTGGAATTAATGTTGAAATTGAAATTTATACTAATGCTCAAAATAGACAAAGTGCTCTTCAAAGTAATGAAATAGATGGAGCAATGACAGATTTTATTGCAGTCGCAACAAATGTAAACGGTGGCTTTGATATAAAAGCTACAACTATGACTGATGGAATGTTCCCAATTTTATCTAATGAAGGCGCTACTGAAAAGAAAGATGTTAAAGTAGGAGTTATGGAAGTAAGCGTTACTAATTATTTAATAGATAAGTGGTTAAGCGAAGACTATAATATAGAAAAAGTATTTGTTACTGAGATACCTGCTAGAATGGCTGCTTTAAAAACTAATGAAATAGATATGGGTATATTCCCAGAACCAGTAGCTTCAAATGGAGAATTACAAGGATTAACTAAAAATATTTATGGAATGGATGATGAATTCTCTCCACAATGTATGGTATTTACAGGAGATTCTATTTCTAAAAAACCAAATACTATAAAAGCTTTCCATGAAGCATATAATAAAGCAGTTGATGAAATTAATAAGAATCCTGAAATTGCTAAAGAAATATTAATAGAAAAAATACCAAATACTAATCCGGAAGTTAAGGATATTATGACATTGCCAACATATAAGAAAGCTGCCCTTCCAAGTGATGAGTACTTACAAAGTATAATAGATTGGACTGAGAAAACATTAAATAAAGATTTAAATGTGAAACCAGCTGATTTATTAGAAGGAAAATTTGTTGAATAATTTAATAAAAATTAAAGACTTATCTGTAAAGTATAAGGAAGAAATAGCAATAGATAATTTAAGCTTATATATTGAAAAAGGAAAATCTTACGCTATTATAGGCAAGTCTGGATGTGGAAAGACAACCCTGCTATATACTATGGCAGGGCTTATTTCTAATTATGAAGGGGAATTAGAAATAGATGGAGAAACATCATTAATACTACAGAATTTAGGACTTTTTAATTGGTTTACAGTATATAAAAATATATATTTAGGATTAAATAAGAGTAATTTATCTAAAGAAGAAAAAAATAAAGTAGTCGATATGATTATTGATGAATTGGGACTAGCTGATATTAGAAATAAGTATCCTAAGGAACTGAGTGGTGGACAAAAACAAAGAGTGGCTATAGCAAGAACAATAATAAACAATCCAGAAATACTTTTATTAGATGAGGCTACATCAGCTCTAGATTCAATTAATAAAGAAATGATTCAGGAGTTATTACTTGAGATTAAAATAAAGAAGAATATTACTATGATTTTAGTTACTCATAATATAGAGGAAGCTGTTTATTTAGCAGAAGAAATAATAGTAATGAAATATGGTAAGATAGATAACATAATTCCTAATAAATACTTTGGTGATAAAGATATAAGGACAAAAAACGAATATATAGAAATATGTAATAAAGTAAGAGGTAGTCTTTATGATTAAGGATAAGGTTTTAAAATTTTTTAAAAGTTTATATGGAGTTATTATAATAATTATCTTATGGTATTTATTAAGTTTAGCAATAGGAACTAATATGGTACCAACACCTAAGGCTACATTATTAGAATTAATAAGACTAATGCAGAATGATTTTATGTATCATATTTTATATAGTCTTTATAGGATATTAGGAGCCATAATTATCTCATTAATTATAGGGATTCCTCTTGGGATATTACTAGGTAGAAGCACTATTTTTGATAAAATAATATCACCAATAGTTTACTTGCTTTATCCAATACCAAAGATAGCTTTTTTACCAATCTTTATGGTTATGTTTGGTATAGGTGATAAATCAAAGATAATACTTATGGTTACTATTATAGTATTCCAAATCTTAATAGTAACAAGAGATGCAGTAAATGAAATAGATAAAGATGTTTTAATATCTGCTAAGGTTATGAAATTCAATAAATTTCATACAATGACAAAAGTAATAATACCTAGTATTTTGCCAAAGATATTTTCAGCTTTAAGAGTAAGTATAGGAATAGCTATTTCTGCATTATTCTTTAGTGAGAATTATGCTACAAAATATGGACTAGGTTATTATATAATGAACTCTTGGTCAATGGTAGATTATAAGGGGATGTTTGCAGGAATATTAGCTTTAAGTATAATGTCATTAATAATATTTAGGATAATAGATTTATTAGAGAAAAAAATATGCCCTTGGAAATAAATATCATAGAAAAAGTCTGTATCAAATTTTATATTAATATTGATACAGACTTTTTTTATACATAATTAATTGCCTATTATTGTAGAACTATCAAGTAATCTTTATAAATAAGCCAAGAATAAGTTCAATAGTGACCTCTTCTGCAACTAATGTAAAATGTTTAATTATATTCTTGTATTTATATTCTAAATCTTTAACTCCAGAAGTTATAACCATATTAATCTCCTTAAAATGATATAATATTAATACAATTATTAACAAATAAAGTGTGATAGTATAAATTTAATATTAATTTAAGGTTAGTGTGATAAAATAATTTAAAGTTAAATAATTAGAAGTTTTTCTTTTGAAAAGAGGTGTGTTAATATATGAGATTATTACTAATTGAAGATGAAAAAGAATTATCTGAAGCCTTAGTTGAAATATTGAATAAAAATAAATATGTTGTAGACGCTGTTTATGATGGAGAAGATGGATTAAATTACGCATTAACAGATATTTATGATGTTATAGTTCTAGATATTATGTTACCTAAATTAAATGGTCTAACTGTATTAAAAGAGCTAAGAAAAAAGGGGATATCAACTCCAGTAATTATGTTAACAGCAAAAAGTCAAATTGAAGATAGGGTTCAAGGACTAGATTTAGGGGCCGATGATTATTTAACTAAGCCTTTTGCTGCAGAAGAGCTACTTGCAAGGCTTAGATCTATAACAAGGAGAAAAGGTAATGTCATAAATGATAATTATCTTTCTTACGGCGATGTGAAATTAGATTTAAATACATATGATTTAGAGGTAAATGAAGAAAATATTAGGCTTACTCTTAAAGAATTTGAAATAATAAAATATTTTATGGAAAGACCTAAAAGTGTAGTTAGTAAGGATGATCTTATTACTAAGCTTTGGGGATTTGATTCAGAAGTAGAGTACAATAATATTGAAGTTTATATTTCTTTTATTAGAAAAAAACTTCTACATCTAAACTCTAAAGTTAATATAGTGACTATAAGAGGTGTTGGATATAGAATGGAGGAATAGTATGTTCGAAAAGTTAAAAAAGAAATTCATTCTTATAAATATGACTCTTTTAACATTAGTTTTTATACTTATTTTTGGAACTATATATGTTACTACTGTAGCTAATATGAATAGAGATTTAGAAAGGGATTTAAGAGGTGCTATTCAAAACCCTAGAAAGCCAGGACCGGACTTTAAAAATGGAAATAGTATTATAATAGATTTAGATTCTGAGAATAATGTAGCAAATGTAACTACAAATATAGAAATTAATAATGATGAGTTAGAAGGTGTTATATATTCTATAGTTAAAAGTGAAAATATAACTGATAAGATTGATATTTCAGGAAGTAGCTATGGCTATTTAAAAGAGTACACTCCAAAAGGTTTAAAGATTGCATTAATAAGTAGAGAACTCCAAATAGATATGATTAATAACCTTCTAAAGGTTTTTTTAACTGTAGGAAGCATAAGTTTGCTATTACTTTTCTATATAAGTGTTTATCTAACTAACAAGACTATTAAACCAATTAAGGAAAGCTTTGAAAAGCAAAAGCAGTTTATAGCTGATGCATCTCATGAGCTTAAGACTCCTCTTGCAATAATAAGAACTAACACTTCAGTAATAACTTCTAATAAAGAAGAAACTGTAGGTAGTCAAATGAAATGGATAAATTACATAAGCAATCAAGTAGATAGGATGGCGAAGTTAATAGATGATATGCTATCTTTAACAAAGCTTGATAGTAATATAATTGTAGAAGAAAAAGTAACTTTTGATTTTAGTAAGGCTTTAAATAGTATACTACTAGCTTTTGAGGCAGTTGTTTTTGAAAATAATATTATATTAGAAACAGAAATACAAGAAAATATAAGCTTAAAGGCAAATAAAGAAGAAATTAAAAAGCTTTGTAGTATATTACTAGATAATGCGTTAAAGTATACAAATTATAATGGGAAAATAAATGTTTTATTATATGAGGATAAAAATAAGGTTTATCTTAAGGTTAAAAATACTGGAGATGGTATTAAGAAAGAGGATTTAGATAAGATATTTGAAAGGTTCTATAGGGTAGATACTTCAAGAGCTAGAGAAACTGGCGGATATGGATTAGGATTATCTATAGCAAAATCAATAGCTAAAAGTAATAATGGTAGAATATATGCTGAAAGTGATATTGGAAAAGATACTACTTTTATAATTGAGTTTAATCTTCAATAGAATTATTAAGGTTAAAGTTCTGACTATTTTAAGGTGAGCTTATTTTAATAAAGAGGTGAATTCATATTTATTGGTATATAGATACCATAGATTATAGGGTTATAGATATTTAAATAGGGAGAGAATTATTATGAATGATAGAGAATATATAGAAAGAGAAGCAAGAATACTTTATAAATATATAGTAGAGGATAATGAAAAGTTTGATAATAACAAACAGTTATATGCAAGAATATTAAATAATATCAGGAGTACTGCTGAATGTGATATTGGTGGAATTGAAACACTAGATTTGTCATTAAGTGAAATAAAAGAAATTATTAAAGATATAGTAGAAAACTATAAAGAAATATGATTATGGTATGATAATAGGAATTGTTATACTTAATAAGTAATAATGAAGATGAAAACTCAGCTTTTAATAGCCTCACTTAAAATAGTGAGAATAAAATTGAAAGCTGAGTTTATTAGTTCAAAATAATAATAGCAAATTTAAAGAATCAATATAAATGTGCCAATAGTAATGAATATTCCACCTATTACTGTTTTAAATGTAACTGCCTCTTTTAAAATTACAAAGGCAAGAACCATAGTGATTACAACACTAAATTTATCTATAGGAACTACTTTAGAAGCTTCTCCTATTTGTAATGCTTTATAATAAAATAGCCAAGATAGACCAGTTGCAATTCCGGATAATATTAAAAATATCCAACTTTTTTGAGTAATATTGCTAATTTGATTTATACTACCATTAATTAATACAATTCCCCAAGCCATAACTAATACAACAACTGTTCTAATAGCAGTTGCTAAATTAGAGTTTATGTTTTCGATACCTATCTTAGCTAAAATTGAAGTAAGTGCAGCGAACAGAGCTGATAGTAAAGCATAGACTATCCACATGTTGGTTCCCCCTTTAAGATTAATTTTCTTAAACATTATTATTTCCTCCATAAAAATGTAGTTAGTATTATTATATAGTAATAGATTGTATAATAAAAGATTACATGTTTTGTATTGTTATAAATTATATATTTAAAGGAAAATCATGTTATAATTTTAATACATATGATATATGTCATTATTTTTACTATAAGTTTAAGAGCAGGGGGAACTATGAATAGTACAACTTTAAAATTGATAGCACTTTTTCTAATGTTTTTAGATCATATTTTTGCTTTTATTGATGGGATGCCAATATGGCTTACATGGCTTGGGCGTATATCAGCTCCAATTTTCATGTTTACTATGGTATGGGGATTATATTATACACATGATAGGAAAAAGTATTTATTAAAGATATATTATTTTAATATTATAATGGCTGTTGGGGATGTTATACTTGCTATGGCTTTTCCAAAAAGTGATAAATTACTAGTAAATAATATTTTTAATACACTTTTATTAATAGGAATTGTAGCCACAATAATTGATAAATATAAGAATGGCGAAAAGATGGAAGGTAAGAAGCTTCTAAATAAATTTTGGATTTTACAAGGAATTAGTATTTTAATTACAGTTGTAATAGTAGCAATGTTCCATAAAATTTATAATTTAGCCTTAATACCATCAGCTATTTTACCTAATATTTTATTTTGTGAAGGTGGACCACTTTGGTTTGTTATAGGAATAATGTTATATGTATTTAAAGATGACAAAAAGAAGCTTATGATGTATTATCCAATATTTTCAGCAATAACATTTGTATTTATAAGTGGTTTTTCATTTACCTACGAAAATCTATTTTTAATTAATTATCAGTGGATGATGATTTTAGCTCTGCCTTTTATGCTTATTTATAATGGTGAAAAAGGAAGAGGCCTTAAGTGGTTATTTTATATTTTTTATCCAGTACATATTTTTATCTTATTTATATTAGGAAATTATATTTAAAAGACATTAATTGGGTTGTTAAATAATGAATAAGTAGAGTATTTAAACTTTCTAATAAAACCGTAAAAAGACTTAGCATGATTTAGTGATTTGAAACAAATTACATAAGTTACTACTAAATATTAATTAGTAATTGTATTAAGGGCTGATTTATTCCAGCCCTTAATAGTTATTTATAATCAGTATGAGTTGAAGGCTCACTTTCACCGGAAGGTGTTTTTTTTATTGCCTTATTTCTAGACTTATCTTTATAATTTGGTGCAGTGGGATCAAGTGTGTTTTTAGACTTCATATAGTTACCTCCTTTAGCTGAATTCTATAATTATCTTTTCCAATTAATAAATAAATATTATACTTTTAATTAAGTTATATTTTATAATAATAGAGTTATGTAAATTACTAATTAAAACATATATATTAATATTAGAAGAGGGTGTAAAAATGGATACAAAAAAGATTTTTATTATTGAAGATGAGAAGAAAATAAGAAATGAATTATGCACATTTTTAAATAAATATGGATATATAACTAACTACTCAGTAGATTTTGAAAATATAGTAGAAGAAGCTTTAAAAGAGAAGTATCATTTGATTTTATTAGATATAAATTTACCTTATTATGATGGTTATTATGTATGTAGAGAAATAAGGAAGAAAAGTAATGTGCCAATTATAGTAGTTACAAGTAGGGATAGTGAAGTTGATGAACTTATGAGTATGAATTTAGGGGCAGATGATTTTATTACTAAGCCTTATAATACTCAAATACTTTTAGCTAGAATTGCATCTATATTAAGAAGAAGTTATAGCAATCAGGAAGTAGATATTTTAGAGTATAGGGAGTTAGAGCATAACTTATCTACTAGTGAAGCGAGCTTTAAAGATAAGAAGATTGAACTAAGCAAAAATGAAAGCAGAATCTTATATGTACTCTTAAAAAATAATGGGAAGATAGTATCAAGAAATGAAATTATTGAAGCATTATGGGAGTCTGATGAATTTGTAGATGATAATACATTAACAGTAAATATAAATAGGCTAAGAAAAAAGCTAGAAGGAATAGGAGCAGGAGATTTTTTAAAAACTAAGAGAGGTCAAGGATATATTTTAATATGAATATAGTAGATTTTTTAAAAGAAAGAATATTGTTTTTAATTTTAAGTCTAGCTGTTTTAATGTTTTCAAGTCTACTTCTTATTTATTTGAAAGTAGATTTGTATGCAATTATTTTTATTGCATTATTAAATTTAAGTAGCCTTTTAATTTATCATCTATATGATTTTTTTAATAAGAAAAAATATTATGATGAGGTAATATGCAACCTTGAAGCTTTAGATAAAAAATACTTAATTTCAGATGTTATTGAAGAAGGTAGCTTTTTAGAAAGTAAGCTTATATACCACATTATTAATGAGGTTACTAAATCAATGAAAGATGATATATCAGAGCTTAAAATAAATAATAGAGAATATAGAGAATATATAGAGCTTTGGGTACATGAGATAAAGACACCTATATCTAGTTGTAAATTACTTATAGAAAATAATAAATCAGATTTAACTGATAGTATTAATGAGGAAGTTATAAAGGTTGAAAATTATATTGAGCAAGCTTTATTTTATGCAAGAAGTAATACTCTTGAGAAGGATTATATTATCAAAGAACTTAATCTGAAGAGTGTTGTTAATAAGGTTATAAGGAAGAATTCCAAGATTTTAATTCAAGAAAGAATAAAAATAGAAACTAAAGATTTAGAGAAAACAATATATACAGATAGCAAATGGATAGAATTTATTCTAAATCAAGTTTTATCAAATTCTATAAAGTATATTGATAATAGTAAGAGTGAAAACAAAATAAAGTTCTATACTAGAGATATAGGTGAAAATATAGTTTTATATATTGAGGACACAGGAATAGGAATAACTGAAAAAGATGTTATAAAGGTTTTTGAAAAAGGATATACTGGAGAAAATGGTCGTAGATATAGTAAGTCTACAGGGATGGGATTATATCTATGTAAAAAGTTAACTTCAAAACTTGGGCTTGGAGTTAATTTGGAATCAAAAGTTAATAAAGGTACGAAGGTAGCAATTATTTTTCCTATAAATAAATACTTTATAGAGATGCAATAAAATAATTAGGGTTAAGGATAAATATTATGAAGATAAGAAGATATAAATCAGAAGATTTCAAAGAAATTGCAGATCTATTTTACAATACAGTTCATTCAATTAATATAAAAGATTACACTGAAGAACAAGTTAATGTATGGGCAACTGGAAAATTAGATTATGAAAAATGGAATAAATCCTTAGAGGAACATTTTTCATTAGTAGCAATAGAAAATGAAGTAATCATTGGATTTGGAGATATAGATGATACTGGATATTTAGATAGGCTTTATGTACATAAGGATTATCAGGGAAGAGGAGTTGGAACTTACATTTGCAATGAATTAGAAGTAAAATGTAAAACTAAAAATTTCCTTGTTCATGCTTCAATTACGTCAAAACCTTTCTTTGAAGGAAGAGGGTACAGAGTTGTCAAAGAACAGGAAGTAGAACGTAATAGTATTAAGTTAAAGAATTTTATAATGAAAAAAGAAAATAATTAGTATAATATTTACAGCATATGTTATAATTGAGATATAAAATCAATCAGATATTATTTATTTAGTTAAAAAAATTAAATAAATTAAAGGAGGAGAAATATGCTTGAATTTAAATATGATACTCAATTATTAATTGAGGGAACTAATTTATCAGAAGATGGAATTAATGAATATATAACTAAGAACATAGAAGGAGATTGCTTGCTAGCAGTAGGGGATGAAGATTTAGTAAAGGTGCATTTCCATACTAATACACCTTGGAAGGTTCTTGAGTATTGTGCATCACTAGGAGATATCTATGACGTAGTTATCGAAAATATGGAACGTCAAGAAAATGGTCTACAAGGCTAGTTAAATAATTAAAAATGAATAATGAAGAATGAAGAATTGATGAAAAAACTCCTAGGGGAGTTTTAAATAAGAAAAATGATTTAATGTAATTCTAGAGAATTATATTAATAATTCTTCATTTTGATTTGGCTGTCTTTGTGACAGCCTTTTTTATTGATTAAATTGAATATAATATCTATTTCTAAACTTACAAAAGTGTAAGTTTAATGTTATATATATCAATGGATTAAATTTTGAAAAAGCAATAAAATAAGCCTATAGTAAGAAATAGGAGGATTAAGCATGAGTAAAGAAATTTTAAAAGTTAGCAATATAGAGAAGTATTATGGAAAAAGAGGAAATATAACAAAGGCTATAGATAATATAAGCTTTACAGTAGAAGAAGGAGAATTTGTTGGGGTAATGGGTGCTTCTGGTAGTGGGAAAACTACGCTTTTAAATTGTATTTCAACTATTGATAAAGTAAGTAGTGGACATATTTTTATTTCTGGAAATGATATTACAAAATTAAATTCTAAGAAGATTTCTAAATTTAGAAGAGAAGAATTAGGATTTATATTCCAAGATTTTAATTTGCTAGATACCTTAACAGCTTATGAAAATATAGCTTTAGCTTTAACTATAATGAAAGTGAATCATAAAGAAATAGATAATAGAGTAAAAGAAGTTGCAAAGAAATTAAATATTGAAGAAGTTTTAAATAAATATCCTTATGAAATGTCCGGTGGACAAAAGCAGAGAGTTGCATCAGCAAGAGCAATAATTACTAAGCCTTCATTAATTTTAGCAGATGAACCAACAGGTGCCTTAGATTCTAAATCTGCAAAGATGTTACTTGAAAGTATGGAAGATTTAAATAAAAATCTTAATGCAACTATTATGATGGTTACTCATGATGCATATTCAGCAAGTTATGCTAAAAGAATATTATTTATTAAAGATGGTAGGATATTTAATGAATTAATTAGAGGTAATGATTCAAGAAAGGAATTCTTTGATAAGATAATTGAAGTTATTACTCTTCTTGGAGGTGACCAAAATAATGTATTCTAAGTTAGCTTTTAGAAACTTAAAAAGAAGTTTTAAAGATTATGCAATTTATTTTTTAACATTAGTATTTGGTGTTTGTATATTTTATGCTTTTAACTCAATACAATCTCAAGGAATAATGTTAGATTTTAGTGAAGTTCAAAAAGAAGCTTTTGAGATGGTTGATCAAGTAATGGGATATGCGTCAATATTTATATCATTTGTTTTAGCATTTTTAATTATATATGCAAAAAATTACTTAATAAAAAGAAGAAAAAAAGAGTTTGGAGTATATATGACTCTAGGAATGGATAAGGGGAAATTATCTAAAATACTTTTTATTGAAACATTATTAGTTGGTATAATATCCCTTGTTATAGGCTTAGGACTTGGGATTATTATATCTCAAGGTTTATCGTTATTAACTGCAAAGATGTTTCAAGTTAAAATAAGTCATTTTAAATTTGTTTATTCGCACTCAGCTATGATTAAAACTATAATTTCCTTTGGAATTATTTATATATTAGTATTAATGTTTAACTCAGTATCAATTGGAAAGGTACAGTTAATAGATTTATTAAATTCTTCAAAGAAAAATGAAAATATAAAAGTAAGAAATGTTTGGGTTTCTGTTTTTACATTTATAATAAGCTTAGTTATGATAGGCCTAGCTTATTATACAGTTCTTGATAATGGAGCTTCAACAATAGGTATAAATGGAACAAGTATCTTACTTGGTGCTGGTGGAACATTTTTATTCTTCTTCTCTTTATCAGGATTTTTATTAAAGCTAGTGCAATCTAATAAAAGATTTTATTTAAAAAACTTAAATATGTTTGTGCTAAGACAAATAAATAGCAAAATAAATACTGTATTTATATCAATGTCCTTTATATGTTTATTATTATTTACAGGTATATGTATGCTTGCAGGAGGTCTTGGAATCAGTAGTGCATTAAATTCTGATTTGAAAGATTTAACTCAACATGATTTAACTATAATAAATTATGATGGAGTAGATATTGAAGAATACTTTAAGGAAAAAGGATTAGTCTTAGGTGATTATTCTGATGATTATGTTAGTTACATTAATTATAAAAGTGATTTAAAATATAATGATATTATAAAAGAAGAGGATAGAAAAGAATTAAAGGATTTATATCCAATTGCAACTAATAGTGAAGTACAAATAATTTCTTTATCAAAGTTTAATGAACTTATGAAGATGGATAATAAAAAGGAAATATCTTTAAATCCTGGAGAGTATGCAATATTTTCTGATATAAAGGAAGCTAATAAGGCCTTAAACACTGCTATAAAAGAAGATAAAGAAATTAATATAAATGGAAATATACTAAAGCCATCAGATAATAAGGTTATTGAATTAGTAGCATATAATGATATTATGAAAAATAATATTTGTACTATTATAGTAAATGATAATATTGTAAGTGATTTAATTCCCTATAAATCATATGTAAATATGAATTATAAAAATGATGATAGTAAGATAATTATTGCTAAACTTGAAGAAGTAAATAAAAGAAGTGGAGATACTTACTTTGTGTCTAATGATAAAGAATCATTATTAGCAAGTTCATCAAGCATGGGAGCTACTATAGCATATTTAGGAATATATATGGGAGGTATCTTCTTAATAACATCGGCTGCTGTTTTAGCTCTGCAACAGTTATCAGAATCAACCAATAATATTGCAAGATATAACTTATTAAAGAAGATAGGTGTAGATGAAAAACTTATAAATAAATCATTACTAATACAAATAGCAATTTACTTTTTAATGCCGCTGTCTTTAGCCTTAATACATTCAATTGCAGGATTAGAATTTTCTAAAAGAGTAATAACTATGTTTGGAAGTATTAGCATTATGAAAAATGTATTAATAGCACTGGCAGTTTTAGTTGTTATATATGGAGGATACTTTATATCAACTTATTTCGGGGCTAAGAAAAATATAAATAATGTAATTTAGATTTAAACACCGTATTATTCAAAATGAATATACGGTGTTTTTTTATTAAAATCTATACTTGAAAATATTTCTCAAATAGTTATAGTGTATAATAAGAGTATAAAATGAATATTTAAGAGAGGTAGGAAAATGAATATTAAGTTAAGTGCATTAGATCAATCTCCTATAAGAGAGGGATCTACATCAACAGAAGCATTGAATAATACTATAACCCTTGCGGTAGAATTAGAAAAGTTAGGATATTATAGGTTCTGGGTGTCTGAGCACCATGATACAAAAAGCTTAGCAGGATCAAGTCCAGAAGTTCTAATTTCAAGTATTGCAGCTAGGACTAATAAGATTAGGGTAGGATCAGGTGGAGTAATGCTTCCTAACTACAGTCCTTATAAAGTTGCTGAAAACTTTAAGGTTCTTGAAGCACTATATCCTAATAGAATAGATTTAGGGTTAGGTAGAGCCCCTGGTGGTATGCCACTTGCAACAAAGGCATTAATGCAAGGAAGAAGTATTTTTAATGACAATTATGAGGAGAAGGTATTAGATTTAGTTAGATATATTTATGATATAGTTCCAGAAAATCATGAATTCAGTGGCTTAAAGGCGACACCAATAATAAATACTTATCCAGAAATTCATATACTAGGATCTAGTGGTGGAAGTGCAGGACTAGCATCAGGTATAGGGGCATCTTATGCTTATGCACAGTTTATAACTGGAGGGATGGGAGTAAGTTCTGTAAATTGGTATAGAGACAATTTTAAGAAATCAGTTATTTCTTCGGCACCTAATACTATAATTTGTAGTTTTGTAATTTGTGGAGAAACAGAAGAAGAAGTTAATAATCAAATAGCGATAATGGATTTGACATTATTACTAGTTGAAATGGGAAAATCTTTAGGTGTACCTTCACTAGAAAAAGCATTGAATTATAAATATTCTGAGGCAGAGATGAAAGTTGTTAATAGGAATAGAAAAAGAATGATAGTTGGAACACCAGATAAAATAAGAGAACAGCTTATAAATATGAGTAAGCTTTATAATACTGATGAATTTATGATAATTAATTTAAATACAAGTTTAGAGGAAAAGTTAAAGTCTTATAGATTAATTTCAGAAGCTTTTAAGGAATAGAGATTGTGTTATATGCACAATCTTTTTTATAATAATTAAATTTATGATAGTATATAATATGTAATAATACTTATTTTAGGAGGTCTAACATGAAAATATTAATTACTAATGATGATGGAATAAATGCAAGAGGAATATATGCTTTAGCAAAAGAGATAGCTAAAAAACATGAAATTACAGTTGTGGCACCTAGAGAGCAAAAGAGTGCTTCAAGCCATTCTATATCAATTCATAATCCTATAAGGATAAGAGAAGAAAAGATAGATGATGGATTTAAGGCATATAGTTTAGTTGGAACGCCGGCTGATTGTACTCAGGCTGGTTTATCATTACTTTGTAAAGAGGTTGATTTAGTTATTTCAGGAATAAATAGAGGACTAAATTGTGGAACTGATATACTTTATTCAGGAACTGTTTCTGCTGCGGTAGAAGGAGCTATATATAATGTTCCTTCAATTGCTATTTCTATGGAGGTAGATTGGGAAAGGGAAGATGAAGATTATAGCAAGGCAGCTAAATGGATAAGTAAAGTAGTAGATATAGCTGAAAAAAGTTATTTAAGAAAAGATGTTGTATTAAATGTTAATGTACCAAATGTTGATGAAAAAGAAATAAAAGGAATTAAGGTTTGTAAGCTTGGTAAATCTACTTATAAAACTAATTATATTTTAGTAGAAGAAAATGAAGATATGATATATGAAATAAAGGGAACTAGAAATGCAATATCAGAAGACGATTCTGATTTATATTTCTTATCACAAGGTTACGTAACTTTAACACCTTTACATTATGACTTTACTAATTTTAAGATTTTAGATGAGGTAAAAAATATATTTGAAAACTAGGTGATAATAGTGGATGAAGAAAATATAGAGAAGATTTTAAAAGAAAGAAAATATATGAAATTTAGACTAGTAATACAAGGGATAATAATTGGATTATTAGTAGGGATAGTAATAGTTTTAAATAGAATATTAATAAGTAAATTATCAAATGTATTCAAAGGGTTTTATCTTTGGGGAAATAAAGGTATTTTAAATGTAGTTCTTGTTTTGATAATTTTAACTTTGATTGGATTAATTGTAGGTTATATGAGTAAAGTTGAGCCTATGATTTCAGGTAGTGGTATTCCACAAGTTAAGGGAAGAGTATTAAATAAGCTGAAATTAAATTGGCTTAGAATTCTAGTCTTAAAATTCTTTGGTGGAGTTATAGCATTATCAGCAGGTCTAACTTTAGGAAGAGAAGGTCCATCTGTACAAATAGGTGCCTCTGTTGGAGAAGGAGTCGCAGAAAAGACATATAAAAGATTTCCTGTAAAAAAAGAATTCTTAATAACTGCAGGGGCTTCTGCTGGGCTATCTGCAGCTTTTAATTCTCCATTATCAGGAATAATATTTGCTTTAGAAGAAATACATAGAAATTTTTCACCTTTAGTATTATTACCAGCAATGGCTTCTGCCATTACTGCAGATTTTGTTTCTAAAAACTTTTTAGGAATGGAACCATCACTGAACTTTTCTGAATTATCAATAATACCACTAAAGTATTACTGGATATTAATATTATTAGGAATTTTTGTTGGTATAATGGGAGTTTTATTTTCTAAAGGAATAGTTTTATTTCAAAATATCTATGCAAGGTTCAAAAATTTAAGTCAAGAAGTAAAAGTTATGATTCCATTTGTTATAACAGCAGTAGTTGGACTTTTATATCCTAGTTTATTAGGCGGAGGACATGAACTAATAATGGATTTGACATCTAGCAAAATAACATTAATAGCTTTAGTAATAATATATATTATAAAATTTTTACTTCTATTAATATGTTTTGGCTCTGGTGTACCAGGAGGAATCTTTTTACCTATGCTTTTATTGGGGGCTATTTTAGGGAATATAGCAGGTGTGATTTCAGTAGATTATTTTGGCGTAAATGCTATTTATATAAATAATTTTATTGCTTTAGGTATGGCTGCATACTTTTCGGCTGTAGTTAAGGCTCCTATAACAGGTATAGTTCTTATAATGGAGATGACAGGATCCTTTAGTCATTTATTATCTTTATCAATTGTAGTAATCATTTCTTATATTACTTCAGAATTATTAAGAAACGAGGCGATATATGAAACTTTATTGGAAAGATTGCTTAAGAAAGTTGGTGTTTCTAATAACGATGATAAGGATAAGAAAACTATATTAGAATTTGTAGTTGAAATGGGAAGTTTGGCAGAGGGAAAATATATAAATGAAGTGGAGTGGCCAAAAGATTCTCTATTAGTTTCTATTAAAAGAGGAGAAAAAGAAATAATTCCAAGAGGATATGTAAAGCTAGAAAGTGGCGATTATATAGTTATTCTTGTAAGTTTACATAAGTCTCCACAGGTTATAGATGAGGTTAATAGTTTAACCTTAGTATAATAACTTATTTAAATTTTATAAATAAATTATATTTTATGGGGGCTGTCGCACAAACTGCCCAAATTAAGAATTATTCATTTTTAATTTTTCATTGTGCGACAGCACCATAAAAATCTATTTGGGTAATTTGGAACAAATTACATCCTTAATTGTTAATTATCAATTATTAATTGTCAATTGTTCCACGATTCCTTCTTTTAGTGCTTTTGCAATTTTATCTTGGTTACTATCTAATGTTAAATATCTCTCATCTAAAGAGTTACTTAAAAAACCTAATTCTACTAAGGCTGATGTAGCTGAATTTAATTCTACTACGGCTAGAGCATCTTCTTTTTTTACATAGGTTTTAACACCTCTATTGTCTGTATAGTTTAAATTTTCTAGTGATAACTGAATATTCTCAGCAAAAGCTTTACTTTTCTCATCTGAAGCTTTATACCATGTTTCTATACCTTTAGCACTAGTATTATCATAGTTACTATTGCAATGTATTGAAATAAATAGATCAGAATTAAAAGCTTCTGAAATTCTTATTCTTTCCTTCAGGCTATCATTTGCATCATCTACCCAAGAAAGTGAGTCATTAGTTCTAGTATAAACAACTTTAATATTTTCCTTTTCTAGTAATTCTCCAAGTTTCAAAGTAATATTTAATACAATATCCTTTTCTAAAGAACCAGAAAGACCTTTTGAACCAATATCAAAATCACCATGGCCAGCATCTATACATACTATAAAGTCTTTTTCTTTTGATGGAGCAAATGTAACTTTTTTGTTAATAAGGCCTTTGCTATTTAAAATAAAATAAACAGATAAGCAAAATATTAAAGTGAATAATAATGTTAAACGAAATATTATCTTTCTTCTTCTTTTTCGTTTATAAAGGAGTTTTCTTTTGTTTGCTAAGTCAAAGCTAGGTATATTCATATTACACTCCTTACTAGTATTATATCTTTACATAATATAAGTATAATAAGAAAAAAGATAAAAGTAAATATTTGGAAATGAATAAGTGTTATTTCATTAGTTGATAATATAGAAATATTGATATAAACTATAGTAAAGGGGGGAACTTATATGCCTAAGATATTACAAAACGCAAGAGAAACTATACTAAAAGAAGGCTATATCTTGCTAGAAGAAAAGGGATACAATAATTTTAGTATGAGAGAGCTCGCTAATAGATGTGAAATAGGACTCGGAACGGTATATAATTATTTTGATAATAAGATGTCTCTAGTTATTGAGATTTTTAATACAACGTGGATTGAAATAATAGAAGAATTAAGAAGTATAAAAGATAAGGATATTAAGTTAGAAGAAAAAATAAAGTTTATATATAAAAGCTTAGAAAAGTTCTTAAAGTATCATAAAGAAGTATTTTTTCATATTACTAAGGAAGAAATGGTAGTTAAAGCAGAGAAGACAAACTCAGATAAATGCACAAAGTATGATGTCATGGAAGAATTATATGTTATAGTAGATGAAATAATAGAAGTACATAAAGATAATAAAGATATTACTATAAATATGGAAACAAGAAAATTAACTTCTTTTTTAATAAGTAATATGATTACTTTATCTATGAAAAATACTGAATATACTATAGATGATTTTCTATATATGTTGGTGAATAAATTATAAAAAAATAAAGGAGAAATCTAGTATATGAATTGGTTGAATAAGCTGGAAAGAAAGATCGGTAGATTTTATATAAAGAATTTAATGCTAATAATTATAGCTGGAACAATTTTAGTGTATGCTTTTAGTATGATGGCTCCAGATTCTAATTTAATTAATAATATTATTTTGGATCCTTCTAAGGTAATGGAAGGAGAAGTATGGAGGTTAGTAACCTTTATATTTGTGCCATCTAGTCTTAATATTATATCCTTTATATTTGGATTATATTTTAATTATCTAGCAGGTACAGGACTTGAAAATGAATGGGGAGAGTTTAAATTTAATTTTTATTACTTTGTAGGTATGATAACTACAATTATAGTATCAATGATAACTGGTGTAAGTGCTACAGGATCATATATTAATATGTCTCTATTCTTAGCATTTGCTATGATTTATCCTAATTTTCAAGTGTTATTATTCTATATAATACCTGTTAAAGTAAAATATTTAGCTATACTTGATTGGGTATTTATTGGTTTGAGATTTATAGGGTTCTTAAGTATATTTAGTATTGGTGGAATGCTTATAACTTTAGTTCCAGTGTTAAATTTCTTTATATTCTTTGGAAAACAATTAGTTACAGGCACTAGAAGTAATGCAACTAATTTCAAGAGACAACAAAAATTTAAGTCTCAAGTAAGACCATTAGAAGTTCTTCATAGATGCGTAGTATGTGGTATAACAGAAGCGGATGACCCTAAGATGGAGTTTAGATATTGTTCTAAATGCTCAGGAAAGCAATGTTATTGTATTAACCATATTAGAGACCACGAGCATAAATAATGAATAATGTATAATTAAGGTGGAAACTCAGATTAGCTGGGTTTCTTTTTTGTTTTAAAACTCATATATGAGTTTTTTCATTAATTCTACATTATAGATTATAAATTATAAATTTTTTAATCGTGCGTAGCACTGACCTTTCTTATTAAAACTAAAGATGTAATTGTTTAATTATGGTATAAATAAGAATAATTATTAAATAAGAGTAATAGTAATTATCATTTGTTTATAGTATAATATAGTTGATAAAAAATGAGTATTTATTAAATGTGAAATATAATTATATTATTTTTATATATTAAAATACAGATACATATAGATTTTATTTTTAGTAAGAAGGGAAGAAAAATGGAAAGTAACGATTTAAAAAAAATAAATGATAATCCTTTATATATAAGGTATATAGAAAATCCAAGTGAAGATATTATTTTAGCTG
The DNA here is from genome assembly GCF_902652255.1 of Clostridium tertium. GTDB lineage: Bacteria > Bacillota > Clostridia > Clostridiales > Clostridiaceae > Clostridium > Clostridium tertium_A. The sequence continues at coordinate 19,233 of NZ_CACRTO010000013.1, forward strand.
CTGTTAAGAAAAATGGATTAGCAATAAGATATGTGAATAATCCTTCAAAGGAAGCTAAGGAAATAGCTATTAGAAATAATCCATTAGCTGTAGAGTATATTGAGGATTTAGATGAAGAAAATTCTATTTTAGCAGTTAGATTATTGTGGAATTCATTAAAATATATTAAGAATCCTACAGAAAAAGTAATGCTTGAAGCAGTAAATGCTAAGGGCTGGGCAATACAATTTATAGAAAATCCAAGTGAAGATATAATGCGTAAGGCTGTAAGTAAAGACTATGATTCAATTAAATATATAAAGAATCCTAGTGAAGAAGTTCAATTAGCTGCTATAAATAAGTATTGGGCAGCAATAAAGTTTATTAATAATCCAAGTTTAGAAGCTAGACGAGCTGCTGTTATTGGAAATGAGGAAGCTATTAACTATATAAACTTTGATTTAGATGAACTAAGGATATTAATTGGTGACAACATAAAAGTTGTAAAATATGTTTATGACTCTATAGATGTTGACTTTGTAGTAAATATTGTTATTGAAAAAGTTAAAGAAGAGTTAGTAGATGAAAAATACATTAAAGACTTTTTAGAACTTGAGATACTAGATATGGATAAGGTTAATTTTATAAGAGAGTATGGAAGTAAGAAAGCTAAAGTTATATTAGTTGATTATAAACTTTCAAGATAAGGCATGAGAGAGGTGAGAAAATGAAATTTTCAGAAGCAATAAATACAGTAGAATTAGTATTAGAATCAGGAAGTGTACCTTTAATAATAGGGGAAGCTGGTATAGGTAAGACTTCTTTAGTAAAGAAGATATGTAATGAAGATAATTATTACCTAGTTAATATAGATGCAAATCTTCTTAAGGAAGGTGAAATTGGAGGACTCCCTATAGTTGAAAATGGGAGAACTAAATATGCAACTCATTATAAACTTATAGAAATAGAAAAGGCAATAGAAGATGAAAAGTATAATGGAGTATTGTTATTTATAGATGAGTTAAATAGATGTGAACATGCAGTTCAGCAAGAACTTATGAATTTAATTTTAAATAGAGAAATAAATGGCTTTAAATTACAGGATAATGTTAGAATAGTAGCTGCTATGAATCCATCAAACAAATATGATGGTTTTGAGGATAGTGACTATCAAGTAGTTGATATGGATAAGGCTCAAGAGGATAGATTTGTATGGTTAGAATTAACTTCAGATATTAAAGAATGGATTAAATGGGCAATGAGTGAGGAAGTAAAGGTCCATGAACATATAATAGAATTTTTATCAACATTCCCAGAATATCTAAATACTCCAAACTCTAATGAGTCTATTAAAGCAACACCAAGAAGCTGGGAAAGAGTAGCTAAAGCTTATGAGGTATATATAAAAAATACAAATAATTATTCTTTAGATACTTTCTACAATGTAGTTAAAGGTAATATTGGTGTTAGTATAGCTACTGACTTTTTAAACTATATTAAGAATATAAAAAATCCTTTAATTAAACCTGAAGAATTGTATCCTTATACAATTTTACCAATGGATATAAAAGAGGAATTAAGAAAAGAAAGTCATTCAAGATTATATATTTTAGCTAAGAATTCTTTAAGATATTTAAGTGAAAATAATAACGAGTCAAATAGGAGATTATTCTCTGACTTATTGACATGTTATCCTAAAGATTTAAGACTTGGGATTATGAAAGAAATAAAAGATGATGTATCCTTAGAACTTTATAATGAATTATTAAATGAAGATATGTTCTTAGATGCATTCTTTGAAATATTTGGATAGAAGGTAATGCTATGACATTTGAAGAAAAAAGAGATAGTTTACTTAAACAAGCCATAGATATTAAGGAAAATGGAAAAATATATAGTGCCTTTGAAAGAGAGTTCTTTTCATTGGTTGAAGGTGTAGTTATTGATATGCTTGAAGGAGAAGATAGCTTCTTTGGGCAATTTCTAGTTAGAATAGAGAGAAGCATTAGATACAATATTACTTGGCCACTAGCAACTATCCCAAAGATGCAGGGCTTTAAAATGTATTTTAATCCTTTATTATTTCTACTTTGTGATAAAAGGGAGATGCAAGCATTATTTAAGCATGAAATATATCATATAATGTATGGTCACCATCAGAGAGAAAGAGAACTTAAAAATAAATATACTACTACAGCTGTTAACCTAGCTTTAGATATATCTATTAATCAATTTATTAAGAATCTACCTACGGATAGCTATAAATTAGAAAGAGTAAACTTAGAGTATGGTGCAAATTTAACTGAAGATGCGCCTATAGAAGTATATGCAGAGGAAATAGAAAAGGCAATTAAAGCAAAAATAAAAGATAGCAAAAAAGCAGAAAAAGATGAAGTTGTTGGGGATATGTTGGATATTTCAAAGGCTCATGATGTTTGGGAAGAAAGCAATTTAAATGATGATTCAATTAAAGATATTACTAAGAAAACTGCAATAGGATCATATAATGGTAAGGCTCCAAAGGATATCGAAGGTATTATTAAAGCTTATAATGAGAAAGCGGAAATATCATGGCAGGATGCCTTAAAGAAAGTAATACCATCTTTAAGAGCTGGAGAAAAGAAAACAGTTATGAGAAGAAATAGAAGGCAACCGGAGAGATTAGATATTAGAGGAACTTTACCTAATAGTGTCCCAGAAGTTATTGTAGCCTTAGATATAAGTGCTTCTATGAGTGAACAAGAATTTAATAAAATATTAGTTGAGGTTTTAGAAATAACTAGAACTAGAACAAATAAGATTACGTTAATTGAATGTGATAATGAAATTAGACGTGTTTATGAAATAAAGTCTAAAAATGATATAAAGAAAAGGGCATCTAAAATTGGTTCAACAAGGTTTTCGCCAGTTTTTAAATATATAAGAGATAATAATTTAAGAAACCATGTAGTAGTATATTTTACAGATGGTGTTGGGGAAAAAGAACTTGAGTACAAACCATTTAAGAAGAATACTATCTGGGTTTTAACTGGAGATGAAGAGCTATCTTTAAATGAGCCTTATGGTGAAATAAAGAGAGTTGAAACTAATTCAGTTAAGGGTGAAGGTGGTACTGCTGGATTAGATATGATTAAAGAGTATCAACAGGAGCATGGAAGATATTTTTAGAAGATAATTTTAGCAGCTTGATTCATTCAAGTTGCTAATTCTTTACATCAGTATATGTAGGCTAGTATTTGTCAATAATTTATGATATAATAGCAGAGTGGGGGTGCTCTATGAGGTCTTATAAAATAAGTAAGAATAATAGTATTCTATTAATAATAGGAATTCTAATTGTCAGCCTACTAATAAACGTTTACAGTTCTATTATGAATTCGCGTTATAAGTTATTAATAGGTAAAGAAACTTATTATAGTGTGAAAGAAATAAAAAATAGGAACGAAAGTGTTTTATCTTTATTAGATCAGTGTATTAAGGCGAAAAGTGTAACTAATGAGGAAATGCTTATATTATATAAGAATTATACAGCTATTTCTGATGAATATAATAATTTATGGTCCAAGTATAAAGATTATGGCAAAGAAGAAATTATAAGTTTTAATAAGAAGACAAAAGTTAATGATATTTCTAATGAAATGTCTACTAGCCAAGTTTATACTAGGATAGAAAGTTTACTTTTTGAATATTTGAGTTTTGAAATGAAAAACCGTAATGAAAAAATTATTTTAGAAGGCGGTATTCTTGATGACTTTTTAGCTATGAAAGAGATGTCGAAGAGTATAGATACTTTCTATAAGGATTTCAATGATACTAAACTGAAAAATGTTGACGAAGAAAATAAAGAGTCTACTTATATTAAAAAAGAGTACTGGATTGATGTTCTAAAAGAAATAAATTCAGTTATGGAACCGTATTTAAATTATGAATTTACTATAAAAAAATAGGTATAATAAAAAACTCAGCGAATAGATTAGCTGGGTTTTTATTATAATTATAAAGGTATTATTTAAAAACATTATCAAAAATAAACAAACAATAATAGTATATTTTATATTTTTTATTTTAAAATTGAGTTGAACCATGAATTTTATGATATATTAAATATATAGTAATAAATTATACTATTTAATAAAAATTAGTTAATATAAATTTGTAGTAATAAAAGAAAGGAGAAAGTATGATTTTAAATAGAAATGATCAATGCTGGTGTAATAGTGGCAAGAAATATAAGAAGTGCCATTTGGAATTTGATGAAAAGATAGAGGCTTATAAAGCTAAGGGGCATGAAGTTCCGTCAAGAAATATGATAAAGAATAGTGAGCAAATTGAAGGCATTAAAGAAAGTGCTAAGATAAATAATGCTGTATTAGACTTAGTACAAGAAAAAATAAAAGTGGGAATGAATACTGAAGAAATAAACAAATTGGTTCATGATCTTACAGTAAATAGTGGAGCTATACCTGCACCTTTAAATTATGGAGGATTTCCTAAAAGTGTCTGTGTATCTATAAATGATGTAGTATGTCATGGTATCCCAAGTGAAGATACTATATTAATGGATGGGGATATAGTAAATGTAGATGTATCAACAATTTATAATGGATACTACTCAGATGCTTCTAGAATGTTTATGATAGGGAATGTAGCCGAAGAGGATAGAAAGCTAGTAACAGTTGCAAAGGAATGCTTAGACAAGGGATTAGAGGCAGTTAAACCTTGGGGATTCTTAGGCGATATAGGAGCAGCTGTGCAAGAACATGCTGAAGCTAATGGATTTTCAGTAGTAAGAGCTTTTGGTGGTCATGGAGTAGGAATAGAGTTCCATGAAGATCCTTTTGTTGCCCATGTAGGTGAAAGAGGCGAAGGGATGCTATTAGTTCCTGGAATGGTATTTACTATTGAACCTATGTTAAACCAAGGTGATTATGAAGTGTTTGTAGATGAAGATGATGAATGGACAGTATTTACTGAAGATGGCGGATATTCAGCTCAATGGGAGTACACTGTATTAGTTACTGAGGATGGTGCTGAAATAATAGCATACTAGGAAATTAAAAATTAAGAATTAATAATGAATAATTAAGGAGAAAACTCAATTTGGAGTTTTTGAAATTACATCATTTTTAAAGGAGCTGTCTATATGGCAGCTCCTTTAATGTAAAATAATATAATTAATTAGGAAGCTTATATAATCTAATTTAGAGTATAAAAAATGAGCTATTGCTAACAGAAAACTGTTAATACAATAGCTCATTAATATTATGTCATAAAATTTAAAGGATTAGTGACATCCGCCACCGCAAGATCCACATCCGCCACTTTCTGATTCAATGATTGGTTTAAGAGATAATCCTCTTCCTTCATTTTCTTCAGTTGAAAGTAGTTTAAATCCACCAAATTCATCAACTAGTTTTTCTTCAACTACGAAAACTATGTCGTTAACCTTTTGAGTAATGTCTCCTTCTTTAGCATCATCTACTGATATATTAAAAGCAGGACCACTACATCCAAATCCAGCTAAATTTACTCTTATGCTGTAGTTATCAACTTCATTTTCATCTAAGAATTCCTTGAATTCTTTGTATGCTTCTTCGCTTATTATAATTTTATCCATATCTTCACCTTCTATTTCTAAATGATAATTTATATCACTAGTATATCATAGTGGACATAAATATCAAGAGTTTTTTAAAACAATATATCAAATTTACAAATACTTATTGTTTTTATTATGTATCATAAATATAATAATTATTATAACATTAATAATCAGAGTAGAAGGGAGGCTTTAAATTGAAGCCTTATGATTTTGACTATATAAAAAATAAAATAAATGAATATAATGGTTTGATATCTGCTGGAAAGATAGGAAACTTTGAAATAAAAAATATAAAAAATCCAGGTGAATATATAGATGGATATATGTATAGGAGAAAAGGAGAACTAGACTTAAGCATATTAGAATTACATGGACCAGATAATATTTGGATGAGAATTTCCCCAATGGAAATCGAAAGTTCTTATATGTTTATTAAGTATGCAAAAGGAGTAATTGGAGTAGTGGGACTTGGACTTGGGTATGTTGTCCAAGAGCTTGCAAAAAAAGAAGATGTAGATAAGATTATAGTTTATGAAAAAGAAAAAGATATAATAGATCTTTACTATTCAAATTTTAATCCAAATAAGAAAATTGAAATAATAAATTCAGATGCCTATAAAGCAAAAGGTGAGAGATTTGATTATTTTTATGTAGATATTTATGAATATAAATTACATAGTAGGGTAGTAAATGATTATAAAATATTTAATAAGCTTCACAATATAAAAGAATATTTCTTCTGGGGACTTGAACACTTCTTATTAAGTTGTAGATATGAAGAAATAGTTTGGGTTTATATACCTGAATTATGGATGGATATTAGTAAAAAAATATTTGTAGCTTTGCAAGAGTCAAATCTATTATGTTACTATAAGCAATTAGATGAAGATTTAGTAAGTCAGGTTTTAAGTGAATTTAAAGTCGTTTTAGATGAATAATATCTACAAATGAAAAATAGGAGATATAAATGTTTAGTATAGATAGTATAGTTAGCTTATTAAGAGAGTATAGTATGTATTCTATTCCTATTTCTTTATTAATAAGTACTATTATTGCATTGCTTGGAGTAGTACCATCTGTTTTTGTAACAGGGGCCAATATATTGTTTTTTGGACCATTATACGGATTTTTAATTTCTTTATTAGGAGAAACTATAGGCGGATATATAACCTTTATAGTATATAGATTAGGTTTTAAAAAAGGAGCAGAAGGAATAAAGCATAAACATAAATTATTAAAATCAATAGTAGAAGGAGAAGGAAAAAGTGTCGGATTCCTAATTTTTGAAGGAAGACTTATTCCTTTTATTCCATCTGGATTTGTAACTTTAGCTGCTTCAATAAGTAATGTAAATGGGGTAATATTTAATATTGCAACCTTCCTTGGGAAAATACCTTCTATTGCACTTGAAGCATTAGTAAGTTATGATTTAATAAATATAGAACAAAATTATGTAAGGTTAGGATTCACCCTAGTTGCTTTAGTATTATTGTATTTAACATTAAAGAAATCAAAAATTAATAAAAAATGATATTGTTCCAGCAAAGTGGCTCAATATCATTTTTTTTATTTACTAGAAACAAGGTAAATATCTAAGTGATCATTACTATTACTACTATAGAAACTTTTAGCGACTTCATCAAAGGTGAGGGTATCATCATTGGATAAAATAACAAATGTACTTTCAGCTTTTGCATTTGGCATAGTTCCAGTAACAGTTAGTTTATATTTATAGATATTTCCATAAGGATCCTTATAAGTTTTATTAGATGGAAATGCAAATAATAATATTACAACTAATAATAGTAAGGAGATTATAGATAGAGATATCTTTTTATTTAAATTAATCACTCCTAGTTAGTATTACTATAATTTATTATAACAAATATTGACATTTAGATATAGAAGTATGAAATAAATATTATTATTAACTCTTATAGCCCAAATATTAAAAAGCTATACTGAAAAAAAGTGGTATAATTAAATGCGAAGTTAAATTGCAATTATACAGGACTTCAATATAATATAGGAGGTTTTATGAGAAAAATTTGGAGATATAAATCAGTTCAATTTATAGTATTCATATTAATAGCATCGTCATTAGGAATAATAATAAGTAATCTAGAAACATTACAATTTGTATTGAAAAGTGGAAATTTGGCAATTGAAAATGATGTAGTTAAATATTTAATAAAATATATAAAAACTGTACAAATTACAGCTGTTATATTATGGGTCTTCGCAATAGGCTTATATTTAAATTTTATATATTCAATTAATAGCAAAATAACTAAAAAAACTAATTCAAAATCTTAAAATATTACGAATTAAAGACCAGCAAATAACTTTGCTGGTCTTTGTTAATAATATAATAGTATATAAAAGTTAGAATTTTATTATCTTTTTTAAATTTACTCTTGATAAAATTTAATACTCAGTTTACTTTTACTTTACTACTATATTAACAAGTCTTCCTTTAATTACAATAACTTTTACAATGTTTTTACTTTCAGTAGCAGCAATAATATTTTCATTAGCTAAAGAAGCAGCTTTAATTCCTTCTTCATCTAAATCAGTAGGAACATTTATCTTAGCTTTTATCTTTCCATTAACTTGAATAGCGATTTCAACTTCATCTTTAACTAAAGCCTTAGGATCAAATTTTGGCCAAGCTTCATTGAAGATTGAGAAGTCTAATCCAAGTAGGCTCCATTGTTCTTCAGCAAAGTGAGGTGCAAATGGTGCTAATATCTTTAAGAAATCTATGCATGTATTCTTTAAGAATTCTAAATTCTTAACATCTTCTTGAAGATATTTAGAGAAGGCATTTACAAATTCCATCATTCTAGCTATAGCAGTATTGAATTGCATTTTATCTGCATCTTCTGTAACACCTTTTATTGCGTTGTGTAGCCAGAAGTTTAATTCTTTTTCAGCTTTATCTACTGTAGTTTTATTATTTTCACCTTTATTAATAGCTTCGATTGCAGTTTCAAGATATCTTTCAATTCTATCAACAAATCTTGCAACAGATTTAAGTCCATCATCACTCCAAGCTCCACCTTCAACATAAGCAAAACCAAACATTAAATACATTCTAAATACATCTGAACCATATTCAGAAATATAATCATTAGGAGAAATAGTATTTCCCTTAGATTTACTCATTTTTAAACCGTCTGGTCCTAATATTAAACCTTGGTGAGTTAAAGATTTAAATGGTTCATCAAAATCTAAGTAGCCCATATCTCTTAATGCTTTAGTAATGAATCTAGCATATAGTAGATGCATACAAGCATGTTCAGGTCCACCAACATATTTGTCTACTGGAAGCATTTTATTAACTATATCTTTATCGAATGCTTTTTCAGTGTTATGACTATCTGGATATCTTAATTGATACCAAGAAGAACAAACAAATGTATCTAAAGTATCTACTTCTCTCTTAGCTGGTTTTCCACACTTAGGGCAAGTTGTATTTACAAAATCATCACATTTTGCAAGTGGTGACTTACCATCTGGAGCAAACTCAACATTGTATGGAAGTTCAACTGGTAATTGGTTTTCAGGTACTGCAACAGTTCCACAATCATCACAGTGTACTATTGGAATTGGAGCTCCCCAGTATCTTTGTCTAGAAACTAACCAATCTCTTAATCTATAATTGACCTTTGCAGTTCCTAATTCTTTAGAAGCTAACTTTTCAACGATTTTTTCTTTAGCTTCTTCAGTTGTAAGTCCATCAAATTCACCTGAATTAACTAGCTTACCGTATTCACAATATGGTAGTTCATCATTTCCACCATTTTTACTAGTTATAACTCTTTCAATAGGTAAGTTGAATTTAGTTGCAAAAGCAAAATCTCTTTCATCATGAGCAGGTACAGCCATAACAGCACCAGTCCCATAAGTAGCTAATACGTAGTCTCCAACCCAAATTGGAACTTCTTTATTATTTATTGGATTTACTGCATAAGATCCCGTAAATACACCTGTTTTTTCCCTAGATATAGATTGTCTTTCTATATCAGATTGTTTCTTAGCTTCTTCTTTATAGTTTTCAACTGAATCTTTATACTCAGCAGTAGTAAGCTTATCAACTAATGGATTTTCAGGAGCTAGAACAACATAAGTAACACCATTTAAAGTATCAACTCTAGTAGTAAATACATCAAATTTAATATCAGAATCCTTAACTTTAAATGTAACTTCAGCTCCTGTAGATTTTCCAATCCAGTGCTTTTGCATAGCAACAGTTTTTTCAGGCCAATCTAGAGTATCAAGTTTTTCTAAAAGCTCATCAGCATAATCAGTAATTTTTAGGAACCATTGAGTTAAATCTTTCTTAGTTACTTCAGTTGAACATCTTTCACATGCACCATCAACTACTTGTTCGTTAGCTAAAACTGTATTACAAGATGGACACCAGTTTACCGGAGCTTTCTTTCTATAAGCTAATCCTTTTTCATAAAGTTTTAAAAATACCCATTGAGTCCATTTATAATAATCTGGATTACATGTTATAACTTCATTTTCCCAGTTAAACATAGCACCCATTGCTCTTAATTGCTTTTCCATAGTTTCAATATTTTTATCTGTTGAATCCTTTGGATGAATTCCAGTCTTTATTGCAAAGTTTTCTGCTGGAAGTCCAAAAGCATCAAATCCCATAGGTTGAAAAACATTATATCCCTGCATTCTTTTCATTCTAGCCCAAGAGTCTACTGGTCCATAGTTAAACCAATGTCCAGCATGTAATTGACTTCCTGAAGGATAAGAAAACATTTCTAATACATATAGTTTTTCACCTTCTTTATTTGGATCAAACTTATAAAGTTTAGTTTCTTCCCACTTATCTTGCCATTTTTTATCAATGGAAGTTCCGTATTTAGCCATAATAATCCTCCTTAAATAAGTAAAAATAAATATAAAAAAACCCTCGATCTCAATTAAGAGACGAAGGATATTCGCGGTACCACTCTTATTAGAAAATAAAATTTTCTCACTCGACATTATAACGGGGATGACCCGTACTTGCTTTTAACAAGTAAGCTCCTAGGCAAGTTCTTATAAAATAAACACTGTTTTACAGCAAACAACAGCTCTCTAAAGAATATTATTATAATACTACTCCTATTCATAGCATTTTATATATAATTTTAATATATTAAATTATATATATTATTACATTATAAGTCAACATTTTAACAAAACTTAAAGATAATACTTGTGGAACAAGATATAACTATATACATTATTACTTTCAAGGATATAATTAATATAAGAAAATAATAATATTTTTTTAGAATTTTTTTAAATTTAGAGTATAATATACTATTTATAAAATCAGCTTATGTTGATAAAGTTAATTAATATACCTAGATTAAATATATGAAAAGTTGGAGGGTAAAGAAATGGATATAAGAGATATGATAAAACTAAATAATTGGGCTGTTATAGGAGATGTTTCAAATCAAAGTAAGTTTGCATATAAAATTATAGAAAAGTTTAAAGAAAAAGGATATACAGTTGCAGGTGTTCATCCAAGAGGGGGAGAAAATATATATAAGTCATTAAAGGATATACCATTCAGGGTAGAAGCTATTGATCTATGTATAAACTCAAAACTTGGTATTAAGTATTTAGAAGAAGCAAATGAACTTGGTATAAAGAATGTATTAATTCAACCAGGGGCAGAAAGTGAAGAAATACTAAAGTACTGCATGGATAATAAAATTAATGCAATAGAAAATTGTGCTTTAGTCCAATTAAGAAGTAAATAAAAAAATAATGGAATGGGGGAGTTTTAGATGTCGTGCTTAGGAAATATTATATGGATAATATGTGGAGGATTTTTTAATGCTGTAGGTTGGTTTTTTACTGGGTGTCTATGGAGTATTACAATAGTAGGTATACCAATAGGATTACAATGTTTTAAAATGGCTAAATTACAACTTGCTCCTTTTGGTAAAGAAGTTGTAACAATAAGTGATGGTAGCGTGAGTTTAATATTAAATATTCTTTGGTTAATATTCGGTGGATTTGCTCTTTGTGTTGCTAATATAGTTAGTGCTATATTTTTATGTATTACGATAATAGGAATACCTTTTGCAAAACAATCTTTAAAATTAGCTAAACTTTCATTAATGCCTTTTGGAAAAGAAGTAATTTAAATTTTAAATTTTTGCATATATTAAATAAAGATATTTATTATTAACTTTTATAGTAGTATTATAGTATTTATATGCTAAAAATAAATTGGAATTATTTATTTACAAAAGGAGAGATATTAATGACAAAAGCTAAAGTTAATTTAGGTGAGGGGTCTGTTGGAAAGTTATTAATAAGTTTATCCCTTCCTGCAATAATAGCTCAACTAGTTAATGTACTTTATAACATAGTTGATAGAATATTTATTGGGAGAATGGCAAATGGTGAAGTAGCAATGGCTGGTGTTGGGGTTGCTTTTCCACTTATAATGATAATTTCTGCATTTTCTGCTTTAGTTGGCATGGGCGGAGCGCCACTTGCAGCAATTAAGATGGGGAAAAAAGATAATGATGGTGCTGAAGAGATTTTAAGTAATAGTTTTTCTACATTAATTATTATTGGAGCTATATGCACAGTAGTATTTCTAATTTTTAATGAAAAGCTATTATGGGCATTTGGAGCTAGTGATGCAACTATTGGTTATGCTAAAGAATATTTAAATATTTATTTAGTAGGAACTGTTTTTGTACAAATAGCATTAGGTATGAATTCTTTTATAAATACCCAAGGATTTGCTAAAATTGGTATGACTACAGTAATTATTGGTGCAATTACAAATATAGTATTAGATCCACTATTTATATTTGTTTTTGACCTTGGAGTAAAAGGTGCTGCTTTAGCAACAATACTTTCTCAATTTGTGTCTGCAATATGGGTTTTAAAGTTTTTATTCGGAAAACAAAGTATTCTTAAGATAAGAAAGAAGTATATAATGCCAAAAATGAAAGTTTTACTACCGATTTTTGCACTTGGAGTTTCACCTTTTATTATGCAAGCAACTGAAAGCTTAGTTTTAATTAGTTTAAATAATAAGCTTTCTATGTATGGAGGAGATTTAGCTGTAGGTGCAATGACTATAATGAGTAGTATAATGCAAATAATAACTATGCCATTACTAGGATTATCACAAGGTGCTCAGCCTATAGTTAGTTATAACTTCGGTGCTAAAAACATAGAAAGAGTTAAGAAGACATTTAAATTACTTTTAACTTGTTGTTTAATTTATACAATAATAATGTGGGGAGCATTAATGATATTCCCTGAAGTATTTGTTGGAATATTTAATAATAAGCCAGAACTAGTGGAAATAACATCATGGAGTATGAAAATATTCTTTGCAGGAATATTTATATTTGGAGCTCAAATAGCATGTCAACAAACATTCTTAGCGTTAGGGCAGGCTAAAATTTCTTTAATAATGGCTATTTTAAGGAAAATAGTTTTACTAGTACCATTAATATTCATACTACCTATGTTTGTTAGTGAAAATAATAAGCTTGCAGCTGTTTTATTTGCAGAGCCAGTATCGGATATAGTTGCAGCTTTAACCACAATAACAGTATTTATTATTTTTTATAAAAGGACTTTAAATAAAATAGTAGAAGATAATATTAATAAAGTCTAATAAAAATGTTTGGGGGATAAAATTTTGGAAAGTGAAACAAGTAAAATACCTTTTATAGAAATTAAAACCTATGAACAAGCTTATTATTATAATTCAGATCCAAGTGATAGAATGAATTATAATAAGTATAAAGTAAAGCCAGAGAAAAATAAAAAATTCAAGATGAGCAAAACTTTAGGTGAAGTAATAGGAACTTCTGTAGAAGGGGTCTTAGAAATATTATTCTCGTTTTTAGATTAAGATTTTACAAACTAATATTAATATATAAAGGTGAACAACTTGAGTTGTTCACCTTTTATTTGTATTGAAAACCACTGGCTATGCCGGTGGTCAAAAGGGCTTAAGCTCTGAACAAAAAAACTCCTATGATAAAATTAAAACGACTGACAATCGTAAAATAATAAAATCATAGGAGGTGTGTCGTATGGGTAACGACATAGAAAGCTTAGCACATACAAAATGGAGGTGTCAATATCACATAGTATTTGCACCGAAGTATAGAAGACAAATAATATATGGAAAATATAAAGTGGAGATAGGAAAAATATTAAGAACTATATGTATGAGAATAGGAGTAGAGATAATCGAAGCGAATGCATGTAAAGATCACATACATATGTTAGTGGCTGTCCCACCTAAAATGAGTGTGGCAAAATTTGTGGGAACATTAAAAGGTAAAAGTAGCTTAATGATTTTTGATAGATTTGCACATTTAAAGTATAAATATGGGAATAGACATTTTTGGTGTAGAGGATATTATGTTGATACAGTAGGAAGAAATAAAACTGCAATTGCAAAATATATACAAAATCAAATCGAAGAAGATCAAATAGCAGAGCAGATAAGCATGAAAGAATATATTGATCCCTTTACGGGATCGCCGGTAAAAGGTAGCAAATAAAAAAACACCCGATGAGGGTGTTAGCTGTAAAAGTTTTGCGATTGGCAGTTTTTCAGAGCACGAGTAGTGCTGCCAGTACCATGCCCTTATAGGGCTTAATAAAGCCACCAGCTAAGCTGGTGGTACATGACTATCATCAAATGAATATAAGTTAATAAATGACTGTGGAAATAGATAGATAATAAACATTTTTTTGTTTTGATAAAGTAATTATGATATTGTATACAAAAAATCAAATTATAAAATTATTCCGATGGGAATACAATGAAAATATCACTTATACAAATAATTGGAAATATATTGAAAATACATTTAATCCTAGCTATAATGATAAACAATAATAAAATAAAAGAGGGGAAAAATTATGAAAAAAAGATTTTTAGCATTAGCATTAGCAACAGTAATAGCAGTAGTAGGGCTAGTAGGGTGTGGAAAAAAAGAAGTTAAAACTACAGAAATTAAAGTAGGGGCAACAACATCGCCCTATGGAGATATACTAGAGTTTTTAGTACCGATTTTAGAAGAGGAAGGAATAACATTAGAACCAATTATAGTTGATTCAAGCGCTACTCTAAATGATGCATTAAAAGCTGGGGATATTGATGCTAATTTCTTTCAACACATGCCATATTTAAAGGAGTGGTCAAGTAAACATGATTTTGAATATTATGCATCAGAGCCAGTACACTTAGGACCAGTTGGTTTTTATTCAAGTAAAATTGAATCAATTGATGAGCTTAAGGATGGGGCAACAATAGCGGTATCAGATGATCCATCAAACCTTTATAGACAGCTATTATTGCTTGATAAGCAAGGAGTTCTAGAAGTTACAAAGGGATTAGATCCTACAAAGGTATCACTAGATTCAATTAAGTCAAATCCAAAGAGTCTTAAGTTCGTTGAAGTTCCTCAGGCTCAAATTCCAAGAATGCTTCCAGATATAGATGGAGGATTAATTGTTGCCTCATCTGCTTTAGATGCTGGTCTTGATGTTAATAAAGCCTTGTTTAGGGAAGAAGATGCAAAGGATTCTATATATTCTATAGTTCTTGTAACTAAAAAGGGAAATGAAGATAATGAGGCTTTTAAGAAATTAGATGAGGCTATTCATTCACCTGAAGTTAAGAAATTTATAGAGGAAAAATACAAGGGTGCAATAATTCCAGCATTCTAAAGGGAGTGACTATATTTGGTAGAAAATATGATTGAAATAAGAAATTTATCAAAAACATTCAAAAGTAGGCAAGGTGAGATGGAAGTTCTAAAAGGAATAGATTTAGATATAAAAAAAGGTGAGATTTTTGGTGTTATAGGTTTTAGTGGAGCAGGAAAATCAACTCTTATTAGATGTTTAAATGCTTTGGAAATACCAGAAGAGGGAAGCATTAAAATTGGAGATAAGACGATTACTTCATTAAATAAAAAGGAGCTACGAGAAGCAAGAAAAGAAATTGGAATGATATTTCAACAATTTAATTTGCTTGAAAGTAAGACAGTATATGAAAATATAGCTTTTCCCCTTAAGATTGCAAATTATCCAAAGGAAGAGATTCCTCAAAGGGTAAGGAAACTTTTAGAGATAGTTGAATTAAGTGAAAAGGAAGAGGCTTATCCAACTCAACTAAGTGGAGGACAAAAACAAAGGGTTGGAATTGCAAGAGCTTTAGCAAATAATCCAGAGGTGCTTCTAAGCGATGAAGCAACCTCAGCTCTTGATCCATTAACAACCTATTCAATATTAGAGCTTTTGAAAAGTATAAACAAACAGTTTGGAATAACAATAGTACTAATTACTCATGAGCTTGATGTAATAAGGTATTGTTGTGATAATATGGCTGTTATTGAAGATGGTAAAATAACTGAGAATGGAACAGTAAAAGGGTTATTTTTAAATCCTAAGAGCAACACTGCAAAGAGGTTTATAGAAATAACAAGATCTTTTCAAAATAACTTTGTATTTGAAGGAGGAGAGGGGATATGAGTACTTCAATGAGTGAGATACTAATAAAGGCTATTTTTGAGACTTTGTATATGGTTGTATTAACTGGAGTATTTGCATTTTTCTTTGGATTCTTATCTGGAATTTTACTAGTTGTTACGGATGAGGGGGGCATATCACCAAATAAAGTTTTTAATAGGATATTTGGTGGAATAATAAATATAGTTAGAAGTTTTCCAAGTATGATATTTATTGTTGTGTTATTGCCTTTATCAAGGCTTATAGTTGGAACAGCCTTAGGAGAAACAGCAGCAGTTGTTCCTTTAGTTATTTTAACTTCTTGCTTTATTGCAAGGGTTGTTGAAAGTAGCTTAAAGGAAGTTGATAAAGGGAAGATTGAAGCGTCGATTTCTATGGGAGCAACTCCAATACAAATAATTTTTCAGGTTATTATTCCAGAAAGCCTTCCTTCTTTAGTTAGAGCTATAACATTAAGCGTAATAACTATTATTGGTGCAACAGCAATAGCCGGTGTAGTAGGAGCAGGTGGTCTTGGGAGTATCGCTATCAGGTATGGATATCAAAGGTTTCAAGATGAATATATAATTGCTACAGTAATTATTTTAATTATTATTGTACAAGGAGTGCAAATTCTAGGGGATTATATAGTGAAGAAAATATATAGAAGGAGACATAGTGGGTAAATTTTATAGAATGCGAAGGAGCCTTTAGCATATTGCTCTTGGCCTCCATCGCAGGCTCCAAGTTGGCTTACGCACAATATGTTAAAGACTCTTGCATAATCTCAAATATATATATTCTTTTTCATATAATAACGTTTATGTTCCATTGGAGAGCAGTCTAATACCAAAAAAACTTTATATCCATATTTAATGTAGAAATCTGTTGCTTGAAAATCAAAGGTATCTAAGTGAATTAAATTGTATTCTTCTTTTGTACTTTTTTTCACAGAATAACTTTTCATATTTAACTTCTCCTAGTTTAACATATAGATTTTTTATATTTGAAATGAGTACCGTAAATATTCATTTTACCATCAATTATCTTAATGAATGAGTTATCATAGAGTCCATAAATTGTTGTAAACCGTGATGCCTCATAAATAGCTTTTATACCAGCATCACTTATGGAATCTAAATGAGGATAAATATTTATATCTACAAGGCCAATGCCCTCATAAATTTCTAGCTTTGGAATATTATCATTTAGGGTACTTGGCAATACAACTCTTTTAGCCATATTTATTGAACCTGCACTCATACCAATAGTAAGACCTTCCTTTTTCTGCAGAATTGGAATTAGGTTATATTCTTTCAAATACTTAATCTGTTTAAGTGTATCGCCACCTGAAATCCATATAACATCAGCTTCCTTTGTATATTCCATTGCCATTTCTTTCGTAATTCTATCATCAATGATATGAGTATCATTAAATATAATCCCATTGTCTTTAAACCTCTTTAAAAATGTGTTTGTATGTTTGTCTGTTTTTGAATGGACTGTGAAATCAGAGGCAATAAGCACGAAGGAACCAGTATTAACATAATGTTCCTTTACACATTGAATGAAATCATCAGTAAATCCATTAGGAAAGGCGCTAGTTAAGATTGATACCTTCATTTTTTACCTCGCTTTGTATTCTTTATAGCAAGAATAATTTAAAGTTCCTTTATATTGATATTATACATAAATATGGGATATAATACTATAAAGATATTAGTTAACGAAAGTTATATATTAGTTAAAAATATAAAATTGTTTTCTTAAAGTGAATAGGGCACTGTTTATATATTTAAAGAGGTGAAAAGTATGGATATTAATGTTTTACTTATTTTTAACTTACTAATAGTATTAGCAATACCCATTGCTATTGTAGTATTTGTTATTAAAAGTTTAAGTAATCAAAATAAAATGAGAGAAGAAATTAGAGAATTAAACTTAAAGTTAGAAAAACTATCAGAAAAGATAAAATAAGAATAAAGAAAATAAGATGTCTATTTATAAAATAGATACATATTATGCGTATGTCGACTTGGAACTTGTGACAGTAAGGTAATGAAACTTTCATATTTAAGAATATATACTTATTAGAAATTCAGCTTGTCTGAATTTCATCCTTTAGTACCAATATATTAAAGAATGTAATAATAGAAAAAAAGTATATATGTTGTGCGTTAGTCGACTTGGAGCCTGCGACGGAGACGAAGCACAACATATATACTTTTTCTATGTTACATCAAACCCTCTTATGAATTCTATCTAAGTAGAATGATATTAATAAACTTAAAGCATAATCGTATACTAAAAATACTGGCTGAGCAACTACAAATAATAAGCCTATTGGAAGTTTTGTTATTTCTATTGCTACAAAGGAATTAAATACGAAAATAGATAAAACTAGGACTATATTAAAAAATATAAGTTTTAAAATTATCTCTACTGGAAGCTTATTAATTTTTTCAATAAAGTATTTTACGATTCCATAAAATCCAAAGAATAATATATAAAGTAATACAATATTTATTGGAAGAATAAAGAACCCTATAATTGATGATGATATATAAACTAAGATTGAACTCTTTATAGAGCCCCTTATTAATGCAACTGGTATTAAAGCAGATGCTAAGGTTAAAATACTAATTGTACTTATAGGTAATAATAAATTTAAATATAGAATAACTATGGTAAGAGCTGTTAAAGCAGCACTTACAGTCAATTCTCTTGCTTTCATATTTTATTCACCACCAATACTATATTGTCTAGCAACAGCCTATAAGGTCTCCACCCATACATTCACACATAGAGTCTAAGCACCATAAGTTTATACAACAATCACATGCGTTTGCTGAATTTGCACCAGTAGTTCTATAATAATTATTGCTGTATGCAGAAGTTCTTTGGTGTAATGAATTTAAAGTCTGTCTATATTCAAAATTATTAGGATCCATATTTACAGCAATTTGAATATGTTTAAGACCTCCATCAAACCATCCCTTATTAGTTAATAAAACTCCATATAAAAAGTTCCATTCTGCATTTCTGTTTTGAATAGAATTTAATCTTCTTTCAGCTTCTTGTAAATTTCTATTTTGAATTAACATTCTAATTTCTTGGAGAGAATAAGAATCATTAGAATTATTATTTGATGAATTACTATAAGAACTATTATATGAGTTGCTAGATGAAGCATCTCCATTTTTAGCTAACATATCATATGCTTGATTAATTTCTCTCATTTTTTCTTCAGCTAAATCTTTTAAAGGGTTATCACCGTATTGATCTGGATGATATTGCTTTATTAAGTTTCTATAAGCTTTTTTTATTTCTTCTTGACTTGCACCTGGTTTTAATCCAAGAACCTCATATGGATTCATTATGGTCACTCCTTCTTATCTTCACTAGTTTTTTTAAGTATTCCAAGGTATTTATCCATCATACCTAATTCTAGAACGTTTCTTAATATATCTTCATTCCTTTTAATAGGTAATCTATCTAGAATTTGTTTACAATTAAATGAGCAATTTAAAATAGTAAATTCAAGTCTATCCTTAAATAATGGAAGCAATTCTTCATAAGGTAGCTTATCCTTATTAAATAAAAAGTTAATAGGGTTAAATTTATTTTTATCCATATCTTCCTTTAAATCATCAAAGGCATCAACTAAGTATATCCATTTTCCTAAGGTATATCCGAGGTTGTATAAATCATCCCTTATATCTATAGTATCTTCAACTAAGGTTTGAGGATATGATTTTAATATACTTCCAACAATATGACTAAAAGGATGAGCAATTTCATCTATAGTAGAAAAGTCTTTATTTTTTTCTAAAGCACTAAGTTCTCTTAAACTTTGCTCAATTATATTACTTATATCTTCAATGTTTGAGTTTACTTTCTTTTCATAAGGTAATAATATTTTTTCTAAAATCTTTGATTTTAGATTATTATCATCCTCAACATCATCTTTAACTTTATAATAGTATAAAGTTAAGTTTATAGCAGCTGCATATTCAAGTGCATCATTATTCATAATTATTGGTTTCTTTTCAATAGGATGAACTATACAGCGTTTAATTTCTACACTAGGTTCTTTTGTAGATAGAGAATCTAAAAGTACGGCTAAAAATGTCATATCATAATTTAGAACCATTCTTGGAAGATTGCCTGCACTGCTTTTAATATGCATACAAAGTCCACAATAGTAGCTTCTAAATTTAGTGAAATCCTTAACTTTAAGCTCAGCTTTTAGAGGAGTTACATATCCAAACAATAAAAACACTCCTTAATATTAGTTTAGATTAATTATACAAAAATAAAATATTATTAACAATGCTTTAAACAAATTTTAGAAAATATTAAAGAAATAGAAACAAATACAAAAAGTGTTGACAATAAAATCAAGCAAAGGTATATTTTGAGTATAAATGGAGGGGATATAATGAAAAAAATAATTAGTGTTTTAATTTCAGTAATAATTATTGTATTAATAGCCTTTGGGGGATATAAATATTTTAATAAAAATTCAGAACTTACAAATCTAAATGATACGCAAAATGAAGAAATTAATGGAAATGAAGAGCCAATTATAGATGAAAGCGAAAATGATAATAAAGATAAGATTAATGAAGAGGATTATGTTACATTAAATATTGAGGATGTAAAAGTTCCTATATTAATGTATCACTCAATTTCTGATGCGGATCCAAATAATAGTTTACTTGTTCCACCTGATATGTTTAGAGAACAAGTTAAATACCTTAAAGAATCAGGATTTACTCCAATGCTTTTAGATGATGTTGTTGAAGCCTTTTCAACAGGACATGTTCCAAAGAAACCTGTTGCAATTACTTTTGATGATGGATATTCAGATAATTATACAGAAGCATATAAAATATTAAAAGAATATGATGTGAAAGCTACATTTTTTATAATAACTAATAATACTGATCAAGATGGTTATTATTTAAACTCAGAACAGCTTAAAGAAATGAAAAGTGGTGGTATGGGAATAGAAAGTCATACATCAAGACATTTAGAATTCACAAATATATCTAGGGAGGATAAGAAAGCTATTATAAAAGAAGCTGTAGATACTTTGAATGAAAAAGTTGGAGTTGACAGTAAATATCTTTGTTATCCTGTTGGAAGATATGATGATGAAACAATTGAAGTAGCAAGAGAAATGGGAGTCGAAGCTGCAGTTACTACTGAAGGTGGAATTGCCACTGCTAATGATGGACTACATTCCTTAAAGAGAGTTAGAATGTCACCGATGAATATAGAAGCTTTTAAATCTATATTCTCAGATTTTTAGGAGATAGCAATGTTAGGAACAATAGTTAATTGTATAACAATAGTAATAGGGGCCTTTTTAGGCCTTTTTGTTAAAGGGAGAATGAATGAAAATATAAGTAAGACAATAATGAATGGACTGGCTTTATGTGTAATATATATAGGTATATCTGGTGCTTTAAAAGGTAATAATACTATCGTACTGATAATATCTATTACTATAGGAGCTTTTATTGGAGAAGTAATAGACATAGATAGCAAGCTAGAATCTTTAGGTAAATCAATAGAAAATAAATTTAGTGAAAACAAAGGTGATTCTAAAATTGCTGAAGGATTTATTACCTCTACCTTATTGTTTTGTGTTGGGGCAATGGCAATAGTTGGAGCTTTAGAAAGTGGAATAAGTAATGATCACAGTACATTATTTGCTAAGTCTTTATTAGATGGTATAAGTTCTTTAATATTTTCATCAACATTAGGAATAGGAGTAATGCTGTCAGCCATAAGTGTATTTGTCTATCAAGGAAGTATTACTTTAGCAGCAGGGCTATTATCAAATGTTTTAAGTGATGTAG
The DNA here is from genome assembly GCF_902652255.1 of Clostridium tertium. Classification (GTDB taxonomy): domain Bacteria; phylum Bacillota; class Clostridia; order Clostridiales; family Clostridiaceae; genus Clostridium; species Clostridium tertium_A. The sequence goes on from NZ_CACRTO010000013.1 coordinate 41,217, forward strand.
CTATTAATAATATGTCAGCAGTAGGAAGTTTATTAATAATTGGATTAGGACTTAATATGTTAGGAATAACAAAAATAAAGATTTCTAATTTACTTCCTAGTGTATTAATTGCAATATTACTTAGTTTTATTAACTTATAAAAAAAGTTTGAAAAATTATGAAAAGTCATATAAAAAGGTGCTTTTTAATAAAAAAGTTTTTTATACGTAGGTTTTGGTAATATTTACATATTATTAAGGGATTTATTTAAGGATTTTCGCTATTAATTCAGTAAATAAAACTTTTTTATTTGTTGAAATAGCGAACTATATATTGTATAATCTTTTTGAAAGTTCGAAAGATAAAACTAGTGTCAATACAAAAGATTAAGGAGGATTTTTTTATGAAGAAAAAAACGATTGCTTTAGCTTTAGCAGCGCTAATGGTTACAGGCTTAGTTGGTTGTGGAAATAGTTCAAGCAGTAATGCAGAACAGTTAAAGGTAGGTATGGTAACTGATGCAGGTACAATAGACGATAAGTCATTTAATCAAGGTACTTGGGAAGGAATATTAAAGGCTAAAGAAGAATTAAAAGTGGATGCTAACTATTTAAAGCCAGCTGGAACTACTGAAGCTGATTATATGAAGGAAATAGGAAACCTTTATGATACTGGCTATAAGTTCATAGTAACTCCTGGATTTAAATTTGAAACTGCTATTTTCCAAGCACAAGAGAAGTATTCAGATGCTAAATTTGTAATTATTGATGGTTCTCCTAACAATGGTAAAACAGGAAACGACAGAGTTGAAAAAGTAGGCGATAATGCAGTTTCAGTATTTTTTGCTGAAGAGCAAGCAGGATTCTTAGTAGGAGTTGCAGCAGCTGTTGAGTTAAAAACAGGTGATTTAGGCTTTATAGGTGGTATGGAAATTCCATCAGTTCAAAAGTTTAACTGGGGATTCCAACAAGGAGTTAAGTATGCTAATGAAAACTTAGGAACTAGCATGAGCTTAAAAGCTGAAAATATAGTTTACCAAGGTACTTTTGATAATGTTGCAGCTGGACAACAACTTGCAGCAACAATGTATGATAATGGTGTTAGAGCGATATTCACAGCAGCAGGTGGTGTTGGAGTTGGATCTATAAATGAAGCTAAAACTAGAGCAGCAGCTGGAAAAGAAGCTTGGATAATTGGTGTTGACGTTGACCAATATACTGATGGTGTTATGGATAATGGTAAATCTGTTATACTTACTTCAGCTATGAAGATGATAGATACTGCTACATATGATATAATTAAGGATGAATTAGATGGGAATTTCCCAGGTGGAAAAACTTTAACTTTTGATGTTAAAAATGATGGAGTTGGTCTTCCTAAAGAAAATCCAAATTTAAGTTCAGAAACTATCTCTAAAGTAGATGAAGTTTACAACAAAATTAAGAATGATGAGATTAAAATAAGTGCTGAACAAGGTGATTTAATTAAATAGTCATTCACACCATAGATATACTAAGGAAAAGGCGGAGGTACCGTCTTTTTCTTCTATAAGGAATGATCTAGTTTAATTTTCCATAAAAAGATAATATATCCATAAAATTAAAAATAATAAAATAGGGAGGATACTCATGAGTTATGTAGTAGAAATGCTCAACATTCGTAAAGAGTTTCCTGGGATTGTAGCTAACGATAATGTTACGTTACAACTCAAAAAGGGGGAAATCCATGCTCTTTTAGGAGAAAATGGAGCCGGGAAATCAACATTAATGGGAATGTTATTTGGAATGTATCAGCCGGAGGCTGGTGTCATTAAGGTTAAAGGAAAGGAAGTTAAAATTTCTAGTCCTAATGTAGCAAATGAATTAGGAATAGGAATGGTACACCAACACTTTAAACTTGTAGAAAACTTTACAGTAACAGAAAATATAATACTTGGTCTAGAACCAAAGAAGTTTTTAACTGTAGATATAAAGTCTGCAGCTAAAAAGATTGAAGAGTTATCTAAATCTTATGGATTAAATGTAGATCCTTATTCAAAAATTGAAGATATTTCTGTTGGTATGCAACAACGTGTTGAAATATTAAAGATGTTGTATAGAAATGCTGATGTATTAATATTTGATGAACCAACAGCTGTATTAACTCCGCAAGAAATAGAAGACTTAATAAAAATAATGAAGAACCTTATAAAAGAAGGAAAGTCAATTATCATTATTACTCATAAATTAAAAGAAATAAAGGCAGCAGCAGATAGATGTACTGTAATTAGAAGAGGAAAATATATTGGCACAGTTGATGTTAAAGAAACATCAGAAGCTGAAATGGCTAAGATGATGGTCGGAAGACAAGTATCCTTTAAAGTTGATAAGAAAGAAGCTAATCTTGGTGAAGAAGTACTAAACATTGAAAATCTTTCTGTTAAGAACAATAAAAAAGTACTAGGACTAAAGAATTTCTCATTAAAGGTTAGAAGAGGAGAGATTGTTGGTATTGCAGGAGTAGAAGGAAATGGGCAATCTGAATTAGTTGAAGCTCTTACTGGTATGAGACCTGTAGAAAGTGGAAGTATATTCTTTAATGGAAAAGACATAACTAAATTATCTATTAGAAATAGAATTGATGAAGGAATAGCTCATATTCCAGAGGATAGACATAAAAGAGGACTTATTTTAGATTATAATATGGAAGATAATATGGTGTTAAAGGTATATAAGAATAAACCTTTCTCCAAAAATGGACTTATAAATAGAAAAGAAGTAGAAAAATACGCTAATGATATTATTGAAACTTTTGATGTAAGATCAGGTGAAGGTGGTAAATCTATGGCTAGATCTTTATCAGGTGGTAACCAACAAAAAGGTATTATTGGACGTGAAATTCAATCAAACCCTGATTTATTAATTGCTGTTCAACCAACAAGAGGACTTGATGTAGGTTCAATTGAGTATATTCATAAGAGATTAGTAGAACAAAGAGATAATGGTAAGGCTGTTCTTTTAGTTTCGCTAGAGTTAGATGAAGTTTTAAATGTTTCAGATAGAATTGCTGTTGTAAATAATGGTGAACTAGTTGGTATTGTAAATGCATCTGAAACAGATGAAAATGAAGTTGGATTAATGATGGCAGGAATAAAGAGAGGTGAAAGCTAATGGATAAGAATCAAGGCTTAAAATCTATAATGGCGATTGTACTTGGATTAATCGCAGGAGCATTATTAATGTTAGTTATGGGCTTTAATCCTGTTGAAGGATATAAATACCTATTTAAAGGTGGATTAATGAATTCAGAAAGAATAGGTAATACAATAGCAACTGCTACACCTTTAATGCTTACTGGGCTTTCAGTTGCTTTTGCCTTTAAGACAGGTCTATTTAACATTGGAGCTCCAGGACAAATGTTATTTGGAGGATTTTGTTCAATCGCGGTTGGATTAACTTTAGATCTTCCTAAACTTTTATTAGTACCAGTGGTAGTTATTGCTGGTATCCTAGGAGGAGCTATTTGGGCAACAGTTCCAGGACTTTTAAAAGCTAAATTTAATGTTCATGAAGTTGTTTCTTCAATTATGATGAACTGGGTAGCTTATTGGCTAGTTTATTATGGTGTTCCTAAATATTTTAAAGGTGAGTTCCTAGAAACAGAATCAAGAATGCTTTCTGATAATGCTACACTAAGAGTAGAATGGTTATCAAATATGTTTAAGGGTTCTTATATAAACTTGGGTATTTTCTTAGCGATAATTGCAGTAATAATTATATGGTTTATATTAAATAAAACTGTATTAGGATATGAATTAAAAGCTGGTGGATATAATAGATTTGGAGCAGAATATGCAGGTATGCCAGTTAATAGAAATATAGTATTTTCTATGATGATTGCAGGAGCTTTAGCTGGTCTTGCTGGTGCAATTCAATATACAGGTAACTCAAATATAATGCAAATTGGTGTTATGCCAACTCAAGGATTTGATGGTATAGCTGTTGCTTTACTTGGAGCAAGCAATCCAATTGGAGTAGTATTCTCATCATTATTCTTTGGAGTATTATACGTAGGAAAAGGATTTATGAATGCTGCAGTTAAGGTACCACCAGAACTTGCAGATACTATAATGGCTACAATAATTTACTTTGCAGCAACAAGTATGGTAATGGATAAAGTAATTAAGAAATTTAAAAAGAAAAAAGATAAAGATTCAAGTAATAATGGTGATTCTTCTGAAAGGGTGGTGGAAAAATAATGTGGAGCATAGTTGAACAAATTTTTCCATATGCAATTGCCTACACAATACCTTTATTAATAACTGCTTTAGGAGCATTATATTGTGAAAGAAGTGGTATTGTAAACATAGGGCTTGATGGACTTATGATAGTAGGTTCCTTTGCAGGTGCCTTAACAGTTTCTAAGCTTCAAGCAAATGGAGTAGCAGGAGCTTTATGGATTGGACTTTTAGTAGCTGTTATAGTTGGAGTTTTATTCTCACTATTACATGCTTTTGCAAGTATAAATTTAAATGCAGACCAAGTAATAAGTGGTACAGCCATCAATATGATAGCAGGAGCTTTAACTGTATTTTTAGCAAGAAATATTACTGGTAGTGGTAATATAAGAGTTAACTCTTTTATACCAAAAGATGTTCCTTTCTTATCAGAAATACCAGTTATAGGACCGCTATTTTTCACTAAAGTATATGCAACAACTTGGCTTGTTATAGCTATCCTTATAATTAGTATATTTATATTATATAAAACTAGTTTCGGTTTAAGATTAAGAGCGTGTGGAGAGCATCCTCAAGCAGCTGCGGCAGCTGGTGTTAGCGTGTTTAAGATGAGATATCTAGGGGTTATGATATCTGGTGGAATGTCAGCTTTAGGTGGAGCAATAATATTATTAACTTATTCTGGTGAGTTTAATGGTAGCGTTGCTGGACTTGGATTCTTAGCATTAGCAGCTTTAATATTTGGTCAATGGAGACCACTTGGTATTTTAGGTGCAACATTCTTCTTTGGATTTGCATCAACTATAGCAAATGTATCTCAAGCAATACCATCTTTAGCTACAATACCAGGGGTGGTATTAAAGATATTCCCATATGTAGTTACATTAATAGCGTTAGTTTTATTCTCTAAATCTTCACAAGCGCCTAAGGCGTCTGGTGAACCTTTTGACACTAGTAAAAGATAGATATGAGCTGCCTTCGGGCAGCTTTTTTATTGTGAATTAATAATTAAAATAAATTCTTGAGGATGTGATTTATTCCAAATTACAGAAGGCGATTTTTTTAAAACTCTTAACGATTTTTTATTTTTTATAATAGTATTTTTGCAAAAGAAAATATTATAACGAAAATAATAATAATTAGGTAGAATAATAATAAATTGATTAAAAAACTTAAAATTTTTTACAAAAAATTAAGTTATAATGGTAAATTTTTAAATATATTAGTATAATAGATATATTAGCAATAAGTACTTGATTTAGTGCTAAATATTTAATAAGGGGGAAGCGAAATGAAAAAAGTCAAAATTGCTTTATTGGGGCTAGGCAATGTAGGACGAGGCGTTTGGATGATTCTAAATTCAAACAAGGAAGAAATAATGAAAAGATCAGGCTATGAAGTAGAAGTAGCCAAAATATTAGTAAGAGATACTAGTAAAACAAGAGGAGTTGATGTTCCATCAGAATTATTAACTACAGATTTTAATGATATCGTAAATGATGATGATATTAAGATTGTTGTAGAAGTAATGGGTGGAATTGAACCGGCAAGAGAATATATGCTTGCAGCTATGGATAAGAAGAAGCATATAGTGACTGCGAATAAAATGCTGCTTGCAACTGGTGGAGATGAACTTTTTGAAAAGGCTGATAAAGAAGGCGTAATGTTTAATTATGAAGCTAGTGTTGCTGGTGGAATTCCAATAATAAATGGTATAAATGAAAGTTTAACAGCTAATAAAGTTGAAAGATTATATGGTATAGTTAATGGGACTACAAATTATATTTTAACTAAGATGGCTTTTGATGGGTTAGATTTTAGCGAAGCATTAAAAGAGGCTCAAGAAAAAGGATATGCTGAAGCAGATCCAACTTCAGATATTGAAGGTTTTGATTCTCAATATAAACTTGCTATATTATCATCTTTAGCTTTTGGTACTAAAATAAAAGTTGATGATGTTTTTAGAGAAGGTATAACTAAGATAGAGTCAGTAGATATTAAATATGCTGAGGAGTTTAAGAAGGTTATAAAGCTATTAGCTATAGTTAAAGATAACAAAGGTAAATTAGAGTTAAGGGTACATCCTACTATGATACCTGAAAATCATCCTTTAGCAAATGTGTATGATTCATTTAATGCAGTATTAATTAAAGGTAATGCTGTTGGAGATTTAATGTTCTATGGTAGAGGTGCAGGTGATTTACCTACAGGTAGTGCAGTGGTTTCAGATATAGTATCTATATTAAGAAGTAATATTGAAAATGACAATTTAAATCCTGTTGTTAAAAACAACTTATGGGTAAAGGAAATTTACAGTATTGATGAAATAGAAAGTAAATACTATATGAGATTAACAGTAGAAGATAGACCTGGAGTGTTAGGAGAAATAAGTTCAGTATTTGGAGAAAAGAACGTTAGTTTAAGATCAGTAATACAAAAAGGTTTAGATGTAGACAATCAAAATCAAGTAACTATAGTACTTGTAACTCACAAGACTAAGGAAGGTAATGTGAATTCTGCTATTGAAGATTTATGCAAATCTAATTTCGTTTACAAAATAAACAATTTAATTAGAATAGAAGATTTTAATTAAGAAAAATATAAGGGCAAATTAAAGTAAGGAAGAATTACTTTGATTTGCCTTTTTTTATTTAATGTATTGTATATAGAAAAGCAAAGGAATATAATAAGAGAAAAACAATAGGAGAATAGTATGATTAAATCAATAAATAGTACTCAAGCTGAAAGACTTATTAAAGATAAAAAAGACTTAGTAATCTTAGATGTAAGAAGACTAAATGAATATAAAGAAGGTAGATTATTTAATTCAATTAATATTCCAGTAGAAGAATTAGAATGGGAAGTATCTGAGATAGAAGAATATAAGGAAAAACCCATTTTAGTTTATTGTAAAGTCGGAGTAAGAAGTAGTGTTGCATGTAACTTTTTAGAAGAAGAAGGATTCAAAGAGTTATATAATTTAAGAGGCGGCATATTAGATTTCAGCGGAGAAATAGAAAATTAAAACATAAATAATACAAAAATTATATAAAAAAACGAATAAATAGTTTTATTATTGTATAAAATAAATATTATAAAATAATTGACACAAATTAAAAAAAATGATAAAATACATTGTATGTAAAGTAGAAACAGCCGTTTCTCACCTTACGGCTATGCTTAGTAGGGTAATTAGTTTTAATAATATCTAGTTTATGTAACTAGGTTTTTATAATGACTAGAGGGCGGCATTAGTCCTCTATTTTTGTTGTGTATTTATTTAAAATTTTGGAGGTGACTTGATATAAGTAAGGATTTTACTTGTAATGAAGCAATTAGAGTTAAAGAAGTTAGAGTAATTGGGGATGATGGTTCACAATTAGGAATACTTCAAACAAAGGAAGCTCAAAAAATGGCATATGAGAAGGAATTAGATTTAGTAATGATTTCTCCTAATGCAAATCCACCAGTATGTAAGATAATGGATTTAGGAAAATATATTTATGAGCAATCAAAAAAAGAAAAAGAAGCAAAGAAAAAGCAAAAGGTTACTACTCTAAAGGAAATTAGATGTAGTTTAACTATTGAAGAAAATGATATCGCTATAAAAGCGAAAAATGCTAGAAAATTTTTATTAGATGGTGATAAAGTTAAAATCACTGTTAGATTTAAAGGTAGAGAAGCACAATTAGGACATATAGGACAAAGAATATTAGAGAATTTTGTTTCTAAGTTAGAAGATGTTTGTGTAGTTGAAAAACCTGCAAAACATGAAGGCAGAAATATGACAATGGTTGTAGGGCCAAAGAAAGCATAACTTGAGAGGAGATTAGTATTATGCCAAAAATGAAAACCCACAGAGGTGCAGCAAAAAGATTTAAAAAGACTGGAACTGGAAAATTAAAAAGAGCTAAGGCTTTTAAGAGTCATATATTAACTAAGAAAAGTTCAAAGAGAAAGAGAAACTTAAGAAAAGCTGCTTATGTTTCAACTACTCAAGAAAAAGCAATGAAGAAATTATTACCATATTTATAGGAGGTTTGAAACATGGCAAGAGTTAAAAGAGCGGTAAATTCACGTAAAAATCATAAAAAAGTATTAAAGCTTGCAAAAGGTTACTATGGTGGAAAGAGCAGATTATTCAAAACTGCTAATGAATCAGTAATAAGAGCTTTAAGAAATGCTTATGTTGGAAGAAGATTAAAGAAGAGAGATTTCAGAAGACTTTGGATAGCAAGAATAAATGCTGCTACAAGAATGAATGGATTATCTTATTCAAAATTCATAAATGGAATCAAATTAGCTGGAATAGATATGAACAGAAAAATGTTATCTGAAATAGCTATAAATGATCCTAAAGCATTTGCAGACTTAGTAGAATTAGCAAAGAACTCTCTTAAGTAATTTAATAAAATTATAGTAGGACTTTGCTTATTAATAGATTTATAGAGAAATAAATTTATTAGTTAAGTCTCATAAAAAGGAGCTAATGTTAAGAAGATTAATATCTACTTAGCATTAGCTCCTTTTTTATAAAATGTTCCCTTTTAAAATAATATACATTACCAAAACTCAATTAAAACAGACCATTAAAAAAACTCCCTAAGGAGTTTTAAAGTAAATTTAAATAAATAATTTCCAAGGAGTTAAATCTTAATTATTCATTATATATTTCTAATTTTAAAGCCATGCCTTAATCAATATATTTTCTATATATCTTGCAATGACATTGTAGAAAAATATTATTCCTCCACAATAAACTGTGTTCAATATAATTGGTTTAAGGTCATCTTTTGCTTTAAATCCTTTTATACTTTTATGTATGAAGAATAAGGCAATAGCCCAAGGGACAATATCTTCTATTGATACAATAGGCATTATAAACATAATTACTATTAAAATCTTTAAAACTACTTTATTATTCATTAATACCAGCCTCATCTCTATAATAATTTCCTCTTATCATCTTGTCACTTATATCTATCAGACTTTCTACATTCTTCTGTTCTTCTTCAGTTAATCCGTTATGAAGTAGTTCTCTATTTGAAAGAATTACATAATCTTTATTAGTATTTAATAAATTTCTCCCTAACGTTAATGAATTAGAATAATCCTCCTTTGGCGCTCCAAATAAATAAGCTAGAGTTGGTAAGGTATCAACTTGTCCACCGTATATTGAAAAGGTCTTTCCTTCAAGATCTTTATTATAAATAATCAATGGAATCTTTCTATTGTTTTCTTCCATCCAAGGTTCTAATCCTTTAATACTAGCTACTTCATCATCATAGAATTTATGAACGCCTTCATGATCTCCATAAATGACAACAACTGTATTATCTAAAGTTCCATTTTCTGATAAGCTATTAATGAGTTCACCTAAATATTTATCTGTATAATGAATTGAATGGAAGTATCCACCCAGTCTAGTGCCTTCTATATTAGATGGTAACTTAAGTGCCTTTTCTTCATCTGGAATGTCAAAAGGAGAGTGACTTGTTAATGTTACTGTATATGCTAAGTAAGGTTCTTTAATCTCCTTTAAATTATCGCCAAATTGCTTTAAATAACTTTTATCAGATACACCTAGGTTTATTTTATCAGTTGTATCATAATCAGTTGAGTCTAATGTAGTGTTGTATCCTATTGATTTAAGATTAGTTAGCCAATTCCAGTAGGATCCCTTATCTGGATGAGATGCTAAGGTATCATAGCCCATCTTCTCAAATATATTAGGAAAAGAATGATCATATGTATTATTAGGATATCTAAAAAATGTTGATCCTTCTCTTACAGGAAATACTGATGTATTAGTAATTAGTTCTGCATCAGAACTTGTCCCATTATAAGTCTGTTCATAAAAGTTATTAAAATATAGAGAGTTACTAAGTAATTTATTTAAATTAGGTGTTATTTCTTGCCCATCTATCTTTTGATTTACTATGAAAGTTTCTAATGATTCCCATTGAATTAATAATAAATTTTTGCCCTTCATTATTCCGCTATATTCATTATCAGAATTATTTTCTTTTAAACTTGATAAAGTCTTTTTAACATTTTCAAGTTCTTCGCCTTCAAATACATAAGGTTTAGATTGCTCATAGAAATTATAGGCATCGAATATATGGTAACCAATAGGACTTAAATTTGACATTGTCTGATTAGGTGCCCAAGAGTTTACAAAAACAAATTGATTTGCAAAGGATATCTTTTTAATATCTATTTTCACTCTAGCGTAGCCAAGGTAAATTAAACTTACTAATAATATAGATAGTCCACCGACTATATTTCTTTTATAATTTATAGTACTTTTTCTACATTTTATATTTCTAAAAGCAATTATTACTAAATCTATAATAAATAAGATATCTACCATTCTAAACATTGAGATTATTGAACTACCTAAGTTGTCCAAATTACTAGTCATCTTAAACATATGATAATTTAAAAATACAGCATTACTTCTAAAGTACCACATATCACCAATAATAATGAATGTGAATAATAAATTCAAAGTCCAAAAAGCCCATTTTTGAACTTTTTCATTGAAGAAGAAACCTAATGATAGAAAAGCTGAGTTCACAGTTATCCAAACTAAAATTGGTGGCATTGAATAGAAAGCTTGCTTAAGATTAACTCCGTTTGCTTTATCATCTGAAATAAGTAAAATAAATACTAAAGTCTTAATTAATAACATTCCTAATGTTGTTAAAAAGTCTTTATTTTTAACTCCTTCGATGAATTTTTTCTTTATTCTTAATGGTAAATTTTCTTTTATAACTATTTCCTCATCATAATTTAACATAAATATGTCCTCCTCCACTAAAATACCTATTAATAATAACATATTCCTTCATAATATTATATTATCTTTATCTTAAGATTTATATTTATTATATTTATGTGTAATATTTACTCCTTCAATGTAGAATGTTCTTATATGAAATATTTATTACTAATATAAAATATGTTTAAATATTTTACTAAGGAGGTTAGTTATTATTGTGAAATTTAGGTAAATATTGATATAAAAAAGTGAATAAGTTATAATTTAATCCATAAGAAGAACAATATTTAATATTGATTTTGTGTAATATTCAATGATTTTAATATGGAATTAGTAATAGTTAAATAACTTATGAAATTTTGAAATATAAACTTAAGAAAGAGGAATTAGCAAAAGAGAAGTAGTTATTATATAATGAAGAATAATTACTAATGTTATAAAAAAGAGGGGATTTTTATGAAGATAGGATTGGTATTATCTGGTGGTGGAGGTAAAGGTGCTTATGAACTTGGTGTCTTTAAGGCCTTAAAGGAACTTGGAATAGATAAATACATAGAGGTATTTTCTGGCACCTCTATAGGAGCTTTTAATGCAGTTCTATTTGCGCAAGATGATATAGATGCTGCAGAAGCATTATGGGAAGAAGTAACTATAGATAAGCTTATACCAATTAGTAAGTTTGAGTTATTAAAAAAAGGTATTGGACTATTTATTGGTGGTAAAAATTTAAATGTTGCTAAAAAATATATGAATCAAAAAATTAATGAAGGTGCAGTATCTAAAGATGGTGCTAGAGAAATAATTAATAAGTATCTGGATTTTGGAAAAGTAAAAGAAAATAATAAAATTTGTTATGCAGCATGTACAGAACTTCCAGACTTTAAAGTGAAATATTTTAATGTAAGTAACCATGATGAAGAGATGGGAAAAGAAATAGTTATTGCATCAGCATCCCTTCCATTAATATATGAAGCCACAGAATTATTTGGGGGGAAGTATATAGATGGTGGAGTTACAGATAATACACCTATTCAGCCTGTATATGGAGAAAACTGTGATATTATAATTGTAGTTTTATTATCTAGAGAAGTTAGGGTAGATAGATCCTTATATCCAAATACTCATATTATTGAGATCTTTCCAAGAAATTTAAATGAGAATGTTATAAATGGTACTTTGAATTTAGATGAAATAGCAAAAAGGGCAAGGATAAGAAGTGGATATGAAGATGCAATGTATATGCTAGAACCAATTATGAAGATGACAGAATTAAAAGTCAGATTAGAAGAAGAGGAAAAGAATCCAAAACTTTATAAAGTATTTAATAAAGTTAAGAAAGTTATAAATAAAGAAAAATAGTTATAATAATATTCAATAAACTTTAAATAATAACGCCCATTGATTTAGCTAGATTGCAAAAGTCAATGGGCGTTATTATTTGAAGTTTTATTTTACTAAGAAATTAATTCTTCGATAGTATTTCTATAATCATTAGTAAGGCCTTCATATACAAATTCTTTTTGAGTTATTTCTAATAAATCACTTGGCTTAATAAGGCTTGGACATTTGTTTGAATTATAAATATTGCTATTAATCAATAGTTGGGATACAAATTCTGAACAAAAGTATCTATTATTTCTTTTAATAGGCCTTTGTAGTACAACTCCGAACAAGCCAATTAAGTTATAACCATATCTTTTTTCACTATTAATAAATTCGTTAAGTTCTTTTTTTAATAAATTATACTGATGATTGCTGATGGTAACTTTATAAATTACACATTTACTATTTTCAAATTTTTTATATACACCATCTTTCAAGTTTTCTTGTACAAATCCACCTATAAAAGGTATGCTTGGATATATTCTTCCAAAGGAGTACATCTTATCAAAAGAATCATCAAAGCTTATAGATACATGAACATATTTATCTTTAGTATATAAGTAGATGCATTTGGACAGTATAGTTCCAGTGTTGGAAAATACTAAGTAAATATTTTTCTCATTCATTTTGTAAATATCCTCCAATTGATTTTCTATAGTTATTATTATAATAGAAAAACCTTAATAAATCCTTAAGAAAATTTAAAAATAATCAAAAATATTAATTATGTGTTCATAAAATTTAAAATAAATAAGAAAAATAATGATATAATTTATAAATAAGAATTTTTATTAATAATAAGAGGTGAGAATTTGAAGAAGAACGCACTACAAAGAGAGTTCAAGAAGCTAAAATCACAAATTAATCATATAAAAGAAATTGCATATAATTCCAAGGTAGGTGCTTTAATTGAACAAGAAAGCGCATTAAGGAAGAAATTAAGATTACTTAAAGATATGGAAAATGAGGGATTTAAGGATTTCTCATCAGTAAAAGAAGAATATGAAGAACTTTTAGAATATGTTTCTAAAAAGTTGTTAGATGATTATAACAGAAAGAATAATACTGATTTTGATTTTTATGAGGTTGTTAGGGGGAATTATAATAGCTTTATTAATTCAGGTTTTATGTCTGTATTAACTAAAATGCATATTCCTAAGTTGATTTCAAAAGAATTTCAAGAGAACTTTCCTAAAAATCCAAAAGATGAATATATCTTAGCTAGAAACATTAAAAGAAAAGTTATAGTTCATTTAGGTGAAACTAATACTGGAAAAACTTATAATGCGGTTGAGAGACTTAAACTAGCTAAAAATGGTGTTTATTTATCACCTCTAAGAATTTTAGCTTTAGAAAATTATGAAAAGTTAAATAATCAAAATATAGTATGTAATTTATTAACTGGTGAAGAAGAAATAATAAAAGAAGGTGCAACACACACTTCTTGTACTATAGAGAAGCTAGACATAAAAAAAGAATATGATATAGCAATTATTGATGAAATTCAAATGATAGATGATTCTCAGAGAGGAGCAGCGTGGACCAGAGCTTTACTTGGTCTTAGATGTAAAGAAATACATTTATGTGGTGCTTTAAATGCTAAAGAAGTAGTTGAAAGAATATTAAGTGACTGCCAGGATGAATTTGAGTTTAAAGAATATAAGAGAAGTATTCCTTTAGTTGTTGAGGATAAGAATTTTGATCATAAAGAAGTAGAAGCTGGGGATGCTATAGTAGTATTTTCTAAAAAGAAAGTATTACAAATAGCTGAGCAGTATTCAAGTGAAGGCATAAAGGTAAGTATAATCTATGGAGATTTACCTCCAGAGGTAAGAAGAAAACAATATGATATGTTTATAAATAAAGAAAATAAAGTTCTTGTAACTACTGATGCTATTGGCATGGGAGTGAATTTACCTATTAAAAGAATAATATTCTTGGATATTCAAAAGTTTGATGGTGAAGAGGTTAGAAATTTAACTTCTCAAGAAGTTAAACAAGTAGCAGGAAGAGCTGGAAGAAAAGGAATATATGAAGTTGGATATGTGGCAACTGTAAGAGGAAATCAGAGGTTTATAAAAGATAAGTTAAGTGAAAAAGATAGAGTTATAAAAGAAGCTGTAATAGGACCTTCAGATACTATATTAAACATAAAAAGCTTACCTTTAAATGAAAAACTTGCTTTATGGGCTACTAGAGAAGAAAGCCTTGATTATTATAGAAAAATGGATATAAATGAGTATTTAATTATCTTAGAGAGTATCAAGAGATTTAAATTAAAAGAAGAAACTCAGTGGGAATTATTAAAAATACCTTTTGATATAAGCAAAGATGAACTTATGAATTGTTTTTTAGGATATATAGAGGAATTATTTATTCTAAAAAATAAAGTGATAAGTAGACCACAGTGCTTTAAGGGGAACTTAGATGAACTTGAAATATATTATCAAAGAATAAATATGTATTATTCCTTCTGTAAAGTATTTAAGTTAGAGTTTGATTTTAAGTGGATTTATGAAGAAAGAATAAAAGTAAGCAATGAAATTAATGAAATATTGGTTAGACTTTAATAGTAATATGGTATAATGATGAAAAATAAAGCTTATTAGGAGGATTAATATGGAGTACAAATTTATATTTAATAATAAGGAATATGTTTTAAGTGAAGATAATCTAGAGTATTTTGCTAATGATGAAGAAAAAGAATTAAAGAATATTGAAGTGAATGATATTTTAAATTTATTGAAAAATAGTGAAGAAGTAGATTTCCAAAGTGCTTATTATGAAAGCTGTTGCAGTAATTGTAAAGCTGGAAAAGAAGAAAAGAAAAAGGTGTTTGATTTCTTAGAATACTATTTTTATGCTTATGGTAAAGATGGTAAGTTTGTTACAAGTAGTATTGATAATGAGTATGATAAAAAGTCTTTTACTAGACTTAGTATGGAAGGTGTAGTTGATACCAGTTATTTAGTTACTATTATGGTTTGTAGACATTGTAGTACTTATGCAATTGAAATAGAAGAATTTGAAGTATAATAAATGTATTAAAAGATTAATTCAGTATAAAATACATTTGAAAGGATGTGTTTTATATGAAAAAGAACTCTATTAACCCGTTGCAAAAAGGTGAAAGAAGACAGAGGCTTAATAAGAAACAAGATAATGTTGGTAATGATAAAAATAAGTCTGAATATAAAGATTTTGATGGAAACCCATTGTAAAAAGAGCTGTGAAAACAGCTCTTTTTACAATTAATAATTAATAATAAAAAGTTTCTTAATTACTTTTAATAAATAAAACGGAATTAAGAAACTTTTTGAAGAAGATAGGATATTTATAATCCCTTATAATTCTATTTTTATACTTATATTAAGGAGGATGAATTTTCTTAAAATATATGGAACTGGGATTATATCAGACTTTGTTAGTACTGTATAGTCCTTATTTTACAAAAAGTAGTCCTTTTTTTAAAAAAATTGCAAAAAAATAAAGGTTATTTGAATTTTTTGTAGAATATTATTGTTGTATGTGTATGCTTTACAGTTTATAAATTATAAGACAATATTAAAGGGGGATAAATATGAATAAAGTTGCAGAGTGTTCTGTTATTATAAAAGATGACTTTAACAATATCTTTTTAGTTATGAAGAAGACAAAGAAAAATGCACCTAAGTATTGGTATAGTGTTTCAAGAAAAATAAAAGGCAAGGAGTCAGAAGAAAAATGTGTGACTCGCGCTATAAAAGATGATTTAAAATCTATAGTATTTAATTTAGACAGAATAGGTGAAATAACTAATAGTATAACAAATGAAAAATGTGCAGTCTTCAAGGGGGAACTAAAAGAAAAAGTAATATTAGGTAAAGATCTTGAAGAAGGAAAATGGGTTAGCATATCAGAAGTACATAATTATGATTTAGCTCCCGATGAAAAAGAAAAGTTAAAATTATTTTTTGACATATAAGTTATAGGAGTTTTTCGAATTTAGTATAGATAATTTTGAGAGACTCCTATATTTATTATTTTAAATTTAATACACTTTGTCAAATAATTAACTATTGACATATAATAAACTAATCTTTATGATGTAAATATAGAGTAATAAATACTCATTTTTTTGGAGAGTGTATGATATCTTCATATATTTGTTTATTTATTATATTTATAAATGTTAAAAAAATAATTATATATCTAACAAAAAAGAGAAATCTGATTTGAAAGAAAGTTGAAATATTGTATTAATAATAAAGGCTATGAATTAGTTAATTTATAGCTAGTTTATGCTATTCTTGGTTAAACTAATAGCTTTTATTATTAATATATAGCCTGTTTTCTTTTAGAGGAGACAGGCTTTTTCTTTTATTAAGTTCTTAAGAAATATATTAAATTTTTATAATTAAAAATAATTAGTTCGGGGGAATGTAGTATGAAAATAGGTGTAATTAGTGCAATTCTTGAAGAACCTAGCAAATGCAATTCTGAATTTAATGAAGTAGTTGCTAATTTTAGAGGAAGTATTAAGGGAAGAATGGGCATACCTCTAGAAAATGAAACTTCTATTGTTTCTATAGTAGTTGTTGGTAGCTTAAATGAAATTAATAGCTTAACGGGAAAGCTTGGGAATATTAGTGGAGTTACTGTAAAAACAGCGATCAGTAAAAAAGAAATAGATTAATGAAAAATATTTAATATAAAATAGCTTATTTTGGAGGATTTTAATGAAGGTAAAAGAGATAATAGATAAATTGTATTTAGAAAATAATGCGAGTTTTGAAGAATTATTATTTTTACTAGACAATCTAACATCGGAAGATAAGGTTTACTTAGTAGAAAAAGCTCATGAAACTAGGATGAAAACTTATGGCAATACTGTCTATATGAGAGGGCTTATAGAGTTTACGAATATATGCAAAAAGAATTGTATCTATTGCGGCATTAGAAGAGAAAATAAGTATGCAGATAGATATAGATTAACACTAGAGGATATTTTAGAATGTGTTGAAATAGGTGATAGACTTGGATATAAAACCTATGTACTTCAAGGTGGGGAAGATGCTTATTTTACTGATGAACGAATGATTGAAATTATTAGAGCTATTAAAGAAAAGTATCCTAATAATGCAATTACATTATCTCTAGGAGAAAGAAGTTATGAATCTTATAAGAAAATGTTTGAAGCAGGTGCTGATAGGTATCTATTAAGACATGAAACTGCTACAAAAGAACTTTATGACTCTCTTCATCCAGGAGCAAGCTTTGAAGAAAGAAGAGAATGTTTAAATAATCTTAAAGAAATAGGATATCAAGTTGGAGCTGGATTTATGGTAGGTCTTCCTAACCAAACAAATAGTGATTTAGTTAATGACCTACTATTTGTTAAGGACTTTGAACCTCATATGTGTGGTATAGGACCTTTTATTCCACATAAGGATACTCCATTAAAAGATGAAAAAGGTGGAACTCTAGAAATGACTACAACAATGTTAGCTATAATTAGATTATTATTGCCTAATGTTTTACTGCCATCTACCACGGCTCTTGGAAGTATAGATCCAGTAGGAAGAGAAAAGGGATTAAAGGCTGGAGGCAATGTAGTAATGCCAAATCTTTCTCCAACTAGTGTAAGAGAAAAATATTCATTATATGATGGAAAGATATGTACAGGGGATGAAGCTGCTGAATGCAGAAAGTGTATTGAAGGAAGAATTAATAAAGCTGGTTTTAGAGTTGAAATTACTAGAGGTGACAATGTAGCTTGGGCTAAGGAAAATGGATATCATAAGGTTACTAAAGGTAATATTCAGCTTGAAAATATAAAGTTAATATAAAAATTACAATACGGGGGTGTACTATGTTTATTGATTATGAGTATATTGAAAGAATTTTAGAAGAAGCTAAGGGCGCTAAGGGAGAAGATATTAAAGCTGTTTTAGAAAAAGCTAAAAAAAGAGATGGATTATCATATGAGGATATAGCTATTTTATTACAAGCAGAAGATAAGGAAGATTTAAATGAAATATTTAAGTTAGCAGGAGAAATAAAAGATTCTATATATGGTAAGAGAATAGTTATATTTGCTCCACTTTATGTTAGTGATTATTGCGTAAATAACTGTGTTTATTGTGGATATAAAAGAACAAATGACTTTAATAGAAGAAGATTAACTATGGAAGAAGTAGCTGAAGAAGTTAAAATCTTAGAAAAAATGGGACATAAAAGACTTGCATTAGAACTTGGTGAAGATCCAGTTAATGCGCCTATAGATTACGTTTTAGAGTGTTTAGAAACTATTTACTCAACTCAAAATGATAACGGAGAAATTAGAAGAGTTAATGTAAATATAGCAGCTACAACAGTAGAAAATTATAAATTACTTAAGGAAGCTAAAATCGGAACTTATATATTATTCCAAGAAACATATCACAAACCAACATATGAATTAATGCATCCTAAATCATTAAAGGGAGATTATAATTATCATACAACTGCCTTTGATAGAGCTATGGAAGCTGGAATAGATGATGTTGGTGGAGGGGTTCTTTTTGGACTTTCTGATCCTAAATTCGAAGTTTTGGGACTTATGATGCATAATAAACATTTAGAGGAAAAATACGGAGTAGGATTCCATACTATATCTATGCCTAGATTAAAACCAGCTTCAGGAGTTACATTGCAAGAATTCCCTCATTTAGTAGATGATGAAATGTTTAAGAAGTTAGTTGCAATTATTAGAATAGCTGTACCATTTACAGGAATTATAATGTCTACTAGAGAAACAGCAGAAATGAGAAGAGAGTTAATAAAATATGGTGTATCTCAACTTAGTGCAGGTTCTAGCACTGGAGTTGGAGGATATAAGGAAAGAGAAGAGGGAAGAGAAACTCTTCAATTTAAGACTTCAGATGATAGAACTCCTTTAGAGGTAATAAAATCAGTATTAGATGATGGATATATTCCAAGCTATTGTACAGCTTGCTATAGAAGAGGAAGAACTGGTGAAAGATTTATGAAGCTTGCAAAGTCAGGAGAAATACAAAATGTATGTGAGCCTAATGCTATGACTACTCTTTTAGAATTTGCTATAGACTATGGTGATAAGGAAATATTAGAAAAAGCTGAAGCTGTTGTTAAGACTGAAAGAGAAAGAATTAAGAGAAAAGATATTAGAGATATTTTAGATAAAAATATAGAAAGACTTAGAGCTGGAGAAAGAGATCTTTATCTATAGGAGGTGTATTTATGAATTCAACACCAAATGCAAATAGAAAGCATATTGCAATTTACGGTAAAACTAATGCTGGTAAATCTTCTTTAATTAATAAACTATTGGGACAAGAAGTATCCTTGGTTTCAGAAAAGGAAGGTACTACTACAGATCCAGTACAAAAGGCTATGGAGTTAATACCTGTAGGACCAGTATTGTTTATAGATACTGCTGGATTTAATGACGAAAGTGATTTAGGAGAAATAAGAACTAAGAGAACTTTAGATATTTTAAAAAGAACAGATATAGCAATATATGTTTTTGATATTTTAGATATAGATTTAGATGAATTCACTAAGGTTAAAAGAAGCTTTAAAAAATATAATATACCATTTATTACAGTTGTTAATCAAATTGATAAAATAAAAGAAGAAGAGTTAGAGCTTATAAAGGAGAAATATAAGGACTATATATTCCTATCAGCAGTAACAGGGGAAGGTATTGAAAAGTTAAAAGAAAATCTAATAAGGATTTTAAAGGAAGAGGATGAAGAGCTTCCTATAGTTGGAGACTTACTTCCTTATGATAGTAAAGTTATACTTGTAGTTCCAATAGACTCTGAAGCACCAAAAGGAAGATTGATTTTACCTCAAGTTCAATGTATAAGAGATTGCTTAGATCATGGAATTAAAAGTTATGTAGTTAGAGATACAGAATTGAAATCAGCATTAGAAGATATAAATAATGTTGATTTAGTAATAATAGATTCTCAAGCTTTTAGAGAAGTAGATAAAATAGTACCAAAGGAAATAAAATTAACTAGCTTTTCTATGCTATTTGCAAGACAAAAGGGAGACTTTGAGGAATTCATTAGAGGAGCTTTTAAAATTAAAGATTTAAATAAAGACTCTAAAATCTTAATAGCTGAAAGTTGTACCCATAATGTGTCCCATGAGGATATTGGAAGAGTTAAGATTCCTAAATTAATTAATAAGTTTGTAGGTGCAGAATTAACTTATGATTATAGCATTTTTCATGACTTTCCTGAGGATATAGATAGGTATGACTTGATAATTCACTGTGGCGCATGTATGATAAATAGAAAAACAGTAATAAATAGAGTTAATACATGCAAGGAGAAAAATGTTCCAATAACTAATTATGGAATAGTATTGGCTTATTTAAATGGAATACTGGAAAGAAGTTTATCTTTGTTCAATATCAAAATTGATGATATAATGTAAAAAAACCAGAATGAAATTAAAGGAGTTTGTTAATGAAAGAATTAGTTATTGAAGCAGATAGGTGTTATATTTGTAAAAATCCAAAATGTAAACTTAATTGTCCTATTGGAACTCCGATTCCTGAAATAATAACTTTATTTAAAGAAGGACAAATTGCTAAGGCTGGAGAAATGTTATTTAAAAATAATCCTTTATCTTTAGTATGTTCAATAGTTTGTCCTCATGAAGATCAGTGCAGAGGAAACTGTATAAGAGGAATTAAAGGAGAACCAGTAAGCTTTTGTAGCATTGAAAGACATATATCAAAATATTACTTAGAAAATGTAAAACTTGAAAAAGAAAAAGAACTAGATGATAGAATAGCAATTATAGGTGGAGGCCCTGCTGGAATAACGATTGCCTTTATATTAGCTCAAAAAGGTTATAAAATAACGCTATTTGATTCTCATGATAAAATAGGTGGAGTAATGCGTTATGGAATTCCAGAATTTAGACTTCCAAAGAGCATATTAGATCATTATGAAGAAAGATTAATTGAGCTTGGAGTTAAAATTAGACCTAATACTTTAATCGGACCAGTTCTAACATTAGACAAACTTTTCTATGATGGATATAAGGCTGTATTTATTGGTACAGGAGTTTGGAACCCTAAGACTTTAAATATTAAGGGAGAAAGCCTTGGTAATGTACATTATGCTATAGATTATTTAAAATCTCCTGAAGTGTATAACTTAGGAGAAAAGGTATGTGTAATTGGTGCTGGAGATGTAGCAATGGACTCAGCTAGAACTGCTATAAGAAATGGAGCTAAGGAAGTTTATATCCTATATAGAAAGGGTATAGAGAACGTACCAGCTACTAAAGCAGAACTTGAAGGTGCTGTTAAAGATGGAGTAAAGTTTGAATTCTTTAAATCTCCTACTGAACTTACTGAAGAAGGCGTAAAATATATAGCAACTAAAAATGAAGTATCTGAAGATGGAACAGTAATAACTGTTAATATTGACGGAGAAGAAGGATTATTTGAATGTGATTCTATTATAATTTCTGTTAGTCAGTCACCTAGAAATAACATTGTTTCAAATACAAAGGGATTAGAAACTAATAGATGGGGATTACTTTTAGCAGATGAATTTGGACATACTACTAGAGATGGTGTATTTGCATCAGGTGATGTTGTAACTGGAGCAAAAACTGTAGTAGAGGCAACAGCTCATGCTAAGATAGTTGCTGAAGAAATAGAAAAATACATTAATAGTAAAAGTGAATAATTTAGAATGAATAATTAAGTAAATAAATTGATCTGAATTATAAAGATAAGTTATATGATAAGCTGCTATTTGGCAGCTTATTTTTTTAGTTTTTTCTTTATAATAGCAAATATAAAATATCAATAAAATTAAATATGCTTTTATAGGGGAGTTTAGATTCACTTAGACTATAAGTCTAAAGTAATAAATTTTTTATAAAAAAATCTTTACAATGTAACAATGTTACGATAATATTATAATATAAAAGTGAAAGAGATAATTTTTTATAATATTGAATGAAACAATGTTATGTTGGAGGTTGTTTATGAATAATATTGATATTAATGGATTAGGAAATATAAATGGTGGAAATTACGATAGTGTAGGGATTAACGGTATGGGAACTATTAATAGTGATCTAATATGTGATGAACTCTCTGTAAATGGTAAGGGAAAGACTTTAGGACGAATTAATACAAAATCTATGGATGTAAATGGACTACTTACTTGTTATGACGATATTGAAGTAAAAGAACCTTTTGAAATAAATGGAGTTCTATCATCAAAAGGGGGGCTTAAGGGACAAAGTGTTATAGTAAATGGAAGAGCTTCATTTAATAAGGGAGTTAACGTTGATAAGGTTGAAGTAAATGGAGATTTCATTGCTGGAGAAGATTGTCAGTGTGGAAGCTTTTACTCAGAAGGAAGGGTGAGAGTTAAGGGGTTACTTTCAGGTGATAATATAGAACTAAATTTATCTTTGACTAACGAAATAAACGAAATAGGTGGAGAAACATTAAAAGTAAGGAAGGCTAGAAGATTAATTAGGGTTTTATTTTTTACAAAATCACGTAGAAGTAAACTTATATCTAATGTTATAGAAGCAGATGATATATATTTAGAGCATACAAAATGCAATGTAGTTAGAGGGAAAAACATTAAGATTGGAGATGGATGTGACATCGGCAAGATAGAATATTCAGGAGAACTAATTATTAATGGAAATTCTAAAATAAGAGAAAAGTTTAAAGTATAGAGGGAGATATATAATATGTATAATGATACAAAAATTTTTGGTGATGGTGTTATATCAGAAGGAAAGTATAACAAGATAAAGGTAATGGGTAATAGTACTACTAATGGCAATATAGAATGTGAAGAGATGGTAATTATGGGGGATGCAGAAATTAATGGTTCTATTACAGCTAAAAAAGTAAAAATTATGGGGGACTCAAGATTCCATGATAAGATAAATATAAATATTTTAACTACTTTAGGTGATTGTAATTTAGAAGAAGATTCAATACTTGGACTAACTAAGATTAAGGGTGATTTAAAAGCTAAAAAAGATTTAGAAGTTAGAGAAGATTTGAATATAACTGGTGAAGTAAGCGTACAAGGAAGATTAAAAGGAAATAATATAAAAGTTTTAGGAGAACTAAGTGTAGTTAAAGCTTTAACCTTTGATAATATTAATATTTTAGGTGAACTAGAAACTGATGGAAATTGTGAAGGTAACAATTTTTATAGTAAGGGAGGTTTAAAAGTTAAGGGTTTATTATCAGCTGATAAAATAGAAATAACTCCTAAAAGCAGATGTGTTATAGAAGAGATAGGTGGAAGTGAAATTATTATAAGAAAGTCTAGATGGATTGACTTTGGATATGGTAGTTTAACTAGTAAAGTTATAGAAGGTGATAATATAACACTTCAAGACACAGAATGTGAAGTTGTAAGAGGTCATAATATAACTATATTAGAAGGGTGCTCAATTGGAAAGGTTGAATATACAGGAAAGATAACTATAGATAAGAAAAGTAAGGTGGTTGAGGAAGTATGTCTGAAGAATTAATTTCAAAGAAAGAGCTTTTAGATTTAACAGGAATATCTTATGGACAATTATATAGATGGAAGAGGAAGGACTTGATTCCAGAAGAATGGTTTATAAAAAAGAGTGTATCTACTGGGCAGGAAACTTTTTTTCCAAGAGAAAAAATAATTGAAAGAATAGATAGGATAATAGAGCTTAAGGATGAAGCCTCCTTAGATGAATTAGCATATAGATTTTCTAATACTATTAAAGATATTAAGATAACTAGAAGTTATCTAGTAAATGTAATAAGAGAAGATATAATAATTAAATTTGAAGAAATTATAGATGTTCCAAATGTTTATGAGGAAAATAATATATTTGCATTATTTTTATATAACAAGTTAATTAATTTAGGAAGCTTAAGCCTTTTAGAAATTAAGGAAATAGTTCAAATAGCTAATAAGGATTATAAATTAATAGATAATAAAGAATATGAGCTAATTATAAAGAGAAAACTTGGAGTATGCTACTATTATGTTAATGTAGATAAGCTACAATTATTTAATGATGAAGATTCTATCCTTATTGCAAAAATAAATATAAATGATTTAATAGAAGAAATTAAAAAAATCTAAAATATTAAATAAAAAGAGGCTGTCGATTGAACAATGAATAATGAAGAATGAAAAAGTTCCATCTGGAGTTTTGAAAAAGGATTATTGATTATAAATTGGACTGTTTTTGCAACAGCCCTTTTTGTATTTTATTGATAAAACCCCTTGTTTAAAAACAGAGGGTTTTTAAATTGCATATGAATAATATTTTAGGTTATGTATATAAAAATAAACCTATTAGTCCCGAGATTAAAATGATATTTAAGGTATTTAACTTAAATTTTCTAAGTAAAAACATTGAGATGGAGAATATTCCAACCGCTAGTAAGTTAATACTTTCAAAATCAAAATTAATATTAGATTGTCCAGTAAAAGATATTAGAATTATAGTACCAGCAGCAGCAATAATTAAACCGATTGATGTAGATCTTAAACCTTTTAAGACATTTGAAATTTCATCTACATCATTATTTTTTCTAAAGAATCTAAAAAGAGTAATTGAAACAAGTACACCTGTAATAACACAAGCAAAAGAGGCTACTATAGCGCCAGGTGTTCCACCTAGTCTTATACCAACAAAGGTTGAAGCATTTATTGCAAGAGGTCCAGGAGTCATTTGAGAAATAGTTAATATATCAGTAAATTCTTGCAGAGTAAGCCACCCTTGAGTATCGACAATTTCTTTTTGGATTAAAGGTACGATAGCGTAACCTCCTCCAATACTAAAGGAACCAATCTTTAGAAATATTAAAAATAAATCAAATAGTATATTCATATCTACTTAGCCTCCTTTCTTTTTCTTATAAATGCCTGACTAAAGCTTAGTATAGCTCCTATAACTAAAATTAGTATTACATTAACATTAAAGAAAAAACTAGCTATAAAAGATACTGGTACTAAAAGAGTAAGTAATGTATTCTTTTCTTTAAACACAGTAAGACTCATGTCTATTACTAAATCAACAATGGCAGCAGCTACACCAGCCTCCATACCTTTTAGAATAGCAGAAATATACAGATTACTTCTAAATGCATCATAAAAAACAGAAATAATAGACAAAATTATAAGGGGTGGTAATACTGTACCTATACAAGTAATAATAGCCCCTGAAATTCCTAGGAATCTATATCCTATTAATGATGATAAGTTTACAGCAATAGCTCCAGGTGATGATTGAGCAATAGCAGCCATATCTAATAGTTCATCTTCAGTTAAGATTTTCATATCAGTTACTAGATATTTTCTGAAAAAAGGAATAATTACATAGCCACCACCAAAACTAAAACAGCTTACATAAAAAGTAATCTTAAAAAGCCTAAAGTAAAATTTGAAATTTTTTTCCAATTGTCAACCTCCTTTACATAAGACTCTATTAATAGTATATACTCAATTTAGACTTTAAGGAAGAATATAGCATAAATGCTTTTAAAATAAAATGAATTATGATTTAATATTTTATAAGGAGGGGGTTATATGCCGATTAAAATTCCAAAAGAATTACCAGCTTTTAAAGTTCTATCTAATGAGAATATATTTGTAATGAATATAGAAAGAGCACAAACGCAAGATATAAGACCTTTAAAAATAGCAATATTGAATTTAATGCCGATTAAAATTCAGGCTGAAAATCAATTGCTTAGATATTTATCAAATACTCCAATTCAAGTGGAAGTTACACTTCTGCAAACGAAAACCTACACTTCACAAAATACTCCTATAGAGCACTTAGAAAAGTTTTATAATTATTTTGATGAAGTTAAGGATCAAAAGTTTGATGGGTTAATAATAACTGGGGCACCTGTTGAGACTTTAAAGTTTGAAGAAGTAGCATATTGGAGTGAACTTGAAGAAATACTAGAGTGGAGCAAAGAAAATGTATTTTCTACCCTTCATATTTGTTGGGGTGCGCAAGCTGCATTATACTATCATTACAAGATAAATAAGCATCCATTAGATAAAAAAATATTTGGAGTATTTCCACATAAGGTGAATAAGATAAATGAGGATCTGACAAGGGGTCTTGATGATATTTTTTATGCACCCCATTCAAGACATACTACAACGTTAAAAGAAGATATAGAAAAAGTTAATGAACTTGATATTTTGGCAGAGTCAGAAGAAGCTGGAGCATTTATCATTGCAACAAAGGATAAAAGACAAGTCTTTATTACAGGACATTTAGAGTATGATAGATATACTTTAATGGATGAGTACTTAAGGGACTGTAGTAAGGGGATGGAAATAGCTATCCCTAAAAATTATTTTCCTGAAGATAATGAAAAAGAAACTCCAATAGTAAAATGGAGGGGAAGTGCCAATATAGTATTTGGAAATTGGTTAAATTACTGTATTTATCAAAATACTCCATTTGATTTAGAAAAAATTAATAAACTATATTAAGAATGTGTAGTAGAATCAAAAATAAATAATTAATAATTAATAATTAATAAAAAGACTCTATTTAGTAGTTTTTTAAATAGCATTACTTTTAGTAATTTAAAAGAGATTACATTAATAATTATTTATTTTTTACTTTTAATTTCTAAAGGGACTGTCTTGTGGCAGTTCCTTTTAAAATTAATAATAATATAATTTCCATTGAAATAATTATTAATTAATTATATAATGACTATTAAATAATAATATTTATTCAACAATATAGGAGGACGAAAATGAAAAAGTATTTTAATTTATCAACTGTTTATTTAGTATTAGGACTAGCTATGGGAGTATTTTATAGAGAGTTTACAAAGATTAATGAATTTCAAGGAGGAACAGTATTATCTGTAGTTCATACACATGCCTTAACTCTAGGATTTATTTTCTTTATAATAGTACTTCTTTTAGAAAAGAATTTTACTTTATCAAGTATTAAAGGATTTAAGTGGTGGACAATCCTTTATAATATTTCATTAATTTATACTTTAGCTGCTTTAACAGCAAGAGGTATAATGCAAGTAAATGGTACAGATTTTGCAGGACTTAGCCACATTGCAGGATTAGGACATGTACTATTAACTATAGCATTTGTATGGTTTGTAATCATAGTTAATAAAGCAATAAAAGTTTCTGAATCTAATAAATAATTTTAATCTGATATTAGTTTAGTTGTAAGTAATTAATAAATACTATAATATATAATTTATTAGAGAATTTATTAATAAAAATTAACTTATATAAGACTGGGGTTATTTATTATGAAAGAGGTTTGTTTAGAGCCGATAAGAAGTATGAAGATATTTAATAAAATATCTAAATCTTCTATTGAAGACTTAGCTGATATATGTGAAATGAAGTGCTATCAAAAAGGAAGACATATATTTAGAGATAAAGAAGAAATTAAGAAGGTTTTTATAGTTTATAAGGGGAAAGTTTCTCTATATAAGCTTAATGAATCAGCTCAAAAGAAAATTATATTTATATTAGGTGAAGAAGATATAATAAATGCTGTTGTTTTAGATGATTTACCTGCTTCAATTAATTGTGAAGCTTTTGAAAATGTTGAGATACTTGCTTTTGATAAAGAGAGATTTGAAGAAGTAATGTCAAGAGATTTTGAACTTACTAAGGTAGTAATGTCATCCTTAACTATAAAAGTTAGAAGATTATATAGGCAATTAAAAAATTCAACTCCTATAAAAGTAGAAAAGAGAGTGGCTGCAAAGCTTTGGAAGCTTTCTAAAGATTATGGAGTAGAAGTTGAAAATGGTGTTTTAATAGATTTAAAAATAAGTATAACATATCTAGCTGATATGTTTGGAGCTTCTCGTGAAACTATCTCTAGAGCATTAAAAGTTCTTCAGGATAATAATCTTATTGTAATAGATAAGAAGAAAATAATAATTAAAGATAGGGATAAGCTATCTAGTTATTTCAAGGGATATAAGTAATTAAATAAAATATATAAAATTTTAGAAACTGTGATAATTATCACAGTTTTTATTTTTGTTTAAGATTATAATTTTTATATGACATTGTGATTATAATAACAATCTTGGAGGGAAGTAAATGTTTAACGATGAATTAAATAAGGTTTCATTAGCAGCAAAAGCAAAGGCTCAATTATTAAAGGAAAACAAACTTGGTTATTTCATTAGTTCAATGCTAGCAGGGATCTATGTTGGATTAGGTATAATGCTTATTTTCACAATAGGAGGATTATTAAATTCAGTAAATTCACCGGCAACTAAAATTGTTATGGGATTATCATTTGCAGTTGCACTTAGTTTAGTTGTTTTTGCAGGATCAGAATTATTTACAGGTAATAATTTTGTAATGGCAGTAGGAACATTAAATAAGTCTGTAACTTTAGGTGAAACAAGTAAAGTATGGATAGTAAGCTTTATTGGGAATCTAGTGGGTTCAATCCTTGCGGCAACTTTATTTTATATGGCAGGATTAGCTACAGGTCCAGTCGGAGAATTTATTGCTAAAACTTCAGAGGTTAAGATGTCTCTTCCAGCTACAGAATTATTCTTTAGAGGAATACTATGTAATATGTTAGTTTGTTTAGCTATATGGTGTACTTTTAGATGTAAAGAAGAAGTCTCTAAATTAATAATGATATTCTGGTGTTTATTTGTATTTATAACTGCAGGTTTTGAACACAGTGTAGCAAATATGACGTTACTTACTATAGGGTTACTTTCACCTTTAGGACATGCGGTAAGTATATCTGGCTATGCCTATAATATTTTAATTGTTACTTTAGGGAATATGGTAGGAGGAATTTTATTTATAGCAATACCATACTTCATAATTTCAAGAAAGAAAAAAATAAGCTAAGAGGTGTTTATAATGGGATATAAACTTAAGGTAGAAGAATTTAATAAAGGACTAGAAGAGTTATCAAAGAAATACAAAATATATGCACCAAAGATCTTTGAAGGACAAGGGAAATTTTCAGATACAGATATAGTTAGATATGGTGAAGTATCAAAAATAGAAGAAATAGAATTTAACAAAAAATCTAATTTTTCTTATAAGGAGGTACTTCTTCCAATAACTCAGACATTATTTTTCTTTACAGAAGATGAGGTTAAAGAACCTAATGTTGATGAAAAATCTATATTAATATTTTTAAGAAGCTGCGATATGCATTCATTAAGAAGAATTGATGATATTTACTTAAGAAACAAGTTTGAAGATCCATATTATAAAAAGCTTAGAGAAAAGGCTAAGTTTGTTCTTATAGGCTGTGAAAAGAGTTTTGAAAATTGCTTCTGTGTAAGTATGGGAACAAATAATACGGATGAATATAATGTTTATGTAAAACAAGCAGGAAATGAAGTATGTTTAGATATAAAAGATAAAGAATTTGAAGAGGTATTCAATAACTTGAATATTGAATCATTAGAAGTTACTCCTGATTTTGTTAAAGATAATGAAATCAAGGTAAATATTCCGGAGAACTTAGATTTAGATATAGTACAGTCAAAGGTTTGGGATGAATATTCAGAAAGATGTATAGCTTGCGGAAGATGTAATTTTGTTTGCCCTACTTGTACTTGCTTTACTATGCAAGATTTATTTTATAAGGATAATGGAAAAGTAGGAGAAAGAAGAAGAGTCTGGGCATCTTGTCAAGTTGATGGTTATACAGATATGGCTGGAGGTCATAGCTTTAGAAAAGAAAAAGGACAAAGAATGAGATTTAAAGTTCTTCATAAGGTTTATGATTATAAAAAACGATGGGGATATCATATGTGTGTAGGATGCGGAAGATGTGATGATGCTTGTCCTGAATACATTTCATTCTCCAATTGTGTAAATAAATTAGAGAAAGCTATGGATGAGGTGAAGTAATATGAGTAAAAATGAATATATTCCATTTATTTCAGAAATACTTGAAGTTATTAAACATACAGAAATTGAATACACTTTCAGAATGGAATTTAAAGGTGATGTAAAACCTGGGCAATTCTTCGAAGTATCATTACCTAAGTATGGGGAAGCGCCTATATCAGTTAGTGGAATAGGTGAAAATTATGTGGATTTAACTATAAGAAGAGTTGGTAAAGTAACAGATGAAATATTTAATAACTATGTAGGAGATAAACTTTTCTTAAGAGGACCTTATGGAAATGGATTTGATATAAATAATTATAAAGATAAAGAAGTAATAGTAGTAGCTGGGGGAACAGGACTTTCACCAGTTAAAGGAATAGTAGATTACTTTTCAAAAAATACTGAGGATTGTAACAGATTTACTTTAATATCAGGATTTAAATCACCTAATGATATTCTTTTTAAAGAAGACATAAAGGAATGGAAAAAGAATATTAATCTTATATTAACAGTGGATGGAGCTGAAGAAGGTTATGAAGGTAGAGTAGGTCTTGTAACTAAATATGTACCAGAGCTTAAAATTGAAGATATTGAAAATGTGCAAGTAATAGTAGTAGGTCCACCAATGATGATGAAATTTACAGTTTTAGAATTTTTAAAGCTTGGAATTAAAGAAGAAAATATATGGATTTCACAAGAAAGAAAAATGTGCTGTGGAATAGGTAAATGTGGTCACTGCAAGATGGATGATACTTATATTTGCTTAGAAGGACCTGTATTTAACTATTCAAAGGGAAAAGAATTAATAGATTAGGAGGAGACATTTATGGACATAAATACTAAAAAGCTGAAGAAAAATGCCTTTAGAGTTACTAAAAGAAGAGGGATGACAGCTTCTAGAATAAGAGTTCCAGGTGGATTCTTAAAGGCTGAATACTTAGGATTAATTCAAGAAATTGCAGATAAATATGGAGATGGAACAGTTCATTTAACTACTAGACAAGGATTTGAAATTCCAGGGATAGATATGGATGATATTGCAGAGGTTAATATCTTACTTCAACCGATAATAGAAGGTTTAGAAATAAATCAAGAGGTAGAAGGTAAGGGATATACGGCAGCTGGAACAAGAAATGTATCTGCTTGTATAGGAAATAAAGTTTGCCCATTTGGTAATTATAATACTACTAATTTTGCTAAGAAAATTGAAAAAGCTATCTTCCCAAATGATTTACATTTTAAAATAGCTCTAACAGGATGTCCTAATGACTGTATTAAAGCTAGAATGCATGACTTTGGAATTATTGGTATGACAGAGCCTCAATTTGATAAAGAAAAATGTGTATCTTGTGGAGCTTGTGTTAAAGCTTGTAAGAAGAAATCAACAGGGGCTCTTCATCCGGAAAACTTTAGACCAGTTAGAGATCATAGTAAATGCATTGGTTGTGGAGAATGTGTAATTAATTGTCCAACAGGAGCATGGACTAGAAGTAAAGAAAAATATTATAGATTAGCTATTATGGGTAGAACAGGTAAGAAGAATCCAAGATTAGCTGAAGATTTTATAGTATGGGTTGATGAAGAAAGTATAATTAAGATAATTTTAAATACTTATAAATATGTTGAAGAGTATATAGATAGAAATGCTCCAGGTGGCAAAGAGCATATAGGTTATATAGTAGATAGAACGGGGTTTATGGAGTTTAAAAAATGGGCTCTAGAAGGTGTGAATTTATCAGATAAAGCAGTATTAAAAGATAATATTTACTGGAGTGGAATAAGATACTAATATAAGTAATTACCTATAAAATTAATAATAAATAAGTATTAGACAATTATAAGAATAAATATGTAATATATAATAGAAGATAGATATAAAGGTTAAAAAATATAAGCTAATGTATTAGAAAAATAGATTAAGGTAAATTAACTATAGTTATAATGAGGAGAATCTTATAAAGTAATTTATCTAAGAAGGGAGATGTATCAAAATTTATTATTTTAATAAATGTGATACATCTCCTTTTATAAAATAGCATTAGAAAAGTAAAATGAAATTAATTTTAAATAGGAGTATAATAAAATTTATATTATAAATTATAATAGTATAATTTTATTTTAGGAGAAAAGTATGATTACACTTTTAGGGATTAAAAAAAATACTGGCGTTGAAATAAGAGAAAAATTATCTTTAGCTCCTAAGAAGAAGATAGAATATCTTTTGGAGCTTAAAGAATATTTTAATGAAGTAGTTATTTTAAGTACTTGTAATAGAACTGAAGTTTATATTAATAGTAAATACAATATTTCAGAAATAAAAGAAATAATTTTTAAGACATTTAAATGGGATACTAATTTAATGGAGAGTTGTTTCTGCTTAGAAGAGGAAAAAACTATACGACATCTTATGGAGGTAGTATGTGGATTTCATTCTAAGATACTTGGAGAAG
Organism: Clostridium tertium; assembly: GCF_902652255.1. GTDB lineage: Bacteria > Bacillota > Clostridia > Clostridiales > Clostridiaceae > Clostridium > Clostridium tertium_A. Next base: position 73,941 of record NZ_CACRTO010000013.1, read on the forward strand.
ATCAAATCTTAGGACAAATAAAAGAAGCATATAGTATATCTATTGAATATGGGTGTGTTAGCCATGAACTTCAAAGGCTATTCCAAGAAGCAATTACTTGTGGTAAGAAATTTAGGACTGAGGGAAAGCTTTATGAAATTCCAGTTTCCTCAGCTTCAATAGCAGTGAATGAAGCAATTAAAAATAATGCAAAGGACATTATGATTATTGGTTATGGTGAAGTAGGAAGCTTAGCTTTAAAATATACTTTATCTAATAATATAGAATCAGTTGCTTTAGTAGTTAGAAAACCAGAAAATGTTAAAGATATAGATGATAATAGAGTAAAGATTATGACTTATGAAGAAGGAAGGGATATAATAAATAATATGGATTCAGTTATATCCTGTACTTCAGCCCCTCATTTAATTATTGAGAGAAAACATATTAAGGATAGCGGAAAGAATCTTATAATTTTTGATTTAGCATTACCAAGGGATGTAGAAAAATCTATAGGTAATATAAGTCGAGTAAGGCTATATGATATAGATGAAATAAGTTCTATGGATGATGAAAATAAGGAACTTAGAAAAGAGAGAATGATTGAAAATAAAAAGATTATAGATGAATATGTTGAAGAATATATTGCATGGAAGAGTCTAAGAGAAATATCAGGAATAATAAAAGGTTTTAAAGATGAAGGAAATAGAGTAATTAAAGAAAGAGAAGTTACTTTAAATAATAAATTTAATAATGAAAGACAAATTGAGCTTGCTAAAATGCTTATAAAAAGCACATCAGATTATTATGTAAATAGGGCGATAAAGGTTTTAAAAGAAGAAGAGTTAAAAGGATATGGAGAAGAATGTGCAAGGATATTAAAGAAGATATTTCTAGAGAGGATATAAATTATACATATCTAGCTACTAATTCTAAGAAATTAAGAATTGGAATAGTTGGTGGAGGAAGAGCTGGGTTTATAAAGGCTAAAAGTTTTTTTCAAAGAGGTAGTTACGTAGAAGTGCTGTCTTTAGAATTTATAGAAGATTTTAATTCTTTAGTAAATATTAATTTAATAAAAAGTAATTACTATAGAGAATTTATAAAGGATAAACATGTAATAGTTATTGCAACTAATGATAAAGAGTTAAACTTAACTATTAAAAATAATTGTGAAGAAGAGTTTAAATTATACATATTTGCTGAAGATTATAAGAAGAGTTTAGCAGTAACCCCGGTTCAGCGAAATTTAAACAATATTACTTTTGCAGTTAATACAAAAAACTCTAATCCTAAAGGAGCACTAATGCTATCTGATAGAATGCTTGAAATAGCGAGAGAATATGATGACTTTATTTCATATTCATCTATAATTAGAAAAAATGTAAAAGATATTGTAGAAGTTAAAAAAGAAATAATTAATTTTGTATGTAGTGAAGATTTTAAATATATTTATGAAAAGGAAAAGGATAAATTAGTTTTAGAAATGTTTTTTGGAAGAGATGTGTTAAATAAAATATTTAAAGATTTATAGGAGATATTTTATGGAAATAATTATAGCAACAAGAAAAAGTAAATTAGCTCAAATTCAAGCAGATAAGGTTATAGATCTTATTAAAGAAAAAAATAATATTGATTCAAAGAAGCTATTAGTAGTAACAGAGGGAGATAAGAGGTTGGATGTTACATTAGATAAGATAGGTGGTAAAGGGTTATTTGTTAAAGAGATAGAATATGCACTTTTAAATAAGGAAGCTCATGCAGCTGTGCATAGTATGAAAGACGTACCTTTTATGCTACCAGAAGGATTTGAAATAGTAGCAATACCTGAGAGGGAAGACATAAGAGATGCATTTATATCTAAAGATAATATTCCTTTTGAAGAGTTAAAACCTGGAGCTGTAATTGGGACTAGTAGCATTAGAAGAGCAGCTATGCTGAGAAATTTAAGAAATGATATAAATATAGTTCCTATAAGAGGAAATGTTCAAACTAGGCTTGAAAAGATGAAAAATGAAAATATGGATGGAATTATTTTAGCTGCAGCAGGACTAAAAAGACTAGGATTAGAAAGTATTATATGCAATTATTTTGATCCTAAAATTTTCTTGCCAGCAATAGGTCAAGGTGCATTAGGAATAGAAGCATTAAAAAATGGAGAATATAATGCCTATTTAAAAAAGTTAGATAATAGGGAAGTAAGAATAGCTGTAGAAGCAGAAAGAAGTTTTATGAAGGAACTTAATGGTGGATGCCATAGCGTAATTGGAATTTATTCAGAAATTAAAAATAATGATTTATATTTACTTGGAACTTTTGATGTGGGGAATGGAAATATAGTTAAGAAAGATATAGTTGGTGATATTAATAGCTATAAGGAGCTTGGTATTAGTCTAGCTGAAAAGATAATGAAAGGACTTTAAAGATGAGTAAGGTTTATATTATTGGTACAGGACCAGGAGATGAGGAATTATTAACTATTAAGGCTTGTGAGTCTTTAAAAAAGTGTACAGCTGTACTTTATGATAGATTAGTATCAAATAATATTTTAAATTATTTAAATGATGATTGTGAAATTTACTATTGTGGAAAAGAGCCAGGATCACATTATAAAACTCAAGAAGAAATAAATAATATGTTAGTGAAACTAGCTAAAGATGGTCATATAGTAGGTAGAGTAAAAGGTGGAGATCCTTATGTCTTTGGAAGAGGAGGGGAAGAGGTATTATCTTTAATAGAAGAAGATATTGATTTCGAAGTAATACCAGGAGTGACATCTCCAATTTCAGTATTGAATTATGGGGGAATACCTATAACTCAAAGGAATATGGCGCAAAGTTTTCATATAGTAACAGGTATGACTGCCTCTGAAGAAAAGATAAATTGGGAAGCTTTATCAAAGGAAAAAGGTACATTAGTATTTATGATGGGATTTAATAACTTACCTTTTATAGTTGAAAGATTAATTAAAAATGGAAAACCTGAAGATTCTAAGGCTGCAATTATAATGAGAGGAACTTCTTCTAAGCAAAAAAAAGTAGTTGGAACTTTAAAGAATATAGAAGAAAAAGCCTTAAAGGCTAATTTATCTTCACCATGCATTATAGTAGTAGGTGAGGTGGTTTCACTTAATGATAAGTTAAATTGGTATGAAAAAAAGCCTCTTTTTGGGGCTAATATATGCGTAACTCGTTCAAGAGAACAATCATCAAATTTAAAAAAGAAGTTAAGAAATCTTGGAGCTGAAGTTACAGAAATAAATTCTATTAAAATAAAAGATACTAAAGAAAATTTAAATAAAGTAAAAGAAAAGCTGAGTGATTATGATCATATAATATTAACTTCTGTAAATGGAGTTAATATGTTTTTTAATTATTTAGTAGAAAGTAGAATTGATATTAGAAGTATAAAAGGTAAATTTTCGGTGATTGGAAAGGCTAGCAAGAATGCACTTGAAAGTAGAGGAATTCAAGCTTTTATTATGGCTAGAGAGTTTGTTGGAGAAGGTTTATTTAAAGATTTGTCGCCTTACTTGAATAAAGGAGAAAAAGTCCTTATTCCATGCTCTTCTCAAAGTAGGAGTTATTTAAAAGATGAAATTGAAGGATTAGGTTTAGAAGTAGATAGAGTACATACTTATGATACTATTTGTGGTGAAGTAAAAAATAATAGAGCTTTTGAAGAAGTAGACTTTGTATTATATACAAGTCCAAGCACTGTAAATAATATGATAAGTATATTTGGGGTAGAAAAAATTAAAGAAAAATATAATATTGCGATAGGGCCACAAACCTTTAAAGCTTTAAAAGAAAATAATATAGATAGTTATATTTGCAAGAAGCATTCAGAAGAAGGCTTTTTAAATGAAATAATGGATATATACAAAACATTTAAGGAAGGCAAAGGTGAAAGTAATGATTAATAGGGGAAGAAGACTAAGAGCTAATTCAGCGATTAGAGATTTGGTTAGAGAAAATGCATTAACTTCGAAGGATTTTATTTTCCCGATATTTGTAGTAGAAGGTGAAAATATTAAAGAAGAAATATCTTCTATGAAGGGTAATTATCATTGGTCAATAGATAGGTTAGATGAAATTATAAAGGAAGTAGTAGATTTAGGTATTAGAGGGATAATACTATTTGGGATTCCTGAATCTAAAGATGATTGTGGAACTGAAAGTTATAATGAAGATGGGATAGTTCAAAAGGCAATAAGAAAAGTTAGAGAAATAGCTAGCGACCTTTATATTATTGCTGATGTTTGTATGTGTCAATATACAAGTCATGGACATTGTGGAATATTAAAAGGTAATGAAGTGGATAATGACAGTACTTTAGAAGTATTAGCTAAAATTTCTGTATCATATGCTAAGGCTGGAGCACATATGGTAGCCCCTTCAGATATGATGGATGGCAGAATAGGATATATTAGAGAAGCTTTAGATAAAAAGAATTATAAAGATGTAGCTATAATGAGTTATGCTGCTAAGTATTCATCAGCATTTTATGGGCCTTTTAGAGAAGCGGCTCATTCAGCTCCTCAGTTTGGAGATAGAAAAACTTATCAAATGGATGCTGGTAACTCAACAGAAGCATTAAAAGAAATTAAGTGGGATATAGAAGAGGGAGCAGATATAATTATGGTGAAGCCGGCTATGTCTTATTTAGATATTATAGCTAGGGCTAAAGAAATAGTAGATGTCCCTATTTGTGCATATAACGTAAGTGGAGAATTTGCTATGGTAAAATCAGCGGCTTCTTTAGGGTTAATTGATGAAAAGGCTGTAGCTTTAGAAATGTTACTTTCTATGAAAAGAGCTGGGGCAGATCTTATAATAACTTATTTTGCTTTAGATGCTGTTAGATGGCTAAGGGAGGAATAGAGATGAAAAATGAAGTAGTATTTCATGAGTCAATAAAATATATGCCAGGAGGAGTTAATTCACCAGTAAGAGCTTTTAAGAATACTTCTATAACACCACCAATTATAAAAAGAGGAAAAGGATCAATAATAGTAGATGAAGAAGGAAAAGAATATGTTGACTTTGTATTAGCTTGGGGACCGATGTTCCTTGGGCATTGTGATGAGGATGTAGTAAAAAGTATTTCTGAAACATCAAGAAATGCTATTGCATTTGGAGCACCTACAGAACTCGAATTAAAAATGGCTAAGTTCTTATGCAAAAACTTAGATAATATAGAAATGGTTAGGATGGTTAACTCAGGTACAGAGGCTACTATGAGTGCGATTAAGCTTGCAAGAGGATATACTAAAAAGAATAAAATTATCAAATTTGCAGGATGTTATCATGGACATTTTGATGGGTTCTTAGTAGAAGCAGGATCAGGGGTACTAACTAATGGGATACCAGGTTCTTTAGGAGTTCCAGAAGATAGTATAAAAAATACATTAATTGCTAAGTATAATGATAAGGAAAGCATTAAAGAATTATTTAAGAATTATGGTGAAGATATTGCAGGAGTAATAATTGAACCTGTGGCTGGAAACATGGGTGTAATTAAAGCAGAAGAGGACTTTATGATTCTTTTAAGAGAACTTTGTGATAAATATAATTCATTATTGATATTTGATGAAGTTATGACAGGATTTAGAGTAGCTTTTGAAGGAGCGCAAAAATTGTTCTCTATAAAACCTGATTTAGCTACATACGCTAAGATTATTGGAGGCGGCTTGCCTTGTGGAGCGTATGGTGGTAGAAAAGAAATAATGGAATGCCTATCTCCACTTGGTGAAGTATATCAAGCAGGTACTATGTCAGGTAATCCAGTAGTAATGGCTGCTGGTTTAGCAACCTTAAAGAAAATAAAAGAAAACAAAGAAGAATACTACTCAAAGATAGAAGAGCTTGGGAAATATTTAGAGGATGGTGTTAAAGAAGTAGCTAAAGAGAAAAACATTCCTGTAACTATAAATAGATATGGTGGGATGATGACTATTTTCTTTACTACATTAGAAAAAGTAAAAACATATGAAGATGTTAAGACTTGTGATGAAAATATTTTTAAGAAGTATTTAAATCATATGATTGAGAGTGGAATTAATATACCACCATCTCAATATGAAGCGTTATTTCTAAGTATTGCCCACACGAAAGATGACATTAATAAATTCTTAAAGGCCTTCAAAAATTTTGAAATTAAGTAGAGGGAGTTTTATGTCAAAGGCAATTATTATAGTTTCTTTTGGAACTGCAAATTTAGAGGGATTAAAGGTTTTAGAAGATTTTGAAGCAGAGGTAGCAACAAAGTTTTCAAAAAACTATTGTGTTTGTAAAGCCTTTACCTCTAGTGTTATTACGAATATATTATTTAATAAGTATGGGAAAGTAGTACCGAGATTAGAGGAAGTACTATTTAAATTAAGCAATGAAAAATATAAAGAAATATATATTCAGCCTCTTCATATTATAGGTGGAGATGAATATAATTCAATAGAAAAAACTATAAAGAAATATGATTATTCATTTAGTAAGATAAGTTTTGGTGAAGCCTTAATTAGTAATAAGCATGAAGAGGCAGAATATAGTTGCAACTTAATAACAGATGCAATTAAGAAAAATATTAAAAACGAAGAAAATATAGTATTGATAGGACATGGATCACAATCAGTGAATTTTGAAGTTTACAATTCTTTGAAAAGTGATTTTAAGGGAAAAGGATATAAAAATATTTATATCGGTACCTTAGAAGGCGAAGTGAGAAAAGAAGATATATTAAAGGAATTAATTAATGATAATATTAAAGAAGTAACTATTATTCCTATATTAATGTTACCTGGCAATCATATTGTAAAAGATATATTGGGAGAAAAAAACTCATGGAAGTCTTTATTTAAAAGTGAAGATATTAAAGTTAATTATGTAGAAAAGTCCTTATTACAATATACAGAGGTAAGAGAGCATTATATTCATAAGATAGAGAAATCTATATATGGTAAATAAATATTAAATGAAAACCAAAGTTTTATTTGCAAAACTTTGGTTTTCATTGTAAAATAGCAAAGGATAAAATAATTGTTAAAAAGTTGACAAAATGTGGGGGTATCATCATGTATAGTAAGGAAATTCATAATTTAGCCCATTCAGCAGAAGTGAAAAGTAATCTCTTTAAAAGAAGTATTAGCAGATACTTAGTAAGTGCAGCATTAGGTAGTTTATTTGTTAGCTTAGGAATTATGCTAATATATACTATTGGTGGAATAATGCATCATAATGGTGTAGATACTTACAAGATTTTAATGGGAGCATCTTTTGGAGTAGCATTAAGCCTAGTACTTATGGCTGGTGGAGATTTATTTACAAGTAATGCTATGATAATGACTATGGGAGCATTAGAAAAAACAGTAACTTGGATAGATGCTTTAAAAATATGGATTGCAAGTTGGATTGGAAATATCCTTGGGGGAATAATAGGAGCAGTTCTATTTGTCCAAGCTGGATTAACATCTGGAAAAAGTGATTATATAGGTGAGTTTATAGTAAGTAATGCTTATAGCAAAATAAATACTCCAGTTAATGAACTTTTAATTAAAGGTATTCTTTGTAATATTTTAGTATGTTTAGCTGTATGGATGTGCTATAAGTTAAAAGAAGAAACAGCAAAGATACTAATGATATTTTGGTGCTTATTTACCTTTATAACAGCTGGATTTGAACATAGTGTAGCTAATATGAGCTTTTTAGCTATGGGATACTTAGTAGATCCATCAACTATTACTTTAGGTGGATATGCATATAACATAATTTTTGTATCTCTTGGAAACTTTATAGGTGGAGTATTATTCTTAGCTTTACCATACTACTTTATAACAAGTGAAAAGAAGAATTAAGGTTAAGATTAAGAATGAAAAATGAATAATGTAGAATGCAGGAAAAAACTCCCTAGGAGTTTTGAAAAAAGAGTTTTTAGTAATTCTTGATGTATTACATATATAATTATAAATTATCAATTGTCAATTTTTATTTATTAATTGTTAGTTGTTAATTTAAAGTATAAAAAAAAGTTGCCGAAAGGCAACTTTTTTTATACTTCAAATATCCATCCTTCAGGAGCTTCAATATCTCCCCATTGGATTCCGCAAAGGATTCTATAAAGTTCTTTAATTACTGGACCAACTTCTTTTTCGCTATGGAAAACATGAAGTTCATTTTTATATTCGATTCCGCCGATTGGTGTGATTACAGCAGCTGTACCACAAGCACCAGCTTCTTTAAATTCATCTAAATTATCAACATAAACATCTCTTTCATATACAGGCATTTTTAAATAATCCCTTGCTATATCCATTAGAGAATACTTAGTTATACTTGGTAGAATTGATGGTGATTTTGGTGTTACAAATTCATTATTTTTAGTAATACCAAAGAAATTAGCAGCACCAACTTCTTCTATCTTAGTATGAGTTGCAGGATCTAAATAAATACAATCTGCAAATCCTCTTTCTGCAGCAATTAAGTGTGGTTGCAATGAAGCAGCATAGTTTCCGCCGACTTTATTTCCACCTGTTCCTTGAGGAGCAGCTCTATCATAATCAGCTATCATAAAGTTGCAAGGTGCAAGACCTTCTTTAAAATAAGGACCAACAGGTACTGCAAATACACTAAATATATATTCTGGTGCAGGTTTAACCCCTATGTTATCTCCAACACCTATCATAAAAGGTCTTAAGTATAATGTTGCTCCAGAGCCATATGGTGGAACAAAATGTTCATTTGCTCTAACAACTTGCTTACAAGCATCTATAAATTTTTCAACAGGTACTTCAGGCATAAGAAGTTTTTTGTTACTGTTATTCATTCTTTTAGCGTTTCTATCAACTCTAAATAATTGAATTTTCCCATCCTTTCTTCTATATGCTTTTAGTCCCTCAAAGCATTGTTGACCATAGTGAAGTGCAGTTGAGGCTTCGCTAATAGTTAACATATTATCTTCTGTAAGTTTTCCTTCGTCCCATTTACCATCTTTCCAAACTGATATATACCTATAATCAGTCTTAATATAATTAAAACCAAGGTTACTCCAATCAATATTAACATCTTTACTCATAAAAATTACCTCCCTCATGGTTTTTATATTATTATTATTTTAGCACTTCTTACAAAAATAATAAACTTTTTATTAAAAATTACTAAAAAAATTAATAAATATTGAAGTTTTAGTAAAAAAAATATATAGTTAACTTATAAATTATCAATTAAAGGAAGTGGAGAAATGAATAAAGTAATAGTTTCAACTAAAAATGCACCTTCTGCAATAGGACCTTATTCACAAGGAATAAAAATTGGAGATATGGTATTTACATCTGGACAAATTCCAGTAAATCCAGCAACTGGAGAAATAGTAACTGAAATTAAGGCTGCAACTAAACAATCATTAGAAAATGTTAAGGCTATACTAGAAGAAGCAGGAAGTAGCTTAGATAAGGTTGTAAAGGTAGTAGTATTTATTAAGGATATGAATGATTTTGCAGCAGTTAATGAAGTATATGCAGAATATTTCTCAGATAATAAACCAGCAAGAAGTTGTGTTGAGGTGGCAAGATTACCTAAAGATTGTCTAATAGAAATTGAAGCAATTGCTACTGTGTAGTAATAAAATGTAAAGTATTTTAAAATGAAAAAATGGAGATAATGAAAGAATTAAAAAATGAAGGAAGAGGTTTTGCTATGCAAAACCTCCTTTGTTTTAAAGATTACCTTAAAAAAATCTGTAAAGATTTTTTATATGCATTCTTTCATTTTTTAATTTTTTCACTCTTTCATTAATAAAATGCTTCGCATTTTATGACATTTGTGGAATTAATTTATCTTTTTCAATCCTTCTTCTAATTTTGCAACAGCTATATACATAATAAAAGCAATTACTGAAAGAATAACTATACTCATCATAACCATATCTAATTGTGAGATTTGTCCACCATAAACTATTAAGAATCCAAGTCCACTTCTTGCCACTAAGAATTCTCCCATAATTACACCTACCCAAGATAAACCTACATTTATTTTTAAGGCTGAAATTATCACTTGAATATTAGCAGGAATCACTAAGTATCTTAAGGTTTGGAATTTAGATGCTTTTAAGGTTTCCATAAGCTTGAGTTTACCCTTATCTACTTCATTAAATCCTGTTAATACAGTAATTATTGTTGTAACGATAGATATTAATAGCGCTATAGTTATAATTGCAGTTATTCCATTACCTACCCAGAAGATAATTATTGGTGCAAGAGCAACCTTTGGAAGAGCATTTAGAACTACTAAATAAGGCTCCAAAACTCTTGAAACAAAAGGGAAGGACCATAAAATAATAGCAATTAAAGCTCCTAGGAAGGTTCCTAAAGTAAAGCCTAGAATAGTTTCATAGCAGGTTATTAATATGTGTTTTAATAAAGTTCCTTCTTTAATAAAGTCCATTAATGAATTTACTATTCTACTAGGACTTGAAGTTAAAAATGCATCTAGGATTTTTAAGTCAGCGAGAATTTCCCATAAAGCAATGAATAGTATTAATAATCCAACTCTAAAGAGGGCAACTTTTATTGTATCTTTTTTTACTTTCTTTATATATTCTAAATGCTCTTTACTCATTTAATTCATCAAGCTCCTTCCATAGTAAATTAAAATATTCATTAAACTCAGGTTCTTTTCTTCTTTGGAAAGGAGTAGCTTCTTTATTCATAAATTTTATTTTTACATCTAGCTTTAATGTTGCGGGTCTCTTCGTTAATACTATTATTCTGTCAGAAGTAGCAATGGCTTCACCTAAATCATGGGTAACCATTATAGCTGTTTTACCTTCCTTTTTTATTATTCCCTTAACATCATCACAGACCTTTAATCTAGTTTGATAGTCTAGAGCGGAGAAGGGTTCATCTAATAACAAAACCTCTGGATTTAGGGCTAAAGTTCTTATTAATGCAACTCTTTGCCTCATACCACCTGATAATTCAGTAGGTTTATGGTTTACAAATCTATCTAGCTGATAATTTTTTAGTAGATTATCGGCATTAGAAATATTATCTTTAGTATCAATTTTTTTTATTTTTAAACCTAATAATACATTACTTCTTACAGATAACCATTCAAATAAATAATCCTTTTGAAACATGTAGCCCATTTTATCTAATCTATTTTTAACTGTATTATCATTATATATTATTTCGCCCTTTGAAGGCTTAAGAAGACCGCTTATTATATTTAAAAGTGTTGATTTTCCGCAGCCAGAAGGACCAATTATACTTATAAATTCTCCTTCTTTTATTGAAAAATTTAAGTTTTCGATTGCTTTTGTTTCTGCTTTTAGTGAATGGTAAGTCAAACTTACATTTGATATTTCAATTAAGCTCAAAATATTACCTCCTTTCGTTATGTAAACTCTTAATTATAATTAGGAGGATAATACAAGTAAAAATTTATATCTATGATTTTTTAGTAGGGCTTAATAAATGATTTTTATTAAAGTAAATCAATACATAAGTGGTAAATTTTTTTGTTTTTAAGTTTAGGCTGTCGCACAAACATATTCATTACTAATTTTTCATTGTGGACAGCCCCATAGAGAGAAACTTAGTTGGATTCCATTGCTTTTTCAGCGAATCCGTTATTAACTATTTTTTCAAAGGAAGGTCTACTTGGTAATAATGTTTTGTCATAATTTTCAATAACATCCATTAATCTATTTAAGTCTTCTTCTTCAATAGTTGGTTTTGTAGCAATTGCATCGATTGATCTATAGTTCTTAACTACAGAAATAATAATGTCTCTATCAGTTCCAGGGAAGAAAGATGATATAGAATCAGCCACTTCTTCATCACTATGTGACTCTACCCATTTTTGTCCTTTATAAATGGCATTAGTGAAGTGTTGAATTATTTCAGGGTTTTCATCCATATAAGATTTAGTTGAATAAAACCCTGTATAAGCTATATTACCAACAGATTCACCAATAGAAGCTACTATTTTTCCACTTCCTTCTTTTTCAAGCATGGAAGCTGTAGGTTCAAATAATGTTACGTACTCACCAGTTCCTGCTTTAAAGGCACCTGAAGTAGCAGTGTAGTCTATATTAGTTACCAGGTTAACATCTGTTTTTGGATCTAATCCATTTAGTTTTAATGCATATTCAAAAGCCATTTGTGGAACCCCACCAGGTCTTCCACCGATAATTTCTGCACCTTTTAAATCTGTCCATTTAAAATCATCTTTAGCTTCTCTTCCTACTAAGAAAGAACCATCAGTTTGAGTTAATTGAGCAAAAAGAATTGGATAATCCTCTCTACCTTGATTGTTAATGTATATTACTTGTTCAGGACCAGAAAAACCAATGTCAGCATTTTTACTTAAAACTTGTTGCATTGTCTTATCAGCACCTTGTCCAGTTGACAAATCAATTTCAAGGCCTTCTTCTTCAAAGAATCCTTCATTTATTGCAACATACATAGGAGCATAAAATACTGATCTTACTACTTCGTTTAATCTTATTTTTGTTAATTCTTTAGGTTCCTCTTCTGTTGGTTTACTGCAGGCAATAAAGCTTAAGGTTGTTACACCAATTAAAGCTATAATAGAAGCAATTTTTACTAATTTGCTTTTCATTTGAACCTCCATATCATTTAGTCCATGTTTTATAATATGACTTCCTATCAGATTTTGTTAAATAATACTAGATTATAACGGAAAAGATTTAATTTTACTGTTGGAATGTGGTTTGACATAAATGTATATATAATTTATAAATATATTGTAGAAAATATAAATAGTGAAAATAAATTTAAATAAATCAATCATTAAAAATAGGAGAAGATAATGGTATTAAGTTTTTTTCAAAATGCATGTATTCTCATTACATTTTTAAGTATAATCCAGCATTTTGCTAGGGATAAGAATATTTTTGAGAAGATGTCAATAAACAAAAGGATTATTGTGGGGATTTATAGTGGTATATTAGGCGTAATATTAATGATTAATACTGTACCATTTGTGAATGGAGTTATTATTGATTTTAGATATGTACCAATTTTGTTAAGTGCCCTTTATTGTGGATATTTACCTTCAATTATTTCTTCGATTATAATAGGAATTTTTCGTCTTTTATTTTTTGGAATTTCAACTTCTTCGATATTTGGATTAATAAGTGCATTACTACTAGGATTTGGATTTGGATTTATTTCCTCATTAAAGGTATCAAGAAGAATTAAATATTTTTACGGAATGCTTATAGTTAGTGCGGTATCAATAGTTTCTTTAGCTATAATATTAGAAGACTTAACATTGATTTTTAAATCATTGATAATGATTATAGGAGGATATTTAATTGTTACTTATTTTTCAATTAAATATACGGACTACATAATTGAAATAATTAATATTTATCAAAAGTTAAAGAAAGAAGCTACAAAAGATTATTTAACTGGATTAAATAATGTAAGACAATTTTATGAGAGTTTTAAGAAAATTTCTAGTCTGACTATACGCAAAGGTGATAAACTATCTATTTTGCTTATAGATGTTGATTACTTTAAAAATATAAATGACACATATGGTCATGATGCAGGTGATACCATTCTAAAAGAGTTAGCAAAGATTTTTATTGACACCTGTAGAGATTATGATGTTATATCTAGAATGGGAGGAGAAGAGTTCTCCATTTTATTATTAAATTGCCCAAAGCTCAAAGCCTTTAAAATTGCAGAGAAAATAAGAAAGAAGGCTGAAAATACTGATTTTTATATTTCAGATAATAAAGCTATTAAAATAACAATTTCCATTGGAATATCATCATACCCTGAGCTGACAAATAAAATAGATAATTTAATTAAAGATGCTGATACTGCTTTATATGAGGCGAAAAATAGTGGCAGAAATAGAGTTGTGATAATAAATGAAAAAAATCTTAAGGATTTTTAAATATAGTATTAATATAGATATAGGATAGGTAGTAATAAATTACTACTATATCCTATATTTTTTCTTGTATATTTATTGTAACTATATAAGCTATAATAAAATCTTTATATTTTATCAAGTAAGTCCATATAAAAAATATTTTAGGCAGGTAATTACCCAATGAAATTATATAGAAGTTAAAAAAATCGCGGCTTTTAATTGATGAAATTTAATTTGAGAATTATTTTTATTTATAATAGCAAAGTAATAAAATGTATATTAAGAATTTAACTAAATAATATTGAGAAATATAATTAATTTTGAAAAGGTTTAATGGATTTACATATCTTTTTATTAGTGATAAATTATAATTTAGATAGTTAAGGAGGATAATAAAATGAAGATTTTTAGAGAGGCAATATTAATCCTCGGTATATATTTAATTGGAGAGGTTATTTCCAAAGGATTTTCACTTCCTTTACCAGGAAATATATTAGGAATGATAATTTTATTATTATTATTAATGACTAAAGTTATTAAAGTAGAAAAAATAGAAAGTGTATCAAATTTCTTTCTAGATCACTTAGCTTTCTTCTTTATACCAGCAGGTGTTGGATTAATTTCATCATTTGACTTAATTAAAGCTAACCTTATACCAATTTTAGTACTATGTATCGTGACAACAGCAATAGTTATAGTGGTAACGGGGACTGTAGTACAGTTAGTTATTAAGGCTAAAAAGGGAAAGTAAGAAAGGAAGAAGGATAGAAATGAGTTTATTAACAGAAAATATTTTATTTGGAGTAGTTATTTCTTTACTAGCCTTTGAAATTGGATTATTTCTTTATAAGAAGACCAAACTTCCTATATTTAACCCACTTTTAATTGCAATTATTTTAATTATTGGATTTTTAGTAATTTTCAATGTAAGTGTGGAAGATTATAATCGTGGTGGAGAATTTATAAATATGTTTTTAGGACCGGCAACTGTAGTTTTAGCAGTACCTTTATATAAACAGCTTCAACTTTTGAAGAAGCATTTACTTCCTATATTAACTGGGATTTTAATAGGTAGTGCAGTGAGTGTTACATCGGTTGTATTGTTAGCTAGTATCTTCGGCATGGAAGAAGTTTTAACTATTTCATTAATTTCAAAATCAGTTACTACACCAATAGGCATAGAAATTACTAATCAATTAGGTGGATTACCCCCAGTTACTGTATTAGCTATAGTAGTTTCTGGAATAATAGGTGCAGTGATTGGACCTTTAATATGTAAGATATTTAAGATTAAAGATAAAGTTGCAATTGGAATAGCATTAGGAACAGCATCACATGCGGTTGGAACTACAAAAGCTATTGAACTTGGAGAAACTGAGGGGGCTATGAGTTCGTTATCAATAGGAATAGCTGGTATTATGACAGTGTTTTTAGCACCGGCAATATATTTCTTTTTAATTAGATTACTATAATTTTAAAATTTATATAAGATTAGCAGAAATGATTTTATGAAATTACATATCTAATTCATATTTTAAATAGTAGCTATTTTATAGTAGCTACTATTTATTTTTAAGTGTAATTTTACTTGACAATTTACAATTTATTGTAATTAAATTATTAAAATATATTGACAAATTCAAATATTTAATTGTAAATACTTAAAAACTTTGATAAAATTGATAATATCGTAAAACAAGAAGATAATCTTATTTGTGGAGGTAGAAATGAAGGAGCCTAAATCACTTTTTTCTGCTATAATAAATCCTGTGAAACCGTTTTTTGAAAAGATTTCACAAGGTGTTATGTCATTTTTTAGACTTATAAAAAATGTATGTAAAAAAATAGCTGCAAAATATAAAAAAGCAAATGAAAAAAATAAATACACAGAACCTATAGTAATGATAAGTACTTCATGTTTACTAATATTATTTATGGTACTTATTATTAAGAATGCTACTACTATAGAGCAGGTTGATATTACTAATAATACTGCAGAAGTATTATCTTATGAAAATAAATATGATGAAGCTGTAGATGAATATAAAAATCTACAGAGTAAAGAAGCATGGCCAATATGGAATGCTAAGGTTGCTGATATTTATTCGATAAAGGGAGAGACTAAGAAATCAAATTCTCTATTAAAAGAAATAGTTGTTGTTAGAGATAAGATAATTAAAGAAGAAGGTTATTCTAAAAATAAAGAGAGAGATATTGAATTAATTAACTCTATTCTATTTACTTTTGCGTCAAATGGTGAATATGAAGAGGTAATTAGTTTTGGTGAAAAGTATATTAATGATTATGGTAGTAATAGGGATACATTAAATATACTATTCCAAGCATATTTAGTTAAGGAATATACATATAAAGCAGAAGAGTTAACAGAAGAATATCCTTTAGACAATAATTCAGCTTATGATAAAGCGGTACTAGCTAATATGAATATAATGGTTGATAGATGGGATAAAGGGTTAGATCTTTTAAAGTCTGCATGGGAAACAGATAAAAACGAACTTAAGATTTATGATGTAATAAATAGTATTTATGCTTATGATAAGGATAAGTTAATTAAAACCTTAGAAGAAAAAGTAAAGAATACAGATGATGTTGGATATAAGGCGCTATTAGCTAAAGCATACTCTATAGCAAAAGATACGTCTGAAAAAGCTGTTGAATTAACCAAGGAATTAGAAGCAGATGGTGTAGTTAACATAGGTGTAGATTTAGTTAATTTTGAAGCTTACAATAACCTTGGAGAAAAAGCTGAAGCAGAAGACTATATAAATGAAGCTGCAAAGAAAGCAAAAGCATGGAATAAAGAGTCATACACAACATATTATTTATTATCGCTAAAGAGTGAATATAATAATAAGTTAGAAGAAGCACTAAGCTATGCCAAAAAGGCAGTACTTGCTGATTCTAAGTATTCAAATACTTACGGAAGCTTAATTCCTAGACTTCAAATTGCAATGGGCAAATTTGAACCAATAGAGATTTATTATAGAACAGCTATTCAAAAGGATCCATTTAATTATAAATTGATAATGAGTGTTGCAGATTATTATACTAATTATCAATCAAATAATGATAAAGGTATGAAATACTATGAATTATTGTTAGAAATAAAAAAAGAAGATATTAGTTTATATAAGAAAATTTTTGATTTTAAGATTAAAAATGAAAAGTATGATGAAGCAATTCCATATTTAGAAGAAGCAATAAAATTAGATGAAAATAATTCAGATTATTATAGAATATTAGGTACTATATATCTTAATAACTCGAATTTTGATGAGGGAATAGAACTAGTTAGAAAAGCTTACTCAATGAATGAGAAAGATTCGATAGCTTTAAATAATGCAGGATGGTATTACATGACTGTTGAAAATGATATTGCAAGAGGTTTTGATAATATTAAGTCTGCTTATGAAGATATGCCTGTTTCATTAGATGAATCTATTAAAGAAAAGTTAATAAGTAACTATAATAATGCTAAGAAGGTTTATGATGAATTCTTAAAAGATGAAACAAATGAATTTGATACAACTAGTATTGATTTAATCTTTTAAAATCGCATAAAGATGAATTTACCAATAATTAATATTGTTAATTAAGAGGCTGTCGTAAAAATAGCCCAAATTGAAAATGAAGAATTATTGAAGTAATTCTTATAAAATTACTAAAACTAATTTCTATTAAAAACTCCTTCGGGAGTTTTTTCATTAATTTTTCATTATTCATTTTGCGACAGAGCTATTTTAATACTATGTATATAGGGGGAGTTTATATGAAGATATTTAAGAGGATTCTTATTACTGGAATCGTAATTATGATTTGTGCATTAGCATTTATCTACACTTTTAATGGTAAGTTTATTAATGATTTATTAATAAAAAATTGGGACAATATATATAATGAAAATAATATAGAGTTTTTCTATAGTAAGTCTGATGACGAAAAGATAAAGATTTTAAAAGATAATTATGATTTAGAAGAAAAGGTTAAAGGTGTAGATGGACAGCTTAACAAGGCGATTAAGGTTGCTGAGGTTTTAGAAAATATTATTACATTTGATGATGTGCCAAGCACAAATAGGATAAATGGATTTGATATTCTTAAGGAAAAAACAGGTGAAAAGAAGGTGGCAGCAAAGGACCTTGGGATTATATATAGAGATTTCCTTCAAAGTCTAGGATACACAGCAAGAGTTGGTGAATTTAAAAGAACGAATGTAGGATCTAATAAAGAAAAATCATATTATGTTGTTGAATATTGGAGTAAAGAATATAACAAGTGGGTTATGATCGACTTCATAGATAAGGGATACTTTGATAATGAGGGGTTCCCTTGTAGTGCTATGGAAGTTCTAGAAAATGATATTAGAAATTATAATTATACAGGAAGTAGTAAGAGAAGTGATTATATTCCAATGCTAAAGAAAACACTATATACATATACAATTAACATTGATAATACTACTGATATGAAAAGAAGTAATAGTTATATAACTTATATTAAGGATACGGACTCTATAGCTTTAAAATTTAAGGGGAATTATGTAGGTCCTACTATATTTACAGAGAATAAAGATATAATTAATAAGAATCCTATAGATAAAACAGAAACTAAGGATGAAAAAGCTTATTTAATATTAATGAAAAAACAAGAAAAGACTGAAGATAAGGATGATAAGCAAGAAAGCTTTATTGTTGGGGCTTTTAAGGATGGAAAAATACTAGATGAGTACTATTTAAAAGAAAATGATAATGAATATAGAAAAGTGAATAAGTACACAGATATATTATTTAATGAAGGTGATAATGTTATTTCTCTTTCTTTAGATGGTGAAAATACAGTAAGTTCAATTGAAGTAAGTAATTAATAAGAAAATCTTAATATTTTAGGTAATAGACAGTAAATAATAATACAGTTATAATAAAAATTGTTGTAATATAGGAAGTTTTAAGGAGGGAAAATAATGGGTTTAGATTTTATCTATATATTTAAAGCTATAATAATAGCAATAGTAGAAGGTCTAACAGAGTTCGTACCTGTTTCATCTACTGGACATATGATATTAGTTGGTAGTTTAATTGGATTTAGATCAGGTGGAGTAGGTGCTGAAGAGTTTGCTAAAATGTTTGAAGTTGTAATTCAACTTGGTGCAATACTTGCAGTAGTGGTATTATATTGGAATAAATTATGGGGAGCCGTTGTAGACTTTTTTACTTATATTTTTTCAGGTGGAAAGAAGGGAAAGAAAGGCTTCCAATTTGGTATAAATGTTATTATTGCATCAATACCAGCATTAATAATGGGATTAACTTTATATGATAAAATTAAAGGTCTATTTAAACCTTCAGCAGTTATAGTTGGTTTTATAGTTGGTGGTATATTATTAATTATTATGGAAAACTTATTTAGAAATAAGACATCTAAAAGAGGTAAAACTCCAACTGTAGATGTTTTTGACTTAACTCCAATGCAATCATTAAAGGTTGGATTATTTCAAGTTTTATCTATGTGGCCAGGAATGTCAAGAAGTGCATCTACAATAATGGGAGGTTGGGTTGCTGGACTTTCAACTCCAGTAGCAGCAGAGTTTTCTTTCTTTTTAGCAGTTCCAGCTATGGTTGGTTCTTCAGCTATGGATTTATTTAACTTTGATTATTCTATAATGAATTCTACATATATAGTAGCTTTAATAGTTGGGTTTATAGTAGCATTTATTGTATCAATAATAGTTATGGACATGTTTGTAAGTTACTTAAAGAAGAAACCTATGAGAATCTTTGCTATATATAGAGTAGTGGCTGGTATAGTATTACTTGCTTTATCTTTAGCTGGAATAGTAACTCTTACAATATAAAAATTCAAGAAATAAAGAAGTAATTTGATCAGAATTACTCAATAAAATTTATAAGGGCTATGGCTAAGAATTTACATGCAATATATTATTTTTGTTAATTTAAAATTATCATGATATATTGAAGTATTTATTCTTAATACCATAGCCCCATATTAATTCTTTTTATTCATTTATTATAGCTTCTTCAAGATTTTTCTTTAAGCTATTTATTTTTATTTCAGTACATTGTAATTGGGCAGTTAAGTTATTTTGTATATCTGAAACTTTATATCTTAATACTTTGGTAGATCTTAAAGCAGATTTAATTTTGTCTTGTATTATATAGTCAGTGAAGAAGTTGTCAAAGATATAATCCATTGCTCCTGAAAATCCATCTAAATCTAAAGATATGTTTATATTATCACTTAAATCATTTAATTCAGAATTATATCTATTTAACAGTACTTTTATAGAGTTAATAGAATTAGAGGCATCATTCATTTTAGATCTTTTTGCCATTGTGGCAATAAAGTCTCCACCAATCATGTCATAAACTCCCCAGTTTAAAGCACTATTTAAATTAGATATAGCAACATCTATGCCAGGTATAAGGTTTGTACCCTCTCTTAAAGCTTCTTGAATTTCTTTCTTTTCTAAGGAAAGTTTATTAATTTCTTCAAGTATTTTAGAAATTTCTAAGCTTTTTTCATTATTAAGATTTATTATATACTCAGATGACTTTTCTAATAAATCATTGTACTTTAAATCAATATTGCCAATATCACATATTGCTTTGTTCAAAGATTCTTTGTTAGATAAAAGCCTATTTAAATAATCTTCTACTTCAATAAATTTTGCTTGTGCTTCTAAGTATTCAAATTTTTCTTTTGAGATTTTATCATCCATATTTCCTTTAATCTTATGAAAAATATATGATAGGCTAAGAGACTCTAGCTTATCTACATCCTTTTTTTCTTTATAAAGACTGATTTTTAAATCATTATATTTGTTTTTTGTAGTAGAAATCTCGTCATCTAAACTAGAAAGTTTAGATTTTAATTTTCTTAAAGTATTTTTTTCTTCTTCTAGTTTTAAAAACTCTTCGTTAAAGCTAATCATTTTACACCCTCCAAACAATAGATATAATTATATTATAAGGTATTAAATACTATATATCAAGGCTTAATTTTAAAAAATTTCCAATTATTTTTTGTAAATTATAATTTAAAAATTTTCTGAAAAATATAAAATAATATGCTTTTCAGTATAAAATCTTTATGATATCATTAAATAAGAAAAGAAAAACAACATTTTGAAAACAATTGCAAAATTAGACTTTTTTTTAACAGCAATTGACAGAAAATTTCAAAAGTATAATCAATTCTAAAAACTAACGTAGTGGGTAGGGGGATTTTTTATGTCACAACAAATTAAAAAAATAGCGTTACTAACAGGTGGTGGAGATTGTCCAGGATTAAATGCAGTTATTAGAGCCGTAACTAGAACAGCAATATTGAACTATGGAATGGAAGTAATAGGCTACAAATTTGGTTATAGAGGATTATATAATAATGATTTTGTACCTCTAACATTAGATAGCGTATCAGGTATCCTTCACAGAGGAGGAACTATATTATATAGTTCAAATAAGGACAACTTATTTGATTATTTAGTTGAAGAAGATGGCGTTATGGTAAAAAAAGACGTTTCAGATGTGGCAGTTGAGAATTTAAAAAAAGAAGGCGTAGATGTATTAATAGTTATAGGAGGAGATGGAACATTAACTTCTGCTAGAGATTTCGCAAGAAAAGGAGTTAATGTAATAGGCGTACCTAAAACTATAGATAATGACTTAGCATCTACAGATGTTACTTTTGGTTTTAATACAGCTATTGATGTTGCAACAGAAGCTTTAGATAGGCTTCATACTACAGCGGAATCACATCATAGGGTTATGCTATGTGAGGTTATGGGTAGAGGTGCTGGATGGATAGCATTAGAATCAGGAATCGCTGGTTCGGCTGATGTTATTCTTTTACCTGAAATGCCTTATGATATTAATAAAATTGTTGATAAGGTTAAAGAAAGAGAAGAAGCTGGAAGAAGATTTAGTATTGTGGTTGTAGCAGAAGGCGCTAAGCCAAAAGATGGTGATGTTGTTGTTGCTAAGATAGTTGCAGATAGTCCAGATCCAATAAGACTTGGAGGTATTGGCAATAAATTAGCGGACGATTTAGAAAAGCTATTACCAGATAAAGAAGTTAGATGTACAGTCCTTGGACATATACAAAGAGGTGGAACAACATCAACATATGATAGAATTCTTTCTACAAGATATGGCGTTGGAGCTGTTGAACTAATTAAAGAAGAAAAATTTGGACAAATGGTATGTTTAAAAGATGGTAAAATCTCAAGCGATAGCCTAGAAAATGTTATAGGTCAAAAATCAAAACTAGTTGATCCTAATGGTGAATTAGTAAAAATGGCTAAGAAAATAGGAATTTCTTTTGCTGATTAGGGAATTATAGGTGGTGGAGATATTGCTCCACCACTGTTTTTTAATAATTTTTAAATAAAATTATATAAAGTTTTGATGAATACTTCAAAATTTTCTGACAATATGATATAATTTTAATAGGCATATAATTACAGTAAGAAAGCTGGAGGGTATTATGAAAGAAATAAAGAAATATTTAGAATCAAGAATAGGAACATATGGATTTTTCTTTGAGGATTTAAAAAGTGGTTATATTTATGGGTATAATGAAAACGTTCAAATTACAGCTGCAGGTTGTATGAAATTGCCTATAGCAGTATCATTAATAAAAGCTGTAGAAGATAAGAAACTAGATTTCTTAGATAAGATTAAAATTGATGGTAAGGATAAGGTTTATGGTACAGGGATAATACATGAGTTTAATGAAAGAGAATATACTCTTTTTGAATTATTAGTTGCAATGTTAATTCAAAGCGATAACACAGCTGCTAATAAAATTATAGATATCCTGACTATGGACAAAATTAATGAAAATATAGATGAAATGGGTCTGAAAAATACAATTTTAAATAGAAAGACTACAGATGAGAGAAATTCAAAAGATGAAATAGAAAATATTACATCTGCATTAGATTTATCAAAGGTTTGGAAGCATTTATATAATGCAACCTATTTAAATAAAGAAAATAGTCAAATGCTTATTGATATATTAATGAGACAGCAGATTAAGAATAAATTAGCATTATATATTCCTGATGATTTAAAGTATGAGATTTCTAGTAAAACAGGTGATAAAGCTGGTGTTGAAAATGATACACAACTTATTAGACTATCTAAAGGAAACTTTAGTTTTACAGTTTTATCTATGGGAATACCTAATAGCGTCTATGGAACAGTTACGTTAGCAAAATGTGGGAAAATGATGTGGGATAATGTAATGAATAACTGGCATTAAGATTAAGAGTGGCATAACTCCTAGGTTTCTAGGAGTTATTTTTTTATATTACTGAATTTATATAATATAAAATTAAAAAGTCTCACTAGAATCGAAGATCTAGTGAGACAAAAATAAATATTAAATCTATATTGAAATAATAATAAAATAACAATTTTACAAGGAGACACTATTATAAACAATTAATTTCTAGTAAAGTTAAGAATATGACTATACAGTTATATCATCAACGTTTACTGGAACTGTAACATTATCATTACCAGCTGTAGCGGCTAAAGCAGATTGGTTTTCATTAGCAGCAGCAGCTCCAGCAGCGGAACCAGAAGCAGAACCTGCAGCAGTTGTTTCAGTTTCGCTTTCACTTTCAGTTGAAGTAAGTCCATTAGTTACTGTAATATTAATATTGATGGGCTGATTATTGCTAGTTGTATCTGTATCTGTAGTTTCCTGGCCTTGAGCTTGAAGTTGTAATTGAGATTGTAACTGAGCTTGTAATTGAGCTTGTAACTGAGCTTGAGCTTGAGCTTGTAATTGGGCCTGCAATTGGGCCTGCAATTGGGCTTGTAATTGAGCTTGAGCTTGAGCTTGTCTTTGCTCTTGTTCTAGATGTTGAAGCTGTCTTTGTATTTGATATAATAAATTTAAATAATTACTTGAATTATTCTTGGCGGTAAATTCTTCATAAACATAATCAAGATAAGAATCAAATTTAGAATTATCATAATCAGTACTGTTTGACATATAAATCCTCCTTTATCTTTAGTATTAAAACTTAAAATTAGTAATATTAATATAAGATATAATATGTAATCTACTATAATAATGGTACTACTTTATATTAAATACATAATATAAAGTTATGAAAGAAGTATAAGTTAATTAATTACTTAAGCTAATAATTATTAAAATTTTAATTAAATAATTATTATATAAATATATAGAAGTTAATTAAAAAAGATTTATTGACAACATTGTATAGAAGTGTTATTCTAATGAAAACGAAGACCTTTAACTTAATCCAGAGAGATTAATAAGGGAGATTTAGGTATTAATAAATACTACAGGCTTATTATGTCTTCCTTAAGTTTAAGGGAGGCTTTTTTTATGAGATTTATACTTAATTACAACGTATATACCTTTAAATTTAACACTGAGATGTTAATAAGGAGTGATGAATATGACAAAAAAACATTTAATTGACCCTATGGATTTTTCTAAGGAAGAATTAGAAGAAATATTCAATTTAGCACATCAAATAATTGCAAATCCAAAAGAGTATTCTAATGTATGTGATGGAAAGATATTAGCTACTCTATTTTATGAGCCAAGTACTAGAACAAGATTTAGTTTTGAAGCTGCAATGATGAGACTTGGAGGAAAAATACTAGGTTTTTCTGAACCTAACTCAAGCTCAACTGCAAAGGGAGAAACTTTAGCAGATACTATTACTATGGTATCAATTTATGCTGATATAATTGCAATGAGACATCCTAAAGAAGGTGCTGCAAGACTTGCAAGTATGTATTCAGAGGTTCCTGTAATTAATGCAGGAGATGGTGGTCATCAGCATCCAACTCAAACATTAACTGATCTTTTAACTATCAAATCACTAAAAGAAGGATTAAATAATCATGTAATTGGACTATGTGGAGATTTAAAAAACGGAAGAACTGTTCATTCCTTAATTAAAGCTATGTCAAGATATGAAGGAACAAAGTTTATTCTAATTTCTCCAAAAGAGCTTTCAATACCTACATATATTAGAGAAGAAGTTTTACTAAAGAATAATGTGGAATTTAGAGAAGTAGAAAAGTTAGAAGATGTAATAGAGGAGTTAGATATTCTTTATATGACTAGAATTCAAAAAGAGAGATTCTTTAATGAAGAAGAGTATTTAAGATTAAAGGATAGCTATATATTAGATGTAGAAAAGATGAAATTAGCTAAAGATGATATGATAGTTATGCATCCACTACCAAGAGTTAATGAAATAGATATAGAAGTAGATAAAGATAAGAGAGCATCTTATTTTAAACAAGCTGAGTATGGAATGTATGTGAGAATGGCATTAATTGCTAAGCTTTTGGAGGTGGTTTAGATGTTAGAAATAACTAGTATAAAAAATGGGTTAGTAATAGACCATATAATGGCTGGTATGGGAATAAAGATTTTTAACTATTTAAACTTAGATAAGGTAAATAGTCAAGTTGCTTTAATTATGAATGTAGAAAGTAAAAAAGCATGTAAAAAAGACATCATTAAAATAGAAAATATAATGGATATAGATTATACAATATTAAGTTTATTATCACCACACTTAACTATTAATGAAGTTAAGAATGGAGAGATAGTAAGAAAAATAAATCCTGAACTACCTGAAAGAGTAGTTGATGTTATTAAATGTAACAATGGGAATTGTATTACTACTGAAGAGAAATATGTTTCACATACCTTTAATTTAATTAATGAAGATAAAGGAACATACAAGTGTGATTTTTGCGACCATATAATGAAATTATCAGATTTATAAAAGGTATGAGGTGAAATTATGAATATATTAATAAAAAATGCTAGAGTAGTAGACAGTTTACAGGATTTTAATGGAGATATTTTAATAGAAAATGGAATCATTAAAGAAGTGGGATTAGATTTAAATAAGGAAGGTATTGAAGTAATAGATGCAAAAGAGCATACTGTAATGCCAACATTTATAGATACTCATGCTCACTTTAGAGAACCAGGATTAACATATAAGGAAGATATAGAAACTGGATCTAGAGCTGCTTTAAGGGGAGGATATACTGGAGTTTGCTTAATGGCAAATACTCAACCAATCTGCTCAAGCAAAGAAGTTCTAGAAAGAGTTAGAAATAGAGAAAAGGAATTAGCTTTAGTAGATTTACACCAATGTGTATCAGTTACTAAAGGTTTCAATGGTAAGGATCTTAGTCACCTAGATGATTTTGCTTCCGATGAAAGACTTAAGGCAATTTCAGATGATGGTGTTGGTGTTATGGATTCAGAAATAATGTATGAAGCTATGAATAAGGCTAAAGAACATAACTGGATTATAATGTCTCACGCTGAGGATAGAGGATTTTCTGATATAGATATGACTATGGCAGAAAATATAATGACTTTAAGAGATATATATTTAGCTAAAGAAACTGGTGCAAGACTTCATATGTGTCATGTAAGCACAAAAGAGGCTATAAGCTATTTAAGAGAAGCTAAAGAAGAATATGATAATATTACTTGTGAAGTTACACCACATCATATCTACTTAACTAAGGATGTTAACAATTATAGAGTTAATCCCCCTATAAGGGAAAGAGAAGATGTAGATGCAATTATAAAGGCAATTAAAGATGGTGTAGTAGATTGCATAGGAACAGATCATGCACCTCATACAAAGGATGATAAAGAAAAAGGATCACCAGGAATGGTTGGACTAGAAACATCATTCCCTATATGTTATACTACTTTAGTTAAGTCTGGCGCTATAACATTAAATAGGTTAAGTGAGATAATGTCTAAGAATACTGCTAAAATTCTTGGAATGAATAAGGGATTAATTAGCCCAGGGTATGATGGAGATCTAGTTATACTTAATTTAGATAAAAAGATAAAAGTAGATTCCAATGAATTCCATTCAAAGGCTAGAAATACTCCTTTTGAAGGTATGGAGTTTTATGGAGAAGTTGAAATGACAATAAAGGCTGGAAAAGTACTATATAAAAAATAGGAGGACATTATGAAGAGTATTATTGTAGACAAGTTATATAAAAGAGTTGAAGAAAGAGGAGTAGTATGTGTTGGATTAGATACTGCCCTAGATTATATACCAGAGTACTTATTTGAAGGAAGAAGTAATGTTGAAGCATTAGTAGAATTTAATAAGCAAATAATAGATGCAACAATTGATGTAGCAGCATGTTTTAAAGTGCAAATTGCTTATTATGAAGCTTTAGGTATCGATGGAATGATAGCTTATAAAGAAACATTATCATACTTAAGAGAAAAGGATGCAATAATAGTAGCTGACATAAAAAGAGGTGATATTGCAGCAACTGCTAAGCAATATGCAAAGGCTCACTTTGAAGGTGATTTTGAAGCTGACTTCATAACATTAAGCCCTTATATGGGAATGGATAGTATTGAACCATATGTGCCTTATATGGAAAAGGGAACTAAGGGAGTATTTACTTTAGTTAGAACTTCTAATAAAGGTGCAGAAGATATAGAAATGCTTAAAACTGAAGATGGTAGAGATGTTTATAAAGTAGTTGGAGATAAGCTTAAAGCTATTGGAGATTCAATAGTAGGTGATTGTGGATATTCAGCTATAGGTGGAGTAATAGGTTGTACTCATGTAGAAGAGGGAATTGAAATAAGAAAGAGATTTAACAATATGTTTTTCTTAATTCCTGGATATGGTGCTCAAGGCGGAAAAGCTACAGATGTTGCTATGTATTTAAATAATGGTAACGGAGGAGTTGTTAACTCATCTAGAGCTATACTTTTAGCATATAAGAAGCAAGAAGGAAGAGAAAAAGAATTTGCTTTATGTGCAAGAGAAGAAGCAATTAGAATGAGAGATGAAATAAGAGAAGCTGTAGAAAATATCTAGGGGGATGAGAACCATGGCTTATACTAAATCTAAGGTTTTATTAAATGAGAGAATAGTTGACAATATATATAAGATGGTAGTGGAGGATAATAATGAAGTAAAGCCTGGACAGTTTTATATGCTAAAACTTAATGGCCAAACTTTACTTCCAAGACCAATAAGTGTTTGTGAAAAAAACGAAGGAACTATTACTTTTCTATACGCTGTAGTTGGACAAGGAACTAAGGAATATGCAGTCTTAGAAAAAGGTGATTATATAAACTTAACAGGACCTCTTGGGAATGGATTTAAAATAGATGAGAACCTAGGTAGAGTAGCTCTAGTAGCTGGAGGAATAGGAACAGCTCCAATGCTAGAAGTTGCAAAGAAACTTAGAGAAAATAATAATGCAAGCAAGTTAGATTTATATGCAGGTTTTAGAGATGAAGTATATTTAATAGAAGAAATTAAAGAGTATGCTGATGAAGTATTTTTAACTACTAATACAGGTAAATATGGACATAAAGGTTTTGTAACAGATGTATTAAAACCTGAGGACTATGATGTTGTATTATGTTGTGGACCTGAAATAATGATGAAAAAAGTTATTGAAATGTGCAAGGAAAAGAATGTTAAAATACAAGTTTCTATGGAAAAACATATGGCTTGTGGAGTAGGGGCATGTTTAGTTTGTACATGCAAAACTAAGGATGGACATAAGAGAACTTGCAAAGATGGCCCAGTATTTGATGGCTATTATGTAGAACTTTAAAATCAAAGGAGGCATTTAAATGTTAAAGGTAAATATAAATGGAGTAGAATTTAAAAATCCAGTAATTGCAGCTTCAGGAACCTTTGGTTTTGGAGGAGAGTACAATGACTTTTATGATGTTGGAATACTTGGAGGAATATCATCTAAAGGATTAACTTTAAACCCTAAGGATGGTAACGAAGGAATTAGAGTATATGAAACACCATCAGGAATGATGAATTCAGTAGGACTTCAAAATCCAGGTATAGATAGATTTATAAGTGAAGAGCTTCCAAGAATGAAAAAGCTAGGAACTAATATTATAGCTAATGTTGGTGGCGGATGCATGGAAGATTATGAAGAAGCTATTGAAAGACTAGTAGGAACTGATATAGATATGATAGAACTTAATATATCATGTCCTAATGTAAAATCTGGTGGTATGGCATTTGGAATTAAGTCAAATGTTGCTTATGATGTAGTATCAAAGATTAAGAAAATTGTAGATAAGCCACTTATGGTTAAGCTTTCACCAAATGCGGAAGATATAGTGAGAATGGCAGTAAGTTGTGAAGAAGCAGGAGCGGATTCAATTTCTTTAATTAATACATTAAAAGGCTTTGCTATAGATCCGTATAAAAGAAAGCCCATATTTAATAATGTATATGCAGGACTTTCTGGTCCAGCTGTAAAGCCAATAGCTTTAAGAATGGTGCATGAAGTATCAAAGGCAGTTAATATACCTGTAATAGGTTTAGGTGGAATATCTACTGGACTAGATGCAATAGAATTTATGATGGCAGGGGCTACAGCTATTCAAATAGGTACAGTTAACTTTGCAAATCCAATGGCAGGAAAAGAAATAATAGAAGAAATGGAAGAATTCTTAAAGAATCAAGGAATTAAAGATATTAATGAAATAATAGGATGCATAAAGTAAACAAATATTCATGATGTATGAAAACAAAGCTTCCAATAATATAAGTATATGGACTAGTTAGTTTAAAGTTACCCATTAACTTATATTGTTTGGTAGCTTTTATATTTATAATAAATATATTTAAATTATAACTTTATATTCTGATATAAATAGGTTAAAATATAGAGAGAAACTATAAAGTCATTGTATTAAAAAACTAAAAGTTTTTTATATAGTCAAGGAGGATACAATGAGACCGA
This sequence comes from Clostridium tertium, assembly GCF_902652255.1. Classification (GTDB taxonomy): domain Bacteria; phylum Bacillota; class Clostridia; order Clostridiales; family Clostridiaceae; genus Clostridium; species Clostridium tertium_A. The sequence goes on from NZ_CACRTO010000013.1 coordinate 103,666, forward strand.
AAAAGATAAGCATAATTTCAAGTATTATAATTGTTATTTTAATAATATCTATAGTAGTATTAGTAAATAATATCTTAAATAAAGGTAGTAAAGAAGTGAAAATTGCTAAGCATTTCATTGAAGAGCTTTATGATGAAGATATTATTAATGGTGAAAATGGATTTGAAATTTCAGTGGAGGAAGATGCTTTAAGGAAGATTTCTAATAAAAGCTCTAAAATAAAAAACTCTGTAATGGTTGGTAGTTACGCAGTAGATATCGATAAAGAGTACAAGGTATTAGGATTTTCAAATAAGAATATTACAGAAGTAGTTAGTGAAGGTGCTGATATTATTTCAGAAGATAAGGCAATATCATTAGCAGAGATTTATTTAAATAAAATAACTAAGGATGATTATCTATTTAAAGAGGTAAAAGTACAAGAAGATTCACAAATGCCAATATATAATATTAATTTCTATAAGTTAAAAGATGGACATCCGTATTATAAACAAGAAATAAATGTAGCTATTAATAATATTACTGGTAAATTAGAAGGATATACTAATTATCCAGTAGATAAAATGAAATATATAAATGATGTAAATATAACTGAAGAAGAAGCTAAGGATATTTTACAACATAATTTGAAAAATCTAGATTTGAATTCTCAAATAATTAATGATCCTATATTATACTATATTAATATTTCGGATAATGAAATGGTACTAGCTTATAAGTTTGAGTGTAAAGTAAAAAATAAAGATAATAAGGAAGATGATTTAGTAACCTTTGTTAGAGCTGATAATAAAGAAGTTGTTAACCTTAATATAGAGGTAGCAGCTAGATAATAAAAGATATTTGAATGTATTTATAAAAAAAAGACTATCTTAAGATAGTCTTAATTAATAACTATTTAATAAAAAAACTCCAATAGGAGTTTTTTTTATTTCCATTCAGTTACTTCATCATCAAGCTCTGGAATTGAAGATGCTTTAAATACTGGTTCTTTAATTCCAGCTTTCTTTTGTTTGTTATAATCCTCCAATGCCTTAAAGGCAATCTTACCAAGTAGTACTATAGCAATTAGATTAATTATTGCCATTAGTCCCATAAATACATCAGCTAGATTCCATACTATATCCATACTTACTAATGAACCAAAGAATACCATTAATGCAACGGATATTCTGTAGATAGATAAGTATATTTTTTTATTAGTTATAAATTGAATATTTGTTTCGCCATAATAATAGTTACCAACTATAGAGCTAAAAGCAAATAATAATATACATATTGAAATGAATATTCCACCCCAGGAACCTACTTGTGAGCTTACTGCTAGTTGAGTAAGTTCAATACCTTTAATACTTCCATCTAGTGGAACACCAGATAATAGAACAATAAATGCTGTACAGCTACAAATTATAATTGTATCAGTAAATACACCTAGAGTTTGTATAAAGCCTTGCTTAATTGGATGGGATACTGTTGCAGTTGCAGCAGCATTAGGAGCAGATCCCATGCCTGCTTCATTTGAAAATAATCCTCTTTTAATACCTTGCATCAAAGCAGCACCTATAGAACCACCAACAAATTGATTAATACCAAAGGCATTTTCAAAAATTAATGAAATAATGCTTGGAATAGCAGTTATATTCTTAAATACAATGAATAAAGCAACTAAGATATAAGCTATTGCCATAATTGGAACTAGAACACTTGATACATTAGCAATTCTTTTAACTCCACCAAATATAATTATAACTGTTAAAATTGTTAGAACTATTCCTACAATTTTAGTATCAATCCCAAAGGAGCTATTTAGTGATAAAGCAATAGTATTAGATTGAACTGAGTTAAATACAAGACCGAAAGAGATAGTAATTAATATAGCAAATATTACACCCATCCATTTCTTCTTAAGACCTTTTTCCATATAGTATGCTGGTCCGCCTATAAAGTTAGAACCATCTTTCTCTTTATAAATTTGAGCTAAGGTAGATTCTATAAATGCTGAAGCAGAACCGATTAGTGCTATAAGCCACATCCAGAATATAGCTCCAGGTCCACCTATAGCTATAGCAGTAGCAATACCAGCTAAGTTACCAGTACCAACTCTTGATGCTGTACTTATACAAAAAGCTTGAAAGGATGAAATAGTATTTTTATTATCTTTAGATTTAGCTCCATCCCCAAGTAATCTAAACATTTCTTTTATATTTCTAAATTGAACAAATTTAGTCTTAAAGGTAAAATATAGTCCAATTATTATTAACATTGCAATTAATATATAAGTCCATAATATATCATTGAATGCTAAAATTATGTTATTAAATAATTCCATATAATAATCCCCCTTTTTCTTTAGTAAAAAATTATCTAATAGATATAATATAATAATTATGATGAAATTGCAAGAAATGAGTAAAATTTATTCATAAAATGTTTAAAATATAATATTTTTAGGCTTAAATTTGTGGAAAATGAATAAGATTAATTTATAAGATTCAATAATAAAATGATAAAAAACAAGGATGAATATATTATATTCATCCTTGTTTTATCTTTTAATATTATTTTATATTACTAAGTATTAGGTGCATTTTCATTATTGTTATTATTATTCTCATTGTTATTTTCATTGTTAGAGTTGCCTTCATCACCAGATTCAAGCTCTATAATTATAGTATCACCTTTCTTGGCTTTTTGAGCTGAAAGGGATTTTATTTTTCTATTCTTAGATTCATTATTCTTAATAGTTGCTGTAATGCCCTTAGATTTTAAAATACTTACCGCTGCATCAGCATCGCTACCTATGTTTATACCTAAATCAGATAATTTAAATTCTTCAACAGTTACTTGTGGTTTACTATCATCCTTTTCAGTAGGAACAACGTACTTAGAATCAGCTGTATTTTTAGATGCATTATCCTTTTTTATAAATACTCGTTCTTCAATGAGATTTTTAGGAGTATTTTCTGTAGCTAACTTATTGTTGTTTTTATTTACCTTAGCAGTTACGTGAATATCACATACGCCAGAAGGCTCTGTGCCAGAAATAAACATTTCTGTATAAACTCTAGAGCCTCTTTGGTCCCTTGAACAAAGGTCAGTTGCTCTCTTGCCAGAATCTTTACAAATTGAAACATTTGTAACTCCACCTGGATTTCCATCAAATTCTTTATATTCTAAGTTAGCGTGGATTGGTGCCATCATAGCTCCCCATAATGAAGCTGCAGATGAGCTATAACTTGCTCCTCCCATCTTGCTATGATCATCATATCCAATCCAAACAGCACCTGAATAATAAGGTGTAAGTCCAGCAAATAAGAAGTCAGTAACAGAGTTAGTAGTTCCTGTTTTACCTATTACAGGCATATTAGGGAGTTTTGCTAAAGCACCATCAAAAGTTAAAGGACCTTTAAGCAAATCTCTCATAATATAAGCTGTTTGAGGAGAAAAAATTTGCTCTTGGTTAGGTTTAGCTTCTAATATTATTTTCCCATTTGCATCTACAACTTTAGTATATAAAGTAGGTTCAATACGAACACCATTATTTCCAAAAGTACCAAAGGCAGATGCTAGTATAAATGTATTTCCACCATCGTAAGAACCATCTGAGTTTTCACCAGTAAATTCACCAAGTGATAATACAGATAATGTCCTTGAGTCTGGACCATAAATTAACCCTAGTTTTTCAGCGTAGGATAATCCAGTTTCAACACCTAATCTATCTTCAACCATAATTGTTGGCACGTTTTTAGATAAAGCAAGGGATTGTCTAGCAGTAATATATCCATCAGATTTAAAGTCCCAGTTTTGAGGATTCCATCCTGGATATTTAGCCTTAATTGAATCAGGTAATGATGCATCATCAAATACAGTACCAGCAGTAATAGCTTTAGCATCTATAGCAGGTCCATAAACTGATAATGGTTTAGTAGTTGAACCTATAGATCTTAAAGCATCATAAGCTCTATTAGTAGATCTTGCAGGCTGATCACCTCTACCACCAACTAAGGCCTTAACTTGACCAGTTCTATAATCAACAATAACTGCTGATGCTTGTAATTTTAGAGTTCCTGTGTCATCTGTAACTTCTGGGTTTGCGTATATATCAAGTTGTTTAATACTATTTCTATCATCTAATACTGCTTGTGTAGAATCTTGCATAGCTCTATCCATAGTAGTATAAATCTTAAGACCACCATTTGAGAATAATCTATCTACTTCTTCATCTGTATATTTATATGTTTCCTTTAAATCTCTTCTTACTTGGTCTATTGCAGGATATACAAACCATTCATAGTTTATCTTGTAAGTAATTACAGTTTGAGAAAATGCAAAGCTATTGGCATCAGTAAAAGCATAAGCTTCATCATATTCTTCTTGGCTTATTTTACCTAGTTCTAGCATTTTCATAAGAACAGTTTTAGTTCTATCTAAGTAAACTGTAGGATCTTTTATATTATCAGGATGATATGGACTATAAGCTGAAGGTGCTTGAGTTAACCCTGCAATAAATGCTGATTCAGCTAAAGTTAAATCTTTTGCACTTTTATCAAAGTAATACTTAGCAGCAGCTTCTACACCATAAACATTTCCTCCTAGGGGAATAGTATTTAAGTAGGCTTCTAATATTTGATCCTTACTTAATTTTTTTTCAAGACTTAAAGAAAGATAGATTTCCCTAACTTTTCTTTCTATCTTTACATCATTAGTAAGTAATGTGTTCTTAATTAATTGTTGAGTTAGAGTAGAACCACCTTGGATATTTCCCTTACCTGTTACATAATAGATTGCAGAGCTTATGGCAGAACCAATAGTTCTTTTAAAATCTACACCACTATGTTTATAAAAACGCTCATCTTCAATTGAGACATAAGCATCTTTTAAGTATGGTGACATTTCATCTAGTGTAATTTTATATCTTTCTTCTTCAGTAGGTAAATTGTCTATATAGTTTCCTTCGCTATCATATAGCATTGAAGGCTCGTTTAAATTCAATACTGCATTAACATCTAATGGGTCAGTGCTTTTAATAATTGCAAATATATAGCCAAGTCCCACAACAAAGCATAAAAGACCAGCGATTAGTATTCCAAGTAATGTTCCTTTCAATATTTTTTTATATTTCGGTTGATTTTTATCTTTTTTATTCTTTTTATTTCTTTTGCTATTGTTTGTTTTTTTCTTAACATTAGCTTGGCTTTTTTCTGATCTAGAAGTTTCTTTATTAGCCATTTGTTCCTCCCTTATAATCATAATTATTTAATAGTTTAAAATAAATAATATAGTATATTATAGCATATTTATATAAAGAGTAAAATAATAACTCTAGAAGGTGCCTATGAACTATTATACAAAAAAACCTAAAATACGATATAAAATCAAACACCCCAAGATTATATTGGTTATTATTGCCATATTCGCCTTGGTTAATTCCATATTGTACCTATTTGATAAAAATATTTTACCAGCAGTTTTATCTATTGGTGAAGAGAGGCTTAAAAGAGAAGCCACAGAAATTATTAATGAAACAGCTTTAGAGATTTATTCTAAAGAATTTAATTATTCAGATATGATAATTACTGAGAAAGATAATGAGGGTAATATTACTATGCTTAGAGCAGATACTGTAAAATTAAATTATTTATCATCTAAGCTAGTATTAGAAGCAAATGAAAAAATAGATAAGCTTGAAGAAATTGGACTTAAGGTACCTTTAGGGTATATGACAAAAAACTTAGTGTTTTATAATTTAGGACCAGATGTAAGTGTGAAAATGACTCAAATAGGTAATATTTCTAGTAGTTATGAATCGATATTTGAGAGTGCTGGAATAAATCAGACTAGACATAAAATATATTTAAATGTAAACATGAAAATGAAGGTTATAGTTCCTTTAAACAGTGTAGAAGTAGAAGTTGCTTCACAAATTCCAATTTCAGAAACTATAATTGTGGGTAAAACACCAACTACAGCAATAGATTTAAATAAAAACTAGATATAACAATGTATAATGTATAATTTAGAATGTAGAATGTAGAATGGCGGAAAAACTCCTTAGGGAGTTTTGGCAATTGGAGTATTAATTAAAAAGGGCTGTTTTTTATAACAGCCCTTTTTAATGATATTTTTAAAACTCCATAAGGAGCCTCTTCTTTAATTCTTCATTGCGCCACAGCACGTTCTAGTTGTTTTCCCAGTTAAATACGTATGGAACATTTCTGTAGTAGCTTTCATAATCAAGTCCATATCCTACTACAAATAAGTCTTCAATTTCAAAGCAACAATAGTCTGGCTTTAATTCTACTTTTCTTCTAGATGGTTTATCTAAAAGTGTGCAAGTCTTAACAGATTTAGCACCACGGCTTTTAACGTAGTTAATTACAAATTCCATAGTATATCCAGTATCTATTATATCGTCAACTATAAGTACATCAAAGCCTTCAATATTATCAGGGATATCATTAACAACCTTAACTTCACCAGTACTTTCTTCTCCGTGACCATAACTTGAAGTTGTCATAAATCCAACCTTAGCCTTTAAATCTATAGCTCTAAAGATATCAGCTCCGAATATAAAGCTTCCTCTTAATAAAGGAAGTACATAAAGATTTTTATCCTTATAATCTTCTGATATTACTTTTCCAAGTTCTTCAATTCTATTTTTTATTTCAGTTTCAGTGAAAAGAATGTTTCTTTTTTTGTCATCCATTAGATTAATCCTCCTAAAAATATGATGGAAAAAGCTTATACATTTGTGTTTAATTAAATTTATTATAAATTTAATATTACATATTTTTATTATATTTGCAACTTTATTTTGATTGTGAAATATTCATATCAATTAAATATTTAAAATAAATGTAACAATTATGTATTTGCTATGTAATAATTTTGTAACTCATAAAGGATAAATGAAACTATAATTTTATTTAGGAATGATTTGAGGTGTTTACATATGAAAAAATGGATATTAATTTTAGCAAGCGTAATATTAATTTTTATAAGTTTACGAGGAATATTTTTTAGTCCTATTATGATTAAGGATGATAAAAGAATTAATAAAGCCATAGAGGTTCTAAAGAAAAATGAAAACAAAGATATAGAAGTGATAAAAAATAATATTGCATTAGAAAAAGAAAAATATAAAAAGGAAGAAATAATACTGTCTTCTGAAGATGTTAGTTTTTTTCAATTTTATAAAGATACTTTGTTTTTAGGTGATTCTATAACAGAAGGATTAATAGATTATGAATTTGTTAATGTGTACAATGTTGTATCAGAAAAAGGAGATAATGTTAAGGATGCAATTAACAAAATAGAGAAGATTAAACAAATAAATCCTGATAATGTAGTTCTTTTTTATGGTATGAATGATGTAATAGAGTTTGATGATTCAAATGAAAATTTGACGAAAAATATCTTTAGAGAAAAATATATAAGTTTAATTAATAGTATTAAAAGTGAATTACCTAATATAAGTATATATGTAATTTCCCCTACTAATGTAACAGAGGATGCTATAAAGACTAACTATAGATTAACTAATGAAAATATTTCTGAATTTAGAAATATTATTAAGGATGTTTGTGATCAAACAAATGTAACATATGTAGATGTAAATTCTAAGATTTGTAATAGAGAAGATATATATGAAGGAGATGGAATTCATTTTAAATATGAGTTTTATAATATTTGGTTAGAGACGTTAAAGGAAAGCATTTTGAGAGGAGAATAAGATAAATGAAAAGAGTTAAATATTCAAGAATTTATATTATAGAAGTATTATTAGTAATATTAATTTTTATTTTAGCCTATCCATTTTTAAAAGAGAAAGATTTGAATATAACAACTCTAAGTGAGGATATTAATGAATTTATAAATGAAGATTATAAAGAAGGTACAATAGAAGATTTAAGAAAAATATATGGTATATCTAGAAATGATATAAATGATTTTATTTTTTTCAGATCGAATAGCAATATGAATCCGAAGGAAATTTTAGTTGTAGACTTTAAAAATGAAGATTTACTAAAAATTAATAAGGAAAATATAAATAAAGTTATAGAGAATAAAAAAAGTAGCTTTAAAGACTATAATGCTGATGCTTATTCACTTTTAGAAAATAGTGTTTTTGAGACTAAGGGCTCTAATTTAATATTTATAGTTAATGAAGATAATAAAAAAATAGAAAAAATTATAAATGAAAATTTTAGATAAAGTAAAAAACGAGGTAATAAGATATGGTTTTTAGTAGTTTAGCTTTCATTTTTGTATTCTTACCTATAGTATTATTATTTTATTATATTTCACCTTATAAATATAAGAATATAATATTATTAATTTTTAGTATCATATTTTATACATTAGGCGAACCAAGGTATATTTTTTTAATAATTGTTAGTATGATAATAAATTATATTTTATCAATACTAATTTATAAAAATAGACGTAATATTGAAAAGAAAAAGTTGATTCTTTTTACTATTATATTAATTAACATAACTGTACTAGTATTTTTCAAATATTATTCTTTTTTAATAGAAAATATAAATATAATTTTTAATATTAATTTAAAAATAAGAGAAATTTCTCTGCCATTAGGAATATCATTTTATACTTTTCAATTAATCTCCTATATAGTGGATGTTTATAGAGGAAAGGTAGTACCTCAAAGAAATATAATAAATTTTTCTTTATATGTACTGATGTTTCCACAACTAGTAGCAGGGCCTATTGTAAAGTATTCGGATATAGAAAGAGAAATAGAAGATAGAAAAATAACAATAAACATATTTGGACAAGGTGTTGAACGGTTTATTTTAGGTTTAGCAAAGAAGGTTATAATAGCTAATAATTTAGGGAGCATTTGGATGGAAGTAAAGGCTATAAATATTAATGAGTTATCTTTGTTAACGGCATGGATAGGTATTGTAGCATTCACGCTTCAGATATATTTTGATTTTAGTGGTTATTCTGATATGGCTATTGGCCTTGGAAAAATGTTTGGTTTCAATTTCTTAGAAAACTTTAACTATCCGTATATGTCAAAAAGCATAACTGAATTTTGGAGAAGATGGCATATATCCCTTGGTAGCTGGTTCAAGGAATATTTATATATACCATTAGGAGGAAATAGGAGAGGACCTCTAATTCAATTTAGAAATATTATTATTGTATGGCTAACAACTGGATTGTGGCATGGGGCAAGTTGGAATTTTATTATTTGGGGTTTTTATTTTGGATTTATATTATATTTTGAAAAAGTTTATTTAAAGCATATATTAAATAAGTTACCTAAATTTATATGTCATTTATATACTATGATAATTGTTATAATAGGGTGGGTATTCTTCGATGCTAATAATATAAGATCAGCAATTGATTATATAAAAGTGATGTTTGGATCTGGGAATATTGCTTTTGATAGATTAGGATTATATTTATTTAATACCAATATAATATTAATAATAATTTCTATAGTGGTATCTACAGATATTTTAAAAAAGACTATTGAAAAAATTAAGAAGGTTTTTAATAGAAATGATTTGATGCTAACAGTATTTATAGAATTTAGTATATTTATAGTAAGTATAGCTTATTTAGTATCAGAAACTTACAATCCATTTTTATACTTTAGATTTTAGAAGTAAGGTGAATACATATGAAAAATTTTAAAAGGAAAAATAATAAATTTGTTACTAGAAATATTATAAAGTTTAATGAAAGATATTTCTTATTATTATCTTGTATCTTTATAGTAACATTAGTATTTTTTGTGATAGCAAATTTTATTAAATCAGATAAAGAGTTTTCAGAGATCGAGAATAGGAATTTGCAAAGTAGACCTAAAATTCTATCAGAAGATTATACTGAAAACTTAAATAGTTATGTTGCAGACCAATTTTTCTTTAGGACAAACTTTATTTCATTTAAATCAAGAATTGAATTAATGCTAGGAAAAAATAAAATAAATAATGTATATATAGGTAAAGATAATCAATTATTAGAGGATTTTAAAATAGCTTCAAATGATGATTTACTTAATAAAGTAAATGTAATTAATGAATTTAAGGAATCTAATAGCAATCTAAAGATTAACTTCATGTTAGTACCTACTGCCACAAGTATTTTAGATGATAAGCTACCAAAGTATTCACCTGTTGATGATGAGATTGAATATATTAAGCAAGTAGAGAGTAATATATCAGAAGATATTAAATTTATTAAAGTATATGATAAGCTTAAAGAATATAAAGATGAATATATTTACTTCAAAACAGATCATCACTGGACAGTAGACGGAGCATATATAGGATATAAGGCTTTTTGTGAAGAAGCAGGAATAGAAGCCACTGATAAAGAAGATTTTCAGAGCATAGTAGCATCTAAGGATTTTTATGGTAGTCTATCCTCAAAGGTTGGACTATATGGGGTAAATAAAGATAAGTTAAAATTATATATTCCTAATAATGAAAATCTATTAGTTAATTATGTTACAGAACAGAAAAAGGAAACAAGCTTATTTAATAGTGAAAAACTTCATACTAAAGATAAATATCAGGTATTTCTTGATGGAAATCATCCGCTTATAGAAATAGAATCAGATAAAAATATAGACAAGAAAATATTGATAATTAAAGATTCATATGCAAATAACTTTGTTCCATTTTTAACTGAAAATTATGGAGATATTTTTCTTATGGATTTAAGATATTATAAAGATTCTGTTTCAGAGTTTTTAAAGAACAATGATATAGAAGAAGTACTTTTTTTATTTAATGTTAATACTTTTAATGAGGACGACTCGATATTTAATCTAGCAGGATAGATGTTATGGGATAAATACTTGACAATAACTTATAATATAAACATAATTAATACAAAGTATAGAGTGCTGTCGCACAATTAAGAATTAAAAATTAAGAATTAAAAATTAATGAAAAAACTCATAAATGAGTTTAAAGAATATATTTTTCAATTTCTAATTATTACTTTTTATGTGACAGACCTAATATGTTATAAAGTAGGGTGATATATATGATATTTGGTAATATTGATGGAGTAAAAAAAGCTTTCTTAGAAGAACTTGAAGGCTTATATAGAGCAAAGGTATTAAAAGATGAAGTTTGTAGCAACGATATAATTGAAACTATATCAAGACTTTCATCTTTTATTGAAAGGGAAATTAGCGTTGCTATAGATAGAAGAGGAAAGGTTGTTTCAGTTACAATAGGAGATTCAACTTCTGTTGAAATAGGAATGATAGATATTAGAGAAAGAAGATTATCTGGTGTTAGAGTAATACATACTCATCCAAATGGATATTCTAATTTATCTGCGTTAGATTTATCAGCATTATTAAAACTTAAACTAGATGCTATTGTAGCAATTGGAGTTTATGATGGTAAGATAACCGATTATTCTCTTGGTATGATAACAATTACTGATGATTTATTAGATTATGAAGAAAAATTAAACTTATCATTAGATGAATTATTATCTATAAATATTTTAGATAAGATTCAACATATTGAAGGATTAATAAAAGAAAAAGAAATAACTGAAGAGCAAGGAGAAAAGGCTATTTTAGTTGGCTCTGATACTAAAGAAAGCCTAGAGGAATTAAGAGAACTTACTAAAGCTTGTGATATTCCAGTATTAGATTTAGTTTATCAAAGTAGAAGTAAAGTTGATCCAGCTTTTTATATAGGTAAGGGTAAGGTTTTTGAAATAGCATCTTTAAGACAAAGCAAGCATGCTAATTTAATAATATTTGATGATGAACTTTCTGGTTCACAAGTTAGAAATTTAGAAGCAGCTTTAGGAGCAAAAGTTATAGATAGAACTACATTAATACTAGAGATATTTGCAAGAAGAGCAAGAAGTAAGGAATCTAAAATACAGGTAGAATTAGCTCAGCTAAAATATAGAATGAGTAGATTACAAGGCTTAGGTACTATGCTTTCAAGAACAGGTGGAGGAATAGGTACTAAAGGTCCTGGAGAAAAGAAGTTAGAAACTGATAGAAGACATATAAGAGAAACTATTTATGATTTGAATGATGAATTAAAGAAAATTAAGAAAACTAGAGAAGTACAAAGGGAGAAAAGAAATAAAGAAAGTATTCCTAAGGTTTCTTTAGTAGGTTATACTAATGCAGGTAAGTCAACTCTTAGAAATAAGTTATGTGATGTTGCAGCTCAAAAAGAAGTTCAAGGTAAAGAAAAAGTCTTTGAAGCTGATATGCTATTTGCTACATTAGATATTACTACTAGATCTATTATCTTAAAAAATAAGGGAGTTGTAACTATAACAGATACAGTAGGGTTTGTTAGGAAGCTACCACATGATTTAGTAGAAGCCTTTAAGTCTACTTTAGAAGAAGTAATATATTCAGATTTGCTTTGCCACGTTGTAGATGCATCTTCTGATAGTGCTTTAGAACAAATTGAGGCTGTAGAAGATGTACTTAATGAATTAGGTGCCAACGATAAAGATACTATTTTAGTTTTAAATAAAATAGATATGGCCTCTAAAGAGAATTTAAATGCAATAAAAGAAGCTACTAAGGAATATGAAACTATAGAAATTTCTGCTAAAGAAGGATTAAACATTGATGGGTTATTATCCTTAATTGAAGAAAAACTACCTTATAAAATGAAAAAATGTGAATATTTAATTCCTTATGATAGAAGTGATATAAATTCATATCTTCATAGAAATGGAAGAGTTTTAGAAGAGGAATATAGAGATAATGGTAGTTACATGTTAGTTGAAGTAGATGATGAAAGCTATAATAAATCAAAGGATTTTGTAATTAATATATTATTATAGATAAAAGGTGCAAGAAACGCTGCAATGAAGGTTAGACTTTGTTGCAGTTTTTTTATATAATAAATTGTAATAATACATATGTTTCAATAAACAATCTACATTATTAAGTAATTATGTAATTACATAATTGAAATATTTTAGATACGAATTAACTTAATAAAATGTAAAAATATTATTGAATTATATACAATTTATTATAAGGGGGATGAGTAATGGCAAAATCAGTAGCAGAATACCAAAATGCATATTTAGAAATAACAGAAATTTTAAAGAAAAACCCTAACGTTATTTCAATTTTTGTATTTGGTAGTATGGTATCAGGTGATTTATGGGAAGGATCAAATATAGATTTATTTGTAATATACAAAGATGATTTTGATAAGATACGAGATATTTATTCAGAAGTTTTAGATATACCAATACATATTAAGTTCCTTAGTAAGGATAGTTTTAAGAAGTATTTAAAGTCTGCTGGCAAGAGAGATTTAATTAAAAACTATTTAATGTCTTCTAAGCTAATATACTCAATAGATAGTGAGATAAATGAATTAAACCAACAAGTACTATATATGATAGATGAAGATAAAGGAAGATGGAATTTAGTTTACTTAGGAAGCTTTTATAAAGAAGTTGGAATATGTAAAAAGTACTTAAGTAAAGGAAATAGAAACACAGCTCATGAATTATTAATTAGAGCTTTAAATAACTTTTCAATGCTTTATTTAAGCATAAATGGATATACAGTTACTAAAGATTCTTTAAGTATGGCGTGTAATTTAAATGATGATTTAAATATTAGAGTCCAGAATCTTTTGTATAAAGAAGCTACTGAGAATAGTATGAAATCCTTATTGAATTATATGGAAGATTATATAGAGTATAATATTACAAAGGCTGCTAAAGAAATGATAGATTTTATTAAAAATGAGCATAAGGCGCTAAGTGCTTTTGAAATTGATAATAATAGTTACTTTGAAAATTTTAAGATAAAAACTGAAGAAATTTTAAAGGTATTAAATAAAAATAATATTTTAATTAAAGAAAAAAGAGAGTTTAGAGATGCTAAGGGCATTTTATTGTCAATGGAAAATGTATATAAATATAAAGAATAATTATTTTTGGGGGAATTATGAAAGATCTTTATAATATAATCTTTGAAGAGGAAATTCCTAAATATGTTCAAATCGCTAATTATATAAAAAAGTTGATAGATGGCAAGAAAATAAAAGATGGCGAGAAACTTCCAACTATAAGAGCGTTAACAGAGATTTTGGGAGTAAACAAGGTTACAATAGTAAATGCTTATAAAAAGCTTAAGTCTGATGGATATGCATATCAAAAAGTTGGTTCAGGAACATATGCAAAGAGAAAAGAAGTTATTTCTTTATTTAACAGAGAGTATTCAAAAATAATTAAAAATTTATCTCTAAAAAGATTGGAAGAGGTTATTGATTTTACAGGTGAGACTAACTCAGAAGTTTATTTCCCTGTTAAAGAATTTAAAGATGTTTTAAATGAAGTCTTAGATAGAGATGGTGCTAATGCATTAATAGCTAAGGAAGCTTTAGGTTATGATAATTTAAGAGAAACAATTAATAAATCTTTTTGGAAGGATGAACTAGATTTAAGCAATATTCTTATTGTATCTGGAGCTCAACAGGGTATAGATATTGCATCTAAAGCTATAGTAAATATAAATGATAATGTAATAGTAGAAAAGCCTACTTATGGAGGAGCTATTTCTGTATTTAAGTGGAGAAGAGCTAATATTTTTGAAGTGGATCTAGAGATTGATGGAGTAGATATAGTAGCCTTTGAAGAAATTCTTAAGAAGAATAAAATAAGTTGTTTCTTTACTATGAGCTATTTCCATAATCCGACTGGGGTTAGTTATAGCAGAGAAAAGAAGTTAAAGATATTAGAGCTAGCTAAAAAGTATGATTTTTATATTATTGAAGATGATTATTTATCTGAACTTATTTATGATAATAATATTGTACATGAACCTTTTAAAAAATTAGATAGATACGATAGAGTAATATATTTAAAAAGTTTCTCGAAAGTATTTCTACCAGGAATTAGACTTGGATATATGATTACACCAACATCATTTAATGAAAGTATTCAAAGATCTAAGATTAATACGGATATCACAACTTCAAGCTTAATGCAGAGAGCACTTGAATTATACATTAGTAAAGGTTATTGGAAGAAAAATATAGATTTTCAAAAGGCAGAATATATTAAGAAATATAATTTAATGAAAAGCTTAATTGAAAAAGAGTTAAAGGATAAGATTAACTATATTGATCCAAAAGGAGGATTATATTTTTATTTAGAAATAAAGAATAAAAATATTAATTCTAAGGAATTATTTTATAAGCTTAAAAAGAGAGGGGTTTATATAACTCCTGGTGCTATATTCTTTAAGGATTCAGTTAGTGGAGATTATAATTTTAGAATTAGCTTTTCACAAACTAGTGAGGAAAAAATAATTAGAGGATTTGAAATTATCAAGGAGGAACTATCTTGAGTTATACTACAGTAAGAAATTATGGTGAAGATAGATTTATTGAGAAAAAGTCTGAGTTTATAGGTTATGCTAAAAGATGTGAAAGTGAAGAGGAAGCAAAGGCTTTTATTAATGAAATAAAAACTATGCATAAACAAGCTACTCATAATTGTTATGCCTATGTAATAGGTGAAAATATGGGTATTCAAAGATATAGTGATGATGGAGAACCACAAGGTACTGCAGGTATTCCTATATTGGAAGTCATGAAGAAAAGTAATGTTACTGATTGTGCAATAGTAGTAACTAGATATTATGGAGGTATCTTATTAGGTGCTGGTGGTCTAACTAGAGCTTACACTAAAGGAGCATCAATTGCTATTAAAGCAGCTAAAGTAGTAGAAAAAGTCAGAGGAGTAAAGCTTATATTTACTATGGAATACGATATGCTAGGCAAGATACAATATATATTTAATGAAAGAAACTGGCATATTGAAGATATAGAATATACGGATAAAGTAGTTTTAAGTAGCATTGCTGAGAATTCTATATCAGAAGAAATAGAAAAGGAAATAATAGAAGCTTCAAGCGGTAAAATAGCGATTAAAAAAGAAGATGAGGATATTTACTTTAAAGAAGAAAATAGACTTTATAAAGCAATATAAAGTGGAGGAGGAGTAATGAGTAAGAATAGTACATTATATATAACAGTAATGGAAGTAATTAAGGAAAAGATCATAAATGGATACTATAAAATAGGAGACTTCATTCCAACTGAAATTGAATTAGAAAAGGAATTCGGAGTGAGTAAGATTACTGTTAGAAAGGCAATAGAATTGCTTGAAGGGGAAGGTTATGTAACTAAGAGAAGTGGAAAAGGAACCACTGTTATTAGTAATAGTATCTTTAATAAATTATCCAAGGGAGATTCCTTTTCAAATATATTAAATCAAGAAGGGTATACCCTAAGGAAGGAAAAAACCACCTTTACACAAATGAACTTACTTCCACAAGATGAACTTTACAATTATTTTGGTGAGAATTGTTTGAAAGTAACTAGAATATATTATCTAGATGGGAAGCCTTATATTTACTTTACTCATTTTCTACCAGAAAACTTAGCTTTAGATAAAATAGAAGATGAAAATAACTTTTCTATATATATGCAGTTATATAGAAGTGGATTTCATATAAATAATTTTCATGATGAGTTTTATATTGATTATCCAAGCATTGATATTTTAAATGAATTAGAATTAGAAGATGGACCAACTCTTGGAAGAAGAAGAGTAACTTATGATGCTGATAATAATGTTATAGAAGTATCGTTGGCTCACTATAATACAAGAATTCATAAATATGTTATTAATTATAAAGTGTAAAAGAAGAGCTTAAATAGAGCTCTTTTTTTTGTCCTTATTTATAGAGTTAAATTTAAAAAAATAATTAGAAAAAATAAACATTATAATGTTTACATCAAAACATTATAATGTTATAATGAATTCGTAAAAGGAATTATTCAATAAATGAATGGGGTGTAGAGAAAATGGAAAAATTTATGGGTTGGATTGAGGCCAAGCTAATGCCAGTTGCTTTTAAAATGAGCAATCAAAGACATATGAGAGCTATAAGGCAGGGAATAGTAGCTACTTTGCCTTTAACCATCGTAGGATCATTCTTTGTTATTTTATTAAATCTACCGATAACAGGTTATGCAGAGTTTATAGAACCGTATAAGGCCATAATAGATGTACCGTTTAGATTTACCGTTGGTATATTAGCTTTATATGCCACATATGGTATGGGTGCAGCCTTAGCTAAAAGTTATGACTTGGATGAGGTTGGAGGCGGTTTGCTTGCAACTGTAGGATTTTTAATTTCAACAGTAGTACCTGTACAAGTTACTCAAACTGTTGAGGGTGTTATAACAAGTGGAAGGTACTTAAATATCGCAAGCTTAAGTTCTAGTTCTTTATTTGGAGCAATAGTTGCTTCAATAATTTCAATTGAAATATATAGGATAATGAAGCAAAAAAATATAACTATTAAAATGCCAGAGGGAGTGCCACCAGAAGTGTCTAATTCCTTTGCAGCTTTATTACCTGCCTTAGTTATTATAGTTTTATTTTGGGTTTTAAGACATTTCTTAAATTTCGATATAAGTGCTCTTTTATCAAAGCTACTTATGCCTTTAAAAGATGTACTAGCTGGTAATAGTCTATTTGGTGGATTACTAACAGTATTTTTGATAACGTTTTTCTGGGTGCTTGGTATTCATGGACCAGCCATTATGGGACCTGTTATAAGGCCAATATGGGACGTATCTATTGCAGAAAATATGACAGAGTTTACAAATGGAGTTGTTGCATCTAGCCTACCTAATATATTCACTGAACAATTCTTACAATGGTTTGTATGGATTGGAGGAGCTGGAACTACCTTAGCTTTAGTTTTCTTATTCCTGACATCAAGATCTAAGTATTTAAAGAGCTTAGGAAGATTATCATTATTACCAGGCTTATTTAATATAAACGAACCAATAATATTTGGAGCACCAATAGTAATGAATCCTGTACTTGCAATTCCATTTATTGTAGCTCCATTAGTAGTAACTACTTTGTCCTACTTTTTAATTGTAACGGGAGTTATTCCACTTATGATGGCAAGATTACCATTTACCATGCCATCACCAATTGCAGCAGTTATGAGTACCAATTGGAGCATAATGGCAGGAGTATTGGTGGTAATTAACTTTATTATTGCATTACTAATATATTATCCATTCTTTAAGATGTTTGAAAAGCAACAATTATCTAAGGAATCATTGCATGAAGTAGAAGAAATTAAATAAAGGAGGGAGGTGCTGTCGCAGAATGAAAAATTAAGAATGTATAATGAAAAATTAATGAAAAAACTCCCGAGGGAGTTTTAAAAAGAAATTAATTTTAGTAATTCTGTAAGAATTACATCGATAATTTTTCATTTTTAACTTTTAATTCTTAATTTGGAATCTTCGTGAGGCAGCACTAATAAATATGGTTAGAACAATTACCTTTGTATTTATGATAATTACTTTTTTTGTAACAAATATATTATTAGAAAGAAAGTTCAAAAAGAGTCCACCTAAGTTTAAGTTAGGGAAAGTAATTGTCTATAGCTTTTTATATACATTTGCTTTACTGACTATAGCAGTGTTATTTGAATTTGGATTTTACTTATTAATTTATGGAAGTATTGTGGAAGGATGTTTTATTATAGTCTATTTTAGACATAGACCAAAGGCAGTATTGGAGGATTAAGATGGAAAGAAGATTAGGAATATCAATATATCCAGAACATTCTATTATAGAAGAGGATAAGAAATATATTGATTTAGCAAAAAAATATGGTTTTAAAAGAATATTTATGTGTTTACTTTCAGCAAATAAATCAATTGAAGAGGTGAAAAGAACATTTAAGGAAATTATTACTTATGCAAATGAGAGAGGATTTGAAGTCATTTTAGATATAGCACCGAATATTTTTGATAAATATTCTATATCTTATGATGATTTAAGCTTTTTTAATGATTTAGGTGCTTTTGGTATTAGATTAGATGTAGGTTTTGATGGTTCTAAGGAAGCAAAGATATCATTTAATCCTTATAACTTGAGAATAGAAATAAATATGAGTAATGATGTAGCTTATATAGATAATATTATTACCTATAAACCTAATAAGCCTTTTATATATGGATGTCATAATTTCTATCCTCAAAAGGGGACAGGGCTTCCTTATGATTTTTTCATTAAGTGTTCAGAAAGATTTAAAAAATATGGGTTAAGAACAGCTGCGTTTATAACTTCTAAGGAAGGTAAGATTGGACCTTGGGATATAAATGATGGATTATGTACATTAGAAGAACATAGAAACTTACCTATAGATGTACAAGCTAAGCATTTATTTGCAACAGAATTAATTGATGATGTGATTATTGGGAATGCATATGCATCTGAAGAGGAATTAGAAGCACTATCTAAGGTAAATAGATATCAAATAGAATTATCTGTTGAAATATTAGAAGAAACAACTGAGGTTGAAAGAAAAATTATCTTAAATGAACAACATTATAGAAGAGGGGACATTACACACGAAGTTGTAAGAAGTACTGAGGTTAGGAATAAGTATAGTAAAGATAATGTGGAAATTCATAATAATGATATAAGCTTTAAAAAAGGTGATATATTAATTGGAAATAATAACTTTGGAAAGTACAAAGGGGAGCTTCAAATAGCTCTATTGGATTCAGAAGATAAAAGGAAGAATAAAGTCGGAAGAATAAGAGAAGAGGAATTAGTGTTATTAGATTTTATTAATCCTTGGAGCAAGTTTAAAATAGTAGAATATAAGAGGAAATAGTCATGAAGGTATTAATAAAAAATGGAAGATTAATTGATGGAAATCTAATAGATATAGAAATAGAAGAGGACAAGATTCTAAGAGTAAGTGAAAATATAGAAGACTTAGAAGGCAAAAAAGTTATTGATTTAAAAGGAGAAAAATACATTTCATCTGGATGGATAGATATGCATACTCATTGTTTTAACAAATTTAAGCTATATTCTGATGATGCTGATGAAATTGGATATAAAAAAGGTGTTACTGTAGTTGTTGATGCAGGAACGGCAGGAGCTGATACAATAGAAGAATTTTATAAACAAAGTAAGTGTGTTAAAACTAGGGTTTTTGCCTTTATAAATATTGCAAGACAAGGGATTAAAAGTCAAGATGAGCTATCAAATTTAGATAATTTAAAAGTAGATTTATTAATGAATGCAGTAGAAAAGTATAAAGAATTTATAGTTGGAGTAAAAGCTAGGATTAGTAAAACTGTTGTTGGTAATAATGGACTTATTCCTTTAAAAATAGCTAAGAAGGCAAGTGAAGAAACTGGACTACCATTAATGGTTCATATAGGATCGGAGCCTCCAATTTTAAAGGAAATATTAGATGAACTTAAAGAAGGAAATATAGTGAGTCATATTTTTAATGGTAAAGCAAATGGAATACTAAAAGATGAAAATTTTATAAAAGAAGAAGCAATTAAGGCCTATGAAAAAGGTGTATATTTTGATATAGCTCATGGAAAAGATAGTTTTAATTTTAAGGTTGCTGAAGTGGCAAAGTATAATGGAATTAAGTGCCATAGCATAAGTACAGATATTTACCAAAGAAATAGGTTACATGGACCAGTATTCGATTTAGCAACCACTATGACAAAAGCCTTAACCATAGGTTATGAAAAAGAAGAAGTTATAAAAATGGTTACTAAAAATCCGGCTGAAATATTAGGTCTTAAAGGATTTGGAGAATTAAAAGAGGGATTTATTTCAGATATAACTATCTTTGATATAGTTAAAGGAGAAAAGGAACTTGTTGATTCAAATGGAAATAAGAAGGTTGCCTTAGAGCATTTTAAGCCTTTAGCTGTAATTTTAAAAGGAGAGTATATTGAAATAGACAAGGAGTAAGTATGAGCGATAATATTTATGAAAAATTTAATGTGAAGAAAGTTATTAATGCCTCAGGTAAGATGACTATATTAGGAGGTTCAAGGGTAAATTCTGATGTGCTATCTTATATGAAAGAAGGAGCAAGTAACTTTTATGAAGTAAAGGACCTTTTAGATAAGACTGGAGAATATATAAGTAGGATATTAAATGTTGAAGCTTCTTATATAGTATCAAGTGCATCAAGTGGTATAGCTCAATGTATAGCTGCTGCTATTTCTAAAGAGGATTACAGTTTAATTATGAATTTATATAATGAAGATAATAATAAAAGAGAAATTATTATCCCAAAAGGACACATTATTAATTACGGAACAGCTATAGATATACCAATAAGTATGGGTGGTGGAAGGATAAAAGAGGCTGGCTATAGTAATAAATGTGAAATTAAAGATGTAGAGGCATTAATAAATGACAATACTGCAGCTTTAATTTATATTAAGTCTCACCATTGTGTCCAAAAAGGAATTTTAGATATAGATGATTATATTGAAATAGGTAAAAAATATAACCTTCCAGTAATTGTAGATGCAGCAGCAGAAGAAGATTTAATAAAGTATTATAATCTAGGGGCTGATGCAGTTATTTATAGTGGAACTAAAGCTTTAGAAGGACCAACATCAGGAATAGTAATAGGAAAAAGAGAGTTTATAAATAATTTAAAACTTCAAGGTAATGGTATAGGAAGAGTAATGAAAATTGGAAAAGAAAATATACTTGGACTAACTAAAGCAATTGAAATATATATAAATAAAAATAAACTCTCTATTATGGAACAAGAAGAAAGATTAAATAACTTTAACCTAGAATTAAATAAAATAAATGGAGTACAAGCTGTAAATAAAAGAGATGAAGCTGGAAGAGCTATATTAAGAAGTGAAATTTTCTTTGATGAAAATATAACTAAAATTTCAGCAGTTGATATTATCAAAAGACTTAAAAGTGGAGAAATAAAAATATACACAAGAGATTATAAAGCAAGTTTAGGGAAAATAGAAATAGATATAAGAGACGTTAGTGATGATGAGTTAAATATTATACTAACAAAAATAAAAGAAATACTAAAGGTTTAGGGGATGTTGTTATGAGTTTAAAAGCAAATTTTTATAAGGACAAAATATGTTTAAATGTTTTAGTAAACTCTATAGAAAATGCTAGAGAAGTTTATAAAGCAGCTGAAGGTCATGTTTTAGCAGGACTTTTATCAAAAAATTATAATACTGTAGAAGAAGCAGTAGAAGATATGAAAATTTATAGTAAAGAAATAAATAATTCTATTTCAGTAGGACTAGGAGCTGGAGATCCTAATCAATGGAAGATGGTTGCTGAAATATCAAAAGAAGTTCAACCACAACATGTAAATCAAGTGTTCACTGGAATTGGATATACTAGAGGGCTACTTGGACAAAGTGAAACATTAGTTAATGGATTAATATCACCAAGTGGTAAAGTTGGATTTGTAAAAGTATCTACAGGTCCCTTAAGCTCTAAGGCTGAAGATGGAATAATACCAGTTAGAACTGCTATTCAAATGCTTAAAGATATGGGATGTAGCTCAGTTAAGTTTTTCCCGATGGGTGGATTAAAAACAAAAGATGAATATAAAGAGGTATGTAAAGCCTGTGCAGAATTAGATTTTATTATGGAGCCAACAGGAGGAATAGATTTATCTAATTTTGAGGAAATAGTAAAAATAGCGCTAGATGAGGGCGTGAAGAAAGTAGTACCTCACGTTTATACATCAATTGTCAATAAAGAAACAGGAGATACTAAAGTAGAAGATGTTAAGAAGCTTTTATCTATAATGAAAAAGTTAGTTTAATAATATGGTAGGGGGATAAAATGGATATTTTAGCTTTTGGTGAAGTGATGATGAGGCTTATGCCTCCAGACTATAAACTATTAACTCAAAGTGAATCATTAAATTTTCTATATACAGGAACAGGAGTTAACATACTATCAGGACTATATCAGATGGGTAATAATGTATATTTAGCAACAACTCTTCCAGATAATAATGTTGGATATGCAGCTGCAGCTAATTTAAGGAAATTAGGTATTAGAGATGATTGTATATTATTTAAAAATGATTACTTAGGAATCTATTTCTTAGAGATGGGTATAGGAGACAGAGCATCAAGAGTAACCTATATGAATAGAAAAGATAGTTCCTTTGCAAAGAGTACTATTGAAGATTATGAAATTGAAAATCTGCTAGAAGGAAAATCCTGTTTGCATTTATGTGGCATTGCATTGTCAATGAATGAAAATGTAAGAAATTTAGTATATACTTTTGCAAAAAAAGCAAAAGAAAAAAAATTAAAAGTAATATTTGATTGTAATTTTAGGGTATCTCTTTGGAAGGAAAAAGATAAGGAGATAGCAAGAGAAGAGTATGAAAAGATATTGAGATTAAGCGATATAGTTTTTGCAGGAGAAAAGGATGGTGAATTACTATTAGGAATAAAGGCACCAGAGGATTTAAAAGAAAATGATAAAACAAAATTTATATTAAACTCTATGAGGAAGAAATATAATATAGATATTATATTTGGAACAAAAAGAAGAAATAAAGATAAAAAACAGTTTCTTCAGGGATATTTATTAGATGACCATGACTTTATTATAAGTAATGAATATGAATTAACCATTTATGATAGAGTTGGTGCGGGAGATGGCTTTGCAGCAGGAGCAATACATGGAATATTGCATAATTTTGATAAAAAAGAAATAATAGAATTTGCTACTTGCAGTGGGGTATTAGCTCATACTACATATGGAGATAGTCCATTACTTGGAGTAGAAGATATTCAAAGATTTATGAATAATAAGCATATTGATTTAATTAGATAGATTAACTACCCTTCAAGTGGATTGTATATCCCCCCTAGCTTGAAGGGTAGTCTTATTTAGAATATTTGTCATAAAAAAATAATTATGATATAATTCCACTGTGTTAATAATTTTAGATTAATGTTGGGAGGAATCAAAATGTCAGGACATTCAAAGTGGCATAATATTCAAAATAAAAAAGGAAAAGCAGATGCAAAAAGAGGAAAAATCTTTACGAAGTTAGGTAAAGAAATAGTAATAGCAGTTAAAAATGGAGGCCCTGTTCCCGACACAAATCCGAAATTAAGAGATGTAATAGCTAAAGCAAAGGCTGCAAATATGCCTAATGATACAATAACAAGATCTATAAAGAAAGCGTCAGGAGAACTTTCAGCTGTAAATTATGAAAGTATAGTATATGAAGGTTACGGTCCATCAGGAGTTGCAGTTATAGTTGAAACTTTAACAGATAATAAAAATAGATCAGCTGGAAATGTAAGAAGTGCCTTCACTAAAGGTGGCGGAAACATGGGAGCAACAGGTTGCGTTAGCTTTATGTTCCAAGAAAAAGGCGAAATAGTAATAGAAAAAGAAGATAAAGATGAAGATGAATTAATGATGCTTGCTTTAGATGCTGGAGCTGAAGACTTTGCAGCTGAAGAAGAAGTATTTATAATAACTACTACACCAGAAGATTTTGGTACAGTAAGAGAAGCTTTAGAAGCAGAAGGATTAGAGTTCTTAGAAGCAGCAGTCAAGATGATACCAGATACTTATACTGAACTAAATGAAGATGATGCTAAGAAGTTCCAAAAGATGTTAGACTTACTTGAAGATGATGATGACGTTCAAGAAGTTTACCATAATGCTGAGTTCCCTGAAGGATGGGAAGAATAAGGTCAATTGATAATTAATAATTAACAATGAATAATTGAGGATGTGATTTGTCCAAAATCACTGAATTAAAGAGTTTTTAATTTCATTTTTGATTATAATATTAATTTGTAATATGTTTTTTTAGAGTATAGAGACTGTAGAGATTTATTTTAATTTAAATCTCTGCGGTCTTTTTTATTAGGGTTAAAGCTTTAAAATAACGCATAAAATTGAGAATAAGAAAGCTTTAATATAAAAATTTAACTTGTTTAAATTTTGTGGGAAGTAATGAGAATTATAGAAATGAATGATTTATTTCAAAAATTTAAATTGTCTAAATTTTCACCTTAACTATTGATTATTAATTACTAAATGTTAATTGAAAATCCTTGTATTTGTGATGTTTTATAATTAAATGAAAACTAATTTGATTTATTTACATTTCAGGGCTAAATTAAGAGAATTTCGGTAAAAATAAAGAAATTGACAGTAAAATTTTAGGAATATATAATTAAGCATAAATTGATAAAATGGATACGACATAGAATATTACTTATATTATGAAGGAGATCTTTATTATGGGAGCATTAAAGAAAATAAGCCCTGGTAGAATTATTGTTTTAGGGTTTTTTTCAGTTATTTTGATTGGAGCACTCTTATTGAAATTACCTATTTCAATAAGAGATGGACAAACTGTCACCTTTGTAGATGCTTTATTTACTTCAACTAGTGCAGTTTGTGTTACTGGATTAATAGCAGTTGATACAGCAGATACTTTTACTGTTTTTGGACGAACTGTAGTAGCTCTTTTAATTCAAATTGGAGGACTTGGAGTAACTTCAGTCGGCGTTGGGGTCATATTACTTATGGGTAAAAAAGTAGGTATTAAGGAAAGAATGCTTATAAAAGAATCCATGAACTTAGATACAATGCAAGGTTTAGTTAGGTTAGTTAAAGCAGTATTAATTATGACCTTAAGCTTTGAATTAGTAGGTACTATATTAAGCTATATAGTCTTTTCAAAAGACTACAGTCCACTGGATGCTTTAGGAATTAGTGTTTTCCATTCGGTAGCAGCCTTTAATAATTCAGGTTTTGATATATTAGGAGGCCTTCAGAATTTAATACCGTACCAAAGTAATATATTGTTAAACCTCACAACTTGTGGACTTATTATATTTGGTGGATTAGGATTTTTAGTAATTAGAGAAATAATAGTGTATAAAAAGTTTAGTAAATTTAGTTTACATACTAAAGTAGTTATTGTAATGACTGCCTTCTTACTTATAGTTGGAACTGTATTCTTAAAGGCAACTGAAGATATTTCATGGCTTGGAGCCTTTTTCTTTAGTACTTCAGCAAGAACAGCAGGATTTAGTACTTATCCATTAAGTAACTTTACAAATGCAGGATTATTTACTTTAACAATTTTAATGTTTATTGGTGCTTCACCTGGATCTACAGGTGGGGGTATAAAGACTACTACAATGTTTACTCTATTTAGAAGTATTTATAGCACAGCAACTAATAAGTACTGTACTGCTTTTAAGAGAAAAATACCTGCTAATACAATAATTAAGGCTTTTAATTTAATAATTTTGGCTTTATTAGTAGTTTGCATGGGTACATTTATGTTAAGTGTTTTAGAGCCAAATTACTCATTTATGCAATTATTATTTGAAACTACTAGTGCCTTTGGTACAGTTGGATTATCTACTGGAATAACACCAGATTTAACTGATCCTAGTAAGATAATTTTATCTGTAATAATGTTTATCGGTAGACTTGGACCTATGACTATGGCAACTATTTGGTCCTTTAAACAAACTCAAGGTGCTTCTTATTCAGAAGAAGCAGTAATTATAGGATAGGGGGAAATATTATGTTTAATCTTAAACCAGCAGTAGAATTTGGAATTATAGGAATAGGTAGATTTGGATTTGCCTTAGCTAAAACTTTAATTGAAGCAGGAAAAGATGTTGTAGTATTAGATAGTGATGAAAATAAAGTAAAGCAAATTAGATCATATACAGAAAATGCTTTTGTTGTGACTAATTTAAATAAAGAAACTCTATTAGAAACAGGGATACAAAATTGTGGGACAGTGTTTGTATGTATTGGAGAAAAGATTGATGTAAGTATATTAACTACTCTAAACGTAATTAATATGGGAGTTAAGAGGGTTATTTCTAAAGCTAATACTTACGAGCAAGGACTTGTATTAAAGAAGATAGGAGCAGAAATAGTTTATCCTGAAAATGATATGGCCATAAGAATTGCAAATAGATTACTTAATGAAGAAGCCTTAGAATTTATAGAATTAAATAATGATATTCATATAGAAGAATTAAGAGCAACCAATAGAATAGATGGTAAAAGTATATTAAAATCTAAAATTAGAAATGAGTTTAATTTAAATATAATAGCTGTAGAGAGAGATGAAGAAACTATGATTGAAGTTGATCCGGAGTATATTTTAAGGGAAAATGACTTAATTGTAGTTATAGGAAAGAAAGATAATATAAGAAGGTTTGAAGAATATTTAAACAATTAAAATAATAGTATAAAATATAAAGAATAAAGGAAATATTGTCTTTAAAAATTCGATATTTTGTGATATAATCGGAAAGAATTTGTAATATAGGGGAGATATTATTATGAAGCATATTAAGACAATCAACAAGACTAACATTAAAAACAGCTTAGTTAAGCCAGGCTGTAAAGAATGTGCTAACTCATGTCAATCAGCTTGCAAAACTTCATGTACAGTTGCAAACTTAGAGTGTGAAAATTAATTAAGAGAAGGAGCTGTTAGCCAATTAAAAATGAATAATTAAAAATTTAAAATTAATGAAAAAACTCCTTTAGGAGTTTTGAAAGATAATTTATTAATATAATTCTTAAGGGATTACATTAATAATTATTCATTATTAATTGGGCTGTCCTTATGGGACAGCTTCTTGACTTTTTAATAAACTTTTGGAGGTAATAAAATGTCATTAATACATAAATTTAAGCAAGGTGAGAATTACTTTGTACTAGACGTTAATACAGGAGCAGTTCACATTGTAGATGAACTTGTATATGATTTAGTTCATGATGAAGGTATGAAGAAAAAATCAGAAATAATAGAATTACTTAAAGGTAAATATGATGAAAAAACTATTGTAGAAGCCTATGATGAAATGGTGGAACTAGTTAAAGATGGTTTATTATATTCTGAAGATCAATATGAAGATATAGCACATGGATCAATGGATGATAGAGATTATATAAAGGCTGTATGCTTAAATATAATTCATGGCTGTAATTTAAGATGTAAATATTGTTTTGCAGATGAAGGAGAATATAATGGACATAAAGGGGTTATGTCTATTGAAACTGCAAAAAAAGCAATAGATTACGTTGTTAAGAGAAGTGGTCCTAGAAGAAATATAGAAATAGATTTATTTGGTGGAGAGCCAACTATGATAATGGACACTATAAAAGAGATAATAAAGTATGCAAGGGATAATGAAAAGGAATGGAAGAAAAATATTAGATTTACCATGACTACAAATGCTACTTTATTAAATGATGATATGATGGACTTTATGGATAAGGAAATGGGGAATATTATATTATCATTAGATGGAAGAAAATGCGTTAATGATAATGTTAGAATTAAGGTAGATGGTTCTGGATCTTATGATGATATCCTTCCAAATATAAAGAAAATGATAGAAAAGAGAACTCCAGGTAAGATGTACTATGTAAGAGGTACCTTTACTAGAGCTAATACAGATTTCTATGAAGATGTAATGGCTATGGTAAATGAAGGATTTAAAGAAGTTTCTATTGAACCTGTAGTATTAGAAGATGGACATCCTCTTTCTCTTAGAAATGAAGATTTACCTGAAATAATGAAGAACTATGATAAGCTTTATGAAGATATGGTAAGAAGAAAAAGAGAAGGCAAAGATGAATACAAATTCTATCATTTCAATGTAGATTTAAATGGTGGACCTTGTGTTTATAAGAGAATTTCAGGTTGTGGAGCTGGTTTTGAATATGTTGCTATAACTCCTCAAGGTGAAGTTTATCCATGTCATCAGTTTGTAGGAAAAGAAGAATACAAGTTAGGAAGTATTTATGATGATACTTATAATGCTGATCTTGGTAAAAAGTTTAAGAAGGCACATATATATAATAAGCCAAAATGTAGAGATTGCTGGGCAAGATTCTATTGTAGTGGAGGATGCCAAGCTAACAATGTAAACTTTAATGGTGATATGAATATACCTTATGAAATTGGTTGTGCTATGCAAAAGAAAAGAATTGAATGCGCAATAGCATTAAAAGCAGAATAATATTATTAAAAGCTGGAATTTGAATAGTCAAGTGCCAGCTTTTAATTTACAATTATATTGTAATAAAGGAGGAGTAGATTCTTTATGGAAGTGATACTAGATAATAATATTAAAGTTATTTATAAAAAAACAACATCAAAGCTTACATCTATCTCTATTTCTGTAGATGCAGGAGCATGTAAAGAAAAGGATTTGCTTGGGCTTGCACATATAACAGAGCATATGGTTTATAAAGGAACAAAGACTAAGTCAGAAGAAGAAATAAATAAGATATTAAGCAGTATATTTGCTTTTCAAAATGCCATGACAAATTATCCATATGTAATTTATTATGGAACTTTACTTAATGAAGACTTTGAAAGGGGAATAGAATTATTTTCTGATTTAATAATAAATCCTATTTTCGATAAAAAGGGTTTTTGCGAAGAAATGGAAGTAATTAAGGAAGAGCTTGAAGAGTGGGATGAAGAAATAGAGCAATATTGTGAAGATAAGCTATTCTTAAATAGTTTTACTAGTAGAAGAATTAAGTATCCTATAATAGGTAGAAAAGATGATTTGAATTCTGTAAAGCTAGAAGATATAAAGGGTTTTTATAGGGAAAACTATTCACCTAGTAAGACTTCAATATCAATAGTGAGCTCAATGCCATTTAATAGGATTTTAGAAGTAGTTAAGAAGTACTTTTCAATATGGGAAGAGAATAGTAATTCAGAAGTGGTTGATAATATAGATTATGAAATAAGTAATTTTAATATATATAGGGATAAAAAGGAAGGCGCTAAAATAGCTAGGGTTCAACGTATTTTTCCAATTAATGAGCTAACTTCTAAGGAACTTAAAGCCTTTAGGCTTTTTAATGAATACTTTGGAGAAGGGGTTAATTCTATACTATTTGATACTTTAAGAACTAAAAATTCATTAGTTTATGATGTGTTAACAAAGATTGCTTATGAAAAGTATATAAAATTATATAAAGTTAATTTTAGCACATCAGTAGAAAAATTAGATAAATCTATAGAGTTATTAGATAATTGTATAAGAGATATTATTAATATAGAAGATGAGAATTTTAAAGTAGATATTTCTTCTTTAGGTAAGTCCTTAAAGCTAAAAAGGTTATTTAGAGAAGAGCAAAATATTATTGCAGCTAAGGAACTTTCTACTTATAGTACTATGTTTGATGATTATAAAATATATAATGATGAAATAGAAGGATTAGAGGATATTACAATAAATGAAATATTAGAAGTTGCTAAGAAAGTACTAAGAAATAGTTCTACTGAAATTATTTATAATTAAGAGAGGTAAATATGAAAAAAGCACCTTTATTAGAAGCAGTTTTAGATTATAAAGAAGAAAATAATTTGATTTTATCAATGCCTGGAAATAAAAGTGGAAAGGCGTTTTTAAGGGATAGATTAGGAGAAAGGTTTAGAAATACCCTTGGGGAATTAGATATAACCGAAGTAGATCCTTTAGATAATTTACATTCTCCAGAGGGCGTAATTAAGGAAGCAGAAGACTTACTAGCTAAAGCTTATAAGGTGAAAAGAGGGTATTTTGTTGTAAATGGAAGTACTGCTAGTAATTTATCAGCAATATTTTCGGCATTTAATGAGGGGGATGAGGTTCTAGTTGAAAGGAACTGCCATAAGTCAGTATATAATGGCCTTATTTTAAGAAAACTTAAACCAATTTATATAGATGCAGTTATAGATAAGAAAATTGGAATCTTTATGCCTCCATCGAAAGATGAGATTATTAAAACATTAAGCATAGCTAAAAATCCAAGGGGAATAATACTAACTAATCCTAATTATTATGGTATTTATTATGAAGATATATCAATATTTAAAGAACTTAAAGAAAAGGGATTAAAAATTATTATAGATGCAGCTCATGGAGCACACTATGGATTTTCAGATGAATTACCAAAATCTATAGCAGCTTTAGGAGACTATGTAATACTAAGTCCTCATAAGACTCTTCCAGCCCTAACTCAAGGAGGTTATTTATTGTCAAATGTAGAAGATGATAATTTGAACTTTTACATAAGAGCTTTTATGACAACATCACCTTCCTACTTAATTATGTCTTCTTTAGATTATGCTAGATATTATTTAGATAATTATGCAGAAGAAGATTATAAAGAGTTAATAGAAAAAGCTGAAGAATATAGAATTAAAATTAATAAATTAAATAAGGTTAGTATAATATCACAGAATAATATTAAAGAAGGCTATGGCATAGATAAGAGTAGATTTTTAATGACTCTAAAGAATGGATATAGTGGCCATAAATTATTAGAATACTTAAAAAGCAGACAGATCCAAGCTGAAATGAGTTTTGCTAAAGGAGTTGTTTTAATATTATCTCCTTCAAATATAGAAGAGGATTTTATTAAGTTATATGAAGCAATTGATGATTTAGAAATGGCGAATATAAACTCAGAAGGAAAAGATTATATATTTAACAGCGTTACAAATGAAAAGATATTAGAACCTTATGAGGTGTTTAATTTAAAAGGAGAATTAGTCAGACTTGAAGATGCAGCCAATAAAATTTCAATGGAAGCAATAGTTCCTTATCCACCTGGAATTCCTTTAGTTCTTCCTGGTGAAAGGATATCAGAGGAATCAATTAATATAATAAATGAGTATATTAATAATAAATTAAGTGTAATTGGTGTTGAAAATAGATTTATTAAGGTAATTTTAGACTAAATAGTCTATAATGAATATTGACAAGATTTTCAATTTTAAATAAAATATTTTACATAAAAAGGAGGGTGTTTTTTATGGAGAAAAATAAAGGGAATATTTCCATTCATACAGAGAATATTTTTCCAATTATTAAGAAATGGTTGTATTCAGATAAGGATATTTTTATAAGAGAGCTTATTAGTAATGGGTGCGATGCCATAAGTAAATATAAAAGATTAGTTAGTCTTGGTGAAACTAAGGAAGATGCTGATAATAAGTACTCTGTAACAGTATCAGTTAATAAATCTGAAAAGACATTAAAATTCATTGATAATGGTATTGGAATGACAGAAGAGGAAGTGAAAAAATATATAAATCAAGTTGCCTTTTCTGGAGCTGAGGACTTTATCAATAAGTATAAGGACCAAATCAATGATGAAAAAGATATTATTGGTCACTTTGGATTAGGTTTTTATTCAGCATTTATGGTAGCAAAAAGGGTTCAAATAGATACTTTATCATATATTGATGATGCTGAAGCTGTAACTTGGGTATGTGAAGGTGGAACTGAATATGAAATCTCACCATCATTAGAAAGAAAAACAAGGGGTACTACTATTACTTTATTTGTTGATGATGATAGTACTGACTTTTTAGAAGTATATAAGGTTCAAGAAATAATAGAGAAATACTGTTCTTTCTTACCTATAGAAATTTATTTAGAGGATGAAAATTCTGAGAATAAGGAAGAGAATAAAAAGCCATTAAATGATACTAATCCACTATGGATGAAAGCTCCAAAGGATTGTACTGATGAAGAATATAAGGACTTCTATAAGAAGGTTTTTAGAGACTTTAACGATCCTCTATTCTGGATTCATTTAAATGTAGATTATCCATTTAATTTAAAAGGAATATTATATTTCCCTAAATTAAAGCATGAGTTAGAAGCAACAGAAGGTCAAGTAAAGTTATATAACAATCAAGTCTTTGTTGCAGATAATATAAAAGAAGTTATACCAGACTTTTTATTACTTTTAAAGGGAACAATAGATTGTCCAGATTTACCTTTAAATGTTTCTAGAAGCTTCCTTCAAAAAGATAAGGATGTAATGAAGATATCTAAGCATATTGTTAAGAAGGTGGCTGATAAACTAGTATCTTTATCTAAAAATGAAAAGGAAAGCTTTAATAATTTCTGGAAAGACATTCAAATCTTTATTAAGTATGGATGCTTAAGAGATGAAAGTTTTTATGATAAAATAAAAGATATAGTTATTTTCAAAAGACTAAATGGTGAATATATAACTTTAAAGGAATATATAGAAAATAACAAAGAAAAGCATGAAAATAAAGTCTTTTATGTAACTGATGAGAAACAACAATCTCAATATATAAAGATGTTTAAGGATGCGGAATTAGATGCATTAGTATTAGATTGCTCTTTAGATAATCATTTTATTAGCTTCTTAGAATCAAAAGAACCAGGTGTTACTTTTGCAAGAATTGACTCTGATATATCTGATATATTAAAAGAAGAAAATAATGAAGATACATCAGATTTTAATAAAAAGATAGAAGATACATTTAAGGAACTAAATATAAAGGATATAAAAGAAGTTAAGGTTCAAGGATTAAAGAATACTGAAACACCAGCTATTATTTTAATTTCTGAAAGCTCAAGAAGAATGTTAGAAATGAGTAAGATGTTTGGTGGAATGGATATGCCAAATATGTTTAATGAAGAAAAGACTTTAGTTTTAAATAGCAATAATCCTATTATTAAGAAGATTGCTTCAAGTAATAATGATGATAAAAAAGAAAAGCTTCAACTAATAAGCAATTACATTGTAGATATTGCACTTTTATCTAATAAGGAGCTTAATGCTGAAGAAATGAATAGTTTTATAGATAGAAGCAATAAGCTTTTAAGTATGGTTATTGAATTATAGAAAATTAAGAAGGCTGCCTTAAGGCAGTCTTTATTAATAGCTAATGGATACAATAAATTTTATCTAAGAAATGTCATTTTCATAGATGTTTTAAAATCCTATTGAGAAGAAATCTAATAATAAATTACTTTAATATCATTTAACTTTGACATTTTTTTTAATAGATTTTTCTTTCTTTCAATTTCTTTACTGGATTCCCCATCATATGTGAAAAGTTTTACTCTTTTTAAAGAAGTTGACTTTTCAAAAATTGAATTAATATAGTGTATATCAGACTCTAATCCATGTCCCATAATAACAATTTCCTCAACATCACCATAATTAGATTTATCTACTGCCGGGAAAAAACCAGTGCTTTCTGCATAGTCTAATATTGGTTTTGATGCTGAACTAGTATCATAAAACTCTCCTTCCTCATCTTTTTTTATAGGAAATTGATATCCTCCCTTGCCACTAAACATACACATCAAATGTGGATTAAACTCTTCCATCAATTCCTCTATATTTTCGTAGTTATTATTATTTAAAAATCTTAAAAAATTCAGTTTTTCTTTTAAAACTTCTTTCCAATACTTTATATAGTTGTTTGTGCTTAAATCAGAAACATCTCCTCTTGCAAATCCTAAAATAATTTTTTTATCATCCTGAATAGAGCCATGAATGAAATTATAATTGGATGTATACATTTTTATTGTATCAGTATAATTAAATGAAATTATATATGTGTCTTCTGTAATTTCTTTTTTAACCCTATCTAATACTTGTATTTTTTTACTTGAGAATTCGTTTTCTAAATAATAAAATAGCAAATCAGATAATTCTTCAAAAATTTTGTTATATTGAAACATATTTTTATCAATTTCATCGTAGTCTTTTTGTGTCAAATTATCATCGAAATTCTTATGAAACATCCAGCTTGATAATCTCTCGATATTTTCTTCGAAAGAATACCAAGTTATATCCTTTACTTTTCCTTCATCATCTAAAAAAGGAATTTCACTACCAAGTTCTTTAACAAGTTTATGAAATTCAATAATAACAGGATTCTTTATATTTTTTTCTGCAAAAGCTGAATATGAAGTTTGTAACCCATGAGCTAAATCGAATCCATTTCCGATTAATATAAGTTTATTCATAAACTAGCACCTCCACAAATTTTAATTTATATTATAATTAAATTTTACTATAATAAGTCAATAAAATCATTTGTTTATATTTTTCTATACACCAATATTACTATATTTATTTATTTATTTATTTATTTATTTATTTATTTATTTATTTTAAAGTTTTACAGCTTACTGAGATTACAACTTGTACCGGTACAATGGACAAAATGAAAATCTTGGATTATTATATATAAATAACTTAAAAAAGAGTAGGTGCACTTATGAGGGAAGTTAAAAAGGTAGCAACAATTAATGATTTATCAGGAGTAGGGAGATGTTCTTTAACAGCAGCAATACCAATATTATCTGCTTTAGGGGTACAATGTTGTCCATATCCAACAGCTGTTTTATCATGCCATACTGGATTTGATCAGTACACTTTTTTAGATATCACAGATGAGATGGTTAAATATAAGGATTCATGGAAGACACTAGGCATAAATTTTGATTGTATTTATAGTGGATTCTTAGGATCAGAGAAACAAATAGATATAGTTTTGAATTTTGTTAATGAAAGGGAGAATGCTTTAGTAGTAGTTGATCCTGTTATGGGAGATAACGGAGTTAAATATGACACCTTTACTAACAGCATGTGTAGTAAAATGAAACACTTAGTTTCAATTGCTAATATAGTAACTCCTAATTTAACAGAAGCTTGCATATTAACAGGAGAAGAATACGATAAGTATAATACTAGCGATGAAAAAGTTATTGAAATCTGCAAAAAGATTAGTAATCTTGGGCCAGAAAAAGTAATAATAACAGGAATAATAAAAGAAAATAATATATATAACTATGCTTATGATAAAGAAAAAAACGAAGTTTTTAAAGTAAAGTCAAAATTCAATCATGAGTCCTATAGTGGAACGGGAGATGTATTTACATCTATTATTATAGGATTGCTTATGAATAACCATGATTTAAACTATGCTATCAAACATGCAACTGACTTCATATATAAAGTAATAGAATTTACTTCTAAGTTTAAAACTGATACTAATGAAGGAATTATGTTTGAAGCCTTTTTAAAGGAGTTGATTTTAATTAATGAATACAAGTAATAAAACTAGAAATATAGTATTAACAGCTTTATTTTCAGCTTTAATATGTGTAAGTATAATATTTTTCCATATACCAACAGGCTTTAATGGTGGGTATATACATCTAGGAGATGCTATTATATATTTAACAGCTGTAATATTACCGACTCCCTATGCTATGATTGCAGCAGGAATTGGTGGAGCACTTTCAGATGGATTAACTGGTGGTATAGTATGGATATTACCGACAATGATTATAAAACCAATGATGGTATTTTGCTTTTCTTCAAAAAGTGATAATATAATTTCAAAGAGAAATGTTCTTGCAGTATTTTTAGCAGGGGCAATAGGAGTATTTGGATACTATTTAGCTGGTGCAATAATTTCAGGAAACTTTTTAGCACCAATTGCAACTTTATTTATGGAGATGATACAACCTATTGCAAGTGGAATAATATTTGTCGTTTCAGGATATGTTTTAGATAAATTAAAACTAAGAGACAGAATTTCTTTAGCTACAAAATAGTGACATAGTAAGGAGATCCAGTATGAAGGTTTTAACCTTTAACTTAAGAACTGATTTTTTATTAGATATTAACAATAGATGGAATACTAGAAAAGATATCGTATATGAAATAATAAATAATAATGACTATGATATTATCGGAGTTCAAGAATTAAATAATAAGATGTACATGGACTTAGCTTCTGAGATTTCTAACTATAATTTGGTTGGAAGTCCAAGAAGCTCTAAGTATTTTATAGAAAGAAATGACATATTAGTTGCAAAGAGGCATAGAATTATTAACCATAACACTTTTTGGTTATCTGATAAGCCGGATAAAATGGGAAGTGCTGTATGGTATTCTGTGTTTCCAAGGATTTGTACTACAGCATTGATAGAACTTGAAGATGGTAATCTTATACGAGTATATAATACTCATTTAGATTTTTTATTACCTAAGGCAAGGGAATATGGCCTTAAAAAGATTGGAGAATATATTGAAAATCAACATAAAAAAGATGATTATCCAGCAATTTTAATGGGAGATTTAAATGCAGGTCCTAAAAGTAAAGCTATTACAGAATTTAAAAATGGTAAATATAGTAGCAAAAGATTTGTTGCAGTACAAGATTATAATAAGGAAATATACAATAGTGCAACTTTAGGAAAATTTAAAGGAATAAAAAAAGGACTACATATTGATTATATATTTGTAAGTGATGAATTTGAAATAATTAATAATGAAATAATTTATTATAATAAAAATGGTAGATACCCATCAGATCATTACCCTATGATGGCAGAGTTGGAATTGAAAAATTTATAATGTAGTTGTTCCAAAGTAATAAGAATAAAGTAATATTTAAAACTCCTAGTGGAGTTTTTCTTTATTTTGAATTAAAATTTAATAAAGTAGGTGCTGTCGCACAATGAAAAAATAAGAATGAATAATGAAAAATTAATGAAAAAACTCCTTAAGGAGTTTTTAAAAGAAGTTAATTTTAGTAATTCTGTAAGAATTACATCAATAATTCTTCATTTTTAATTTTTAATTCTTAATTTGGGCTGTTTGTGCGACAGCACCTAGAAATTATAAAAATAAGTATAGATTTCCTCTGGAATTTGACATAAATCCTAATAAAATATATTATTAAAATACATTTAAAATAGACAGAAGATGGGGCGGTGAAGATATGGAACTTACAGAATATCAAAAAAAGTTTATTAAGAATAAGGCCTTAGGATATCAAATATTAAAAGGTAAAGAAGGTACAGGGAAAAGTACTGCTTCAATTTATAAATTATTAAACTTAGAAAACAATTATTGCTTATATGAAGAAGATAGGATTCTATTTGTAACATCAAACTATAGCAAAAATATAGAAGCAAAAGAGTTATATAATAATGAAGGTAAAGAAAATTACTTTTATTCATTATTTTCTTTAGAGAAAAATAGAGTTGATATTATAACATTAGAAGAACTTATAAATACATATTATAATGCTTACAAAAGAGAAAAAGGACAAGTGTTTAATATAATTCATAGAAGAGAAGCCTTAAAGATATTAGAAGGTTTAAAAGAAGATATAGAAATTTATTATAAAAAATCAAAATTTCTAAAAAAAGCTTCCTTTGAATTTTTATTAGATGAAATTCTTTGGATAAAGGCAAGCAACTTTTCTTTAGAAGAATATTTAAATATTGATAGAAAAGGTAGAAAATCTAGGATTAAGAAGTCTTCTTATACTCGTGAAGCTATTTATAATATTAAAGAGATATATAATGAAAAATTATATTCAAGTTCTAGAATAGATGAGTATGATCACGCATTATTTGCAATTCAATATGTTAAGAAGTTAAAAGGACTTTATAATCATATAATACTTGATGATATTGAAATATTAACAAAAGCTGAGATAGATTTTGTTAAAGCTATTTATAAAGAAAAAACTTATTCTACATTCATTTTAATATTAAATAGTGAACATAATATTAAGGAAAATTCATGGATGATTAAGGGAAGAAAATTTAACTCTTTAGGAATAGATATAAAAGGAAAAACTTTTAACTTTAAATTAAAGTTTGAAGGTAAGAAGAAGGAAGTTAATACTATAGAGAAATATCAATATATAAATCTCAGAAATAAAGATGTTGTTGAATTTAATATAGATACTGCATCTAATAATAAAGAGTTATTGGAAGATGAAAAAGTTATTTTTAATGAAGATGAATTATTAGACGTTCCAATGTTTAATAATATCGCAGCAGGTAATCCAATTGAAATAAATGATAATATTGAAGGAAGCTTCTATTTACCTAAATACTGGCTTGAGAAGGGCAAGGAATCATTTATTCTGAGAGTTAAAGGAGACTCTATGGTTGATAAAAATATCTGTGATGGAGATTTAGTAGTAATTAAAAAGCAAGCTACTGCAAATCATAATGATATAGTTGCAGCTAATTTAGAAGGAGAAGCAACCTTAAAAACATTAAATTTAAATAGTGATACTCCAAAACTTATGCCAGCAAACTCATTATATTCGCCAATAGAATTGGCTAATAGAGATGTTAGTATATTAGGAGTGGCTATTGGAGTAATTAAAAACAATTAATTGAGCTGTCTTTACGACAGCTCCTTTTATTTCCCTGTAAATAATTTACATATAAATATAACAAGGTGAATATTATTTAATGAAGGGAGATGGATAGGAAGATGGATTTAGATTTATTAAAGGATCATAAAAGAAAGATTTTAGATAATATTAATTATGCTAAAGGAGTTAATATAAATAAAGTTTCAGCTATTTTAGTATGTAATGATGAGGACTTACAAAGAGAATTATTATCTTGGTTAATTTTTGAAGGGTACAAAGTTTCTCTTACAAGAGAAGATGTTAATATTCTAACAATAGAATGGTAAAGTATAATCTTAAAAAGTATTGACTTAATCACCTAAAGTGATATAATTAACCTTATAAAAGGTGGTTTTTAACTTTAAAGGAGTTGATTTCTATAATGTCCATAATTATATATTCAGTAATAAGTTTACTATTTATAATAATAGGACTTGCTGTAAGTAAGTATAAATGTTATTGGTTAATATCAGGATATAATACTGCTTCTAAAGTTGAAAAAGAAAATATGGAAATTGAAGAAATAGCTAAACACATGAGTAGAATGTGTTATGTAATTTCTGCTATATTATTTTTAGGTGGAATAATCACAGAATATTTCAATTTTACTATAATACCTCTAGTGATAATACTAGTAATGATAGTTTTTGGATACCTATTTTATTTGCAAAGATTTGATCATAATAAGAAAAGCAAGGCTGAAACAGTAGTTTTAGTAGTTGTTAGTTTTATAACTTTTGCAATATTAATTATAACTTTTTCTTTAGGAAATGAGCCTAATGAAATAAAAATTACAGATAGTAGTATTATAATTGATGGAGGTTATGGAACATCTATAAAAAAGGAAAATATAATTTCAATTGAATCTATAGAAAGTTTACCTGAGATATCTAGTAGGACAAATGGATACAGTGATGGAGTAAATAAAAAAGGTGATTTCAAATTAGAAAATGGTGAGAAAATAAAGCTTTATGTACAAAGCGAAGATGGGCCTTTTATAAAAATAACTTCAAAGGATAAAGTTGTTTTTATTAATTATAAAGATAAGGTTGAAACCTTAAAATTATTAAATAATCTAAAATAGCAAGAAAATAGAGCCCTAAGGGCTCTATTTTCTTGCTATTTTAGATGTAAATACATTTTTAAGGTTTTAAAAACAAATAATATAGTATAATAAAGTTAGATTATAAAATAACTTATATAATTATAAGGAGGCTTTATGATTATAGAAAAGGATTTTTATCAAGGAGATGCACTAAGTATTGCAAAGAACATACTAGGAGATTATTTAGTAAGAGAAATAGATGGGAAAGTAGTAAGATCAATAATAGTAGAAACAGAGAGCTATATAGGTGCAATAGATAAAGCTTGTCATGCATATAATTATAAGAAAACTGAAAGAACAAAACCTCTTTTTGAAGAAGGAGGAATTGCCTATGTATATTTTATTTATGGGCTTTACCATTGTTTAAATATAGTTACTAATGTAAAAGATGAACCTGAAGCAGTACTAATTAGAGCTATAGAACCTTTAGATAATTTTGATTATTTATCTAATATTAGATTTAATAAAGACTATAATGACCTGACAAGAGTTCAGAAGAAAAATTTAACGAATGGACCTTCAAAACTTTGTAGTGCATTAAGCATTACGAAA
This sequence comes from Clostridium tertium, assembly GCF_902652255.1. Taxonomy (GTDB): domain Bacteria; phylum Bacillota; class Clostridia; order Clostridiales; family Clostridiaceae; genus Clostridium; species Clostridium tertium_A. Next base: position 144,273 of record NZ_CACRTO010000013.1, read on the forward strand.
AAAGAAAACTATAAAAAGCTTTATGAAAAAGGAAATCTTTATATAGAAGCTAATCCTAATAAAAATTTTGAAATAGTGGAGACTACAAGGATTGGAATAGATTATGCAGAAGAAGCAAAGGATTTTGTTTGGAGATTTTATATTAAAGATAATCCTTATGTTTCTAAGAAGTAAAGAACAGTAATGTATAAATATAATTATAAGGACAAAACTATTAGTGATTATTTTATAAGGAGGTATTTTATGAAATTAAAAAAATCACTAATAGTTATATTCTCATTTCTACTTTGTTCATTTATTATAATAGGTGCTAATCCTGAGAAGGGTATTAATACTAAGAGCCCTGTCTTTATTGGAGAAATAGTTGATATTCAAAAGGGTGAGGATGGAAAATCTACTAGGATAACTGTGGACGGTTTTATTAAAGGAGTAGAAGTTGGAAAAACTAAAATTGTGGGAATCATAAATGAAGAAACAAAAATAATGAATTCTTTAAATGATAAGAAGGAAAACATAGAACTTCAAAAGGGAGATTTAGTTTATATGAGATTATCTGAAGCTATGACTAAATCAATTCCACCACAAGTTGTAGTAAAAAGAATATTTGTAACTAAGAATAAGTAGACAAAATAAAAAATGTATTTATAATATATTTATATTTCAATTAATAATTTACAACATTATGATGCTATAAGATTAAAAGTTAATAGCTTATTTAAGCAAAATAACTAAATTGAAAGTATAGTATATAAATAAATGGAGGGATGGAATTGAAAACTTATAGTAAAGAAGAGTTGAAAAATAAATTAACAGATTTACAATATAAAGTTACTCAAGAAAGTGCAACAGAAGCACCATACAACAATGAATATTTTAATAATTTTGAAGAAGGAATATATGTTGATGTTGTGTCTTTAGAGCCTTTATTTGTATCTAGTGATAAATTTGATTCAGGTTGTGGCTGGCCAGCCTTTTCAAAACCTATTGATAGAAAATTGATTAAGGAAAAGATGGATGCAAGTTATGGTATGATTCGAACTGAAGTTAGAAGTAAGAATGCTGACTCACATTTAGGTCACGTGTTTTGTGATGGTCCTGAAGAATTAGGTGGGCTTAGATATTGTATAAACTCTGCTTCTTTAAAGTTTATCCCAAAAGATAAAATGAAAGAAGAAGGATATGAAGAATATTTACCATTATTGAACAAAAAGTAAAGATGATTCTTCATCTTTACTTTTATTTTAGGGTTTATACTGATTTACATAATTATTGGCTATTTGATATAATTAATAATACAACCTATGAAAATAAAAAAATGTGCCATGGGGGTTTAGGATGAAAAGAAGAACTAAAAAAAATACTAAAAAGAATAGCAGTCATTCAAGAGAAAGAGCTTTATATGTAGCTTTAGGTGTATGTTTGATTTTTCTAATACTGATAGGAAGACTTACTTACATTATGATTTATAAGAGCAAAGAGTACAAGCATATGGCTCAAGGTCAATGGAACTCTCAGGTTACAGTCGAAGCTGATAGAGGAGACATAACAGATAGAAATGGATCTATACTTGCAACATCAATTGATGTTTATAGAGTAGATCTGGATATAAAAGCTATAGAGTCTTATATAGAAGATGAGGAAAATAAAACTACTAAGGAAAAAGTAGCTAGAGATTTATCAGATGCTTCTGGGGTACCTTATGAAGAGGTAATGAAAAAGTTAAATCCAATTAATGAAGAAGGTGTACAAGTTAATACCAGTACTTTAATAAAAGGAATAGATAAGGAAGTTGCTGATAAAATTCAGGATTTGGATATATATGGTGTAATTATCTCTATTAATCCAAAGAGATATTATCCAAATAATAATTTCTTGGCTCACGTCCTTGGAAGTGTTAACTCAGATAATATAGGGTTAAATGGAGTAGAACTTCAATATGATTCAGAATTAACAGGTATTGCGGGATATAAAATAGCAGAAGTAGATGGAAGTCTTAAAGAGTTACCTTTTCAGACAGTTAAATATACAAGCCCTGTAGACGGAAAAAATGTAGTGTTAACAATAGATGAAAATATACAATTAATGGCGGAAAAGGCAGCTGAAAAGGGATATACAGATAATAAGGCCACAGAAGTAAGTATAATTGTAATGAATCCTAATAATGGAGAAATACTTGCTATGACAAATAAGCCTGATTTTGACCCGAATAAACCATATGAAGAATATGAAAAATTTGAAGGAGCTGATGATTCAGAAAAACTTCAAAATATGTTTAGAAACAGTGCAATAAGTGATGCCTTTGAACCAGGATCAACTTTTAAAAATTTCACAATGGCTGCAGTATTAGAAGAGGGACTAGCTAGTGAAAATGATACTTTCTATTGTGATGGAGGAGTTAAGTTTGGATCAACAACTATAAAATGTTGGAATTTATCAGGTCATGGAACTCAAACTTTACCTGAAATACTTCAGAATTCATGTAATGTTGGGTTTATGGAATTAGGAGCTAGACTTGGTCCTGCAAAATTAAAAGAATATATTGATAAGTTTGGATTTGGTCAACTTAGTAGAATAGATTTACCAGGAGAAGCTGAAGGAATTGTAAAATCAGTAAGTGATATAAGTGAAATGGATTTAGCTACTATAGCATTCGGACAAACTAACACAGTTAATAGTATACAATTAATGCAAGCATTTAATGCAATAGCAAATGGGGGAGATTTAATCCAACCTCACATTATGAAAGAAGTAAACTATGAAGCAGGAAATGGAACAAAAGTGATAGATGAAACTTTTAAACCAATAGTTCAAAATAACGTTATATCAGAACAAACCACAGCAACTTTAAGAGATTATTTAGAAAGAACTATTAATAATGGTCAACAAGTTGGGGCTTTTATGGGAGTTGAAAGAAGAGTGGGAGGTAAAACTGGTACAGCTCAAAAAGTAGATCCAATAAAGGGTGGTTACTCAGATGATAAGTATATAGCTTCAGTGCTAGCCTTATATCCTGTAGAAGACCCTCAAATAACTGTTTATATTAAGGTTGTAGATCCAAGTGCAGGCCAATATTATGGTGGCCCAGTTACAACTCCAATCTTAAAATCTTTACTAAGTGAATTATTTACTTATATGGACTCACAGGTTTATAAAGATAGATATACTGAAAAAGAAAAAATAGTTGTGCCAGAAGTAAGAGGAAAGACAATCGAAGAAGCTAAAAAAATCCTAGAAGAGAATGGATTAAAAATAGAAGTTGAAAGTACTTCAAATAAGGTTACTAATATAGAACCGTATCCAGGATCATTAGTTGAAAAAGGATCAACAATAAGTGTCAATGTAGTTAACGACAAGATAGATCCAAATAAACTTATTATGCCAGATTTAAAGGGGAAAACTTTAGAGGAAGCTATGAAAATACTAGATAGCATAAATATAACTTATAAAGCTAGCGGAGTTGGTGTAGTAGATGGTCAAGATGTTTTAGCTGGGAAACTAATAGAAAAGGGAACCAAGGTTAAATTAGATTTAAAATAATGAGTAGTAGGAGAGAGAATGAATACAGTTAGTAGAGGAAATAGAAAACCTAGAAATAAGAATAGAAGAATAAAGATGAAAGATATAGACTATGGACTACTATGTGGAATTTTAATACTACTTTTTATAGGTATTGTTATGGTGTATTCTTCTAGTTCATACTATGCTTTATACCAAAAGGATGTATATAATAGTAATTTTTATTTTATTAAAGAGATTACTTGGGCAATAGTTGGAATAATAGGTATGTTAATTACTATGTCTATAGACTATCATACTTATAGAAAGTGGACTCCAATGTTAGTTGTTTTTACAATAGTTACTTTGATTTTGGTGTTATTTATTGGAAGTAATATTAATGGAGCTACAAGGTGGATAAGACTTGGGCCACTATCATTCCAGCCTTCAGAACTTGCAAAGTATGTTTTAGTATTGTATCTTGCACATCTTATTGATCAAAGAAAAGATAAGATAAAAAAGTTTAAAGAAGGAACGTTATATTATTTAGCTGTTGCAGCTGTTTTTGCTGTTTTAATTCTTGCTGGTAAGAACTTAAGTATTACTGCTATTGTAATGATGGTAGCCTGCATTATGATATTAGTGGGTGGTGCTAAGATAAGTCACTTGTTTTCATTAGTTCCTGTAGGGATTGCAGCAGGTGTAGTGCTTATTTATACACAAAGTTATAGATTGCAAAGATTAACTGCTTTCTTAGACCCATGGGCTGATCCATCAGGAGATAGTTATCAGTTGATACAGTCTTTATATGCTCTAGGTTCAGGTGGAATATTTGGTTCAGGATTAGGAAATTCAAGACAAAAAGCTCTTTTTATGCCTGAACCACATAATGATTTTATATTTGCAATTATAGGTGAGGAACTTGGTCTTATTGGATGCATAGCAATAATATTAGTATTTATGTTTATTGTTATAAAAGGAGTTTCAATAGCAATTAAAGCTAGAGATAATTATGGATTCTTGGTATCTATTGGTATAATTTCAGTAATAGCAATACAAGCAATAATAAATATAGCAGTTGTAACTGGATCAATGCCAGTAACAGGTGTGCCGATGCCTTTTATAAGTTATGGAGGTACATCATTAGTATTTAATTTAGGGGCAATAGGTATACTATTAAATATATCGAGACAAAGCAAAGAAGAAATAAAATAAAAATTGATAATAAGTATGGAATTATTTTGTAGTAGTAATATAATTATAGTATAAGAAATAGCAATAAATAACAGGAGGAAATAATGAAAACAATAATATTTACAGATTCATGTTGCGACTTACCAATTAGTTTTGTAAAAGAAAATAATATTGAAGTTATGCATCTTAGAGTTAATATTAAAGGCCAAGATATACCGGATGATTTAGGCGAAAGTATAAGCTATAAAGATTTTTATAAACTTATACGAGACGGAGAAATGCCAACAACATCCCAAGCAAATGTTGGAGAGTTTCAAGAAAAATTTGAGAAATATGTTAGTGAAGGATATTCAATAATATATATAGGTTTTTCATCGGCTTTAAGTGGTTGTGTTAATAGTGCAAGAATAGCAATGGAAAATATTAAACAGGAAAAAGAAGAAGCTGATATAACAATTATAGATACTAAAAGTGCATCTATGGGGCTTGGTTTATTAGTTTATTATGCAGCAAATATGCTTAAGGATGGTAAGAGCAAAGTTGAAATAATAAATTGGATCGAAGAAAATAAGCTAAAGGTAAATCATTGGTTTACTGTAGATGATTTAAATCATTTAAAGAGAGGTGGAAGAGTTTCAAGCTCTGTAGCGATAGTTGGAACTATGTTAAATATAAAGCCTATAATGCATGTAGATGATGAAGGAAGGTTAATACCTGTATCTAAAGTTAAGGGAAGAAAAAAATCTATTAAATCATTACAAGAAAAGCTGATAGAAAAGATAGTTAATCCTGAAGAACAGACTATTTTTATTAGTCATGGAGACTGCATAGAAGAAGCTGAGCATTTAAAAGAATTAATACTTAATGAGATTAAAGTTAAGGATGTTATTATAAATAATGTTGGGCCTGTAATCGGAAGCCATTCTGGACCAGGTACAATGGCATTGTTCTTTATGGGAAGTTCTAGATAATAAGATAATATTTGATTTAAAAAATAGAGTTTAAAAAGGGTTGCCTCTAGTATGCAAAGAGGTAACTCTTTAGTTTTTTCAGAAATTAATATAATATTTACAGATATAAATTGAAGAAGTTGAATTATTTTATTTATAATGATAAAGTATAGTGTAGATTAAAATATGAATATAAGTATAGTTGATATGCATAAAGGAGTGTTAGTTTATGTATGAATACATAAAGGGAAGTTACAAGGGAATAAATAAAGATTATATTATAGTTGAAAATAATGGAATTGGATATAAGGTGTTTACTTCAGGTGCAACTATGTCAGCTATGCCAAAAATAGATGAAGAAGTTAAGTTATATCTTGAACAGATAGTTAGAGAAGACTTTTTAGGTCTTTATGGCTTTGATACTAAGGAAGAACTTGAAATGTTTAAACTATTAATATCTATAAATGGTGTAGGAGCTAAGGCGGCATTATCATTGTTATCTATAAGTAGAATTAATAATTTAAGATATGCAATTATGATGGGTGACGATAAGCATTTATGTAAGGCACCTGGTATAGGTAAAAAAACTGCAGGAAGAATTATATTAGAGCTTAAAGATAAGATTAAAAAGGAAGAAATTGCAGGAAATAATGAGAATTCTTCAGATTTTATGGATTTAGCTTCCAATAATGCTATGAATATTGCTGAAGCATTAAGTGCTCTTTTAGCATTAGGATACTCAGAGAAGGAAGCAGAAGCAGCTTTAAGTAAGGTTGATAAAACTGAAAGTATTGAAAATATTATTAAGAATTGCTTAAAAGTTCTTATGGGATAGAGAGGTGAATTATGGAAAGAATAATAACACCACAAGAAATATTTGAAGATGGAAGTGTATTAAGTTTAAGGCCACAAAGTTTAGAGGAATACATAGGGCAAGATAAGGTCAAGGAGAGATTAAGTATTTTTATTAAAGCTGCTCAAAATAGAAGTGAAGCCTTAGATCATGTGCTTCTTTATGGACCTCCAGGTCTTGGGAAGACAACTTTAGCTAATATTATAGCTAAAGAAATGGATGGAGAGCTTAAGATAACATCAGGACCTGCTATTGAAAGGGCTGGTGATTTAGCAGCAATACTTACTACTCTTAAGGATAATGATGTTTTATTTATAGATGAGATTCATAGGCTAAATAGAAATGTAGAAGAAATATTATATCCTGCCATGGAAGATTATGTTTTAGACATTGTAATAGGAAAAGGGGCGGCTGCAAAGTCTATTAGATTGGACTTACCAAAGTTCACCTTAATAGGGGCTACTACTAGAATTGGAATGCTTACATCTCCTCTTAGAGATAGATTTGGAGTTCTTTGTGATATGCAGTATTATTCAGTTGAGCAACTTAAGGAGATTGTAATAAGATCTGCCTTTGTTCTAAACTGCCATATTACAGAAGAAGGAGCTCTAGAGCTTGCAAGAAGGTCTAGAGGTACTCCTAGAATTGCTAATAGATTATTAAAAAGAGTTAGAGATTATGCAGAAGTTTATTCTAATTCATTAATAAGTGCAAAGGAAGCTAAGGCTGCTTTAGATTTGCTTGAAGTTGATAATAAGGGCTTTGATAGAGTAGATAATAAAATCCTAGAAGCAATTATAGATAATTTTAATGGGGGACCTGTAGGTATAGAAACTTTATCATACTTTATAGGTGAAGAGCTTGGAACTATTGAGGATGTATATGAACCATATTTACTTCAAACAGGTTTTATAGTAAGAACTTCAAGAGGTAGAATTGCAACTGATAAGGCTTATGACCATTTGGGGAGAAGCAAAAATAAAAAGACAAATGGAGAGCAACAGAGGCTATTTTAAGAATGAATGACCATAGATAAGGAGATAATACAATGAAAGTAAGTGATTTTGATTTTTATTTACCAGAAGAATTAATTGCACAACATCCCTTAGAAAAAAGAGATGCTTCAAGACTTATGGTTTTAGATAAAAAGACAGGAAATATAGAACATAAATCTTTCCATGATGTGATAGATTATTTAAATGAAGGGGATACTTTAGTATTAAATAATACAAGAGTAATGCCAGCTAGACTTATAGGTGAAAAAGAAAACACTGGTGGAAAAATAGAGTTCCTTCTTTTAAAGAGGATAGAGGGAGACAAATGGGAATGCTTAGCAAAGCCAGGTAAAAGAGCTAAAATAGGTCAAACTTTTACTTTTGGTGAAGGTAAACTAAAGTGTGAGGTAGTAGATATAGTTGAAGAGGGTAATAGAATAATTGAGTTCAGCTATGATGGTATATTTGAGCAAGTTTTAGATGAACTAGGAGAAATGCCATTGCCACCATATATAACTGAAAAACTAGAAGATAAGGAAAGATATCAAACAGTATATTCTAAGGAAAAAGGTTCAGCAGCAGCTCCAACAGCAGGACTTCACTTTACAGAAGAATTATTACAAGAAATAAAAGCAAAAGGTGTAAATATAGCATATTTGACTTTACATGTTGGACTTGGAACTTTTAGGCCTGTAAAAGTTGAAGATATTAATGAACATGTTATGCATTCTGAATATTATCATTTAGATAAGGAAAATGCAGATTTAATTAATAGCACTAAAAAAAGAGGAAATAAGGTTATTGCAGTAGGAACAACATCTACAAGAACTCTAGAAACTATTGGCGATGAAAATGGATTTGTTAAAGAACAGAGTGGATGGACAGATATTTTCCTTTATCCAGGATATAAATATAAAGTAATAGATGAATTAATAACTAATTTCCACTTACCAGAGTCAACATTAATTATGTTAGTTTCTGCCCTTGCAGGAAAAGAAAATGTTATGAATGCTTATAATGAAGCAGTAAAAGAAAGATATAGATTTTTCTCCTTTGGAGATTCAATGCTTATAAAAGAGTAAACTAGAAGAGGAAGTGAAATTTTGAGTAAAAAAAGATATACTTTATTAAAGAAGGATGGTAAGGCCAGAAGAGGTAGGTTTGAAACTCCTCATGGAACTATAGAAACACCAGTATTTATGAACGTAGGAACATTAGCTGTTATTAAGGGTGCTGTTTCTACAATGGATTTGAAGGAAATAGGATGCCAAGTAGAGCTTTCTAATACTTATCATTTACATTTAAGACCTTCAGATAAGGTAGTTGCTGAGCTTGGAGGATTACATAAGTTTATGAACTGGGATAGACCAATTCTTACAGATTCAGGTGGATTCCAAGTGTTTTCTTTAGCTGGAATGAGAAAGATAAAAGAAGAAGGTGTTTATTTTTCTTCTCATATAGATGGAAAGAAAATCTTTATGGGACCAGAAGAATCTATGCAAATTCAAAGCAATTTAGCTTCAACAATAGCAATGGCTTTTGATGAATGTATACCAAATCCTTCAACTAGAGAGTATGTTGAAAAATCTGTTGCAAGAACTACTAGATGGCTTGAAAGATGTAAGGTAGAAATGGATAGATTAAATACTCTACCTGAAACTATAAATAAAGAACAAATGCTTTTTGGTATTAATCAAGGTGGATGCTATGAAGACATTAGAATAGAGCATGCTAAAACTATTAGTAAGATGGATTTAGATGGATATGCTATTGGAGGTCTTGCGGTAGGTGAAACTCATGAAGAAATGTACAGAATTATAGATGCAGTGGTTCCGCATTTGCCTGAAGATAAACCTATTTACTTAATGGGAGTTGGAATTCCAAGTAATATATTAGAAGCAGTAGACAGAGGTGTTGACTTCTTTGATTGTGTACTTCCAGCAAGAAATGGTAGACATGGACATGTGTTTACAAAGGAAGGCAAAATTAATTTAATGAATGCCAAATTTGAGTTAGATACTAGACCTATAGATGAAGGATGTCAATGTCCAGCATGTAAGAGTTATACAAGAGCTTATATTAGACATTTATTTAAAGCTAAAGAAATGCTTGCAATGAGACTTTGTGTTCTTCATAACCTTTATTTCTACAATAAGCTTATGGAAGATATAAGAAATGCAATTGATGGTGGATACTTTAAAGAATTTAAAGAACAGAAATTAAAAGAATGGAATGGTAGAGCTTAAAGTATTAAATATCTGTTAATATAATTGACAGTACTACATTATTAAGTTATAGTTTTTATTATCAAAATATAAAACAAAGGATATAAAACAAAAGTTTTAATGAAGGGAATGAATTAAATGGAAGCAATATTATCATTAGTGTTACCTTTTGCATTAATGTTCGGTCTAATGTATTTCTTATTAATACTACCAGAAAAGAAGAGAACAAAAAAATATAATGAAATGATTTCTGCCATAGAAAAAAATGACGAAATAGTTACTAGAGGCGGAATTATGGGAAAAGTAGTTATAGTTGAAGATGACTATGTAGTTATTGAGTCAAGTGCTGAAAGAACTAAACTTAAGATTTCAAAAAGCGGTATAGCTACTAAAGTAAATAACGTAGAAGAATAAGAATAAAGCTCCCTAGACTATCATAGAATTAGTACTAGGGGGTGATTTTTTATGGAATGGTTAAATTATTTTAAAAGCGTTGTAAGAGGTCTTGTATGTGCTCTGGTAATTACGTTTATTGCTACTATTGTTTTTTCTTTAGTAATGAATAAGTTACCTATTGAAGAAAATGTGCTAAATATCATATATGTAGTTATATCAGCTTTAGCCCTTGTAATAGGATCTGTTTTTGCAGTTAAGTCCTATGGTAGCAAGGGGTGGGTTGTTGGATTAGCTGTAGGTTGCATTTTTTACATAGTATTATACTTGATAGGTATTATTTTTGGAGCCGAAGCTACATTAACTGGTTATGATTTTATTAAATTTGCATTATGTGTATTTATTGGACTTCTTTCAGGAATGCTAGGTATAAACCTATAATTAACTATTAAAGTAAGGGATTGTAATTCTCTTACTTTATTTACGTATTAAGGGATTTTTTGTGTATAAAGTATATTCAAATTACATAAACTACTAAAAGTAGTTGATATTGCTTAACATAAGATATATAATTTAAATGAAAATGTACTAGAGGGGGAAAACCATGAAAAGGAGAAGCGGAAGTAAAAGTAAAAACTCATTATTATTGATACTTTCAGTCGTAATAATAATTACTTTAGCCTTTGTTGGCTTTAAGGGATTTGAAGTTGCGGGATGGAAAGTAAAGTCTTTCGATGAGGCAATTACTAAGGGACTTGACCTTCAAGGCGGAGTTTCGGTGTTAATGGAAATTGTAGATGAGGATGTTTCATCTGATGTACTAGAAAGAACTAAACAATTACTTGGGCTTAGAGTAAATAAAATAGGAGTTGCAGAAACAGTAGTAACTGTTGAAGGCGACAAAAGAATAAGGATAGATATTCCTGGAGCTTTTAATTCAAATGAAATAGTTGATGGACTTACTAAGACTGGTAACTTAGAATTTAAAGATTCTGAAGGTAATGTAGTTCTAACAGGGAAAGATGTAAAAGAAGCTACAGCTATACTAGATGATACTTCAAGACCTGTAGTTTCATTAGAATTAAATGCAGATGGTCAATCAAAATTTGCTGAGGTTACAGCAAATAACATTGGTAAAAGTATAAGTATATATATGGATGATGAAGTTGTATCTTCTCCAGTAGTTCAAAGTGCCATTACTGATGGAAAAGCAGTAATAAATGGTATGTCCTCAATGGATGAAGCAAAAAAACTTGCTGGAGTAATAAGCTCTGGTGCATTACCTGTTAAAGTTGAAGTAGCTTCAGTTAAGAATGTTGGTGCTCAACTTGGAGCAGAAGCTTTACCAAATGCACTAAAGGCTGGAGCAATAGGTGTAGGATTAATATTTATTTTTATGATTTTATATTATAGAGTGCCAGGTTTATTTGCGAGTATAGCATTAACATTATATATCACTTTAGTATTATTAGTGTTTGCTGAGATGAAGGTAGCATTAACTCTACCTGGAATAGCAGCCCTATTATTAACTATTGGTATGGCTGTAGATGCAAATATACTGATCTTTGAAAGAATTCGTGAAGAACTTGCTAGAGGAATATCTATAAAGAGTGCAGTAAAAGCTGGTTTTGAAAATGCAATGTCTTCAATTGTAGATTCTAACTCAACAACATTTATTGCAGCATTAATACTTTATTTCATAGGTTCAGGTTCTGTTAAAGGATTTGCAGTAACGCTTATGATAGGTATAGTATTAAGTTTATTTACAGCATTAGTAGTAACTAAAACACTAATCAATTTAGCAGTGGAAATAGGACTTTTAAAAAGTTTAGGTCAATTTAGAGTTAAGAGAGGTGAAAATAATGCTTAAGATTATAGAAAAAACTAAGCTATGGTTCGCCTTATCATTAATAGTTATTATAATTGGTTTAGGATTCACATTTACTAAAGGATTAAACTTTGGTATAGATTTCTTAGGTGGAACTAAGATAGTAGTAGGTTATAATGAAGGATTTAATAAGCCGGAAGCTGATGAAATAGTTAAGTCAATAGTTCCTGATGCAGTAACTAATGAAGCAGAAGGAAATCAATATGAAATAAAAGCTAAGGATTTTGATAGTTCTAAAGTTTCAACTGTTTTCAAAGCACTACAAGAAAAATATAATTTAGATGATGATGCATTATTATCTCAAGATGAAATAGGTGCTTCAGTTGGTAAGGAATTAACTAGAAATTCTATATTAGCTTTATTAGTAGCATGTGCTGCTATGCTAGTTTATATAGCTATAAGATTTGAATTAAATTATGGTATTGCAGCTATAGCAGCTTTAATTCATGATTTATTAATTACCGTAAGTGTTTTTGCTATATTTAATATTCCAGTAAATACACCATTTATAGCAGCTGTTTTAACTATAGTAGGTTACTCTATAAATGATACTATAGTAATATTTGATAGAATTAGAGAAAATTCTAAGAATATGAGGAGAAGTTCTTCAACAGAAATTGCTAATAAGAGTTTAACTCAAACTATGTCAAGATCTATAAATACAACTTTAACAACACTAGTTACAATAATAGCAGTTAATATTTTTGTACCTACTGTTAGAGAGTTTACATTCCCGTTAATTATAGGAATTGCGGCAGGGGCATATTCATCAATATTTATAGCTTCACCAATATGGGTTATTTTAAAAGATAAAAAAAGCAAAAATAATAAGAATTCAAAGGCTGAATTAGCGTAATAATTTACAATAAACAATAAACCTCCAAAATAATTTGTAGGTTTATTGTTTTTTTACAAGAAAACATTTGTAATATTTATGATTATACATTATAATATATGTGTTTTCTTAAGTTTTGTGGAGGAGTTTATAATGCGTAAGTTTTGGGAGAGTATTTATAGTCCAAATTATATAACTGGATATAATCCCTTTATACTTAAAAATATGAACAAAGCTATTGAACATGTGGTAGAAGCCGTAAATAACAGAAATAAAATAGTTATTTATGGAGTACCAAATGTTGATGGATTGTGTGCTATAGCATCATTAAATTTAGTTTTAAAATATTTAAATGCAGATATTGAGTACGTTATTCATGAAGAGGATTCGGGTTCTGGAATTTCCTCTGAAAGCATAAAAAATGATGTTAGCTTTCTAGGAGGTCAACTTTTAATAACTTTAGGTATTGATTTGAGTTCAGAAGAAGAAGAAAAGCTTTGTAGGGATCTTGGGATAGATTTGATAGTATTGGAAAATAAAGAAGAGAATAATGAAAGAAATTATATTTACATAAATCCAAATCAAAAAGGATGTCAGTATAGATATAAAAATTTATCTATAAGTGGACTAACTTTTAAATTAATGCAAGCTATAGCAATATATTATAATATAAAAAGCATTAATAAGTATTTAGATTTAATATTAATAGGAGAGCAGTGGGCAGAAGTACCTTTGAAAGGGGAAAATGGTGTTATCCTAAAAGAGGGTAGGAAATTCCTAATAAATACTAACAATTATGGCTTAAGGGCTATAATGAATTATTATAATATAGTTGAAATGGATGATGCATGTATACTGAAAATTATAGAGCTTATTACGCCAACTATTAATGCTGTTAGGATGATGGATAATGCTCGAATAATTATCGAGCTTTTAACTACTAATAAAAAAGATAGAGCAGTACAAATAACTAAATATTTGAAGAAATCTAATATGACTATATAATTATTAAAATTATTATTGTAAAATAATAATATATAATTATATAGTTTATAATTTTTAATAATGGAGGAATTATTATGAATCTAAAAGAGAAAATTAGAGTAATTGAAGGTTTTCCAAAGGAAGGAATAAGCTTTAAGGATATTACAACGGTTATTGGTGACGGAGAAGCATTAAGATATTCTATAGATAAAATAGTTGAGCACTTAAAAGATAAGAAAATAGATTTAATAGTAGGACCAGAAGCTAGAGGGTTTATTTATGGTGTGCCTGTAGCTTATGCGATGGGAATTGGATTTGTTCCAGTTAGAAAGCCAGGAAAATTACCATCAGAAACTGTTTCTGTTACTTATGATCTAGAGTATGGTAGTGATACTTTACAAATACATAAGGATGCAATTAAGAAGGGGCAAAGAGTTGCTATCGTAGATGATTTATTAGCAACTGGAGGAACTATAGAAGCAGTAGCGAAACTTGTAGAATTAGCAGGTGGAGAAGTTGTTGCTTTAGACTTTGCAATAGAGCTTACTGGACTTAATGGAAGAAGTAAACTAGAAGGCTATGAAGTAATGTCTTTAGTTGATTATGAGTTTTAATATTGTTGAAAATTTAAATTAATTAGTATATAATATAAGAAAAAATGGCTGGTTGTTAAAACCAGCCAATTATTTTAGACTAAATCAAAGGAGATTATCCATATGTATAAAGACTTAATGCAGAAAATAAATGAAAATTGCCATAATATAGACAAAGATATGGTAAAGCGAGCATATGATTTAGCTTGTGATGCCCATAAAGAGCAGAAAAGAGAATCAGGTGAGCCTTATGTAACTCATCCTGTTGACGTTGCATCTATATTAGCTGAAATGGGTATGGATACTAGTACAATAGTTGCAGGTCTTTTACATGATGTTATTGAAGATACGGAATATACATATGAAGATATTAAAAATTCTTTTAATGAAGAAATAGCAAATCTAGTTCAAGGTGTAACGAAATTAGGTAAGATTGAATATAAGACTAAAGAAGAACAGCAAGCTGATAATGTAAGAAAAATGCTTTTAGCTATGGCTAAAGATATAAGGGTTATCATAATAAAGCTTGCAGATAGACTTCATAATTTAAGAACTTTAAAGTTTATGCCAAAAGCAAAGCAAAAGCAAAAGGCTAAAGAAACTTTAGATATTTATGCTCCTTTGGCTCATAGATTAGGTATTTCTAAAATAAAATGGGAACTTGAAGATTTAGCTTTTAGATATTTACATGAAGAAGAATACTACGATTTAGTTAAAGAAATAGCTGAAAAAAGAGTTGAAAGAGAAACTTATATTGCTGAAATTAAAGAAGATTTAAGTAAAAAACTTGAGGAATCTGAAATTGATTCAGATATAGATGGTAGGCCAAAGCATTTTTATAGCATTTATAAAAAAATGGTTAATAAAAATAAAAGTATAGAACAAATTTTTGATTTAACAGCTATAAGAATCTTAGTTAATACAGTTAAAGACTGTTATGGAGTTTTAGGAATAGTTCATACAATTTATAAACCTATACCAGGAAGATTTAAAGACTATATTGCAATGCCTAAACCTAATATGTATCAGTCCCTTCATACAACAGTAATAGGGCCACAAGGTAAAACTTTTGAGATTCAAATAAGAACTTTTGAAATGCATAAGACAGCTGAATATGGTATAGCTGCCCATTGGAAGTATAAAGAAGGAGATACACAAGAAGAAAAAGAAAATTCCTTTGAAAATAAACTAGCTTGGCTTAGAGATATGCTTGAATGGCAAAAAGAAACATCTGATGCCGAAGAATTTATAGAAGGATTTAAAATAGATTTATTTACAGATGAAATATTTGTATTCACTCCAAAGGGAGTTGTAATTAATTTACCAAGTGGTGCTACACCTATAGACTTTGCATATAGAATACACACTGATATAGGTAATAGATGCGTAGGTGCTAAGGTAAACGGAAAGATAGTATCTTTAGACTATAAGCTTAAAACTGGCGAGATTGTTGAAGTATTAACAGCAAAAAATGCAAAGGGACCTAATATAGATTGGCTTAATATTGCTAAGAGTAATCAAGCTAAAAGCAAGATAAGACAATGGTTTAAAAAGATTAAAAAAGAAGAGAATATAGATAAGGGTAAAGAAACTTTCGAAAAAGAGTTAAAGAAACAAGGAGTTGTCTTTGCTGATATTGCAAAAGGTGAAGTATATGAGAGGGCTATTAAGAGATATAATATCCATAATACAGAGGATCTATATGCAGCCATTGGAATAGGGCAACTTTCAGCATCTTCTTTTATCTCTAAATTGAAAGAAGAAAATGTTATTGATAAGCAAAGTCAAGAAAACTTAAATAAACCTATTGAAGAGCAATATAATAAATTTGATAAGGGAACTGAAAATAAAAGTAATAGAAATTCTTATGGAGTTACAGTTAAGGGTGTTAATAATATAATGATTAGATTTGCAAGATGTTGTAACCCAGTGCCAGGTGACGAAATACAAGGATATATTACAAAGGGTAGAGGCGTATCAGTTCACAGAAATGATTGTAGTAATTTAAAATCATTAATTAATTATGATCCAAGTAAAGTAGTAGATGTTTCTTGGGGACTATCTAAGGGAGCAGCTTATGTTGCTGAAATTCAAGTAAGAGCTGATGATAGAATAGGTATTCTTACTGATATAATGAATATTATCTCTGAATCTAAATTACCTTTAAATGCTCTAAATGCTAAATCATCTAAAGGAAATATTGCAATGATAAGTATCAGAGTTAAGATAGATTCTATTGAACAATTAAAGGAACTTATGAGGAAAATAAGAAGATTAAAGGGAATAATGGATGTATATAGAATGAATAACTAGCGAGGTATCAAATGAGAGCAGTAGTTCAAAGAGTAACTTCATCTAAAGTAGTAGTAGATGATAAAGTAGTTGGTGAAATTGGAAAAGGCCTTAATATATTAATTGGAATTTCTAAAGAAGATACGGAAGAAGATTTACTTTACTTAAGAGATAAGATTATTAATCTTAGAATTTTTGAAGATGAAAATGATAAGATGAATCTTTCACTTTTAGATATAAAGGGAGAAATATTAGCTATTTCTCAATTTACCTTATACGGTGATTGTAGGAAAGGCAGAAGGCCAAACTTTATGGAAGCTGAAGGCGGAGATAGAGCAAAAACCTTATATGATAGCTTTGTAGAGCTATTAAAAGAAAAGGATATAAAGGTTGAAACGGGAGAGTTTGGGGCTCATATGAAGGTTGATATACAAAATGATGGGCCTGTGACACTTATATTAGATAGTAAAAAGAATTTTTAGTTAGGAGGGGTTTTATGATAGTTAAAACTTATCCTCTTGGATCATTACAAACTAATTGTTACTTAGCTATAGATGAAAAGACTAATAAAGCAGCAATAATTGATCCGGGAGCACAAGCAAGTTACTTAATTAAGGAAATTGATAATTTAGGAATTGAAATAGATGTAATATTATTAACTCACTGTCACTTTGATCATAATGGTGCAGTTGCTGAGCTTAAAGAAAAATATAATGTAGATGTGTATCTAAATAAAGCTGAAGAAGAATATATGGAAATAGATACTACTGGCATCTTTGGAAAGCTTCCTATGATATATAAATATATAGAGGAAGGACAGGAGATAAAGGTTGGCGAATTAACTTTTAAAACTATATTTACACCAGGTCACACTAAAGGAGGCACATGTTATATAGTAGCTGATAGTGTATTTACTGGAGATACATTATTCCATGGATCTATAGGAAGAACAGACTTCTTAGGTGGAAGTTATAATGAGTTAATTGAGAGTATAGAAAATAAATTAATGATATTAGATAAGGATACTGTTGTATATCCAGGACATGGACCTAAATCTACTATTATTTATGAAAGAATGAGAAATCCGTTCTTAGCATAAAGGGAGAAGAAATGGACGTAACTATAAAATTAAACAATTTAAAATACAGATATGATGTTTATCAAATGTTTAATATCTACTATCCTTTAGAAGAAATTAAATTCGAAGATAAGGGAGAATTTATAGTAAATATTGAAGAAGATAAAATTGATTTTTCTTACGGAGAGTATTTTAATGAAGCTACTTTAGGTGAAAATTTAAAAGAAGATATAAAAAGGCTTATTTTCTCATCTCTTAGAGACATCACTAAGGATTATTATCCTTGGGGAATATTAGTAGGAATAAGGCCTTCTAAAATTGCTCTAAAATACTTAGAAGAAGGAAAAAGTGAAGAAGAAATAATAGAACTATTTCAAAATAGACATTTAGCTTCTGAAGAGAAAGCAAAGCTTTGTATTGAAGTTGCAAAGAAAGAAAAAGAATTTGTAAATAAGGATGAAAAAAACATTGCTATCTATATAGGAATGGCTTTTTGCCCTACTAGATGTTTCTATTGCTCCTTTACAGCTAATCCAATAGGAGCTAGTAAAAAACTAGTAAATCCTTATTTAGAAGCATTAACATATGAAATAAGAGAAATGAAAAAATATGTTGATGAAAGAGGTCTGAAAATAGAAAGTGTATACTTCGGTGGAGGAACTCCAACAGCAGTAAATAACGAAGAGTTTGAAGATATAATGGAAGAGATATATAATGCTTTCGTTGCAAATAGAGACTTATATGAGTTTACTGTAGAATGTGGAAGACCTGATAGTATTACAGTTGAAAAGCTTGAGACTATGAAAAAGTATAATACTACTAGGATAAGTATTAATCCACAAACGATGAATGATAAGACTCTAAAGATGATAGGAAGAGGTCATTCATCTAAAGATGTAATAGAAAAGTTTAATTTAGCTAGAGAATTAGGTTTTAATGATATAAATATGGATATGATAATAGGACTGCCAGGTGAAGGGATAAAAGAAGCAGAACATACAGCAGAGGAATTATCAAAGTTAAAACCCGATAGTCTTACAGTTCATGGTCTATCATTAAAAAGAGCCTCTATTTTATATGAGAACTTCATCTTAAAAAAAGGAATACAAATTAAGAAGCAAGAAGAGTTATCTTCAATGTATGAAATAAGCAGAAAACTAGCTGAAAGCTTAGATATAAAACCATATTATATGTATAGACAAAAAAATATGGTTGGAAATATGGAGAATTTGGGTTATTCTAAAGAAGGTAAAGAATGCTTGTATAATATTGAAATGATAGAAGATAAGCAAACTATTATAGCTTTAGGTGCTGATGCAGTATCTAAGGTGGTTTTCTTGGAAGATAATAGAATTGAGAGATTTGGGAATGTAAAAGACATTAAAGAATACACAAATAGAATTAAGGAAATGGTAGAGGAAAAGAAAAAACTTTTAGATACACTTTACCTTAAATAGGAGGAGATATTATGGAAATCCAAGCACCTAAGGGTACGAAGGATATGCTACCTCAAGATGCTTATAAGTGGCATTATGTTGAGGAAACTTTAAGAGAAGTTTCAAAGGCATTTGGAGTTAGAGAGATTAGAACACCAATATTTGAACATACTGAATTATTTTTAAGAGGAGTTGGAGAGACTACAGATATAGTCCAAAAGGAAATGTATACTTTTAATGATAAAGGTGATAGAAGTATAACATTAAAACCAGAAGGTACTGCACCTACTGTAAGAGCTTTTATAGAAAATAGATTATTTAATGAAGCTCAACCAACTAAATTATATTATATGATTCCATGTTTCAGATATGAAAATGTTCAAAAAGGAAGACTTAGACAATTCCATCAATATGGAGTAGAAGTATTTGGATCTAAAGAACCATCAATGGATGCAGAAGTTATATCATTAGCAATGGAAGCGTTAAAGAGACTTGGCTTAAAGAGCTTAAGCTTAAATATAAACAATTTAGGATGTCCTAAATGCAGACCAAAGTATAATGAAGCATTAAAGAAATACTTACAAGATAATTATGATAATCTTTGTAATGTATGTAAAACTAGATTTGAAAAGAATCCAATGAGAATTCTAGATTGTAAGGAAAGAACTTGCAAAGAAATAACAAAAAGTGCTCCTATTATCCTAGATTACATTTGTGAAGAATGTGATACACACTTTACAGAAGTTAAGAGATATCTTGATTCTTTAGATATTAAATATACAGTAGATCCAGGTATTGTAAGAGGATTAGATTACTATACTAAGACTATTTTTGAAATATTAAACGATGATTTTACAGTTTGTGGTGGCGGTAGATATGATAAGCTGATTGAAGAAATTGGTGGCCCTGAAATGCCAGCTGTAGGATTTGGATTAGGTTTAGAAAGACTTATAATGACACTAGAGAAAGAAGGAATTGAAATTCCTAAGGAAGATGTCATAGAGCTTTATATTGGAGCTAGAGGAGAAGCAGCTAAAACATCTGCATTCGTTCTTGCTAATAAGTTAAGAACAATAGGAGTCAAGGCTGAAGTTAACCATATGGGAAGAAGTATTAAGGCAGAAATGAAATATGCTAATAAAATAGGTGCTGTCTTTACTACTATTTTAGGTGATGATGAACTTCAAAATAATGTTTTAAAACTTAAGAGAATGAGTGATGGAGAACAATTTGAAGTTAATTTAAACAATATAGATGAAATAGCAAGTGTTTTAAATAGTTAGGAGGAAGAAAAAATGGGTGAAGCTTTAGGTGGATTAAAGAGAACCCTAATGTGTGGAGAAGTTAGAGAAAGTAATGTTTCTCAAAAAATCACATTAATGGGATGGGTACAAAGAAATAGAAAATTAGGAGGTCTACAATTTATAGACCTAAGAGATAGAACAGGTATAATGCAAATAGTATTTGGAGAAGAAATAAATGCTGAAGCTTTTGAAAAAGCTAAGGGTGTAAGACCTGAATATTGTATAGCTGTAACAGGAGAAGTTGTTTTAAGAGAGGCTCCTAATCATAATATGCCAACAGGATTAGTTGAGCTTAAGTGTGAAAGTTTAAAAATACTTTCTGAATCAGATACTCCTCCAATATATATAAAGGAAGACTTAGATGCTGCAGAAAATATAAGATTAAAATATAGATACTTAGATCTTAGAAGACCTGACATGCAAAGAATATTTATGATTAGAAGTAAGGTATCAAAATCAGTACGTGATTATTTAGATGCTAATAATTTCTTAGAAGTAGAAACTCCTGTATTAACTAAAAGTACTCCTGAAGGAGCAAGAGATTACCTTGTACCTTCAAGAAATTATCCAGGAATGTTTTATGCACTTCCACAATCACCTCAAATATTTAAGCAATTATTAATGGTTTCAGGATTTGATAGATATTATCAAATTGCTAAGTGCTTTAGAGATGAAGATTTAAGAGCAAATAGACAACCAGAGTTTACTCAAATAGACTTAGAGATGAGCTTTGTTGAAGAAGAAGATGTAATAAAGATGAATGAAGGCTTAATAGCTCATGTATTTAAAGAAGTAGCAGGAGTAGATGTTAAGCTTCCTATAAAGAGAATGACATTTAAAGATGCTATGGAAAAATACGGTTCAGATAAGCCAGATTTAAGATTTGGAATGGAAATCACTAATATTACAGAAGATGTAAAAGATATGGATTTTGTAGTATTTAAATCAGCAATAGAAAATGGTGGTTCTGTTAGAGCTTTATGCTTAAAAGGTGGAGCATCATTAGGTAGAAAGCCAATTGATAAACTAGGTGAATTCGTTAAAACATATAAGGCTAAAGGATTAGCGTGGATTCAAATAAAAGAAGATGGTATTAAATCATCTATTGCAAAGTTCTTAACTGATGATGTAACTAATTCAATAGTTAACACTATGAATGCTGAAGTTGGTGATGCTATATTTATAGTAGCTGATAAGAATTCAGTAGTATTCCAAAGCTTAGGAGCATTAAGATTAGAACTTGCAAAGCAATTTGATTTAATTAAAGATAAAAATGAGTTTAACTTTACATGGATTACAGAATTCCCTCTATTCGAATACAATGAAGAAGAAGGAAGATATCATGCTGCTCACCATCCGTTTACATCACCAATGGATGAAGATTTAGATATGATAGAAACAAATCCAGGGGAAGTTAGATCAAAGGCATATGATTTAGTATTAAATGGAGAAGAATTAGGTGGAGGTTCTATAAGAATTCATGATTCTAAGCTTCAACAAAGAATGTTTAAAGCTTTAGGATTTACTGAAGAGTCAGCTCAAGAAAGATTTGGCTTCTTAATAGATGCATTTAAGTTTGGACCACCACCACATGGCGGTTTAGCTTTTGGGTTAGATAGAATGATAATGTTCTTAGCAGGAACTGAAAATATTAAGGATGTTATTGCCTTCCCTAAAAATCAGAATGCTTATTGTTATTTAAGTGAAGCACCTAATATAGTAGATGAAAATCAGCTTGAAGATTTAGGAATAGCAATAAATAAAAAAGAACAATAATATTAGAGGCTGCCTTAGGGCAGCTTTTTTTCAATTAACAATTTTTAAATTAAAATAAATAATTCAGGAATTAATTTGTTGCAAATTACTGAAAATAAAATAAAAAAATAATGATATTATTTTTATTTGCTTTAGATAGAAGTGTGTAAGTTTATGATGACTCGGAGAAAAGTTAGAGAAAAGGTAAGCGTGCATACTTTTATTTTTTTATGAAAATATTGACAAGAGTGTGTATATATAATAATATATGTATATAGAGTATATATACACTAGATATACACTTGGAGGTGAAAATTTGAATATTATAATCAGTAATTCTTCACAAGTGCCATTATATGAACAGATAGAAAGTCAAATTAAAAATCAAATAGTGAATATGGATTTAAGACCAGGGGAGCCTTTGCCATCGATAAGAACCTTAGCTAAAGAGCTAAAGGTTAGTATAATTACAACTAAAAGAGCTTATGAAGAATTAGAAAAGGAAGGTTTTATAAAAACAGTAGTAGGGAAAGGAACCTTTGTAGCAGAGGCAAATAATGAAAGACTTAGAGAAGTTGCTATGTGTGAAATAGAGGGTAAATTAGAAGAAGCAATAATTTCTGCAAAAGCAATAGGATTAACTTTAGAGGAGACTTTTGATATCGTTAAAAGTTTATTTGAGGAGGTATAAATATGGAAGCTATTGAAATCAAAGGGTTAGAAAAAAACTACAATAATTTTAAATTAGATATTAAAGAGCTAGTAGTTAAAAAGGGTTTTATTACAGGATTTATAGGACCTAATGGATCAGGTAAAACAACTACTATTAAAGCTATTATGAATATGGTAAAAGCAGATAAAGGTGATATTTTAGTATTAGGAGAAGATATTAAAACTAATACTGATATTAAGGAAACATTAGCTTTTGTAGGTGATACCTGTGGCTTTTTAGAAGAAAGTAAACTTAAAAATATTAAAAAATTAGTATCTAAGTTCTATAAAAATTGGGATGAAACTTTATATAAAGAGCTATTAGATAAATTTAATTTAGATGAATCAATGATTTATGGTAAGCTTTCTAAAGGGAAGAAGAAACAATTTGAACTTGCTATGGCATTAGCTACAAAGCCTAAAGTTATCATAATGGATGAGCCTACAGCCAATTTAGATCCAGTAGTTAGGAATGAGTTTTTGGAAGTTCTTCAAGAACAAATGGAAGATGATGATAAAACAGTATTCTATTCAACTCATATTACTAGTGATTTAGAAAAGTGTGCTGATTATATTATTTTTATATATAAAGGACAAGTAATACTTCAGGGAGAAAAAGATTATATCCTAGAGACTCATTCAATTATAAAAGGAAAGAAAGAACTTTTAGATATAGATACAAAGAAAGCTCTTATATCAGTTAAGACAACTGGGTATAACTTTGAAGGGCTTGCAGATAATAAGGAAAATGCCTTTGATGTATTTGGAAATGAAGTCATTTATGAGAGACCAACTTTAGAAGATATTATGCTTTACTATACAGGGAGGAAGTAACATGAAAAAGATTATTAACTTAATATTATTACAGTTTGAAACTGTCTTTGCATTAAAAAAGTATATGGCTATAATACTGGCAATAGCTAGTTTTATGGTTATTACACAACCAAATATGCTTCCTTTTGCTGGGGCACTATTTATTATGTCAACTTGTTATAACTCTGCTTTTTATGAAGAAAAAAGTAAGATGAATTACTTAGTTTATTCTTTGCCTATTAAAATTAATGAATATATTGCATCTAAATATATTTTTGTAGCTATAAATACTTTAATATCTATGGGGATATCAGCGGTACTATACCTTATTATGACAAACTTTAATATAATCAGTAGTGAAGCAAATTTTCCATTATGGGCCCTTATGTTAATATTAGCTGGAATAGGAATATTTATGATGACTTTATTAATTCCTCTGGAACTATTACTTGGATTTGAAAAGGCTAGAATTGCATTAGTATTTTTAACAGTATTTCCAATGGTATTTTCAACTGAGCTAGTAAATTTATTACCACAAATTGATATCACTAGCAATATAGTAATTATATTAATTGCTCTTATAGTTTTTACAGTAGTATTAGCATCATATTTTATCACTTCAAATTTATTTGTTAAAAAGGAAGTATAATTAATTTAATATGATAATGAAATACCGTAAGAAAGGCTGTCCAAAGGACAGCCTTTCTTATATTAGGAATACTAATCAATTAATATTTCTAATAAGTATTTTGCAATTTTATCACTATTTATAATATAACTACCATGATCTTCATTAGTAAAAACTTTCAATTGGCTATTACGTATATTATTGTGTATAAGATCTGTATGGCTTTTCTTTATTCCATCCTTACTACCAACGGTGATATATGTAGGTATAGTAATTTTATGAAGCATATCTATAGTTATATTAGGTTCTTCTAGCATTAATTTATATTCTTTTGTTTTCTTAATTTTATAGATTATCTTAGACATTATAAGCAAATTGCTTTTTAGACCTTTAGGATTTAAATTAGCACCACTAATAATTAAATTAGATAAAAGATTAGGATATTTAATAGCAATAAGAAGACCTATAATCCCTCCATCACTAAATCCATAAAGAATTGGTCGATTTAATTTAAGCTTACAAATAAAGTTAAAAATATCTTCGGCCATATCACTATAATGAAGCTCTGTAACAGGAGAACTTTTTCCATGTCCTCTTGTATCAATAGTATAAACAGTAAAGTAATCTTTTAAGATTTTAACAGTATTGTCGAAAATATGATGATTTTCTCCATTTCCATGAAGTAAAATAATTGGATATCCACTTCCGGCTTTTTCATAAAATAAAGTTATATCATTTACTTCTAAAAACATAAAGCCTCCTATTATTTAATAAAGAAAAATAATAAAAATTGGATTAAAATAATTAATGGTATTCCTAAAGTGAATTTAATATGTTTAGTTTTATGTCTAAAAGTGTACATTCCAACAAGAGTACCAATACTACCCCCTATAAAAGAAAGCAAAAACAATGTACTTTCTTTTATTCTCCATTTTCTCTTAATTGCTTTTTTCTTATCTATATAGATAGTTATAAAAGATATAATATTAATAATAATTAAATAGTAAATTAAAGAATTTTTCATAATAGTCTCCAGATAAATAAAATTAATTTAATTATATTGCTACCTTGTAATTATTATATTAATAAAGGCTTTTAATATAATTTTAAATGTAATAAATTTTTATTCTTATTTTACTCCATATATGATATAGTGTACATAGAAATTTGACATTTTTATTAGACATTATCAATGAGGTGAAAATTATGAAAAAAAATGAGTATGGATTATTTACAGCCATAGGAATGATAGTTGGAATTGTAATAGGTTCTGGTATATTTTTCAAAAGTGATAATATACTTGTTGCAACTAACGGTAGTATAAGTTTAGGGGTTATAGTTTTTTGTATAGCAGCACTAGGTATAATTTTTGGTAGTTTAACTATTTCAGAATTAGCATCTAGAGACTCTAAAGCTGGAGGAATAATTACTTATGCTGAAAATTCGTATAATTCTTCAGTTGCATGTGCCTTTGGATGGTTTCATACATTTTTATATTACCCAACTTTAGTTGCAGTTGTAGCTTGGGTTGCAGGAATATATGTATGCATGCTTTTT
This sequence comes from Clostridium tertium, assembly GCF_902652255.1. Lineage (GTDB taxonomy): Bacteria > Bacillota > Clostridia > Clostridiales > Clostridiaceae > Clostridium > Clostridium tertium_A. The sequence continues at coordinate 170,252 of NZ_CACRTO010000013.1, forward strand.
GGTATAGATGGAGGACTAGCTCTTCATACAGGAATTGGATTTATTGCAATTATTATTTTTTACATATTAAACATTGTTTCAGCTAGATTAGGTGGATATTTTCAAAACTTATCTACAATAATAAAGATTATACCGCTAATTCTAATAGCTATTGCTGGAATATTTTTTGGAGATCCAAAATCAATATCAATGAACGAAATAATACATATGGAATCTACAACATGGATAGCAGCTATTGCGCCTATAGCATTTTCTTTTGATGGTTGGATTATTGCTACATCAATAGGCCATGAAATAAAGGATTCTAAGAGAAATCTACCTAAGGCTTTAGTTGTTGCGCCTTTATTTATTCTTGCAATTTATGTTTTATATTTTGTTGGTATAAGTGTATTAATTGGACCTGATAAAGTTATGTCTCTAGGAGATGCTCATGTTGATTTAGCAGCTAATACTTTATTTGGGGCTTGGGGTGCTAAGATTGTTTTAACTTTTGTTGTGGTATCAATATTAGGAACTGTAAATGGATTAGTTATGGGACATATTAGACTTCCATATTCTTTAGCATTAAGAGGAATGTTTCCTAAATCAGAGAAAATAAAAATAGTTAATGAAAAATATGGTATGCCAATAAACTCTGCAATAGTTTCATTACTTATATCAATAATTTGTTTATTAATACATTTCGTAACACAAAAATATGCTTTATTACCAAATAGCGATATATCAGAAATCTCAATTACTATAAATTATGTAATGTACATATTATTATATGTTAAAGTATTTAAGATGGGCATGGATAATGAGGTGAAAGGATTATGGAAGGGAAAATTAAATCCTATATTAGCTACCTTTGGATCATTAATAATTTTATTTGGAAGCATATCTAATCCTTTATTTATACAATATACAGTAATTTGTGGTACTGTGTTGATATCTGCTGTTGTTTTCTGGAGATATAAAGAAAAAGAGGGTATTAGGGCAGATATATAAGAAAGAAGAAGAAAAATGAAATACTAAAATAATTCCCAGGATATTACAAATGGTATATAATGTAAAATAAGATTTGTAAAAATCTTAAAAATTATATTTAACAATAGGGGGTACCTTATTTTGAAAGGAATTATTTTATATTTTAGTGGAAGTGGAAATACCAAGTATATAGTTAATAAAACATATGAGGAATTTGTAAAAAATGGATGTGAATTAGATGTACATTCTATAGAGGAGAAAATATCATTAGATTTTAGTGCCTATGATTTTCTAGTAATAGGATTTCCTAAATATTTTCATGATATGCCTAAGATTTTTTTTGATTATATTAGAGAGAATTTAAACTATTCAAGTAATGAAATTAATACTATGATATTTTCTACAGGTAGTGAAAATAGAGCAACTAATTATAATGAAATAGAGAAAGTCTTAAGTGAAAAAAATTATAAAGTTATGGTTACTAAAAACTTTCAAATGCCAAATAGTTTTACAATTAATAAAAATTATGAAAAGAATACTAGAAAAGATATTAGAGATATATATGAAAAAACTCTATTAGAAATAAGAGAGCTAGTAGTAAACTTTTTAACAGAGAATACAGTTAAAGAGAAGATTGGTAACTGGCAGTCTGTATTCTATAAAAATATAAATAAATATTTGACTAAAGATCTTTATAAAAATTCCTCTAAGTTTTCTGTAAATGACAATTGTGATAAATGCAATATCTGTGTTAAGTCTTGTCCGACTATGAACATTGAGAATATTGGAGAAATGATAAAGTTTAGAGATAATTGTATTATGTGCTGTAGATGCTTAAATTTATGTCCTAAAAATGCAATTTTATATAATGATAAAGAGCATCTTCAATATAAAGAGAATATAGATTTGATAATTAGTTAATAAAATATTCATATTTATGTTATAATTTCTATATTAGAAAAATAGATATGAGGTTATAAGATGAACAAGATTTTGCAATTTTTGAAGAAAGCTATTTTAGGAATAATTATTTCCATTTTTACTATAGGGTTAAGTGTTATAGCTGGATTAAATTTGACTTTTATATATAGTTATTCAATAGATAAGTACAAGCTAGATGCTATTGTAAATTTATCTAAAGATAGTTTACTTAATGATTATTATAATTTAATTTACTATCTTCAAAATCCTTTTATTAAAAAATTAGAATTTAATAATTTTCCTATGAGCACTAATGGTGAGTTTCATTTTTATGAAGTGAAAAAAATATTTTTAGGTATTTATTTAATATTATTAATATCTATAGGAATTTTTTTACTATATCATTTTATTACTAAAAGAAGAGGAAGAGAATTTAAAATATATAATTTATTAAATTATGGAGCGAATACTTTAATAGTTTTTTTAACTACATTATTATTAAGTATTTATATAGACTTTTCAAAAGCTTTTACATTATTTCATAAAATATTTTTCAATAATGATTATTGGCTTTTTGATGAGAGAACTGATCCTATTATTAAGGTTTTACCTGAAGAGGTCTTTAAGCTTTATGCTTTAATTATATTATTCTTTATATTTATTGCTATAATATCTTATAAAGCATTCTATTTAAGGAATAGAAATAGTTATGAAATCAGAAAAGATAGTGATAATAATATAAAAAGTGAAGGATAATCCTTCACTTTTTATATTATAAAGCAAGTTTGAAAATTTCTAAGGCTTCTTTTTCTCTAATTTCCACAAAGTTACCGACATGATCGTAATGAGCTACTAACTTAACAGACATTTCTTCTATATGTTTATCATCTATGTTTGCTTGACTTAATCTTATTGGAAGATCCATCTTAGTAAAGAAGTTTTCAAGGGCTTCTATACCTTTTAAAGCAGTTTCTTCAAGATTACTTAAGTTAATGTCTATATCGAAAACTCTATTAGCAAATTGAGCAAATCTATTTAAATCGTGTTTATAAACATACTTCATCCATGCAGGGAATATAATTGATAAACCTGCACCATGAGCTATGTCGTAAATTCCACTTAATTCATGCTCAATATCATGAGTAGCCCAATCACCAACTCTACCCATACTTAACCAGTCGTTATGAGCCACCATTCCTGACAACATAATTTCAGCTCTTGCATCATAGTCGTTAGGATTGATATTTAATCTTAATGCATTTTCCATTATTGTTTTTAAAGTAGCTTCGCATAATCTGTCTGTTAAGTCTACATGTTTTTCATTTGTAAAATATCTTTCTAAAATATGAGCTATCATATCAGCTATACCACAAGAAGTTTGATATTTTGGAAGAGTATAAGTTAGTTCTGGATTAAGGATTGAGAATATAGGTCTTAAAGTAGGATGTCCAGTACTTCTTTTATAAAGCCCATCTTCATTAGTAATAACACACCCTGAACTAGTTTCACTACCAGCAGCAGGTATAGTTAGTACAGTGGCAAGCTTTAAGCAAGTGTGATTAATATCAGTTCCAATAAATAAATCCCACACATCACCATTATAGTTTACACCAGCAGCGATAGCTTTTGCTGAATCTATTACACTACCACCGCCAACAGCCAAGATGAAAGATATATCATTCTTTCTGCAAAGCTCAATACCTTCTCTTACTAATGATACTCTTGGATTAGGTTTTACTCCACCAAGCTCAATAATTTCTATATTTTCTTTTTTTAGTGAGTCTATTACTTTATCATATAAGCCAGTAGATTTAATACTTCCACTACCGTAGTGAAGTAATACTTTATTAGCATATTTTTTTACTTCTTTACCAACTCTAACCTCAGTATCTTTACCAAAAATAATTTCAGTTCCATTTTTATAATTAAAATTCTTCATAAATCCTCCTAAATATTAATTATTATATTTATATAATACTAAAGCTTATACAAGCTTTCAAATAAATACCTTGCTTTTATTTAAATAGCTTTCTTGCTATGCTTATCTTGTTTTTATATGGTGCAAATCTAATAGGGAATTCAATAAAAGTACCTCTTTTTATAATTGATTTTCTATGAGAAAAAGTATCGAAACTAGCCTTACCATGATAAGATCCAAGCCCACTTGAATTAACACCTCCAAAAGGTAAATAAGAAGAAGCTACATGTATTATAGTATCATTTATACAGCCTCCACCAAAGGAAATAGAATTAAGAATTTCATTTATCTTATTATCATCTTCAGAGAAGTAGTATAGGGCAAGTGGCTTTTCCTTAGATCTAACAAAGTTAATAGCATCATCTATTGATGAGTATTCAATAACAGGAAGAATAGGTCCGAATATTTCATCTTCCATAATTTTGTTATTATCATTAATATCTGTTAATATAGTTGGCTCAAGATAAAGGTCTTCATCATTGTACCTTCCTCCAAAATATACTTTACCATCATTTAAATAACTTTTTAGCCTATTAAGAGAATCAATATTAACAACTCTAGGATAGTCAGAATTATTCTCAATATCATCAGAGAATTGGATTTTGATTTCTTCTTTTAGAGCTTCGAGTAATGAGTTTTTAATTGACTTTTGAACTAAAATATAATCAGGTGCTACACAAGTTTGACCAGTGTTTATTAATTTTCCCCATATAATTCTTTTAGCTGATAATTTTATATTTGCAGTCTCGTCTATTATACAAGGGCTTTTACCACCAAGTTCTAGAGTTAAGGGAGTTAAGTTTTTTGCTGCCTTTTCCATAATTATTTTTCCAACTCTAACGCTTCCAGTAAAGAATATATAATCAAATTTTAAATCTAATAAATAAGAAACAGTATCTTTTCCACCTAAAGGATCTACTACTTTTATATAATCTTCTTTGAAGTTATTATTAATTAGATTCTCTAATATTTTAGCAGTGTTTGGACTGTTTTCTGATGGCTTAATAATTGCACAATTACCCGCGGATATCGCACCAATAAGTGGAGAAATAACTAATTGAAAAGGGTAGTTAAATGGCCCTATAATTAATGCAACACCATAAGGCTCTTTATAAATATAGCTTTTTGCAGGAAAGTATGCTATTGAAGACTTTACTTTTTCTTTTTTAGACCACTTCTTTAATTTTTTTATATGCAAATTTATTTCTTCATAAACAAGACCAATTTCTGTTGTAAAACCTTCAAAATCGGACTTTCTTAAATCTTTATTTAAAGCATCTAAAATATCTTTTTCAGAAGATTTAATTATATTCTTTAATTTCTTTAATGAATTAATTCTAAAGTCTAAATCCTTAGTTTGATTAGAATTAAAGTAATGTTTTTGTTTATCAAAAATGTCAAGTATATTGTTCATAATTCCTCCATGGCAATTTTAAAATTTTTATATAAATATTTAAGATTTAATATTTTTAACCATATATTTATTATAACATTTTGTTTTATAATAAGATAAATTTGTTTAAATAATAAATATATTTTAATTAATTGAAAGATAATTTAATAAATGATAAAATAGAGATACCCTATAGAGGTATATTTATTAGGAGGTATTGAGATGGAAGAAGAAAATGAAAAGCTACGAAAAGATATAATAAATAGACTTAAGAGAATAGAAGGTCAAGTAAAAGGAATCCAAGGAATGTTGGAAAAAAACGTTTGCTGTTCAGATATATTAGTACAGATTTCTGCCATTAGATCAGCTATAAATAGGGCAGGTGGATTAACTATAGAATATTATGCTAACAATTGCTTAAATATTGAAGATGGATCAGCAGAACAAGAAACATTAAAACAATTAATAAAGACTATTAACACTTTTGTAAAATAATTTTAAAAAACTATTTACACCTTGATGGATAAGTGATAATATAAATAAAAAGAATTATTAAATGCGATGATGAGAAGAAGTAAAGTTAATGTATCTTCAAAGAGAGTTTTACCTTGGCTGAAAGTAAAATAAGTAAGTTAATTTGAATAACATCTCTGAGCTATACCCCCAAAGATAACAACTAGTAGGCGGTAATCGGGTGCACCCGTTATAGTGATAAAGTATCTAAGTTTTACTTACGTACTTGATAAGGCTATTATTGTGAAGTAATAGCGAATTAAGGTGGCAACATGGAATTGTAACTTTCATCCTTTTATTAGGGTGAAGGTTTTTTTGTTTTATTTAAAAAAGTTTATAATTCTTTAAAGAATTTAAATATACGTATATTAATAAATACACATCATGGCTTATTAGCCAGGTAAAATAAAAAGGGGGATTTTTTTTATGAAAATCGATGGAATAATTGTACCAAAAGACTATAAAAGTAAATCAACATTAATTGAAACTGAAGTTCATATCAAAAAAATTAAGGACTTTTTTGAAAGAAAATTATCTGAGGCGTTAAACTTGACTAGGGTTTCTGCACCTTTATTTGTTGACTCAAGTAGTGGAGTTAATGATAATTTAAATGGTATTGAAAGACCAGTCAAATTTGATATTTTATCAACTGGTAGAGATGTAGAAATTGTTCACTCTTTAGCTAAGTGGAAAAGATTAAGCTTATATAGATATGGATTCAGCGTAGGAGAGGGTCTTTATACCGATATGAATGCTATTAGAAGAGATGAAGAATTAGACAACCTCCACTCCGTATATGTTGACCAATGGGATTGGGAAAAAATTATTACTAAAGAAGATAGAACTGAAGAAAAGTTAAAAGAAATAGTTAAAACAATTTATGGAGTATTTAAAGAAACTGAAAAATTTGTAAATAGTGAACTTATGGGAGAAAAAGTAGATCTTCCTGAAGAAATATTCTTTATTACAACTCAAGAGCTTGAGGATTTATATCCAGGTCTTACTGCAAAGGAAAGAGAAGATGCGATATGTAAAGAGCATAAGGCAGTATTCTTAATGAAAATAGGAGATAAATTGAAATCAGGTGAAAAACATGATGGAAGAAGTCCGGACTATGATGATTGGAGCTTAAATGGAGATATTTTATTCTGGTATCCATTATTAGATAGAGCTTTTGAACTTTCATCTATGGGAATTAGAGTAGACAAGGATTCATTAGATTATCAATTAAGGGTTTCTGATAATGATTATAGAAGAGAGTTTGATTTTCATAAGATGTTATTAAATGATGAACTTCCATTTACTATTGGTGGTGGAATTGGACAATCAAGAATTTGTATGTATTTCTTAAACAAAGCTCATATAGGAGAAGTTCAATCTAGTGTATGGGATGAGAAGAATATAAAGGTATGTAGAGAACATGATATAAAATTATTATAATGGAACTAAACCCTGTTAATAAGCCATTGCCATAAATAATAAACTGTAGATAATATTGACATTTTTAAATGTTTATTTATAATAAGGGTATATTAAGTAATAATTATACATGTTAAATTTAAGGAAAATAAGTTTAATATAAATAAAAGGAGGCGAGTTTATGAAAGCATTTGTAGACGAAAATACTTGTATATCATGTGGATTATGTGAAGGAATATGTCCTGAAGTATTCTCATTAGAATCAGGAGTTTCACAAGCAAAAGAAGGTGCAGTTCCATCAGAGTATGAAGATGCAACTAGAGAAGCTTGTGATAGTTGTCCAGTTACTGCAATATCAGTAGAAGAATAATTTAATAGTTTAATATCAAAGTAGATATTATCCAATAAGAAAAGGTGGATTCATTAATTTGACTCCACCTTTTTGTAAATATGTATTACTGTCTAATTTATTTTTTTCTATAATTATCGAGTCTGTATTTAAATAGCCTTCTTTTAGATATTTTTTCAATTTCTCTTATCTCACGTTTATTTTTGGCTGACATAAGCAGTTTTGTTATAGTAGATACAAAAATCACACCTAAAGCTAAAGAACCTGCACTAGCTAAAGTATTTAACCCAAGCTCTATTGATTCCATTATATTGCCATTTACAGCTTCGTACATTGTATAATACATGCCACCTCCAGGTACTAGGGGAATAAGGGCGCAAATTATTAAGGAAGTAACTGGAGTTTTTAAGACTCTAGCCATTATTTCTGAATAAATACTAAATATTATTGCTGAAATAAAAAATGATGAAGTTGTATCCAAACCAAATTCAAAACAAATTAAGCTTACAAACCAACTTAATCCACCTCCAAGGGCAGCATAAAATAAGTTTTTACCTTTTATATTAAATAGTATCCCAAATCCTAGGGTAGCAAAAAAAGCAAATAGTGATTGACTTAACATAATAATCCTCCTAAATTACAGGGTTCCAAAGGTTGATATCCAAAAGCTAAGAACAGCACCAGTACCTATAGCTATTGAGATAGCTACTAGAAATGCCTCTACAGCTCTTGTAAGGCCTGCTAGTAAGTCGCCAGATATTGTATCCCTAATAGCATTAGTAATAGCAAGACCAGGCACTAAAAGCATTATAGATCCTATTATAGTTTTATCTAAATCTACAATTAAGTTTGATTTTAATAAAAAAATTGCAATGATTGCTGCTACACCAGCACAAATGCTATTTATAAAAAATTGGTTAATTCCTAAGCTAGCAAATTTAATAGATACAGATTTTATTACAAGACCAATTAAAAAGGCAGCTAGAGCTTCTCTTAGTTCTCCGCCAAATAAGAAAACAAAGCAAAAAGCACCTAATGCAGATATTAATATAGATGTTTTATCACTATATCTTTCGCCATTATCAATTAATTTTAATTGCTCTTTAAGCTCAGAAACTGTTAATCCTCTATTTACAATATTTCTAGATAGATCGTTAACCTTATGCACTTTATCTAAATCTATAGTGCGAGTCGATACTCTTCTTATTAAGGAATGAGTTTTACCATCATGGCATATTGAAACCATGACACCTGTAGTGGTAACAAAACTTTCAGCTTCTTCAACTCCGTAAATTTTACAAATTCTCCATACTATTTCTTCTGCCCTATAAGTTTCTCCACCAGATTCTAACATTATTTTTCCAGCAAAGGTTGCAACATGAAGTATTTCATTTAAATCCATAAAGATTACTCCTTAATCTAAAAAATTTCTTTATATATTTTCAAAAAATACTAGCATTACTTAGATGCTAGCAAAATATTTTTTCAATGAAATATTGTTAATATATTATAACTTATGTATTATAACATATGGAAATAGTTTATTATAGTAGTTTGTATATTTAATAATCTATTTATTAAATAATATCAATAAAAATTAAATAATTACAAATATCAATTGATTATTCTTGGAAATAAACTTATAATTTACTCAAAAGTAATTTTTTAAAATATTAATTTGGGGTGATAAAATGAATTTTGAAAATCTTTCAAAAGAAGATAAGGCTATTAGTGATTTAATTGAAAAGGAGCTAAAAAGACAGCAGGATGGAATTGAATTAATTGCATCTGAAAACTTTGCTTCTAAAGCAGTAATGGAGGCTATGGGCTCTTTCCTTACTAATAAGTATGCAGAAGGATATCCAAATAAAAGATATTATGGTGGATGCCACGTTGTAGATGAAGTTGAAGATATAGCCAGAAATAGAGCTAAGGAACTATTTGGAGCTGAACATGCTAATGTTCAACCTCATTCAGGTTCACAAGCAAATATGGCAGTATATCTTTCAGTTCTTGAGACAGGAGATACTGTTTTAGGGATGGATTTAAGCCATGGAGGACATTTAACTCATGGTTCACCAGTTAATTTTTCTGGTAAGTTATATAACTTTGTATCTTATGGAGTAGATAAGGAAACTGAAACTATAGATTATGATGTAGTAAGAGAATTAGCTTTAAAGCATAAACCAAAGCTTATTGTAGCTGGTGCAAGTGCTTATTCAAGAATAATTGATTTTAAAGCTTTTAGGGAGATTTGTGATGAAGTTGGAGCATACTTTATGGTAGATATGGCTCATATTGCAGGATTAATAGCTGCAGGAGTACATCCATCACCAGTTCCATATGCAGATTTTGTTACATCAACTACTCATAAAACTTTAAGAGGACCTAGAGGTGGATTAATACTTTGCAAAGAAAAGTATGCAAAGCAAATTGACAAGACTATCTTCCCTGGAATTCAAGGAGGACCATTAATACATACTATTGCAGCTAAAGCAGTATGTTTTAAAGAAGCTTTAGATCCAAGCTATAAAGAATACATTAAGAGTGTTGTTAACAATTGTAGTGTACTTGCTAAGGAATTAAATAACTATGGCTTTAAAATAGTATCAGGAGGAACTGATAATCATTTAATACTTGTAGATTTAAATAATAAGAATGTTACAGGTAAGGATGCTGAAATATTATTAGATTCAATAGGTATTACAGTTAATAAGAATACTGTTCCTAATGAAACTAAGAGTCCATTTGTAACTTCAGGAATAAGAATAGGAACAGCAGCTGTATCTACTAGAGGGTTTAATGAAGAAGACATGAAAGAAATAGCTTCTATAATTAACGATACTCTTTCAGTAGAAAATCCAAATATAGAAGATTTAAAAGGAAGAGTAAAGGCATTATGTGCTAATCACCCTTTATATAATTAAAAATGTAAATAAAATTAGTAGGAATATGTATTACAAATTAATGCATATTCTTACTTTTTCTTTATTTATAATAAAATACAAAGAAAAAATGGATATTACAAGAATACTAAAGAAGAAAATTAAGGGAGAAAATTATTTTCGATATATGTTATAATAAAATTATATTTATTACATAGCAAAGGAGAATTTTAGAATGAAGTTAATATCTTGGAATGTTAATGGAATAAGAGCTTGCGTAACAAAAGGCTTTTTAGATTTTTTTAAAGAAGTAGATGCAGATATTTTCTGTATTCAAGAAAGTAAGCTACAAGCAGGTCAAATTGATTTACAACTAGAAGGCTATCATCAATATTGGAATTATGCTGAGAAAAAAGGATATTCAGGAACAGCAATTTTCACTAAGAAAGAACCTTTATCAGTAGTATATGGTTTAGGAATAGAAGAGCATGATAAAGAAGGAAGAGTAATTACTTTAGAATTTGAAAATTTCTATATGGTAACTGTATATACTCCAAATTCAAAAAATGAACTTGCTAGATTAGACTATAGAATGGTGTGGGAAGATGCCTTTAGAGAACATTTAGTAAACTTAGACAAGAAAAAGCCTGTTATAGTATGTGGAGATTTAAATGTAGCTCATAAAGAAATAGATTTAAAGAATCCTAAAACTAACACTAGAAATGCTGGGTTTACAGAAGAAGAAAGAGGTAAATTTACTGAATTATTAAATGCAGGATTTACAGATACTTTTAGATTCTTTTATCCAGATTTAACAGGAGTTTATTCTTGGTGGTCATATAGATTTAGTGCAAGAGCAAAGAATGCAGGATGGAGAATTGATTATTTTGTAACTTCAAAATCAATAGATGAAAAATTAGTTGATGCAAAAATCCATACTGAAGTATTAGGATCTGACCATTGTCCTGTAGAATTAACAATTGAATTATAATTAATTTTTAAAGAGCTGTCATAAGACAGCTCTTTATTTTAATATACAGATATTTTTAGTGATTTCAATTATTAGATTAAGCTAAGCTGAATAATAAAAACAAGCTATGCACAATATATATTTAATTAACTAATATATATGTTTCAATAAATAATTTAAATATTGTAGTATCATAAAATTTTAAGTGAAAATATTTTTAGTCAAATTACATTAATTGAAAGCATAGGGCAATAAAATTTTTATAACTTAGGAGGAAAAATGAAAAAGAAAAACTTTATTAGTATATTAATAGTTTCCATTATTTCTTTTAATAGCTTAGCTTTAAATCCAAAAGCTTTTACAGAAGAGGAAAATAAAAAATTAGTTATATGTATTGATGCTGGACACCAGAAGAAAGGTGATAGTAAGCTTGAGAATGTTTCACCGAATTCTAGTAATAAAAAGCCCAGAGTTTCTCAAGGTACTGAAGGTATTTCAACAAAGAAACCTGAATATGTAGTTAATTTAGAAGCAGCAGCTATATTAAAAGACTTACTTGTAGAAAAAGGCTACAGTGTAATTATGACTAGGGAAGAGCATGATGTAAATATAAGTAATGCAGAGAGAGCTGAAATAGCTAATAAATCAAAAGCAGATATGACAATTAGAATTCATTGTGATAGTTTAAAAGACAATAGTAAAACAGGTGCAACTCTTTTAGTTCCATCTAGCAAAGGAAGCACAAAAGATATTTTTGATGAAAGTAATAAGTATGCTGAAATATTAAAGTCTAACCTAAAAGATAATGGAGTTAAGGTTAATGGAATATTTGAAAGAAATGATATTACAGGCTTTAACTGGTCAAGAGTGCCAGTAGTAATATTTGAAATGGGATTTATGAGTAATAGTTGTGAGGATGCTATGCTATGTGATAAGAATTATCAAAGAAAACTAATGAGTATAGTAGCTGATTCTATTGACCAATATAAAGAAGCAATTGATAGTTAAGAATTAATACTAGACCGTGTATATTTAAAACAACTTAGAAAATATTAGAAGTTGAAGAGTATGGAAGTGTATTATTTCATTATCAAGAGTAATTTTATAGAAACTTTTAAAAAATTATATTTATAATATATAATATGTGTGTAGTATGTTTAATTAAAAAGTCCAGCAATATTTGCTGGACTTTAGTTTTTAATATATTAATACTATTGCCTAAAAAGTTATTTCAAGTTATATATTTTTGCTTAATTATTTTGATTATATGTATAATAAATAATATTGTTTTTTTATAAAAAAATAGAATATCAAAGTTATGATATCTTGGGGAACAAAACCTTTAAATAATTGCAATTTTATTCGTCTTCTTCAAGTTCTTTTTCGATTTGTATTTGCTTTTTCTTATTTACTATATATAATAATTCAAGAACTATAAATGTAAAAGCCGAGCTACATACAAAAGTAATCAATGAAGCTAGTACCATATCTGACATATTATTTATAAATAAACCCCTAAAATTTATATAATTAAGAGTAACATTTATAGTAGTAACTATAATTCCACAAATAATACTATTTATAATGATAGACTTTTTATTTACTTTATCAGAACTAAAAAGATTATTTCCAACCATTATATTTCGCACTATTACATATAGAGAACCTACTATAAGTAGAATCATTTCAACTGCATATTGAGAAAATTTAGCATCAAAAATATATGACTGAATAATAATTGATAAAAATAAACCTAAAAAAAGTATTTGAAATGCATCACTTCCAATCTTTCTTTTTTGTGATAGAACTCTTTCATCTTGAAGTTTTTCTTTTTTCATTTCTATTCCTCCCAAAATAAATCATTTAATGTTTTTCCAAGCACTTTACATATTGCTATACAAAGATTAAGTGTAGGATTATAATCACCTGATTCAATTAATCCAATAGTTTGTCTTGTTACACCAACAGCTTTTGCTAAATCTGTTTGATTCATATCACACTCAATACGAGCGATTTTTAGTCTTTTATTTTTCATACAGAACCTCCTTATATTATATATACTATGTTATATATTACTAAATGTCAAATATATATTGCATTTTAATTTAAAAATAAAACTTATAATTAAACCTTATAAGATTTATACTTTGTTACTGTTATTAATTAAATTTTAATTATAGGCTATGTTTTAATGTAGTATTAATAATAGGGACAATTTTAATAACAGAAAAGTAGGGATATACCTATAGATTGATATACTCCTATTTTTTTGTTTGCATTATATGACAATTACTAAGTGATTTATTTGAAATACAAGTATATTATACCAGTTATACTATTTTAATAATTATATTTAATTTATATAGTATATAAAAAGGCTATAGGATTTATTAGTTATTACATTAGCTAATAAATCCTATATCTATATTACTTTTTTTTAATATTGCACTATCTATTCCGTATCCATAATACTTTATTTAATTAAATAAATTGCTTTCTTAATTAAATTTTAGAACTCTTAAACTGATATTAGTCTTAAGTTATCATTAGTTATTAATAGTGTACGTGTATTAAATGAAATTTTATATTATCATTACTCCAACCCAAATCGTATGGAACTAGTAATCTATTTGTATTGTGGCAGGTAACTAAAGGATAGCCTTTAGAATCAAAGCCTGTTACTGTTGATACGTGAGTTATTCTACCTTTCTTTTCATATGCTACAAAATCACCAGGTCTTAAGTTAAATGCTGCTTTATATGTTTGTTGATAACTACCTTTCGCAATATAAGAAGCTCTGCCACTTGAAACCATATAGCTTTTAAAGCCTTGAGCATTGAGCCAAGCTTTAGTACCTTCTTTACCAGCATAATTCCATGTTCCATTTTTTTTAAAACCTCCAGCTTCAAATAGAATTTGTGAGGCAAAATTAGCACAATCGCCACCATCAGGATTATGATCTTTGTAACTAGGATTATACTTAAATGTAAATTCTTCATCTTCAGAAACACCGCAATACTTATGAGCATAATCTACTGCCTTTTGAACTTTTTCTGAAGGAGTATATATAGGGGCATTTTGACTTAGTATATAGCTTTTAATTTCATCAGATTTTAAATTCTTTATATCTAAAGAATCTGCAAAAGGATCAGTGTACCATTCCTTAGTTATTATATATCTATCATCTTGTTTTTTTAAATTTAAATAATGATTAGTCCCAAGTCTAAAATGATTTATAGTTTCAGGACTATCTGAATAGGAATAATTAAAATCTGTGGCTACATCACAAATTATGCCATATAGACCAGGTTCTTTTTCCGCTACCTTTCTTATTCTAACTATAGATTTTAAATCCTTAAACTTTACTGCTTGCTTTTCAGACCAATTTATTAAATATTGAGTTTTCTTGGCTTCGCTTTCATAAGCCCATAAACTAACTTTTATTTTTAAATCGTAAAATTCCTTAAGTAGCTCTGAATCCCCAGAGACTACAGCTGCATTTCTCTTTGAAAATAAATCTTCTATTAAGAATTTAAATTCTCTCTTTACTTCTTCTGAAGAGGAGTCTATGAAGTTTGAGGATTGAATTTCTTCATTATATAAATCACAATAATCTTTGTCAGCTTTAACGTTAATATAAGGAATCAAATTGAAAACTAATAAGGATATAAGAATAAGTTTATTAAATTTTAGCTTCAAATTCTTTCTTCTCCTTTCAAAGTGGACTATATATGTAGTTTGTACTAAAAAATAAAATTTATATGTAACTTTTAAATTAAATACATAAGATATTTTTAGCAAATTTGTAATTTAAACATATAATATTTATAATTAATTTTAGAGGAATATTTATGAAGCGATTAAATTATCTTTATGAAAATTCAAAAGAAGTAAGATTTGATAACGGTGATAATATAGTATTTATGTCTGATATTCATAGAGGAGATGGAACCTTTTATGATTCATTTTTACCTAATAAAAATATATATAAGGCAGCTTTATCTTATTATTATAAAAAGAGCTTTATTTATGTGGAAGTTGGCGATGGAGATGAACTTTGGAAAAATATTAATTGTACAGACATAGCATATGTGTATAGTGATATTTTTAAAATACTTAATAAATATAAAGAGGAGAATAGGCTTTATATAATTTATGGAAATCATGATATAATAAAGAGTAGAGAAAATTTTTATATTTCACAATATAGAGCTTTAAAAAAGATAGGAAGTAATTATGGACATAATTTTTTGAAGTTTATAAAGGGCTTAAATTTTTATGAAGGTATTAATTTTAAATATACTCCAATAAATGAAAAATTCTTAGTAACTCATGGACATCAAGCTGACGAGTTTAACTATAGGTATTGGATGATTTCTAGATTTTTAGTTAGATATCCATGGAAGTTTTTAAATGGAATTGCTGGCTTTAGAGATCCATCAAGTCCAGCTAAAAATAATAAAAAAGGAAATAAGGTAGATAAGAAATTAGAAAAGTGGTCTAAAGATAATGGTAAGATGTTATTATGTGGACATACACATAATAGTAGAATGCCTGAATTTAAAGAGCCGCCATATTTTAATGATGGATGTTCAGTATTGCCTTATGCTATTACAGCAATTGAAGTTGAAAGTGGTAGAATTTCTTTAGTTAAATGGAATATTGAAGCTCAGGAATCTGGGGTATTATGGGTTAGAAGAAAAGTAATAACTGGTCCTAGGAATATAGAGGATTATTTATTATGGGCAAGACAAGAAAGAATCAGAATGATTGAAGAAGAAAAGACTAGTAGGAGAAGAGGAGATTAAAATGAATTCAATTGATTTACATTGTGATACAGCTAGTAGATTATTATATGAAGATTTAAAATTAAGGGACAGTAAATGTAAAGTAGATATAAAAAAACTAAAAGAAGGAAAAGCTTTAGCACAAGTATTTGCACATTTTATTGAGCTAGATTTAGTTAAAAATCCGTATGATGAGTTTATTAATATGTACAATAATTTAGTTAAGGAACTAAGTGAGAACAAAGATAGTATAGAAATAGTTAGAAGTTTAAAGGAATTAGAAGAAGTTAATAGTAATGGTAAAATAGGAGCATTCTTGTCTATAGAAGAAGGTGAAGTTCTTGAAGGAAAAGTAGAAAGAGTACAAGAGATTTATGATATGGGAATAAGATTTATTACTTTAACATGGAATTTTAAAAATAGTATAGGTTATCCAAATGCAGGATATAAATATAAAGATAATGGATTAACTGAAAAAGGTAAGGAAATAGTATTAGAAATGGAGAGAGTTGGAATAATCCCGGATTGCTCACATTTATCTGATGGTGGTTTTTATGACTTAGTAGATATTTGCAAAAAACCTTTTGTTGCAACACATTCTAATGCTAGAGTAATTACTGATCACTCAAGAAATTTAACTGATGATATGATAGTTAAGCTTGCTAATAAAGGCGGGGTTATGGGATTAAACTTCTGTGCACCTTTCCTAGGCAAGGAGAAAGTGCCAACTATCAATTCTATGATAGCTCATCTAAAACATATAAAGAATGTTGGAGGTGTTGATGTATTAGCGTTAGGAACTGATTTTGATGGAATTGAAAATGAAGTTGAAATAAATAATATTGCTGAAATAGGTAAACTTAGAGATGCTTTATTAAAAGAAGGATTTACAAATACTGAAATAGATAAAATTTATTATGGAAATGTAAAAAGAGTACTTAAAAAGTGGTTATAGAAATGAAATAATTCTTATATGGTGCTGTAGCACAATGAAAAATTAAGAATGAATAATGAAAAATTAATGAAAAAACTCCTAAGGAGTTTTGAAAATAAATTAATTTTAGTAATTCTGTAAGAATTACATCAATAATTCTTCATTTCTAATTTTTAATTCTTAATTTGGGATATTTGTAAGACACCCTAATATAAGCGTTCTATTATTGCAACAAAAGAAGGAAATTCACAGTGGGTTATTTAAAGAGGAAACTTTTTATAATTTACTAAAGAATAAAAAGTTAAGGAGAAGAAAATGGAAAGTTTACAAGGAAAAATTGCTTTAGTAACTGGTGGTACTAGAGGAATTGGAAAAGCAATAGCTTTAGAGTTAATTAAAGAAGGTGCTACGGTCATTATTAATTATTCAAAGGATGACTTATCAGCAGAGGAAACATATAAAGAGATAGAAGAAATAGGTGGATATACTAAGCTTTATAAAGGTGATATATCTAATTACGATTTTTGCAAGGAAATGATTGATTATATAATAAAGACCTTTGGGAAAATAGATATTTTAGTTAATAATGCTGCTGTTTCCTTTAGGGGATTATTTATGGACTTTTCAAGTAGAAATATTGAAAATATATTTGGAATTAATGTATTTGGAGCTATGTACTTAAGCAAAGAAGCTATACCTCATATGATAAGCAGAGGAAGTGGAAATATTATTAATATATCTTCTATATGGGGTGAAGCTGGGGCTTCTTGTGAAGTACTATATTCTAGCACAAAAGGAGCTATAAATTTATTTACAAAGTCCTTAGCTAAAGAAGTAGCTCCTATGGGAATAAGAGTTAATGGAATAGCTCCTGGAGTAATAGATACAGATATGAATTCTTTCTTATCTCCTGAAGAAAGAGAAGAGTTAGAAAATGAAATTCCAGTAGGAAGGTTTGGAGATCCTAAAGAAGTTGCTGAATTAGTAGTATTTTTATGTAGTGAAAAATGTAAATATATAAACGGACAGATCCTAAAAATCGACGGAGCTATGCTTTAGATATATTGGGAAATTAGGACTCTGTTAATATCTTACGCTATGTCTCCGTCGCAAGCTCCAAGTCGACCTACGCATAAGATATTAACAGAGTACATTATCAATATATCTACAGGATAAAATGCTTTGGACTAAAGGAAAAAACTATGCGAGCATAGTTTAGCAGAAGTATTATATTGAGTTATTGGACTATGCTGACGTTGCAAGCTCCAAGTCAGCTTTCACACAATATGTATAGAGTTCTATAACTAATATAAAATCTTAAGATAAAGGTCGGACACTGAAGGAAAAAACTATGCGAGCATAGTTTAACAGAAGTGTTATCCTGAGTTATATGATTAGTATGACCTTGCACGCTCCAAGATGGTTTACGCATAATTTTTGAATTGCGCACTAAAAAACACCGTATATTCCCTCTTGAATAATACGGTGTTTTCCTAATTTAATATTTAATTTAATCCATGCAATACTTTAATGTTGTTCATTAGATAAATATTAGATATTAGTATTTAAGCTTCAATTGGAATATAAATATCAATGATGGAATTTCCTTTATTCCAATTGAAACGATAATCATATTTTTCAAAATGTAAAAAATCACTTTGAATAGCTCTACAACTGATACTTGGTAATATTTCTTGATAGATTTTTGTATAAGTATCATAAATTTTATCCATAGAACCTATATGTTCAACAACTAAATATTTATGTGCCTTAACTTCCTTTAATACAAAACCCTCCGGTACAACTGTTTTCTTTGGTATAGCACAATAATAGAATAGTTTTCTCTCTCGTCTTTCTGTAAAAGCATATTTAACCCAATTTCCATGTTGTGATAAATATGCTTTTTTCAAGTTGGTATTAAATTTTGTCCAAAACTTCGTACTAATTTGAATATTTCTTTTTTGTAGATTTGTAAGTTCAATTTCTTGTCCTATAATTGAAAACTCGTCTAATTCTTGTATATAATACTTCATTTTTTCCCCTTATGTGCTGTAATAATTGTGTAGCTATATCCATTTACAGTTATAATAACATTATCTATATTAATATACCAATTTTTACCTCTTAGTATCATGATAGCATGAGGTAATTTTATTTTGTTTTTACACCATTCAACCACATCATCTACATCTAAAGAAATATTTTTTTTGATTCGCACAACCCCTAATTCTGTTGTATGTAATTTATCTAAATTTATAAGTAACTCATTGCTTACATTCATCCTCATAATCACCCCATACATTTGTCAAGTTTCTATTTATTTATATGCTATCAGATATATTTTTATTTCGCATTATAATACAATTACGAGTTAATTATAACATATTTTGAAAATACCGTAATATTCAATTTTTAAAGTTCAAATTTTGTTATTTAGTTCGCAATAATTTCAAGATGTTAATTTACTGGATAGAACTTTAGATTAATAAATAATAATAAACTGGTAAATAGAAATTATATTTTATTGTGAATATATTTAATAAAAAAGTCTTTTAGAAAATTTTTTCTAAAAGACTTTTTTTATTTCTTTGATAAAATGATATTTATAATTATTTTCTAACTTGAGAAGTTGAATACATAGACTATTATTTTGATATACTACTATTTTTAGAATATTTATTATAAGCCTTCTTTATAGCTAGCACTATTAATTTAATTAATAAATATATTAAGAAAACATAAATGAAGCCATATAGTCCATAAACTATATCAGCAAATTCCATATTTCCTCTGTTAGTTATTTTTTGTTGAATTTCTATTGCAAATACTATTACTAACATTACTGTAAAGGTGTAAATAAATGAAATTGCAGTTATGCTATATTTAGCAAGCTTTTTAAAGACTATTTGTGTAAATGCAAAAATTAATATTCCTATTACAGCCATAAATATAAAATGAAGTTGCTTATCATTAAGAGTGTATCCTGCAATTCCTACTATGTCCAATACTTTGTCATGTAAATCATTTATAAAACTAGCTATTAATTTTAATATTTCTACCATAATAAACCACCCCACAATTATTTATGAGTTATTATATCATTAAATCATTATTATTGCTAATTTATGATATAATATAGACTTATAGGATAATGTAATGGTGCTGTCTCACAATGAAAAATTAATTTGGGTTGTTTGTGTGACACATACATTAAAGAAAGAAAGGACATTTTATATGGGAAAAATATTAGTACTAGCAGAGAAACCCTCTGTTGGTAGAGACTTAGCAAAAGTTTTAAAAGCTAACAATAATAAGGGAGCTTATATTGAAGGAAATAAATATGTAGTAACTTGGGCTCTTGGTCATTTAGTAGGATTACAAGATCCAGAAGGCTACGATGAAAAATACAAAACTTGGAGTATGGAAACACTTCCAATGTTACCTAAAAATATGAAATTAACAGTCTTAAAAAAGACATCAAAGCAATTTTATGAAGTTAAGAAACTTTTAAATAGAAATGATATAGAGGAAATAGTTATTGCAACTGATGCAGGAAGAGAAGGAGAGCTAGTTGCAAGGTGGATAATAGAAAAGGCTGGGGTTAAAAAGCCTATAAAAAGACTTTGGATATCTTCACAAACAGATAAGGCAATCTTGGATGGATTTAAGAATTTAAAACCTGGAAGTCAGTATGAAAATTTATATAAAGCAGCTGTTTGTAGAGCAGAAGCAGACTGGATAGTTGGACTTAATGCTACTAGAGCTTTAACTTGTAAGCATAATGCCCAATTATCAGCAGGAAGAGTTCAATCACCTACTTTAGCTATGATAGTAAATAGAGAAGAGGAAATTAAAAACTTCGTTCCAAAGGATTACTATACAATATTAGCTAAGGCAAATAGCTTTTCTTTAACTTATGTTAATAAAGATAATAATGGAAGAATATTTAATGAAGATGCTGCGAATAGCATAGTAAACAAAACAAGGGGTAAGGATGGAGAAGTAGTTTCAATTACAGAAATACCTAAAAAGAAATTTGCTCCAGCTCTTTATGATTTAACTGAACTTCAAAGAGATGCTAATAGAATATGGGGATATTCAGCAAAACAAACTCTTTCAATAATGCAAAGGCTTTATGAAAATCATAAGGTATTAACATATCCTAGAACTGATTCAAGATATATTTCTAGAGATATTGTAGGAACTTTAGAAGAAAGATTAAAGGCTATTTCAGTAGGTCAATATAGAAGTATTGCAAGTGAAATACTAAAGGGAAAAATAAATGCTCATAAGGGATTTGTAGATGATAGTAAGGTAAGTGATCACCATGCTATAATTCCAACAGAGAAAAAACCAAATACAGTAAACTTTAGCAGTGAAGAAAGAAATATTTATGATTTAGTAGTTAAGAGATTCTTAAGTGTAATGCTACCTCCTTTTGAATATATACAAACAAATATTGTAGCAGATATAAATGGAGAAAGATTTATTGCTAAGGGTCAGGTAATAAAATCTAAGGGATGGAAAGTAGTTTACAGTAAGGAAGATATAGAAGATTCATCTAAGGATGATGATATTAAAGAGCAAGTCTTACCTAAGTTAAATAAAGGAGATAAGATAAAAATAAACTCTATTAACTTAAATAAGGGTCAAACTAAGCCACCAGCTAGATTTAATGAAGGAACTTTATTATCAGCTATGGAAAATCCTCAAAAGTATGTAAATGTTAATAAAGAAGCTGCGAAAACATTAAATGAAACTGGGGGACTAGGAACTGTTGCTACAAGAGCAGACATAATAGAAAAATTATTTAACTCCTTTGTTATAGAAAAAAGAGGAAAAGAAATAGTTCCAACTTCAAAAGGTAAACAATTAATAGAATTAGTTCCAAATGAACTTAAATCACCTTTATTAACAGCAAAATGGGAAAGTAGATTAGATGCTATTAGTAAAGGAAAAGAGAGTGATACTAGTTTTATTAAAGAAATGAAAAATTATTCTATTGCCTTAATAGAATCAATTAAGGGAGATAATAGTAAATTTATTCATGACAATAAAACAGGTAAAAAGTGCCCTAATTGTGGAAAGTATCTTTTAGAGGTAAAGGGTAAAAATGGAGTTATGAATGTATGCCAAGATAGAGAATGTGGATATAAGGAAAATGTTAGTAGAACTACTAATGCAAGATGTCCAGAATGTAAGAAAAAGTTAGAAGTTAGAGGACATGGTGATGGTAAGATATACGTATGTACTGGAGCTAACTGTAACTTTAGAGAAAAGGCATCACAATTTGAAAAGAGATTTGACAAAAAGGGCAAGGTAGATAAAAGAGAAGTAAATAATATAATGAAGAAGATGAAAAAAGAAGCAGAAGATTTTAATAATAATCCTTTTGCGGCTCTTCTTGGAAATATGAAAATAGAAGATAAATAAGATGAATAAGTCATAGCACAGGTTACAATCTGTGTTATGACTTATTATTTTAGGGGGATTTTCAATGAAATTTGAATTTTTTAATATCGGTATAATATGTTTTGGTAAAGCATATTATTATATAAATCATGACACATAAGTATAGAAGAGTATATATAATTTGTAATAAGTATTACACATGTATTAAGCTACATTTTATATTAATGATATTTAAGTAATATGATTAATTCCACAACTAAATAAAAATTAAAAGAAATATATTTATTAGAAAGAGGTAGGTGACATTGCTTAAGAATATTGAGAAAAATATTAGTATAGAGAGCAATAGATTTATAGAAAAGGCTGTTAAGGCCTATATTAAGACCTATTATAAAGAAAATAATATTGAAGGTTTTTCCCCTAATAGAATAATAGAAGACAAATCAAAAACACTTAAATATATACGCAAGAAAAGAAGAGAGCACAATGGAAATTTGATTTCTATAGAGGCGAATATTAAAGCATTAGAAAATACTTATAGTGAATTAAATATAGGGAGAGATGAGAGAATTACATTAATTAAAAACAGTAAAGAATTTGTTTTAGAAGAACATAAAAGTATTGAAGATATAGAAAGTGCAATGGAAGAAAGTAAAAGAATAATTGAAATGGAAAAAGAAAAATATAAAGAATTAAGAAATAAGTTAAATACGTTTAATGAATTATCTATGGAAGAGGAAAATTTAGTTTACTTATTATTTAATTATATAAAAAGAGAGTTTTTTAGAGAACGAAAATATATTTTAAGGATATTAAATGATGATAATTTAAATGAATTTGATTTAATATTAGCTTTTGAGTACATTTCAATAATTACTAAAAAAATGTTATTAGTTGAGGAGGGATTGTTAGGTGGATAGTTATTTAAAGGAGGATTTGTTAAATGAAAACATAAAAAATAAACTAAAGAAAATTTATAATGAGGTTGTAATAGATGATATAAAATTAGAATTATTAAAAAATAAAAATGAAATAGTCCAGAATTTAAATAAAGGCTATGACTACAAAAAAAGTAATAAAGAGATATTAAGTAAGTTAGATCAATTATTAATAGTTACAGATATGATTGAAAATAAAGATGAGCAAAAGATAAATTCAGTTTTAGTATATAATAAAGTTCTATTGTTTTCTAATATAGTTCTAATTATTTTATTATTAATTAGCTTTTTTGTATAAGATTATTAAGATAAAAGCTTTTTTAAATATTAAAGACTTAAGGATTTTTAATGAAATAGTTAGCTTTTAAGTATTCTAATATATTTATAATAATTATTTAATACTTATAAAAGAACTGTTAATTTTTAAAATAAAAAATTTAAAATAATAGATTTAAAATAGAAAGAAAAATGGAGCTGGTAAAAGCAGCTCCATTAAAAATATTTTAATATTAAAAACTCCCTTAGAGTTTTGTAATTCATTATAAATTATACATTAATTATTCTATTTCATCTTCGTTAGCTTTTTTTAAAGTAAATTCAAATTTAACACCATCTTCAGTATTATATAACTTATAATTACTTTCATGCAGAGTTAATATTCTTTTTACTATTGCTAGACCTAGACCATTACTACTTTGAGAAGAATTTCTAGCCTTATCAAGTTTATAGAATTTGTTATATAGTTTAGAAAGTTCTTCATTGGGTATATTAGCACCTTTATTTTCAACAGAAATATCAACAATTTCATTTTTGTCTAGAACTTCAATTATAACTTTTTCTCCTCTAGGAGTATATTTTAAAGCATTACTAATTAAATTAGTCATTACTTGTTCTAATTGAAGTGTATCGCCAATAACATAGCAGTATTCAAAATCTGATATTAAATCTAAAGTTATATTATTAGCTTCAAATTCTAAAGAGAAGCTTTTTATTAGCTTTTGAATAAGTCTTAAAATATTAAATCTTTCTATAAGTATATTAGAAATTCCAGCTTCTAATTTAGAAAGTTCAAGCATATTTGAAACGAGTTTATTCATTTTATTAGCTTCATCTATTATAGTATCTAGATAAAGAGATGCTGATTCACCAGTTGCTATTCCATCTTTTAAACCTTCAGCATAACCTTCAATAATACCTATAGGGGTCTTTAAGTCATGAGAAACGCTATCTACAAAGTCTTTTCTCATAGATTCTAATTTTCTTTCTTTTTCTATATCTTCCTCAAGTTTTTTATTTTTATATTTTAAGTCTTCTAAGGTGTTCTTAAGAGTGGAAGATAAGAAGTTTAGCGTTGTGGCTAAGTCTCCAATTTCATCATCAGATTCTACATCACATTTTGCGCTAAAATCCATTGCTGACATCCTTTTTGCAACTTTATTTATATTTACTAAAGGCTTTGAAATTAAATTAGCATATATTGAAGATAAGATTATCCCAATAATACTAAATCCTAAAAATAAATAGAAGTAAAACTCCTTAATTACAACTGTGGCCTCATTAATTGGCTGCATTGATGATACTGTTACAAAAATAGAATCGTTTTTACTATTTAATGACATTGGAGTTAAAACACCAATCTTAGTAGATTTAGTGTACTTATTATCATAAACTTTAGCTTGTGGTTTACCAGAAGATAATACATCATTCATTAACTTATCATCATTAATTAACTCTTCACAGAAGGCTGCAAAGGTTTGAAGCTCTTCAGCTGATGCATTAGGATCGCGTATAGCTTTAAGTCTACCATCTAATGTGAAAATAGCTACTTTAGAATTTGTGTCTTGTTCAAAGTTAGACATGGCAGTACCTAAAATTCTATTAGTGTTTTGATAAGAATATAGTTGAGTAAATTCAACTGAATCCTTAGCTAAATCATTAATTTTTTTTCTTAAATAAAAGTCTTCAAAAAATATATATTGAAATAACATGCTAAAGATTAAAACAATAAATATAAGACCGAAAGTTATAATAAATATTTTCTTTGAGATAGTAAATTTATTTTTTTGCTTCAAACCTATATCCACTTCCTCTTACTGTAATTATATAAGTAGATTTTTCACCAAGTTTTTCTCTTAGTCTTTTTATATTTGTATCCACGGTTCTTAAATCTCCATAATAGTCAAGCCCCCAAACATTATCAAGTATTGTATCTCTAGAGAGAGCTATACCTTCATTATCAGCAAGATAAGATAGCAACTCAAATTCTTTAGGTGATAAGTTAATAATTTCATCATTTACTTTTACTTCATGAGATAATTTATTTATAGTTAAACCGTTATAATCATTTACATTAGAAAAGGTCTCTTCAGAAGTTCTCTTAAGTAAAGCCTTTACTTTAGCAACAAGAACCTTAGGTGAAAATGGTTTAGTCATATAATCATCAGCACCCATTTCATAGCCAAATAGTTTATCTTCTTCTTGACCTTTTGCAGTTAAAAGTATTACTGGTACTTTAGAAACTTTTCTTATCATTTCAAGGACAGTAATTCCGTCAACCCTTGGCATCATTATATCTAATATAACTAAATCAACTTTACTATTCATAAAGTAGTTTAGTCCTTCATCACCATCACAGGCTTCAATAACATTAAAACCTTCTTTAAAAAAGTAGTCTCTAAGAAGAAATCTAATTCTAGTTTCATCCTCAATTAATAAGATATTCTTTTTCATAAAAGCCTCCTAAAACAATAATCTTATCTATAATTATAAATGCGATAAATTATATGGTAAAGTATAAAAGCTATTATTTAATATTAAGATATTATTAAGGTAGATAATTATGTGAAAGACAGATATAATAAAAGTATTATATTTTTGAATGATTCATATTATACTTAAACAAGGTAATGTGAAGGATAGGTGGATGGATGTTTAAATTGAATTTTGATGTTGAGAAACATTTTTTAGATAATGGGTTAGAAGTTATTACTATAAAAAAAGATACTAAAATTTCTGCAATAAATATAGGAATAAAAGTAGGATCATTATATGAAGATAATAATGAAAGAGGTATAAGTCACTTTATCGAGCATATGCTATTTAAGGGAACCAAAACTAGAAGTTACGAAGAACTTAATGATGAACTAGAATTTTTAGGGGGAGAGTATAATGCCTATACTGATTATACTTCAACTGTATACACTGTTAGCTGCTTAGAAGAGGAATTGAAAAAAGCAATAGAGATTTTAGGAGATATGATTAAAAATCCAGAATTTAACAGTGAAGAGCTAGAAAAGGAAAGAGGAGTTATCCTAGCTGAAATGAGAACTAGCAAGGATGATATTGAAGATTTGAGTTTTAAGAGAACTAATGAAGTAGCTTTTAATAAAAGTCCTTTAAAGTATGATGTAGCTGGATTAGAAGCGAATGTTAAGAGTTACTCGAGAAAAGAACTTTTAAGTTTTTATAATAAATATTATATTCCGAATAACTCAATAATTACTATTGTATCTTCTTATGAACATAATGATGCTTTAGAAGAAGTAAAGAAGGTTTTCTCTAATTGGGAAAAAGGTAAAATTAATCATAAAGATATTATAATAGAAGATAATAACCCTGTCTTAGTTACAACTAAAAAAAGTAATATAGAACAAAACACTATAGTTTATTTATATACTTTTCATAACTTAGATAAAGATTTAGAGTTACCTCTTAGAATTTTAAACCATAGACTAGGAGAAAGTTCTAATTCTTTATTATTTAGGGAGATTAGAGAAAATAGGGGACTAGCTTATGATATTTATACTAGTATAGATATGACTAATAACGTTAAGACTTTATATATCTATACTGCTGTAGCGGAAGAAGATTTAAGTTCTGCAATTGAAGCTATAGATGAAACTATTGAAGCAGTTAAAAGTGGAAAGCTTGCAATAGGAGAAAGACATTTAGAACTTATGAAGAAAGTTCATAAGACTGCTGTGATTTCAACTTTAGAAGATCCAGCTGAATTATGCAATTATATACTTCATCAAGGATTAGATGGAGAAAACTTTTATGAGTTTGTAGAAGATATGGAAAAACTTCATACATTAGATATAAATAAAATTAATGAAGTTTCAAAAAAGGTACTAGATAATCCTACAATTCATATACTAAGATCTTAATTAATTGGAGATAATTATGAATACTATAACAAAAATAGAAGTCCAAAAGAGAAATAAAAATAGAGTAAATATATATGTAGATCATGAATACGCCTTTTCATTAGATAGTGAATTAGTCTATAAAGAAGGACTTAAGACTAACGAATCTGTGAATGTTGAAAGAATAGAGGACATTGCTAAAAAAGATAATTATTTAAAATGTAAAAATGCGGCTCTTAGAATTGTTGAAAAAGCTTATAAAAGTGAGAAGGAGCTAAAAGATAAACTTATACTAAAAGGCTACGATAAGCATTCCATTGAAAAGTCTATAGAGTTTTTAAAAGAGTATGGTTTTATTAATGATAATAATTACGCTAAACTTTATATAAAAGATAAAAATAGAACTCAAGGAAAAAGTAAGATAAAGTATGATTTAATTAGGAAAGGTATAAGTGAAGATGTTATAGAAAGCAGTATCTCTAATATAGACGATGAAGATGAAAGAGATAATGCTTATAATCTTGCGATAAAAAAATATAATGTGATTTCTAAAAGAGAAGATGACAAATATAAGCTATCACAGAAATTATATAGATTTTTATTATCTAAGGGATACAATTACGATACAGTTTCTTATGTTGTAAAAAAGATCACTAACCAAGAAGATATTTAAATAAAGGAGAGAGTATTATGCTGGAATATTTACCATATATAATATGTGGTCTTTTATTGATTTTTTCAATAAAAGATAGTATTCAAGGTTCCTTAGAAGAGGAAAGTGCAGTATATTCTTTAAAAAGATTAATATATTATTTTTCTATTTTTATTACATTTTTAATTATGTTATTAAATTTAGAAGATATTTATTTAGCTATATTGAAATTTGCAAGTAATAATCCAGAGTTTTCAATACTTAATAATAATATAGTAAAAGCATTAGTTTTAGGAGTTATTTTTGTAATAATTCAAGCTATATTTTATTTTATATTATCCTTACTTAGTGATCCTCTTTGCAAGGCTTATAAATTATTATTAAGTAAAGGTAAAATAAGAATTGTTTTGTTCTCTAGCGTTTTTGGATTTTTAAAGGGATTAGTAGTAATACTAATTATGTTTATGGGGATTATAACTTATAATTATACTTTCGGAAGATCCTCAGGCATAGATATTTTTAATGATATTAGTGGCTATAGTAAGCTTAATGAAATAGTATCAGTTAATAAGCCTGTTTTATCCTACAATGATTTTAAAGACTACATACCTACTAATTCAAATATTATAATTTATTATAATGGAGTTACATTGGAAGATGGTATTAAATCCTCAGAAGAAATAGATAAAAAGGCAAAAGAAATAACTTCAGGTGCCAAATCAGATAGGGAAAAAGCAGAAAGACTTTATGCTTGGATAGGATCTAACGTAAAGTATGATTTTGATAAAGCGGAAAAAGCTTTAGGTAGAGATGGTGTAACTAATAGTGGAGCATTAGAGGCTTTTAATACAAGACGTGGTATTTGTTTTGATTATGCTTGTTTATATGTTGCAATGTCAAGGGCTGTAGGAATAGGAAGCAGAATAGTTACTGGAGATGCCTTTGATGGTCAAAATTATGGACCTCATGCATGGAATCAAGCTTACCTTGCGGATGAGGGAGTATGGATTAATGTAGATCCAACCTTTTATATATCAGGAGACTATTTCGATAATAAGGATTTTGATAAAGATCATATAAATGCAGAAATTGCAGGAGAATGGTAGTGTCTACAAGTAGCCAAATGAAAATGAATAATTAATAATGAACAATTAAGGATGTAATTCTTTCAGAATTACTAAAATTAACTTCTTTTCAAAACTCCTTCGGGAGTTTTTTCATTAATTTTTTATTATTTATGCTTAATTCTATATTGTGCGACAGTTTAAATTGTAGATAAAATTTTATGTTTAAAATACAATCAAAAATAGTATAGATTTAACAGTTTAGAAATATAATGAGATATGTTTTTACCTGTTTAAATTTAAATTAGAAAAAGGTTAATATATCAGATGATTAATATAAAAAGTTCCAATAATATCAGTTAGTCGACTTTGATTTAGGGTCGAAAAAACTTATATTATTGGAATTTTTAATTGGATACGTCCCACTTTTTATTCTTTGCCATAATTAAATTAATTGCTTTTTCACAATCAGTATCAGTAGAGTCTAAAGACCAAGCTATATTAAAGTAAATAAGTGCTTTTTTTACATTTTCTTTCATAGCATAACAGTAAGCAAGGTTAAAATAATACTTACTTTCTTGTTGAATAAGTATTGCTTTTTTTATAAAAAGTATAGCTTTATCAAAGTTTCTTATTTTAATATAACAAACTCCTGCGTTGTAATATGAGCAAGCAACATTTTCTTCATTTTGAATGGATAAATTATAATAATCTATTGCTTTTAAGTAATCTTTCATATTATAGTACATATTTCCTTCATTAAAATAATTCATAAAATCCTCCATCTTAAGAATATTTTAATTAAATTATTGCCATAAATTCTTTGTAATATTCAATATATGTCAGTGATTGTAAAATGGGAATTTTATACGTAAATATTAAATTTTTAAATTCGACAAAATTTTTAAAAATAACTTTATTTTTTTGGGCTTATTTAATATAATGGATTTATGTTTTTTTTAATGGATTTTAAGAGTGGGAGAGATGATATGTATAAAAATGATCCATATATATTAGTATTAGGGGCATCGATTGTTGATATTATAGGTTTTAGCAGAAAAAAATATAATAGTAGAGATTCAATACCTGGAAATATTAAAATTTCTTTAGGTGGTGTATGCAGAAATATAGCAGAAAATTTAGCGAGAGTTAATGTTAATACTAGCTTTATATCTGTTTTAGGGGGAGATGACCAAGGTAAGAACATCTTGAATAACTCTAAAGAAATAGGATATAACATGGAGCATTCTCTTATTTTAGAAAATGAGTATACACCTACATATATGGCTATTTTAAATGAAAATGGTGAAATGGAATCCGCTGTAGTAGACATGGAGTGTTTAAATAAAATTGATTCAAACTTTATTGATACTAAAGCAGAAATAATAAGAAATGCTGAATATATGGTGGTAGATTCAGATCATCCAGAATTATTGGAGCATATTTTGAAAAAATACTCAAAAGATACCAAATTTATTTTGGACCCTGTATCAGCTACAAAAGCAAGTAAGATAAAACATCTAGTAAAGTATTTTCATACAATAAAACCTAATAGATTAGAGGCAGAAGTTCTTTGTGGATTTAAGATAAATAATGATGAAGATTTAAAGAGAGCTTGTGACTACTTCTTAGATCAAGGAGTAACGAATGTATTTATAAGTTTAGATTCTGATGGAATATATTACAAAAATAATACTGAAGAAGGAAAGCTTAAAACCTCAGCAGTTTCAGTTAAAAATGTAACAGGAGCCGGAGACTCATTTGTAGCAGGTATTGGCTATGGATATTTAAATAATTTATCTTTAATTGATACAGTTAAATATGCAATAGCAATGTCAATAATTACAATAATACATGAAGATACTATTAATCCTAATATGAGTGAAGATTACGTTCATGATTTTATGAAAGATATTAATTGGATAGAAGGTTAATACATAATAATATTTCTTTTACATAATCTAAGTATATAGCTTGGAGGTGAAGGAAATGAGTAAAAAGCCTAAAAATAGTAATAAGAAGCATATAAATCATAATCCTCAAGTAGAAAGTGTAAAAGCTACTTTTGGAGAACCAAAGGTTAAGGATAATGAATTTACACCAAAAACTTTTAGTTAAAAAAGGGGCTAGTTTAGCTCCTTTTTTTAATATTATTTAACAATTACTAATTTGATTGAAATATCATAAGAGCTAGTTATAAAGATATAATTGATTGAAATTTTAATTTATAGAAAATTATATTTAGAGTAAGTGGTTTTATATTATTGACAAAAACAACAATATGGTATAATATAGCCTTAAAAATCATATTTTAAAAGCGTTGATAAAGAGGAGTAGGGAGTACTGTATATTAAGAGAATGAAGGTCATGGGCTGAAAGCCTTCTATATTAAAGTATCCTGAAGGTAGCTTTTGAGCATCTTTACTGAAACTAAGTAAGTAAAGGCGGCTGACTTAGCCGTTATTTTATAAAGAGCTTAATATATTTATATATTAAGAAAAAAGGTGGTACCGCGAGACTTCGTCCTTTTGTGATGAAGGCTCTTTTTTTATTGTTTAAAAAGTTAAATCTAACTATATTAGTATGTTTAATAGGAGGAAGAGATATGTCAGAAAAGAAAAACTTAGCGACAACTTATAGCCCAAAAGACTTTGAAGAAAGAATTTATAAAACTTGGGAAGAAAAAAAATATTTTACACCAGTAATTGATAAAAATAAAAAGCCTTTTTCAATTGTTATGCCACCACCAAATATAACTGGTAAGCTTCACTTAGGTCATGCTCTTGATAATACACTTCAAGATATGCTTATAAGATTTAAGAGAATGCAAGGATATTCTACTTTATGGCTTCCAGGACAAGATCACGCTTCAATTGCAACAGAAGTTAAGGTTGAAAATGAACTTTTAAAAGAAGGTTTAGTTAAAAAAGAAATGGGTAGAGAAGCATTCCTTGAAAAAGTTTGGGAATGGGCAGATGAATATAGAGGAACTATAAGAAATCAGCTTAAAAAGATGGGTGTTTCTTGCGATTTCTCAAGAGAAGCCTTTACTATGGATGAAAATTTAAATAAGGCTGTTAGAACAGTTTTTGTTAAATTATATAATGAAGGTTTAATATATCAAGGAAATAGAATAACTAACTGGTGTCCAAAGTGTTCTACAGCACTTTCAGATGCTGAAATTGAATATGAAGAGCAAGATGGATTCTTCTGGCATATTAATTATCCATTAACTGATGGTAGCGGATATTTAGAAATAGCAACTACAAGACCAGAAACTTTACTTGGAGATACTGCAGTAGCTGTTAATCCAAATGATGATAGATTTAAGCATTTAGTAGGTAAAACAATAAAATTACCTCTTACTGATAGAGAAATTCCAATAGTTGCAGATGATTATGTTGATATTGAATTTGGAACTGGTGCTGTTAAAATTACGCCAGCTCATGATCCTAATGACTTCCAAGTAGGACTTAGACATAATCTACCTCAAATTAGAGTTATGGATGACCATGGAGTTATTAATGAATTAGGTGGTAAGTATCAAGGTTTAGATAGATATGAAGCAAGAAAGCAAATGGTTAAAGATCTTGAAGATTTAGGACTATTAGTTAAGGTTAAGCCTCATACTCATAATGTAGGAACTCATGATAGATGTAATACAGTTATAGAGCCAATTATATCAAAACAATGGTATGTTAAGATGGAGTCTTTAGCAAAGCCAGCTATAGATATAGTTAAAAATAAGCAAACTAAGTTTGTTCCTGAAAGATTTGACAAGATATACTTTAACTGGATGGAAAACATTCAAGATTGGTGTATTTCAAGACAATTATGGTGGGGACATAGAATTCCAGTTTGGTACTGTGATGATTGTAGAGAAATGATAGTAGAAATTGATGCACCAGAGACTTGTCCTAAGTGTGGTTCAAAACACTTACATCAAGATGAAGATGTATTAGATACTTGGTTCTCATCAGCATTATGGCCTTTCTCAACTTTAGGTTGGCCAAATAAAACTGAGGATTTAGAATACTTCTATCCAACTAATGTTTTAGTTACAGGATATGATATTATCTTCTTCTGGGTTGCAAGAATGATATTCTCAGGATTACACAACATGGATGAAACTCCATTTGATACTGTATTAATTCATGGAATTATTAGAGATTCTCAAGGAAGAAAGATGAGTAAATCATTAGGTAACGGTGTAGATCCACTAGAAGTAATAGATGAATATGGTGCTGATGCATTAAGATTTATGTTAGTTACAGGTAACTCTCCAGGAAATGATATAAGATATATTCCTGAAAGAGTTGAAGCTGCTAGAAACTTTGCAAATAAGATGTGGAATGCTTCTAGATTTGTTATGATGAATCTTGATAAGGAAGTAATGGAAAAGTATTCTGATTGCACTGAATATAGTTTAGCTGATAAGTGGATTCTTTCAAGAATGAATACTTTAGTTAGTGAAGTTACTGAAAACATGGAAAAATATGAATTAGGAATTGCTCTTCAAAAAGTATATGACTTTATGTGGACTGAATTCTGTGACTGGTATATAGAATTAGTTAAGGGAGTATTATACGGAGAAGATGAAAAGGCCAAGGGAATAGTTTATAATGTTTTAAATACAGTATTACAAACTGGACTTAAGCTTCTACATCCAGTAATGCCATTTATAACTGAAGAAATCTATACTACTTTAACAGATGGAAAATCAATAGTTGTTTCTAACTGGCCAGAAGTTAATGAAGCTCTAAAAGATGAAAAAGCTGAGAAAGATATGGACTTTATAATTGAAGCAATTAAGGGATTAAGAAATGTTAGAGCAGAAATGAATGTTCCACCTTCAAGAAAGGCTAAAGTTATAGCTCATACTACAACTGAAGCTAAAGAAGCATTTACTGCAGGAGTTAACTATATAGAAAAATTAGCATCTGCATCAGAAGTAGCATTTATTGATGATAAAAATGAAGTTCCTGAAAATGCTGTATCACTAGTTGTTAAAGGTGGAGAGTTATTTATGCCTTTACTTGATTTAGTAGATAAAGAAAAGGAACTTGAAAGATTAAACAAAGAAAAGAAGAAATTAGAAGGTGAAGTAGAAAGAATAGATAAGAAACTTTCTAACCAAGGATTCGTAGCTAAAGCACCTCAAGCAGTAATTGATGGTGAAAAAGAAAAGAGAGAAAAGTATCAAGAAATGTTAGAGGCTGTTTTAGTAAGAATAGAAGCGCTTAATTAATGAAAAATTAAAAATGAATAATGAAGAATTAAGGATGTAATTTGTACCAAATTACTTTTAATTAAATTTACAAGAAAACTCCCTTTGTAGGGAGTTTTTTTATTTAGGAAATTATGTTTATATAAATCTGTAGATAACTTTAATAATTTATAGAAAAAGATAGTCTGAAAAATAGATTTTTTTGAGTAAGGTTTGATTAATTTTTTAGTATTTCTACGGGGAAAATATATTTTAATAGTCTACTTTTTCATATTAAAACATCTGTAAAATAGTATTGGCTAATGTACTTGTTGGATCTTCGTTAGCTACTTCTTCAGCTATTTTTATAGCATCATATTGTTTTAAATAACTAGTTGGCAGTGTAGAAAATATTAGAATCCATTCTTTATATTTTATATTGGTATCATATTTTAAAGCTTTCTTTATGTGATTAAATGCTAGTTCTTCATAGCATAAAGGTGTTAATACTATAAAAATATAATAAGACATTAAATAGTGAGCATAGGCAAGTTCTTTGCTACTATTTTCATCCTCAAATAAATTGATTTTATTAGCAAGCCAAAAGTAAAGATTATTTTTCAAATAATAATCACAATTCTTTAATTCAATAAGTTTTTCTTCATTTATTTCGTAAATAGATATACTATTTAAATTTAATTTTAGTACTTCATTTAAATCATTCATAATTGTCTCCTTTGTATATGTTAAGATAATAATAGTATAAAGGTTGACAAAGAATTTTTAAAGTGATAAAAATAGGTTAATAAATACTACATAATAAGAGAGTTGGTTTAGTATGACAGGATGGATAATTTATAATGGAACTTTAAATGTTCCTAAAATATTAAAGCTAGTGGATTCATTAGTTGAAGAGGGGAAGAAGCTAAATATTAAATTGGAAGCAGTTAAAAATACGGAAATAATTCCTGTGTATTCAAAAAGTGGCGAGGCAGAATTAATATATTTAAAAAGCTTAGAAGAGCCTAAATTTATAATTTTCTGGGATAAAGATGTTTTACTTGCTAAGCATCTTGAAAAAATGGGCTTTAAAGTCTTTAATTCAAGTGAGTCAATTAAGAATTGCGATCATAAAGGATTAATGCATTTAGTACTTTCAAATATTAATATAAGTATGCCTAGAACTATTTTATCACCTATGATATTCGATTACTCACTTAACGGTGAAGATTACCTAGTTAAATGTTATGAGTCTTTAGGTGAAAGTGTGATAATAAAAGAATCAATGGGTTCTTTTGGTATGCAAGTTTATCTTATAAATAATAGGGAAGAATTTATTAATAAGGTTACTGAATTAAACAAGAAAAATATAGATTTCATAATTCAAGAGAATGTCAAAAGTAGTTATGGTAGGGATATTAGAGTAAATATTATAGGTGATAAAGTAATAGGGGCTATGCTTAGGGAGTCTAAGACTGACTTTAGGGCAAATATTACCCAGGGGGGAAAAGGTAGATTAATAGATTTAACAGAAGAACAGGAAAAGTTAGCATTAAAAGCGCATAAGGCTCTAGGGTTAGATTTTTCAGGTGTTGATTTATTATTTGGTGAAAATAATAAGCCAATTCTTTGTGAAGTAAATTCTAATTTAAATTTCTTAAGCTTTGAAGAACTTTGGGGAAAGAGTTTTGGGAGAAAAATACTAGAGTATATATTAGGGGAAGTTGCATGATAGAAGGTATTGTTATTTATAGTAGAGAGGACTTAAATAAAAATTTATCCTACATAAATTGGTTAATAGAAGAAGCGGAGAAAAAAGGCTTAAATATAAGACTGTTTCTTGAAGATGAAATTAATGAGATTTCTACAGATTTTTTATTTGCAATAAATAGGTCTAGAAATTTTAATATTACATATAAGCTTGAGGAAGATGGCGTTAGGGTTTTTAATGATTATAAATTTTGTATTTTAGGTAATGATAAATTAATTGCCTATGATTATATAGAAACATTAGGACTTAAATACCCAAAAGTATATAGTAGTTTACGCGAGATAGATAGAAGTAAAAATATAATTGAGAAGCCTAAAAATGGTCATGGTGGGACTAATATTAGAATATTAGAAGATTTAAATAATTTGAACTTTAGTAGAAATGTTTATCAAGAATATATTGAAGATTATATTGGAGATATAAGATTTTATATAATTAATAATAAAATTGAACATGCAGTAATTAGAATTCCTAAGAAGGATAGTTTAGTTTCTAATTTTACAAAGGGTGGTAGTGTAGAAATTTATAACTATTCAACTAAGGAAGAAAGAATTATTAATAAAATTTTAAACAACTTAAATATTGATTATGGTGGCATTGATTTTCTACTATTAAAAAATGGAGAAATTCTATTTAATGAATTTGAAGATGCAGTTGGTAGTAGGATGTTAAGTCATTTAGGAATTAATGATACAATGGAAAAATTTTTAAATCATATAGTAAATGAAGTAAAAGGAATGAAGCAAAGATGAAGGATATAGAGACATTAAAATATTTAGAAAGGTTACGTGTATTAGGATCAAATTATGGTCTTGAAAGAACAGAGAGATTGTTAGAGTTAATTGGAAACCCTCATAAAAGATTAAAACTAATACATATTGCTGGTACTAATGGTAAAGGCTCTACATCTGCACTATTAGGAAGAATTCTAATGGAACATGGGTATAAAGTCGGATATTTTAATTCACCTCATTTAGAAGAGATTGAAGAAACTATTAGAATTAATGAGGAAAACATAAGGGAGAAAGATTTTGTAAGTTTAATAAATGAAATAAAACCTTATGTAGAGCAAGTTGTTGAAGAGGGATTTAATCATCCTACTGAATTTGAAGTATTAACATGTTTAATGTTTCTTTATTTATATAGAAGCAATGTTGATTTTGGAGTTATAGAAGTTGGGCTTGGCGGAAGGTTAGACTCTACTAACGTCTTAACACCAATTTTATCTATAATAACATCAATAAGTTTAGATCATACAAATATTTTAGGTAATACAATAGAAGAAATAACTAATGAAAAGGCAGGTATTATTAAAAGTAATATACCTATAGTAACTTGTAATCAAAAAGAAGAAGCAATGAAGGTAATTGTAAATAAGGCTATTAGTTCAAAGTCAGAGTTAATAATAGCTAATCCGAATAACTATAAGTTCTTAGGGATAAATAATGATGTTAATATATCGCAAAAAGTTTCAGTTAAGATAAAAGATAAAGATGAAGTGCTAAACTTATCATTATTAGGAAAGCATCAAATTATAAATCTATCTTTAGCAATTGAAGCGTTGAAACAGTTAGAGATGTTAGAATATATAAATTTAGATATAAATAAATTGAAAAGTGCAGCTGAAAAAGTAAGATGGAATGGAAGACTAGAAGTTCTAAGTAAGAGTCCGTATATAGTTGTTGATGGAGCACATAACATTTCAGGCGTAGAATTTTTAAAAAATAACTTAAATGAATACTTTATATATAACAAGCTTTATTTAATTCTAGGTATATTATCTGACAAAGAAGTTGAGAAGATGGTTAAAGTGCTAGCACCATTAGCCACTGAAGTTTATACATTAACTGCAAATTCAGTAAGAGCCGAAGGAGCAGAGGACTTAAGAAATATAGTTAAAAAATATAATGATAATTGTGTTGCATTTGATGATTATTTAGATGCAATTAATTATGCTAAGTCTAAAGCTAATGAAGATGACTTAATCTTAGCCTCAGGATCTTTATATATGATTGGTACACTTAGGGGGATTATAAACAATTTATAATAACAAATACTATGAAGCTTGCATATTATGTAGAGAGGTGATTAGTATGAAAATAGTACTAGATTACGGGCATTGCTTATCAGGGCCGGATACTGGAGCATCAGCAAATGGTTATAGGGAAGAACTATTAACTAGAGAAATTGGAAAAGCTGTAAGGGCTAAACTTGAAAAATTGGGACATACTATTATTGTAGTATCACCAGATTACGCTAGTAGTGTTTCTAATAGTTTAAGTAGAAGAATAAGTGCTGCGAATGCTGCAAGGCCTGATATTTCAGTTTCGATTCACTTAAATGCTGGTGGAGGTAGAGGAACTGAAATATATACTAAAAATGGAGTAAAATTAAGTGAAGCAGTAGCAATATTAATTGAAATGAGTAATATAGGATATGTAAATAGAGGAGTAAAAGATGGATCAGCCTTAGCTTTAGTTGGAAGCATAGTAGCAAAATCAATGCTTGTTGAAACATGTTTTATTGACTCTAGTGATATGTCTATTTATAATCCAGACAAAATATCTACAGCTATAGTAAAAGGACTTGTAGGTACTTCTTCAACAATTCCTAGTACACCACAAGTTCCAACTAATCCTAGTAACAATGCAAATAAGTATTTAAATCTATTAAGTCATGTTGCTAGATGGAGAGTATACCCAACAACAAAGGCACCAACAGTAGGAAATGAAGTTGGCTTTATTCTACCTTCTAATTTTGGAGGACTATCATATAAGATAATAGCAAATCCTCAAGCTGATGTATATACAATAAATACATCAAGTTATGGAACTGTAAATATCTATGCTCCAAGAGATAAAGATAGTACAATAACAGCTAGTCCATTATATGGTGGAAGTTCACCATCAAACAGTGTCAATAAAAAGTATTTAAATTTAAAAAATATTGTTCCTAGTTGGAGAGTTTATCCGTTGTCTAAAGCTCCTATAATAGGAAATGAAGTAGGTTCTTTAGCACCCTCTAGATATGGTGGATTATCTTATGAAATATTAGGAAATCCTCAAACAGATGTATATACTATTAATACTGAGTCTTTTGGTAAAGTAAATATTTATGCACCAAGAGATAATGATAGTAGTATAACTTCAAGTCCAATTTATTAGTATTTTTAAGTGCAATTAGTAAATAATATTACTAGTTGCACTTTTTAATTTTTCTATAAAAGTATATAATTAATGTAGATATTTACAATGTAAATATTACTATAGATTTAAAATTTATTGATAAGGAGAATTTTATATGGCAAAGCATTTACACATAATGGCTGATGAAGGAGCTATAGCTGAAACAGTATTATTACCTGGAGATCCGTTAAGAGCGAAATTTATAGCAGAAACTTATTTGGAAGATCCTGTTTGCTATAATACTGTAAGAGGAATGTATGGATATACAGGAACTTATAAAGGAAAGAGAATATCTGTGCAAGGAACAGGAATGGGATTACCATCACATTCAATTTATGTAAACGAGCTTATAAGATTTTATGGAGCAAAAAGACTTATAAGAATTGGATCTGCTGGTTCAATAAACGATAATGTCAATGTAAGAGATATAGTTTTAGCACAAAGTGCATCTACTAACTCAGGAATTAATAATAGAAGATTCCTAGGAATGGATTATGCACCAACTGCAAATTTTGATCTTTTATTAGAAGCATATAATAAGGGAAAAGCAAAAGGTTTAAATATAAAGGTAGGTAATATTTTATCTTCAGATTTGTTTTATGATGATACTAATGTAGGAGGACTTAACCTTTGGGCAGAATATGGATGCTTAGCAGTAGAAATGGAATCAGCTGAGTTATATACTCTTGCTGCTAAGTATGGAGTAGAAGCTTTATCTATACTTACAATTTCTGACCATGTATTTAAAGGTATTGAAACATCTCCAGAGGAAAGACAAGAAAGTTTTACTGATATGATGGAAATTGCTTTAGAACTTGCTAAATAATATTTTGGGTTGCCCTTAGGCAGCCCATTAAATTTAATAATGAGGTTGATAATATGATTGATTTGACTTTGCTTGGATGTGGTGGAGGAATGCCTATGCCAAATAGACATTTGTCATCTCTTTTTATTAATATAAATGGTAGAAAGTTATTAATAGATGTAGGTGAAGGAACTCAAGTTGCAATAAGGAAAAATAATTTAGGCTTTAAAGCAATAGATATAATTTTAATTACCCATGTTCATGGAGATCATATAGTTGGGCTGCCTGGACTCCTTTCCACCATTGGAAATAGCGGAAGAGAGGAAAATTTAATTATCATAGGGCCTAAAGGAATTAATGATGTAATAAAAGGATTAAGTGTATTATTTCCATACTTACCATATAAACTAGATATTGTTGAAAATCCAAGGGAATTATCCTTTATTATTAAGAAAAATTTTATAGAACTATCTGAAAAAGATAAGTCTGATCTTATAATTAATACAGAAGAACTTGATCACTCATCACCTTGTATTGGATATAGTTTATATCTTAAAAGAAAAAGAAAATTTAATCTAGAAAAGGCAACAGAAATGAATGTTCCTAAAGTTTTATGGAGTAAACTACAAAGAGAAGAAAATGTTGAATTTAATGGGGTTATGTATGATAGTTCAATGGTTCTTGGAGATGAAAGAAGAGGAATAAAATTGAGCTATATAACAGATACAAGACCAAATGATAAGATTATAGATTTAGTAAAACATAGCGATTTATTTATATGTGAAGGAACTTATGGAAATGATGAAGATTTAGATAAAGCTATTAAAAATAAGCATATGACATTTAGAGAATCAGCAACAATTGCTAAAGATAGTGATGTAAAAGAGTTATTGTTGACACATTTTAGTCCAGCAATGAATGAACCTAAAGATTTTAGAGAGAACGCGAAGTCAATTTTCAATAACACTATCATCGGAGAAGATGGTATGAACAAAGCCTTAAAGTTTATAGATTAAACTTTAAGGCTTTAATTTTAGTTACTAGAAGATGATGTAGCTACAGCAGCTGAAGTAGCTGCACTAGCAGCTGCTATTTGCATAATCATTACTATATTTAATGAAATACTCTTAGTAGTTTCTATAACCTTATAACTAAGAGCATCATCATTATTTTCAAGTGACTCTACTGAAAGAAGGGAAGCAGATATAATATTTCTTAACGACGAACCTAATGAAAAGTTTCCAAATCCGTGATGCCTTTTTAGTGATTTATTTACTGATTCAAGATCCTTTGCAAAGGTATTATAATCAGAATTTGTTAGTGCTACCACTCCTAGAATGGGTAAAGAATAACTATCAATATGAGTATAACTTCTTTTTAAAATATTATTTAATAAAATGACTTTATTACATTTCTCTTCAGGAGCACCTTCAAATAATGAGAGAATGTGAGTTAAGGCTTGAAGATTATTTCCTTTCCAGAATCCATTATTTCTTAAGATTTGATAGCATCTTTCCATGTTATAAAAAGCATTATCTAAGTCATCACAAGTAGTAGCAATTAAAGCTGCTGAACAAATATCCTCTTGCCCTGTTAAGAATAAATGATTTTCCTTCATTAAATCATATGCTCTTCGAGTGGTGACTATTATTTCATCTGTATTTTTATCATTTCTATAATTATATATAATTTGAGATGCTAATACTAAAAATTGATTGTTTAGGAAATGATATTTTAATTTTTCGTATATTTCTATGATTTCTTTGAAACTTTCTTCTGGATTATCTTGTATTGATAGGTTAACTGCTGTAGTCAATAGGTTATTTCCTCTGAAATTAGAAAATATGCTAGAATTGCTTTTGATTATATCTATGCAAATATTTATTTTTTCTACATCAGCTTCAAGATTTTTTAATGTTAAAGTCAAAGCACTACATCTTTTGAAAACTCCAGCTAAGTAACTAGATTTAACATTCTCTAAATTATTACTATTTCTTACTAAAAGATGTAATCTACTATCTATCATAATCTCAACCCTTTCAAATATTATAAATATATTATAAATACATTTTTTGCCAGTGTCAAATACAATACCTTGTTAAGAGTTTAATTATACCTTATAAATAAACTGTCTACCAATTTATTTTATTAATATTTTAAAAATGCTATAATGAATTTATAGGGGGGAATAAACATGAAGAAAAACAGTAAAATTATAATTAGTTTAGTAGTATTAACTATTATGGCATTATCCTTTGTAGGATGTAGTAAGAAGGAAAAAGAAGAAATAGTAAAGACTGATATATCTTTTGTAGCGCCAAATGGAGTACCTTCAACAGCTGTATCAAAAATGATAAAAGAAAATATTCAAGTGGATGAAAAATATAATATTAATTATTCCATTGAAAATACAGCAGATACTTTAGCTGCAGCAGTAATGAAGGGGGAACCAGATATAGCAATAGTTCCATCAAATTTAGCAGCACAGGCTTATAATAAGGGCTTAGGGTATAAACTTATTGGAACTACTGGATTTGGAGCTTTATATTTAATTTCAACTGAAGGTGAAACTGATATTGAAGATTTAAGTGGTAAGGAAGTTTATAATATAGGCAATGGTTTAACTCCGGATATAGTTTTTAAGGCATTATTAAAAGAACTTAATATTAATGATGTTACGTATAGTTATGTAGGTGGACCAACAGAACTTGCACCAGCTATATTAGGTGGAAAAGCAAAATATGCTGTTGTACCTGAACCAGCATTAACTACTATATTAAATAAAAACCAAGATATTAAAGTAATAGGAAGTTTAAATGATATTTGGAAAGA
The DNA here is from genome assembly GCF_902652255.1 of Clostridium tertium. Classification (GTDB taxonomy): domain Bacteria; phylum Bacillota; class Clostridia; order Clostridiales; family Clostridiaceae; genus Clostridium; species Clostridium tertium_A. Next base: position 213,380 of record NZ_CACRTO010000013.1, read on the forward strand.
AAAATTTAATAGTGAAAATGGATTTCCACAAGCAAGTCTAATAATTAAAGAGGATTTAATTAATAATGATAAGAATTTTATAAAAGAATTACTAGCAGAAGTGGAAAGATCAATAAATTGGGTTAATGATAATCAAAAAGATGCAGCAACATATTCTGTAGATAATGGATCACAAGTAGATGTAAATATTCTTGAAAAATCTATAGAAAACAGTAATATTACTTTTGTAGAAATAAAAGATAATAAAGAGGATTATATTAACTATTTCAAGATTTTAGAAGCTGCAAATTCTAAATCAATAGGAGATAAGGTGCCAGATGAAGAATTCTTCTATGAAGGATAAAAAACTTATATTAATTTCTATTATTTTGCTAAGTGTTATTTGGGTAATTATTTCTAATATAATTGATAATTCAATTTACCTACCTAAAGTTAATGAAGTAGTTAATGAAATTCTAGGAATATTTAAAGAGAAGACCTTTTTATTAGATGTTGGATATTCATTGTTTAGAGCAATAATTAGTTTTTTAGTAGCAGCTATAATTGCAATATTACTAGGGGTATTATCTAGTTTTAGCAAATATATTTATAACTTTTTTTATCCTATTAATTCAATTATTAAATCAATTCCAACTATTGCGTTTATTTTAATTGCATTAATATGGCTAAATAAAAACTCTGCACCTTATTTAATAGGAATAGTAATATCATTTCCTATTTTATATGAAACAACTATTAATTCTATATTAAATAGTAATAATCAATTGATAGAAATGTTAAATGTTTATAAGGTATCATTTAAGGATAAGCTTAAAAATTTTTATATGCAATCTATTTTTATTAATATATCTCAAATTGCAACTTCTACATTTTCATTAGCTTTTAAGGTAGTTGTAGCTGGAGAAGTCTTTGGTCAACCGCCATATGGTATTGGAACAGCGATACAAGGGGCAAAGATTAATTTTAATACAGCAGGAATTTTTGCTTGGATAATAATAGTTGCTTTATTATCTTATATATTAGATAAGATAATAATTATAGTAATTAATAAAGCTTTAAAAGGTGGGAGATATTTAATTGATTAAGTATAATAATATTAATATTTCTTTTGGCAATAAAACTTTATATAAAGATTTTTCAATTGAGTTTAAAGAAAAAGATATAAATTTTATTATGGGAGAGTCTGGAGTTGGAAAGACAACACTAATTAAACATATAATGGATGAACTAATATTAAAGGGTATTAATATTAGTGTGGTATTTCAAGAAACGCGACTTTTACCTTGGAAAAATGTCTATGAAAATTTAGAATTAGTAATAAAAGATAAGCATAATAAAAGAGATAGAGAAATATTAATTAAAGAGATATTAGAGAAATTAAATTTAAAAAATTGTGAAAAGCTTTATCCCCATGAATTAAGTGGAGGCATGAGGCAAAGAGTAAGTATTGCCAGGGCTTTATTATTTGATGGAAGTATATTCATTATGGATGAACCATTTAAAGGACTAGATAAAGATAATAAAGATAATGTTATAAGTTTTTTATATTCATATTTAATAAGAAAAGAAAAAACAGCAATAATAATTAGTCATGACATTAATGAAATAAAAAGTATTAAAAATGAATATATATTTTTAAAGGGTGAACCTGTAATATCAAAAATAATTGATATTAAGTAAATATTTAAAATTTTAATGGAAAATTAAAGATTGCTTTTTTTACAGAAGAGAAAATTGAAATATAAAGGAAGTTTGTATCAAATAATGGTACAAACTTTTTTTATAAAATATTTAAAAAGGTATTCACAAATTAAATAAAATGGAGTAATATATAATCAAGAAGAAAAAACATATCGGAATAGTAGGAAAAAGGAGAGGTTAATATGACAATTGCAAAAAGCTTAGTGGAATTAATAGGGAAGACACCACTATTAGAATTATCAAACTATAATAAAGAAAAGGGACTAGCGGGTACAGTAATAGCAAAGCTTGAATACTTTAATCCAGGTGGTAGCGTTAAAGATAGAATTGGATTTGGTATGATAGATGATGCAGAAAAGAAAGGATTACTAAATAAAGATTCAGTAATAATAGAACCAACTAGTGGAAATACAGGTATTGCTTTAGCTTATATAGCTGCAGCGAAAGGATACAAGTTAATTTTAACTATGCCTGATACAATGAGTTTAGAAAGAAGAAATCTTTTAATAGCTCTTGGTGCAGAGTTAGTTTTAACTCCTGGATCAGAAGGAATGAAGGGTGCGATAGCAAAAGCTAATGAAATAAAGAATTCAACTGAAAATTCAATTATACTACAACAATTTGAAAACCCAGCTAATCCAGCAATTCACAGAGCAACAACTGGACAAGAAATTTGGAATGATACAGATGGAAAAGTTGATTTCTTTGTATCAGGAGTTGGGACAGGCGGTACACTTACAGGAGCAGGAGAAGTTCTTAAAGAAAAGAATCCAAATGTTAAGATAATAGCTGTAGAACCAACAAATTCACCAGTTATAGCTGGTGGAAAGCCAGGTCCTCATAAGATTCAAGGAATAGGAGCTGGATTTATCCCTAAAAATTTAAATGTTTCAATCATTGACGAAATTATAGCAGTAGACAACGAAGAAGCTTTTAAGGCATCAAAAGATTTAGCTAGAACAGAAGGTCTTTTAGTCGGAATATCTTCTGGAGCAGCAATAGTTGCAGCAAGAAAGTTAGCAGAGAGAGAAGAAAATAAAGGTAAAAATATCGTTGTTATCTTACCAGACACTGGAGAAAGATATTTATCTACTGATTTATATAAATAATTTTAACAAAGTCATTGCTATTTATAGTGGTGACTTTTATTATTAAGATATAGAATAAAAAGAAAAAGGTGATTAAGTGAAGATTTCAACTAAAGGAAGATATGGGTTAAGAGCTTTAATTGACTTAGCAATTAATATGGATTCAGAAAATGTAAGTATAAAATCAATTTCAGAAAGACAGAATATTTCAGAAAGATATTTAGAACAAATATTTTCTTTGCTTAGAAAAGCTGGAATTATAGTTGGTAGAAAAGGAGCTCAAGGTGGGTATGTTTTAGGAAAGACCCCTAGAGAATTAACTATAATTGATATATTAAAAGTTTTAGAAGGGGATAGTATATTTATTGATATTAATGAAAAAGAAGATAACGATTTAGAAATCTTTATAAATAAGAATTTATGGAAGGATATTAACTCAATTATAAAAGATTATTTTACTTCAATTACTCTAGAGGACTTAGTAGATAATTATAAAAAGTCTAAAGAAAACATTATTTATTATATATAATTAATATAGAACTGTGGCGTAAAGAGAACTATATATCCTAAAAGTAAAAAAACTCTTTTTAAACTTGAACCTGACAAGTTTATTTAAGAGTTTTTTTGCTTTTATTAATTTTTAAATGTCATAAAACAACTAATGTAGCTATATACTAGTTGTTTTTTGCATCTAGTTCATTAGATATAGCCATGTTATATACGTATGAATTTGAAATTTCAATTAAGAACTCATCTTTTTCTGAATCAGTCAATTCTAAAGTATTTAACATATTATGATAATTCATTACATAAGCCTTCATGTCTTTTAAATTTTTATAGACATAGTAGTTTAAAGCATTGTCTTCTAAATTATAATGATCTTTAAGTATTGAATAGAATATTCTACCGCCAAATAAATCTGCTAAAAATCTAGTGTAGGCATGTGCTATTATGAATTTTGGATTTTTTTCTACTATAGAATTAATTCTATCTACGTATGCTATAGTTGAAGCTAATTTTTCTATATTATTACCTTTATTAAGTGTTTCAATATCTTTTCTTATTTCTGATGATCTATATATTTCTTTAGTTACGAATGGTTTAACTGATTCATTATTTTCTAGTTTATCTAAGTTATGTTCAATTGCTTCGTATACAAAGCTAAGATTATAAATATATTCTATATAGCTTTCTTTTGAAGCTTCCTTATTTAATAATTTTTTTGTAAAGCCTGAGTTTTCTGCTGCTTTGTGTAATACGTTAGTTTTGTTTCTAATATCGACCATAAAATTGTTCATTTCTATCACTCCAATCGAGAACAATTATCATTTTCTTTAATATACTATTTTAGTATATAATTATCAAATCTGAAATTAGGTCAAAATAGCTAAATATATGATATTAGCTATATTTTTCTTATATTTTTCTTATTTTTTGAACTATGTTCATATATATTTTAAAAAGAAAAAAATGCTAATTGTTTAAAGATATTATTCAATTAATAAAATAAGTGATGAATAATATCTAGATAATAATAAAGTTGTAAAAATCATAGTATATAATTAGCATATTAATAATTGAAAAGGTTTAAATTACCTTTGGGAATATTGAGAATAATAGAATTTAGTGCTAATATTTAATTGAAATTAAAGAATATGGAGGTTGATTCTTATGATAAAAACTAAATCTAATAGCTTTTTAAAGTTCAGTTTTATTTTTATTATTAGTTCATTAACTTTATTTGTTGTTGCTAGTATTATTTCTAGTATTCATGGAGCATCGTTTAAAGATGTTATATTTATTGAAGGAATAATGTTATTGATGCTTTCTGCCTTTTCGTCAATAGAAGGAAGCACATCGTTACCATCAATGCAGGAGTTTGGGCAAATAAATCCTCAATGTTTTGCTAATGTATATTTAGAGTCAAATGAAATTGACCAAAGAAGAATTAGTAGAGGTTCCATATTAAATATAAATGTTGATTTAATTAGTAGTGCAATTATGTTTGGAGCTTTTATTTCTCTAATTTTTAGTTTTACGATATAGAGCAATTCTTTTATATTTTTGTTATAAATAAGCATTGATTTAAATAAGTATAGTATAGATTAATATAGTTAATAGGTGATTAATGTTTATTGCAATAAAAATTAAAAAAGGAATAGTGATAGTTTGTATTGCTATAGTAGTTGTAGTATTATTAACATTACTTTTTAAGGAGAATATTAGGAAATCTTTTAAAGTTAGTTATAGAAAGTTTTATTCAGCTAACGTTTCGGATGAAGAAATTATAAACTTAACAAAAGATTTAAATATAAAGAAATTAGATTATAAATGGACAGAAGATCTTACTTTTAATAATGAACCTAGAAAAATAATATTTCACCATGCTGCAAGAAGTACGTGGGATCCATATGGAATTAATGAATTTCATAAGAGTAAGGGGTGGAAGGGAATAGGTTACAATTATTATATAAGAAAAGATGGTACTATTTATCTAGGCAGAGATGAGGGGGCTGAAGGGGCACATACTAAAGGTGAAAATAATAGCTCTATCGGAATTTGTCTAGAAGGTAACTTTGAAGAAGAGAATTTAACTAGTGAGCAATTAATAAGCGCAGAGAAGTTATCATATTATCTTGTTTTGAAATATGATATATATCAAGTGATTGGTCACAAGGATGCATATGAGACGCTTTGTCCAGGTAAAAATTTTCCTTTAGAGGATATAAAAGATAAGATATTAATAAATATAAAAAATAGAAATTAGTTTTTAAACTAAGACAGTAGAATAATATAAAAGTTTTCTTAAGTAATTTGTTTTAAATTACTTACTTAATTATTAATATAAAAAAAAGGCTGCTTATGCAGCCTTTTTTAAGTATTCCTCTAATGCTTTAGATAATTGATCAGGGCATGAAGTGCTTTTATTACCACATTCAATTCCTTTTAATTTTTCTATAACATCATTGATATTCATATTTTTAACTAAAGCAGAAATTCCTAGTAGATTTCCTTGGCAACCTCTAATAAATTTTATGTCTTTAATTATATTGTCTTCAATATCTAAATGTATCTCTGTAGAGCAAACCCCTTTTGTTTTGTAAACGAACATTATGTCACCTCCAATAATCTGTATATTTATTATATATTCTAATTAGTAAAAAATAAAGTAAAAATGTAGAATTATAGAATTAAATATCAAAAGTTGTACCAATTTATCGGAATATACATATTATATTTATATATGTATAAGGATAATTAAGGTTATAGGATAAGGAGCTTTTATATGAATTCTTTAATTATATGTAATACAGGTAATGACTCTATAAGTAAGATATCTCTATTAAATAGTAAAGTGAACTTTTCTTTGGAAGAAAAAGAGTTAGTTCTAAATAAGGGAGAAAAACCTTTGGGACCAACAGGATTGTGTATTAAGGATAAAAGAGCTTATATTGCTAATAGTTATAGTAATTCAATGTCGATTATAGATATTGAAGCTATGGTAGAAGAAGATGTTATTTATGTTGGAGCAAATCCTAATGATCTAGTAAGATATGAAGACAAAATATATATTGTATGCTCAGAGTCTAATACAGTTGTTCTATACGATATAGAAGAAAAAAGAATAATCTTAGATATTAAGGTTAATAACTGGCCTTATAATATTGAAATAAGTGAAACATATAAGCTTTTATTCATCACTAACTTTCAAAGTCATAATATTTCTATAATAGATATAAATACAAATAAAGTAGTTGGAGAATTAGTAACATTAGAATATCCAACTAAAATAAAGGTTTCTAAAGATGGTAAACACTTATATGTTTGCGAGAGTTACATGGGAGATATAAGTAATGGTTATATTGAAATCTTTAACTTAATTACTTTAAAATCATTAGGTAAAATTGAGGTTGGAAAAGTCCCAATAGATATTTTTGAAGATAGGGATTCTCTATATATTAGTAACTTATTAGACGGAAGTATATATTGCTTAGATATAGAGACTTTTGATTTAATTAAAGAAATTAATATAGGTGGTATGCCAAGGGGAGTAATTAAAGTAGATAATTTAATGTATGTAATGGACTATTTAAAGGGAAGAATAATTTGTGTTGATTTAAAGACAAATGAAACTAAAGTCATAACAGTAGGAAAAGAACCTAATGCTATGACCTTATATTAATTATCATCACTAAATAGCGAATTCATAATTTTTGTATAAATATCAGACGGATTTTCCTTCCATCTATTGCATAAAGATAATGCTTGCTTTTTACTTGGAACAGAAACTTTTAAAGACATTAATAAATTATCATTTTCTAATGCTTGTAAATTAACAAGGAAGGAATCGTCTTTACCTATAGTATAATCGCTATGAATAGTTAATTCCTTTTTAATAGAATCAATAATAGAGTGAAGATAGTCATCGATTATCTTCTTTTTTATTGCAGAAATTCTATCAGCAAAAAATGATAAGGTGTTTCTGCCTTTTTCTGTAATGTTAATTAAGTTTTTATCATTCACTACTTCATATCTTAAAAAATCAGTAGATATTAATTCGCTAATATATTGCTGAAGAGTAAAGTAATTAATAAAATTATTTTCTAAAATAATTTCTGTTAATTGTGTATTAGTAATAGGTTGCTTTAATGAATCCATTACATATAAAACTAAAAGTTTATTTTCTGCAAGTTCTGCTGAGTTTTCGTACATACTAAACCTCCCTTTTTAGAAAGTATATCAATATTATATCATATTATTAGTGAAAGGATAACTGTAAGGAGTCATTATTATTAAAAAATAAGAATATAAATTAATTGTAATAATGGATAGGAGTTTTAAGTGAAAAGAAGATATAGTATTGGAATAAGATTGCTTCTATTGGCCTTTGTTATAATGATATCTTTTGTTTTAGATGGCAAAGCTATTTCAATTTTTAATGAGTCTCAAGATAAATTACCTATATATAGGGTGAATAAGGAAACTAAGGAAGTAGCATTAACTTTTGATATTAATTGGGCAGAAAATGATGAGCTTAATAGAATATTAGAGGTACTAGATAAATATAATGTAAAGGCAACCTTTTTTATTATGGGAGGTTGGGTAAATTATAGTGAAGATAATAAAAATAAGTTGATCATGATTAAGGAGGGAGGACATGAGATAGGCAACCACAGTTATATTCATCCTATGTTTAGTAATATAAGTGAAGCTAGGATGAAGGAGGAACTTGATAAGACAAATAAAACTATTGAAGAAGCGGTAGGAATAACACCTAAATTATTTCGCTTTCCAAGTGGCGATTATAATAAGAAATCACTAGACTATGTAAAAAGTCAAGGCTTTATACCAGTGCAGTGGGATGTGGATTCTGTTGATTGGAAACAGAAAGGGGCAGATGAAGAGTATAACAGGGTTATGAAAAAGGTGAAGGAAGGATCAATATTATTATTTCATAACAATGCAAAATATACTCCAGGAAATTTAGATAAGCTAATTAAAGTACTTAAAGATGATGGATATAATATTGTGCCAGTAGGTGAAATGATATATCAAGAAAATTATTATATAAATGATAATGGTGAACAAATAAAAAAATAATTAAAAAATATTGAAAAATGATGATATAATGTATTATAATGGAAATGTACCGGTGGGGTTGTTAATCAAAAGAAATAAAATATTACTAAGGGAGAGAGGGGTTAGTGATGGACAACATGATGTTAAATAATAAAATTTATTTAGAAGGAAAGGTAATTTCAGGTCTAGAATTCAGCCATGAAATGTATGGGGAAGGGTTTTATACGTTTTCCATGGAGGTAATGAGACTAAGTGATTCAGTTGATATTTTAAACATAACTGTATCAGAAAGATTAATCGCTAATATGGATTTATCAATTGGCAAAGAAATAATAGTTGATGGACAATTAAGATCTTATAATAAGTTCGTAGATGGTTCAAATAAACTAATATTAACTGTATTTGCTAGAAATATTGAACCTTGTATAGAAAAAAGTAAAAATCCTAATGAAATATTCTTAGATGGATTTATTTGTAAGGAACCGGTTTACAGAACAACACCATTTGGAAGAGAAATAGCTGATGTGTTACTTGCAGTTAATAGAGCATATAATAAATCAGATTATATTCCTACAATTGCTTGGGGAAGAAACTCAAGATTCTGTCAAAGCTTAGAAGTAGGAGATAATATTAGGGTATGGGGAAGATTACAAAGTAGAGAGTACCAAAAAAAGGTCAGCGATAGTGATGTAATTAAAAAAATAGCTTATGAAGTTTCAGTTTCCAAGATGGAAAGAGTTCAAGACGATTCAGAAACAGTTAATGAAGCGAATGAAATTAATGAAATAAATGAAGTAAGCGAAGTTAATGAACAAGAAGTTATGTAATGAAAAGGTGAAAAGCAAATTGCTTTTCACCTTTTATTAATAGTAAAACTATGTAGTTTATTTTCTTAAATCATCTAATATTTTTGTTTTATCTTTAGTTTGTTCATCAACTGATTTTATTATTTTAGCAGGGCTACCAGCTACTACAACTCCAGAAGGAACATCTTTTACTACTACAGAACCAGCAGCGACTACAGAACCATTACCAATTTTAATCCCTTCTAATATTACTGCATTAGCACCTATTAAAACGTCATCGCCTATTTCACATGGAGATTTACTTGGAGGTTCTAATACGCCAGCAACTACAGCGCCAGCACCTATATGAGATCTTTTACCTATTATAGCTCTAGCACCAATAACAGCATTCATATCTATCATAGTACCTTCACCTATTTCTGAGCCTATATTAATTACTGCTCCCATCATAATAACAGCACTTTTATCAATTTTAACTCTGTCTCTTATTATTGCCCCTGGCTCTATTCTTGCATCAACATTTACTAAGTTAAGCATAGGAATAGCTGAATTTCTTCTATCATTTTCAAATCTATAATGATTAATAGAATCTGAATTCTTTTCAATAAAATCTTTTACTAATGGTGCTTCACCAAAAACAACATAAAAATTATTAGTACCATACCATTCTAAATCTTTAAAATTAGAATTACTTAAATCCCCATTAATATATGCCTTAACAGGTGTAGTCTTTTTTGAATCCTTTATAAATTTTGCAATTTCATATGGATCAGTTAAATCGATGTAATTCATTTTCTTTCCTCCCCAATATAAAGATAAGTTGAAAAAATTATAACAATATATTAGAATGATATCAATACAATTGGAAGAAAAAGTATTAAGAATGAGAAGTATTTACATAAAGTATGCATTTATGTAAAGTTTATAAGAAAAGGAGATAAAGAAATGAAACTAGAAGAAGGATTAGTTCAAATATATACTGGGAATGGTAAGGGTAAAACTACAGCAGCTTTAGGTCAAGGGATAAGATCCTATGGGAATGGTCTAAAAGTTTATATGCTACAATTTTTAAAAGGTGGCGAAACTGGTGAACTTAAAACAATAGATGAGTTAGGTGATAACTTTAAAATATTTAGGTTCGAAAAACCAAAGGACTTTACTTGGAATCTAAATAAAGAGGAGTTAGAGGAATTAAGATTAGAAATTAGAGATGGATACAATTTTATTTTAGATGTAATTAAGCATAATAAGTGTGATGTTTTAATTATAGATGAAGTTATGGCAGTTCTATCTAATAACTTTTTAACTGTAGATGAGGTTCTATATATAATAAATAATAAACCTAGGAGTATGGAACTTATTATGACAGGAAGAAATGTTCCAAAGGAAATAATAGATAAGGCAAATTTAGTAACAGAAATGAAACCTATAAAGCATTATTTTGAAGAAGGTGTAGATGCAAGGAAGGGCATAGAATATTAAAAGTTAGGGGCAATTTATATGAATCATAATTTAAAAGAGGTTCAAATATCTGGTATAAGACAATTTTTTAATAAGGTAAAAGAAGTATCTGGGGCTATATCACTTACATTAGGACAACCAGATTTTGAAATGCCAAAGGAAATTAAAGAAGGAATGATAAAAGCTATCGAGGAAGATAAGACGGCTTACACGGATAACTTAGGTGTTTTAGAACTTAGAGATGAAATATCTAAATACTTAAAGATTAAAGATATAAATTATAAAAAAGAAGAGGTCTGCATAACTGTAGGAGGTAGTGAAGGGCTATTTTCTTCTATTGCTTCAGTTATAAATAAGGGTGATAAGGTACTAATACCTACGCCAGGTTATCCTGCTTATGAAAATATAGTTAAAATTCTAGGTGGTAAAGCAATATATTACAAGTTTAATGAAGACTTTACTATTAATATAGAAGAAATAGAAAATTTGATTAATAAAGAAGATATTAAACATATGATTTTATCATATCCATCTAATCCAACTGGTGCAGTTTTAAATTATAAGGATTATAATAAATTAGTTCAACTTATTAAAAAATACAATATGTTAGTAATAACAGATGAAGTATATGAAGCTTTTTCCTATGAAAAATATTATAGCGTTGCTATGAGCGAAGAAATTAAAGAGAATATTATATATGTAGGAAGTTTCTCTAAGATGTTTTCAGCAACAGGGATTAGATTAGGATTTATTGCTACTAATGAGAAGTTTATAAAAGAAATAGCAAAGGTTCATCAATATTGTGTATCTTGTGCGAACTCAATAGCTCAATATGGAGTCTTAGCAGGATTTAAAAATGGTCTATATAATATTGAAGTAATGAAAAATGAATTTTTATTAAGAAAAGAGTATGTTGAAGAAAGACTTAGGAGAATGGATTTAGAATTTGTGTCTCCTAAAGGAGCATTCTATATATTTCCATCTATTAAGAAGTTCAAACTATCATCTGAAGAATTTTGTATAAGGCTGTTAAATGAAGGTAAGGTAGCTTGCGTTCCAGGAAGTGCCTTTGGAGAAGGTGGAGAAGGATATATTAGGATATCTTATTGCTATTCAACTGAAGAGCTTAAAGAAGCTTTAGATTCAATTGAATTATTTATTAAAGAGCTTTAATAAGTTTTCGTTACATTATAAGTAATTGTTAAAGAGGCTGTAAATTGACGGCCTCTTTAGTTTTTATTATTAAAGCATTCTTGAATTGAGTAATATTTATAAAAAAGTAGAAAAATATAAAAACATTCATTTTATAAATTAATGTAGAGAGATTAAATGTATATATGTTTTATATTAATTAGACTTTTTTTATAATTATTCTATGGTAATTTAATAGTTTAAGCAAAATGTTAAAAAAATATGTACGCAATAAGTGGACAAATATTAGAAAATGTACGTATTTTCAATAATGTAACTAAACATAATGAATTAAAAAATTAACAGTTTGATAATAATTAGAAAAATGAAAGATTTATATTTATACTTGCATAAATTAAGTAAAAATGCGATTGTAAGCGTTTACCAAAATATTGGTACGCTATTTCTCAATTAAAAATAAAACCCTATTCATTTTATTATTTTATTAATATATTCAATATAATATTAAAATGTTAATTGACAAATTTATATTATATAATATAATTATTAATATCTACAAAGTTGAATGCTGTAGAATTATGAATGGGGGTTGAAAACAAATGGTAAAGTATATAGGAAAGAGACTTTTAACTAGTTTAATCACTATTTGGGCAGTAGTTACAATAGTTTTCTTTCTAGTTAGAATGATGCCAGGTGGTCCATTTGATGGAGAAAAAATCACACCTGAGATGAAAGCACAATTAAATGAAAAATATGGGCTGGACAAGCCTGTTGGTGAGCAATATACAATTTATATGAGCAATTTATTAAAAGGTGATTTCGGTAAATCAATGAAATATAAAGGAAGAGATGTATTAACAACAATTGAAAAAAGTTTCCCAAACTCAGCTAAAGTAGGAGTTGTATCAATAATTTTCTCAGTTGTAGTTGGTGTTGCTTTAGGTATTATAGCAGCATTAAAAGCCGATAAATGGCCGGATCGAGTATGTATGATACTTTCAACCATAGGAATAACCATTCCTAGTTTCGTTATGGGTACCTTCCTGATATTTATATTCACATATCAGATGAAAGGATTCCTACCAGCAACAGGGCTTAGTAAGCCATCTAATTATATAATGCCAGTTATTGCTCTTTCAGGAAGCTCAATGGCATTTATAACAAGACTTACAAGAAGTAAATTAATAGACGTATTAAAGTCAGATTATATTAGAACAGCAAAAGCTAAGGGATTAAGTGGAAGAACAGTAGTATTTAAACATGCTTTAAGAAATTCACTTATTCCAGTAGTAACATATTTAGGACCTTTAGTAGCAGGAGTATTAACAGGTTCCTTCGTAGTAGAAAAGATATTCGCAATTCCTGGACTTGGAAATGAATTTACTTTATCTATTACTAATAGAGATTACACATCATTATTAGGGGTTACTGCATTCTACTGTACATTAATAGTAGTATGTAACTTATTAGTTGATATAGTATATGTACTAATTGACCCAAGAATCAAGCTAGAAGGTTAATGGGGGGTAAAGAAATGGAAAACTTAAAAGTTGATTTAGATTTAGATAAAGAATTATTTACTCCTTTAAGTGATGAGGAAAAGAAATTTGAACAGATAGTTAGACCTAGTGTTGGTTATTGGGCCGATGCATGGAGAAGACTTAAAGGAAATAAAGTAGCACTAGTTTCTTTAATTATGATTGTTATTATAGTTATATTTGCGTTTTTAGGACCCGTTTTAATGGAAAAATTAATGGGATATACATATTATGATACAAATCTGCAAGGTACTGATATAAGACCTAATGCACAACATTGGTTTGGTACTGATAACTTAGGTAGAGATTTATTTGTAAGAACTATGTATGGTGCAAGATATTCTCTAATAATAGCGATATCTGCAGCTGCTATTAACTTAGTAATAGGAGTTTTATATGGAGGAATAGCAGGATTCTTCGGTGGAAAAGTAGATAACATTATGATGAGAATAGTAGATGTACTTTACTCTATTCCAACACAAATATATGTAATTATATTAATGGCTACATTTAAAAAGGAAGGATCAACAGGTCTTACAACTATTATTTTAGCAATGGCAATTTCTTATTGGGTTGGTATGGCTAGAATAGTAAGAGGAGATATACTTCAATTAAAGCAACAAGAATTCGTTCTTGCAGCTAAAGCTCTTGGAGCCTCTAAGACAAGAATTTTATTTAGACATTTAATACCAAACTCTATGGGTTCAATTTTAGTTACTTTAACTTTATTTGTACCACAAGCTATCTTTACAGAAGCTTTCTTAAGTTTCATTGGTTTAGGTATTAATGCACCACTTGCTTCATTAGGTACTTTAGCAAATGATGCTAGTGGATTATTAAGTACTGCAGCTTATCAATTATTATTCCCAGCAGGAGCAATTTGTTTAATTATATTAGCATTTAACCTATTTGGGGATGGTTTAACTGAAGCTTTAGATCCTAAGAATAAGAGATAGGAGGAAGGACAAATGAGTAAATTATTAGAAGTTAAGAATTTAAAAACCTCCTTTAGAACACATATAGGTGATGTACAAGCTGTAAGAGGTGTATCTTTTCATCTTGATAAAGGAGAAGCTTTAGGTATAGTTGGGGAATCAGGTTGTGGTAAGTCTGTAACTATGATGTCAATTATGAGATTATTAGCAGATAATGCAATTATAGATTCTGATGCAATTATATTTAATGGGCAAGATATTAGTAATCCAACAGAAAAGGAAATGCAAGAAATTAGAGGAAATGAAATGGCAATGATTTTCCAAGATCCTATGACTTCTCTAAATCCTTTATTTACAGTTGGAGATCAATTAACAGAACATTTAATTAAACATAAAAAAATATCTAAAAAAGAAGCTAATGAATTAGCAATAAAAATGCTTGATATGGTAGGTATTCCTAGTCCGGAAAGTAGACTTAAGCAATTTCCACATGAATTTTCAGGTGGTATGAGACAAAGAGTTATGATAGCAATGAGTTTAATATGTGAACCAAAGCTTATTATTGCAGATGAGCCTACAACAGCATTAGATGTTACAATTCAAGCGCAAATTTTAGACTTAATGAAAGATTTAAAAGATAAGATTAATACATCTATTATATTAATTACTCATGATTTAGGAGTAGTTGCTGACCTTTGTACAAGAATTAATGTTATGTATGGAGGTATAGTTGTAGAAGAAGGTTCAGATAAGGATATATTCTATAATGGAAAGCATCCATATACTTGGGGGCTATTAAATAGTGTTCCAAATCCAAAGAGTGAAGTAAAAGAAAAATTAACGCCAATTGAAGGACAACCACCAGATTTATTAAAACCACCAGTTGGATGTCCATTTGCAGCAAGATGTGAATATGCAATGAAGATTTGTTTACAAAAACAACCACCTTTATTTGAAATTTCAGAAGGTCATAGAGCTGCATGTTGGTTATGTCATGAAAATGCACCAAAGGTAGAGTCACCAATAAGGAGGGAAGATTAATGGAAAAAGAAAAAGATATAATATTAGAAGTAAAAAATCTTTGTAAGTACTTCCCTGTAAATAAAGGTATGTTTGCTAAAAAGAGCTTTGTAAAAGCAGTTGATGATGTATCTTTTACAATTAGAAGAGGGGAAACTTTAGGATTAGTTGGAGAATCAGGTTGTGGTAAAACTACTACTGGTAGAACTATTTTAAAGTTATATGAACCAACTTCAGGTGATATTATTTTTAATGGTGAAAATATAACTAAATTTAGTGAAAAGAAGATGGTTTCTTTAAGAAAGAATATGCAAATGATATTCCAAGATCCATATGCTTCTTTAAACCCTAGAATGACTGTTGGTGATATTATAGGAGAAGCTATTGATATCCATGGTTTATATAAGGGTGAAGAAAGAATTGAGAGAATTAGATATCTTTTAGATAGGGTTGGATTAAATGGAAGTCATATTAATAGATATGCACATGAGTTCTCAGGTGGACAAAGACAAAGAATAGGTATTGCAAGAGCTCTTGCAGTACAACCTGATTTTATAGTATGTGATGAACCTATATCAGCATTAGATGTATCTATTCAAGCTCAAGTTATTAATATGCTTGAAGAGTTACAAGAAGAGTTTGGGTTAACTTATCTTTTTATAGCCCACGATTTATCAATGGTTAAGCATATTTCTACTCATATTGGAGTTATGTATTTAGGAAAAATGGTAGAAAAAGGACCAGCAGATGATGTTTATTTAAAACCAAAGCATCCATATACTCAAGCTTTATTATCAGCTGTACCAATACCGGATCCTGAAATAGCTAAATCTAATAAGAGAATAGTATTAGAAGGAGATATTCCTTCACCTATAGATCCGCCAGCTGGATGTAGATTTAAAGGTAGATGTAAACATGCTATGCCTATTTGTGGTGAAGTAGATCCAGAACTTAAAGAAGTAGAACCTGGACACTTTGTATCATGTCATTTATTCAAATAATGGTAATTATTGCATAAGCGATTTTTATAAATAATAAATTAAGGGGGAAAAACAATGAAAAGCAATAAGCTTAGAAAAATTTGTGCAGTTGCACTAACACTTGCACTTGGAATGTCTGTTTTCGCTGGATGCGGAAGTAGTAATTCTGATGCTTTAATCTACAACTTAGGAGAAGACCCAGAAACAATAGATCCTACATTAAACACTTCTTCAGGAGCTGGTTCAATTATTGATAATGCTTTCGAAGGATTAATGAGATTAGATGAAAACGAAAAGGCAGTACCTGGTGTTGCTGAAAGCGTTGATGAATCTGCAGATGGATTAGTATATACTTTCCACTTAAGAGAAGATGCTAAGTGGTCAGATGGACAAGGTGTTACTGCAAAAGACTTTGAATACTCTTGGGTAAGAGCATTAGATAAAGAAACTGCAGCAGAATATGCTTATCAATTATTCTATATTAAAAATGGTCAAAAGTTCAATGAAGGTAAAGCTACAAGAGATGAACTTGGAATCAAAGTTATAGATGATTATACTTTAGAAGTTACTTTAGAAGCTCCTACAGCTTACTTTAAGGAACTTACTGCATTTACAACTTATATGCCATTAAGAGAAGATATAGTTTCTGCTGATCCAGAAGGATGGGCTCTTGATCCAGCAACTTATGTTTCTAATGGACCATTCAAGTTAGTTCAATGGGATATTAAAGATCAATTAGTATTCGAAAAGAACGAAGAATACTGGAATGCTAAGGAAATTAAATTACCAGGTGTTGTTTTCAAATTAGTTACTGATCAAAATACAGCTTATGCTTCATTAAAGGCTGGAGATTTTGATATGGTTGATACTGTACCACCAGCTGAAATAGCTGCTGGACAAGAAGAAGGTTTAGTTACTATTTATCCAAATCTTGCTACTTATATGCTAGTACTTAATGTAGGTAAGCAATCTACTTTACCTGAAGATGTTAAGAAAGCATTAAATGATCCTAAGGTTAGAAAAGCATTAGCTATTTCAATAGATAGAAAAGCTATAGTTGAAAATGTTACTAAATCTGGACAAGTACCAGCATATAGTTATGTACCAAAGGGAATTTTAAATGAAGAAGGTAAGGATTTTGCAGATAAGGAATACTATGATGCAAATAAAGCTAATGTAGAAGAAGCTAAGAAGTTATTAGCTGAAGCTGGTTATCCAAATGGAGAAGGACTTCCTACATTAGAATTCATGTATAATACTGAAGGAGATCATAAGTTAGTAGCTCAAGCTATACAACAAGACTGGGCTAAAATTGGTGTTAATGTAGAGTTAGTTAACCAAGAATGGAAGGTATTCTTAAATACTAGACAAGAAGGACAATATGAAATTGCTAGACATGGTTGGTCTGGAGACTATGTTGACCCAATGACATTCTTAGATTTATGGTTAACTGGCGGTGGTAATAATGATGCTGGATATTCAAATCCTGAATATGATGCATTAGTTAACCAAGCTAAAGCTGAAGGTGATCAAGCTAAGAGATGGGAATTAATGAGACAAGCAGAAGATATATTAATGGAAGATATGCCAATAATCCCATTATACTACTACACTAAAGTTAAAGCTGCTAAGCCAGAAGTTAAGGGTGTTAGAGTTTCTACTTTAGGACATGTATTCTTCGATAAAGCTTACATTGAAAAATAATATAAAAAATTAGAAGAGTCTTTCGACTCTTCTTTTTTTAATTTCCAGCTTTATTTATATGTTGACTTGAAAAGCCTTCTCTTTTAACTGATTTATGTTTTGCGTTAGGATTATGATTGTGACCTTCTTCTGTTAAAGGAGTTTGATAATTACATTTCTCCATTCTAGCTTTTTTATTATCTACTTGACTATCCTTTGCCATAAAATATTCCTCCTTATAAAATGCTCTCAATATAGTTTAAACAAAATAAGAAAAAATATAAGGCACATTTGTAATTAAAAATGAAAAATGAAGAATGAAGAATTAATGAAAAAAACTCCTTTCGGAGTTTTTAAATAAAAATGTTTTAATTAGTAATTCCGAAGGAATTACATCCTCAATTTTTCATTTTTAATTCTTAATTTTTCATTAATATAGAAGTTGCAATATTGTAACTTCTATATTACAGCTACTATATTCCAAGTACGTCAATCATGTCATAAATTCCTGCTTCAGTTACGTTTTTCATATATTCAGCAGCCTTTAAGGCTCCAACAGCAAAAACTTCTCTAGAAGTAGCAGAGTGGGATAATTCAATTACTTCAGATGCACCTGCGAAGATTACATCATGTTCACCTACAATAGTTCCACCTCTTATAGCATGGATACCAATTTCATTCTTTTCTCGTTTTGATTCTCCGCTTCTACCATAGATATATTTAGTTTCTTCATTAATATTATCTTTTATAGTATCCGCAAGTAGTAAAGCAGTACCACTTGGTGAATCAACTTTTTGGTTGTGATGTTTTTCTATAATCTCAATATCATAATTACCATATAATACTGGAACTATCTTTTTCAATAGAGAATTAATTAAATTAATTCCTAATGACATATTAGCTGATTTAAAAATTGGAATAATCTTACTTTGTTCATTTATAAAATCTAATTGTTCTTCTGAAAAACCAGTAGAGCATATAATTATTGGCTTCTTACTCTTTAATGATAAATCTAGCAAGTCATATATGGCTTCAGGTCTAGAAAAATCTATTAATACATCATAATCTATATTAACTAGAGAAGGGCTTTCAAAAATATCAAAGTTAAAATCATTACATTTGAATTTGTCTATACCACCGACTATAGTGATATAAGGAAAGTTATTTGCGGCTTCAACGACAAATCGTCCCATTTTTCCGCAACATCCATTTAATAATACTTTAACCATATCTTACTCCTCAATTAAATTATATTTATATAATGATTCCTTTAATGATTCAAGATTATTATCATCCATTTCATATAATGGTAATCTGAGTTCTCCAACTTCTTTACCCATAAGGTTTAAGGCTGTTTTAACAGGAATGGGATTAGTTTCAATAAATAATTTCTTTATTAAATCTAAATACTCTATTTGTAATTTTTGAGCTTCTTTTATATTACCGTGTAAGAAATTATCTGCCATATCATGAACAGCTTTAGGAGCTATATTTGAAAGAACAGAAATTACACCTTGTCCACCAAGAGACATTATTGGAATTACTTGATCATCATTTCCAGAATAAATATCTATTTTGTCACCACATAAAGCTTTCATTTCAGCTACCTGAGTAATATTTCCACTAGCTTCTTTAATTGCAACAACCTTGTCCAGTTTAGATAATTCATTTAATAAACAAGGAGTTATATTAACCCCAGTTCTTCCAGGAACATTGTATAGAATAATAGGTATATTAACTTCATTATTAATAGCTTCAAAATGCTTAATTAAGCCTTTATTATTAGTTTTATTATAATATGGTGTAATAACTAATAATGCATCAACGCCAACAGCTTCAGCATACTTACTCATTTCTATAGAAGACTTAGTATTGTTAGTACCAGTACCAGCGATTACAGGAATTCTCTTATTAACTTTATCAACTGTAAATTTAATAGTTTCTTCTATTTCTTCTTTAGACATAGTACTTGCTTCTCCAGTAGTTCCGCAGATAACTATGGCATCTGTTTTTTGCTCAATGTGCCATTCTATTAATTCTTCTAATTTTTCGTAATTTACTTTGTTATCTTTAAATGGTGTAATTATTGCGACTGCTGACCCTTTAAAAATTGACATTAATCATCACTCCCTGTTAATAGTTCAGCTATTTGGATTGCGTTTAAAGCAGCTCCCTTTCTAATATTATCTGCTACTACCCATAAGTTTAAGCCGTTATCAATACTAAAATCTCTTCTAATACGGCCTACAAAGATATCATCTTTGCCACTTGCCATTAAAGCAGTAGGGTATTTTAATTCTTTTAAATCATCATATACAGTGATTCCTTTAGTCTCATTAAATAATTTAAATATATCTTCTAATTCATATGAATTTTCAAGTTCTACATTAATACTTTCACTATGACCATTTAACACAGGAACTCTAACTGTAGTTGCTGTGATTTTTAAATCATCATTATGAAGAATCTTTTTAGTTTCCTCAATCATTTTAATTTCTTCCTTAGTATACCCATTATCTAAGAATACGTCGATGTGAGGTAAGCAGTTACCTGCAATAGGATAAGGGAATTTCTTAGGTTCAGCACCTTTATTGCCTTCAACTAAATCATCAATTCCTTGTTTCCCTGCACCAGATACCGCTTGATAAGTAGAGTATACGATTCTCTTAATTCCATACTTAGTTAATAATGCCTTTAAAGGTACCATGGCTTGAATTGTAGAGCAATTTGGATTTGCAATTATACCTTTATGCCACTTAATATCTTCAGGATTAACTTCTGGAACAACTAATGGAACATTTTTATCCATTCTAAAAGCACTGGAGTTATCGATTACTGTTGCTCCGTAAGATGCAAATATTGGTGAAAATTTTAAACTTACATCACCACCAGCTGAAAATAAAGCAAAATCAATTTTTTTATTTTTAATATTTTCTTCAACTGTCTCTTCAATAATTATTTCTTTACCTTTAAAATTTAATTTTGAACCTGCAGATCTTTTTGAAGCAAAAAGATATAAATTTCCTACAGGAAAATTCCTTTCTTCTAATATTTCTAAAAATTTTCTGCCTACGTTACCTGTAGCCCCAACTATAGCAACATTGTACATAATTTTGTCCCCCTTTTTAATTTAGTAATAAAAAATATACTTACTAATACTATAGTTAAATAATTCGAAAAATTCAATACTTTATTACAATATATAAAAATTTATCCTATAAAGTGATAGAAAAATACTTCTGAATATTAAGATGAGTTTTGGAGAAAATATAAATATTAAATTTTTAGGGGGTATTTATATGAGCAAGACACCATTAAAAAAAATAATAAAATCTAAGATAAAATCCAATAAAGAATTATCAGAAGCAGAAGTTTTAAGAGAAAAAATAAAATATGAAATTGCTGATGAATTAGGTTTAAAAGAAAAGGTAGATGAATATGGATGGGGAGGATTAACAGCAGAAGAGACTGGTAGGATTGGTGGCATAATGACTAAAAGAAAAAGAATGCTTAAAATACCTACTAATGATGAAATCTTAGGGAGAAAATAGATATTATTAATAGTTTTTCTTGTATTTAATTGACTAAAATAAAATTTACCATTAATATAGTTTTAGAAAACTCTAAAATGATGGGGGGAATACCTTTGGCTTATGGAGATTTTGCTAAAATATACGATGAGTTAATATATGAAGATATTGATTACGAAGAAATGTGTTCAAAAATACTAGACGTATGCAAAGAAGAAGGAATAAGTTTTGAAAATTATTTAGATATTGCATGTGGTACAGGTAACATTACAATAAGACTAGCCAAAAACTTTAAGGAAGTTTTTGCAGTGGATTTATCAGAAGATATGCTTCAAGAAGCTTTTGAGAAGTTTAAAAAAGAAAAGATAAGATGTAAAATAGTATGCCAAGATATGAGTGAACTATGTTTAAATAGAAAGTTTGATTTAATTACATCGGTTTTAGATTCTTCAAATTATATAATTGAGGATGATAAATTTATAAGCTATTTAAAAAATGTAAAAGAACATTTAAAGGATGATGGGATTTTTATTTTTGATGTTAATTCATATTATAAACTATCAAATATTCTAGGGAATAATATTTACACATATAACGAAGATGACGTATTTTATTCTTGGGAAAATGTTTTTGAAGATGATCTTTTATCTATGTACTTAACCTTTTTTGTGAAAAAAGGAGAGTTATATGAGAGGTTTGAAGAAGAGCATTTAGAAAGAGCTTATACAGAAGATTTTATTGAAAAAAATCTAAAGAATGTAGGGTTTGAAATAATAGGTAAGTATGATGGGTATTCATCAAATAAAGTTTGTGATGAAACTGAAAGAATAGTATACATAGTTAAAAGCAATAAAATGGAGGATTAGAATGGATAAGATTATAAAAGCAACTGCAAAAGATGGAATGATCAGAATAATAGCAGGAGAAACTACAAATTTAGTTAATACAGGAATTAGTGTACATGAATGTACTCCTTTAGCAGCAGCTACATTAGGAAGAATGCTTACTGCAGGTTCTTTAATAGGAAGTACTTTAAAATCTGAAAAAGAAGTAGTAACATTAAAAATTAATGGCGGCGGAGAAGCTAAAGGTGTTACTGTTACAGCTTATGAAGGCGGTATAGTAAAAGGATTTATAGGTAATCCACATGGGAACTTACCTTTAAATAGTAGAAATAAGTTAGATGTTGGTGGATATGTAGGTAAAAATGGAGAGTTTACAGTAATTAAAGATTTAGGTATGAAAGATCCATATGTTGGTCAAGTGCCAATATATTCAGGAGAAATAGCAGAAGATTTAGCATATTACTATACAGTTTCTGAACAAACTCCATCAGCTGTAGCATTGGGAGTATTAGTTGATACAGATTATAGTATAAAAGCTTCAGGTGGATTTATAATTCAAATGTTACCTGATGCAGATGAATTACTTTCTGATTTACTTACATACAGACTTGAAGAGATTCCTTCAATTACTGAGATGTTATTAGAGCATGGAAGTATAGATAAGGTTTTAGAATATATATTTGAAGGAATGGATTTAAATATATTAGAAGAAATAACTCCAGAATTTAGATGTAACTGCACAAGAGAAAAAGTAGAATCAGTTTTAATTTCAATTGGAGAAAAAGAACTTGAGGAAATCTACAAAGATGGAAAAGAAGAAGAAATAAAATGTAATTTCTGTAATGCAGCATATAATTTCACTAATGAAGAAATAGGTCAATTACTAGAAAATGCAAGAAAATAAAATAATAAATTTCTAAAACTCAAGCTTGGCTTGAGTTTTTTTTACAAAAAGCACTGAAGAAAACAGGAGATTTCCAAGAGAAAATTTTTGCATCTGATTTCTTCTCTATCATGAATAAGCAATATACTGTTACTTTTTAGAGGTGATAAAGAGGAAGTTTTAGAAAATACAAAAAGAGAGATGAAAAAAGCGTTAAGAATTATGAACTAATTTATTATAGAGGGAATAAAATAAAATATAGAATATTCTTTTACATCTATATTTAGATTATTTTAAACAAAAGATAGAAATGAGTGATAAATTATGTTCAATATGAGACAATGGAACTATAGATATATTGGCTCTGGTTCATCACGAAATGTATTTGATTTAGGAAATGGATATGTTATAAAAGTTGCAAAAAATAGAGCTGGAATTGCACAAAATAAGAGTGAATATAGAATCTCATCAATAGATTCTTCTAATTTATTTGCAGAAGTTATACAAGTTTCAGAAAGTTTCGATACCTTAATAATGAGGAAAGCATATAAGATAAGAGATTTAAGGGATATATTTGATTATTTTAAAGTTCGAAGCTATGAAGAACTATTTAGATTAAGAGAATTTCAGAAGATTCAATATAAATATAATTTATTATCCAGTGATTTAAGTAGAACGAGTAGTTGGGGGATAATTGATGGAAGACCAACGATAATTGATTATGGCTTTACGAGAGAAGTTGTAGAGAAATATTATAGGACTGTTTAAAAATAGAGTAATATTCTATTGAGTATGTAAAATAGATTATTACTCTTTTATTATAATAATTTATCACAGTATCTTTTGAAGCGTACACAGGCCATTTTACACTATGCAAAAGAGATTAAATAATTATATTTTCATAAAATTAGTTTATTTAGCCGCCAAGAGTCACATCTTGGTCATTATACCACTCTAAAGCAGTATAGAAATCTTTAGAAGTGAAATCAGGCCAATAAGAGTCTATTACATAGAAATCAGAGTAAACAGACTGAACTGGCAAAAAGCCACTAAGCCTTCTTCTACCTCCCCATCTTATAATAAGGTCAATTCTAGAAATATCCTCCGAATGTATATAAGGTAAAATTTGCTTTTTAGATGAATGAGATTTTTTTAATAAATTCAAATCCCACTCCCAACCATAATGAATTAAGAAGTTTACTTTAATACCACCAGCTCCAAACTTTTGTCTAGTAGTAAATAAAAGTAACTCTTTTGGGAAATTTTTTGATTCGGTATTCCCAATTACTAATATTTCACAATCCTCTTTTGTTAATAGCATGACAGAATCAATGCAAGCTTTGATAAATGCAAGCTTTTGCTCAGAAGGACGTTTTGTGTTATCTACAGTAAAACCATAGAAGGTTATTTCTTTTATATTCTCCTTCTGACAAAGTTTAAATAATTCTAGGCCGGGGTTTATCCCATATTCATATCCTTTATCTTTTGTTAAATTATTTGATAAAGCCCAACGTCTATTACCGTCAGGAATTATTCCAACATGTTCTGGTATTCTCATATTTCCTCCATAGAAGTTAAAATTTATAATAGTATTTTATCCAGAGTAATATAAAATAAACGTGAAATTATGTTTTTTTATTGTAGATAAAGCAAAAATATATTTGACTGAGCTGTTGTAATAGAGGACTTGACACTGAGAGTTGCCAAATTTATAAATTAAAGAAAAATAAAAAAACCTAGTAAATCTAAAAAATGATTGATATTACTAGGTTTATATGGAGGCACCACCCAGATTCGAACTGGGGCATAGAGGTTTTGCAGACCTTTGCCTTACCGCTTGGCTATAGTGCCATAATGTATTATATTATTAATACTAAAAAATGATACTGTATAATAAAATTTAATTTAAAGAAACTAATATTATTAGGAGGGCAAGTTATGTTTATATTTAAAGAATTAAGAAATATATTATTAAATAGTGATAAACCATCAATAGAAATTGAAGAGCTGTTTAAAAATGATAAATTTAAAGTAAGTGATTTTAATATTATAGAAAATCTTAAGAAAATACCACAAGATAAAAAATTTCATCCTGAAGGAAATGTATTTAATCATACAAAAATGGTAGTTGATTATGCTGGGCTTCTTAAGGGACTTTCTAATGATAAAGAAGATTTTATGTGGGCAGCGTTATTTCATGATATAGGTAAGATTACTACTACAAAATTTATAAAAGGTAGATATAGGTCTTATAATCATGATAGCGAAGGAGAAAAAATAACATATAATATTTTAAGTAAGTATGTGGATGATAATAATGCTAAGGATATATCTATAATTGTAAGATATCATATGCATCATATATATATATTGAAAGACCTACCATTTTCCAATATAGAAGGCTTAATAAATAATGAAAAGTTTCATGATATTTTCTTATTATTTATATGTGATAAGCTTGGAAGGGGATTTGAAGGGATTAAAAATAAAGAAGAAACTTTTAATGATGTTTATGTAATATTAGAGAAATTAGAAAAGTATAAAAAATGTGAATTTCCTAGTATAAGAAATATGATCGGTGATGCTAAGGATATTGTATTAAAAGCTGCTGAAAATTGACTTTTCAGCAGCTTAATTAATATAAATCAAATTGCAACTTTTTCTTAGGGATTACGTATTATATATAGATTAGAGAGTGAATAAGCTACCTCTATCATAAAGTTTACCATTACTCAAATTAATTGGATTTACATTGTGCTTCTTTAGAAAATTTTCAACTTCTTTTCCGTATTTATAATTTTCTAATGATCCAAAGAATGCCATGGTGGAAGAGTCAATTAATCCACCTGTACCACCTATGAATCCATATTCGAATCCTTCTAATACAATATCTCCTGGGGGGATCAACAATATGTCAAAATCATATTTAAGTAAAGAATTATAAATTCCAGTATCGTTAGTTATTATAGATTTTTCATTTACAACTAATGAAGAACATTTTGTATATCCTTGATTAACATTAATTGATATTTTATTACTTTGAGTCTTTAAAAGAATTTCATCACTATATTTTAAATTATGAATAAAATAATTTTCTAAGACTAAAGCGTTTAAAAAAATATTATTAGGATATTTTAGGCCTAAAGACTTTTCACTTTCTATGAAATTAATGTTGTTTTTTATTAGTTCATTTTTAAAGGTATTACTAATACCTTTATGTATTATTATTTCTTTTTTCTTTTTATTAATTATATTTAATTGAATATCTACATGTCCCTTGATTGCCTCATATAAATTATCACAAGGAGGAACTTTTATAATATTTGCACCTAAATATTTTAAAGATTTTTCTTCTGTGTTAGAAATTCTATAGTCTACAAAGCAAATCATATTACCTCCAAAGAGTTTTATTTTTTATTATAAATTAAAGAATTTGCTTTGTCGATTGATGAAATATAAATTTTGAATATAGTTTTTGTTTTTATACATACTATTATTATGAAGGGAGTGGAATCCATGCTTGTGTTAAAGCTTGTATACAGTAGTGACTTGGACTTCGTTGGTGAAATTCAGGAGTTAAAAACTATTCTTAAAAAGAAGAATATTAATATAGGGATAGTGGAAAGTGTGGAATTAGATAATCATATAATTAAGATATTATGTGATGATAATAGTTATAATCAAAGAGTTAAAGAAATTATTGATTTATATATTAGCAATGTTTTATATAAAGTGGTATTAGAACAATATAGGCTAAAAGAAATGTTAGTTTATCTAACAGAGAATTACTTTTTTTTAAAACAAGAAGAAATAATAGAAGTAGAAGAAGAAATTATGAAGGTATTATTAGGCGATGATATATTAAAAGTAGAATATGTTATATATTGTATGAACAGAATTAACAATATTACTGAAAAAATTAAGGAATGTTTAGAAGAAAATGATGAGATCAATGTTAATGGTTTTATAAGATTTAGAATGAAGGAATTAAGGACTGATATTGAAGAAATAATAGATAAGGTAATAGAAGGGTATATGGTTGAAAAAGAATATAAAGAGTTCATTAAGCTATTAAAGTATTTTGTTGATATACAGGAAAGTAAGATTGACTTAATTAATATAGTTATTGATAATGAAGGACAATATTTTATATTTGATAAAGATAAGAAAAATATATTTAAAGAATTTATGAAAGAATTAATTGAATGCAAAATAGACAATGATGCAAAAATTGAAGACATAATTATTAGCGGACTTATAACTAATGCTCCTAAAAAACTTATAATTCATGGGAAAAATAATTGTGCCAATAAAGAATTTATGGAAACCATTGAAAGTGTATTTGAAAATAAAGTTATTTTCTGTAATGGATGTACAATATGCGTAGAAAAACAAGTTAAATTTTAAAATTATATTGACAAGTATTTTGCTAAATAATATAATAACAATTGTTAAGAAGGAACACAGCCGTTTCTCACCTTACGGCATAGCTTAGTAAGGTAATATATTCTTGTTTTAATTTATTAATATTTAAATTAAAATGGATATTTGAGACGGCATAATGCTGTCTTTTTTGTTTTTATTAACTTTTTTTTCAAAGTTGATTGTAAAGGCTAATTTGAGAGGAGGATTTTATCATGCCAAAAATGAAAACCCACAGAGGTGCAGCAAAAAGATTTAAAAAGACTGGAACTGGAAAATTAAAAAGAGCTAAGGCTTTTAAGAGTCATATATTAACTAAGAAAAGTTCAAAGAGAAAGAGAAACTTAAGAAAAGCTGCTTATGTTTCAACTACTCAAGAAAAAGCAATGAAGAAATTATTACCATATTTATAGGAGGTTTGAAACATGGCAAGAGTTAAAAGAGCAGTAAATTCACGTAAAAATCATAAAAAAGTATTAAAGCTTGCAAAAGGTTACTATGGTGGAAAGAGCAGATTATTCAAAACTGCTAATGAATCAGTAATAAGAGCTTTAAGAAATGCATATGTTGGAAGAAGATTAAAGAAGAGAGATTTCAGAAGACTTTGGATAGCAAGAATAAATGCTGCTACAAGAATGAATGGATTATCTTATTCAAAATTCATAAATGGAATCAAATTAGCTGGAATAGATATGAACAGAAAGATGTTATCTGAAATAGCTATAAATGATCCTAAGGCATTTGCAGATTTAGTAGAAGTTGCAAAAACTCAATTAAACAAATAATCTACGGCGACCTTTTGGTCGCATTTTTTGTAGATTTATGTAAATAAATAAGTGTGTAGTGGTGTATAATAATTAGTAAGAGTAAAGAGTTTTTCTCTATGTAGAGGTGAAGAAATGCAATATGGGTTTAAAAATAAATTTAAGTTAAATGGAGTTCAAATATTAGCGTTAGGTTTTCTAATAGCAATAATTATTGGAGCTATATTATTATCTCTACCAATTTCCTCAAGTAGTGGTGAATCAACTAATTTATTGGATTCACTATTTACGTCTACATCAGCAGTATGTGTAACAGGATTAGTAACTTTAGATACGAGCACCCATTGGAGTACTTTTGGTCAAACTGTAATTATGACATTGATAGAAATTGGTGGTTTAGGATTCATGTCTTTTGCAGTATTAATTTCTCTTATTCTTGGGAAGAAAATTACTTTAAGAGAGAGATTAGTAATGCAAGAAGCTATGAATACATATTCTATTCAAGGTTTAGTTAAAATGGTTAAATATGTACTAATATTTACTGTTTCTGTTCAATTTTTTGGAGCTTTATTATTGTCTACTCAATTTGTTCCTGAGTATGGAATAAGTACTGGAATATTTTATAGTATTTTCCATTCAATTTCAGCCTTTTGTAATGCTGGCTTTGATTTATTTGGAACAAGTCTAATGGGATATTCAAGTAATACTGTTGTAATACTAGTTATTAGTGCGTTAATAATTATTGGTGGGCTTGGCTTTACTGTGCTTTTAGAAATATATGAATTTAAGGGAATAAAAAAATTATCTCTTCATTCAAAGATAGTAATACTTACTACCTTAATTTTAATAGTAGGTGGAACTTTATTGATGTTTTTATTTGAACTAAATAATGCATCTACAATTGGAAGTATGAATATTAAAGATAAGGTTTTAAATTCATTCTTTGCATCAGTATCTCCAAGAACTGCAGGGTTTAATAGTGTTGCAACAACTGATATGACCATGGCTAGTAAGTTCTTAACTATAATACTTATGATTATAGGTGGCTCTCCTGGTTCAACTGCTGGCGGTTTAAAAACTGTTACTTGTGGTATCCTATTTTTAACTGTTTTATCTGTTATAAGAGGAAGAGAAGATACAGAAGGTTTTGGTAGAAGATTTAGTAAAGAAATAGTGTATAAATCTTTCACAATAGTATTTATTGGTTTATCATTGGTTATTGGTGTAACAATGATTTTATCTTATACAGAGGCAGGAGCTAGTTTTATAGACTTACTATATGAATCATCATCAGCGCTAGGAACTGTTGGTTTAACATTAGGACTTACTCCTAATTTGAGTTCAATAGGTAAAGTATTAATAATGATAATGATGTACTTGGGAAGAGTAGGTCCTTTAACGGTAATGTTAGCTTTAACTAGAAAGAGAAAGAAATCTGGATATAAGTATCCAGAAGGAAAAATATTAATTGGGTAGGAGATGAATAATATGTCTAATAAACAATTTGTAATTATAGGACTTGGAAGGTTTGGTTCTTCAATAGCAAAAACATTATATTCATTAGGTAATGATGTATTGGCTATAGATAATGATGAAGATGTTGTTCAGGATATTGCTGATAGTGTTACACATGCAGTTCAATTAGATGCAACAGATGAAAATGCATTAAGATCATTAGGCATTAGAAACTTTGATGTAGCTGTTGTTACAATTGGTGATAATATTCAATCAAGTGTTATGGCAACATTATTAGTTAAAGAGCTTGGTGTAAAATATATAATTGCTAAAGGTCAAAGTGATTTACATGCTAAGGTTTTACAAAAAATTGGAGCGGATAGAGTTATACTTCCTGAAAAAGATATGGGAGTTAGAGTAGCTCATAATTTAGTGTCAGCTAATATCCTAGATTATATAGAATTATCAGAAGATTATAGCGTTATGGAAATACAATCATTAGATGAATGGGCTGGAAAGACATTGAGTGAGCTTAGACTTAGAAGTAAGTATGGAATAAACGTTATGGCTATAAAAAAAGGTGATGATGTTAATTTATCTCCAGCAGCTGATGATATAATTGAGAAAAATGATATTATAGTTGCTATTGGATCAGCTGAAGACTTAAGTAGATTAGAGGGAATGATAGCTAAATCAAATTAATGAGGTGGAAACATTGATTTATATTGAAAGTAAGGATAATAATTTATTTAAGTATGTTAAAAAGCTTAAAGAAAGAAAATTTAGAGATAAAGAAGGATTATTTATCTTAGAAGGATTAAGACTAGTTAATGAAGCCATAAAAGCAAATATGGAAATAAAAAATATTTTTATTTCCAAGAGTTATGAAGGCAAATTAGTTGGAGAATTTAATGGTAATCTTATAGATAGTATTATTATTTTAAATGACAACTTATTTTCGCAAATAGCGTCTACAGAAAATCCACAAGGCATTATTGCTGTTGTAAATAAGATAAATAATAATAAAGATGAAATTGGTGATTTCTATTTAATATGTGATAGAGTTCAAGACCCTGGAAACTTAGGGACTATTATTAGAACTGCTCACGCAGCAGGAGTTAATGGAATAATACTAACTAAGGGGACAGTTGATATATATAATGATAAAACTATAAGATCAACTATGGGTTCAATTTTCTATATTCCTATTATTTATGAAGATAATGATTTTACCTTTATTAAAAAGTTAAAAGAAGATGGCTTTTCTTTAATAACTACTTCTCTTAAAGAGTCAAAGAATTTCTTTGAAGAAGATCTTAAGGGAAAGGTTATTTTAGCTGTAGGCAATGAGGGAAATGGAATTAGTGATGAGTTATTTGATTTAGCAGATAAAAAGGTTAAAATACCAATGCCTGGTGATGCAGAATCTTTAAATGTCGCTATAGCAGCTTCAATTATCTTATTTGAGAAAGTAAGACAAGGAGTTACTAGCAAATGAAGAATGAATAATTAAGAATGAAGAATTGATGATAAAACTCCTTCGGAGTTTTTGAAAAAATAACTTTTTAAAACTCATAAATGAGTTTTTCCTTAATTTTTCATTTTTCATTCTTAATTTTAAATTTTTAATAGCTATTACTTGAGTAATGTGACTTTTAAATTGGATTATTACTTGAATATTAGTTAATAATATGTATAATTTAATTAAAAGTAAACTTTATTACAACTTATATATTGAAATTAATTAATTTTATTTGTATAATTAATTGTAAATTGAATAAATAAAGACTGTGAATGAGAAAGTAGATATAAAGGACTTTTCAGGGAGAAATAGCCATAGACTGGAAGCTGTTTTATAGAAATTTATATTGAAGTTCCCTCAGGAGTCCTAGAAGTGAAATTATAGTAGTTTCTAGCGGTATTACCGTTATTTAAATTAAGATTGGATTATGTATATAATCAATTAGGGTGGTAACGCGGTACTTCGTCCCTTTGTAGGGGGACGGAGTTTTTTTATTTTATAGGGAATTATATTATTAAATCATTTATAGATAACTTATATTTTTTATAAAGTTATAGATTTAACCTATGGAATAAAATATGTATCATAAAAAAATGGTGCTGTCGCACAAAACAGCCAATGAGTTTGTATATAAGTTGCAATAAAGTTTTTATATTTTATTAAGTTAGTTCATATAAAAACCTTCAGTTAAGTAAATATAGAATCAACTTATATAAAAATTAAAAGATATATAAGCTTTCAATTAATGTAATTTACACTTTTAATTATTTTTCACGTCAAATAATATAGACACTTAAAATGTAGATTAATTATTGAAACATATATATTATTAAAAAGGAGGAAGAAATATGCAAGAAAAGCTAAATTCTATTAAAGAAAATGCATTTAATGAATTAACAAATGCTAACAATAGTGCAAAGCTAGATGAAATCAGAGTAAAATATTTAGGAAAAAAAGGTGAATTAACTACTATTTTAAGAAGTATGGGAGGTCTATCTAAAGAAGAAAGACCTATAGTAGGAAAGCTTGTTAATGAAGTTAAAAGTCAAGTTGAAGAAAGAATTGAAGAAATTGCATTATCAATAAAAGAGAAGGAAAAAAATGAAAAGCTAGCTTCAGAAGTTATAGATATTTCTATGCCAGGTAATAAGAATATAGTAGGTAAGAGACATCCTCTTGATTTAACTTTAGAAAGCATGAAGGATATATTTATTTCTATGGGATTCACTGTAGAAGAAGGACCAGAAGTAGAATTAGATTATTATAACTTTGAAGCCTTAAATATACCTAAAAATCATCCAGCAAGAAGTGAACAAGATACTTTTTATATAAATGATAACTTAGTATTAAGAACTCAAACTTCTCCAGTGCAAATTAGAGTTATGGAAAATCAAGCTCCTCCTATTAAGATGATAGGACCTGGAAAGGTTTATAGATCAGATGCAGTAGATGCAACTCACTCACCTATATTCTATCAAATGGAAGGGTTAGTTATAGATAAAGGAGTAACTTTTGCAGATCTTAAGGGGACTTTAGAATTATTTGCGAAGAAAATGTTTGGAGATAAGGTTAAAACTAAGTTTAGACCACATCACTTCCCATTTACTGAACCTTCAGCTGAAATGGATGCTACTTGCTTTGTTTGTGAAGGTAAAGGATGTAAAGTATGTAAAGGAAGCGGTTGGATTGAACTTTTAGGCTGTGGTATGGTTCATCCTCAAGTTTTAAGAAATTGTGGTATTGATCCAGAAGTATATAGTGGATTTGCTTTTGGTTTCGGTGTAGACAGAATGGTTATGCTTAAATATGGAATAGATGATATCAGATTATTATACGAAAGTGATATGAGATTCCTAAATCAATTTTAATAAAGAGGAGGAAAAAGATATGAAAGTACCATTTAATTGGCTTAAAGATTATGTTGATATAAATATAGATGCAAAAGACCTTGGAGATAGATTAACTTTATCTGGTTCTGCATTAGAAGAAGTTATTACTCAAGGTGATGTAATTAAGAATGTAGTAACAGGAAAGATAGTTGAAATAACAGCTCACCCTGATGCTGATAAACTTAAGGTTTGTCAAGTGAATATTGGAGCAGAAGAAAATATTCAAATAGTAACTGCAGCAACTAATATGAAAGAGCAAGATGTAGTACCTGTAGCTCTTCATAAATCAATATTAGCTGATGGTAGTGAAATAAAGAAAGGTAAACTTAGAGGAGTAGTTTCTAACGGTATGTTCTGCTCTGAAGAAGAGCTTGGAATTGCTGGAGATGAACCAGTTCATGGGTTAATGATACTTCCAACAGATGCACCTTTAGGAATGGATATTAAAGAATATTTAAATTTAAATAAGTCTATTTTAGATTTTGATATTACTTCAAATAGACCAGATTGCTTAAGTATGGTAGGTATGGCTAGAGAAACAGCTGCTACACTTGGAACTACTTATAAAATGCCAAACTTTAATTATGAAGTAAAGTGTAATGAAAATATTAATGATGTATTAAAAGTTGAAATTAAGGACTCTTTATGTAGAAGATATATGGCAAGAGGAGTTAAAAACGTTAAAGTTATGCCTTCACCAAGCTGGATGCAAGAAAGACTTTTAGAAGCAGGCGTTAGACCTATTAATAATATAGTAGATATAACTAACTTCGTAATGCTTGAAATAGGGGAACCTATGCATGCATTTGATGCAAGAGAAATAAAGAGTGGTAAAATCGTAGTAGATAGAGCTAAAGATGGAGAAAAGTTTGTTACATTAGATGGAATAGAAAGAACTTTAGATTCAACATTCTTATGTATAAAAGATAATGAAACATCTATAGGATTAGCTGGAATTATGGGGGGATTAAATTCAGAAATTCAAGATGATACTACAGCAGTTATATTTGAAGCTGCAAATTTTGATGGAACTAATATTAGAGTAAATTCTAAGAAGCTTAACTTAAGAAGTGAAAGCTCAGCAAGATTTGAAAAAGATATAGATCCAAATCTAGCTGAATTAGCTATAAATAGAGCGTGTGCTTTAATATGCGAACTTGGCTGTGGTGAAGTTATGGAAGGAACTATAGATATATATAATTCTAAAAAAGAAGAAGGAAATATAACTGTAGATTCTAATTGGATTAATAAGTTCTTAGGAACTGATATAGCTAAAGAAGATATGAAAAAATACCTTGATGCTTTAGAATTAAAAACTGAAATTAATGGCGATAATTTAGATATTAAAATACCTACTTTCAGAGTAGATATCGCAATTAAGGAAGATATAGCTGAAGAAGTTGCAAGAATTTATGGATATGATAAAATACCAACAACAATATATAGTGCTTCTACAGGTAGAGAGCCTAAGTATAAAAATGAAATTTTAAGAGATTTAATGGTTAGAACTATGGTATCTAGCGGATTAAATCAATCAATAAGTTATTCATTTGTATCACCTAAGGTATTTGATAAAATTAATGTTCCTGAAGACAGTGAATTAAGAAATGTTATTAAAATAAAAAATCCTTTAGGTGAAGACTATTCAGTTATGAGAACTACTACCATTCATTCAATGATGGAATGTTTAGGAAGAAACTACTCAAGAAACAATGAATATGCTAGATTATTTGAAATAGGAAAGGTATATATTCCTAAAGAAGATGAAACAGCTGTTCCTACTGAGAATAATATCTTAACTATAGGTATGTATGGTAACTGCGATTACCTAGATTTAAAGGGAGTAGTAGAAAATGCTCTAGAAGCTTTAGGTTTAAGTAGAGTTATGTTTGCTCGTGAAAGCGATAATCCATCATACCATCCAGGAAAAACTGCAGCTATTATGATAGGTAATAAAAAGGCTGGAGTTTTAGGAGAAGTACACCCTGATGTTTCTGAAAACTATGGTGTAGAAACAGGATGTTATTTAGCAGAACTTAACTTAGATATTTTATTTGAATATTCTAAGACTAACAAGAAGTATAAAGCATTACCTAAGTTCCCAGCAGTAACTAGGGATATTGCATTACTTGTTGATGATGAAGTATTAGTTCAAGAAATAGAAGAAACTATTAAAAGAGCAGGTAGCGCTTTAGTAGAAAAAGTTCAATTATTTGATATTTATAAGGGAGCTCAAATACCAGAAGGTAAGAAGAGTATTGCATATGCAATAGCATATAGAGATGAAAAGAAAACTCTTACAGATAATGATGTAAATAAAGTTCATGATAAGATTTTAAGAAGTCTTGAACACAAGCTTGGAGCAACGCTTAGATAATGAAGAATTAAGGAATGAAAGAATGAAAAAATTAAGTAAGTAATTTTTCGTTCTTTCATTCTACATTTTTCATTAGTCTTATGTTGTGTATAGCAGTAATAGATTATTTTTAATTTTTAAGGAGATAGGGATGAATTATATAATTAATATACTTAAGGGAGTAGTGATTGGAGTCTCCAATGTTATTCCTGGGGTAAGTGGTGGAACTATGGCTGTAGTTATGGGGATATACGATAAGATTATTTCTTCAGTTAATGGATTTTTTAAAGACATAAAGAAGAATATAATGTTTCTTGGAACTTTAGGAATTGGTGCAGTAGTAGGTATTCTGTTATTTACTAATTTAATAGATTACTTATTAAAGAATTTTAATGAGCAAACTAATTTCTTTTTTATTGGACTTATTGTAGGGACAGCTCCTTTACTATATAAAAAGGCAACAGAGAAGAAAGTAAGTACTGGTAATTGGATTGGACTTGTAATTGGATTCATTATAGTTGCAGGACTTGGAATTTTAGAGAAGGTAAATCCAAATGCTGCTTTCTTAAGCACTATTTTTAAGCCTAATGCTTTAGGATTTTTTGTTGCAGGATTTATAGCAGCTGCAACTATGATACTTCCAGGTATTAGTGGTTCTTTTATGCTATTACTTATAGGTCTTTATGAACCTATCATAGAAATCGTAAAAAACTTTGATATTATCAATATGGGAATTGTAGGAGTTGGGGTAATCTTAGGATTTTTATCAATGACTAAGATTATTGAAAAACTATTTAACAAGTATCCTCAGACAGCTTATTGTATAATATTTGGATTAGTAGTTGGCTCAATATTTGTTATTTTCCCAGGAATTACATTTGGATTAATGGGATTAGTTTCAATTGTATCTTGTTTAGCAGGATTTGGAATAGCATATGCTATAGGTAAAAATGAAATGTAAATAACTAATATTTGTTTACAAACTAATAAAAATAGTTAAGATTATAAAACTCCTTCGGGAGTTTTTTTCATTGTGTAATAGTCCCATCTTTTTCTTTATGTATAGATAGTAATTTATATACATACTGAGGCATTTTTATGTTAAAATTAACTTAGGACAATATTATGTTAATGAGGTGTGTTATGAGTATAGTAACTATTAATATAAATGGTATGGATTATAATTTAAGAGGTAGAGAATCAGAGGAATATTTATTACAAGTTGCAAAGTATGTAGATGAAAAAGTAAAGGATATTATGTCTAATAATAGAAAGCTAAGTTCAACTGCTGGTGCAACATTAGTAGCTATTAATATAGCAGACGAGCTATATAAGGCTGATATTGAAATAGAAAATTTATTAAAGAAAAATGCCTCATTAGAGGAGAGAAACATTACTTTAAAGGAAAGAATAAAGGAAATTAGGGAAGAATATGAAAGTAATGATGAGTTATCTAAGATGGTTGAAGTATTGAAATCTGAAAATCTTACACTTAGAGAAGAACTTGAAAATTATTTTGATGAAGTAGAAACTTTAAAAGATTCTAATAAGATTCTAAAAAATAAAGAAGAAGATTACATTGAAAAGTTTACTAAGATTAATGAGGAATGCAAATTGCTTGAAGAATCATACAAGAAATGTAAAGATGAGAAAGATACTCTAAAGGCGAGGAATAAGGAAATTAAATTCCAACTTCAAAACTTAAAGTATAAGGTTCTAGATTTAGAGAAGAAATTAATCGATTCTCAAGTAAATTTAGCAACAGAGAGAAGAAAGGGCAATGCTCTACTAAAATAGATTTAAATTAGAAAAAATACGTTAATTAGATAAAGCAATAAACAAAAGTTTAGGAGAAGTATTTTATGAATAAAGTAGAAATTTTAGCTCCAGCTGGGAGCATGGAAAGTCTTATAGCTTCAATTAATAAAGGAGCTGATGCAGTTTACTTAGGAGGAAATAAATTTTCAGCAAGAGCATATGCATCAAACTTTGATAATGATAATATGATTAAGGCTATTGATTATGCCCATAGCTATGGTGTTAAGGTTTATGTAACATTAAATACTATATTAAAAGAAAATGAAATTGAAGAGGCTGTTAAGTATGTAGGATTCTTATATGAGATAGGAGCAGATGCAATAATCCTGCAAGATCTTGGTTTATTTAAGAGAGTAAAAGAAGAATATCCTGAATTTGAAATTCATGCTTCAACTCAAATGACTATTCATAATGGAGAAGGAGCCTTATTTTTTAAGGAAAGAGGTTTTCATAGAATAGTATTATCAAGAGAGCTTTCTCTTGAGGAAATAAAATATATATCTAAAGACTTAGGTATAGAAACTGAAATATTTGTTCATGGAGCATTATGTATTTCATATTCTGGGCAATGTCTTATGAGCTCAATGATAGGTGGTAGAAGTGGAAACAGAGGTAGATGTGCACAACCTTGTAGAATGGAGTACACATTAAAAGGAAATAGTTCTGGAGAGAGAAAGGCTTATCTTTTA
The DNA here is from genome assembly GCF_902652255.1 of Clostridium tertium. Lineage (GTDB taxonomy): Bacteria > Bacillota > Clostridia > Clostridiales > Clostridiaceae > Clostridium > Clostridium tertium_A. Next base: position 251,497 of record NZ_CACRTO010000013.1, read on the forward strand.
AGTCCAAAGGATACTTGTACTATAGAAAATGTAAAAGACATATTAGATTCAGGAACTTATTCATTAAAAATTGAAGGAAGAATGAAAAGACCGGAGTATGTTGCTGGTGTAGTAGATAACTATAGAAAAGCAGTAGAGAAGGAAATATATAAGACAGACTATAATGTAAGCTCAGGAAAAAGAGAGTTATTACAATTATTTAATAGAGGTGGGTTTTCAACTGCCTATCTTAAAAAGAATTTAGGGAAAGATATGATGAGTTTTAATCATCCTAGAAATACTGGGGTACCTCTAGGAAGTATTTTAAAGGATGGTGAAATAATATTAAAGGAAGACATAGCATTAGGGGATGGATATAGAGTAAAGGATACTGGATTTACTATAAATAAGATTTTATATAAGGGTAAGGAAGTTAAAGAAGCAAAAAGAGGAGATAAGGTAAAAATATTCCCAACTAATTATAAAGTATCAGATGAGATATTTAAGTCCTTAGATAAAAAATTATTTTCATCACTTGAAGATTCTCTAAAACCTTATAATAGAAAGATATTATTAAAAGCTAAAGTTAACTTTAAGGTTGGAGAACCATTAGAGTTACAAGTAAATTTCAATAATAATGATTATATATTTAAAGGTGAAATAGTTGAAAGAGCAGAAAAGAAGCCACTTACCAAAGAAAGAGTAATAGAGGGATTTTTAAAATCTCAGGATTTAGCTTTAAAAATTAATGAAGTTGAGTTTATTGATTTTGAAGATGGATTTATTAGAATAAGCGATTTAAATAATTTAAGAAGAGATGCTTTAGAAAGCATTCAGAAGTCTATAACAAAGTCTTATAGAAGAAAAAGACCCGTTAAAAATGAAATAGAGGTTAAGGATATAGATTATAAAAATAATATTGATATGCTGTATCAATGTATAACAAAAGAGCAATTAAAAGCATTAATTGAAGAGGGAATAACTAATATTGCTATTGACATATTTAATAGAGATAGAGATGCTATTAAAATGCAAGATTTAATAGATGAAGCAAATAAGAATACTAATATAAACTTTTATTTAAAACTACCTAATATAATTAAAAGTGAATTTGATAAGGTTATTAATATTATTGAAAAATTAAAGGGTAGTATAGAGGGTTTAATTACTGTAAATGCAGGGATCATTAGAAGATATCAAAAGGAATTATTTATTATAGGGGATTATAAATTAAATATTATTAATTCAGAGGCTCTTAAGTTTTATCAAAATGAAATTGATATTCCAACCTTAAGTTTAGAGCTTAATAGAAAGGAAATTAAGTCTTTACTTAAAGGGAATAAGGGGAATGTTCAAGGTTTAATTTATGGTAAAACAGAATTAATGATAAGTGAATATTGTCCAATAGGTAGTACTTTTGGAGAAAAATCCTCTAATAAAGATTGTAACTTAGCTTGCACTAGAGATAGTTTTACTTTAGTAGATAGAATGAAAGAAAAGTTTAGAGTTATGACTGATATTTTCTGTAGAAGTTACATCATAAATCCATATCCGCTAAATCTTATAGATGAAATGGATGATTTAAAAAGTCTAGGAGTAAATTCATTTAGAGTAGAATTCAGAGATGAAAGTTATAATGATGTTAAAAAGGTTATAAAAATGATTAACAAAGAAATAGAAATTAATAATAATGAATATACTAAAGGGCATTTTAGAAGAGGAATAGAGTAAAGGAGACAAGATGGAAGAGAGAAGTCTTAGAGTATTAGAATTTAATAAGATAATTGAAAAAGTAAGTGACTATGCAATTACAAGTAGTGCTAAGGAGCTAGTATTTGCTTTAAGTCCATACGATACTATATATGAAGTAGAAAGAAAATTAAAAGAAACTGATGAAGCTTTAGATTTATTAATTACTAAAAGTAATCCACCTTTTGAAGGTTTTTTTGATGTTAAAGAAGGAATAGAAAGGGCGAAAAAGGGAGGAATACTTTCTATTGCTCAACTATTAAGAATTGGTGGAATGCTTAGATGTTCTAGAAGATTTAAGGATTATATTTCTAGAAGAGAAGATGAGAAACCTCATGTATTATTAGAAGATTTAATAGACATACTTACTCCTTTAAAGAAACTTGAAGATATAATTGAAATATCAATAGTATCTGAAGATGAAATAAGTGATAGAGCTAGTTCTACTTTAAGTTCAATTAGAAGAAATTTAAAAGAGAAAAATTCTTCAGTGAGAGATAAGATTAACTCAATAGTTAGAGCAAACTCAAAATATCTTCAGGACTCATTATATACTATGAGAGGTGATAGATATGTATTACCTGTTAAGTCAGAGTATAAAGGGCAAGTTCCAGGATTAGTCCATGATCAAAGCTCAACAGGTGCAACTTTATTTATTGAACCTATGAGTCTTGTTAATTTAAATAATGAAATAAAAGAATTAAAGCTCAAAGAAAAGGCTGAAATAGAAAGAATCTTAATGGATTTATCTAATAGGGTATATGAAGAAATTGATAATATAGAAAGTAATTATAAAATATTAACTGAACTTGACTTCATATTTGCAAAAGCAAAATATAGTTCAAGCATAAATGGAATATGCCCAACAGTAAGTGAGGATAGAAGTTTTGACATAATTCAAGGGAGACATCCACTTATTGATCCTAAGTTTGTAGTTCCTTCTGATATTTACTTAGGTAAAGAGTTTAATACTCTTATGATTACAGGACCTAACACAGGAGGTAAGACTGTAACTTTAAAGACAGTGGGATTATTACACTTAATGGCTTTAAGTGGATTATTGATTCCAGCAAAGGATGCTTCAAGTATAGGATTTTTTAAAGAGATATTTGCGGATATAGGAGATGAACAGAGTATTGAACAATCATTATCTACTTTCTCATCTCATATGACTAATATAGTTAGAATTATGGAAAATGCATCAGATTCTTCATTAGTACTATTTGATGAAATAGGATCTGGTACAGATCCGGTTGAAGGTGCTGCTCTTGCTATATCAATTTTAGATTCATTAAGAGAAAGAGGAGTAAGGTTGATTGCTACTACTCACTATAGTGAATTAAAGGGATATGCATTAAGAACAGAAGGTATAGAAAATGCATCGGTAGAATTTGATGTTGAAACATTAAGACCTACTTATAGATTATTAATAGGTGTTCCAGGAAAATCTAATGCCTTTGAAATATCAAAGAGATTAGGACTTAGGGAAGAAGTAATTAATAAAGCAAAGAATAACATATCTTCTGAAAATCTAAAGTTTGAAGACTTAATTAGAGATTTACAAGAAAAGAGTATTTTAGCTAATAGGGATGCAAGGGAAGCAAAGAGAATAAAGATTGAGGCTGAAGAGTCTAAAAAGAAATATGAAGAGAAGCTAAGAAAGTTAGATGAAGTAAGAGATAAAGCTTATAGTGAAGCGAGAAAAGAAGCTAAAGATATAATATCAAAGGCTAAGGATGAAGCAGATGAAATTCTAAAGGCTATGAGAGAACTTGAAAAGCTTGGTATAGTACAAGGTGGAAGAGCGAGACTTGAAGAGGAAAGAAAGAAGCTAAAAGACAGCTTAGAAAAGAAGGAATCAGCTTTATATAAGGAAAAAGAAAATCAAGGTGAATTAATAACTAAAGTAACTTTAGGGATGGATGCTTATTTACCTTCATTAAACCAAAATGTAATTATTATAACAATGCCTGATAATAAAGGTGAAGTGCAAGTTGAAGCTGGTATAATGAAAATAAATGTTAAGCTTAAGGATTTAAGATTACTTAAAAATGCAGGTAATAAAAAGGAAAAGAAGAAGAGAGAACTTAAACTTAAATTAAAATCTATTGATAGTAGGGTAGATTTAAGAGGAATGGATTCTGAAGAAGCTTGTTATAAAGCAGATAAATATTTGGATGAAGCTTACCTTGCTAATCTTGGAGAAGTTACCATAGTTCATGGTAAGGGTACAGGAGTTCTTAGAAAGGCAATTAATGAAATGCTTAAGAGACATCCTCACGTTAAGAGTTATAGGCTTGGTGAATATGGTGAAGGTGGAGATGGAGTAACTATTGCAATTTTAAAATAAAAAATAGGGCTGCCTAAAAGGTAGCCTTATTAAAATAATATAGTATAAAGTTATTGAAAAATATTTAAATAACATTTAATTTGAAAGAAATTCTTAATATATGTAAAGTCGCCTTGAATTTTTTTTTGTGATATAATTATTAGAGAAAAGAGGTGTATTTATGTATCTTATTAGTAGTTGCTTATGTGGAGTTAATTGTAAATACAATGGTGGTAATAATTTAAATAGTGAATGTTTAGAATTAGTTAAAGAAGGTAAAGCCATATTAGTATGTCCTGAGCAACTAGGTGGACTCAATACACCTAGGATACCAGCAGAGATAATAGGTAAAGCAGAGGATATATTACAAGGTAATAGTAATAGTAAAATAATAACTAAGGATAAAATAGATGTAACAAGTGAATTTCTAAAGGGAGCACAAGAAACTTTAAAAATTGCTAATTTATATAATATAAAAAAAGCAATATTGAAAGAGGGGAGTCCTTCCTGCGGAGTGAAATATGTTTATGACGGAACCTTTTCTTCTAATAAAATTTCAGGCATGGGTTTAACTGCAAAGGTTTTAAGGGAGAATGGAATAGAGGTAATAGGAGATACAGACTTTGGGAGGAAATAGTAATGGGGATTTTTAGTTTTTTTAAGAAGTTTAAAAATGGAATGTATGAAAATGAAGAGGATAATAATTTTTTTGAAGATGATAAAAGAGAAAATTATATTGAAGATATAAGGCATGACGATAAAAATTCTGATATAAATATAAAAGAAGAAACAGAAGAAGAGATAAATAATGAAATAGAAGAAAAAGAAATAGAGATAGAAATAGAAGGAAATGAATTAGAAGAAACTGAAGAAGTCAACAAGGAAGAAAATAAAGGACCTACTCAAGAAGAAATAGATAATTTAATAATAAATGAAATTTTAAAAGTAATAGATATCTATGATGACTTTGATGAAGTTAAATCTGTTGCAAGAGATGCAGCAATAAGAATAGGGAAAGATAATTTAAGAGAATTACCTAAATTCTTGAATAATAATATACATATGCCATCAGAGTATGACAGCAAGTACTTTGATGAAGAAGAGTGGAATGTAGCTGTAGAAAATAGTGTGTTAATGATAATATATAGTTTCAAAGGAAATGCAGTTTCCATATTAGAAAGAGTTTCTCAAAAGAATTCTAAACTTAATTTAAAGGCAACAAATCTTTTATGTAAGTTAGCAAGTGAGGGTGTTAAAACAGAGGAAATAGTAAATTGGATTACAAATAATTTAATTACATTTAATGATGATAATAAAATGATAATTTTAGGATTTATGTCACAAATTAAAAAGAATAATCAAGTTATAGGAATAATACAGCATTTCTATAGAAGCTTTGTTAAATCAGGAGAAATAGAATATGCGTATAGAACTTTAAAACATTTAATTAATGCTGCTGAAAGATTTACTCAAGGTCACTTAAAGTTCTTAAAAATAATTGCAATGGGTAAGACTTCAATTAATCTTAGTGAGATAATGACAATAGATGATAATGAAGAAAAAATAGTGGAAATAGAAAAAGTTAGTGAAGAGCTATCTATAAATGCAGCAATGACTTATTACACTCTTGATCAAAAAGATGATGATATTAACAGTAAGTTGTATTACTTAAGTGAATATTCTTTAAATAAAGAGTTAAGAGAAGATTTAAAAATATTATTAGAAGAAAGTTAAAATATTTAAAAAGGTGAGTATTTTGAATAAGAAACAAATAAGTAAGAAGCAAGCACTAAAGAATAGAACAAAGAAGTTAGTATTATTTTTGGTAATACTTGGAATAGTTATTTATGGACCTATTAAGTTTAAACATATTAAACTTAATAAGAATGAAGCAATTGCCAGTGAAAGATTTAATTCTGAATTAGAAACAATTCAAGATTTTAAGATTATTAAGAAGAGTATAGATAATATATATGGTGATGATTCAAGAATTAATAAAATTAAAGAATCTATAGATAGTATTCAAAGTAAGCTTAATGATGATATAAATGAAGAATTGAAGAATGAAATATCTAGTTTATATACTGAAATAAACCAAATAAGTGCTGAAAATGAAAGAGATTTAGAAGCATACTCCAATAAAATTAATTCAGATGATTTAAAAGGATTTAATGAGGAAGAAATAAATAAGGTAAATGATATAACTAATAGTTATAATGCTTTATTTAAAGAAAAGAAATACATAGATGCAAAGGAAAAGCTACAAGAGCTAGAAACTTATATAGAGAGTATTAAAAAAGAAGCTAATGCTAGAAGAGTAAATGAAAAATATAATGAAGCCTCTAATGAGGATCCGAGCACAAGAGAACCAAAGTATGTTAATGGAGTGTTAATTGTAAATAAAGAGTACGGTCTTCCTGATACTTTTGCTCCAGGTGAAAGTGAAGAAGCTAGACAAGCTTTTGAAAATATGAAAGCAGATGCATCTAAGGAAGGAATTTATTTAAATGCATTTTCTACTTATAGAAATTTCTGGACTCAAAATAGATTATATAATAATTATGTAGCTAATTATGGGCAAGATCCAACGGATACTTTTTCAGCTAGAGCAGGTTTTAGTGAACATCAAACAGGGCTTGCCTTTGATATTGGTGGAGCAGATAGATCTTTATGGGCTGAAGAAAATTTTAAATACACTGATGAAGCTAAGTGGTTGAAAGAAAACTGTCATAAATATGGATTTATACTAAGATATCCAGAAGGCAAGGAATGGAAAACAGGATATATGCATGAATCATGGCATTTTAGATATGTTGGAGTAGAACATAGTAAAAATTTTAAAAATAGTGATTTAACATTAGAAGAATACTTAGGATTATAAAAAGCTGCCTTTAAGGCAGCTTTTTTATGAATAATGAATTATGAATAATGAATAATGAATAATGAGTAATGAATAATGAATAATGGAAAATGAAGAATGATGGATAAAACTCTTATAGAGTTTTTGAAAATAAGATATAAAAAAACACCTCTGTATCACAGAGGTGTTTTTTTCAGACTGCTGACAAAGTGTCAGCAGTCTTTAATTTTATACATATATGTAATATAATAATAAATATTTTAATTTATTACATAGGAGTTTACTAATGATAAACGAAAGAAAAGAATCACAAAATCAAATGGAAGTAGTAATGTTAGAGCAATTAGTTCCGCAAGAACATTTGCTTA
>NZ_CACRTO010000014.1:0-60381 GCF_902652255.1 Clostridium tertium
TAAATAATCTTCAACAGCTTGGACTTTTATCTCGGTTGATACTTTTGATTTTCTTGACATAAAAAAATCCTCCCATTATAGAACAGTTTTATTATTTTAACTGTCTACTATAATGGGAGCATATCATTATAAGTAGTCACTTTTATTATTTTTATTAGGTTCAACATGAATTATTAAATCTACTTTTTTATTAAGCCTATAATTTAATGTATCTTCTATTTTATGAACTAGAGTATGGGCCTCATCAACATTTAGTTTTGAATCTACTTTAATATGCATATCTAGGAAAATATGATCTTTATAACCTCTAGATCTAATATTATGAATGTCTTCAATATCAGCGAAATCTTTTAATATATCTATGACAACCGACTCTTCTATCATAATTTTATCAGTTAATGAAGATATATTTTCTTTAATAATTTCATAAGAGGCATGTAGAATGAAGAAGGCTACAATAAATGATACAAAGGTATCTAAAGTAGGGGGCAGACCTAATTTAACGCCTATTAAAGTTACTAACACTCCAATTGATACAAATATATCACTTTTAGTATGAATGGAATCGGCAATTAGAATCTTACTATTTAATTTTTTACCTTGTTTATTTTCATATATGGCTACAAAAATATTTATTATTAAGGTTATCAATATAATAATTAGACTATCTATAGTAATTGTTAAAGTATATGGAATGAAAAGTTTGGAAATTGATGTTTTAATAACATTAATACCTAAAAGTAATAACATAAGTCCAATAAATATACTTGATATTGTCTCGAATTTTTTATGGCCATATGGATGTTCGGTATCTCGAGGTTTAGATGCCATTGTAATTCCTATTATACCAACTATATTTGATGCACTATCAGATATAGAGTGTAATCCATCAGCCATTACACTAGAACTATTAACAAATAATCCAATTATGATCTTAGATATTGCAACAAATAAATTTGCTAATAAAAGAATGAGTAAAATATTTTTTACTTTTTTATAGTTAGACTCTATTTTAATCTCTCCTTTTAAGTACTATAGTCTATCTTATTCTCAATAAATTAAAAAGTTTCATTGTATAAAATTAGGTATTTAATTAATTTCATTGGTTAAACTAAAAGTAAAATTTATTAAAGGTTGGTGCTTTTAATGACAATACTTAATTTTACTATATTTAACCTAATTTTATATTCTATAGTAGGGTGGATTATAGAAGGGATTTACAGTTATATAACTACAGGAAGATTTAAAAAAAATGGATTTTTAAAAGGACCATATAAACCTATGTATGGAATTGCCTTTACATTATTAATATTAATTAATGAATATTTTAATTTAAATATTATTTTTACTATAATACTTTACATAGCAATACCTACTGTAGTTGAATTTATAAGTGGTTATTTACTTTTAGAGATCTTTAATGAAAAGTATTGGGATTATAGTAACCTAAAATATAATTATAAAGGATTAATAACTTTAAAATTCTCAATATACTGGGCACTATTATCTTATATAGGAATAACTTATGTTAGCCCAATGATAACTAATTATTATTTAAGTTTAGAAACCATGATAAGGCCAATTAATGCTCTTTTAGCGATAATAATTTTAGCAGATACAATATTAACTGTTACATCAAAACTAAGCTTGAAAAAATCAAGGTTGCTTAATTCTTAAGTATTTTATATGATATAAATAAGAAATGTTTTTGAAGAAAAGGAGAAATTTATGTCATTTGAATTATTAGATACTAAAGAAACAACAATAGATGAAGGCAGAAGTTGTTTAATATTATGTAACTTTAATGGTAAGGAAGTTAAAACTGTAAGTAATTTGGCAGGGATGCTTGGAATAAGAGATAAGGTACTTGTAAATTATAAAAATGGGAATACTTTAGTTAAAGATGTTATAAATAATAACTTATTAAATGATGCGGAAGATGGAGTGAAAAGTAAAGCGGTAATATTTAATAACATACCAGGAAATAAGATAGGATTATTTATAGAAAATCTAAAGAAGTTTAGATTGAATAATGTGTTAAAAGCTACAGTTACTGAAACTTCAAGAGAATGGACAGTAGATGTTTTATTAAAGAACTTATTAGCTGAAAAAATAGCTATGCAAACAGGAAAAGACTTCGAACATGAAGAGCAATAAAAGTAATGATAATAAAAGGGATGCGAAAGCATCCCTTTTACAATTAAGAATTAAGAATGAAAAATGAAGAATTAAGGAGGTAATTCCGAAGGAATTACTGTAAATAAATTATTTTTTTAAAACTCCTAAGGGAGTTTTTTTCATTCATTTTACATTCTACATTATTCATATTACATTTTAAACTATTCTAGCATTACTGCTACAGCTAGTAGCTGTGGACCTGAATGAATTCCAACTGCTGGTGTAATAGTACCCTTGTATATAAATGTAGTATTTATATGATTTTCTAAGATTTCTTTTAATCTATTTGCTTCTTCGTGCATGGTTCCAGTCATAACTATTACTTTTCCCTTGCCTTTATCTAAAATGCTAGTTGCTAATGACGATAATTTATTAAAAGCTTGCTTTGATCCTCTTACCTTTGCATAATTAGTATAAGAACCATCTTCATCTATAGTAATTATAGGTTTCAAATTAAGAATTTCTCCTATACCTCCAGTAACCTTACCTATTCTACCACCTTTAATTAAGTATTCTAATGTATCAACTGTGAAATACATCCATAAATTTTCTCTAATCTTTGGAATTCTATTGCAAATATAGTCAAAGTCTTTATTGTCTTGGATCATCTTACCTACTTCTATAACTATTAATCCAACAGCCATAGATAAGATTTTAGTATCAAAAATAAAACTATTAATATTAGCAAAATCTTCACTAGCTAATCTAAAGCTATTTATAGTACCAGATAATCCAGATGATACAGGTAATACTATTGCATGAGTATAACCTTCAGCTTCTAACTCTCTGTATAAAGACTTAACATCTTCAACAGAAGGCATAGAAGTAGTAGGAAGTTCCTCTTCAAGTCTAGAATATACTTCTTCTGGAGTAATAGTAACTCCATCAATATATTCTTTATGCTTATATAATATTTTTAAAGGTACAATCTTAACATTGTATTTATCTACATATTCCTTAGGTAAACCACAAGTACTATCAGTTATTAAAGCAATTTTATTCATTCATAACAACCCTCTCATATCTTATTATATTAATAAGATATCATAAAAATAAGGATAGTGCAATATATAGTTTTCGAAACTATATAAAACTATATGAGTATAATAATCATTATCTTTATACATTATCCTTAGTATGATATAGTATAGTAAAAAAGAAAAAGGAGTGAAGGTGTGAATTATTTTATATTATTTTTAGAAGGTATAATTACTTTTATTTCTCCTTGCATTTTACCAATGATACCAATTTATATTTCATATTTTATAGGTGGAAATAAAGAAAATAAAAGTTCTAAGGCTTTAGTTAATTCAATGGGGTTTGTTATTGGATTTTCAATAATATTCACTATTTTAGGTGCAGCCTTTGGTACCTTTGGCGCTTTTCTAAAGGAATATATGAATACATTCAATATAGTGGCAGGAGTTATATTAATATTGTTTGGTTTGAATTATATAGGTATTTTAAAAATATCCTTACTTAATAGAAGTTTTAAACTAAATAGTAAAAAAACAAGAGATTTAAACTTTTTAGCTGCTATAACATTTGGAATGATATTTGCAATAGGTTGGACACCTTGTGTTGGAACTTTTTTAGGATCAGCATTAATGCTAGCTGCAAACAGTCAGACTACAATAGAAGGTATATTTATGCTTTTAAGCTATAGTTTAGGTTTAGGAATACCTTTTGTAATTTCAGCTTTATTAATAGATAGTTTAAAGTCGGCTTTTAAATTTATAAAAACTCATTATAAAGTTATAAACATAATTTCTGGATCATTACTTATTATAATTGGATTATTAATGATAACTGGATATTTTAATTTATTACTTTCATATCTTACATTGTTTTAAGGAGGGATAGAATTGAAAAATATAAGCAAGATTGTAATACTTACTTTAGCTTTAGTATTACTGATTTTAGTGGTTAAGTTTGGATACGGATATTTAACTGGGCAATATTTAAATGTGGCAGATAATAATGTTAACCAGGAAGTAAAAGAAGCAAAAGATTTTGAGGTTTATGATGAGGATGGTAACATTGTAAAATTATCAGACTTTAAAAATAAAAAGCCTGTAGTAATAAATATATGGGCAAGTTGGTGTGGTCCATGTAAAGCAGAAATGCCTTATTTTGAAGATGCTATTAATAAATATGGCGATAAAGTGGAATTTCTAATGGTAAACTTGACAGATGGTAAAAGGGAAACAAAAGAAAAAGCATTAAAGTTTTTAAAAGACAATAATTTAGAAATGGATATATTATTTGACTTAGATTATAGTGCAGCAGATGCTTATAATATTAGAGGAATTCCAAGAACTATTTTTATAGATAAGGATGGGAAAATAGTTTATGATAGGGAAGGTGCATTAACTAATGAAATGCTAGAAGATAATGTTAAAAAACTCATAAAATAATATACCTTAATTTTAGTTTATAGTAATATAATATTATAAAGTATAAAAGTGGGGTGTATCTTATTATGGACAGCAAAAGATTACTATCCTTAATAAAAAAGGAAGAGGGAACTAAGTTAGACTTTAAATTAAGACTGTCTTTAGAATACGAAAGTAGCAAAAAGGAATTAGCTAAAGATGTATGTGCGATAGCTAATTCTAGAGGGGGAAGAGGATATATAGTAATTGGAGTAGAAGACAAGACAAGGAGAATAGTTGGATTAAGAGAAGAAGATTTAATTAGAGAGGAACAAATTCAACAGATTCTATCTTCAAGATGTGAGCCTCCAATACCAATAGCTGTAGATACATGTATTATAGATAATAAAAAGCTTTGTGTAATTACTATTTATTCTGGAGAACAAAAGCCCTATCAAACTAGGGAAAATGGTGCTTTCTACATTAGAAGAGGATCTACTACAGATACTATGAGAAAGCAGGAACTTATAGAGGCTTTTGAAGAAAACTTAGATTTATTTATGGAAACAGCTATGATAGCTAAAAGTGATATTTCATATTTAAATACAGAGATTTTAGAAAGTTACTTTGATAATAAAGGAATAGAATTAAATGATGAAAATAAAGAATTCTTACTTGAAAGTTCAAGAATAGCTATTAAAGAAAAAGAGTCTCTTAAAATGAGTTGCACTTTAGGAGGGCTTTTAGTATTTTCAAGTTTTAATAGTCTTTGGTTACCACATAATATGATAAGAATTGTAAATAAGGTAAATAAGAATAAAAAAGAGATAATCATAATACAAGGAAGCATTATAGAAATGGTTGATAAAGCTAAAGAAGAGATATCTCATATAATACCAAAAGATTATCCTATTTCCGCTATACTAGAAGCAATTAATAACGCAGTTTTATATAGAGATTATTTAGCTTATAATAAGAACATAGAAGTAGTTATTGCTGATAAGAATATTAGTATTTTTAGTCCAGGCTCATTAATTAATAGTAATGTTAATAAAGAGAGTAATAGGAAAAAAAGAAATATGTGGCTTTATGAAAAGCTAATAACTTTAGATAAGGATAATAAGAGGTTTTTAAATAATGGTGGAGGCTTTTATAGAATGAAAAATTCATTTAAGTCAATAGGTAAGGTTAAAATGATTAATTCTATAAAAGAAGATTATTTTAAGGTTGTGTTTCCAGGAATCAGTGCATTTAAGAGTAGTGAGAATTAAGTTTGTGACTTTATTACAAACTTAATTCTTTTTTTATATTATAATATCTGTGAGGTGATGGATTTGAAGAAAAATATAATAGTATTATTTTTAATATTAGGTACTTTTGTGATTTCAGGATGTTCAACTCTAAATAAGGAAGTAAGTACAAATAACGAAGAATCAGTTAAGGTAGTAAAAATTACATCTGAAGAAGCAAAGGAAGAGATGAACAATGGAGATGTAACAATATTAGATGTTAGAACAGAAGAAGAGTATAACAGTGGACATATAGAAAATAGCATATTAATTACAGTAGATGATATAGAAAGTAAAGCTGAGGAAATATTATCTAATAAGGATGAAAAAATATTAGTTTATTGCAGGAGCGGAAATAGAAGTAAAAAAGCTGCTGATTTATTAGTTAAAATGGGTTATACTAATGTATATGATTTTGGTGGAATAAAAGATTGGCCATATGAAGTAGTTAAATAAATATAGGTTGGAAAGTTCACTTTATTATGTTATAATAATCATTATTAAATAATAATATACATAGGTAAGAGGAGTTTAATATGAATAGTAAAGTGGAATTAATATACGAAAATAACGAATATAGAGTTGAAGTTAACGGATCAGTTGTTAATAAGGATAATGATTTAGAAAAAGCTTTTGATCAATTTAAAAATGTTATTAGCAATAATAAAAGTGCTGAAGCAAGGGCTTGGGATGATATAGTAGAAAAGTTTGAGAACTTAAATAGTAAAGACTTAGAAATTAATAAAGAGTATAGAACTATGTCTTATGGAAATATGAAGTATTTTTACAATATGGGAAAAGTATTTTATATGGGAAATGGACAAATGATACCTTTAATTGGTGGATATAGTTTGTTTAAATTCACTTTAAATATAGTATCTAATGGGGATTTAGCCAAAGCAAATGACTTTGTAGAATTCTGTAAAGATGTAATGTTATGCAATGTAAATTATAGAGTAACAGATTCAGGTATAATAGTTTCAAGTGCTAGCTTCAACTATGGATCATGTGAATATAACTTTATAAGCAATAAGATTAATAAAGGTGCTTCTATATCAAGTGGAAGTTTTGAAGAATTTAAATCTTACGTTTTAGACATAATTAAATAATGTAACTATCAAATTGGTGCGTAAATAGAGTTCATTTATGCACCAATTTTTTCTATTTAAAAATTAAAAAACTAATAAAAATTAGAAATTAATATAAAATTAGCATTATAAATAGACATAACCTTTAAATTTGCAAAAAAGATGTACATTTTTTAGGTTATTGTAATATTTTAACAAGGTCATTGAAGAGGATTAAAAAAATATAATATAATGTGTATATAATTAATATTTTATAAAAGGAGAAGAGGATATGAGGGATGTATATGAAGGATATAATGATGAATTTAATATTTTAAATAATAAGGTTTCTTTATTGATTGAAGGTAGAAATAAAGATGAATTAATAGAGATAATAAAAAGTAAACATGTTTTAGAGTTAGAATATGAGCAAGATAAAAATAATAAAATAGATGACTTAATAATATGGAATGCTGTGTACGCTAGAGAAATTACGAGGAATGGCATTCCCAAAAAATATTTATTTGTTATTTATGAGAAATACTATAAAAAAATTAAAGAATCCTCTACATTGATAGAACTACAAGAAATTGAATTAAATATGGTTAAAGAATATATGGAATTACTCAATAATAATAGTGAAATTACTGAAAGTTTTACAGTAAATAAACTTATACAAGCCCTTCATTTAAATGTTGAAAATCATACATCTTTAGAAGAAATATGTAAGAAGCTTAATATATCAATAGGTTATGCATCATCATCTTTTAAGAAATATAAGGGTAAGTCTATAATGAGATATCTAAGAGAAATAAAGATTGAAAGAGCAAAAACCTTACTTCTAACTACTGAAAAAAGTATATTAGAAATAAGCATATTATTAGGATTTCATGATCAAAGTCATTTTACTAATACATTTAAGAAGTTTGTTGGAATATCACCATTAAAATTTAGAAATAAAAATTATATAATGTAGAGTGGTAAATTATTGAAAAACACATAAATTAATACTATAATTTTAGTATTGATTTATGAAAGGAGATTGATTGATATGACATATGAATGGAGTTTAAAAGAAATCTATCCTTCCTTTACTTCGAAGGAATTTTTGGATGATTTAAAAAAATTAGATAATAAGATAGAGGAGCTAAATGCTTTTTCTAACGGAGTTAAAGAAGGAAAAGGAGAGGTTAATGAATTAGAATCTTTTATAAGTAAACTTGAAGGAATTAATTTACTTTTAAATAGAATTGGTTCATTAGCTAATTTAGCAATAAGTGCTGATTCAAAAAATCAAATTGCAAGAAAGTATTTAGATATTGTAAATACTAAATATAGTCTTTTAGCTGAACCTTTAACAAAAGTTTATAAGTGGATTGCTTCTATAGGAAATATAGATGATTTAATTAGTTCATCCAATAAATTAAAGGAACATAGCTTTATAATTAAAGAGATAATAGAAAAAAATAAATATATGTTAAGCGATAAAGAAGAGTCAATCATTGCTAGAATGAGAAATACAGGATCAGATGCATGGCTTAATTATAAAGATTATTTAATTTCTACACATAAGGTAGATATAAATTTAGATGGAAAAGAAGAGGCTTTACCTTTAACTGTAGTCTTAAATATGGCATATAGTAAAGATGCTGAGGTTAGAAAGAAAGCATATGAAGCAGAAATAAAATCCTATGAAAAAATTGAAGAAGGAGTTGCAGCTGCACTAAATGGAATCAAGGGTGAAGTTTTAACTACTGCATCTTTAAAAGGATATGAGTCACCACTCCATATGACTTTAGAAGAGTCAAGAATGGATGAAGATATATTAAATTCAATGTTAACTGCAATTAAGGAAAGCTTACCTGTATTTAGAAAGTATTTAAAGAGAAAAGCTGAATTACTTGGACATGAAAATGGACTTCCATTCTACGACTTATATGCACCTGTAATAGAAAAAGAAATGAAGTTTAACTTTGAAGAAGGAAGAGACTTTGTATTAAAGAACTTTAGAAGTTTTAGTGATAACTTAGCTAATTTTGCTAAAAAGGCCTTTGATAATAACTGGTTAGATGTTTATCCTAAAGAAGGTAAAGTGGGTGGAGCATTCTGTGAAAGTATTAAAGAAATAGGTGAAAGTAGAATACTTCTAAACTATG
Source organism: Clostridium tertium (assembly GCF_902652255.1). Lineage (GTDB taxonomy): Bacteria > Bacillota > Clostridia > Clostridiales > Clostridiaceae > Clostridium > Clostridium tertium_A. Next base: position 9,066 of record NZ_CACRTO010000014.1, read on the forward strand.
GAGATAGTTTTAGTGATGTTGTTACTATGGCTCATGAGCTTGGCCATGGATTCCACGGAGAATGCTTAAATAGTGAAACAGCATTAAATTCAGAATACCCAATGACTTTAGCTGAAACAGCTTCAAATTTCTGTGAAATAATAATTAAAAAGGGTGCTGTTAAAGATGCTCCTAAAGAAGAAGCTTTTGCTATATTAGAAGCAGAGATATCAGACTGTACACAAGTAATAGTAGATATTTATTCTAGATACCTTTTTGAAAGCGAAGTTTTTGAAAAGAGAAAAGAAAGTTCTCTTTCAGTAGAAGAAATTAATGACGCTATGCTTAGGGCGCAAAAAGAAGCTTATGGTGATGGTTTAGATAATAATTATCTTCATAAATATATGTGGACATGGAAACCGCATTATTACTATGCCACTGCAAACTTCTATAACTTCCCATATGCCTTTGGTAATCTTTTTGCAAAAGGTTTATATGCTGAATATTTAAATAGAGGAGAGGCTTTCTGTAGTGAGTATGAAGAATTACTTAAGGTAACAGGAAAGAATAAAGTTGCTGACGTAACTAAAATAATGAATATTGATGTTTATGATGTTAATTTCTGGAGAAGTTCTTTAAAGCTTATTGAAGAAGATATAGAAAAATTTATTCAATTAAGTTATGAAGTAAAATAAAAGGCTGCCTTAGGGCAGCTTTTTTATTTAGGAAATTAATAGAAAAACATAAAATAATTCTAAGTTTATTATTAATTAAAAGTATGACACTTTATAAAATTAGAGGATTTATATCTATGAATCTAAATTCTATTTGTAGTGATAGCAGTTGAAGTATACAAGCGGCACTAAAGAGATTAGTAGATTCAGGGTGAGCAACTTATAAGGAATTTGTAGAGAATGGTTTAAATAAGTGAAGATATATTAAGGAAAAGAATGGGGCTGTCGCACAAACAGCCCAAATTAAGAATTAAAAATTAAAAATGAAGAATTATTGATGTAATTCTTACAGAATTACTAAAATTAACTTCTTTTAAAAACTCCTTAAGGAGTTTTTTCATTAATTTTTAATTATTCATTCTTAATTTTTCATTGTGCGACAGCACCATAAAAAATGTGATTCTAGATTATATTAAAAATAGCATCTGTCTTTATATTATGGCATGAACAGATGCTATAATTATTTATAAAAATATTAGTTTAATTGTATTTTAACTATTTCACTTCTACTGCCTATTCTTATAGGAGGTCCCCAGGTTCCGTAACCAGAAGATACTACAACATTTAAGTTATCTTTTTTTAAGTAACCATAGTCTACTTCAAATAAACTATTTGTAACTAGATCACCAGGAGTTATTTGACCTTTATGAGTATGACCAGAAACTTGAAGGTCAATATTTGCATCTAAGCTTTCATTTATATTTTTAGGATTATGATCTATAACTATAGTTGGTTTTGATTTATCTATATCTTTTGTTATATCTTCAATGGATGCCCTATCTTTATTAGAAAAACTGCTTACACTAGAGTCATCTCTACCTATTATATAAAGAGTATTATCTATAAGAAGCTTGTCATCTCTTAATACAGTCACAGAATTTTCATTTAAAAGATTAACTATTTCATCTTCAGATCTAGTTAAAAAGTCGTGATTTCCTAAGGCTGCAAAAGTTCCATACTTAGATTTTATTTTAGAAAATTCTTTTGCCATATTGTTATTTATAAATGGATTAATATCGCTATCGACAATATCACCTGCAATTAATACAATATCAGGATTAAGGTCATTAATTTCATTTACTAATGTTTCAAGACGTGAATTTTTAATAATATTGCCTAGGTGAATATCTGAAACCATAACTATATTTATAGGATTGTTTAAAGTTTTATTTTCTAGGTTAATATTATAAGATGTAACTTTAGAGTTCCTAGCATTAAAGCTACCTATAAGAGTTATTGTAGTAAATGCTATTAGAATTATTATTGTTTCAAATATAAATATTTTATTATTATTTAAACTGATTAAGTTAGATTTTCTTAAAATAGAATTGATTAGACCTATAATTGGAAAAGTCAGCAGGCTATACATAAGAATACTAAGCCAATAAGAGCCTATTAAATATAAGAAATCTGTTATTGATGAAGGAAGAAATTTACTTAAAGTCATAGATGCTATATAGGCTAATGATAAAAACCAAAATATAATCCAGAATATTAAAGGAGTTACTTTGAATATATAGTTAAAGCCATTAAATATCTTTCTACCAACATAATAATTAGTTAAAAAGTATAAAGAAAAAAATACTATAAAAATCAATATATATTTAATCTTCAATATAAATCAACTCCCGTCATTAATTTTTTATAATTATAGCATATCTACTTATTTTATCCAATAATAGAAGGCTTAACTATAATTATATGAGTTATTTTATGAAAATCATAATGATATAATATATATAAAAGTAAGTCTAGGAGGAGTAACTATGACTTTTAATAAAGAGCAGAACTTAGTTATAAATGAATTAGAAAACAATATTTTATTATTAGCATCAGCAGGAACTGGGAAAACTAATACATTAGCAGCTAGGATTTCTAATATAATAAATTCAAAAGATGTAAAAGCAGAAGAAATACTTTGTATAACATTTACTAATAAAGCTTGTGCTGAAATGAGAGAAAGAATAGAAAAGGTAGTAGGGGAAAGTGCTAATGATATTACTATTAGAACTTTTCATAGCTTTTGTTTTGATTTAATAAAGAGTGAAGCTAAAAAAAGAACAGATATATTTTCAAACTCAATAGTCTTTGATGAAGAGGATTGTAGAGAAATAATTAAAGAATGTAATTTTTATAATTATCCAATTAACAAATTACAAAACTTTATTGATTTAGTAAAGATTGAAAGGGCAAGACTTAGTTTATTTGGAGAAGACTTATTGAAGTCCTATAATGAAGCGGTTAATCATATATTTAAGTTTAATTACGAAAAGGTTAAATATTTATGTACCAATAAAGGAAGATATGATTTTTATATGGAAGAAAATTTAAAAAAATATGGTGGGAGATTAGTAGTTTTATATAATTCGTTATTATATAACAATCATGGATTAGATTTCGCAGATTTAACCACAAAGGCTAAAGAATTATTATTAGATGAAGAGTTAGTTTCAAACTTAAAAAATAAGTTTAAATATATTAATATAGATGAAGTTCAGGATACAAGTACCTTAGAGTATTCTGTTATAGAAAAAATGTTTGGTAACAACAATATTTTACTTTGTGGTGATATGTTTCAAACCATTTATGGGTGGAGAGGCTCCGAACCAGAAAAAATATTTGATTTCTTTAAAAGGGATTATGTACCTAAAACAATAGTATTCTCTAAAAATTATAGGTCTACAAAATATATTACTGATGGAGCATTAAGCTTTTTAGAAAATGCATTTAATGAGAGTTATAGCTCAATTTATAAAGAAAGAATAACTTCTGAAGCTGAAGAAAAAGGAGAGAAAGTTAAATTAAAAAAGACTAATTCCTTAAGGGAAGAGGCTAGATTTATCTTTGAGGAAATCAAGAAGTTGAATAATAGAGGTGAAGATATCTCTAAAGCTTGTATCCTAAGTAGAGATAATAATTATAATATTAACCTAAGTAGAGAGCTAGGAAGAATAATAGGGTATGAAGGCGCAGATTTTGAGTTTATTTTAGTTGATCAATTTAAGTTTTTTAGGAGACAAGAAATAAAGGACATAATTGCATTTTTAAAGCTTATTGCAAATAAATATGATAGTGTAAGCCTAAAGAGAATAGTAAAGAGATTGCCTACAGGTATTGGGGATGCTACATTAAAGAGTATTGAAAGTAAGGAATACAAAGAGGTAGGAATATCTATAACTGACTTTATAGATAAGAATACTTTAATATATGGAGAAAAATTTGCTTTGCTAATTGAGGAATTTAAAAAAGATAATATAATAGTTTTTGATGTTGAAAGTACAGGAACTGATGTTACTGAGGATGAAATTATACAAATTGCAGCTGTTAAAATTGATAGTACAGGCAATGTGATTCAAAGCTTTGAGAAGTTTTTAAAAAATAAGAAATCAGTTAAAGATTCTTTTAAAGTACATGGGTTTAGTGATGAATTTTTAAGAGATAAAGGTGAAGAGAAGACAAAGGTCTTAGAAGAGTTTATTGAGTTTTCTAGAGACTCTATAATAGTAGGACATAATGTTCAATATGATATTAACATTTTAACTAGTGAGCTTTCAAGAAATAAAATAGAAGGCCCTAAGTTTAAGGCTTTTTATGATACCTTAGATATTTATAGAAGATTCCATAGAAATTTAAGTAATTATAAATTAGAAACATTAAGTAAAATATTTGATACAGATAATAAACCAAGTCATGATGCTATGGATGATATATTGGCTACAAAAGATATATTGGTAAAGGCTATAAATAATGATTTAATACCTACTTCTCTTAAAAGAATTAGTTTAGTAAGTAATCATATTAAATCATTTTCTAAAATAAGTAATGTACTGAATGAACTATTTGTAAGAGCGGAAAATAAAAGACCTCAGGATATAATAGTTGATGTAATTAATAGTTTTAATATTAAATCCTTATATAGTGGAAGAAGTATGGAGATTGAAAAGGAAGCTCATGAAAAGATAGAGAGGCTTAGAGACTTCTATGTACTTGTAAAAGAGTTAGATGATGCCACTAAAAGTAATAGAGATTCTTTATTAGATATTATAAAAATAGTTGGATTGTCAAATGGGGAACTTGAAAGTTTAATAATAAATCGAACTAATAAAAAGAGAATACCAATTATAACAGTTCATCAAGCTAAAGGGCTTGAGTTTGATACAGTTTTTATCGCAGGCTTAAAAGAAGGGGTATTCCCTTCATATATTTCTATTAAGAATAATAGCCTTGAAGAGGAAATGAGAACCTTTTATGTAGCATTAACTAGGGCTAAGAAAAACTTATATTTAACTTATAATATTGAGGGAAGATATGAAAGAGAAGATGAGATAAGTAGTTTTATTAAATATATTAATAAAGAATGTATGGATAATGATTATTAATTGTAGTATAATGAAGAAAATTTAATTTATACAGCGAGGAAATGAGTTATGAAATATGATTTGAATATTTATGAGCTTGGACAATTACTAACAAAGCTAACTAAGAATTATAAAGTTGAACTTTTATCTAAAGCAAAATTAAGCGGTGGATGGATGACTATTACTGGAGAAGTAGACATAGTATCTGTACCTGACGATAAGGTTGTACTTAAGGGTAATAATATAATTACTATAAATATAAAGGACAAGGATTGTAAAGGTAGCTATATTAAAATAACAGGAGCTAAAAATGGAAGCTTTAATATAGATATTGCTAACACTAAGTATAAAGAATTTGGTGCTACTGGTCTTAATTTAAATAAGGTAAAAATAAATGAAAATGAATGCAAGCTTAGAATAGATGAAGATATGATTTTCACTATAAGAAATGCAAGGCTTCAAGATATTGAAGCTCTAATATAAAAATAAAACTTCCAGGTAATATAAGTCTAATCTTCGTAGAAGATTCTAGTGGATGAACTTATATCATCGTGGAAGCTTTTATATTTTCAGTAATTTGGAATCAATTACTTTGTTAATTGTGAATTACGACTTATGGAAAGATAGTCCATAAATAAATACTATACTTAGATAGAGATTAATTATATTCAATATAAGGGGATATATATGGAAGTTAATGAAATATTAGAAGTTGCATCTTATGCAGGGCAGATAATGCTGGAAAGTGGTGCTGAAGCATATAGAGTTGAAGAAACAATAAATAGAATTTGTTTGTCTCTTGGAGTAGAAATAGCAAGTAGTTATGCTACTCCAACAGTAATAGTTACTTCTGTTACTTCTAAGGGGAAGATAAAGTCTTTAGTAGTAAGAATAACTAATAGATCTGTTGATCTTCAAAAAATACATAAGGTTAATGATTTATCTAGAAATATAGATAAGGAGAATCTTGATTTAGATGAAATTAAGAATAGGCTAAAAAAAATACAAGAAGAAAAAAGATATGATAATAAGACTACCATATTATTTTCTGCATTAGGGGCCTTTGGGTTTGTATTTTTATTTGGTGGATCTATTATGGATGCTATAGCAGCATTCTTAATTGGACTAGCTGTTAAGGCTGTTTCTATTAAAGGTGAAGAAATAGGGATAAATTCCTTTTTTAATACTAGTATTTCAGCAGGAGTCTTAGCTTTGCTTGCAATTATATCTATTAAAATAAACTTAGCTAATGATATGGATAAAGTTATTATTGGATCAATAATGCTATTAGTACCTGGACTTGCTATTACAAATGCTATTAGAGATACTGTGGCTGGAGATTTAGTATCAGGCCTTGCAAGAGGTGCTGAAGCATTTTTAACAGCTATTGCTGTAGCAGTAGGTACTGGTGTTGTATTAAGTTTTTGGATTGGAATGTTTGGAGGAATATAATATGATAGTTGAGGTTTTATCTGCATTTATAGCAACCTTTGCTTTTGGAATAGTATTTAATATAAAAGGAAAAAATCTTATATTTTCAGCACTCTGTGGTGCAATAGGTTGGTTTGCCTATAAAATGGCATTATTTCTTGGCATTTCAGATATTACATCTTTATTTATAGCGGCAGTTTCATTAAGTATTTATTCAGAAATATTCGCAAGAATATTAAAAACTCCAGTTACCACTTTCGTAATTGCAGCATTAATACCTTTAGTTCCTGGAGGCGGGATGTATTATACTATGGTTGAAGCTATTACAGGAGACGTAATGATTTCTTTAGAAATAGGAATCAAGACCCTTGCTTCAGCTGGGGCACTTGCTTTAGGAATAATATTAGTATCAACAATTACAAAAACTATAATAAATATAAAAAATAGAAATTCAAATATTAAAGTGAATAATAATAGTACAATTTTCAAATAATAGTATTGTAGTCGGAAAGTTGATTAATTGACTATGACTATGGGGCACTGCAGGACACAATGTAGTGCCTTTTGACATTTACAGGCTTTATGAATATAATGATTAATAGCTTAATATCATAAGGAGGAAGAAATTTGACAAGAGAGAATGACTTAAAAAAATCCTTTGCAAGGAATATGAAGAAACATAAGGGAAATAAAAAAGCACAATTAATAGTTGTAGTAGTTTTTGCAATTATTGCAGTTGTATCATTTTACTTTAATAAAGATAAAGTAGAACCAAGTGTTTCAGCACCTAATGGGAATATAGAAATTTCTTATTTAGATGTTGGACAAGGTGATTCAGCCTACATTAGGGTTAATGATTTTGATATACTAATAGATGCAGGACCAAGAAGTGATTCTGATAAACTAATGAAACAATTAGAAGAAAAGAATATAGATGATTTTGAAATAGTTATTGCTACTCATCCACATGAAGATCATATAGGAGGAATGACTAAAGTCTTTGAAAAGTATGAAGTTGAAAACTTCTATATGCCAAAGGTTAGTCATAATACTAAAACCTTTGAAAATATGATTAAGGCAGTTAGTAATGAAGGAATAAAGGCTAAGGTTATTAAAGAAGGCACAAGTATTGAGCTTGGAGAAGGGGCTAGAATTGATGTTTATTCTCCAATGTATGAATCTTATGATAACTTAAATGATTACTCACCTATAATGAAATTAACATATGGAAATAATAAATTTATTTTCACTGGAGATGCTGAAGTTGAATCAGAAAAAGAAGTATTAGAAAAATATGCTGATAAATTAAAAGGAGATGTAATAAAGTTTGGTCATCATGGATCATCAACATCTTCAAGTAGTGCATTTGTTGAAGCTATTTCTCCAAAGTATGGAATTATAAGTTGTGGAGTAGATAATTCTTATGGACATCCACATAGAGAAACTTTAAGTTTAATAAAAGAAGAAGGTATTAAGGCTTATAGAACAGATTTACAAGGACAAATTACATTAACATCTGATGGAAATAATATAAGTTTTAAAACAGAAAAATAGTTTCATTAAAGAACTTTATGCAAATTATTATAAGGGCACTTAAATAGATATTAGGTGAACCTTATGATATATGCATAGAGTTCTTGTGGTTATAGAGATGATTTTAAAAGTGATAAGTTTTCTAGATTTAATTTTCATATAATTAAATTTTTGTATATTAAGCTGTGATATAATATTAATGTAAACTTTTAAATCAGAATAGGGAGGGGCTTATATGGAAAGAGTTAAATTAAATGATAAATTAGAATTTTCAAGGCTAGTTCATGGCTATTGGAGGCTAATGGATTGGAATCTCACAAATGAAGAGTTAGTTAAGTTGATTGAAGATGTCTATGATTTAGGAATAAGTACTGTAGATCATGCGGATATTTATGGTAACTTTTCTTGTGAAGAAAAATTTGGAGAAGCCTTAAAATTACAAAAAGGTCTAAGAGAAAAACTTGAGATAGTTACTAAGTGTGGGATTAAGTTTAAGTCAGAAAAAAGACCAGAAAATAAATCTCACTGCTACGATACCAGTAAAGAACATATTATAAAATCTGTAGAAAGATCTCTAAAGAATTTTAATACTGATTATATTGATGTTTTATTAATACACAGAGTTGATGCTTTATTAAATCCATATGAAGTTTCTGAAGCTTTTACTAAATTAAAAAAAGATGGGAAGGTATTGAATTTTGGTGTATCTAATTTTTTACCTGCTCAATTTAATATGTTAAATTCATATTTGGATGAAAAGTTAGTTACTAATCAAGTAGAGATTTCTCCTTTATGTTTAAATTCCTTTGAAGATGGTACTTTAGATTTAATGCTAGAAAAGAGAGTTAAGCCTATGGCTTGGTCACCTTTAGCTGGAGGAGAAATATTTAAGGGAGAAAGTGAAAGAGCTGTTAGAGTAAGAAAGGCTTTGGAAAAAGTAAAATATGAAATCTCAGCTAATGATATAGATGAAGTAATATATGCTTGGCTTTTGATGCATCCAAGTAAGATTATGCCGATAGTAGGTTCAGGGAAAATAGAGAGAATAAAATCTGCAGTTAATGGAAGTAAGTTAAAATTAACTAGGGATCAATGGTTTGAAATTTATGTTGCTTCAAGAGGTGTAGATATACCGTAATAATTAAAAATGAATAATGAATAATGAAAAATTAAGGAAGTATTTCTTTAAGAATTATTAAAAAAGAGATTTTTTATAAAACTCCTTAATGAGTTTTATCCTCAATTATACATTATACATTATTCATTATCCATTTTTAAGTTTATGTTCTTAAATCAAATTTATTATTACATCTTTTGCATGTAACAACAATTTTACCTTTTCTTCTAGGTAATCTTAATTTTTGGCCACAGCTTGGACATTTAGTTATTTTATATTTTGACCAATTCTTAAATTTATTAGCAAGTAGTGAAAAGGCATATATAAAATCATTTATAGTAATAGGATTGCTGTTATAAGGTAAAGCCATTCCAAGCTTTCCTAAAGGTTTATTTACTATTCTAACAAAGTTTTGATTTTCGCTTCTTCTTTTATAATGATTTTTAGAAAGCATTCTAAAGAAGGAAAGTATTAGGCAAATAAAGCCTAAAGGTACTGTGAATACCCAAATATTAAACAAAGAACTTAAAATAAGTAAGAATATAGTTAAATAGTCTATTCCGTAAATTCCATTTAAGAATTTCATTTTGTCACCTCGTAATTATTTATTAAAATAATTATAGTACAAAGATTATAGTCTATCAATTAACTAATATATTAAATTAATATTAACATTAGCATAAAGAGGAGTATACATATGAATAATAATGAAAAAGAATATCTAAAGAAAGCATCTAAAGCTTTAACTTATTTTACTTTTAATAATGGACCTATAAAGACTTTAAAAGAAGAAGGTAAAATAAATGAAGTAGAAGTAAAGGAAATACAAAAATACATAGAGAGCCATCTAGGATATATTCTTAAGGTTTTACTTGAAGAGGGTAATATAGAAAAATTTGATTTAATAGTTTCTACCTTAGATAAGTTTTATGTAAATGATAATGAAGAAGTAGAAATAAAAGATGATGGCTTTGATAATATATACAATAATTTGTTTAATATGAATTCTGGGATAAAGTTAAATAAATAGATAAATATAATTAACTAGGGGGAATGGATATGTGGTTTTTATATTTTATTATTTATAGTTTTTTAGGATGGATTTGTGAAGTAATTTATTGTTCGATTCCAGCTAAAAAATTTATTAACAGAGGTTTTTTAAAAGGACCAGTATGTCCCGTTTATGGTTTTGGAGCAGTATTTGTATTATATATTATGACTGAACTGAATATTAAATCACCTATTTTAATATTTATATTTGGTGGAGTTATAGCTTCTGTAATTGAGTTTATAGCAGATATACTTTTAGAATATGTTTTTCATACAAGGCTTTGGAACTATTCTAATAGAAAATTCAATATTAAAGGAAGAGTTTGTTTACTTAATTCTACTTTATTTGCAATGCTATCTCTTTTGTTAATGAAGTTTGTACATCCTCTAATTTCAAGTTTTGTAAATATGCTTTCAAATAAAATTGTTTTAATAACAGTAATTATATGTATAGCGATATTTATAACAGATATTACAATTACTGTTTTTGAAGTAATTAATTTAAATAGCACTCTTAAGAATATGAATATTTTAGAAGAAATTAAGAAAGAATTTAGTAAGAAAGAATTTAAATTTATAAGACTTATTAATGCCTTCCCGCAACTAGAACATAAAAAATATAAGGAAGAGTTTAATAAGCTTAAGATATTAATTAAAGAAGCTATAGAAAACAATATTAAATAATAAGCTGGAGGTAAATATGTATATAGCATTTGGTAATAGAGCACTAGATACTGATGAATTAAAGGATACAATTGAAAAAAATAGTGAGTTTAAAGTTTTAAAAGATATGAGCAAGGGCACTAAGAGGGAAGACACATTTGCATATAATTTAAGTATAAAAGTAGATGTATTAAATGAGATAATAAAAGATGATTATGATTTAGAAGATATTAATGAAGATGAGCTTTTCGATGAATACATAAGTCTGGCTGAAGAGCTAGCTACTGATTTTGAAGATTTTCTGCCAGAAGAATCAATAATAGATATTAAAGCATATAAGTGGGATTTATCAGACAATGATATTAGAATTGTATTAGCAGGAATTCATAAGGATATGAATGAAGGTAAGCTTAAAGACGTAATGAAAAGATTGCTTACTCAATTAGAATAATTAACAAGATAAATATTAAAAATATTATTTTAAATAGCTGCTTAGGTTGATAAATAGTATATTACTAAGGGTTTATTGCAAACTAATAGTAGATATACTATTTATTTACCTTTTTTTATTACAATTTTATGCAATATATGATATAATTAGATACGTCAAACGTGTATGGGGGGGATGAATATGAGTCAAAAAAAACTTACTAACAAGATAATTGGATATTTCATATCAATAGTGATTGTAGGCCTTGTAATAATGTCTTTTATAGCTTATTATTTCGCCAATAATTCACTTGCCAAAAGTAACACTGAATCTATTTTGAGTATTACTAATATATCTTCTACTATGATTAATGATGAAATTAATCATAACGTAATGATATTAGAAGACATTATAAAAAATGAAAAAATAGTCTCTAAAGATATTAAATTAGAAGATAAATACAACATAATTGCTAGCTATTTAAATAATAGAGATTTCGAATCTTTTGGTATAGCTTCAAAGGATGGAAACATAACTTATAATAATGGAAAAGTAGAGTCTTTATCTGAAAAGGATTTCTTTAAAAATGCTTTTAATGGTACAAGTATCTCGAGTCCATTTAGTGTGGATGATAATTTATTTATGTATTATTCAATTCCCTTTAATGATGGAGTAGAGGATAAGTTATTAGTAGCCATAAAAAATGCTAATGCAATAAGTAATATTTTAAATAATATTGATGAGGTTGATAATTCAAAGATATTTATATTAAACAAAGACGGAAATATTATTTTAGATAAGAATTATTTAAATAATGATGGCATTAAGAATTACATTACAGAGAAGGCTAGTGATAGTAATTATTCTGATATTATTAAAATTCATAACAATATGATCAATGGAAATAGCAATGTTGAAAAGTATAAAATGGGAAATGAACAAGGATATATAGCATATTCAAAAATAGATAGTGCTAATTGGTCTATTGGTATAGTAACTAATAAAGTTTCATTCTTAAGTGAATTAAATAGTCTAACTACTTGGCTTATTATTTCAATTATATTAGTAGTAATAGTAAGTATAATAATAGTTAAATCAATTCTAAATAGAATAGATAATATATTAGAGTTACTTAGGAATACAATGGATGAATTTTCTCATGGTAATTTACAAGTTGATTTTCATAAGAAGTATTTAGATAGAGAAGATGAAATTGGCAACATATGTAGAGCTGTAGAATCTACAAGAACTGCTGTAGGTAATATGATAATGGGAATCCAAAATAACTCTAATGATACTTTGGAAGATTCAGCTAATTTAGCGTATATTTCTGAAGTGTTAAATGGCTCTACAGAGAATATATATCAAGCAATGAATGAAGTTGCAAAGGGAACAGAAAAACAATCTAATGAGCTTTTAAATATAGTAAACATTGTAGAGGTACTAGGAGATAGTATAAAGGAAGCTGAAGGTAATATTAACAGAATTAAAAAAGTATCTGAAACAATTGATAGTGATTCTGAAAAAAGTAATGCTGATATGCTTAATTTAATTAAATCTATAAATAGATTTGATGAAAAATTTGATATCTTTATAAAAGGCATTAAAGCTATGAATAATGATATAGATACAGTGAAAAATATTTTTGTGCTTATAGATGATATAGCTGATCAAACAAATCTGTTAGCATTAAATGCAGCGATTGAAGCTGCAAGAGTAGGGGAAGCAGGTAAAGGCTTCGCAGTAGTTGCTGATGAGATAAGATCTCTTGCAGAAACATCTAAGGAAGCTTCAAATAATATATATAACATTTTAAATCAAATAGTAGGTAGCATGAGTCAGATCTCTAATGAGACGGAAGATATGGGAAATGAAGTAGTAAATCAAAGAGAAGTAGTACAAGAAACTATAGATTCATTTAATAATATTTCTAATTCTATTAAGATTGTAAATCCTAGAATAAAGGATATTAATGAATCATTTGAAAAAGTCGAATCTAATAAATCTGTATTACTTGAAAGAGTACAAGAAGTATCTGCATTATCAGAAGAAATTGCAGCTTCAGCTGAAGAAGTTTTAGCATCGTCTGAAGAACTTAAAAATAATGCTAATGGATTAGCTAGTAGTTCACAAAACCTTGCGTATAAAACATCAAGCATGAATGAACTTTTAGATGAATTTAGTATTTACGAATAATAAAAGGACTGTCAAAAGACAGTCCTTTTTATATGAAAAAGTATTATCATATAAATTAACTTAACACATACCGCTGCTTCCACCGCTAGGGTTTCCACCACCACCACATAGATTCATACCACTTTGTGGTGGGGTATTTTGATTAGTTTTTTTATAATAGTTAGCTATTTCATTAGAACGCTTTCTAAGGGTATCTAAAGTATCTAAGTATTCCTCATTATCTGGATCAAGATCCGTTGATTTTAATATATGTTGTATTCCTTGATCAAACCAGCCTTTTTTGAAATATACAAATCCCATTAAATAATTCCATTCAGCAGAGTTCTGTAAATCTAATAAGTTTAATTTACTTTCTGCAATAGAAATATTATTATTATCTATATAAGATCTAATTTCTTTATAAATTCCGCCATTAAGTAATAAATCATATGCCATGTTTGCATCGTTTAAAACATCTTCTGCTAATGGTCGGGAACTAAAGGGTTTTCCATCCCTTGAATATTCATTTAAAATATTTTTATAAGCCCTTTTGATTTCTTCTGTTGAAGCATTTTCAGAAACACCTAAAACCTTATATGGATCCAATACCTTCACATCCTTCTATTATTAATTAAAAATTTACTTATAATACTTAATATATTGGATGTATGGGAATAATATGATAAATTTATTTTATAAAAGTAAAAGGAGATACTAATGCCAAGATTTAAAAAAATATATATAGAGACTACAAATATTTGTAATTTAAGTTGTAATTTTTGTCCTAAAACAAGTAGAAAACTAGGATTTATGGAAGTTGAAAATTTTGAAAAGATTATAGAAAAGATAAAAGGTTATACAGACTATATATACCTTCATCTAATGGGAGAACCATTCTTAAATAAGAATTTAGAAAGTTTTTTAAGAATTGCAAAAGAAGCTAATATTAAGGTTAATATTACTACAAATGGAACGTTAATTAATAATGTAAGAGAAGTATTAATAGATTCTGGGGCAATAAGACAAATAAATATTTCATTACATAGTTTTGAGGCAAATGAAAGCAAAATAGATTTTTATGAATACTTAAATAATATTTTAAGTTTTATAAAAGAGGCCAATGAGAAAAGTGAAATTATATGTGCTTTAAGGCTATGGAATATTGATACTGAAGAGCTTAAGGCTAATAATAATTTAAATAGTAAAATTATAAAAACTATTGAAGATACTTTAGATTTAGATTTTTCCCTTTCTTTAGCATTAAGTGAGAAGAAAGGAATAAAGCTTAAGGATAGAATATACTTAAATATGGCTGAAAAATTTAATTGGCCAGATGCTAATATTTCATTAATAAGTGAAGAAGTTTTTTGTCATGGACTTAGGGACCAAATAGGAATATTGCTTGATGGAACTGTAGTTCCTTGTTGTTTAGATAGTGAAGGAAAAATACCTCTTGGAAATATCTTTGAAGAAGATTTAGGAGAAATAATTAATTCCAAAAGAGCTGTAGGCATTTATGATGGATTCTCTAGAAGAGTTGCAGTTGAGGACTTATGCAAAAGGTGTGGTTATGCAAAAAGGAGATTTAAATAGGAGGTTGATAATTTGAAATATATTTATAATTTGGCCTTTAAAATGGCTATAAGTGCAACAGTAGCATTAGTTATTGCAAATTTTTTTAATGTTCAATTTGCAACAGTAGCAGCAGTTATTGCAATATTAAGTATTCAAGATACGAAGAAGAAAGCATTAATAGTTGGAAAAAATAGAATTGTTGCTTGTATAATAGCCATATTTCTATCAATTGGTATATTTAAGATATTAGGACAAAATGCTATATCTTTTGCTATTTTTCTTTTGATTTTTATACCAGTTACATCAAGGTTTAATATAGCTGAAGGAATGGTTCCAGCTGTAGTATTATCCACTCATTTATTAGTTGCAGCTGATTTAAATGTATATTGGATATTAAATGAACTTTTAATTACTTTTATAGGGGTAGGAATAGCATCTATAGCTAATTTATTCATGCCATCACTTCAATATGAGTTTAATGAGGATAAGGAGTATATTGAGAAAAGCTACAAGATTATTTTATATAAAATGGCTAATTCTTTAGTTAGTTATACTGTTGATATTGATGAAGAGATTATAATGAATGAGCTTGAAAAAAGATTAACAGAATCAGTTAATAGAGCTTATAAAATAGCTAGTAATAATTTGTTAAATAGTGATTCATATTATATAGATTATATGAATATGAGAAAAAATCAGTTTGATATTATAAAAAAGTTAAGATCACATTTTGAAAAGTTCTATATGTCTTTTGAACAAACATATATGATATCAAAGTTTACAAAGAGTGTAGCAGCACAAATTAAGGATAGTAATGATTGTTTAGACTTATTAGAGGAGCTTGAAGTTTTAAAAGGAGACTTTAAAGAGATGGCTTTACCTAAGACTAGAGAAGAATTTGAAAACAGAGCACAATTACTTCAGTTTTTAAATGATATGGAAGATTTATTAAGAATAAAAAGAAACTTTATATTAAACCATCCTACTGAGAATAAAAGGTATAAATTTACAAAAAAAGAATAAAGAGTTATACTATTAAAAGGGGGGGAGAATTTATGGAAGATAATATAATATTAGAACTAAAAGATTTAAAAAAGAATTTTGGAGAAAAAGAAGTATTAAAAGGTATTAATTTAAAAATTAGTAGTGGTAGTATAGTTGGTTATATTGGCCCTAATGGTGCGGGTAAAAGTACTACAGTTAAACTGATATTAGGTCTTGTTACTGGCTATTCTGGAGAGATAAAGGTTATGGGGACTGATATTTCAAAAGGGGATGAAGAGTATAAAAAGAAAATAGGGTATGTACCTGAAGTCCCAGAAATATATGACAGTTTAACAGGAAAAGAGTATTTAACTTTTATAGCACAGATTTATGGAATAGATTATGATAAAGCTAACGATAAATCTTTGAAACTTATGGATGTTTTAGGAATTTCAGAAGCTTATAATAAAAGGATTTCTTCATATTCTAAAGGAATGAAGCAAAAGTTAATACTTATTTCTAGCTTGCTTCATAATCCAGAGATATTGTTTTTAGATGAGCCATTAAGTGGACTAGATGCCAATAGCGTTATGATTATAAAGGAAATATTATACCATCTTGCAAAAGAAGGAAAGACGATATTTTACTCATCTCACATAATGGAAGTAGTTGAAAAAATAAGTGATAGAATAGTACTAATCAATAATGGTGAAATCGTAGCTGACGGGAATTTTGATGAATTAAAAAATAGTTTTAAAGAAAGTAGTCTTGAAAGTATATTTAATGAGGTAACTGGATTTCATGAGTATAAGGAGCTTGCAGATAAGTTTATATCAATAGTAAAGGAAGAAGTATAAACTTATGAAGGAATTTAAAATTTTAAAGGTATTAGACAAGCTTTCTGGCTTTTATAAAAGAGCTGGTGTAGATTATGATGTTTTAAGGATAATATTAAAAGCTAAACTTACAATGGATGGTAGAAGAAAATCTACTGTGTTCAATGATAATAAGAAGAGAAATAAGGATTCAAATGAATTTTTTAAAGCTTTAATTATTTATGGCATTATAGGACTATTTATGAGTTTAATTTTATTATTTGATTTTAATATTATGTATATAATGTCAGCATATTTTTCAGCTATTATGATTATGATATTAACAGTTTTTATATCTGACTTTTCTTATGTTTTATTAGACGTAAGGGATAAGAATATTTTATTATCAAGAGGAGTAAGTAATAAAACTATAAATGCAGCTAAAATAACTCATATATTTATTTACGTTATGTACTTAACGATTTCACTTGTTGGTATTGCTTTTATAATTTCACTTAAAAAAGGAATTGGATTCTTTGTAATATTTGCTTTATCAATAATATTTATAGATATTTTTATGATAATTATAACTGCGCTTAGTTATTTATTAGTTTTAAAGGTTTTTGATGGTGAAAAGCTTAAGGATATGATAAACTTCGTTCAAATATTTTTAAGTGTACTAATGGTAGTAATTTATCAAATAGTACCTAGACTTTTTGGAGTAATTGATTTAAGTAATATAACTTATAATGAGAAACTTTGGCATATATTGATACCTCCTATGTGGTTTGCAGCTCCACTGTCTATTGTTTATGGGGAGGGTATAAGTAGTATTAAAATAATAATGTCTGCTTTAGCTTTAATAGTACCAGTATTGTCAATATTTATTTATATTAAGCTTACTCCAACTTTTGAAAGAAATCTTCAAAAATTAAATAATAATAGTGAAGAAGGAAAAGAAAAGAATAAGTATATAGTTAAGGCTAGTAATATTATTTGTAGAGATAATATAGAAAGAGCTTTCTTTAGATTTTCAGTAGGAATAATTAATTCTGAAAGGGAATTTAAACTTAAAGTTTATCCTAATTTAGGGCTTGGAATAGTTCTTCCGTTTGTATTTTTGTTTATAGGTCTTGAACATGGCGATTCTTTAAGAGATACTATATTATCAGTTAGAAATTCAAATATGTTTTTATCAGTGTATGCTTTTGCTTTAGTTATTCCTAATATAATTATTATGCTTAGTTATTCAGAAAGATATCTTGGCGCTTGGATATATAAGGTGGCACCTATTAATAGCTATAAAAATGTATTTAAAGGAGTAATAAAGGGAGCTTTTTATAAATTGATAATGCCTCCATTTATAATATTATCATTAATATTTATTTGGATTTTTGGAGGAAAAGTTATTATACATCTAATAATCGCAGTTTTATCTTTTACAATATTAACAGTATTAAACTTCTTAATCTTAAAAAAGGTAATGCCTTTCTCAAGAAAATTTGAAGCTACTAATAGTAGTGAAAGTTTAATTTCTGTATTTGCATCTATGTTCTGTGTATTATTGTTGTGGGGAGCTCATTATCTTGCAATAAAATTTAATATCGGCATAATATATGCTGTGGTGTTAATTATATTAAATATAATTTTATGGAATTTAGTTTTTAATTTTATAAATAAAAGGTTGAAATCATTATAAAAAATAAAATCACTTGGGACTTTCTAAGTGATTTTATTTTATTTTTAGTATATAATAGTAAAAAAAAGATTAACAAGGAGAAAAATATGTCAAAGGTGATAGTGGTTGGAGCAGGGCCTTCAGGTATAATGGCAGCTCTGTCAGCTTCAAGAAATAATGAAGTTATTTTAATAGAAAGAAATAGTGAAATAGGAAAAAAACTTAAACTTACTGGTGGCGGAAGATGTAATATTACTAATAATAGAGATATAGAAGAATTTTTTGAAAAGATAGTAACTAATAAAAAGTTTTTATATAGTGCCCTTTATACATTTTCTAATTATAATTTATTAGAGTACTTTAAAGGTAAGGGATTAGAGTATAAAGTTGAGTATGACCAAAAAGTTTTTACAAAAAGTGATAAAGCAGATGAGGTTATAGAAATATTTAAAAGAGATCTTATGAAAAATGATGTAAGAACTTATTATAATACAAAAGTCTCTGATTTATTAGTTGAAGATAATACTATTAAAGGTGTATTAACGGAAGAGGGAAATAAAATATATGCAGATAAAGTTATTGTAACAACAGGGGGGAAGAGCTATCCTACTACAGGCTCAGATGGTAGTATGTTTGATATATTGAAAAATCATGGTCATACTATTAATAACTTGCATCCTGCTCTTATTCCTCTTGTAATTAAAGAGGGTTTTGTAAAGAATCTACAAGGTATAGCTATAAAAGAAGCAGTAATAAGTACTACTATAAAGAAAAAGAAAATTCAAAGACAAGGTGATATGTTATTTACCCATTTTGGAATATCTGGACCAGGAGTTCTAAAATTTTCTTCTTATATAAACAAGATATTACAAGATAGGGAAGTAGAAATTTATATAGATCTTCTACCTGAAATATCAAAAGAAGAACTATCAAAAATAATAAGAGGTAGTAATAAGAGCCTTTTAAATAATTTGAAAGAATATTTACCTCAAAATTTTATAAAAGAAATCTTAAATATCTTAGAATTAACTGAAGTTAAAGTATCTGAACTTAAAAAGGAAGATGAATTAAAATTAATAGGATACATAAAAGAAATGAAGTTAACTGTAGTAGATACCATTACTATAAAAGCAGCTATGGTTACTAGTGGTGGAGTAAGTGTAAAGGAAATAAACTCTTCTACTATGGAAAGTAAAATCATTAATGGATTATTCTTTGCTGGGGAAGTTATAGATATTGATGCTGAGACAGGTGGATATAATCTTCAAATGGCATTTTCAACTGGATATTTAGCAGGGGAAGATAATTAATAATGAATAATGAAAAATTGAGGAAAAAGCTCCCTAAGGAGTTTTTTTATTAATTGTTAAATGAAAAAAGGGCTGTTATTAACAGCCCTTTTAGTTTGGAAGTGGTTGATAGGTACTTCTATCTAAAAATTCTTTATTTACAAGTTCTCCATTTGAGTTATAGGTATTTAAATAAACATCTGCACTTAAAGGACCTTGAGGTACAGATACTGGTTCATAAGTCATTCCATTCTTTATAGAAATATCTGACCAAAACTCAATTGTTAAGCTTCCGTTTCCAGCATAGGTATTAATAACTATAGGATAGTCGGAAGTATTAGTAAATTTTAAGTCTATTAAATTATCTGCTAAAGTCGCATCTAATCCTATAGGAACATATGAAACTGGCATCATATGATTTAATCTTTCAATAGGAATAATACCTGCTCTAAGCATAGCATTATATAAAGTTGAGGATACTTGGCATACGCCTCCTCCAACGCCAGGTACAACTTCTCCACCTACATAAGTATTAGCTTCAACGAAACCATTTTCCTTAGTAGTTGGACCTATTGCTTTTTCTGTTGAAAAAGTTTCTTCAGGCATTACTATTACATTGTCTATATTTCTTGCAGCAATTTGAAGGTTTGTTCCGCTTGGACCACTTGAATACTTAGTAGTAAAGGAAGAAAGTTTATTTTGTACTGTACCTAAAGCAGAGGCTTTAATATCAGCTTCAACTACTTCTACATTTCCTGTTACTTCAACTAAATTAGGAGCTTTTATATCTTTAATTTTATCTTTAATATTATTAATAAGTTCATCAGAGTTTAATTTAAGTCCAGTATAGTCATTAGATATACTAATGGAACCTCCAGATATATTGATTGAAGCATCAGTTGGAGCTACATTTACTGAACTTGAAATGTTTGATACAAAAGCATTTAATTTTTCCTCGTTAAATAAAACTTCAAATTCATATTCCCTATTTTCAGGCTTTTTAATTAAATTACGCTTTTTAAAGAAGCTTTCATTTTTACCAAAGTCTAAAATTTCATTTATTAATTCTTCAGAGTTTAAAGAAGCATCTAAGTCTTTGTAAAGAGTTTTAAACTCAGAATCATTTGCTTTAACTAAAAGCTCTTTATTACTTATATCCTGTAATAATTCTGTAATACTGTTTTTTAGTTCTTCTTCATTTAGGCCAGATAAATCCTTACTTAATATATAAGCACCAGGATAGACCTTATCTGCATAACTATTGATCAATTTAGTATTCTTTATAAAAAAGAATGCTACAAGGCATAGTATTACAAGTGATACAACAATAGATATTTTTAAAAACTTTGGTGTGAAAATTGTACTTTTTTTAGAACTTGTTACCACTTCCTTTTGTTCCTCGGTGTTAATGTTATTATTATCCATAAGTACCAACTTTCTTTATATTATTCAAGGATAACCTTGCATATATAGTTTACCTCCAAAGCCTATTAAATTCAATACAAAAATCAATAATACATACTAAAAATTACCAAAATACTATAATATATTTAAATCTTAATAAAAATACACGTAAATATTAACATTATATCTATATATGTTAAACTTAAAAAGTAAGTAATGGATTTATATAATAGGGAATGAAAATAATTAGTATAAGAAAAAGTAGCAGAAAAATTAAATAATTATTTAATAATAAAAACAAAGTATTAAATGAATTTAAAAAAATATAGGTACACTTTTAGGGATAAATAGAAAGAATATAAGGTACTTTTATGCTTTTTTTATAAATAACTACTTTTATAAATAACCATATTAATAGAAGTTATATAACATCTTAGTCAATTGAGATTTTTAGTTAAAAAGAATAAAATATCAATAAGAATAGTATGTTTAAGGAGTGATATTATGAAAGCGGAAAACAAAATGCTTAAATTTTCGGCTGTTGGTGGTTTGTTCTTCGCAGTTTTAGGTATTGCCTGGGGATGAGCTATAAATTCTAAAATGATTAGTTTTGATGGCCTTTACTCATTTATTAGCTTAGGACTTGCGATATTTGCAATTATTATTACAAATTTCATTAATAAGAAGGACTTTAAAAACTATCCTTTTGGAAAATCAACATTAGAACCTATATTAGTAATTATAAAATCTATAGTTTTACTTATAATGTGCTCAATTACTATGTTTTCAGCTATAAGACAAGTAATGAACGGTGGCAATAATGTAGATGAGGGCTTTGCTCTTGGTTATTCTATTATATCTTCAATTGGATGTACTTTGATTTACTTATACATGAAAAAATCATCAAAAAATCTTAATTCTGAGATAGTTAGGGTAGAAAGTGATCAATGGCTTATGGATGCCATGCTTAGTGTTGGTGTTTTAGTTGGTTTCATTATAGGTATAATCTTTAAGAAATTAGAATTGAATAATCTTTCAAGCTATGTTGATCCTGGAATGGTAATTTTAACATCGAGTATATTTTTAAAGATGCCAATTACTTCAATTATAGATGCATTTAAAGAGTTAATAAATACTAGTGCAGATGAAGAAATTAATTGTGATATTAATAATTTAGTTAAAACTATACAACAAGAATATAATATTGACGACTCTGTAGCTAGAGTAGCTAAGATCGGAAGAGAACTTAGAATTGAAATTGATTTTATAGTATCAAATGAATCTAAAATAAAGTCTGTAGAAGATATGGACAAGGTTAGAGAGTTTATTGATAATAATACAAATCATTTTGACTTGAAAAAATGGTTGAATATATCTTTCACTAAAAATAAAAAATGGGCTGTATAAAAATGTACTTTATTTGATAAGTTTTAACTTATCAAATAAAGTACATTTTGTTTTTTACGAAAAGAATAATATAAGGATTAATTTACGTAGTGCTGGAGGGGTAATAGTGGGACCGAAATATTCAAATGATAATATAAAAGAAATAATAAATGATGTAATTGAAGAAATAAATGATGGGAAAAGCAAAATTTTTAATATCTCTGATAAGATGAGAGATGACTTTGAGGTAAGTAAGCAAGAACTTAAAATGATTAAAGCAAAGTTAAGTGAAGTTATAGATGAAGTTGATGCTTTAGAGAAAATAGATAAATATATGAGGATTAAACTAGTTGAAGAGTCCAAAAAAACACCTAATGCGAATCAAGATTTTTTTAAGGAAGTATATGAAGAAGCTCTAGAAACTAGGGTTAAATTTATTACTAAACAAAATGAAGAAAAAGAGTTGATTCTAAAAAGAGATGTGCTAGAAAGAACTTTAAGAGATTATATAAAAAGTATAGAGGAAGCAGAAAGTGCAGTTAATCAAATTAATATAGCATTAGGTTACTTACAAGGTAATTTCTTTGAAATTCTAAAGGACGAGGACGATAACTCTAAGATGTTAAATGAAATTAAAATATTAGAAGCTCAGGAAGTAGAAAGAAGAAGAATTGCTAGAGAAATACATGATGGTCCGGCTCAATACTTAGCAAATGCAATGATGAGAATAGATTTTTGTAAAGTTGTAGTACAGAAAGATTTAGAAAAAGGAATAAAAGAACTTGAGGATTTAAAATCAAATGTAAAAATGGCTTTGAAAGAAGTAAGAGGAATAATCTATGATTTAAGACCTTTATCTTTAGAAGAAAGAGGGTTTAATGATGCAATAAATGAATTAATAAATATGATTACTCAAGAAAATAATATAGAGATACATTCATTCATAGAAGATTTCCCAAAGGAAATAGATAAAATAATTCAAATATCAGCATATAGAATAGTACAAGAAATATTAAATAATATAAAAAAACATTCGAAGGCTAAAACTGTTGATTTAAAAGTTAATTATATTGGTGATTACATATGTATATTTGTGAAAGATGATGGTATTGGTTTTAATGTAAGAGAAACATTGGCAAGTACTAAAAGAAAGGGAAACTGTTATGGGCTTTTAGGTATATATGAAAGAGTTAAATCATTAGGAGGAAGAGTTGATATTAAGTCCTTTGAAGGTGATGGGGTAACTTTTAAGATTAAACTGCCAATATGTAGAAAGGGTTGGAAAAATGAAAAATATAATTAATGTTATTGTAGTAGATGATCATGC
Source organism: Clostridium tertium (assembly GCF_902652255.1). GTDB lineage: Bacteria > Bacillota > Clostridia > Clostridiales > Clostridiaceae > Clostridium > Clostridium tertium_A. Next base: position 32,994 of record NZ_CACRTO010000014.1, read on the forward strand.
TTTAATAAGAGAAGGGTTAAATAGAATAATAAGTTTCGAAGATGATTTGGTTATAACAGGAGAATTTTCTGATGGGGATGATCTTTTAAAAAATATAGATATTAATAAATGTAATGTAGTTCTTTTAGACATCAATATGCCAAGAAAAAGTGGAATTGATACCTTAAGAGAAATAAAATCCCTATCTAATGATGTGAAAGTAGTTATGTTAACTGTAGAAAATGATAGAAAAACCATAATGCAAGCAATAGAACTTGGAGCAGATGCATATATATTAAAAGAATCTGCAGGTGCTGAAGTAGTAAATGCAATTAGAACTGTATATGAGGGTGAAAAGTATATTGATAAGTCTTTAATAAAAGTAATGTTTAGTGACTTTAAAAAAGATATCAGCTTAAAAAATATCGAAAAAGAAAGTTTAGATTTTCTAACTAACAGAGAAATTAACATATTATTAGAAATTTCTAGAGGATTAAAAAATAAGGAGATAGCTGAGAAATTATTTTTATCTGAAAAAACTATAAAAAATTATATAACAAGCATTTTTAAGAAGATTGAAGTTGAGGACCGGGTACAAGCTACAATATTTGCTATAAGAAATAATATTGAAGAGTACTTTAAAGTAAGATTTAAATAAATTTTAAATTTACTTTATTGAGAAATATTATTTCGATTTTGTAGTCCATTATTAAAGCCTATGATTGCAGCTTTAATAATGAACTTAAGTTTAGGATCAGTTTTATTAAATACTTTAAGATTTAGAAATTTTATCACTAATATTTAGAAATTTAGAATATTTATTTTTGATTAAATATATTTAAATTCATTTATAGAAGTATTATCACTAAATGCTTTAGTGATGGTACTTCTATTTTATAATATTACAGTTTTGTGAAGTTATTAATAAATTATTAATGTAAATGGAATCAATATATGATAAAATAGATAGATGTAGAAGTTTACATTAGAATCGGGGGTAAATTATGAGTAAGATTAGTGAAGTTTTTGATGCATTAAAGAAGTTAGAAACTAAAAATAGTGATGGTGTGACAGCAAGTGATGTAAGCGCTTTTATGAACTTAGACAGAGCTAATGTAAGCAGATATCTAAATCAGCTCTATAAAGAGGGTGCTGTTAACAAAAGTGAAGGACATCCAGTTAAGTATAGTTGTGTAACTAAGCGAGATGGAAAAGACAAGGAAAAAGCAAAGAGTAATAAGGTTGAATTAAAAAGAAATACCTTAGATACATTAGTTGGAGCGAAGAATAGCTTGGAAGTACCTATTCAACAAGCGAAGGCTGCAATTTTATATCCACCTAGAGGTCTTCATACTTTAATACTTGGAGAAACTGGTGTTGGTAAATCTTTGTTTGCTGAAGCAATGTACAATTTTGCAAAAGAATCTGAGGTTATAGATGAAAATGCTCCTTTTGTAAGATTTAATTGTGCTGATTATGCAGATAATCCACAATTAGTAATGGCACAAATATTTGGTGTTAAAAAAGGTGCATATACTGGTGCAGATTCAGATAAAGATGGTCTGTTAAAAAGGGCTCATGGAGGAATATTATTCTTAGATGAAATTCATAGATTATCTCCACAGGGACAAGAGATGCTATTTACTTATATAGATAAAGGTTTTTTTAGAGTACTTGGTGATACTGAGAACTTAGTACATGTTGAGGCTCAAATAATAGCAGCGACAACAGAAGATCCACAATCTTTCCTATTAAAAACTTTTACTAGAAGAATACCAATGGTAATAACTTTACCATCATTAAAAGAAAAAACTATTAAAGAAAGATATTACTTATTAAGAGAATTTATTGAAAATGAATCTCATAGAGTTTCAAAGAGTATTTACTTCAATAAAAATGCGTTAATATCTTTTTTATTATATGATTGCCCGAGTAATATAGGACAATTAAAGAGTGATATACAGTTATCTTGTGCAAGAGCTTTTTTAAAGTATAAAGCTAAAAGTAAAGACTATATTTTAGTAGAGCAAGAAGACTTACATCAAAGAGTGAAGTTAGGTCTTATGAAGTTACAAAATTATAGAGATGAAATAGATGAAATTTTAAGCAATATGGGTGATGTATTAAAATTTTCTGCAAATAATAAAATGAATATTATCGAAGATGAGACTCTGATTGATGAAGTAAAAGATGGCAATATGTTTTATGATAGAATAGAAAAGAAAATTGAAGAATTAAAAAAAGAAGGTATTGAAGAAAAAGAAATAGATGAGATTCTAAATATTGATATTGAGAAATATTTTAGAAAATATATTAGAGATCTCCCGGAAAAGTTTAGAAAAGATGAGTTGTCTAAGGCTGTTGACAATGAAATAATTGACTTAGTTGAAGAAATACTAGAATATGCTTCTAATAAATTAAATAGGCAATTTGATATAAGAGTTTATTATGGTTTAGCTCTTCATATTCAAGGCAGTTTAGAGAGAATTAGAAAGGGTATAAAAATATTTCATCCTAAACTCAATTTTATTAGAGGAGAATATGCTCAAGAGTTCATAGTTTCTATGGAAATAGCAAGCATGATAGATAAAAGATTTGGAGTAGAAGTTCCTCTGGACGAAATAGGATATATAACTATGTTTTTAGCTACTAATCCTTACAAAAAGGATACGGAAAATAATGATAGAGTTTCTGTCCTAGTAATTATGCATGGACATACTACTGCTTCTTCAATGGTTGAAGTAGCAAACTCATTAATAGGAGAAGAGTATGTAAAAGCTTTAGATATGCCATTAAGTATGAAGGCTGAAGACATGTATAGAATAGCTAAAAATAAAGTTAAAGAAATTAAAAATGATAAAGGTGTGTTTATTTTAGTTGATATGGGTTCCTTAACTAATTTCGCTGATATGATTAAGGAAGAATTAGATGTTAAAGTAAAAACTCTAGATATGGTAACTACCCTTTTAGTAATTGAAGCTGGTAGAAAGGCTATAAATGGAAGAAGTTTAAATGAAATATATGAAGCGTGTTTTGAAATTAAGAGATATGGAATTCAAGGTATTGTTTCAAAAATAGATAGAAAAGAAAATATAATAGTAACATCTTGCTTTACAGGAGATGGTTCAGCTCAAAGACTTAAAGAAATTATTGAAAATAATATGCATAGTAAAGCAAATATAAAGATTTATGCTTTAAATATTATAGATAAGGATGATTTTTATAGTAATATAGAATCGTTAAGTAAAAAGTATAATGTTTTGGCAATAGTTGGAGTTATGAATACTTATTATCCTAATATACCTTTTATATCTGCTGCAGAAATTTTATCTGGAAGTGGAATAAATGATTTAGAAGGTTTGATAATACAAGAAGACGAATATTATAAAATCGTTGAAAGTATGGAAAAGCAAATTGAAAATATAGATTCTTATAAACTTGTTAGTGATATAAGAAGAACATTAGAAAAGATCGAAGAGCATTTAAGTATTAAATTAATTCATGAAGTTAAAATAGGAATATTAATTCATATTTGTTTCTTAATAGATAAACTTACTAAGGGTGGTAAAGAAACGCCTTTCGTAATGTTAAATGAATTCAGAAATGCTAATAATAAAGAATTTATTCTAATAAAACAATGTTTAAAACTATTAGAAGAAAGATATAATATAAATATAGGCGAAGATGAACTTGCACATATAGTTAAAATGGTTATTAACAATAAAATATCTGTGTAATTTTAAAATGCTAAAAAAAACAAAAATGAAAGTGTGTAATATTTAGTTACACACTGATTTTTTTATAGCAATTCGTCTGAAAGCAGTAATAGTGCACTTTAAATAAAATTTGTGTTAAAAATAATAGCATATTAAAATTGGCATTAAAATTGCTTTATATATTAGTGTAATTAGTTACATAAATTAAGGAGGTTTTTAATATGAAAAGAATATTATTAGTTTGTTCAGCTGGGATGTCAACATCTCTATTAGTTACTAAAATGCAAGCAGCAGCAAAAGATCAAGGTGTTGAATGTACAATAAATGCTGTAGGTGAAGCAGAATTAACAAAACATGAAAATGAAATAGATGTATTATTATTAGGACCACAAGTTAGATTTTTATTAAATAAAATGAAGGCTAAATTTGATCCAAAGAATATTCCTGTTGCAGTAATTAATACTGTTGATTATGGAACAATGAATGGACCAAAAGTTTTAAAGCAAGCATTAGATTTATTAAAATAGTAAGTTAATTAGTAGCATTAATCGTAAAAGGAGTGTAACGATGGAAGAAATAATTATGAATTTAATAGTTTTTAGTGGTGAAGCTAGAAGTTATGCTATGGAAGCTATGCAAGCGGCTAAAGAAGGAAAAATTGAAGATGCTAAGAAATTAATTGAACAAGCAAAAGAAACTTTAGGTAGTGCACATGCAACTCAAACAAACTTAATACAAGGGGAAGCTGCAGGTAATAAGACTGAAGTATCTTTATTATTAGTTCATGCTCAAGATCATTTAATGACTTCAATAGTTGTTAAAGACTTAGCTGAAGAAATAATAGCTCTTCATGAAAGATTAAATAAGGTGGAATGTTAAGATGCATAAGTTAGGTATTTCTATATATCCTAATAATTCAACTGTTGAAGAAATTAAGGATTATATTAAGCTTGCTGCAAAATATGGATTTAAAAGAATTTTTACTTGTTTAATCTCTGCAAGTGACAAAGATTTAGATTTAGTAATAAATGAGTTTAAAGAAATATTAAAAGTAGCAAATGAAAATGATATGGAAGTAATAGCAGATATAGATCCAACTGTATTTAACAATTTAAAAGCGTCTATATTTGATTTAAAAGTATTTAAAGATATGGGACTTTCAGGTATAAGGCTAGACATGGGGTTTAGTGGATATGAAGAGTCAGTAATGACTTACAATGAGTATGGGTTAAAAATTGAATTAAACATCAGTAATGGAACAAAGTATGTTGATAATATTATTTCATATAAAGCTAATTTAAATAATTTATATGGATGTCATAATTTCTATCCACACATATATACTGGATTATGTTATGATAACTTTATTTCATCAAGTAAACAATTTAAAGAACTTGGAATAAGAACAGCTGCTTTTGTAAACTCTCCATCTGCTAATTTTGGTCCTTGGCCAGTTTCAGAAGGATTATGCACATTAGAAATGCATAGAGATTTACCAATTGATGTTCAAGCTAAGCATTTATTTGCGACGGGGTTAGTGGATGATGTAATAATTGCAAATGCATTTGCATCAGAAGAAGAGCTTGAAGCTTTAAGCAATATTAATAAGGATATGTTAGAATTTAACGTTGAATTAATAGAGGGCATTAGAGATCTAGATAAAGTTATTGTATTAGATGAATTCCACTTTAATAGAGGAGATGCATCAGAATACATGGCAAGAAGTACACAAAGCAGGGTAAAGTATAAGGGTGAAAGTTTTCCACCATATAACGTGGTAGATATAAAAAGAGGGGACATATTAATTGATTCGGATTTATACACTAGATATGCAGGAGAATTACAAGTAGCTTTAAAAGATATGAAGAACACAGGTAAGACTAATGTAGTTGCTAGAATAGTTGAAGAGGAAGTATTCTTATTAGATTACATTAAACCATGGAGTAAATTCTCATTTAAGCTTAAAAAGTAATATGAGTTTAGTGTTAAAAAAATCTGGCTTAAGCCAGATTTTTTTTATTGTATTGAAAACTACTGGCTATGTCAGTAATTAAGAAGGCTAATCTTTAAAGAAAGAACTCTTATTATAAAATTAAAATGAATGATAATTGCAAAATGAAAAAATCATAGTAGGTGTACTGTATAGTTATTACAAGAAAACTTATCACACAAAAAAATGAAGATGCAAAAAGAATATATTAATCCATTTACGGGATCCTCATTAAAAGATAGCAAATAGAAAAAACATCAGATAATAGTGTTATATTTAAAAAAAGTATGGATTGTCAGCTTTTTAGAGTGATAGTAGTGCAGCAGTATAATGCTATTATAGGACTCAATTAAGCCATTAGATAATCTGGTAGTACATTACTTATATACTGTTGTAATAAGTTTAATATAAATATAATAAAATTGTAATAAAATAATAATTATAAGATATAACAAAATTAAGTAATAGTTACATAACTAAATGCAATAAAATATAAGGACTTCTAAATTTAATATAAATATAGAGTTATATTTGGAATTAAAGTTATATAGTACAAATCACGAGAATATAAATATATTCAAGAAAATAATAGTAATTCATTGAAGTGATTTACAATTGTAACATTTAATTACACAAACAAATTAGTTTGTGATTCTGTGTAATAATTTTACACAGAAGAAGAAGAAGAAGTGTGTAAAGGATTAAAGTCCTAGGACGTAGTAAAATAGCCAGGTTAGAGAAAAATACAACTTGTACAAAAGTTGGCATGCAAATTGCTTTATATATAGGCAAGAAAACAAAATACATTAACACCAAAAATTAGACAAGTTAATGTAAAGGGTTTTACTTTAATAAAGTTATTAACTGATTGACTCTATATAATGAAATTATTAGTACAAATATTTGAGGGGAAATCAGTCAATATAAAAACACAATTTTAAGGGGGAATTTTTCATGCAAAAATTTATGGACTGGATGGAACGTTATATTGTTCCTGTAGCATCTAAGATTGGTGCTCAAAGACACTTAGTTGCAATTCGTGATGGTTTCGCAACAATAATGCCACTTATGATCGTTGGATCTTTTGGATTATTAATCCATAACTTCCCAGTTGATTCAGTTAAAGCAATGTTCGTAGAAGGTGGAGCTTTACACTGGTTAGATGTTATAGCTCTTAACGTTTATGCTGGATCAATGTTCTTAATGGGATTATTTGCTGCAATATCTATAGGATATGCATTAGGTAAATCTTATGACGTTGACGGTTTTTCAACTGGATTAGTTACTATGGCTTCAAGCTTAATATTAACTAATATGATGGCATACAAAGCTCCAGTTACTTGGGGTGGATTTGACCTAGGTACAGTAGGTTGGGAACCTGGTATATTTGCAAAATGGTTAGGTTCTGCAGGACTTGTAACTATTCTTATTACAACATTAATTACTGGTACAATATTTGCTAAGTTAGTTAAGAGTGGTAAGTTAAACATTACTTTACCTGATGGAGTACCTCCAGCAGTTGCTAGATCATTCTCAGCATTATTACCAACAGCAGTTGTTTTAGTATTAGTAGGTATAGTATTTGCTATATGTGAAGCATTTGGATATGCTGATGTTTACTTACATGTATATAACGGAATTTCTAAACCTTTAATGGTATTCTCTAACTCATTACCAGTATTACTATTCATAATATTACTACAACAAGTATTATGGTTCTTTGGATTACACGGTTCAAATATTTTAGCACCAGTTATCAATGGTATATTCTTAGCATTAACTGCTGAAAATATGGCAGCTATAGCAGCTGGTAACACTGAAGGAATCAATATTATCAACAGCCAATTCTTAGACTCATATGTTAACCTTGGTGGATCTGGATTAACTGCAGCTTTAGTTATTGTTATGATGGTTAAATCTAAATCACAAATTAACAAACAAATTAGAAATGTTGCTGGTGGTCCTGCATTCTTCAATATTAACGAACCATTAATATTCGGTTTACCAATAGTGTTAAACCCAATTTATATTATTCCATTTATCGCTGCACCAATTATATCTGCATGTATCGCTTACTTTGCAAGCGTAGTTGGTTTCGTAGCACCAGCATCAGCAGTAGTTCCATGGACTTGTCCTCCAATCATCTCTGCATGGTTAGCAACTGGACAATGGCAAGGTGCTGCAGTAGCATTAGTTAACATTGTAATTTCAGCTTTAATTTACTTCCCATTCGTAGCATATGCTGATAAGAAGAACTTAGAATTAGAACAAGCTGAAGCATAATAAAGCCCTATAAATAATATTAAAATAAAATAAATGTAAGAAGGATAGTTTTATACTATCCTTTTTGCGCAAAGTTTAGGAGTTGGTAAAATGAAGGAACTTTTATATAAATTTACACATTTATTTAGTTACTCAACTGAAGATAAATCGGATGAGGTAGTTAAAAAAAGAAAATCCCAAGCTATTACTAATATTTGTGCTATAATTAGCATATTATTATTATTATATTTAATAAATGGAGCAATTTAATAAATAAGGCTATTGCATAATTAATTTGCAATAGCCTTAAAACTATATTTTCCAATGTTCTTTAAATTTCAAAACTTCATTAAAGTTTTTAGTTGTGATTTGTTGAGTTAATACAATTTCATCTTCAATATCACTAATCTTTCTTGCTAAGGATTGGTCTAAAGTCTTTAAATCATCTTCAAGTTGATCTATGTTGCTAAATTTACTAGAAATTATATTAAGTGCTCTTGTAACATCTTTTCTAAATTTTTCTTGCTCATCTTTCATTGATTTAACTTCATTTTGTAATATATTTAAATTATGAGTATTACTTAAAATGATATTTTTCATTTGACTTAATATTTTAGGTAATTGTTTTAATACTTCATTAGTTTCATATAGTGTTAAATAAGTACCATCCTCGTTAGATCTTACATTATTATATGAATTAAATCTTTCATCATCCAAGATAATCACCTCTATATAATATATGATATAGAGTCTATTCGTGTCTTAAAAGATAAAATATAACATAATCTTATTTAAACCATAGTATTTTTTGAACATAAATAATATAATATATAAAAAGATATTCATTCCTTTATTAAAGAAGCTAAATATGGAGGAGCTAAATTTTGGAAACTAATTCAAGAGTAATAGATAAGATTGAGTATAAGATAAAGAAGCCAAAAAATTATAAGGTTATAATGCATAATGACGATTTTACAACTATGGAGTTCGTAGTTGCAGTTTTAAATATAATTTTTAATAAGAGATTCGAGGAAGCTAATAAAATAATGATGGAAGTCCATGAAAATGGTAGAGGCGTAGCAGGAGTTTATCCCTATGATATAGCAGTATCAAAAGCTAATAAGGCTATGTCTATGGCAAAGGAAGAAGGATTTCCGTTTAAACTTACAGTAGAGGGGGATTAAGATGGATATAAGTAAGATTGTAAGAGATGTACTACTAAGAGCGTACAGTATAGCTAAAGAAAATAATAATGAATATGTAACTCCTGAACATTTATTATTAAGTGCTTTAGAAGAAAGTAGCTTTACAAATGTAATATCAAGATTAAATGGTAATATAGATGAGCTTAGAAGTGATTTAATTAAATATATTGATGAATATATAGATAAGCAAGAAGATGGAGATCCAGAAGAAAGTTACGGTATAAAGAATATATTAATAGTATCAACTCAACAAGCAGCATTTAGCGAAAGAAATTTTGTAGCATTAGAACATGTGATTTCAGCTTTATATGCATTAAAAGATAGCCACGCTGTTTATTACCTTGAAAAACAAGGAATAGATAAGCAAAAGCTATTATTTGAATTATCACATAACAAGTCAGAAGAAGAAAATCTTGCCAAGGATGCAATTAAGATTATAAAGGTAAACAAAGAAGAAGTTAATAAGGAAAAGAGCGTAGTAAATACCTATTGCAGAAATTTAACAGATTCAGTTGAAGAGGAAGAATATCCTTTAATAGGTAGACAGGATATTATCGATAGGACTATTCAAATCCTATGTAGAAGAACTAAAAATAATCCTGTTCATATTGGAGAACCAGGAGTAGGTAAGACTGCTATTACCATGGGACTTGCGAAATTAATAAAAGAAGGCAATGTTCCAGATAAATTAAAAAATGCCAAAATATTTTCTTTAGATGTTGGTGGTCTTTTAGCAGGTACCAAATATAGAGGAGACTTCGAAGAAAGAATTAAACAAGTTCTAGATGAAATAAAGACCTATGATAATCCAATAATCTATATTGATGAAATTCATAATATAGTAGGAGCAGGAGCCTTAAATGGTAGTTCCTTAGATGGAGGAAATCTAATAAAAGGCTATCTATTAGAAGGTAAAATAAGATTTATAGGTGCTACTACTTATGATGATTATAAAAAGTATTTTGAAAAAGATAAGGCTTTAGTTAGAAGATTTCAAGTTATAGAAGTTAAAGAAACTTCTATAGATGAAACTATTAATATATTAGAAGGATTAAAAGAAGGATTTGAAGGCTACCATAATGTTAAATATACTTCTGAAGCCTTGAGTTCAGCTGTTAACTTAAGTTCAAAATATATGAATGATAAATTTTTACCTGACAAAGCTATAGATATTATTGATGAAGCAGGAGCTTTTGTAGATATTAATAGAAGTAAATATAAAAATGGTATAGTTAATGAAGATGTAATTGAAGAAATTATCTCTAAAACTTGTCATATACCTAAGCAAGTAGTGGAAAATACTGAAGTTAAGTCATTGAAAATATTAGAAAAAGAACTTAAGAAAAATATTTTTGGGCAGAATGTAGCAGTAGAAGAAGTTACAAAATGTGTTAAAATGTCTAGGGCAGGTTTAAGTGATGAAAATAAGCCAATAGCATCAATGTTATTTGTAGGACCTACAGGAGTAGGTAAGACAGAAATAGCTAAGGTTTTGGCTAAAACTCTAGGGGTTGATTTAGTTAGATTTGATATGAGTGAATATGGAGAAAAGCATGCTGCAGCTAAATTAATTGGATCTCCTCCAGGGTATGTAGGTTATGAAGAAGGCGGACTTTTAACTGATACTATTAGAAAGAAGCCTAATTGTGTATTACTCTTAGATGAAATAGAAAAAGCTCATCCTGATATTTTAGGAGTATTACTTCAAGTAATGGATTATGCAACATTAACAGATAATAAAGGAAGAAAAGCTGACTTTAGAAATACAATTATCATTATGACCTCAAATGCAGGTGCAAGAGATATTGGAAAGAATCTTGTGGGATTTGGTAGAAAAAGTTTAAATTTAGATGCTATAGATGATGAAGTGAAAAGAAGCTTCACGCCAGAGTTTAGAAATAGACTGGATAAAATTATAGTATTTAATCAAATTAACAAAGAAATGGCACTAGATATTACTAAGAAAGAAATTAGTAAATTTAAAGAGAAATTAAAGGAAAAGAATATCGAAATAACAATAAGTAGTAAAGTTTTAAGTAATATAAGTGATAAAGGTCTATCAAAGGAATTTGGTGGAAGAGAAATTAAGAGAGTTATAAATTCTGAACTTAAAACATTACTAGTAGATGAAATATTATTTGGTAAGTTATCTAAGGGAGGAAAATGCTCCATAGGGATAAAAGATAATAAATTTGTAGTTAAATATTAAATATAAAGGAGCTGTCATTGACAGCTCCTAATTAATTTATTTCATTTTAGTTTATAAATTGAATCATCTGGGATAGACTATTTATGTTTAAAAAGTACAATTTATATTATACAATATGTATATTAGTCTTAATTAGAAATAAGGAGGGATAATTTTGATTTTAAAACTATGCATTTTAATATGGGGAATAATTGAAATCTTTATAGGGGGATCTGTAGCGATAAGTAAAAAACTTTTATATTTAAAAGGCGTTGTAGAGAGCTTAACATATATTAATAATAAATTTGATTTATCAAAAGTAAAAGATATTAAGAAATTTTCTGTATGGGTAGGAGAAACTGTATTAATAGAAGGTGGTTTATATATTTTCTTATCATCAGCATCTATATATTTTGAATTAAATAATTTTATAGTCTTATTTTTTATAGTGATAATAGAGTTCTTCTTCTTTAATGTTATAATAAAAGGAGTTCTTAATTTTATAGAGGAATAATAGAGGATTATATGAATAATAAAGAATATATATACGAGAATTACTTAAATATGGCAAGGAGTTTTGTAAGTAGTAAGGAATATGTTAAAGCCTTAAAGTTTTATAAGAAAGCTTATGTATTAAATGAAGGACAAAATGATATTGAGTTAATTTTAGATATGGCATTATTATATGATAAATTAGGTTTTAAAGATTTATCAGAGGAAAAGTATAAAAGAGTTATTGAAATTGATGATAAAGATGCAAGAGCATACTATGGACTTGGCGTAATATATGATGAACTAGAAAATTACAAAGAGGCAATAAGGTATTATAAGATTGCAACGGAAATTGATACAACATATGATAGAGCATATTTTTATTTAGCTAATGCATATGATGAATTAGGGAACAAAGAAGAAGCAATTAAATATTACAATATAACTTTAGATTTAGTTCCAAATGACTTATGGGCAAATGCTAATTTAGGTTGTATTTATGAAGAAAATGGTGATTATAATAAGGCACTAAAGTACATGAAGAAATCATTAGAAATTAATCCTAAGCATTTTAGAATATTATTTAATATGGGAGTAATATATAAAGCTTTAAAATGTTATAAGGAAGCAGAGTTTTATTATAGAGAATCTATAAAAGAGTATAAATACTATCCATTTAGTTATTTGAATCTTTCAATAATATATATTGAGAGAGGCGAATATAAGGAAGCAATAGAAATTATTTCTGAAGGAATTGAAAATAATTATGATGAAGCATTTCTTTATTATAATAGATGTTGCTTTTATATAAAGGCAAAAGAATACGAGAAGGCAATAAAAGATTTGTATAAAAGTGTTGAATTAAACAGTTTCTTTCTTGAATATATGCTGAAGGATAAGGAACTTGACTATTTAAGAAATCTGAAAGAATACAAAGAATTAATAAAAGTAAGTTTTAATTAAAACTTACTTTATTTTATTAAAATAATAAAAATGTAATAGTTTAATATGGATTTGTTAGAAAAATGTATAAGATATTAGTGAAAAATATTTTAACAATTTGTTAATTTATTCATTAGTACAATTACTTAAAGTTGTTCATAATGTGCTTTTATGATAATATTAGAACGTTGCTAAAATGAAATTTCAAATAAATTTTAATTTAGCTGAGGCATAATGTGTAATTTATAATGTAAAATTTATAAGAAACTTTTTAGTAATTTGTAACAAATTACATCATTGATTGTACATTTTAAATTTTAAATTTAGCTGTCTTTAAGGCAGCAATAGTAGGAGGGTTTATAGTGTTATGTAATCTGTTTAATAATGTAAATGTTTCTAATAAAATGTTTATGTTAAAGGATACTAAATTATTTGAAGTCTTGGAAGAAGAAAATAGTAATTTGGAAAGCTTTACTAAAGATGCGCAAGAAAGAATAAATGAATCTTTAGAAAAAATTAAAGGCAAAAAAATTATTATCAAGGCTTTTAGTTTTCAACCTAATTTAAATGGATATGAAATTATTTTAAATGAAAGAAAAGAAGACTTAAAAGTTGGGTTTGAAAAAATTAAAAATCTATGTGAATTTAAACTAGTAGCATCAAAGGAAGACAAGAAACTAGTAAATAGTTTAAAAGAATTTAATGATGTAATTGCTGTTAAAAGCATAGAAGAATTAAATAGTAAAAAACTATTTAAAAAGATTTTTGGTAGTGATGAAGATGTCCTTATTATTGATATTGTGGATGTAATAAGAATAGGACAAGCATCTGAAGGAAAAGCAATTGAAAACTTTGTAACTGTATATGGAAGTGCAGTAAAAGAAAAGAGAGTTTTAGTATTAAAGAAAGAAGCTACATATAAAGAAATATTTGAAGCAGTTAATGGAGGCTTTGAAAGTTTAGTTAAGATAGTTGATGGTGGATCTCTTAACGGAAAACAGGTATATGATATAAACAATAAAATAAGCTCTGAGTCAAGAGGTATTTTATTCTTATCTAATGAAGATTTACCTTCAAATGAAGTTTATAGCTGTATAAACTGTAGCAAATGCTTAAGAGTTTGTCCTGAAGGGTTGAATCCAATTAAGCTTTATGACTTATATAAAAGAAATGAAAAAGAAGAGTTTATAAAGTTTGGTGGGGACAAGTGTATAGATTGTGGCTTATGTAGTTATGTATGTCCATCTAATATTGAAATTGCACAAGCAATTAAAACAGCAAAAACTTTTAAATAAATTAAGAAAATCTGAATAGGAGTGAAGACTGTGGAAAAGAATAATCTTAAAATATCTCCAGCACCTTATATTAAAAAAGGTCTAGAGATTAATAAGATAATGATAGATTTTATTATTGCTTTAATTCCAGCAATTTTTGCGGGTATTTATTTTTATAAAATAGATGCAGTTAAAATAATTGTTGCAACTATTTTAACTTCTCTAATTGCAGAAGGAATTTGGAATAAGTATGTTAAAAAGACAAGGTTTATTACTGATTTAAGTCCTATTGTTTTAGGTATATTAGTGGCTCTTGTTATGCCTACTCATGTGCCTTTATGGATTCCTATAATAGGATCAGTATTTGCTAGCATAGTAGTTAAGCAATTCTTTGGTGGACTTGGTCAAAACTTTATGAACCCAGCTGCAGCAACGAAGGCATTCTTAATTGCTTCTTGGGCAGGGGTTATGGCAAAGCCTGCAAGTGATGCAACAACTTCAGCAAGTGCTACAGAAGTAGTAGTACCTTTAATAGATAAGATTATAGGACAAGCGACTGGAAATATAGGTGAAGTATCAATTTTAGCTTTATGCTTAGGTGGATTATACTTAGCGTTAAGAGGTAGAATTAGTTTAAGAGGTCCAATAGCATTTATAGCATCAGCTATGATTATGTATAGTGTATTTGATAAAGACTTATTATTACCTGGAGCATTTTTCCTAGCTGCAATATTTATGACTACAGATTATGGAACTACTCCAATGACAAAATTTGGACAATATATATTTGGAGCTATTGCAGGGGTTTGTGCATCAGTTATTGCAGTTCAAGGATTTAATCCAGAAGGTCCTTATTATGCAATAATAATTGTGAATTTATGTACACCTCTTATAGATTATTTAACAACTAAAAAATATAAGGTTAAGAAGGAGGCTTAATGTTATGAAGGAAAATTTTAAGCTAGGAGGAATCCTTCTTGTTATAACTATGATTGCTGGATTATTATTAGGATTTGCTAATGATTTAACTAAGGAAGCAATTATAGAAAACTCTAAAATCAGCAAAGAAGATTTAAATTATATAATGCCAACGGCTGAAAAAATTCAAGATATGGATGTTGAATTAGCAGAAGAAGGAAGCATTAAAGAAATATATGAAGCTGTTAATGGAAGTGATGTAGTAGGTTATGTTTTAAAAGTTACTAGTAAGGGATTCCATGGACCAGTAGATTTTGTAGTTGCAATTTCAAAAGATGATAAAGTTTCAGGTGTTAAAGTGTTAGCTCATAGTGAGACACCAGGCCTTGGAGCGAAAATTTCTGAGGATAAGTTTATATCAAGATTTAAGGATAAGCCAGCTACAGGACTTTTAGAGGTTGTAAAAGTTACTCCTAATAAAGATATTGAAGTAGAAGCTATTTCAGGAGCAACAACTTCAAGTAAGGCATCTGTTACAGCAGTAAATGAAGCTATCACTTTTTATTTAGAAAATATAAAAGGTGAAGAGGTAGAACAAAAGGAAGAAACTGATGCTGACACAAGTGCAAGTGCCAATTAGTAATTAATTAGGAGGAAAGTAATGAATAAATTAATTGAAAGATTAAAAAATGGAATAATAACAGAAAATCCAATTTTTGTTCAAGTTTTAGCTATGTGTCCAACTCTAGCAGTTACTACTAGTGCGAAAAATGCATTAGGTATGGGACTAGCTTCAACAGTAGTATTAATATTTTCTAATATGATGATTTCAGCAATTAGAAAACTTGTTCCTGATAAGATTAGAATACCTGCTTATATAGTAGTTATTGCATCTTTTGTTACTATTGTAGATATGTTAATGCAAGGATATATTCCAAGTCTTTACTCATCACTTGGTATATTTATTCCATTAATAGTTGTTAATTGTATTATTTTAGGTAGAGCAGAGGCATATGCTTCAAAAAATAAAATTTTACCTTCAATTTTTGATGCTATAGGTATGGGATTAGGTTTCACTATTGCACTGTTTTTAATAGGTACTTTTAGAGAAATTTTAGGCGCAGGTCAAATACTAGGATTACAAGTAATACCTGAGGCTATTAAGCCAGCTTCTATAATGATATTAGCACCAGGAGCTTTCTTTACACTAGGAGGGCTTATGGTAGTGTTAAATGCTTACAATATAAATAAAGCTAAGAAAACTGGTGAAGAAGTTAAGACTTTAGAGCATAGTTGTGGAAGTTGTTCAGGATGTGGTACTGGTGGATGTGGTACTTCAGATAAAATAGAAATAAAAGATATTAAGAAAAACTAGAGGGGTGTAACTTATGGAATTGTTTATGATTTTTATAGCAGCAATGCTAGTAAATAACTTTGTACTATCTAAATTCCTAGGGATATGTTCATTCCTTGGAGTTTCTAAGAAAAAAGATGCAGCAATAGGAATGGGACTTGCTGTAATGTTTGTAATGATATTAGCTTCTATTATGTCATGGCTTGTTTATAATGGCATACTAGTAACATTTGAACTTGAGTATTTAGATACTATTGCTAATGTATTAGTAATAGCTGCTTTAGTTCAATTTGTTGAAATGGCTATGAAGAAGCTTTCACCAGCCCTTCATAAGGCATTAGGTATATATCTACCACTTATTACTACTAACTGTGCAGTTCTAGGTATGGCTACTCTTAATATACAAGAGGGATATACATTTATAGAATCTGTAGTTAACGGATTAGGAGCATCATCAGGATATATGCTATCTATAGTTCTTTTAGCATTTATTAGAGAAAGAATAGATAATAATGAAAACATACCTGTTGTTCTAAGAGGGTTACCAATTACATTATTTACAGCAGCATTAATGTCAATTGCCTTTTTAGGATTCCAAGGATTAATACACTAAGGGAGGGTTAATATGAATATTTTATATGCAACTTTAAGCTTAGGAGTATTAGGATTAGTTTTTGGAGTGCTTTTAGGTTTTGCATCAAAGGCTTTTGAAGTAAAGGTTGATCCTAAAATACCTAAATTAAGAGAATGTTTACCAGGTGCTAACTGTGGTGGTTGTGGATTTGCTGGTTGTGATGCTTATGCAGAAGCAGTAGTAATGGAAGGCGCTAAGCCTAATCTTTGTTCAGTTGGTGGAGCTAAAACAGCAGCTGATATTGGAGAAGTCTTAGGAATATCAGTAGATGCAGCAGAAAAAATGACTGCTTATGTTAAGTGTAATGGAGATTGCGATTCAGCTAAGAATAGATATGAATTAGAAGGGGTTACTGATTGTCTTACTGCTTCATTAATGATAGATGGTGGAGCTAAATCATGTTCGTATGGATGTTTAGGACTTGGAACATGTGTAAGTGTATGTGAATTTGGAGCATTAGATATAGTTAATGGTGTTGCAAAGGTAAATGTAGATAAATGTACAAACTGTGGAGCATGTATTAACATCTGTCCAAAAGGACTTATAGAATCTGTACCTGTATCTAAGAAGGTAAGAGTAGAGTGTAATAATATTGAAATAGGAAGACATGTTAAGGAAAATTGTTCATCTGCTTGTATAGGATGTAAGTTATGTGAAAGAAATTGTCCAAAGGATGCAGTTCATGTAACTAATAACCTAGCTAAAGTAGATTATGATAAGTGTATAAATTGTCAAATTTGTACTAAGAAGTGTCCAACAGGGGCAATAAAGAATATATTTTTAAACTAATATTTTAGGAGCTGCCTTATGGCAGCTCCTATTAAAATTCAAGAATTAAATATTTCAAGTAAGGATAGTGATCTAACTCTATTTTTGATTTTTTCTTTATCTGTAGAATATAAGTTTAACTCCTTCATTCTATTAAAGTATTCTCCACCGGAGAAAGTATGTCTTATGCTCTTACCATTTTCTATTTCTAAAGTTTCATTTGCGTATGCAATAATATCGCCTATAGAAAGTTCTCTTGGTAATGCTAGTAATTCTTCTCCTAATATAAGTTTTACAGCATTATATCCGGCTAAAGCTCCAGTAGCAATTGCTTCTGTATGTCCTACGAAGAAACCTGATTTTTCTCCTGCGCAAAACATGTTATTAATCCCAATTACTTTCATTGTATTATCTCTAGGGCTTGAAGCTAAATATCTAATAGAATTAGATGTTCCACCTGATAATGGGTCAATATATCTTGCGTTTTCTAGACCTTTTATCTTTCTAAGTTTTTCTAAAGGATAATAAGATGTCATTAGTTTAATATGGCCAGTGTCTAAAAGAATAACATTTTCTGCAAATTCTTTAAGGGCATATTGCTGGCAAACTTTTTGACTTAATTTATCTAGATTAATATCTTCTTTAGGAATAGGTAATGATACTACTCCTTTAATGCGTAGTTCCTCTAAAAGGTCTTCAGATAAAGATTCTCTAGGCATTTCGCAAGAGCCACTCATAGCACCAGGGGTACCATTAGATCTCTCACCTATAATATCTTTAATTCCTGCCTTTAAGCTTAGACTTTCTCTGCTTCCAAATGTAGGACATCTTAATATACACATAGAACAGCCATTACCATATTTATTACAATTAGTCATAGAGCCAGTAGAACCTGTAGTTTCTATGAAAACATCTCCATCAACAAAGGTACCATCAGATAGTTTTATACTTTTAATATAATTATCTTCTAGTATTACATTTACACCTCTTGATTTGAAATGAATATTAATTCCTAAAGACTCTATATATCTTCTTATTATAGGTTCAGCTTTACCTATATCAGTTAAACTTGCATGTTTATGACCAGAAAAGTCAACGTCAGTATGAAGAGCTAAAGCATCCATAATTTCGATAATTTCACCTGCGCCAATATTGATTAATTCTTCAGTGGCAGTGAATCTTCCGTTATTTCTCATTATGCCACCAACATTACCTACTCCTAGCAGCATATCTGATCTTTCAATAATATGGACATCAGCTTTCATTTTTTTTGCTTGTATAGCAGCCTGACATCCTGCAAAGCCTCCTCCAATTACAACAACTTTCATTATTTTTACCTCAAAAAT
Source organism: Clostridium tertium (assembly GCF_902652255.1). GTDB lineage: Bacteria > Bacillota > Clostridia > Clostridiales > Clostridiaceae > Clostridium > Clostridium tertium_A. Next base: position 52,062 of record NZ_CACRTO010000014.1, read on the forward strand.
TACTGTTTATATTAAAATATTCCATGATTTTTAAAAAGGTTCATTATAATAAAAGTAATTTTAAAATGCAAAGCATTTTAAATGAAAAAGTTAAGGAATGAAAGAATGAAAAAATGAAGGAAGAGGTTTTGCAATGCAAAACCTCTTTTGTTTCAAAGATTTCTTAAAAAATTTGTAAGGATTTTTTTAGATGTTTTTTCATTTTTTTCTTTCATTAATAAAATGCTTCGAATTTTATGACATTAGTTTATTACTGGGATTATGTTATATACTGGTTCTTCGTAAGGATGAATATTCTTAATTACATTTATTACTTCTAAAGCTAAATCCTTTGAACAAGTAAATTCCATTTTAGCTTCTTTTTGAATAGATAAAGAATTAGCTTTTCCTAAATAAGGATCAGAGCCTTTTAAAGGTCTATAATAGCCACTTACCTCAGTGATTGAAATGCAATTATCGTACTTTCCTACAGTAAGGGCACCTGTTCTGTTAATTCCTTCTCTTAGTTTCTCTACAAAATCAAAAGGAAGATATATTTCAAATTTAACCTTTGTATAATTCATTATAGTAGCCTCCTAATATTAGTTATAATTAAATAATAGACTATTGACATTAATTAGTAAATATTTAATTTTAATTTATAAATGGAGAAAATATGAAGAAATATTATGTGAAAATCACTTGTTTGAAGAGTTTATGAGTATAAAAGCTTTGATTATCAAAATATTTTATTAAAAAGTAGATATTTAATTGAAATTTATAAGAAATTAGATTATTATTTAATTAAGTAACGATAGAAAAAGGATGGGATAATTAATTATGCAAAAAGAAACTAGTGTAGTTAATGAGCTTTTAGTAAAAATATTTAACGAAATTCTTCAAATAGAAGAAAAGACATTGAAGAGTGGTTATTTTTCTGACCTTTCAGTTAGAGAAATGCATACTATTGAAGCGATAGGAAGTAAGTCTAAAAAAATGATGAGTGAAGTAGCACAAGACTTAGGTATTACAGTTGGAACATTAACTACGTCTATAAATAGATTAATTAAAAAGGGATATGTAGAAAGAAGTAGGATAGAAGAGGATAGAAGGGTTGTTTTAGTTGAGTTAACTAAAAAAGGTAAGATAGCAAATAGACTTCATGAAAGATTTCATAATGAAATGGTAAAAGAAATGATGAATGGTCTACTAGATGAAGAAAAAGAAGTATTAATTAGTTCTCTTGATAAGTTAAATAAGTATTTTATTGAAAAGTGTGAGTCAATAAAGTAATATATAAGTTGTAATAAAGTTTTACATTTTAATAAGTTATATTTAATGAATAAAATAGATAGTTAAGGAAGTTTGTATTCAACTTAAATAAAAATAAAAATCTATGCTTTCAATTGATATAATTTACTTTTAAATTATTTTTCACTTAAAAATATATAAGACTACAAGATTTAAATTATTTATTGAAACATAGATTATTAAAAGAAGTACAGGAGGATAGTTTGATGAATGCAAGTTTAGAGGTTGCTAAGTATGCAACAAGGATGGCAATATCATCTAGGGAGGAAGAAGAAGAGTTAAAGGTTGAGCTTAAGAAAAAGGGTATATTAGCTACAGCTGTTAATATAGGTGGTAATATTAATGAATCTACATCGAAGATTTTAGAAAGAGCATTAGTAGCCTCCAAAAGAAATGGATTAATTAGAGAAGAACACTTGCATGAAGGCGGAGTAATTGGTGCAACTAGGGATGCTTTAATGCAAGTTTGGAATAGGGCTAGTGGACAAAATGTTGGAGGGAAAATCGGTATTGCTAGAAGAGATGAGCACTTAAGTGTATGTATATTTTTAAGTGTAGGGTTGTTACATCTAGATGAAGTAGTAATAGGGATCGGACATAGAGCTGTTCCAAGAATAGACGTATAATAAATAAAAGTTAGTGATAGTTATTACTTTTTATATAAAGAAATAAATTAAGGAGACTTATATAAGTATAAGTTTCTTTTTTTTATTAATAAAGAAGAGAGAGTAAAAAGTATTTACTAGAAAAGGTAATTTAATATTTACAATAAAAAGTAATTATGATATTATATGATAAATATTAAAATGATAATAAAATCTCTATTGTGATATTAATATAATATTAATTATTTGCAAATGTAAGTATTTTAATAATAATTAAAGGTTAAAAATGAAGAATTGTAGGTGGGAGATTTTAATATCATTTGTTATGTTATATTTAGGAGGATGGTTAACATGGTAGGAAAGAAAAAAATAGCATTAGGCTTAGCATGCGTACTAGCTGCTAGCGTTTTTGTTGGATGTAAAGATAATGGAGGATCTGCATCTAATGAAGATAAGGTTTATAGCATCGGGATTAATCAATTAATTCAACACCCTGCTCTAGATGCTGCAAAAGACGGATTTATTGAAGGGCTTAAAGAAAAGGGATATGAAGAAGGAAAGAATATAGAGATTGATTATCAAAATGCTCAAGGGGACAACCCTACAGCTCAAACTATAGCTCAAAAGTTTGCATCTGAAAAGAAGGATTTAATATTAGCTATAGCTACTACTTCAGCTCAAGCTGTATATAATGCAACTAAAGAAATTCCAACAGTATTTACAGCAGTTACAGATCCTGTAGCAGCAGAAATAGCAAAGGATTGGAAGAGTTCAGGTACTAATTTAACAGGGGTATCAGATATGGTTCCTGTAGATAAACAATTAGATTTATTACTAAAATTAAAACCTGATACTAAAACTTTAGGAGTAATATACAATACTTCAGAGGCTAATTCTATTGTTCAAGTAGATGCTTTAAAGGCTGAAGCAAGTAAATTTAATTTAACAGTTAAAGAAATAGGTATTACAAACGTAAATGAAATAAATCAAAACTTATCAGCAGTTATTAAAGATATAGATGCTTTATATACACCAACAGACAATACAGTTGCATCTGCTTATGATTTAGTTGGACAAATTGCTGTTAAAAACAATATTCCTATATTGGGTGCAGAAGAAGCAGTGGTTTCTAAAGGTGGATTATGTTCAATAGGCATTGACTACTTTAAATTAGGTAAAGAAACTGCATATAAAGCAGTAGAAATATTCGAAGGAAAGAAACCAGAAGAAATAGAAATTACAACTTTAAGTGATATGAGCATTACAATTAATACAGATGTAGCTAAAAAGTTAAATATTTCTATACCAAGTGATATTGAAGAAAGTGCTACTAAGGTAACTGGGGGCGTTAACTAGTGGATTTAATTATAAACGTATTAGAACAAGGCTTTTTATTTGGAATAGTAGCCGTAGGTGTTTATATTACTTATAAGATATTGGATTTTCCTGATTTATCTGTAGATGGAACTTATCCATTAGGAGCAGCTATATGCGCAGCTCTTTTGGTTAAGGATATAAATCCGTGGCTTGCAGTAATAATAGCAACACTAGGTGGTTCTTTAGCAGGACTTACTACAGCTCTTTTAAATGTTAAGCTCAAAATAACAAATTTAATGTCTGGAATATTAGTTATGATTGGATTATATTCAATTAATTTAATGATAATGGGTAAATCTAATGTGCCTTTATTTAGTACTAAAAGTGTTTTTGGGACTAGTTCTAAGATATTAATAATAATAGGAGTCCTTATTGTAATTAAGATAGCTTTTGACTTGTTTTTAAAAACTAAGCTTGGAAGTCTATTAATTGCAGTAGGAGATAATGAACAACTTGTTACATCTTTAGGGGTTAATAAAAATTCTATTAAAATATTAGGACTTATGATAAGTAATGGACTTGTAGCCTTAAGTGGAGCATTAACAGCTCAATATCAAGGCTTTGCTGATGCAGGTATGGGTACTGGAGTAGTAGTTATGGGACTTGCGGCAGTTATAATTGGTTCATCTATATTTAAAAAACTTACATTTATAAAAGCTACTACATTGTCTATAGCAGGTGCTGTTATTTATAAACTTGCTATAGCTATAGTTTTAAAGCTTGGATTAGATCCAAATTACTTAAAGTTAATGACAGCAATTATTGTTATTATTGCTTTAAGCTTAAATTCAAATGTATTTAAATTTAAGAGTAAAAAGAAATCTGTAAGTAATATTGTAGAAAAAGAAGGCGGTGATTTAGATGCTAAAAATTCAGGCGTTGCACAAGGTCTTTAATGAAAATACAATAAACGAAAATAAAGTTTTTTCAAATTTTTCTCTTGAGGTAGATGAAGGTGATTTCATTTCTATTATAGGATCGAATGGAGCTGGAAAATCAACACTTTTAAATATTATTTCTGGGAATATTCAAAGTGATGATGGAGTAATAGAGCTAGATGGAATTGATATGTCTAAGTCTGATGAATTTAAGAGGTCAAAAGTAATAGGAAGGGTTTTTCAAAATCCATCTTTAGGAGTTGCTCCTAATATGACAATATTAGAAAATTTAGCGTTAGCTGATAATAAGGGAAAAAGATATGGATTATCTTTAGGAATAAATAAGAAAAGAATATCATATTACAAAGAACTATTAAAGGAGCTTGATCTTGGATTAGAGGATAAGCTTTATAATAAGGTTGAGCTTTTATCAGGAGGTCAAAGGCAAGCATTAACTATGTTAATGGCTGTAATGTCAAAACCTAAGCTTTTGCTTTTAGATGAACATACAGCAGCTTTAGACCCAAAGACTTCTATGAAGATTATGGAAATAACAGAAAAGATTTTAAAGGAAACTAATATTACTACTATGATGGTTACTCATAATTTAAAGCATGCTATTAAAAATGGTAATAGACTTATTATGATGCATAGAGGAGAAGTTTTATTAGATGTAAAAGGTAAGGAAAAAGAAGAGTTAACTACTGAAAAACTTATGAATTTATTTAAAGAAGCAAGTTTAAATGAAGATTTAAGTGATAGAAGCTTACTTGTTTAATGAATAATGGAAAATCGATGAAGTAATTTATATGAAATTACTTTAAAGATGAGATTTTAAGAGCTGCTTTAGTAGCTCTTTTTATTTAAGAATTAATATTGAAGAAAGTTATATGAAATTTTTTTAAGTTATAGATATTATAAAATTTTAAAAGGGATTTTAGTTTTGAATAATTTAAGTAATAATAGGGGAATTTAATATAGAAAAAAATACTTTATTAGAAGTTTGTTATTTAAATAACGATTATTCAATAAAAAATCCTTATGAGAAAAAGTGCAAAATAAAGAGTCTTAAAAATAATTTTCTAACTATTCAAAATAATTAAAATAAATAACAAATTTAAAATGGCTTAATTACTAGCTTTGGAGAGGAATGAATTTTAATTGAAAATCTTTTGAAAAATTTGATATAAAAATATGAAAAAATTTCTTGAAAAAAGATTGACAAAAATTAAACAATATAATAAAATCAAATTGTACTTAAGTAAAAGGTACTAAATAAGCAAATAAATTTATTAAAAAATAAATTTTTATAAATAGGAGGAGTAAAAATGGCAGTAACTAATGCACAAGAATTAACTCAAAGAATTAAGGAATTAAGAGAAGCGCAAAGAGTATTTGCAACTTATACTCAAGAGCAAGTAGATGAAATCTTTAGACAAGCAGCTATGGCAGCAAATGACAATAGAATAAAATTAGCTAAGATGGCAGTAGCTGAAACAGGAATGGGTATAGTTGAAGATAAGGTTATTAAGAACCACTTCGCAGCTGAATATATATATAATCAATATAAGGATATGAAAACTTGTGGAGTTTTAGAAGAAGATAAGACTTACGGTGTTACAAAGGTTGCTGAACCAATCGGTGTTATTGCAGCAATAGTACCAACTACAAATCCAACATCAACAGCAATATTTAAAACATTAATAGCTTTAAAAACTAGAAATGCAATTATTATCTCTCCACATCCAAGAGCTAAGAATTCTACTATAGAAGCAGCTAAAATAGTTTTAGAAGCTGCAGTGAAAGCTGGAGCTCCAGAAGGAATAATCGGATGGATAGATGAGCCATCAGTAGAATTATCACAAAATGTAATGAGAGAATCAGATATAATTCTTGCTACAGGTGGTCCAGCAATGGTTAAGGCTGCTTACTCTTCAGGAAGACCAGCTTTAGGAGTTGGTGCTGGTAACACTCCAGCAATTATTGATGAAACAGCTCATATTAAAATGGCTGTAAACTCAATACTTTTATCTAAGACTTTTGATAATGGTGTAATTTGTGCATCAGAACAATCATTAGTAGTATTAGAAGATGTTTATAATGAAGTTAAGAAGGAATTAAGCGAAAGAGGAGCTTATATCTTAAAAGGTGAAGAAATAGATAAGGTTAGAAAAGTAATCTTAAATGAAAAAGGTGGCTTAAATGCTAATATAGTAGGTCAATCTGCATATAAGATTGCAGAGATGGCAGGAGTTAGCGTTCCAGAAACTGCTAAGGTTTTAGTTGGAGAAGTTGAGTCTGTAGAATTAGAAGAACCATTCTCACATGAAAAATTATCACCAATCTTAGCAATGTATAAAGTTAAGAACTTTGAAGTTGCTTTAGAAAAGGCTGCAAGATTAATTGAACTTGGTGGTATGGGTCATACTTCAATTCTTTATACTGATCAACTTAAGTCTAGAGATAGAATATTAAAGTTTGGAGAAAGAATGAAGACTGCTAGAACTCTAATAAACATGCCAGCATCACAAGGGGCGATTGGAGATATATTTAACTTTAAACTAGCTCCATCATTAACTCTTGGATGTGGATCATGGGGAGGAAACTCAGTTTCAGAAAATGTTGGTCCTAAGCACTTAATTAATATTAAGAGTATAGCTGAGAGGAGAGAAAATATGCTTTGGTTTAGAGTTCCAGAAAAAGTTTACTTTAAGTATGGTTGTTTACCAGTTGCTCTTGAAGAGTTAAAAGATATGGGTAAAAAGAAGGCGTTTATAGTAACTGATAAAGTGTTATTTGAAATGGGATATACTAATAAAGTAACAGAAGTATTAGAAAGAAACGGAATACAATTTAAAATATTCTCAGATGTAGAACCAGACCCAACACTTAGATGTGCAAGAGCTGGAGCAAAGGAAATGTTAGATTTTAATCCAGATGTTATTATAGCTCTTGGTGGTGGATCAGCAATGGATGCTGCTAAGATTATGTGGGTTATGTATGAACATCCAGAAGTTAACTTCCATGACTTAGCTATGACGTTTATGGATATAAGAAAGAGAATATATAAATTCCCAACTATGGGTGAAAAGGCTATGATGGTTTCAATAGCTACATCAGCAGGAACAGGTTCAGAAGTAACACCATTTGCTGTTATTACTGATGAAACTTCAGGTGTTAAATATCCACTTGCAGATTATGAACTAACTCCAGATATGGCTATAGTTGATGCTGAACTTATGATGACATCTCCAAAGGGATTAACTGCTTGTGCAGGTATAGACGTTTTAGTTCACTCAATAGAAGCATATGTTTCAATAATGGCTTCAGAATATACAAATGGATTAGCTTTAGAAGCAATAAGATTAGTATTTAAATATTTACCAGATGCATTTAATGAAGGAACAACTAATGTAAAAGCTAGAGAAAAAATGGCACATGCATCATGTATGGCTGGTATGGCATTCTCAAATGCTTTCTTAGGAATTAACCACTCAATGGCTCATAAATTAGGTGCATTCCACCACTTACCACATGGTATGGCTAATGCATTATTAATGAATGAAGTTATAAGATTTAATGCTACTGATGCACCAACTAAACAAGCTGCTTTTGCTCAATATAAATATCCAAATGCAGCATGGAGATATGCTAGAATAGCAGATCACTTAGGATTAGGTGGAAAAACTGAAGAAGAAAAAGTTCAATTATTAATTAAAGCTGTAGAAGAATTACAAGCTAAGGTTAATATGCCAAAGACAATAAAAGAAGCTGGAGTTTCAGAAGATAAATTCTATGCTACTTTAGATGAAATGGTAGAGCAAGCATTTGATGATCAATGTACTGGTGCGAATCCAAGATATCCATTAATGAGCGAGTTAAAAGAAATGTATATTAAATGCTATCATGGTTCTAACACTAAAGAAACTAAAAAAGAATCAAAGAAAAAATAATATGCAATTATAGAAAGAGGATACTTTAAAGTATCCTCTTTTTCAGACTGCTGACAAAGTGTCAGCAGTCTTTAATTTTATACATATATATAATATAATAATAAATATTTTAATTTATTACATAGGAGTTTACTAATGATAAACGAAAGAAAAGAATCACAAAATCAAATGGAAGTAGTAATGTTAGAGCAATTAGTTCCGCAAGAACATTTGCTTA
>NZ_CACRTO010000015.1:0-43147 GCF_902652255.1 Clostridium tertium
TACTTTATTCCGTTCCAGGATCAGGAACTTATGTATGCTCAGAACACAAAAATTTTATGGTTGGAATTTTTGATGACAAAACTTTTTCTAGTATATCTACAAGATTAAATGCATCAGGAATTAACAGCTATAGCAAAGTAATAAATAAATCAACATTTAACGGATACAGTAGCATCTCTTCTAAGCTTAACATACCAAAAGATAAAGAAATATTTTCACTTACAAGACAACGATTAAATCAAAATAAAGAGATTATAGCACTTGAATATTTCTATACGCCAAAGAATCTATTCCCTGACATTGATGAATATGACTTTTCTAGAGTATCTCTTTATGATTACATGCAAAAAAAGAACTTAAAGCCATCTTTTTTTGATAGAAAATTAACTATTATACCCGCATCAGATTCACTTGCTGAAATGCTAAATGTTAAAAAAAATCATTTTGTATACTGCTTTGAGTTTATTGGCTTTTCAAAAGAAAATCAAATTGTAGAATATACAAAAAGTTACATAGATACAAGCAAAATTAAATTTGAATACACTTTAACAAAATAATTAATATGTAATGAATAACAATTCTAACATAGAAATGTAAGAATATATGCGAGCCTGTAAATATTTTGTGTATCCATTTAATATTGTACCTATCAAGTAGACAGTAATAAAAAAAGTCCAATTAAGCAGCATGAGTAAGATATTCTATTAAAGTCTTAAACTAAAATAAAATCCATCTAAGAATATTTATGTATTCTTAGATGGATTTGAGCTTAACTTAATGACATTGGCACACAAGTAGACCAAATAAAGAACTACTAAAAGTTAATTACTTTTTAAAACTCCTTAGGGAGTTTTTTCATTAATTTTTCATTCTTCATTATTAACTTTTCATTGTGTGACAAAACCTTATTTTTTTTGTTTAATTCTAGATTAATACCTAAATCTTAATTCCATTTATATCCCACCATAAATTACACCTAAAATTATTACTAAAATAGTTATTGATGTAAATCCATACTTAGCAAATACAAGAAACTTATTGCCCACTTTTCTTTTAGCCCCCATATTTATTTCATTTAGAATTTCTTCTTTATCTCTCATAAAGTAAAATACAATAAGTACTATTAATGCTGCCAATGGAGAAACTACTATTGTAATAAAATCAGAGAATTTATTAAATAAATCCATGTTTAAGTTTAATGGTATAGATAGAACAAATAATATTGCTGCTATTAATATAGTTGCCTTCTTTCTACTTAATTTACTTTGGGACATTAAGGCTTCTACTGGCCCCTCTAACATATTAATAGATGAGCTTATGGCAGCAAAAATTACGCTTAAGAAAAATAATGTTGATATTAATCCACCTACTGGCATTGATTTAAATATAGTTGGCAATGTTATAAATAATAATGGTGGCCCTGACATTGGGTCTAGTCCAAAAGCAAATACTGCTGGCATTATTACAAATGATGCTAGTAATGCTGACATAGTATCTAAAACTGCTGTGGTTAATGCTGACCTAGGAATATCTATATCTCTCTTAAGGTAGCTTCCATAAACAACCATTCCACATCCATTTAAGGAAACAGTAAAAAATGCTTGTCCAAGTGCCATTACCCAGGTATTTACCTTAAATAAGTATTCCCATTTAGGTGTTAAAAGGTATTTAACTCCTTCCATAGATCCTGGTAAACTTAAAGACCTAATAGCTAGCAATATAAAAATTATAAAAAGCATAGGCATTATTATCTTATTAGCTTTTTCTATCCCTTTATTTATTCCTACAATAACAATAATAAGTGCAATAAATATAGCAATAACATTCCATATTATAGTTTCCTTACTTCCTGCAAAGTTATCAAAATATGAACTTATCTCTATACTACTTAATTCTCCAGTTGCACTTAATGTAAAATACTTAATGATCCATCCTACCACTACGTTATAAAACATAAATACTCCAGCTAATCCTATTGCTGGTATAGCTCCTACTAATAATCCACCTTTTAACTTCTTTCTTGCAAAGGCATTTTTTATTCCTGTTAATGAGCCTGCCTCAGCTGACCTTCCAAAAGTAAATTCTGTGATAAGACCTACAGAACCTAAAACTAAAACAAATATGAAGTATGGAATTAAAAATACCGCTCCTCCATTCTGCCCTAGTCTATATGGAAACATCCATATATTTCCTAGCCCTACTGCTGCTCCTATACAGGATATTATAAATCCTGCCCTACTTGTGAAGTGTTCTCTCTTCTTCATAACCTACTCTCCTTCTTATGTAAATATAATAAAAACCACATAGTATTTACTATGTGGTTAATTATCTAAATAAAAATACCACATAGACTTATCTATGTGGTCAATTAACTAAATTACTGCGAGCATAACTAATAATTACAACCATCATAGATACAAACCTTAATTTCACTACCGGCCTGCATCTATAATTAATTATAAATACAAGACCTACCTATAATAGCCATAATAATAATTTTTATTAACTTTTTCACTTTTAAAGTTAATCGCTCTCGTCATTTCTGTTCTCCTAAAATTATATTTAAAATGAATATTAACACCATATTCTTCAAGTGTCAACTTAAAAAAACCCCAAAATTTAATAATTTACTTAGTTTCCATTAAATTTCCTAAATATTATTACACCTTTCAATGAAATTATACTTACTTTGTGTTATAATAACGAAATGAATAATTTTAGAAATGAGGTAGGTTTTTAGTGATAACTGTATCAAACGTAAGTTTAAGATTTGGTGGACGTAAGTTATTTGAAGACGTAAATATAAAATTCACACCTGGTAATTGTTATGGAGTTATAGGTGCTAATGGAGCTGGAAAAAGTACCTTCTTAAAAATATTATCTGGTGAAATAGAGCCAAATACAGGTGATGTTAGTGTTGCTCCAAATACTAGAATGTCTGTTTTAAAACAAGATCATTTTGCTTATGATGAATATGAAGTTTTACAAACAGTAATAATGGGTAATAAAAGATTATATGAAATAATGGAAGAAAAGGATGCTTTATATGCAAAGCCAGACTTTTCTGATGAAGATGGTATAAGAGCTTCTGAATTAGAAGGCGAATTTGCTGATATGAATGGTTGGGAAGCTGAATCAGATGCTTCTTCATTACTTCAAGGTTTAGGTATAGGAACTGACATGCACTATAAGAAGATGTCAGAATTAGTCGGTGGAGATAAGGTTAAGGTTCTTTTAGCTCAAGCTTTATTTGGAAACCCTGGAATACTAATCCTAGATGAGCCTACTAACCACTTAGATATACAATCAATTAACTGGTTAGAAGATTTCCTTTTAAGATTTGAAGGAACTGTAATAGTTGTATCCCATGATAGACACTTCTTAAATACAGTATGTACTGTAATGGCTGACGTAGACTTTGGAAAGATCAAATTATACGTTGGTAACTATGATTTCTGGTATGAATCAAGCCAATTAGCATTACAAATGTCTAAGGATCAAAACAAGAAGAAAGAAGAAAAAATCAAGGAATTACAAGACTTTATCGCAAGATTTAGCGCTAATGCTTCTAAATCTAAGCAAGCAACATCTCGTAAGAAGTTATTAGATAAAATTACTTTAGATGATATACAACCATCAAGCAGAAAGTATCCTTTTGTAGGATTTAAGCCTGAAAGAGAAGTTGGTAATGAAATATTAACTGTTGAAGGATTAACTAAAACTATTGATGGAGTTAAAGTTTTAGATAATGTTAGCTTCAGAATTAACAAAGATGATAAGATTGCTTTCGTTGGAGATAATGAAATTGCTATAACAACTCTATTTAAAATAATAAATGGAGAAATGGAAGCAGATGCTGGAGAATTCAAATGGGGAATAACTATAACTAAAGCTTACTTCCCTAAAGATAATAATGAATTCTTTGATGATTGTGATTTAAGCTTAGTTGACTGGTTAAGACAATATGCTGGCAATACTGTTGAAGAACAATCTGAATCTTATTTAAGAGGTTTCCTTGGAAGAATGTTATTCTCTGGAGAAGAAGCTTTAAAGAAAGCTAGCGTATTATCAGGGGGAGAAAAAGTTAGATGTATGTTATCTAGAATGATGCTTACAAATGCTAATGTATTAGTTTTAGATCAACCTACTAACCACTTAGACCTTGAATCAATCACTGCTGTAAATAACGGATTAAGAGATTATAAGAGCGTTGTTTTATTTGCTTCTCATGACCATCAATTTATTCAAACTATAGCTAATAGAATAATTGATATAAAAGCAGATGGATCAATTGTAGATAGAACTATGAGCTACGATGAATACCTAGAGTTCTCAGGTAAAACTAAATAGCCTAGTACAATTAGCAATTAATAATTAACAATTTAGGAGGTAATTCTTTCAGAATTGCTAATAATATGTTGATTAATGATTCTTTTATAGGATATTAAATAAAAACAGTAGGTAGTTTTGTGTAACATCAAAACTACCTACTGTTGTTTATATGAGCAAAAAATATTTTAATTAGACTCTCTATATACTTCAAAATCTATTTAATCACTTATTTATAGTTGAATAACCATTCTAATTTCTCTATACCTTACTCCTGAGGCTTCATATTCAAATGCTTCTCTTTTGTCAAAGCCACTTTTTTCATACAAATTAATTGCAATCATATTATCAACTTCAGCACTTGTATAAAGTTCTATATGTCCATACTTATCTACGAAGAAATCTAAAAATTTCTGTACTGCTATCTTTCCGATTCCTTGATTCTGATACTTTTTATCTATCATAAACCTGCTCATTGACCATCCGTTAATATCATCATCGAAGTCATATAAAATAAATCCCACCATGATATCATCCTTATATATACCAAGTGGATATAAATTAGGCTCATAGGCTGCTTGTACTAAAGAATACATATTTGAAGCAACAAACCTCTTTTGATCCTCACTTATTTTTAATTCTATACATTCATTATAATTACTTCTATCAATCTCTCTAAATTCTATATTCATCCCTAATCCCCTCAAATATTGTGTACTAACTTAATTATAGTTTTTAACTATAAATTTTATTATATAAAAGAGAGGTACTCTAAACAAAATAGTGCCTCTCTTACTATTATATATTCCTATAAAGCATCTAAAGTTATAGGTTCACTTATATCTGGAACAGGTATAAATTCTACTCCTATATTTTTACTTTCAGGATTTATTCTAATTTCATTTTCTTCATTAGTAATGCTATTTCCATCATAATTAATAATAAAATTACTCTTGTTATCCTTATTATTTAACTTTAATAAAATATTTGTTGATATTAAAGCACAAAAAATAGTGCTTCCAACAATAAGGTATTTAATTTTCCTTGATTTCATTAAATACACCACCTTTATGAACTATATGAAAATTACATATTATTCATTACGCTATAATATTTATTTACTAAAAACTAATCCAAAATGATATGGTAGAATTTCTATTTCATCTATTAAAGAAAATCCTACTTCCTTAGCCCATCCAATAATTTCAGAAGGCTTCGGCCTTATCTCCATTGATGGTCCCCTTGGTGTATCATCATACTTCCAATGAATAACACCTATCATTCCACCTTCTGATAATATATTATAAGCATCTTTAAGTAAATCTATTGGCTTTTCACAATGAAGAATATTAAATAATGTTATATAATCGATACTTGATTTGTGCTTTTGTATCCTTTTAATTGTATCCTCTTTTGATATATCTCCATTTATTAAATGTATATTAGATACTCTACTTTCTAATACCTTTTCATTGCATATTCCTATCATTTTTTCATCAATATCAATTCCTATTACTTTATCACTTACAAGGTCACTAGCTGGAAATAGGAATGTTCCATAACCACATCCTATATCAATTAAACTTCTTATATTCTTATCAACCTTCATATTTATTAATACTTCTCTTGGATTAAAAAAAGATTCCCACATTTCCTCTTCTGGCATTCCTGATTCTCTATACTTCACTCTTTATCTATTATCTCCCTTTTTAAAATTTATTATATTTCCTATATTAACTATAGGTACTTAAGTATTCCATTATCTTTACTATTCCAAATTCCAAAACCTTCTGAATATTTACCTTCTAAAAATATTGGCAGTCTTTCTTTAAATCCATCTGCTAGATTTAGATCTAATAAAGAACTCTTATCTACCCAATAAACTTCTCCTTCATCAGTTTTTTCTAATAATTCTCCTTCAAAGGCTTCAGTTTTGAAATTAAATATGAAATATTTATCTCCAGTCTCATTATTATACCAATATACTACTCCACAAGATTCTAAATTAGATATAGTTAATCCTGTTTCTTCTTTTATCTCTCTAATTGTTGATTCTACTATACTTTCTCCATCTTCAATATGTCCTCCTGGAAATGTGATTCCCTTCCAAGATTTTATTCTATCTTGAACCAAGACCTTATTATTCTTTTTATCATATACCATACACATATTTGTTAATTCTACTTTAGCCATTGACCTTATCACTTTCCATATATTAAATTTTCTCTAAAACTATTGTTCTTTTATAAAATCCATGCCTTTTATAAAATTCTAATACATTTTCATTTCCCTCTACTACACCTAAAATCTTGGACTTTACTTTATTATCATCAAGCCACTCTATAGCTCTCTGCATTAACTTATCTCCTAATCCATACTTACGATACTCTTCTTCAATAAATAAAGAATCAATTTCTCCAACTAAGTCTACATCTACAGTACTAACACAATATCCTACATATAAGTCTTTCTCTATATCTCTTATTAAATCAACTTTAACTTTTGAAGTTTTATCACTTAAAAATTTACCTTTTCTTTTTTCAAAAGTATTATTTTTATATTTATCGGAGAAATAATTTGAGTAATCTCATGATACTTATTTAATTTTTCCCATAACGGCTGTACTAAATCAATTAACTCCTTAGCTCCAGTTACAAATTCAAGATTATCCATATTACCTCCATAATCAATTACCTGTAGATTATTATAAATCTACAGGTAATTTTCTTATACTAATATTATCTATAATTACTATTAATTTAATTTTCTATTAAAACTCGTTAAAAGTGGAACTACTATTAAGACTGTTACTAAATAAACCATAATAACTACTAGCGTAGCTGATTTTAAATAAGTCCTTAAAAAGCCTTGTAATATCAATGGCAATATAAGCAGTACATATGTTAATAGTCTCCACCCATTTCCCATAATATATTTGGTGTTGCAATTATCACACTGAACTATCCCTAATCCCCATGTAGCTTTAAAAGAATCAGCATAAGTAAACTTATTTGAGCAATCTTCACAACTTTTAATCGCCATATTAACCCTCCTTATATATTCTTTTTTTATTATATAAAACCCTTAAATATTAATTTCATTTATATATTGGTCAAATTCCTATTATCTTTATTTTATATTATATTGTAAATTTTAACACCTACTATTTACTATCTTAATTCTTCAATAAAATAGTTTTTCTAAAGCCAAATATAATAATTAGAATAGTAATAGCTTCTGCTAAAGGAATAGTAATCCAAACACCAGTCATTCCTATAAATCTAGGTAGAATTAATATTAAAGGTACTATTGCTAAAAATCCTCTTAATATTGAAATAGTAAAGGATTCTTTAGCTTTGCTTATAGATGCCAGTAATGATGTAGTAACTATATTAATTCCCATTATAATAAAACCTACAAAATAAATTTTCATTCCTTCAACTGCCATTGATGAAAGTAAAGCATCTCCTTCATTGTTGAATAAGCTGACTATTTCCTGGGAAAATACAAATGATATTGCATAACAACTTAATCCAAGTACTACAGCTGTTATTAATCCATACCTATATATAACTTTTATATCATGAGTATTACCTTCACCAAAGCTCTTACTTATAATTGGCTGAATTCCTTGTGCTACACCTGTAAATATTGAAACTACTATTAATGCTATATTAGTGATAATCCCATATGCTGCTACCCCTGTATTATTAGATATATTTAATATAGTGAAATTAAATAATAGTATAATTATTCCTGATGAAAACTCAGTAACAAATGATGGTAATCCTAGAGATACAATATTTTTAATATATCCTAATTTAATTTTACACTTAATAAGCTTAAATTTATTCTTCTTTCTTATAAAGTGAAGTGATAGAATACATATACTTAATATAGGTGTTGCTCCTGTTGCAAGTGCTGCACCGAACATGCCCATTCCAAGAGGATAAACAAAAATATAGTCTAATACTACATTACTTAAACTCCCTACAATCATTGCAATCATAGCTAGATTAGGCTCATCATCATTCCTAACAAATGATGTTAATATATTGTTTAATATAAAAACACAAGAAAAAGATAATAATGTTTTTAAATACTTCCCTGCTAATGGTATTACTTCATTATCTGCACCTAATATCCTCGCAATATCATAAGGAAACAATACTCCGACTACAGTAATTATTGCACCTACTACTATTCCTATTACTACAGAATGGGTAAAAACTTTATTAGCCCCACTTTCATTGTTCCTACCTCTTTGGATAGAGTACTTTATTCCGCCTCCTACTCCAATCATCAATCCAATACCGCTTATTAAACTCCATAATGGTAAAACTATGTTAAGAGCTGTAAGGCCTATACTCCCTACTCCATTAGCTATAAAAAATGTATCTGCAAGTATATAAAAAGAAAGCCCTATCATACTAAAAACATTTAAAGATACATATTTTATAAAATCATTTAAAATATTATTCTTAGCTTCTACTCTCAATGAAATATCCTCCTATAATATCTAAAAAATTCACTAAATAAAGAATAAAAAAGCACTAGATAACTTATACCCAAGGCCTAACGGTATAAATTTCTAATGCTTGTTATACAAATAATATATCCGGCGATATAATTATTCAAAACTCTTCATTTTATAAAATCTTATAATAATATATTGATACTGTCAATATTTTTTATTATTAATTCATAATCTTTTTAATGCATTCCTCAACACTAGAAACGTGATTATTTGCTATTTCTTTTACACCATCTTCGGCATAATGAAAAGTAAAGCTGTTCTCTGTTAAATTAAACATAGAAATATCATTAAATGAGTCTCCAATTGCATATAACTTGTCCTCATTAACGTTATTTAATTCAAGTATCTTTTTAAGACCATTTCCTTTAGTGCAATCCTTAGGTGCTATATCTACAAAAAATTGATTTCTAAAAGCCTCTAAACTATCCCCAAACTTATCTAATAAAATATTCTTTGCTTTTTCTGCAACATGCTTATCTGCATTTTTAGAAAATAAGCTTATTATTGAGTATTCTCTTTCACTAACATTATTAAATAACTCCTCTTTAGAAACTCTATATTTAAAATGATTATATAAATCTCTCATTTCTTGAGATACACTCTCTAGATCAGGTATGTTAGAATCTACAAGATAGTGCTCTCCCTCTGATTCAAAATGTACACATACATCTTCATTATCTATAAATTCTTTAAATATATCTTCAGCTATATCATTCCTTACAGATTTGCTATGTATTATATTTTTATCTTTGTCTAATACTATAGCTCCATTACATGCTACTATATAATCATATTCTATTTCGGGATAATCACTAAATAAATCATATATTGAAGCTAAACTTCTTCCTGTTGAGATAATGAATTTATTTCCCGCTTTCTTAAACTCTATAATACCCTTTATATTTTCTTCACTTATACCATGCTCTTCATTTAATAATGTTCCATCTAAATCACTAGCTAAATATTTCATTAAATTCCACTCTCCAAATAATTATTCCTTAAAGATTATAACATAATTATGATAATAAAATTTTTAATATATAAAATTGACTTATTTAAGTAAGTATATATGTAATTATTATCCATACTAATATATAATTAAAATATAGTAATTATTTTAAAGGATGAATATATGAAAATTAATAAAACTACGGAGTAAATAAATATGAACAATAGAAATGATTATATTAAAAATTTAAAAATAGATTGTGAAAAGTGTTTTGGTCTCTGTTGTGTATCACTATACTTCTCAAAATCTGATGGCTTTCCTCAAAATAAAGATGCTGGTAAACCATGTATAAATCTACAGAAGAATAATAAATGTTCTGTTCATAAAGACCTTTATACTAAAGGCCTAAAGGGATGTATCGGTTATGACTGTTTTGGTGCTGGTCAAAAGATTTCACAAATTACATGTAAGGGTGAAGATTGGAGAAGTGATTCTAAACATGCAGAAAAAATGTTTGAATCATTTTATGTAATGAGGCAACTTCATGAAATGTTATGGTATCTTAATGAGGCTTTTCATTTACAAACGGATAAAAACATAAAAGAAGAAATTAAGCTATTATTAGATTCCACTAATACCTTAACATTATTAGATATGAATTCACTTTTAAAAATTAATATTGATGAGCATAGAGATAAAGTTAATGTTTTTCTTAGAAAAACTAGTGATATGATTCGTAGAAATTCATCAAAGTCAAATAATAGCCCTAAATCAAAATCCTATTTCGGTAAAGACCTTAGAAAACTTGATCTAAAAGGTGCTGATCTTAGAGGTGCATTCCTTATAGCTGCAAACCTTAAAGGTATGAATCTAACTGGAGCTGACTTTATTGGTGCTGATTTACGTGATGCTGATTTCAGTGGAGCCGATCTTAGCAGAAGTATATTTCTTACTCAAGCACAAATTAATTCAGCTAAAGGTGATAGGAACACTAAGCTACCAATTAACATAACTAAACCAAGCCATTGGCTAAGATAAAATAAAAAGGGCTGTCTGGAAAGGCAGTCCTTTTGCTTTAATTATTATTTTCTATATTGTCATACTTATTATTTAATATAAGTATATCTACTCTTCTATTTTTAGATCTTCCCTGATTAGTACTATTATCTGCAATAGGTCTATATTCTCCATAACCAACTGCAGACAATCTATCTGGGGATATTCCTCCATTATTAATTAAATATTCAACTACATTAGATGCTCTAGTAGAAGACAACTGCCAATTTGAACTAAAGTATTCATTTCTTATTGGAACATTATCTGTATGTCCCTCTACTCTAATATAATTATCAATTTTATTTAATAGTGTAGATAGCGAAACTAATTTTAATTTCATATCTTCCATTATCTCTGCCTTTGCACTCTCAAAGAATATACTGTCATTGAAACTTATTACTAATCCTCTTTCTTCTATACTTGTAGATACACTACCTTCTAATCCCATTTTTTTAATCATCTCATCAACTTGTCCCTCTATTCCTTGAAGCTTTTCTTCTTCACTTTGAACTAAAGGTTTCAATTCTCCTTCATCACTAGAACCTTCATTAGTACCTCCTGCCCCAGAATCAATTATTCCTGTACCTCCAGTAAAGGCAGAGTTCATAGAACTCGCTAATTTCTCATATTTCTTTTGATTTATATTCGATGCTGAATATAAAACTACAAAGAATACCATAAGTAATGTTATAAGATCAGAATATGTAAGAAGCCATCTTTCACTATTTTCTGGTTTTTCTTTTCTCTTCTTCATTTTAAACTTCCTCACCCAAGTATAGTGTTTCTATTTCACTTTCAGTTAAATATCCTTCCAGCTTGCCCATTATAGCTGTAGGGCTGACACCCTCTTGAATAAGTAATAATGCTTCTATACACATTTCTTTTTCAATTATTTCTTCATCATTTAAAGCTTTTAATTTATTTGCTATAGGTAACCAGATTAAATTAGCAGTTGCTATACCATAAAGCGTTGCTATAAATGCTACTGCTATTTTAGGTCCAAGTTCATCAGGATCATCTAAGCTTCCTAATACCTGAACTAGTCCCATAACTGTACCTATAATACCCATAGTAGGTGCGTAACCACCTGCTGCTTCAAATATATCAATACCTTGATGATGTCTTTCTGATATTTGTTCAAGTCTTGTCTCTAATGAGCTCTTTATTATATCAGGATTAACTCCATCTACAATCATTTGTAGCCCCTTTCTAATAAAAGGATCTATACTAGTATCATTTATATTTGATTCTATGCTAAGTAATCCATCTTTTCTCGTCTTTGTTGCCATTTCCTTAAAAAACTTGATATTTTCTATAGTATTACTTTCTCTTTTCTTAAAGGCTACTAATAACACCTTTGGGAATCTCTTCAGAACCTTTCCTGAAGTAGAAATACCTACTGCTCCAACGGTACCACCAAGTACTATAATTGCTGCAGTATGTTGTAATAATGCTCCTAAAGCTCCTCCCTCTAATGTAAAGCCTAATATTATACAAATAAAAGAAAAAATAAGACTAATAATAATTGTAACATCCATAGTACACCATCCACTTTTTATTCAAAGAATATAATAATTCATATTATATGGATAATTATATTTACTATCAATTTTACTATTTATATTAAATTCATCCTTTTTTTCTCAATTTCGACTGTTTACAGTAACTATAATAATGTACCTTACAATACTTTAAAAATAGTGTTTTTATAGTCCAAGAAATCAAAGAAATGCTCTAATAATTTAGGTAACAGCTTGTTTTTCTATATTTGAAGAGCAATCTATAGATTAATATTATGTATAAAGTTTATAAAAAAAGTGTGAAATATAATATTATACTTCACACCTTATTTTTTATATAAATATATTAAGTTTTACATTTATTATTTTTTATAACTCATATGAAGTAGTTCATGAGCTTTACCATGTCCTGGTTCACCCATGTAAGTATCATACATCTTATTTAAAGCAACATTTTCATGAGATTTTCTCTTCTTTAAATTCTTATCTTGCTTATATAATACTGATGCTCTAACGCTTCTAATATCCATAGTTAATCTATCTGAAGCATTAACATGAGGTTGGCCACCACCATTTACACATCCTCCAGGACAAGCCATTACTTCAATAAAGTGATATTTCTTCTCTTCAATCTTTCCACTATTTATAAAATCAAATAAGCTAGATGAACCGTTAATTACAGCTACATTATAGTTTTCTCCGCCTATTTCTACTGTAGCTTCTTTAATTCCAGCTAATCCTCTTACCTCTTCATATTCTATGTTTTCTAAGTCTTTTCCTTCCACGAAATCCTTAGCTGTTCTTAAAGCTGCTTCCATAACTCCACCAGTAGCTCCAAATATGGCACCTGCTCCAGTATATTCTCCCATGGCTGGATCAGCTTCACTATCTTCAAGCTTCGCAAAATCAATTTTTGCATCCTTAATCATCTTAGCTAATTCTCTAGTAGTTATTACTGCATCTATATTTCTTAATCCATTGTTCTCCATTTCGGGTCTATCTGCTTCATACTTCTTAGCAGTACAAGGCATTATAGTCACAGTAAATACATTCTTTGGATCTATATCTGAAATTGTTGGATAATAAGTCTTACTAGCTGTTCCAAATATTTGTTGAGGAGACTTAGCTGTAGATAAGTTTCCTAAAAGATTTGGATAATAGTTTTCTACTTGTCTTACCCACGCTGGACAACAAGATGTAAACATTGGGAATGAACCACCAGTCTTAATTCTTTCGATTAATTCAGTAGCTTCTTCCATTATAGTCATATCTGCTCCAAAGTTTATATCAAATATCTTATCAAATCCTAATTGTCTTAAAGCAGTATATATCTTTCCAGTTACATCTACCCCATATCCCATTTTAAATAGCTCACCCATAGCAGTTCTTACTGATGGTGCCATAGCTACTATAACATGCTTTTCTTCATTTTCTAATGCATCCTTAACTCTATCCATATGAGATTTTTCAGATAAAGCATCAACAGGGCATGCAGCTACACATTGACCACATAGTAAGCAATTAGTATCATCAAAACATTTTAGATTTTCTGGTCCAATTATATTTTCACCATCAACTTCAATAAATTTTATAGATTCTGTGCCTGTTTTAGTTCTGCAAGCTGCAACACATCTTCCACAAGTAACACATTTTGTTCTATCTATTACAATAGATTTACTTCTATCATCAACATACTCTGATTTATCTGCAACAACAAAAGGTTTAGTAGCCTTAGCCCTAGTTTTAATAACTAGTTTTAGGAACTCACAATTTTCTCTTCTCTTACATGGTCCACACTTAAACTCATGCTTATCTAATAAGTTTGCTACTCTAGCTTTAACAGCCTCTTGAACTCTTTCAGTATTGGTGTTAATAACCATTCCTTCTTCAGGAGTTACACAACAAGCCTTAACTAAGTCATCTTGACCTTCTATTTCAACAAGGCAAACTCCACACTGCCCTACACTTCCACAGTCCTCTAAAAAGCATAATGCTGGAATATCTATTCCATTGCTTTTTGCAGCTTTTAATAAGTTATCCTCATTATTTACTAAAACTTCTTTCCCATTTATAGTTACTTTAATCATTTTTGCCTCCTATATTACTTTGTAAAGAATGTAGTATTGTTATATAATTAACAATACTATTGTACTACAACTCTTCAATAATTACTATCTTTTAGTTAAAATTATAATAAAAAAAGCATTATTACCTAATGCTTCTTATCATTTACTTTTCTAATGATCTCCATGTGTGTCAGCTTTCATTTCCCAATGTATAACAAAGGATAATACTGCTCTTAAAATAATTATCGCTGCTAATATATACATTTCATCTAATGATCTTACTATTACTGTCTTTAATATTTCTGCTCCTAATTTAAACTCTAATGCTAGGGTTAGAGATTGAGCAAACTCTATTTTTATTTTATAGTCATTTTTAGTAATCATGCTTAAAATAAATTTATAAAATGCCTTTATAGCACCTATAATAATTATTATTATACCCATAGATTCTAAAATATGTATCGCTAATGGCGTTATCATCTCTACAAAGTATTCCATGAAGATCCACCCCCGTAAATCTTTTTAATCTAACATCCCTATTATCTTGTATAATTTATAATAAGTAAAGTAAAATTAATAAATATGGGGATTTTTATTTCTTTTTTATGATAATATAATATATAAGTTGTAATAACTATTTTGTATTAAATTAAATTTGATATTAATAATGTTTAAGCAATGTTAGTATTTAAGCAACTTATATAAAAACATTAAAAAGTATGTATGCTTTCAATTCTAATATTTTACTTAATTAATTCTATTAAATTTTGATTCTATAAATAATAATAGTTTAGATTATTAATTGAAGCATATTATACTATAAAAAATAAGAATATGAGGTTTCAAATGATACGCATATATAATAGAAAAACTAAAAACTACGAAACAGAAAAAGTTGCAGGAGAGAATTATATAAAATGGTCTTATGAATCTCCTATTGGAAAAAGTCTTACTGAACTTTTAGTAAAGAAAAAGATGTTTTCAAAACTTTATGGTACTTTTTGTGATTCAGCTTTCAGTAAAAAGAAAATCAAAAAATTTATAGATGAATTTAATATAGATATGGATATAAGCATAAATTCAATTGACACTTTTTCTAGTTTTAATGATTTCTTTATTAGAACTCTAAAAAAAGATGCTAGACCTATTCCTAGTGATGCGAACTTACTTATGTCTCCAGGAGATGGTAGATTATTTGCTTACGAAAATATTTCAATAAATAAATTAATTCAAGTTAAAGGAATTAGTTACAGTTTAGAAGAACTACTTGCTAATAAAGAAGTTGCTAAAGAATATGATGGTGGAACATGTTTAGTTTTAAGATTATGTCCAACTGATTATCACAGATTTCATTTTGTTGACAATGGAATACCTTTAGAAAATCACTTTATTAGGGGGAATTACTACTCTGTAAATCCAGTGGCTCTTGAAAGAATTCCTAAATTATATTGCCAAAATAAAAGAGAATGGTGCACATTTAAGTCAGAAAACTTTGGTGATATTCTTCATATTGAAGTTGGAGCAACTTGTGTTGGTACTATTATTCAAAGCTATAAAGCAAATGAAAAAGTATTAAGAGGAGATGAAAAAGGTTATTTCAAATTCGGCGGTTCTACAACTATTCTTTTATTTAAGAAAGATTCTATAGAGATTGATAAAGATATAATTGAACAATCTAACCTTGGATTTGAGTCTATGGTTTTATTAGGTGAAGTAATCGGTAAGAAAAAGATTCTATAATAATTTATATTTATAATAATAAGGAGTGGGTATTTATGGGGGATTTAATTTACAGATTATTATTATTTTTAAATAGTAGCAAATCAAATGACATCAATTATAGCATAGCTATTACAATGCTTAGAAATGTACGTATTATTCCTAATATGTCCATTAATAAATTAGCTGATCTATGCTATACTTCTCCTGCTGCTATAACTAGATTTTGTCACAAGCTTGGCTATTCTAGCTTTATAGAGTTTAAGGAAAATATAAAGATTAATATAAATAGTTATAATAAGGGACTTATGAAGCCTAGAGCAATTAATTATGATGTGGATAGGAATGATTTGTTAAATAATATGTCTAATGAAATTATTGACGAAGTAGAATCATTTAAAAATTCTATAGATCTAAAATTAGTTGACAGTATTATTGAGCTTATATATAGTACCAAAAATGTTTATATTTTTGGTACTCAGTATTCTCAGCTCATGGCACAAAATCTTCAAAATCACTTAGCTAGTTTGTCTAAGCTGCTTTATCATGCAACTGATGTCCAAGAGCAAGAAAAACTTGCAGCTGAAATGGATGAGTCATCACTTGCAATATTAATATCTCCAACTGGTAGATTTACTATTTACCATGAAAGACTTTGGAAGAAAATCGAAGCTAGTCCTGCTACTTTAGTAGTTATTACCGAGCAAGAAAATCCAAAATACACTAAGAGAAGTAATTACATAATTTACTTACCAAAACGTGAATCAAAAAGTGAATATATTAAAACTCATACATATGATTTGAACTTTTTAATTGAATATATTTATTTAAGATATGGTATTTTATATAAGAATATATAACTTTATAAATAAATAAAAATATGGCGTAATATTACCTTTAATTAGTTACATATATTTAAAGAGGTTAATATTCCGCCATATTATTTAATAATTATTTTTTCCTATAATATTCTTCTTTAGTTTACTATTATTATCTTTATTAGTAAGATAACTTCTTTTGTAGTTCACAATTTTTTCAAGGGTAAATTTATTTAAATCCATAGCTCATCTTAAGATGAGCTATTTCATTAAGGGCTACTTCTGTATTTTAGAATTCAGCTCTTTCTACCATTTCAATCTTTTCTATAACATTCTTAAATTGTGGTAGATGTTCTTTATTAGCAACTAACATTTCATTTAATAACTTTCTTCCTCTTACATCATCAGCTACTAATGGATTTGTTACCATTGCTAATAATGCAGTGTTATAATCTCCTGTGTAAGCTGCTTCTGCTGCTAATCTTTCAAATGATTTAATTTGACCAACTAATCCTTGAGCGAATATTGGAAGATCTGTAACAGTTTCTACTGGAACTGGACCATTCTTTCCGATGTAACAGCTTACTTCAACTGCTGAATCATCATCAAATTGCTTTAATGTTCCATTGTTCCTTGTATTTACTGCAATTACAGTGTTCTTATCATTATAAATACCGTTGATTACATTACAAGCAACATCTGAGTAGTGTGCTCCACCACGCTTAGATAATTCTTCTGGCTTTTCTTTTAAATCAACGTCTTTGTACATTTCAAATAATTTCTTTTCAACTTCCATTACTACTTCTGCTCTAGTTCTGCCCTTCTTGAATTCTTCTAATTCATCGTTAAGCATATCTTTAGTCTTATAGTAATATCTGTGATATGGACAAGGTATTATTCCAAAAGCTCTTATTGTAGCAACATCCCAGTCTAAATCTTTGATATTTGCCATTGTTTGACTCTTAGCATCTGGTGCTGTTAATCTCTTAATAACTTCTGCTGTAACATCTTTTCCATCATTGTAGATTCTTTCTGCATAAACCATATGGTTTAATCCAGCAAAATCTACTGTTACCTTATCTCTATCGGCTTCTAATATGTCTGCAAATGAGAATTGTAATCCTATTGGAACATTACATACTCCAATTACTTTCTTATGAACTCCGTATCTTAATAATGCTTCCGTTACTATTCCTGCTGGATTTGTAAAGTTAATTAACCAAGCATTTGGACATAATTCTTGAATATCCTTAGCTATATCTAAGATTACTGGAACTGTTCTTAAAGCTTTAAATAATCCACCAGCTCCATTAGTTTCTTGACCCAAGAATCCATGACTTAGAGGAATTCTTTCGTCTTTACATCTAGCTTTTAATAATCCAACTCTTAATTGAGTAGTAACGAAATCCGCATCCTTTAATGCTTCTCTTCTATCTAATGTTAGATGAATATTCATTGGAACTCCTGCTTTTTCAACCATTCTCTTAGCAAGTGCACCTACTATTTCTAACTTTTCTTTACCTTCTTCAATATCTACTAACCAATAATCACTTACTGGCATCTCATCATATCTTTTTATTAATCCTTCTACTAATTCAGGTGTATAACTTGATCCTCCACCTATTGTAACGATCTTTAAAGGTTTCCTTTCCATATAAATGACCCCCTAATTTCAAATTTATTTATCTTATAATTTCATTATACTTACATTAAAGGGTAAACAATTTCAAATTTTGAAAATTAAATCTTTAATATAATATTCTTAATATTCTTTTTAAATTTTTCTTCATCTCCGTCAAAAATAACAATATTAATTTTCATCTCTTTTGCTCTTTCTTTAACTGAAAGCTTAATTGGTTCTTTAGTTGCTACTAATATTTTATAAGAATTATCGCCTCCAATCTGTTTACTATAAACTTCTAGTTCATTTAAAGCATCCTCATTATACTTATCGCTATCTTTGCAAGAAATACATATAGGAATGGAGTCCTTTATTGCTATTACATCTACTTCATTCCTCACCACATTACTGTTATCATTCCATAAAAACATAACTCCACTTTTTACTTCATCTATTTCTTTAATTTCTTTTATCATATTATTCGTTGCAATTTCTAACCATGTTCCACTTTTAAAGATAAAAGACTTTAAATAATCATTCTTGAACTCAATATTAATTTCATTTTTATCTTCTACATACTGTATTTCTCCCATATACTTGAGCTTCATTATTATCTTCATTAATAATTGCTTTTCATTCTTATCAAATGTATTTATTTTTATCCTTATATTTTTAGCATTATTAACATCATGTACAAAGATATTACTATCATATAACTTTTGCTTATGACTATGCCAAAGTTCAAGATTTTCATATATAGCTTTTGTGAAGAGTTTTAAGTCTTCCTTCTTTGAAAAATCAGTATTATCATTTATAAATTCTCCTCCAGATGCTTTTAATATAGTGTTTAATTCTATATCCTCAAACTCCTCTTTGACCACATCTACTCCATTATGGAAAGTGTATATATCTTTATTTTTTATATCTAAATAAACTGACTTAATACCTTTTTCCTTAATGATATTTAATAATAATAAGGAGTTTATTCTACTGCCTCCTGTTAAATTAATTAAAATTTCTTTATTCTTATTGATATTTATTATATTTTCTAATTCTTCTATATAACCTTCTTCTATCTTTTGATCTCTTAAAATAATTTCCCTAAAAGTATTCTTATAGAAATCTATAAGTGATTTTAATTTTTCCTTATCTTCTTGTCTATATAAAAATATTACTTCTTTTGGTTTATACTTTTTTGTTGCTAAAATATTCGCCTCATTATGATTATCTATTTGATTTATTAGTAAATCTATTTTCATAATACAATCCTTTTGTTTATTTTTTATTATAGACTTTATTATTCCCATCATAATTTATTTTATAGATTTTTTAAAAATTCAAGATATTTAAAAATAAAAAAAGATGCATCAAACTTTTATCTATCTTTGATACATCTTTCTTTTTATATTAATTGTATAAGTTTCTTGCTAAATATACACCTGAGCATGAAGCCATCATAAGTCCTCTAGTAAGGCCTGCTCCATCACCTATTGCATATAAATTCTTAATATTCGTTTCCAATCTCTCATCTAATTTTACTGCATTTGAATAGAACTTAATCTCTGGTCCATATAGCAAGTTATCTGGATTAGCAAATCCATTTACTACTTTATCCATCTCTAAGATAAAGTTAACTATATTAGTCATTGTTCTATATGGAATTCCTAAAGTTATATCTCCAGGCATCGCAGTCTTTAAAGTTGCCTCTACTGAATTATTATCAAGTTCTTCTTGCCAAGTTCTTTTACCATTTAGTATATCCCCAAATCTTTGAACTACTACATCTCCATTAGATAATAGATTAGTTATTTCAGCAATTTTATTTGCATATTCTATTGGTTTTTTAAATGGTTCAGTAAACTTATGTGATGAAAGAATAGCGAAGTTAGTATTTACGCTTTTCTTTTCCTTATATGCATGTCCATTAGCTAATGAAACACCATTATCATATACTTCTGCAGCAACGAAACCATCTGGGTTTTGACAGAAGGTTCTTACCTTATCATCAAAAGGAGCCACATTTGAAATAAATTTTCCCTCATACATTAGTTCATTTACTTTTTTAATGTCACCTTCAGATTTCATTTCAAATCTTACACCTATATCCACAACTCCAACTTCTTTTTCAATATTATGTTTATCACATAAATCTGATAAGAAATCAGCTCCATTTCTTCCTACAGAAACAATAATTTTATCTCCATAATAAGTTTGGTCTTCGGCTATAACACCTATAGCTTCTCCATTTTCTATAATTATGTCCTTAACCATATTTCCGAAAATTATATCTACTCCATTATTTAATAAATAGTCTTCTAATTTTCCATATAATTCTCTAGATTTTTCTGTGCCAAGGTGTCTAATAGGAATATCTACTAAGTTTATATTTTCTTCCTTAGCCTTATCCTTAATCTTTTTTATTTCGTCTTTATGCTCTATTCCAGCAATATTTTTTTCTCCGCCAAACTCTAAATAAATAGTATCACAATAATCTATTAAGTCTTTAGTTTTTTGATGTCCTATTACTTCTGGTAGATTTCCACCAACAAGAACTTCCTCTGTATCTTTGTCGTATAAAGATAATTTTGCATCAGAAAAAGCACCAGCTCCAGCAAATCCAGTTGTAATATTACAATAAGGTTTACACTTAACACACTTATTAATCTCTGGAATAGGACAATATCTCTTATGCACAGACCTTCCTTTTTCAATTATTAAAACTTTCTTTTCTGGACTAATCTTTGTAAGTTCATAAGCAGTAAATATTCCACTCGGCCCAGCCCCTACGATAATAACGTCATATTTATTTTTTACCATATTTATTCGATAACCCCCATCGCGAATATTTTTGTAAATCCCACAAATATTATACGCCTTTTTGTGATAATTTCAACATATTTTTAATATTACTTAGTTCGAATGTTTTTAAATAATTTTTTAAACAATAAAAAAACCTTGTAAAATTATCATTTACAAGGTTTCCATGGTACGGCGGAGAGGATTCGAACCCCCGACCAACTGGTTCGTAGCCAGCTACTCTATCCAACTGAGCTACCACCGCATATAAAATTTTAACAAAATTATATTATCATAAGTCCATAAATAAATCAAGCAACTAATTTTTTTACCAAGCCACAGATTCTTAATTCTTATATAAATCTGAAAACTCTACTTCTAACATTTGAATCTTATTACCATCACTTCTTATACAGTAATCATCTTTTTCTTCAACAAAAGTAATTGGTAGTGTAATTATAAATTCGCAACCTTTATTTTCTTCACTATTTAAAAATATATCACCGTCCATAGACTTAACTAAATAATTTACTAAGTCAAGTCCAATTCCACTTCCTGATGACTCCATATTGCTATCACTAGCTATTTGATAAAATCTACTAAATATCTTTTCCTGATTATCCTTTGATATTCCAGGACCTTCATCTCTTATAGATATCTTCACTGAATCTTCAAGCACATTCATATTTATATAGACATTTGTGTTACTATACGAAAACTTTATAGCATTAGATAAAAGATTCATAATTATCCTATCTAATACTTCTGGATCAACTGACATAATACATTCTTCTTCATTTGTATCGAAAGTTAATTGAATATTTTTTTGTTTTGCATACTTATCTATGCAACTTACTGTACTTTCTATCATAGAGATAACATCTATATTTTTTTTATTTAAAACATAATAATTATTTTCAAGCTTTGTAGTATCTATGAGGTTATTTATAAGCTTTAACATCTTTAAGCTATTTCTTTTTACTATTCCCATATATTCTAAAGCCTTTTTATCATTAACAGATACACTTCCATAATCTATGCATTGCATTATGCTTAAAATAACATTTAGATGACCTCTTAAATCATGTGAAATATTCAACAAAAAATTTTCTTGTCTATTATTCTTGTTTACTAATTCAGTTATGACCATTATTAATTCATCATTCGTAAGGCTATTATTTTTCTCTGAAAAAAAATCATTTAAGTCATCTTTTTTAAGTAACAATTCCCTATTAATAAATTCATTGTTAATCATCCCCATAATTCCTTTCATACAAGCCTTAGCATTTTTTTACCCATATTATAAGTTTACCATATGCACATTTTTCTAACAACACATTTTGTAGTTTTTTCCAATTTTTATATTATTGTTTTTTTATTAATTAAATATATTATTATAGTTTATCCATATTTTTATTTATTTTAACATAAAAGGGGGGTATCAAAGTCTATACTTTTTGATACTTCCCCTTATATATATTATTAAAATGTGCTTTCACTTCTTAAATGATTAATAGCTAATGTCAAATAGGTTCCAGATACTATCATTGAAAAAGCTCCAAGAGGTATAAATAATCCTAAAATTGTTGGAAGTGTAGTTGCATAAATACATAGTTTTAATACATCTCCATAATTTAAATTTAGATAGTTTATCTTATTTAAAATAACACCAAGAATTGATAATATAAATGCATTAAACATAAAATTAAAATATGTTAATAATATGTTAATTATAAATACTATATATTTTACTATTCCTATTAATCCAAGAGAACTTATAATATCCTCATTGTCTATCTTATCTACTAAGTTCATTTCCGTATATTTTAAATTTAATTCTTCACCATTCATTCTATATGAAACTCCATCCTTCAAAAAAGATACTGAAGAATCCTTATGAACCACTATTTTCCTAATACTATCTACTTCACTTAATGATATATCTGTATCTACATATACTATGCTTTGTCCTTTCTCAATCTTAAGCGGTGAATTCTCAAAGTCTAGGATTCCATTTTCTAAGGTAAATTTAAATTCATCCGTTGACATTACCTTTTCAATTGTCTCCTGCATAGATCCAACAGCTGCGTAGCTAAATCCTCCAATAATACCACCAATTATAAGCGAAAAAAGTATAGAATATATAATTGCCTTTGATAGACCTTCTTTCATTAACTCTTTATATCTCTTTACACTAGTTATACTGATTATTAATTTATTAAAGAAGCCTAATCTTTCTTTCATTTCTGTTACTCCTTAGATTTTAGTAATTAATAACTATTCTATCATACAAAATTGATTTTATAAATAAATCTAATTTCTATTTTTTTTAACAATTAGATTATTTTTTGTGAATTTGGTTAATGATTATAATATAGTTCAAGGAGGAGAATTTATGTTTAAAAGCAATAAAGGTACTGATAAAAAGTTTTCTATATTTAAAATCCTTTCACTAATAGTTTTGTTTACGTTATTAGGATTCACATCGAATATATTTGTTAATTCAAATTATGATAAAATAACTTCTAAATTCTATTCAGCTTTTAATAAAAATGATTATTCTAATGCAAAGTCTTTATTAGAAAATAAGACTCTGCTAATATCAAAAAATAAACTTAATGAAGATTTAGAAACCTATTTTACAGATGTAGTTAATAAAGTATGCATAGCTCTATCTAATAATGAAATAAATAATACTACTGCTTTAGAGATTTTAAATGAAATCGATAGTTATGATATTCTTGGATCTTCCTTAAATAAATTAATATCAGCTTTAGAAAATCCTAAAAATACTGCTGTAGCTAGTACAAATTCTTCAGAAATAGGTAGTAATGAACTAACTAGCAATACTCAAAATGAAAATAGCTATTTAAATTTAGGAATATTGGCTTTTAATTCTAAGGATTATAATAAAGCGATAGATTATTTTAATTTAGTATCAAAGGATACACCTAAAGACTATGAAATAGCACAAGATTATATTAATGACTTTTATTCAAATTATAAAAGTTATTTATTAGATAGTGTTGAAGAGTTAGTAGCAAACAAGTATTATACTAAAGCTTTAGGGATATTATCTAATTATGATGCTAGTAAATTAAGTAAGGATGATATAGTTGAAATCAATAATAAAATTAACTCTGTGACACAATTTAGAGAAGAATATCAAGGTGAAGATTCAGAATACACATCTAACGCTATACTTCAAGAAATAACACCTAATAATATAAATACCTTAGCTATTGATAGTAAAACCCCTTATTTAATTTATTTAAATTTAAGTAATCAGATGACTTATGTATATGAAGGCGAAAAGAATAATTGGACTCTACTAAAAGAATTTTCTAGCTCAACTGGAATAGAAGGGGAAGAAACCCCTAAAGGCATTTTCTCTGTAACTGATAGAGGTGAATGGTTCTATTCTCATGACTATGAACAAGGAGGCAAGTACTGGGTTCAATTTATGGGTGATTACTTATTCCACTCACTTCCATACAATGAGGATCAAAGTGAAATAGTTGATTACACTCTAGGTGAACCTGCTTCTCATGGGTGTATAAGACTTAAAGTTGAAGATTCTAAATGGATATATGATAATATAGATAATGATACAAAAGTTATAATAAATTAATTTAAAAATAAAGCCAATGCATTAATGCATTGGCTTATTAAGATATTCATATTTAACTATTTTAAATAAATTCTAATTTATCTAATCGTCACTGTATTAATAATTATTAAAAATATTGTTATAGTCAAAATCTAAAATCACTACTGGATTTTTTGATGGATCTAATCTTTTTAATAGATTAACTAAATTTTGCTGTGGTATAGCAACACAACCATAAGTATATATTCCCATATCGCAGTGTATAAATATTGCAGAGCTTTTACCCGGAATCACAGGCCATCTATTATAGTCAATTACTAAAGAGTAGTTATAATATCCAGGAAAATCTGTAAGCTTTTCTGCTGACGTCCATCTTCCATTAGGCTCACCAAACTGCATAGTATTATAATATTGAGAGTTTTCATCATCTACCCAATACTCTGTACCATCAAGTTGTCTATATGTAACTCCACTACCAGGATTAGAATTAATTCCAAAAGCCTCTGTTAATGTATATATACCTGTAGGTGTGCACTTATCCATTTCATAAACTTGACTGGCATCTTTTAAACCATTTTGCCCTAATCTAGCTGCTACTCTATCTAATTCATTCCAATTACCTGAACTATCTTTTTCCCAAAAAACTAATTCTCCATAGGAGCCACCCTTGCTTACTACTGTTACAATTTGACTTGAATTTTTCGCTGCATTAGTATCTGCTATTCCTAATGTCTTTTTCTCATCATTATTACTTACTGTACTACCATTTTCAGATATAGAGTTAGCATCATTACTCTTTTCATTACTAATCTTCATTTCTTCAATCTTTATTTCTTCAATTTTTTTATTATATTCACCTTCTATTTCTGAAATATCTTCTTTAGGATATTTCTCCTTAAAAGATTTAATTAAGTCTTCTACACTATCTATATCCTCTTCTATAGCCTTATTTATTTTTTCTTTCTCACTACTAATTTCATCATAGTAATCATTAATACTATCTTCTATCTTTGAGATATCTTTATTTAACGCCTCAAAAATATCACTCTCAATATCCTTCTTGTACTTATCTTTAAATATTGAAATCTTTTCCTCCTTGATTTCAATATTTTCCTCTTCCTTCAATGTTAAAAAGTCCTCAATTATATCTTTGTATAAGCTTAAGACTTCATTCTCCTTAGAATTCTTTATTTCCTCTAAAGCATCTTCATACTCTCCACTAATTATTAGATTTTCTATAGTTTTTATCTCTAGCTTTTCTTTATTAGAGTTATACATAGAAATGCTAAGAATAAGTAAGAATATAAATGATAAAATAACTGCTATTAAGACCATGACTTTTTTATTCTTCATATCTATTCCACCTCGTTTATACTTTACATAAGTATTATATCATACAAAATATCATGGAACTTTTGAACTGATTTCATTTTATGGTATCATTTATTTATATATATTTTAAAGGTAGGATAAGCAATGAAAATAAATACTCCAATTGAAGTTAAATTTATTATTGATACTTTTTATAAAAACAATTTTGAAGCCTTTATGGTAGGTGGATGTGTTAGAGATATTTTATTAGGTAATTTACCTAAAGATTATGATATTACCACTTCTGCTAAGCCTGAGGTAACTATATCTTTATTTGATAAAACAATACCTACTGGATTAAAGCACGGTACTGTTACCATTCTTATAAACAATGAACCATATGAAGTTACAACTTATAGAACAGAGGGAGATTATATAGATAATAGACGTCCTTCTTCAGTTAATTTTGTAACTGATATTAAGGAAGATTTATCTAGAAGAGATTTCACTATAAATTCCTTAGCCTATAATGAAAATATGGGGTT
This sequence comes from Clostridium tertium, assembly GCF_902652255.1. Taxonomy (GTDB): domain Bacteria; phylum Bacillota; class Clostridia; order Clostridiales; family Clostridiaceae; genus Clostridium; species Clostridium tertium_A. The sequence goes on from NZ_CACRTO010000015.1 coordinate 26,878, forward strand.
AATTGATTACTTTAATGGAGTTATGGATATAAGAAATAAAATCATTAGATGCGTTGGAGATGCTGATAAAAGATTTAAAGAAGATGCATTAAGAATGCTTAGAGCAGTAAGATTTAGTTGCCAGCTAGATTTTGATATAGAGGAAAATACTTATACTGCAATTAAGAATAATTATAAGTTAATAGAAAATATAAGTGCTGAAAGAATCAGAGATGAGATATGTAAAATATTGATTTCTTCAAATCCATCTAAAGGATTTGAAATTCTAAGAGATACAAATCTTTTAGAAATTATTTTACCTGAAATTAATTTACTATATAATTTTTCTCCTAAATGCACTAATCATAATAGAAATGTATTTACTCATACTTTAAAAGTAATAGATAATACTGAAAATAATTTATTATTAAGATTAGCTGCACTTTTGCATGATGTAGGTAAGTTAAATACTCTAACACCATTACATGATGGAAGTTTTTATGGATTTCCTGGACATTGTCTTGAAGGTTCAATAATGTGTAAAAAGATATTATCTAAATTGAGATTTGATAATAATACTATTAAGATTATCTCAAAACTTATAGAGCATCATCTTGTTTTAAATGTTAATGTAATGCCTACTAAATATGAGGTAAAGAAACTATTAAATGATGTGGGTATTGATAATATAAACTTATTATTTGCTCTTCAAAGAGCTGATATAAACTCTTTAGATAATCCAAAAATATTTTTAGAGAAAGTACGATATACTGAGAACTTAGCTAATGAAATAATTAATAATAAGGAACCTCTTAAAATAAAAGATTTGAAAATTACTGGTGAAGATTTAATTTCCAATCTTGAATTAAAACCCGGAAAAATACTAGGTGATATTTTAAATTTCTTATTAAATTCAGTTTTAGAAAATCCTGATTTAAATTCAAAAGAAAAATTATTAAATTTAGCTACAAGCTTTTTAGTTAATATAGAGGAAGAGTAATTCAACTCTTCTTCTATATCCATTACAGTATTTATAGATAATATACTAATATAATTTTATATGTTATTTATATTAGTTTATATATTGTTGTTTTATTGATAGTTTTGTATATTTTCAATTACGCCAATTAGCCTTTGCGTACTATCGACGATTCGATTATAATTATCACTACCTACTTCTAAGTCTGCTCCTTCGTGGATATGAATAAATCTTATAGGATTATCAATATCTGAAATGGTAATTCTAAGTTTAATACTTTTAATTATTGTCTTATTTTTAGAATCTCCCGTCGCTGCCCCAATTACTGCACCTGTTTCACCAAACAGCATTCCACCAACTACAGCTCTACCTAACCATTCTTTTTTATATATTGTTTCAGAATCTTTTAGAACTTCCCACGAAATAATCTTATCAAAGTCTATTATCTCCTCAAAATGCTCTCCATTTATTTTTGAAACTAATTTAATTTTTTTATTATTTAAATCTATTGCTATATTAGGATGAGGAGATGAAGTAGGTATAAACTTATCTATATTCTCTTTATGTACCTTATTATTTAATATACTTTTTCTAGCTTCTTCACAAGTCAACCTTCCTGCTCTTAAAGCAACCCTATCTTTTGCCATAGCATTACTTGCACAAGCCGGACAAATTACTCCATCAATTAAGTTAAATTTAGGACTAAATAATCCAATTTTTATATTACATACAGCACATTCTTTTTTCATAGTTCAACCACCTTGTTAAAATACTTAGATATAAATTTATCGATTTTTACTATAGCACTATTCCCATTAATCTGTCTACAAATAAGAAATTGAAATAAAATAATAGAAAAAATAGCTATATCAATACATTTATAAATTGATATAGCTATTAATATTTCACATACTTCTAAAATTATAATAAAACTTCCTTACCTATCCCAAATAAGTATAAATAGCTTTCTTTGACTTTCTTTCCTGTAATCTTTTCAACTGCTTCTTTATAGTACTTTAATTGAACTCTATATTTATCTATAACTTTGTCTTCATTACCTACTTCTACATAATCTGTTTTGTAATCTAATAAAACTATTCCATCCTCTTCTTCAAATATACAATCTATTATCCCTTGAAGCCTTACCTTCTCATTTTCGTATATTTCCCCTGGTAAAGAGTTATCCACATTTAAACTACTTATTTCAGTATAGAATGGTAATTCTCTCTTTACTAAACTTCCCTCATCGTATGATGATAACATTCTTTTTCCTAGTTTGCTATTAAAGAATCCTAAGAAGTTAACCTTATCCACAGCTTTAACTTCTTCCTCAGAAATTAAACTTAATTCCTTCATTTCATATATTTGATTATTTATTTCTTCTTTAGTAGATACTTTGTTTAAATCTAACTTTTGCATTATAAAATGAACTGCAGTACCTCTTTCTGAAGGCGATAATCCCCTTTTTTCTTGAAGAAATTTAGGTTTTAATACTTGCTTATCCTTAAATATATTTACAGTCAATACACTATCATCTTCATGTTCATAAAGAGCCCTCTTTAAATCAGATACTGAAACATTACTAGGTAAACCTTCAGCCAAACTATACTTATATTTATATCCCAGTCTTCTTTCTATTTCCTTATCTATATAATTTATATGAGAGTTAATAAACAATTCATCTTCTGAATTTTCATCAACAGCTGCTTCATCTTTATCCACAGTCAGTTTGTTTTTAGTCCACATTTTCACATCCCATGTTGATTCATCATTATTTATTAAACTACTTCTGCTTCCAATTACATTTCTTAACTTTTCACCATCTCTATGTTTACATAAAGCCATTCCAACCCAATCTAAATAGTTCTTACCTTTAAGGACTTCTGATGCTGGAATTATATCATTGTCTAAGGCAGCTGAAGTCATCCATTTATTTATAGAGCTTTCTAAATCTCGAACTGCTCCAGTAATTATAAGTTTCTCCTTAGCTCTAGTAAAGGCAACATACAATATTCTCATTTCCTCAGATAAGGTTTCAAATAAAATCTTTTTCTTAATTGCTTCCTTTGCTAATGTACTATAAGAATTTCTCTTTTCTAAATCTACATAATCTGGTCCAAAACCTAGATCATCATGATATAGTATTGATTTATTTAAATCCATAAGATTAAATTGTTTTCCAAAACCTGAAGTAAATACTACTGGGAATTCAAGCCCTTTACTCTTATGAATACTCATTATTCTAACTACATCTTCATTTTCTCCAAGTACCTTAGCACTACCCATATCCCCTGAAGAACTTCTTAACTTATTGATGAAGTTAATGAAGTTAAATAGCCCTTTAAAGCTAGTACTTTCAAATTGCTTTGCTCTTTGGAATAAAATCTTTAAATTCGCCTGTCTTAACTTACCATTAGGCATCGCACCTACATATCCATAGTAAGCTGTATCCATATATAAATACCAGATGAACTCATCTATTGGAGTATATATTGATTTTCTTCTCCACTTCTCTAGACTTTTAATAAATATCGTACATTTATTTTTAAGCTCTTCATTAACCTCATGTACACCCTCTGTAATCTCTTTTATTATCTCATAGAAATATTTATCCTTATTTAATAATCTTACATCCCCTAACTCCTCGGCAGAGAAACCAACTATAGGTGATCTTAAAACTGAAATCATGGGAACATCTTGCATAGGATTATCTATAATTTTTAACGCTGACATAATAGTCCTTATTTCTATAGTTTCAAAGTATCCACTTCCTGTATCTGCATAGACAGGTATTCCCCATGCTCCAAGCTCTTCTAAAAATACTTCTGACCAGTTCCTAGTAGCTCTTAATAGTATAACTATATCTTTATATTTTAGCTGCCTATATTCTCCTGTTTCTTTATCTAATACCTTAAATACTTTGTTATCTTTGTTTTCTGTTGACATTAACTCTTTAATTCTTGAAGCAACAATTCTTGCTTCAAGTGTTATTGAATCAATATCTTCCTCTTCTTCATTATTACTATCATTATCTTCTGTTGGATTTTCTTCATTATTTTCTTCTCCACCACCAGACTTATCTAGTATATGAAGCTCTATAGGTCCTGCTATTTCTGCACTTTCATCTTCATTCTCCTTGAAATTAGCACCTAAATTTAATGATTCCTCATCATTATACTCAAGCTCACCTACAGTATTAGACATAGCCATTTTAAATATATAGTTTACTCCGTTAATTACTTCCTCTCTACTTCTAAAGTTCTTATATAACTGTATTTTTCTATTTTTACCGTTATCCTCAAGAGAGTAATTGTTATACTTATCTAAAAATAATTCTGGTTTTGCTTGCCTAAATCTATATATACTTTGTTTTACATCTCCAACCATAAATACATTAGGGTTATCTAGACTTTTTCTTGATACTAGTTCAATAATAGCTTCTTGAACATTATTAGAATCTTGATATTCATCAACTAATACTTCATCAAAGTATTCTCTAAAGCCTATTGCAACATTAGAAGGCTCTAGAGATTCACTATTTCCTTCTTTTATACTTCCATCAGAATTACTTTGTTCTTCATTATTAATTAATATTTTTAAGCATAAGTGCTCAAGGTCATTAAAGTCCAAAATATTTTTTTCTCTTTTCTTAGTCTTAAATCTATCTATAAAGTCTAAAGTTAATTTACTAAGCATATTCATATAAGGATACGACTTTTTTAATCCATCTAAAGCATCCTCAATTGGCATAGAAAAACTATCTTCTATAAGCTTAGATGTTTTCTTTTTTATACTATCCCTTATAGTTTTAACTATTTCTAAGGCCTCTAAGTCACTAACATTATTCTTTCTTACAGCCTTTAGCTTACCAAAAGATATATTGCTAATCTCTTTGTATATATCTTCAATTCCTTTATCTAATGATATCAAAACTCTTTTAAACATCTCTAAATCATCGGAAAATGTAGGTAGGTAAGCTTCTAATCCATCTGTATCTTTTATTAAATCTATGGCTTTTTCTAAAGTCTTAACATAACCATCAACCTCTATCCAAATACTTTCTTTAAGTATCTTTATCCAAGGTGTATTATCTAAATCTTTAATACTACTTATATTAAAACTCTCAGAGCTATTGACTAACCATTTTTCCGGCCATGGTCCACTCATAGAAAATCTATATAAATCTAGAATTATGTCCTTTAGCTTATCATCATTTTTTGAAGAACTATATGCCTCAATTAAATTTCTGAAATCCTCATCTTCACTTTCGTAGTAATCTTCAAACATATCATTTATTACTTCAAGTTTTAATAGAGTATTCTCTGTTTCATCAGAAATCCTAAAGGTTGGATCTAAGTTAATTACATGATAATAGTTCTTTATTACATCTAAGCAAAAAGAGTGCATCGTAGTAATATTAGCTCTACTTAATAATGTAAGTTGCCTTTGCAATACTTTCGAATTAGGGTTAACTTCTAGTGCCTTAGATATGGCATCTGCTATTCTTTCTCTCATTTCAGCAGCAGCAGCCGATGTAAATGTAACTACCAAAAGCCTATCTATATCTATAGGATTATCTTCATTTGTTATTATTCTTATAATTCTCTCTACTAAAACTGCAGTTTTTCCTGAACCAGCAGCAGCTGCAACTAAAAGATTGCATTCTCTAGTAGTAATCGCCTTTAATTGATCTTCAGTCCATTTTGTGCTACCCATATCTTATGCTTCTCCCCCTCTCTCAACTTCATCTTTTATTAGCTTCCATGCATCATTATTATTCTTTTTAAATATTATCTTATATTTATTATTTTCTATTGAAGTATCGAATTGGCATACTGATGAATAATCACAATAATTACAATATGGAGTATTATTATTTTTACAAGGAGTTATCTTAATATCTCCACTTAACATTTCTTCACATAATTCCGCCATCTTATCATTAACATATTTTCTTAATATATTAAATTGCTCCTCAGTAACTACTGAGCTATTTGAGGAGAAATCTCCATCCTTCTTTATACTTGCTGGAATTATTAAAGAATATGTTTCCATATCATTATCCATAGCTTTTACTACATCAATATTTTTCAGTAATAGTCCACTCATTTTTAGCTCTTTTAATATACTTTCCTTTATTTCTTCTTCTGTTAATTGTTTTTTAGATTTTATTATTGGATCATCTATTCTAAAATATAATATTGCTCCTGGAAGAGCTTGATTTTTTAATATATATCTTGAATTTTTTATAAGAGCATCCAAGTACACTAAAAGTTGAATTTGAAGACCATAATAAACTTCTGTTAAGTTGAACTTCTTAGCTCCTGATTTATAGTCAACTATCTTAATATAAGTATTTCCATCTAAATCTAGAGTATCTATTCTATCTACTCTACCTACTAGATAAACTGTTTCCTTTGAAGGTAAATCTATCTTAATAGGTTCCCCATCTTTAAATCCACCAAATTCAAATTCATTTCTAAATATTTCAAAACTTCCTTTTCTCATCTGTTCAGAAATAACCATAACAGATTTAGTTATAGTTCTCTTAAATCTATCAGCAAAATATTTGTATTTTTTAGTACTATTTAAAATTGAATTAGTATCACTTTCTAGCTTTCTATCAACTAATTCATTTACTATAACTCTACATCTCTCTTTGTTTAACTCTGACCAAGATATCTTTTCACTTCTAATTTTATTAGTAAAGTCATCTAATATATTATGCATAAATGAACCTAAATCAGGTGCAGAAAACTCATATACTTTTCTATCCTTTGCCTTTAGACCATATTGAACATAATATGAAAATGGACATTGAGCATATTTCTCTATTCTTGAAACATTAAATATAAGTTTTTTATTCTCTGATTGATATAACCTTCTTATTTTCTCTCTAGGAACTTTCTCTACTAAATTTGTGTAAGTTAATCCCTTAAACATTCTACTTGCTTTACTATTAAATTCTTCATTTTCTTCAAACCACTTGAATGCTTGAGCCCAATATTCATCTACTTGCTCTTTTTCAAACTCCATTCTTAAGGCAGAAATAAGTTCATTAAATGTAGGTGTAGGTGCTGTTATCTTACTAAACTTATCATTATTTTCTTTTAAATTATATATTTCACTTTCCTCAACTAGTTTTGGTAAAATCTTTTTAAGCCTAGGTATTATTATTGATGGTCTTAGCGACTTACCTTCAAAATCTGCCATAGGGAAGGTTACCATTAAATACTCTGAAGCAATAGTTAGCGCTGTATAAACTATAAATTGCTCTTCAAAAGCCCTACTCTTAGTATCGGATGCTAATCTAATACCGATATTTCTAAGCATATCTCTTTCTCTATCACTTATTATTCCCTCTTCCTTATTAACAGCTGGTAATACGCCATCATTTACACCAATTAGGTATAAAGCTTTTACGTCTCTTCCCTTTACCCTAGAGATATCACCAATATTTATTTGATCTAAAGCCATTGGAATAACTCCAACTTCCTTTTCTTCAAATCCTGATATTAATATCTTAGTAAATTCTTTTATATCTATTACTTCATCACCTAAGACATCTACTACTTGGTCCAAAATTTCTATAACCATTTCTGGTACTTGTATATATTCCTTAATCTTATCTTGAAGTCCTAAGCTTTCAAATTCTTCAAGCCATAATTCAAGGGTATCAAAAACTTTAAGTTCAACTAAAAAATTATAAAGATTTGTAGTTATGTCTTTGACAGTCTTCTTCCCTTTTATTTTATTATGAAGACTTATTAGTGGTTCTCTAACTTCCTCCATAATCTCAAATAGTATATTTTCCTCTTCTGATATTTCTTCCTTATCATAAAAGTCTTTAATCCATTTATATCCCTTGATTCCATTAGCCAATACATAGTTTTCTAATACATCTATGTACTTTTCTTCAATATTAATTAATCCACTTTTTAAATATTTGAAGACACTTTCATAGGACCAATTATTTATCAATATTTCTAGAGATGAAACTATAAGTACAACTAATGGATTATCTAAAATCTCTCTCTTCTTATCTATAAAGAAGGGAATATTATAATCGTTAAATATTACAGTAGTTATTTTTTCGTACTCATCTATATTTCTGCATACAACAGCAATATCTTTAAATCTATATCCCTTATCCCTTACCATCTCCAAAATGTCTTTAGCGACAGTTTCAACCTCTTCATAACTATTGTTAGCCTTATATAATCTAATATTTTTAGGTTCACTCTTATAAGGTTTAAATGGATAAGTGAAGAAATGCTTCTCTAAATGCTTTAGAGCTTCATTATTTAGGAACCTATAAGACTCACCCTTATTTAGGTTAATTGGTTCTAAATAGGATATATTTCCTTCTTTCATTATGTTTAAGATTGAGTTTTCTGTATTTTTTATAGCATCAAAAACATCTGTATAATCTATGCTTACTCCATTACTCAAACTATCACTGCATAAAGTAATATTTACAGTTTTAGCTTTCTTAGCAAGGATTTTTATTACTTCTAATTGCTGAGGAGTAAATGTAGTAAATTCATCTATCCATATCTCCGAATCATCATATATATCACAATCGATTAATTTATGATATAAAAGTGTTAACTCATCATCTCCATCAATAAATTTTTTGTGAAGAGTATCATTAAATTCATTATATATTAATTTTAAATCCTTAAGTTTAACTTTTAATTCATCATCATTTATCTCTTCTTCTTTAGAGTTCAACATTTCCATGGAAATATTATATTTCTTAAACTCAGTTATAAGCTTAGAAACTACTGATGAAAATCCTTGCTCTTTAGTCATTCTATTAAAATAGTCTAATTCATCGGCCTTATCCTTTAATATTTTATATATAAGCATGTTTCTGCCTGAATCACTAATTTTAATGTCAGTTCTTCCACCACACTCTTCAAATACTCTATGGGCCATTCTCTTGAAACTTAATACTTCACCTCTTAAGAATCCTTTTTCTGTTACTATTTCTAGAAACTTTTTTTCAGTATCAAAAGTATATTGTTCTGGAACTAATAGTATTAGTTTATTACTATCATTATTATTATCTATTTTCTTTTTTATTTGGTCTAAACAAAACCTACTTTTTCCAGTCCCCGCTCTACCAAAAATAAATCTAATACCCATAATTACTCTCCTATTTATTTTATATCTAAATTATATCCAAATTTTGCTTTCTATATTATTATAATTCTTTTATTACAAAATTGAAATTATAAAGGATTATATCAAAATAAAACTTCCAACAATATAAATCTACTAGAACACTTCATAAGTAGATTAATTTATATTATTGGAAGCTTTTATATTTACAATATTACTTTCCTTCTAAAATAGCTAGTGCTGCTGCTCCTAATACTCCTGCCTTACCGCCTAAAACAGCTTTTTCAATTTTACAGTTATCATAGATTATCTTTAAACATCTTCTTTCCATTTCATAATCTATCTTTTCAAAAACTATATTACCAGCTTGGCTAACTCCACCACCTATTACTATCTTATCTGGATCAAATGAATTTGCAATATTCGCAATTGTAATTCCTAGATATGACAATGCATCATTTAATATATCTTGAGATACTTTATCACCTTTTTCTGCTTCTATGAATACTTCTTTTGTTGTTACCTCATCATAATTTTTTAATGATGTTTCTACTTTACTTGCTACAGCTTCTCTGCCTCTCTTCATTATAGCTGTTCCTGATGCTAAGGCTTCAGCACATCCAGTATTACCACATCCACATCTTGGACCACCTTTCATAACTGTTGTATGTCCTATTTCTAAGGCATTAGCAGTACTTCCTCTGAATAAGCTACCATTTATTATAGCTCCACCACCTATTCCAGTACTAACAGTTACATAGACCATATTTCTACTACCTTTTCCAGCACCAAACATAAATTCACCTAATGTAGCTGCATTTGCATCATTGTCTAAATAAGTAGGTATATTGTACTTTTCCTTTATAGGTTGAACTATATTAAAATTTTTAAAAGGTAAATTTGGAGTATATACTATTAACCCCTTTTTTATGTCTAGTGGCCCTGGAGAACCAACTCCTATTGCTTTAACTTCATTAATGTCTGTACCTTCTAAAACTGTATCTATAGTACTTATTAACTTCTCTAATACTGCTTTATCACCTTTATGAGCTTCAGTTTTTATGGTTATTTCTTTTATCATGTTTCCATCTAAGTCAACTAGTGCAGTATATATTTTTGTTCCGCCTAAATCAACACCAACTACATATTTCTTATCCATTTTAATCCCCCTATATAGTCTTTTTAATTCCTCTTTTAATAAGGACAGTATATCATTTTGGGAAATTGTTTACAACATCATTAAATCATTTTATAATATGTAACCCAATTCTATATTTTTCATTTAAACTTTGTATTAAATTATGAATCAAGATATCTATTATATATTGTAATAATCTTTGTAATAACTTAATTCTTCTATAAATGCTTTCGATTTTATTTGCACTATATATTCTTTTATATAATAAAAAAAGCATCTAATTAAATTAGATGCTTTTGGCGGAGAAACCGGGATTTGAACCCGGGCGCCAGTTGCCCGACCTACGCCCTTAGCAGGGGCGCCTCTTCAGCCACTTGAGTATTTCTCCATGTGCCTTCTATAAAGGTTATATGGCGGAGAGAGTGGGATTTGAACCCACGGTACCCGCAAAGGTACGCCGGTTTTCAAGACCGGTGCCTTAAGCCAGCTCGACCATCTCTCCATATTCCGTCTTGCGACAAATATTATTATAGCAACCACTATATATATTGTCAATTATTATTTTGAATTTTTTTTAATATATTTTATTATTTTAAATTTATATAAAAAAGCTTCTGTTTTTATATTTAGATTTAAAATATTATTTCATTAATAATCAATACTATAATTCTTATATTATTAATTATTAAATTTTATATTTTATATTTTTTATTAAAAAAGAACATCTAAAATTAGATGTTCTCTAATTGGCGGAGAGAGTGGGATTTGAACCCACGGTACCCGCAAAGGTACGCCGGTTTTCAAGACCGGTGCCTTAAGCCAGCTCGACCATCTCTCCATATTCTAGCCTCGCGACAAATATGATTATATCAACATAAAAATATTATGTCAATATTTTATATAAATATTTTTTTAAAGTGCTAATATAGCTTTTTTATCACATCATCATTTATCTTAAAACTATATTTTTCTTCAGAAAAAATAGAATCTTTTACTTCATTTGGAGTTGAAATAATAATAGCATCACTTTCTTCGAATAATTTTCCTATTTAATCAATAAATGTACATTACTTGTTTATATAAAAAATAAAAGCTAAATCTGTTTTATTAGATTTAGCCTTTAAATTAAAAATTATTTAATTACCTTCATATTTCCCATATATGGTTGAAGTGCAGTTGGGATATTTACTGAACCATCTTCATTTAGGTTGTTTTCTAAAAATGCTATTAACATTCTTGGTGGTGCAACAACTGTATTATTTAATGTATGAGCAAAATATTTTCCATCTTTAGAATTTACACGAATCTTTAAACGACGAGCTTGTGCATCTCCTAAGTTTGAACAACTTCCTACTTCAAAATATTTCTTTTGTCTTGGTGACCAAGCTTCAACATCTACAGATTTAACTTTAAGATCTGCTAAATCTCCAGAGCAACATTCTAAAGTTCTAACTGGTATATCTAAAGAACGGAATAAATCTACAGTATTTACCCATAATTTTTCATACCATTCCATGCTTTCTTCTGGCTTACATACAACTATCATTTCTTGTTTTTCAAATTGATGAATTCTATATACTCCTCTTTCTTCTATTCCATGAGCTCCTTTTTCTTTTCTAAAACAAGGAGAATAACTTGTTAAAGTATGTGGTAATGATTCTTCAGGTAATATAGTATCTATGTATTTACCTATCATAGAATGTTCACTTGTTCCGATTAAGTATAAGTCTTCACCCTCAATTTTATACATCATAGCATCCATTTCAGCAAAGCTCATAACTCCTGTTACAACTTCACTACGAATCATATATGGAGGAATGCAATAAGTAAATCCACGCTCTATCATAAAATCTCTCGCATATGAAATTATTGCTGAATGTAGTCTTGCAACATTTCCCATTAAGTAATAGAATCCGCTTCCTGCTACCTTTCTAGCACTATCTAAATCTAATCCACTTAGTTTTTCCATTATATCTGTATGATATGGAACTTCAAAATCTGGAACCTTAGGCTCTCCAAAACGTTCAACTTCTACATTTTCACTATCATCTTTACCAATTGGAACACTTGGATCAATTATATTTGGTAATGTCAGCATTATTTGATTAACTCTTTCAGCTAACTCACCTTCACTAATTTCTAGTTCAGCTAAACGCTCTGAATTAGAAGTTACCTTCTTTTTAATTTCTTCTGCTTCTTCTCTCTTCCCTTGAGCCATTAAAGCTCCTATTTGCTTTGAGAATTTATTTCTGTCAGCTCTTAAAGCTTCTGCTTCTTGTTTAGCTCCTCTAAGCTTTTTATCTAATTCTATTACTTCATCTACTAATGGAAGTTTATTGTCTTGAAACTTATTTTTTATATTTTCCTTAACCTTCTCTGGATTTTCTCTTACAAATTTTAAATCTAACATTATTATTTCTCCTCTCTTAATTTGTTTTTAAAAATAAAAAAAGAACCTATCTCCCCTATAAAGGGACGAAAGATTCCGCGTTGCCACCCTAATTAATAACAAAAAGCTGTTATTCACTCAAAAAATATAACGGTTTAGACCGTACTGCTCATCACAGTCCCTCCAAGGTGGATTCATATAATATTAATATCGATTTACACCAACCATCGACTCTCTAAAAATAAAAATTATATTACTAGCCTCTTCAACAGTTTTTATTAGATTACTCTTAATATATTATAAAAAAATATTTATGTCAATAATATTTGTTAATCTGATAAATCCCTTGTACATATAATATCTATGCCTGTATTTAGAACATTCTTACATATTATATTTCCTACTTTTACAGGAGTACTTACATATATTCTACCTAAAACCTTAGATATCTCTATCCATAGGCTTCTATCTACCTTTTTATTTGATTTAACAGGTACTACCTTATATTTTAAACTTCCTTTTACTCTTACTATAGATGTAAATATGTCCTTATTACTATCATTATAGTTTAAATTACACATCATTAAACTCCTTTATTCTGCTTGAAATTACTTTAGAATTCTTTGAGTCATCAACTATTTCAGTAACATTCTTATCTAATTCTCTAGCGAGTATATTTACTATTTTTTCATAACAGTAAGATCCATGACAGTTCCCAAATCCAGAACCAGTTCTTCTCTTAACACCCTCAACTGTTCTGGCTCCTAATGGTCTTCTTATGCAATCAACAATTTCTCCTTCTGAAATATTATTACATACACATATTATTTTCCCATATTTTTTATCTAATGCTATTATTTCATTAGCTTCTTTTTTGCTTAATTCCCTAAACTTATATACTTCTCTTCTTTTATCTATAAAATTTTTCTTTAGAGTACAGTTTAAGTTACTTGCAATAGAATCACATAGCATTTTTGCTATTGCTGGCGCTATAGTTATTTTTCCATAATGAGTACCAGTAACTCTTATATATCCCTTATCTATTTCACTTTCATCTATAACCATTGAATCTTTATTATAACTTTCTCTGAATAAATTATTTATATTATTTTTTTCAAGACCTTCAAGTAATTGATTAGCATAGGTTAAATTATCATTTAAGCTAGTTCTTTCAGTGCTCTTTATTCCTATTAAAGATCCAGTAGTAGTCGTTGGAGTACTTAAAACAAATGTATCTTTATCAAAAGTTTCTATTACTATTTTATTTAGCTTATTATCATAATTATCATCAACTAATAAATAGCTCATATTTTTAAACTTATTTCCTTCATTTTCAAGCTCTTTATCTTCTACTTTTCCATTTTCCCTAATATAGATCTCATGAGGTATCGTATTTATAACAACCTTACAAGTAAATTTATTTTTATTTGTAGTTACTCTAAATCCCTTAGATAGATTTTGTATATTTAAAACTTCTTCTTCTAATCTAAATATTGCTCCATTATCCGCAGCCACTTCTGCATAAGCTATTGCTAAATCATAAGGAGCTACAATACCTATATTTTCTGAATAAAGTCCTTTCTTTATATTCTGCTTTATATTAGGTTCTATATCATATGCATCTTTATCATCTATTAGATATACTCCATTAATACCTCTTCTTTTTGCTCTATCATACATCTCCTCAAGCTTTTTAACGCCATTCTCATCATTAACTACCCTTAAAGCACCAATTTTTTTAAAAGGTACATTAAACTTCTCACAAATTTCTTCCATTATATAGTTTCCTATATACTCAAGACCAGCCATAATATCATCAGATGTCTCGGAGCCATCATAAACAATAGATGTATTCACAAAAGAAATATCATCTGCTATATCATAATCTTTTTCTATTAGTGCAATATTAAAATTATATTTAGATAACTCGTAAGCTACAGCACATCCTATTATGCCTCCACCTAGTATTAGAATATCATAATCCATAACTTAAAACCCCCTATAATAAAAATCCTCTTTCTTTTAATTCCCTTTTTATTTCTTCAATGTTTTCTTCACTATCTGCTGCAATAGTATGAAGATGTATTCCATTTGTCAGATTTGAAAGTGGTTTTGCATTATTATTATTAAATTTTTTTTCAAATTTATATAAATCATTTAGGTTTTTAATCATTAAATTGCCTCTTAATTCTCCATAGAGAGGATGTTCTATTATAACATCTTCTATTATTCCACCATATTTAACTACTATCTCTAATTCTTCCATAGTTTCCTTACTATTATGATTAACTGCTATTATAGTTTTAATTTTATTTATATCCTTATTAAATATATATCCATCTGGAGTAGCAATAATGTTTTTTCCTTCAGCTCTAAGAATAGCAATATCTTTAACTATTATCTGCCTAGTTACAGAAAATAATTCTGCAAGTTTTGTTCCCTTAATAGCTGAATTACTATTAACCAATAACTTTATTATTTCTTCTCTTCTTTTCTTTGAAGTCATAACCTCACCTCTTTAAACTTAATTTTTATCATCACATACCTTTATTATTCTAAGAATTTCATTACTCTCATCAATAACTTTATTATGATGATATCTAACTACCTGTAGTAATTCCTTATCATTCTCAAACCCATTATTCTTAAGTATATCAAGTCCTATCTTAGGATGATTATAATATACGTTTATTTGCTTTATATTATTAAATCTTTTTATTTTACCTTTAGTAGCTTTATCTAATAAAACAACAGCAGACTTTTCTACTAAAGATAAATGACGAAAGCTCTTACCGACATCATGTAAAAGAGCAGCTCTACCTAGCATATACATATCTACATCAATATTTAAATCATTTCTCATCTTTATAGAGTCCTTACAAACTCTAATACAATGATGCTTATCATTATGCTTAATCTTATTAAAAATATCCATTTCCTTTTCATCTAAAAATTTAGTTACATATGTATAATCTATTTCTTTAAATAAAGAAGTAAATCCCCAAATAAATTGTTTTACTCTATAAAAAGCCATTTTTTCACCCTTTTAATTACCTATTGTACATAAACTAATATAATTTATATATTTAAAATCTATAACTAGATTATATTATACTTACTACAATAAAAATAATAACACTATATTTTTTTATTATCAATTATATGTATCACTTTATTTACTTTATCTGATAATTCACTAATATATAAATTTTTATAAAAAAAAGAAGCTATGTTTCCATAACTTCTTGGTGGAGGTAAAGGGATTCGAACCCTTGACCCCTTGCGTGCAAGGCAAGTGCTCTCCCAACTGAGCTATACCCCCATGAAAAAACCTGGCAACGTTCTACTCTCCCACACAGTCGCCCGTGCAGTACCATCGACGCTGTAGAGCTTAACTTTCCTGTTCGGAATGGAAAGGAGTGTTTCCTCTACGCCATCATCACCAGATGCTGTGAGATTTAAAATCTCTAATTTGTTTTTTTCAGAGTGTTCTCTGAAAATTGCATATGAATAATTTTAACATTTCCAAATTTTTATTGGTCAAGCCCTCGACCTATTAGTATCAGTCAGCTAAATATGTTACCACACTTACACCTCTGACCTATCAACCTTGTGTTCTTCAAGGGGTCTTACTAGCTTATGCTATGGGAAATCTCAT
>NZ_CACRTO010000016.1:0-1674 GCF_902652255.1 Clostridium tertium
TGAACCGCCCCCTGTCAAGTAGACAGGGTAAATAATATAAAATTATGCTACTAAGGTGTGGCTTCTATATTCAATAGGAGCCATACCTTTTAATTTCTTTTGTAATCTTTTTGTATTATAAAATTTTATATATTCATCAATAGCTTGTTCAAGTTCTTCAAAGCTTGAAAACTTTCTTAGATAGTACATTTCCGATTTTAAAGTACCCCAAAAAGCCTCCATAGGTCCATTATCAATACATCTACCTACCCTAGACATACTTTGCACTGCATTAATTTTATTTAGTTTGTTCTTGAATGTTTTACATGTATATTGGAATCCTCGATCACTATGAAATAGTGGCGTTGCAGTCGGATTCGCTTCAACAGCTTTGTCTAAGGTATCAAAAACTAATTTATTATTGTTAGACTTACCTAATACATACGAAATAATACTGTTATCTCCGAGATCTAGTATTGCACTTAAATAAGCTTTGCTTCCGTTAGTTATCTTAAATTCAGTAACATCTGTTAGCCATTTTTCATTTGGATTATCAGCTACAAACTCCCTATTTAATATATTTTCAGCTGTAATTTGTGGAGTACTTTGAATATATCTTTTCTTTCTTCTCCTAATAACAGCAGTAAGTTTTACAGATTTCATAAGCCTGTATATACGCTTATGATTATATTTTGAATTTAGTATCCTATTTATATTTAACGTTATACGGCGATAGCCATAAATCCCTTTAACTTCTGAGTATAATTTAATAATTTCATCTAAAATAACTTTATTTTCTTTATCTCTTTCAGTTGCGGAACGATTTAACCACTTATAATAAGAAGCACGCCCAACTTCAGCACATTTACATAGTTCAGATATTGAATACCCTAATTCATGTAATTCTTTAATTGCAATATACTTATTTGTAGATGAAACAGTGTATTTATCTACCTCCTTTCTATCTCTTCTAATTTTTTTAAGAAATCATTCTCCATTTTTAAACGTCTATTTTCTGCTTCTAAAAGCTTTAATTGTGCAGAGAATTTTTCTGATTCACTTAATTCTTCAAAGGCTTTATTTTTACCGCGTCTATCGACTAACGCGTTATATCCATCCTTATTGTATTTTTTTACCCAAGTATAAACTTGTTGGTATGAAACATTAAATTTATTAGCAGTTAAATTATAATCGTGAGCGTTAGCAATGCAAAATGATACTATTTCAATTCTTTCTTGATAAGTTGTTTTTCTTCCGTTAGTCATAAGTTTATCTCCTTTAGTTGAATGAGATTTAAATATCTTATGATCATTATACTTCTTAATCCATTGCTGGAGAATACCAATAGCACTTATCTTATACTTAATACAAATATCATCTAATGATCCTTTACCATCAAGATAATCAATAACGGCCTGAGTCTTAACTTGAGCAGAATAGGATGTATTATATCTTTTGTTTAATAGACCTTCTTTCCCAAAGGTTTTATATTTACGTACCCAAGCTGAAATAGCACTTTTGTAGATATTTAGTTCATTACTTATTTCAGATAAACTTTTTATACCTCTTAAATAATCTTCAACAGCTTGGACTTTTATCTCGGTTGATACTTTTGATTTTCTTGACATAAAAAAATCCTCCCATTATAGAACAGTTTTATTATTTTAACTGTCTACTATAATGGGAGCATATCAT
>NZ_CACRTO010000017.1:0-121729 GCF_902652255.1 Clostridium tertium
ATGAGATTTCCCATAGCATAAGCTAGTAAGACCCCTTGAAGAACACAAGGTTGATAGGTCAGAGGTGTAAGTGTGGTAACATATTTAGCTGACTGATACTAATAGGTCGAGGGCTTGACCAATAAAAATTTGGAAATGTTAAAATTATTCATATGCAATTTTCAGAGAACACTCTGAAAAAACAGATTAGAGATTTTAAATCTCAGGCATCTGGTGATGATGGCGTAGAGGAAACACTCCTTTCCATTCCGAACAGGAAAGTTAAGCTCTACAGCGTCGATGGTACTGCACGGGCGACTGTGTGGGAGAGTAGAACGTTGCCAGGTTTGTGGCTCGATAGCTCAGTCGGTAGAGCAGAGGACTGAAAATCCTCGTGTCCCTGGTTCGATTCCTGGTCGAGCCACCAGGTATGGCGCTATAGCCAAGTGGTAAGGCAGAGGTCTGCAAAACCTTTATTCCCCGGTTCAAATCCGGGTGGCGCCTCCAAAGAAATCCTACAAGATAACTTGTAGGATTTTTTATTTTTCAATTAATATTTTATCTTTAGATAAATATTTAAATACACTACCTATAGGAATAGATATATTAGGGTAATCATGTCCTAATTTAAATCCATATATAATTGGTTGTTTTAAGATAGATAATCTTTCATTAATAACTTCATTAATTGATGGGCTAGACTTTGAACCTACACAATTAGTAAAATCACCCACTATAATAGCTGAAGATTTCTGAAGTTTTCCACAGGATAAAAGTTGAGAAAGCATTCTATCCACAACATAAGGGCTTTCATTCACATCTTCTATAAGAATAATATTATTTTCTAATTTAATTTCATAAGGAGTTCCAATACTAGAGCAAATTATTGAAAGGTTACCACCTACTATTTTCCCAGAGAAGTCTTTATTATTTTTAATTATATAATCGTAAGCACATACATCATTTAAATCGTATGTTAATTTGTTTTTATTTGATAAGAGGACCTTAAGAAAATATTCTCTTGTGTAAATATCTGTAAAATCAGAATTGATCATGGGTCCATGAAAGGTAGGAAAATTACATTTGCTACTAATATAATTTAGAAGTAATGTTATATCGCTATATCCAAAAAACATCTTTGGATTCTTTTTTATTGTCTTTAAATCTAGATAAGGCATTATCCTTATTGATCCATACCCCCCTCTAAAAGACACGATAGCATCAACATCAGTATCAGCAAACATAAAGTTTAGATCTGTAGCTCTGTTTCTATCATCTCCTGCTAAGTATCCAGTATTATCATATAAATATTTACCTTTTTTTATTTTGAAGCCTAGTTTAGAAAATAAATCTATTTTTTCATCTATGAATTCAGGGCTCTCAGGTGAAGCTGGTGCTATGATTCCTATAGTAGACTTATTAGTGATTGGTTTTAATTTATTTTTAGACAAAGATAAATACACCTACTTTTAAATGTTTATATAAATATATTATAAAATTAATATATTTATACTATAGGATAATCTTCTTTAATAAGATAAAATAAAAAACTCACCATATTAAATGATGAGTTATTACAATGAAAGAATTATATTAAATGAAAATGCATAATTATTATGAAAACATATCCTTTTTATATAGTAGATATGCAGCTCCAAAAGTTAGAACTAGAGTTATTACCATAGTAATCTCAAATCCAAACTCATTATTAATAAGAGGCATTCTTATAAAGTTCATACCAAAAATACCACCAATAACTGTTGGGATAGCCATTAGTATAGTAACTGATGCAAGAACCTTCATCACTATATTTAAGTTATTAGAAATAACAGAAGCAAAGAAATCCATTGTACTAGCTAATATATTACTATATATTTCAGTCATCTCAATAGCTTGCTTATTTTCGATAATAACGTCTTCTAATACGTCTTGATCTTCTTCATATTTTTGCATTATATCAAGTTTTAACATTTTTTCTAAGGTTATTTCATTAGCCTTAAGAGATGTAGAGAAGTAAACTAATGATTTCTCTAAAGAGTGTAATTGAATTAATTCACGGTTCTTCATTGATTTATGTAGTCTTTTTTCTATCATTAAGCTTTTCTTATCTATTTGTCTTAAATATACTAAATACGCATTAGAAATCCTACTTAATATTTGAAGAATAAATCTAGACTTCTTAAAAGAATAAAAAGATTTAACTTTTCCGTTTATGAAGTCTGTAGTATTCTGCTATTTTTTAAACATACAGTTATTAATTGTTTTTCAGTATGAATAATAGCAAGTGGATATGTATCATAAGTTAATGAATTATCTTCCATCTCTGTGAAAGGTATATCAACTACAACTAATAAGCAATTGTCTTCAATATCTATACGAGAGGTTTCTTCATCATCTAGTGGTGCCTTTAAAAATGGTAGCGGTACACCTGTCTTTTTTGATATTAATATTAATTCTTCATCAGATGGAGCAACTATGTTTATCCAGCATCCAGGTTCTAAATTATCTAATGTTTTTAGTGAAGGATTACTTTCACTAATACTTTTATATATTTGAATCATTATTAAACCTCCATAAATAGATTATAAAGTTAATTATACTATTTAAATTTGTATTTGTAACATATTTATAGTATTTTCTTTTTCGTATTTTTAAAAATAATTAGCCATAATTTTATTATAAATCTTAAGTAAACTTATACATTGTTATAAATTTTTTTATTTATAAGATAATTGAAGATATTCATAGAAAGAGTGAAAGTGCATGGATTAATTCATGGTAATATGAAATAACACTAAAAATAAAGTTATAATCATCAAAAAACCAATATGGCTAAATATATAAATACTTAGTATAATCTCAATATTGATTATTACAATTCAGTAGTATCATGATGGGGGAAAGTAAAAATGATGCATAGAGAAGTTGTTGCTAAAAAGAGGATACCTGTAATTGCTACAATTTTATTTACAATAACAGTTATTCTATATTTAGCAGAGGCTGTAGAGAGATCTAAATTTAATGAACATATAATAGGATATGCTTTTAATGGGGTACTTGTAATAATTGCTTTACTATTAATAGCTAAAGAGATAAGAAGCTGCTTTGTTTCATATAAATATGCAGTTATAGCAGATAAGATTATAATAAATTCAATAAGTAGTAAAGAAGAGAAGAATTTAGAAAGCATTAAGATGTCTGATGTTCTTTATATAGGCGGTAAGTCTTCACTTCCAAAAAAATATTTATATAGTGTTAAAACTAAAAAATATTTATGTAATAGAATTGGAGCAAAATCATATTATTGCATTTGTAAAAATGGTAATGAGATTGAGAAAATAAAATTTCAACCAAGCGAAAAGTTTATTAATAAGATAATCAGATGTGGCGGATTAAAATGCAATTTAAAATAGTTTCATAAAAAAATAGGCTCTTAAATAGAGCCTATTTTTTATAAAATTCACTTTTGACTTCAGAGAGTAAGTTCTCATTGGAAATAATATCATATCCAGTAAAGGCTAAAGCTAAAGCAGCTTTCATTGCTTCTTTAAAGCCATGTTCAGTAATGGTTGCCTTAGCAAAATCTTTAGTTCCATATTTAGTAGTATCATCTTCTATTATTGAATAGAAGGGCTGAATACTTGGAATAGCTTTACTTACGACACCAAGGCTTAATCCAGAATTTATATCTCTTGGAGCTCCAATATTTATAATTCCTGTTTCTTTTAAATTATGACTAAATAATCTGTTTAAAGCTCTATTACTATGTAATTCTTCATTTTCAGGTTCATATAAAGAGAAAATACTTTGAATTCTTATAAGCTTAGATACATATATACCGATCTCTCTAATTTTTCCTTCAACTATTCGTGCTATATCCATTTCCTTGGCTCTTATATAAAATTTAGCCTCAGCTTCTATAGGTAGTAATAGAGGGGTAGAGCCTCCATTTGATAATATTGAAGTTACTTCAACATCATCAGGAAATCCTTTAGAAACAATATTTAATATATTAAGAGTTAATAGAATTCCATCTAATGAAGTGTAACTATTTTTATTTAAAAAGCTAAGGCCCTTATTACCTATAAATTTTAGACTTAAAGGGACTATAGCAGATGAACTACCACTCTCACATGTTACTACATCAGGATGAGCGAGCATAACTACATCAATGTCTTTAAAGACATCTTGTCTAACCATCACAGATTTAGTTCCTCCTAGATACTCACCTGGGCATCCAATAATAGCTACTGAACCACCTGTCTTGCTAACTATAGCTCCTAATGCTAATGCAGCAGCGATAGAAGTAGAAGTAAGTAAATTATGCCCTGTTATATGTCCTTCATTTTCGATAGCATCATACTCGCATAAAAAACATATCTTTGGATTGGATGTGCCTTTTGAAGCATAGAAGGATGTTTTTAAATCTAAAAAGTCTTTTTTTACTTCAAAGTCATGCTTTTCTAATAAATCAGAAATATATTTATAAGATTTATGTTCTTCATAACTTTTTTCAGGATTTTCGTATAAAAATTTATTTAAATTAATTAAATCTTCTTTATGTTTTTCAATATAGCTAATCATTTCTTGTTTCATAATATTATTCCTCCCAAATTATCTTATCTTTAACTTTCCCTTAAATAGAGATAATTATTTATTAAATATATATGTTTCAATTAATAATTTACATTTTCATAGTTTTGTAAAATCTTTATTACAACTTATATATGATTTTTTAAATAAGTATAAAAAAAATTCACTTAGGCGAGAATTAAAATAAAAAGTGGAGGGTTAGCATGAGTTTTAAAAAGAAAAAAATGAACTTTAAAATAAAAGATATAGATAAAAATACATGTATAGTTTGTAGTAAGGAATTAGTTGATGATATAATTAATGATGGATGCTTATTATGTCAGAAATGTACTAAGGAAACAGTAAGCTTAAATGCAAGTGATAAAAAGTATGAATATTATAAAGAAAAGATAAAAAGATGGCTTATAAGCAATTTTAAAATATAGCATGAGGTAGTAGAAATGAACAAAGGTAAATTTATTGTATTTGAAGGTGGAGACGGTTCAGGAAAAAGCACCGTTTTAGAAATGGTGTATGATTATTTAATTGAAAATGGTATTGATTGTTTAAAGACAAGAGAACCAGGTGGTATAAAAATATCTGAGGACATAAGAGAAGTAATTCTAGACACTAAAAATACATCTATGGACTCTAAAACTGAAGCATTATTATATGCTGCTGCAAGAAGGCAACATTTAGTTGAAAAAGTTATGCCAGAATTAGATAAGGGAAGAATTGTTCTATGTGATAGGTTTATATTTTCATCATTAGCATATCAAGGGTATGCTAGAAATATAGGGGTAGATGAAGTATATAAAATTAATAAATTTGCAGTTGGAGATTATATGCCAGACTTAAATGTTTTCTTTGATGTTTCTCCAGAAGTAGGATTAGATAGAATTAATAGTAATGAAAATAGAGAAGTTAATAGATTGGATTTAGAAAAAGTTAACTTCCATCATAAAGTCAGAGAAGGATATTATACATTAATTGAAAAAAATAAAGATAAATTTGTAGTTATTGATGCAGAAAAGCCATTAAATGAAGTTTTTGAGTCAGTTAAGGCTGTAATAACTAATTTTATTAAATAAATTATAATAGTATATAAACTTTTTAATTAAATTATAAGATTTTTATGATAAAATATTAATAGGGAGAACTAAATTTAAGGGAGGGGTCACTATGAAATTAGTAATAGCTATGGTACAAGATGATGATGCTATGGATTTGGTGGATGCTATAACAGAAGCTGGATTTAGAGTAACTAAACTTGCAACTACTGGAGGGTTCTTAAAATCAGGTAATACAACTTTAATGATAGGAGTAGAAGCTGATAAGGTGCAAAGGGTTATAGATGTTGTAGAAGATATTTGTAAGACTAGAAAGCAAATTATTACTACTCCGACTCCTATAACAGGAAATGTAGATATGTATATGTCATATCCAATTGAAATTGAAGTTGGGGGAGCAACAATTTTTGTAATAGATGTGGATCAATTCATTAAGATATAATTGGAGGAAAAAATGGGAGATTTCATTGGACATAAAATTATAATAGACAACTTTATAAAAAGAGTGGATTCAGGTGAGATTTCCCATGCTCATATTATTGTTGGTGAAGATGGTATTGGTAAGAGTAATTTAGCTAATAAATTAGGTATTAAAATATTAGGTAAATTAGAAGAGAGAGATTATATTGACATTATAAAATATAGATGTAAAAAATCTTCTTTTGGTGTAGATGATGTAAGAGATATAGTAGAAGAAGTATATAAAAAGCCCTATGAAGGCGATAAGAAAGTAATTATAATTTATGATGGCAATAAGTTGACAGTGCAAGCGCAAAATGCTCTTTTAAAAACTATAGAAGAGCCTCCAAAAGGAGTTTATATAATTTTATTATGTGAAAGCTTAGAGCTTATATTAGATACAATTAAGTCTAGGTGTCAAATATATAAATTAACTCCTTTAGGCAAAGAAGAAGTAATGCTTTATTTAGATAAGATTAATAATAATGAGTTTAGTGAAGAAGAAATTAATGCAGCTATTGCTTATAGTGAAGGAGTCCCAGGAAAAGCAGAAGCTTTTTTAAGAGATTCATCATTAAAAGACTTAAGAGATACTGTAATTGATTTATTATTTATATTGACTAAAAATAATCTAAAGGAACTATTAGATTTTGAGTCTAAGATATTAAGTTTTAAGGACAAAAAGGACGAATTATTAAACATTGTAGCCTCATTTATAAGAGATATAATAATCTATAAAGAAGTAAGTGATGGTAAGGGAATAATAAACGGGGATGAAATAGAAAATATAAAAAATTTGGCAGTAGAAATGTCCTATAAGAGGCTTAGCAATATTGTTGATAAAATAGGAGATGCAAGAAAAGCATTACTTAGCAATTCTAATTTTCAATTAACTATTAGAGTTATGCTTATAGGTTTTATGGAGGTTTAATAATGATAAAAGTAATAGGCGTTAGATTTAAAAAGGCTGGTAAAATATATTATTTTGATCCAAATGGTCTTGATATAAACAAGGGTAATTTTGTTGTTGTAGAAACAGCAAGAGGTATAGAATTCGGGGAATGTGTTATCGGAATTAAGGAAATTCCTGAAACTGATATAGTATCTCCATTAAAAAGCGTAATTAGAGTTGCAGAAGAAGAAGATATAGAGAAACATAATTCAAATAAAGTAAAAGAAAAAGATGCTTTAGATATTTGTTTAAAGAAAATTGAAGAGCATAAGTTAAATATGAAGCTTATAGATGTAGAATATACTTTTGATAATAATAAAGTGATATTTTACTTTACAGCAGATGGTAGAGTTGACTTTAGAGAATTAGTTAAAGACCTTGCTACTATTTTTAAAACTAGAATAGAGTTAAGACAAATAGGGGTTAGAGATGAGGCTAAAATGCTTGGAGGTTTAGGACCATGTGGTAGACCTTTATGTTGTTCAACATTCCTTGGAGATTTTGCATCTGTATCTATTAAGATGGCAAAAGAACAAAATCTTTCACTAAATCCAACAAAGATTTCAGGTATATGCGGAAGATTAATGTGCTGTTTAAATTATGAACAAAGCACATATGAGGATATTAGAAAGAGATTACCTAAAGCAGGATCTATAGTTAATATTGGAGATACAAATGCTGAAGTTATTAGCAATAATACTGTTAAAGAAAGCGTTAAGGTTAAATATAGAAGAGGCGATGAAGAAATCGTAGAAGAATTTAAAATAGATGATATCGAATTAGTTGAAGGTGGATATGAAGATTCTGTGGATGAATCAGATATAAAACTAGAAATTGAATCACCAGAAGATAAGAAGCTAATAAAAGATTTAATAAAAGATAATTAAGGAGGGTATTAAATGAAAGCAGTATTAAAGATTTCAAATCTTAATACAAACGAAGATGTTATAAATGTTAGAGAAGTTGTAGGTAATAATGAAGGTGTTATAGCTTGTGAAATTAGCTTAAGTAAAAAAGAAGTTAATATAGTTTATGATGACAAAGTATTAAATATAGATAACATTATTGCTGAAGTTGAAGAGTTAGGATATAGCATTAATTAGAACCTTTAAAAATTTAATTTTTTAGAACACTTTAAAATTTTTTACCCATGTGATAAAATAGATTTTGAAATAAATTCATAATATTAGGAGGTGCTAATTATGGCATTTAAAATTGAAGATAGTTGTATAAACTGTGGTGCATGCGCTGCAGAATGTCCTGTTAATGCTATAAGCCAAGGAGATACTCAATTCGTTATAGATGAGGATACTTGCATAGATTGTGGAAACTGTGCAAATGTTTGTCCAGTAGGAGCTCCAGTACAAGCATAATTTACATAAAGAACCGCTTACTTAGCGGTTCTTTATTATTTCTTCAAGGAAAATTACTGTGGATTTATTATGAAAAGAAAGTTCATTAGTATTAATAGAGGTAGAATTATGTGCTACTACATTTTTTATTGATGATAAGAAACTTAATGGTCCATTTAAATAAAAGTAACTTGAAGAACTTTTAAAACACATAGGAATTATATATTTAGGTTTTAAAGTTAAAGCAAGTTTTGCTGCTGAATAACCATCTAAACAGAAATGACCACCTATAGGTATAAATAAAAAATCTAAATCTGATAATGTTTTTATAGACTCATCTTTCAGAACATGCCCAAGAGAGCCTAAGTGCGCCAGTCTAAATCCATCTATTTCTAAAAGATAAATAATATTTTCACCTCTTTTATAACCATGAAAATTATCTCTATAACTTGGAATACCTTGAATTTTACTAAAGGAGTTTTCAAATTTAGATACAGAATTAATAATTTTACAATTAGAACAAATATAATCATTTATAAATTCTTCATTATGAGTATGACTAAATGTAATTATATCTGGATTCAAATCATATTTTTGTATATAGGGATATAGTTGAATTGGATCTAAAAGAATTTTTTTCCCGAGACAATTCTTAATTAAAAAGCTCGTATTACCAATCCATGTTATTTCCATATCTATCACCTCTTATATAGTTTAAACAAAAGGTTAGGTATAATTCCTCATTGAGAAAATAAAATAGGAAAATGGACATATTAAATTTAATGAGATATAATTAAAGTCAAAGAAGGTCAATTTTAAAAGTAAGTTTAAGAAGGTGAAGATATGGCAAGAATTTCAGATACAATAGAAAATTTTATAAAAGAAATGTTAAATGAAGAAAGAGAAAGACAAGTTTTAATTCAAAGAAATGAATTAGCAGATAAATTTTCCTGTGCTCCTTCTCAAATTAATTATGTATTAACTACTAGGTTTACTTATGAAAAGGGATATATAATTGAGAGTAAAAGAGGTGGCGGAGGTTGTATAGTTATTAGAAAAATAACATACGATGATAAAGATGAGAGACTATCTTTAATATTAAGTTCTATAGGTGAAAGTGTGACTTATGGTAATGCCTTATCTATTTTAGATCATTTGAAGGATACTAAAACTATTACTAATAGTGAATATGAAATAATAAAAATTACTTTGAATGATAGAACTTTAACATCAGTTGAAGATAAAAATAAATTAAGGTCAGATATGCTTAAAGGAATTTTAACAGTAGTATTATCATAAAGTATGTTATATATCTAGAGTTTATCTGTAAGTGTAATTAGCAATAGGGTATGGAGGTATGTATGGTTTTTGGGAAATTTACAGAAAGGGCTCAATTAATGCTTGTTGAAGCACAAAAAGAATCACAATATTTTAAGCACGGATATATAGGAACAGAGCACGTTCTTTTAGGAATATTAAAAGAAGGAGGCTTTGCAAATAGGGTATTATATATTAATGGAGTTACTATTGATAAGGCTAGAAAATTTGTAGAAGAGTATCTTGGCTATGGAGATTTAGAAATTTCAATTGGTGAAATGCTAATAAATCCAAGAACTAAAAGAATATTTGATGATAGCTTTGCTAAAGCAATGATGTATAATCATAGTTTTATTAATCCAGAGCATATTTTGCTTGCATTACTTGATGATGTAGAAGGCGTTGCGTATTCTATAATATCAAGTTTAAAGATAGATACTAAGCTTTTAAGAAATGAGTTAGTAAGTTATCTTAATAAAAGTGATCTAAATGAAAACAGGTATGTTGAAAAGAGGAAAAGTAACAATGTTAAAACTCCTATGCTAAATCAGTATGGAAGAAATTTAACTTTATTAGCTAAAGAAGGAAAGCTTGATCCTGTTATAGGTAGAGAAAATGAAAATAGAAGAATGCTTGAGATTCTGTGTAGAAGAAGCAAAAACAATCCTTGTTTAATAGGGGAACCTGGTGTAGGGAAAACTGCAGTAGTTGAGGGGTTAGCTCAAATGATAGCAGATGATAATGTACCAGAAATATTGAGAGATAAATCAATTATTTCAATAGACTTAACCTCAATGGTAGCAGGAGCTAAATATAGAGGTGAATTTGAAGATAGATTAAAGAAAGTTATGGAAGAGATAATAAATTCTAAGGATATAATAATCTTTATAGATGAAATTCATACTATAGTTGGAGCTGGTGGTGCCGAAGGGGCAATTGATGCGTCTAATATTTTAAAGCCTGCCTTAGCTAGAGGAGAAATTAAGTGTATTGGAGCAACAACGATAGATGAGTATAGAAAATATATAGAGAAAGATTCAGCTCTTGAAAGAAGATTCCAACCAGTTATGGTAGAAGAGCCTTCTAGAGAAGAAACATTTAGAATTCTTAAAGGACTGCGAGAAAAATATGAATTGCATCATATGGTAAAGATAGAAGATGAAGCATTAGAGGCAGCTGTTGAATTATCTGATAGATATATTACTGATAGGTTTATGCCAGATAAGGCTATAGATTTAATTGATGAAGCATCTGCAAAGATTAGAATTGAGAACTTAACTACTCCACCTGAAGTTATTAGACTTAAGGAGGATATTGAGAGACTATCTAATGAAAAAGAAATAGCTATAAAAGGCAAAAGCTTTGAAGAGGCATCTGTTTTAAGAGATAAGGAAGTAATTTTGAAAGATAAATTAAGTTCTATTGAAATAGAAATAAACAATAGTGATTTTAGTAATATAGTAAATAGAGAAGAAGTTGCTAAAGTAGTATCAGTTTGGTCTAAGATACCATTGGAAAAAATCACTGAGTTAGAATCAGATAAGCTATTAAAGTTAGAAGAGACTTTAGAAGAAAGAGTAATAGGACAAAAGGAAGCTGTTATTGCAGTATCTAAAGCAATTAGAAGGGCAAGGGTTGGTCTTAAAGATCCAAATAGACCAATAGGTACTTTTATATTCTGTGGCCCTACAGGAGTAGGTAAGACTGAGTTATCGAATATATTAGCTGAAACATTATTTGGAAATAAAAAAAATTTAATTAGAATAGATATGTCAGAGTATATGGAAAAACATTCTGTAGCAAGACTTATTGGTGCCCCCCCTGGGTATATTGGATATGAAGAAGGAGGGCAATTAACAGAAGCAGTTAGAAGGAATCCTTATTCAGTTATTCTGCTAGATGAAATAGAAAAGGCTCATCCAGATGTTTTTAATATATTACTACAAGTGATGGAAGATGGAAAGCTAACAGATAGTAAAGGAAGAGGAATTAACTTTAAAAATACTATAATAATTATGACATCAAACTTAGGAGCTCATAATATAAAGAAAAAGAATACTATGGGATTTTTAAATGATGAAACCTTAGACCAAGGCGAATATGATAATATGAAAAATAGTATATTAGAAGAGGTTAAAAAAGGATTTAAACCTGAGTTCATAAATAGAGTTGATGAAATAATAGTATTTAGAAAGCTTATAGATAGTGATATATTAAAGATTATTAACTTATTACTTAATAATACTATTAATAAACTTAAAGATAGAAAAATAAGTATTAGTTTAAATGAGGAAAGCAAGAAATTCTTAATTAATAAAGGTGTAGATATTAATTATGGTGCTAGACCTTTAAAAAGAATTATTACTAAGGAGTTAGAAGATAAACTTAGTGAGGAAATGTTAAAAGGATGTATTAAAGGCGGAGATAATTTAGAGGTATATTGTGATGGAAAAGAGCTTTGCTTTAAGCATATATCATAAAAATTAGGGCTTTTTAACATGGATATAAAAAATTAAAATAGCAAATAATATAATAGAAATCATGCATATATTAAAATAATGTGCATGATTTTTTTACAAATGATAAAATATTAATAAAATTTTAGATAATTATTATATGGAAATTATAATCAAAATGTGAAAAATATATATAAAGCTCAAAAAATATGAAAATAATAAAAATTATTAACTAAAAGTGGTTGCATTTTAGATATGAGAAGTATATAATTAAAATAAATAATATACCCCTAGGGGGTAGGAGGATAAAGATGAGCAAGGAAATAAAAGAAAAAGAACTTATAATAATTGGTGGTGGCCCAGCTGGACTAACTGCAGCAATATATGCATCAAGAGCAAAGCTTAATATGCTTTTGTTAGAAGATCAAATTTTAGGTGGCCAAGTTAGAAATAGCTATACAATTGAGAATTATCCTGGCTTCAAAAAAGTATCAGGAACTGAATTAGCAGATTTAATGCAACAACAAGCAGAAGAGCTTGGTGCAGAAATAGATGAATTTGATATGGTAGAAAGAGTTGACTTTAGTGGAGATGTTAAAATAGTCGAAACTAATAACTATATATATAAAACAGACACTGTAATTATTTCAACAGGAGCGACTCCTAGAAAATTACCTATTCCAAATGAGGCAGAATTCTCAGGAAAGGGAATACACTATTGTGCAGTATGTGATGGAGCAATGTACGATGGAAAAATAATTGGGGTAGTAGGTGGAGGAAACTCTGCTCTAGAAGAAGCTTTATTCTTAACTAAGTTTGCAACTAAGGTTTATATGATAAGAAGATATGACTACTTTAAGGGTGAGAAAACAACAATAGAAGAAGTAATGAACCATCCTAAAATAGAAGTATTATTCAATAAAGACTTAGTTAATGTTGAAGGAAGTAACTTCATGGAAAAGGCTATTATTAAAAATACTATAGATGGAACAGTAGAAGAAATGCCTATGGATGCAATATTTGGATTTATAGGAACAGAACCAAAGACAGACCACTTTAAGGGTCAAATTGATTTAACTGATGGAAAGTATATAAAAACAGATGAAAGCATGAGAACTAATGTTAAGGGTGTTTTTGCAGCTGGAGACGTTAGAGAAAAAGAGTTTAGACAAATTACTACAGCAGTAGCTGATGGTACTATTGCAGCTCTACAAG
This sequence comes from Clostridium tertium, assembly GCF_902652255.1. GTDB lineage: Bacteria > Bacillota > Clostridia > Clostridiales > Clostridiaceae > Clostridium > Clostridium tertium_A. Next base: position 13,373 of record NZ_CACRTO010000017.1, read on the forward strand.
CAGAGAAGGTTATAGTTGAAAGAAAGAAGAACCAAAAGTAATAAACTTTTTAAAATAATAACAAAAAAATAGTAAGGAGAGATAGTATGATTAAAATTTACTCAACATCTTGGTGCCCATCATGCGTTAAGGCAAAGAGATTCTTTGATATGAAAGGTTGGGAATACCAAGAAATAAACGTAGCAGATAAACATGAAGATAGAGAAGAAGTATTTAAGGTATCAGGACAAAGAACTGTACCTGTTATTGATATAGAAGGCGAAATTATTGTTGGTTTTGATAAAAATAAAATAGAATTAGCGAAAAGTAAGTAGGTGTATTGTATGTTTAGTTGTATAAAAGGAAAAGAATTAACGTTTAAAAATTTAGTAAACGGTGAGTGGACATCAAGTGAAAGTGACCAATTTGTAGAAATATACTCTCCAATAGGAAATTGTTTAGTAGGAAAAGTTCCTGCTATGACTAAGGAAGAAGTAGACTTTGCAATAAAGAGTGCAGATGAGGCGCAAAAGTCTTGGAGAAATGTGGCAGTAAACAAAAGAGCGGAAATATTATATAAGGCAGCAGATCTATTAATTGAAAAGGCTGATGAAATGTCTAGTATAATGATGAGAGAAATAGGAAAAGATAAAAAATCATGCGAATCAGAAATATTAAGATCAGCAGATTATATTAGATTTACAGCAGATACAGCAAAGAATTTATCAGGAGAAAGTATCCCAGGAGATAGCTTCCCAGGATTTAAGAAAAATAAGATATCTGTAGTTACTAGAGAACCATTAGGAGTAGTTTTAGCTATTTCACCATTTAACTATCCTGTAAACTTGGCAGCATCAAAGATAGCACCAGCTTTAATTGCAGGTAACTCTGTAGTATTAAAGCCAGCAACTCAAGGAAGTCTTTGTGGTTTATACTTAGCAAAAGTATTTGAGCAAGCAGGAGTTCCAGCAGGAGTATTAAATACTATAACTGGTAGAGGTAGCGTAATCGGTGATTATATAGTTAAGCATCCAGATGTAGACTTTATAAACTTTACTGGAAGTACAGAAATAGGTTCAAGAATTTCTAGCATTACTAGTATGGTACCATTATTAATGGAACTTGGTGGTAAGGATGCTGCAATAGTATTAGAGGATGCAGATTTAGATGTAGCTGCTTCAAATATTGTAGCAGGAGCATATTCATACTCAGGTCAAAGATGTACAGCTGTTAAGAGAATCTTAGTTGTAGATAAGGTTGCAGACAAGCTACTTGAAAAAGTTAAGACTAAGGTTGAAGCATTAAAGGTTGGTAACCCAGTAGATGGAGCAGATGTAGTTCCACTAATAGATATGAAGTCAGCTGACTTTGTTTGGGAACTAATAGAAGATGCAAAGGCTAAAGGAGCTAAATTAATACTAGGTGGAAAGAGAGAAGAAAATCTAATCTACCCAACTTTATTTGATAATGTAACTACTGATATGAGATTAGCATGGGAAGAACCATTCGGACCAGTACTTCCTATAATCAGGGTAAAAGATAAGGATGAAGCAATTGAAATTGCTAATAAGTCTGAATATGGATTACAATCTTCAGTATTTACTGAAAATATTAATGAAGCATTTTATGTTGCTGATAGATTAGAAGTTGGTACTGTTCAAGTTAATAATAAGACTGAAAGAGGACCAGACCACTTCCCATTCTTAGGAGTTAAAGCATCAGGAATAGGTACTCAAGGTATCAGATATTCTATAGAAGCTATGTCTAGACCTAAGGCTACAGTAATTAATCTAAATAGATAGTAAATTAAATAAATTTAATTAAGGAACTTAGTAGAAATACTAGGTTCTTTATTTTTAGCCTAATAATTTAAGTCAAAATTCTAAGATAATGAATCTTGAATAAGTTATATGGAGTAGAAGAGGTATATAAACTATAAATTACATATTAAAAAAGGAGTAGCCTACTAAGCTACTCCTCCATGCCTATGCTCATAAGTTATAAATAAGTTTTATCTATAATTTGTGAGCTTTTTATTATCTTATTAGATATTTAATGCTTTATCTATAGCATTCTTATCAAAACCAACAATTACTGTTCCGTTTATATCTAAAACAGGAACTCCCATTTGTTTTGATTTATTTATCATTTCATCTCTAGCAGCCATGTCTTCTTGTACGTTGAATTCTTCGAATTCTACATTAGATGATTTTAAATAATTTTTTGCTTTAACGCACCATGGGCAAGAATTTGTACTATATACTTTAACCATTGTTAAATCCTCCTTCAAAATTATCAATAGATAATTAATATTACTTAATATAAAGTTTACACTATTTTACTACTTAATTCAACACAATTATTATATTTTATTCAAAATGATAATGTGATATTATATCATTAGAAAATAATAGAATTAGTTATTTTATTAAATTTTGATTTTCTAAATTTGAGTTAAGAACCATATTATCTAAAGAATTAATATTTGTTTCATTAATTTTTTCAGATAAATTATTTTTTTCATTATCTTTAAGAATATTTTTTGATGGAATATTTGAATAATAGTCCTTACTAACCATAAGTTCATCTCCTTTGTTATATATAGGATTATTATTTGCAATTTCCTAATTTATAATACAGAATAAAATAGAAGAAAATTTACAACTGGTCTAGACATCTATAACTACTTTGAATATAATAATTATAGGAGGATTAATTGATGATAGATAAGAATAGTCCGATTCCAATATATTATCAACTAAAGAATGATTTAGTAGCAAAAATTTCTGAGGGAGTATGGAAACCTGGTGAATGTATAGCTAGTGAAAGAGAGCTTTGTGAAGTATATGGTGTTAGTAGAATGACCATAAGACAAGCAATTGGTGAGCTAGTTCAAGAAGGTATATTACTGAGGATTAAAGGGAAAGGCACATTTGTATGCGAACAAACCTTTAAACAAAAGGATATGATGAGTTTTACTGAAATAGTAAGACAAATGGGTGGAAAATTAAAATCAGAAATAATAGACTTTTCTAAGATACAAACTCCAGAGGATTTAGCGGATATATTTTCTTTAGAAGAGTTATATGTGATTACTAGAAAGCGTATAGTTGATGATGAATGTGTAGCCTTAGAAAAGGTATATATTCCAGTAGATTATTGCGGGTATATTGACGAAGAGATGTTAAAAGGATCTTTGTTTACAATATTAGAGGACTTTGGCTATAAAGTAGATTATTCTCAATCCTCAATAGCAGCAGTCATTATGAATGACGAATTGAAAAATACCTTTAATGTAGATACAGAAGTACCTATGTTGAAAATTATAAGTAAAACATATGATCTTAGTAATAAGATGATATTTTTAGAAGAAGCTATATATAGATCTGATAAATTTATTTTAGAAGTAAATATATCAAGAAGAGAGGGGAAATTAAGATGAAAATAATAATTACTAAAAACTATGAAGAATTAAGTAAAGTTGCAGCTAATGAAATGGCAGAAACAATAAAGAGTAATCCAAAGGCTATATTAGGGTTAGCTACAGGTGGATCACCAATAGGTATGTACAAGGAATTAATCAGAATGAATAAAGGAGGAGAAATAGATTTCTCTACTATTACAACTGTTAACCTTGATGAATATGTAGGATTAAGTGGAGAACATACTCAAAGCTATAGATATTTCATGAATGACAATCTATTTAATCACATAAATATAGATAAGAAAAACACATATGTACCAAATGGTTTAGCAGAAAATATAGAAGCAGAATGCAAAAACTATGATGCTAAAATAGCAGAATTAGGTGGTACTGATGTTCAATTACTAGGAATCGGAAATAATGGACATATAGCATTTAATGAGCCAGATCAAGAATTAGTAGCAGGAACTCACTTAACTGGATTAACAGAAGATACTATAAAAGCTAATGCTAGATTCTTCGATTCAATCGATGAAGTTCCAAAGACAGCTTTAACTATGGGACTTGGTGGAATAATGAAGTCTAAGAAGATAATTGTAATAGCAAGTGGTGAAGGAAAAGCTGAAGCAGTAAAAGCTATGGTTAATGGAAAAATTAGCACAAATATGCCTGCTTCAATGTTACAAATGCACAGAGATGTAGTTGTAATAGTAGATGAAGCTGCTGCTAAATTATTATAGAATAAATATTTCAGATATAGAAGGGTGTCAGTTAGACACCCTTTTATTTTTCGTGTAAAATAAGTAAATATGTATAGAGTAGAAAATTTATGTAGAAGAATAATAATTAGAGTATAATGTTTTATGATAATAAAACTATATACACATTTGTTATATTATAGTATTATAGTAATTTAATAGAGATTATATTCATAAAATAAAAAGATTGGTGGTAAAGCTATGGCAAAGATTAAATCCATATTTGTTTGTCAAGAATGTGGATATGAGTCTCCTAAGTGGTTAGGCAAGTGTCCAGATTGCAATAGATGGAATACCTTAGTTGAGGAAGTTAAGGATAATTCCAAGGTTATTAATTCAAAAATTAATAGTATTAAAGTTTTAGATAATATGCCAAAGAGCATAAGAGATATTAAGTCTGGGGAAAAGGAAAGATATGATACAGGATTAAAAGAGCTTAATAGAGTATTAGGGGGAGGCCTTGTAAGAGGGTCATTAACTTTAATATCTGGAGATCCTGGGATTGGAAAATCTACATTACTCCTTCAAACAGCAAATGAGATTTCTAAAAAGTATGGAAAAGTTCTATATGTATCAGGAGAGGAATCTGAAGAACAAATAAAAATTAGAGGCGATAGATTAGGTGTTGATGCAGATGGATTATATATAATATCTGAAACTAACTTAGATCTAGTAGAAGCATATATAAATGAACTAAAGCCGGTGTTTGTAATTATAGATTCTATCCAAACTATATATAAGGAATCTATAACATCAGCACCAGGAAGTGTATCGCAAGTTAAGGAATGTTCCAATGCAATTATGAGAATAGGTAAGAATCAAAATATTCCTTTATTTATAGTAGCACATGTAACTAAGCAAGGTGAGTTAGCTGGACCTAGAGTCTTAGAACATATGGTAGATACTGTTTTATATTTTGAAGGTGAAAGAACAGAAGAGTTTAGAGTTCTTAGAACTATGAAAAATCGTTTTGGAACTACTAGTGAAATTGGTGTTTTTGAAATGGCTGAGGAGGGACTAAAAGAAATTTATGATCCATCGAGAATATTCTTAGAAGATACTAGTTTCAACCAAGAAGGTTCAGCTGTTATAGGAATAATGGAAGGTACTAGGCCTATATTAGTAGAAATGCAAGCTTTAGTTAGTGAAAGTAATACACATTTAGCAAGTAGAACAGCTGTTGGTATAGATAATCAAAGGCTTAGACTTATACTTGCAGTTTTAGAAAAAAAATTAAGAGTACCTTTTTATAAATATGATGTTTACGTCAATGTAGTTGGTGGTCTTACTTTAGATGGAACTACTGGTGATCTAGGTCTAGCATTAGCGTTATTATCTAGTGTAAAAAATGTTGGAATTAAGCTAGAAAGAACTGTTATAATAGGAGAAGTTGGACTTACAGGAGAGATAAGGCCTGTAGCTTCTTGTGAAAGATTGATTAAGGAAGCTGAAAAGATGGGATTTAAATATGCAATTATACCAGAGAGAAACAAAGATAAAGCCAATAGTGATTTAATTAATGTAATAGGAGTTAGTAATTTAAGAGAAGCAATAAATAAGATATTCTAGTAGGTTGGGTGAGTGTATGAGGATAAAGTATGATGAAGAAATAAAAAGTATATTAAAACTTATGAGTCCAGGAACTGCTTTAAGAGAAGGATTAGAAAATATTTTAAGAGCTAAAACAGGTGGACTAATAGTAATAGGCGATGGAGAAGAAGTTATGAAGATAGTTGATGGTGGATTTAACATTAACTCGGAATATTCTCCAGCTTATGTTTATGAATTAGCTAAAATGGATGGCGCTATTGTTTTAAGTAGCGACTTAAAGAGAATAATCTATGCGAATACACAGTTAGTACCAGATCATGCACTTACTACATATGAGACAGGTACTAGGCATAGAACAGCTAATAGAGTTGCAAAACAAACTGGTAATATAGTTATAGCTATTTCTCAAAGAAGAAATATAATTACCATATATAAGGATGATTTAAAGTATGTACTACAAGAGAGTAGTGTGATTTTAGCAAGAGCAAATCAGGCAATTCAAACATTAGAGAAATATGTTAATGTTTTAGATAGAGTGATTAACAATTTAAATTTACTAGAATTTCAAGACTTAACTACTATTTTTGATGTAGTTACAGCGATACAAAGAACTGAAATGGTTATGAGAATAGTAGAAGAAATTAAGAGATACATAGTGGAGCTTGGTAATGAGGGAAGGCTTATTTCTATGCAACTTAGTGAACTTATAAGATATATAGAAAGAGATGGAATACTTTTAATTAGAGATTATTGCAAGGATGATATGGATTATAATGATATCTATAGCGATATTCAAAAACTTACATCAGAAGAATTAGTTGATTTAGACTTAATAGCTAAGTTGCTTGGATATTCAGGACAGCCATTAACAGATACTTTAATCTCTCCAAAAGGATTTAGAATCTTATTTAAAGTTCCTAGAATACCAACAGCAGTAATAGAAAATTTAGTTAAGCATTTTAATGAATTAAAAAATGTGATTAAAGCAGATACTGAAGCTTTAGATAAAGTTGATGGTATAGGAGAGGCTAGAGCTAGAGCTATAAGAAGCGGATTAAAGAGAATAAAAGAACAGATATATTTAAAAAGCGAAATTTAGTAAATTTATGTATAAAACTAAAAAAAGTAGATAATAATAGAAAAGCAGGGATTAACCTGCTTTGACTTTACCTAAGGGTATATTTACCTAAGATATTAATTTTATTTTCTTCTTTTAATAATATATCATATAAATTCAAATCTAAGCTATTACATAAAGAAGTGAGATAAAATATATTATTACCTATTTCATTTTCTATTATTTCACGGCAATTATTACAAAGAGTTCCTTCTAATTGATGTGTTATATGATGTGTTAATTGTTGGCTTAAATTTTCACTGTAAGAATCCTGATTATCTAGGCCAAATTCATCATTACTTTTTTGTGATTTTTTAAGATAACTCAATTCATTAATTTTAGAAGGAATATCTTGTTTTTTTGCATAGATATTTATGCAACCACAATCTGTAACAGCCTTTGCTAGGGCTCTATTTACTCTTGAATTAGATTCAGTTAATTTAGTCATTATATCTAAAATACTTCTATGACGTAGAAGAGATTCATTTACATCGTTTTGAAAATTATCAAATATTATATCCTTCATAGTTCAACTCCTTACAAAATTATGATTGTTTAGAAATAATATATAATAGCAAGGTAATTAATAGATGATAAAATTATAATAAATGAAATGATTAAGTTTTTATAGGGGGTATTTTAAATTAATAAGAATTTAATAATTCAGCATTTTAGTTAATACCTTTATATGGTATAATGAAGTGAATTAAAAATAAGTATTATTTTAAGGAGGTGAAAATATGTTAAAAAAGATTATAAGAGTTATATTTACTGTAATTGGACTAATAAGCGGATATATATTAAGTGGAGTATTGCTTAATATTAAAGCTTTAAGTGGAAGTGATTTTTTATCTAAATCAATTGGAATTATATCTTTTCGTATCTTTATAACTATTATTTTAGGACTTATATTTTATATTATATCGCCACGTATATATGACTCTGTGCTAAGAATTATTGAGTATATAGAAAAAAGTATTCAAAGATTTACAGCAACTGAACTTATTTATGGAGGAATTGGAGCTTTAAGTTCCCTTGTTCTTACATCTTTAGTAGGATTGCCACTTAATAGTATAGATTTATATGGACTTGGACCTATACTTTTTGTTTTACTAAATCTAATATTTGCAATTATATTTGCAAATATATTTATTGAAAAAAAGGATGACATATCAAATGTTTTAGTAAACCTTAAGAAAAACAATCTAAAGGAAAAGAAGTCTAAAGGGAATGTTAAAAATAACCCAAAGGTCCTAGATACATCTGTTATAATAGATGGAAGAATTTTTGATATATGTCAAACTGGTTTTGTAGAAGGTCCTTTAGTAATACCTAATTTCGTATTAGATGAGTTAAGACATATCTCTGATTCAGCTGATTCTTTAAAGAGAAATAGAGGCAGAAGAGGGCTAGATATATTAAATAAAATTCAAAAAGAATTAGATATAGAGACTCAAATTTGGGAAGGGGATTTCCCGGAAATCCAAGAAGTAGATAGTAAATTATTGAAGCTTGCGCAAACTCTTAAAGGAAAAGTTGTTACTAATGACTTTAACTTAAATAAAGTAGCTGAATTCCAAGGAGTACCAGTTTTAAATATAAATGAACTTGCTAATTCTATTAAGCCAGTAGTTCTTCCAGGAGAAGAAATGAAGGTTATAGTAGTTAAGGATGGTAAGGAAGCAACTCAAGGTATTGGTTACTTAGATGATGGGACTATGATAGTTGTTGAAGGTGGAAGAAGATTCATGGGAGAACAAATTGTAGTTATAGTTACATCAGTTTTACAAACAGCAGCAGGAAGAATGATATTTGCTAAACCTAAAGAAGATTAAGTAGGTGTTTTTATGGTTAGTGCTATAATTTTAGCAGGTGGAAAAGGAAAAAGAATGGGTGCTAAAATTAGCAAACAATATATAGAGCTTAATGGAAAGCCTTTATTATATTATACTTTAAAACAGTTTCTATCTTGTGATGAAATTGATAAGATTCTTCTAGTTTTACCTAAGGAAGAAATAGAATATTGCACAAAGGAAGTTTTAGAAAAGTATTCATTAAAGGTAGATTTAATAGTTGAAGGTGGTAAAGAAAGACAAGACTCAGTTTTTAATGCTTTAAGTTCACTAGAAGAAGAAGGAATAGTCTTAATTCATGATGGAGCAAGACCTTTTGTTTCTAAACGAATAATAAGTGATGGAATTAAATATGCTAGTCTGTATGGGGCGGCAGCTCCAGGTGTTACACCAAAAGATACTATTAAAATTAAAAATGAACAAAATTTTTCAAAAGAAACTCCTAAGAGGGAAACATTAGTAGCTATTCAAACTCCACAAGTTTTTGAAACAAGTCTTATTAAAGATTGTCATAGAAGACTTAAAGAAGATAATTTAATAGTTACTGATGATACCATGGTAGTTGAAGCCTATAATAATAACGTTTATTTATATGAAGGTGATTATACTAATATAAAAGTTACTACTCCAGAGGATTTAATATTGGCTGAAAAGCTAATAAATGTAGTATCATAATATATTGACAGAAGATTTACAAGAATATATAATTAATTAAGCTAAAATTAAATAGATTTTAAATCAGTGAAGAAGAATAGTAAAATCCGCTTTTTCAGAGAGAAAATTCATCGGCTGTAAGATTTTCAATAGGGTTTGAACCAGCTTTGGAGTTGTAGGTAAAAACTATCGGTTTAATATCGTTAAAATTATTAGAGTACAAATTTAGGTGGTACCGCGATTAATATTCGCCCTAATTATTTAGGGCGGATTTTTTATTATCTAATAAAATAATATCGTTAGATCATCCATAGATATAGGAGGAAAAGATTATGAAAATGTCTAATATGTTAATATCAACACTTAGAGAAGTTCCAGCAGAAGCTGAAATAGATAGCCATAAACTTATGTTAAGAGCTGGAATGATAAGAAAGATGGCTTCAGGAATATATAATTATATGCCATTAGGATTAAAAGCTTTAAAAAAGGTAGAAGATATAATTAGAGAAGAAATGAATGAGGCAGGAGCACAAGAATTTTTAGCTTCAGCAGTATTACCAGCAGAGCTTTGGCAAGAATCTGGTAGATGGGATGTATATGGTGAAGAAATGTTTAGACTTAAAGATAGAAATAATAGAGATTTCTGTCTAGGACCTACTCACGAGGAAGTATTTACTGATATAGCAAGAAATGAAATTAAGTCATATAAGCAATTACCAGTTAATCTATATCAAATACAAACTAAATATAGAGATGAAAGAAGACCAAGATTTGGAGTTATGAGATCTAGAGAATTTATAATGAAGGATGCTTATAGCTTTGATAAGGATCAAGCTGGATTAGATTTATCATATAACAAGATGAGAGAAGCTTATATTAGAATATTTAATAGATGTGATATAGATGCAAAACCTGTTGAAGCGGATTCAGGAGCAATTGGAGGTTCTGGTTCAGCAGAATTTATGGTTAAATCAGAAGTAGGAGAAGATGATGTAGTATTCTGCAGTGCATGTGATTATGCAGCAAATATAGAAAAGGCTCCTTCTACACCAGAAGTTTCAGAAAAGGAAGAATTAAAAGATTTAGTTAAAACTGAAACTCCAAATATCAGAACTATTGAAGAACTAGTTAAGTTCTTTAATACAACTGAAAAGAAATTTGCAAAGACTCTAATATTTAACGCTGATGGTAAAATAGTTGCTGTTATGGTTAGAGGAGATAGAGAAGTTAATGAAATTAAGATTTCTAATGCTTTAGGTGGAGTAGTTAACTTAAATATGGCTACTGCAGAAGAAGTTTTTGCAGCAACTAATGCACAAGTTGGTTTTGTAGGACCTATAAATATAAAAGTAGATGCTTTATTAGTAGATGAAGAAGTAAGAAATATGTATAATTTCATAGTTGGTGCTAATGAAACTGGATATCATATTGAAAATGTAAACTATGGTAGAGATTTCGAAGGTACAGTAGGAGATTATAGAAATATAACAGAAGGAGAAAAGTGTCCTTCTTGTGGAGCTAAGGTTAATATTTCTAGAGGAACTGAAGTAGGGCATATATTTAAGCTTGGAACTAAGTATTCTGAAGCTATGAAAGCTACTTTTATAGATGAAAATGGTAAAGAAAAGCCATTTATTATGGGTTGCTATGGTATAGGAGTAACTAGAACATTAGCGTCTATAATAGAACAACATAATGATGAGAATGGAATAGTTTGGCCTTTAGCAGTTGCACCATATCATATTAATGTAATTCCTGTTAATATAAAAGATGAAGCACAAATGGAAGTTGCGAGTAAGATATATGAAGAATTAAAATCTATCGGTGTAGAAGTAGTGTTAGATGATAGAAATGAAAGAGCTGGAGTTAAATTTAAGGACTCTGAACTTATGGGTATTCCAATGAGAGTAACTGTAGGTAAGAAAATTTCAGATGGTGAAGTTGAATTTAAACTTAGAACTGCTGAAATGGAAACTATAAAAATTGAAGATGTAGTAAATAGAGTAAAAGAAGAATTTAATAAAAATAAATTATCTATTAGATAGGAGGTAAATCAATGATACTTTATAATAGCTTAACGAGAAAGAAGGAGGAGTTTGTACCACTTACTCCTGGTGAAGTTAAGATGTATGTATGTGGACCAACTGTATATAATTATTTTCATATTGGAAATGGGAGAACTTTTATAGTTTTCGACACAATAAGAAGATACTTTGAGTATAGAGGCTACAAAGTAAATTTTGTTCAAAATTTTACTGATATAGATGATAAAATGATAAAAAAAGCCAATGAAGAAGGGACTACAGTAGCTTGCGTTGGTGATAAGTATATAGATGAATATTATAAAGATGCAGATGGCCTTAATATAAAAAGAGCATCTACTAATCCTAGAGCAACTGAATTTGTTCAGGACATAATTGAATTTGTTTCTGGACTAATAGAAAAGGGTTATGCTTATGAAGTAGATGGAGATGTTTATTTTAGAACTAAAAAGTTTAATGGTTATGGAAAACTTATAAAACAAAGTATAGAAGATCTTCAATCTGGAGCAAGAATTAATATTGATGAAAGAAAAGAAGATCCAATAGACTTTGCTTTATGGAAGGCTCAAAAACCAGGAGAACCTGCTTGGGAAAGCCCATGGGGACTTGGTAGACCTGGTTGGCATATTGAATGTTCATGCATGGCGAAGAAATTACTGGGTGAAACTATAGATATACATGCTGGTGGAATGGACTTAGCTTTCCCTCATCATGAAAATGAAATAGCACAAAGTGAAGCTTTAACAGGGAAGACATTTGCTAACTACTGGATGCATGCAGCATATTTAAATGTTAATAATGAAAAAATGTCTAAGTCATTAAATAACTTCTTAACTGCTAGAGATGCTCTTAAAAATTATGATGCTGATGTAATAAGATTTTTAATGTTATCAGCTCACTATAGAGCACAATTAAACTTTAGTAATGATTTATTAGACTCAGCTAAAGCTTCTGTTGAAAGACTTTATAATGCAGTAGCTAATCTGGAAAGTTTAATTGATGAAGTTAATAAAGATAAAATGGATGATAAAGAAGTAGAATATCTAAAATCATTAGATGTATATAGACAAAAATATATTGATAAGATGGATGACGATTTTAACACAGCAGATGCTATAACAGCAATATTCGATCTTATAAGAGATATTAATTCAAACATCAATATAGAATCATCTAAAGAATTATGTGAAAAAGCTCTAGAGTTAATAAGAGAGCTTGGAGGACCTTTAGGAATGTTACAAAAGTCAACTAAAGGTAGTTTAGAAGAAGAAATAGAAAGATTAATAGAAGAAAGACAGCAAGCGAGAAAAGATAGAAATTTTGCTCTAGCTGATAAGATAAGAGATGATTTAAAAGCTAGAAATATAATTTTAGAAGATACACCACAGGGTGTTAGATGGAAAAAAATAAATTAATGTAAAGGCTGCAACTTTGCAGCCTTTATTTAAAGGAGATAAGAATGTTAGAGGATTTAAGAAGTAGGGAGTTTAGCTGTGATGAAGCCAGAAGACTAAATCCATTGCAATTAGCTTTAGTTGGTGATGCTGTGTTCGAAATATATATAAGAAGCTATATTTTGTCAAACAACACTGAGTTATCTGCTCATAAGATGCATGTAGAAGCTATTAAGTATGTTAAGGCAAAAAGTCAGTCTGCAATTATAAAGGAAATAGAAGAACAATTAGAAGAAGATGAACTTTATATTTATAAAAGAGGAAGAAATACTAAGTCTGCTACTACTCCTAAAAATGCAAATGTGATAGACTATAGGAATGCAACAGGTTTTGAAGCCTTGTTAGGATATTTATATTTGATCGGAAATAAAGAGAGATTGTTTTATATATTAGAAAAATCAACGAAAGCTAAGTTAACATAAGTTAGAAAAAGTTATTGAGGAGTGAATAAAGTGACAAAAGGAAATAGAGAAACTAGAATGAGGGCTAGAGCTGAAAGACAACTGATTGAAAAGTCTACGAATCAAGAAAAGTTTAATAAACAAGGATATAGAGAAGAAAGAAGATCTTTTAATAATAAAAAGAAAATAAATGAAAGTCCTGAAGTTGAAGAAAGAGAAGATATAATAGTAGGTAGAAATGCTGTTATGGAAGTATTAAAAAGCGATAGGACTATAGAAGCATTATATATTGCTAATGGAAATATGGAAGGTTCTATAAAAGCAATAATTAATATAGCTAGAGAAAAGGGATTAGTTATAAAAGAAGTTGACAGAAAAAAACTAGATATTATGAGCAATGGTAATAATCATCAAGGGGTAATAGCTCAGGTTACAGCTTACAAGTATTATGAAATAGCAGATATGATAAATTATGCTAAAAAGAAAAATCAAGATCCATTTATAGTAGTTTTAGATGAAATAGAAGATCCTCATAATTTAGGTTCTATTATAAGAACTGCAGAGTTATGCGGAGTTCATGGAATAGTAATACCAAAGAGAAGAAATGTAGGGGTAACATCTACTGTATATAAATGTTCAGTTGGAGCTATAGAGCATATGAGAATAGCTAAAGTTACAAATATAAATGCTGCTATAGATGAACTTAAAAAAGAAGGACTTTGGATATATGGGGCAGATATAGCTGGTACAGAATATAGTTATGAAGTTGACTTTGGAGGTCCTTGTGCAATAGTAATTGGAAGTGAAGGTAGAGGTATATCTAAGCTTACTTTAAAGAAATGCGACAAACTAGTAAAAATTCCTATGGTAGGAAGAATTAATTCTTTAAATGCTTCAGTTGCAGGTGGTATAATGATGTATGAAATATTAAAAGGAAGGCTATCAAAATAGCTTTTTAGAAGAGGTATGATTTGAAGATAATATTTGTTGATGGGTATAATGTTATAAACAGTTGGCCTAACTTAAAACTTCAAAAAGATTATAGTTTTGATGGAGCTAGGCAGAGCCTTATTGATAGCTTACATAACTATTCAGTTTATGAGGGGTGTAAATTAATAATAGTTTTTGATGCCCATAAAGTAAGTAGAAGCATTGAAAAGAAAGAAGATATTAATAAAAATATTAGTGTTGTATTTACTAAAGATGGTGAAACAGCAGATTCCTATATAGAGAGGGAAGTTCACAACATAGGAAGAAGGTTTGAAGTTTATGTAGTAACATCAGACTGGCTTGAACAGCAAACCATATTTCAAAGAGGTGCGGTAAGGGTATCTTCTATTGAGTTCTATAACGAAGTGCTTGAAACTGAAAATAGAATAAAGAAAAAAACGTTAAAAAATTCTAATTTATCTAAAAATAACTTATTAGATAATGTAGATGAAGAAATATTTAATAAATTAGAGGCTATAAGACGTAGCAAATAAAAAACAAATAGTTTATATATAGCTATTATGATAGGGCTTGAAGGGGTGATATATAGTGGAAGGTAGTAGCAATGGTAATATACATTATAGTGAATTTGAAAATAAGACAGATGAAGAGGTAGTTGATGAGGCTAAGAATGGTAGCACAAGAGCTCAAGAATTCTTAATATCAAAGTATGAGAACTTTGTTAAAGCTAAATCTAAATCATATTTTCTTATTGGTGCAGATAAGGAAGATATTTACCAAGAGGGAATGATAGGATTATATAAAGCTATAAGAGATTTTAAATCTGATAAGCTAACGAGCTTTAAAGCTTTTGCTGAGCTTTGTATTACAAGACAGATAATAACTGCTATTAAGACTGCTACTAGGCAAAAGCATATCCCTTTAAACACATATATATCTTTAAACAAACCAATATATGAAGAGGAATCTGATAGAACTCTAATAGATGTTCTGTCGGAACTTAAGATAACTGATCCAGAAGAATTAATTATAGGAAAAGAGCAATTAAAACATATAGAGGGAGAAATGGCTAAGGTACTTTCTGACTTAGAAATGGAAGTGTTACAATCCTATTTAGATGGGAAGTCATATCAAGAAATAGCATGTGATTTAGATAGGCAAGCTAAGTCTATAGATAACGCTCTTCAAAGGGTTAAGAGAAAGCTTGAAAAATGTCTATATAATGATAAATAAGTCATTAAATTTTTATTGACAAATTTTTTGAACAATAGTAAACTTTATAATTGGTATATTAAACTATAGGCCAATTTAACAAGGAAATGCTCACGTAGCTCAGTAGGCAGAGCGTCGCCTTGGTAAGGCGGAGGTCGTCGGTTCAATCCCGATCGTGAGCTCCAATATAGTTGAGCGCTCACTAGTTGTGATTATCGTAATTATACATTGCTTTGATCTTTGTAGTGTGCTCAATATATTAACCAAAAAAATAGAAA
Source organism: Clostridium tertium (assembly GCF_902652255.1). Classification (GTDB taxonomy): domain Bacteria; phylum Bacillota; class Clostridia; order Clostridiales; family Clostridiaceae; genus Clostridium; species Clostridium tertium_A. The sequence continues at coordinate 29,047 of NZ_CACRTO010000017.1, forward strand.
ACGCTAGGCAAAGTTTATTACAAAGATTAAAGGAGGATTTTACAATGGCAAAGCAAAAATTCGAAAGAAGCAAACCACACGTAAACATTGGAACAATTGGTCACGTTGACCACGGTAAGACAACTTTAACAGCTGCAATCACAACAGTATTAGCAAACAGAGGTTATGCAGAAGCATTCAACTATGCTGATATAGATAAGGCTCCTGAAGAAAAAGAAAGAGGAATCACAATCAATACATCACACGTTGAATACGAAACTGAAAACAGACACTATGCTCACGTTGACTGTCCAGGACATGCTGACTACGTTAAGAACATGATCACTGGAGCAGCACAAATGGATGGAGCAATCCTAGTTTGTTCAGCAGCAGATGGTCCAATGCCACAAACAAGAGAACACATCCTACTAGCATCAAGAGTTGGAGTTGACTACATAGTAGTATTCTTAAACAAAGCTGATATGGTAGATGATGAAGAATTATTAGAATTAGTTGAAATGGAAGTTAGAGAATTATTATCTGAATACAACTTCCCAGGAGATGATATTCCAGTAATCAAGGGTTCAGCTTTAGTAGCATTAGAAAACCCAACAGATGAAAAATCAATCGCTCCAATCTTAGAGTTAATGGAAGCAGTAGATAGCTACATCCCAACTCCAGAAAGAGCAACAGATAAGCCATTCTTAATGCCAGTAGAAGATGTATTCACAATCACTGGTAGAGGAACAGTTGCAACAGGAAGAGTTGAAAGAGGAGTTCTTCACGTAGGAGACGAAGTAGAAATCGTTGGATTACAAGAAGAAAGCAGAAAAGTAGTAGTAACAGGAATAGAAATGTTCAGAAAGTTACTAGACGAAGCACAAGCTGGAGATAATGTTGGAGTTCTTTTAAGAGGAGTTCAAAGAACTGACATCGAAAGAGGTCAAGTATTATCAAAAGTTGGATCTGTTAAGCCACACCACAAGTTCGTAGGTCAAGTATACGTACTTAAGAAAGAAGAAGGTGGAAGACATACTCCATTCTTCGATGGATACAGACCACAATTCTACTTCAGAACAACAGACGTTACTGGATCAATCAAGTTACCAGAAGGAATGGAAATGGTTATGCCAGGAGACCACATCGACATGAATGTTGAATTAATCACTAGAGTTGCTATGGACGAAGGATTAAGATTCGCGATTAGAGAAGGTGGAAGAACTGTAGGTTCAGGAGTTGTTACTAGTATAATAGAATAGTAACTACAAATATAATAAAAACTTCATAGGACTGGGTGTGATTACCTAGTCCTGTGAAGGTCATATATATTGACATAATACATGTTTTATGATAATGTGTTTAGGTAATTAACGAAAATAAATTAACATAAAGTATAAGGTTTTATATTATTTACGGTAAACTGGAGGTGCAGACTGTGAGAGTAAAGATAACTTTAGCATGCACAGAGTGTAAGCAAAGAAATTACAATTCAATGAAAAATAAGAAGAACAACCCAGACAGATTAGAAATGCATAAATATTGCAAATTCTGTAAGAAACATACACTTCATAAAGAAACTAAGTAGTTAGCTGTATAGTGATGACATATACTCACAATAATTAAGGATGTGAAGTAATGGCTGTTAAAGAAAATTTAAAAGTAGCGAAAAGTCCATCTGAAAAAGGTGGTATATTAAAGTTTTTTAGAGAGGTTAAGGCAGAAGTTAAAAGAATAACTTGGCCATCTAAAAATGAAACTAAAAAAGCGTTAATTGCAGTTGGCGTAGTTGTACTAATATATGTTGTATTAGTAGGTGGGTTTGACTATATTTTTCAAAACCTCTTTGAATTCATTTTAAAATTTAAATAAGGAGGTTTAGGCAACAATTGCCTATAAGAAAATATGAGCGAAAAAGCAAGATGGTATGTAGTACACACATACTCAGGCTACGAAAACAAAGTTAAAGCAAATCTTGAAAAAACCATTGAAAATAGAAATCTTCAAAGCTTACTTCAGGACATACAAGTTCCTATGGAAGAAGTTGTAGAAGAGAAAGATGGGAAACAAAAGATTTCTCTAAAGAAAAAGTTTCCTGGATATGTGTTAGTAAAAATGCTAATGACTGATGAGTCATGGTATGTGGTTAGAAACACTAGGGGTGTAACAGGATTTGTTGGCCCAGCTTCTAAACCAGTTCCCTTAACTGATGAGGAAGTCGAATCTATGGGAGTTCAAGAAGCACCTGTAGAAATAGACTTAGAGGTTGGGGAAAGCGTAAGTGTTATCTCTGGACCACTAAAAGGATTTGTGGCTATAATACAAGAGATAAACTTAGAAAAGCGTAAGCTTAAAGGTTCAATAGACATGTTTGGCAGAGAAACTCTTGCCGAACTAGAATTTACACAAGTTGAAAAATTAGTTTAATATAAGCTAATGTTTTAATAAAGTGGGAGGACTTAAGTCCGTTTACCACAGTATAGGAGGAATAATAACATGGCTAAGAAAGTAACAGGAATGATTAAACTTCAACTTCCTGCAGGTAAGGCAACACCAGCACCACCAGTAGGACCAGCATTAGGTCAACACGGTGTTAATATTATGGGATTCTGTAAGGAGTTTAATGCAAAGACTGCTAACCAAGCTGGATTAATAATCCCAGTTGTAATAACAGTTTACCAAGATAGATCTTTTAGTTTCATACTAAAAACTCCACCAGCAGCAGTTCTTATAAAGAAGGAATTAGGAATCGAAAGTGGTTCAGGAGTTCCAAACAGAACTAAAATTGGTAAGTTAACAAAGGATCAAGTAAGAAAAATTGCTGAGTTAAAGATGCCTGACTTAAATGCAGCTACTATCGAAACTGCTATGAGCATGATCGAAGGTACTGCAAGAAGTATGGGAGTAACTGTTGAAGAGTAATTCGTAAAAAAGTGGGAGGTAAAAACCGCTAATACCACAAAGGAGGCAAATCATGGGAAAGAATTATATTGAAAGTGCAAAATTAATAGATAAGAGTGCATTATACACTCCATCTGAAGCTTTAGATTTAGCTGTTAAAACTGCTAAAGCTAAGTTTGATGAAACTATAGAACTACATGTTAGATTAGGGGTTGACCCAAGACATGCAGATCAACAAGTAAGAGGAGCTGTTGTTCTTCCAAACGGAACAGGTAGAACTGTAAGAGTTTTAGTATTCGCTAAGGGAGAAAAAGCTAAGGAAGCTCAAGAAGCTGGAGCAGATTTCGTTGGAGCTGAAGAATTAGTTCAAAAGATCCAAAGTGAAAACTGGTTCGACTACGATGTAGTTGTAGCTACACCAGATATGATGGGTGTTGTTGGTAGAATCGGTAGAGTTTTAGGACCTAAGGGATTAATGCCAAACCCAAAATCAGGTACAGTAACATTTGATGTTGCTAAAGCAATAGCTGAAATTAAAGCTGGTAAGGTTGAATATAGAGTTGATAAGACTGCTATCGTTCACTGCCCAATCGGAAAGAAGTCATTTGGAGTAGAAAAACTTCAAGCTAACTTCCACACTTTAATGGAAGCATTAATCAAAGCTAAACCAGCTGCTGCTAAGGGACAATACGTTAAATCAGTATCTGTTTCAAGCACAATGGGACCAGGAGCTAAGATTAACCCAACAAAAGTTTTAGATTAGTATTGACAAACAAAAGATTATGTAATAAAATCTTAGATGTTGTTAAAAAGAATACTGATTCCAAAGACAGTAGGTGCCGAAAGGTTTAAATAATTGCCTACCGAGGAATACCAAGGTAAGTAATTATTTGGTCTTCCTATGTCTTATGGGAAGGCCTTTCTTAATATAAATTTGCAGTTAAAAACTGTGAGGAGGTGGACACACAGTAATGAACAAGAATAGACAAATAAAAGAAGCTAAAGTAGCTGAAATTAAAGAAAAGTTAGAAAAAGCTCAAGGCGTTGTTCTAGCTAACTATCAAGGTTTAACAGTTGAAGAAGATACAGCTTTAAGAAAGAATCTAAGAGAAGCAGGCGTTGAATACAAAGTTTACAAAAACAACTTAGTAGTTTTAGCTGCTAATGAATTAGGAATTCAAGGTTTAGATGCTTACTTAGAAGGACCAGTTTCTATAGCATTCGGTTACGAAGATGCTACTGCTCCTGCAAGAGTGTTACACACATTTGCTAAGGATCATAAGAAATTAGAATTAAAAGCTGGACTTGTAGATGGTACTATCTATGACAAGAGTCAAGTTGAAAAACTTGCTACAATACCATCAAAGGAAGTTCTTATCGCAAAACTTCTTGGAAGCTTCAAGGCTCCATTATCAAACCTTGCATACTTATTAAATGCAATTAAAGAGAAAAAAGAATCAGAATCAGCTGAATAATAACTGATAAAAATTTTGGAGGTGCAATTAAAATGACAAGAGAAGATATAATTCAAGCAATAAAAGAAATGACTGTTTTAGAATTAAACGAGCTAGTTACAGCTTGTGAAGAAGAATTTGGTGTTAGCGCTGCTGCTCCAGTAGCTGTTGCAGGAGCTGTTGCAGGTGGTGCTGCAGCTGCAGAAGAAAAGACTGAGTTCGACGTAGTATTAGCAAACGCTGGTGGACAAAAGATCAAGGTTATCAAAGTAGTTAGAGAATTAACTGGATTAGGATTAAAGGAAGCTAAGGAAATAGTTGACGGAGCTCCTAAGACAATTAAAGAAGGCGTTTCTAAAGAAGAAGCTGAAGACATGAAAGCTAAATTAGCTGAAGTTGGAGCTGAAGTAGAAGTTAAGTAATTAACTTTAAATAAAAAAGGTGCTGTAATGGCACCTTTTTAATTGTCTAAATGAAACTATATAAAATATGAGGTGCTGGAATACTTTATATAGTTTTATGAATTGTTAAAAAGAAAAAAATATGAATTAACATAATTTATGCATGAAAAATAATTGACATTGAATGTGTAATATGATAGTATCATTAAATGTACTATTCATTATGGATAGGTATATATTCATATGAAAAATTTGTATAATCACATAAAACATGGTTATACTAATAAGTGATGTTGTCCGAAAGCTAAAGTCCTTAGGGAAGCTATGCTTTTGGTTATTTTAGTTTTATACAAGGGGTGAAAATTCATGGTACATCCTGTCCAAGTCGGAAAAAGAACTAGAATGAGTTTTGGTAAAGTTAAAGATGTAACAGAAATGCCAAATCTTATTGAGGTACAGTTGGATTCATATCAATGGTTTTTAAAGGAAGGTCTTCACGAAGTATTTGATGACATTAATCCTATTACAAATTTCACAGGTAATCTTGTTTTAGAATTTGTAGATTACAAACTAGATATGGATAATATTAAGTATTCAGTGGAAGAGTGTAAGGAAAGAGATTCTACTTATGCTGCACCACTAAAAGTTTCAGTTAGATTACAAAATAATGAAACTGGAGAAATCAAAGAACAAGAAGTATTTATGGGTGACTTCCCATTAATGACAGAGCAAGGAACTTTCATCATCAATGGTGCAGAAAGAGTTATTGTAAGTCAGCTTGTTAGGTCACCAGGAGTATATTACAGTTTTAACGTTGATAAAACTGGTAAGAAATTATACTCATCAACAGTAATTCCAAATAGAGGAGCATGGTTAGAATATGAAACTGATTCTAACGATATTATCTATGTAAGAATAGATAAAACAAGAAAGCTTCCTATATCTATACTAGCTAGAGCTATGGGCTTTGGAAGTGATGCAGAGCTTTTAGAGTATTTTGGAGAAGATGAAAGATTCAAGGCTACTATAGAAAAAGATAATACTAAGACTAAAGAAGAAGCATTATTGGAAATATACAAGAGATTAAGACCAGGTGAACCACCAACAGTGGATAGCGCTGTATCTCTTATAGATTCCCTATTTTTTGATGCGAAAAGATATGATTTATCAAGAGTTGGTAGATATAAGTTTAATAAGAAGTTAGCATTAAATTTAAGATTAGTCAACCAAATTGCTGCTACTGACATAATTAATCCTGAAACTGGAGAAATTATAGTAGAGCAAGGTAAGAAGATTGGCAGAACTACTGCAGAAGAAATTCAAAACTTAGGTATCAATTCAGTTGATATTTTAGTGGAAGATAAAGTAGTTAGGGTAATTGGTAACCATTTTGTTGACATAAAGAAATTCGTATCATTTGATATTGAAGATTTAAATATCAAAGAATATGTTCATTATCCAACATTAAAAGAAATACTAGATAATTACGATGATGAAGAAACAATAAAAGAAGAAATTAAGAAAAATATAACTAGGCTTATACCTAAGCACATAATAAAAGACGATATCTTTGCTACTATAAGCTATGAGTTAGGTTTAGCTTATTCTATCGGTTATGTAGATGATATAGACCATCTAGGTAATAGAAGATTAAGATCAGTTGGAGAGTTATTACAAAATCAATTTAGAATTGGTTTATCAAGAATGGAAAGAGTAGTTAAGGAAAGAATGACTATTCAAGACCAAGAAGCTATAACTCCTCAAATGTTAATAAACATTAGACCAGTTGCAGCTGCTATTAAAGAATTCTTTGGTAGCTCTCAATTATCACAATTCATGGATCAAACAAATCCACTATCAGAATTAACTCATAAGAGAAGATTATCTGCTTTAGGACCAGGAGGTCTTTCAAGAGAAAGAGCTGGTTTCGAAGTTAGAGACGTTCACCATTCACATTATGGTAGAATGTGTCCAATTGAAACACCAGAAGGACCAAACATAGGTCTTATTAACTCTTTAGCTACTTATGCTAAGGTTAATGAGTATGGATTTATTGAGACTCCTTATAGAGTTATTGATAAAGAAAATGGAATAATAACAGATGAAATAAGATATTTTACAGCAGATGAAGAAGACCAATATCTTGTAGCTCAAGCTAAAGAGCCTATTGGTGAAGATAGAAAGTTTGTTGATAGCAGAGTTACTGTTAGAAGTAAACATGATGTCTTAGTAGTTAATGCTGAAGAAGTTGATTTAATAGACGTTTCACCAAGACAAATAGTATCTGTAGCAACAGCTATGATACCTTTCCTTGAAAATGATGATGCTTCAAGAGCTCTTATGGGATCTAACATGCAACGTCAAGCAGTGCCGTTATTAAAGCCACAAGCTCCAGTAGTAGGTACAGGAATAGAGTTCAAAGCTGCTGTAGATTCAGGAGTTTTACCAAAGGCTAAGAATGCAGGGAAGGTAACATATGTTAGTGCTAGTGAAATCAGAGTTAAGAGAGATTCTGATGGAGGAACTGACGTATATAAACTTCTTAAGTTCAAGAGAAGTAACCAAGGTACATGTATAAACCAAAGACCTTTAGTAGATAAGGGTGAAATAGTGTTTAAGAACCAAGTGTTAGCTGATGGACCATCAACTGATTTAGGTGAAATAGCATTAGGTAAGAACATAAGAATGGGCTTCATTACTTGGGAAGGTTATAACTATGAGGATGCTATGCTTATTTCTGAAGAATTAGTTAGAGAAGATGTCTTTACTTCAATTCACATTGAAGAATATGAATGCGAAGCTAGAGATACTAAGCTAGGACCTGAAGAAATAACTAGAGACATTCCTAACGTAAGTGAAGATGCATTAAAAGATATAGATGATAGAGGTATCATCAGAATAGGTGCTGAAGTTAGATCAGGGGATATCCTTGTTGGTAAAGTAACACCTAAGGGAGAAACTGAATTAACAGCTGAAGAAAGACTTTTAAGAGCTATCTTCGGTGAAAAGGCAAGAGAAGTAAGAGATACTTCATTAAGAGTTCCTCACGGGGAAGCAGGTATAATTGTAGATGTAAAAGTCTTTACTAGAGAAAACGGGGATGAATTAAATCCTGGTGTTAATGAATTAGTAAGATGTTATATAGCTCAAAAGAGAAAGATTTCTGTTGGAGATAAGATGGCTGGACGTCACGGTAACAAAGGGGTTATATCAAGAGTTCTTCCAGAAGAAGATATGCCATTCCTACCAGACGGAAGACCACTACAAATCTGTTTAAATCCTCTAGGGGTTCCATCTCGTATGAACATCGGTCAGGTACTAGAAGTTCACTTAGGATGGGCAGCAAGTCAATTAGGATGGCACATAGCTACTCCTGTATTTGATGGAGCAACAGAAGAAGATATAGAAGAATGCTTAGAAAAAGCAGGATACAACGCAAATGGAAAAACTGTACTATATGATGGTAGAACAGGAGAAGCATTTGATAATGAAGTTACTGTTGGAATAATGTATATCTTAAAGCTAGCTCACTTAGTTGACGATAAGATTCACGCAAGATCAACAGGACCTTACTCATTAGTAACTCAACAACCGCTAGGTGGTAAAGCACAATTCGGTGGTCAAAGATTTGGAGAAATGGAAGTTTGGGCATTAGAAGCTTATGGTGCAGCTCACACACTACAAGAAATATTAACTGTTAAGTCAGATGATGTTGTAGGTAGAGTTAAGACATATGAAGCTATAGTTAAGGGAGAAAATATCCCAGAACCAGGAGTTCCAGAATCATTTAAAGTACTTATAAAAGAACTTCAAGCATTATGCTTAGATGTTAAAGTATTAAATGATGAAAACCAAGAAGTAAGACTTAAAGAGTTTACAGATGAAGATATGGAAGATTTAGAAGTTAACATCGAAGGTACAGAAGATGTTGTTGTTGAAGAAGTAAATGTAGATGATAGTTATACATTGTCAGAAGATGAAGTAGAAGAAGAAGTTGAATTTGAAAACTTTTCTTTAGAAGGCTTCCACGAAGAAGACTTAGAACTTGATGACTTTGTAAATGATGAACACTAAATTTGAAGGGAGGATGTACCCTTGTTTGAATTGAATAATTTTGACGCTATACAAATAGGTTTAGCTTCACCAGATCAAATAAGAGAATGGTCAAGAGGTGAAGTAAAGAAACCTGAAACTATAAACTATAGAACCCTAAAACCAGAAAGAGATGGTTTATTCTGTGAAAGAATATTTGGACCTATTAAAGACTGGGAATGTCATTGCGGTAAGTATAAGAGAGTAAGATATAAGGGAATAGTTTGTGATAGATGTGGAGTTGAAGTAACAAAGGCTAAGGTAAGAAGAGAAAGAATGGGGCATATTGAACTTGCTGCCCCAGTCTCTCACATATGGTACTTCAAAGGAATTCCATCAAGAATGGGATTACTTTTAGATATGTCACCAAGAGCTTTAGAAAAGATATTATACTTTGCTTCATATGTAGTAATAGATCCTAAAGAAACACCATTATTAAAGAAGCAACTTCTAAATGAAAAAGAATATAGAGAAGCTGTAGATAAATATGGTGATGAAAGCTTTGAAGCTGGAATGGGAGCTGAAGCTGTTCAACAGTTACTTGGAGAGATTGACTTAGAATCTCAAACAAAGGAACTTAAGGAAGAATTAAAAGTAAGCACTGGTCAAAAGAAAGTTAGAATCATAAGAAGACTAGAAGTAGTTGAATCTTTCAGAAAATCAGGTAACGATCCAAGATGGATGGTAATAAACGTTATTCCTGTAATTCCACCAGATATTAGACCGATGGTACAATTAGATGGAGGAAGATTTGCAACTTCTGATTTAAATGATTTATATAGAAGAGTTATTAATAGAAATAACAGATTAAAGAAGCTTTTAGACCTAGGAGCACCTGATATCATTGTAAGAAATGAAAAGAGAATGCTTCAAGAAGCAGTTGATGCACTTATTGATAATGGTAGAAGAGGAAGACCAGTTACTGGTCCTGGAAACAGACCTCTTAAATCTTTATCAGATATGTTAAAAGGTAAGCAAGGAAGATTCAGACAAAACTTACTTGGAAAAAGAGTTGACTACTCTGGTAGATCAGTTATCGTTGTTGGACCAGAACTTAAGATGTATCAATGTGGTCTTCCAAAAGAAATGGCTTTAGAATTATTTAAACCATTTGTAATGAAGAAGTTAGTTGAAGACGGAGTTGCTCACAATATAAAGAGTGCTAAGAGAATGGTTGAAAGAGTAAATAATCAAGTATGGGATGTACTTGAAGAAGTTATTACTGATCATCCAGTTCTATTAAACCGTGCACCTACTCTACATAGACTTGGAATTCAAGCATTCCAACCAGTTTTAGTAGAAGGTAGAGCTATTAAATTACATCCACTTGTATGTACTGCATATAATGCTGACTTCGATGGAGACCAAATGGCGGTTCACGTACCATTATCAGTTGAGGCTCAAGCAGAAGCAAGATTCTTAATGCTTGCAGCAGGAAATATAATGAAACCATCAGATGGTAAACCAGTTTGTGTACCTACTCAAGATATGGTTCTTGGCTCATACTATTTAACAATGGATAAATCAGGAGCTAAAGGAGAAGGTAAGGCATTTTACTCTAAAGATGAGGCTATAATGGCTTATCAAGTTGGAGAAATTGCAATACATGCTCAAATCAAAGTTAAAATGACTAAAGAGATAAATGGAGAAATTAAATCAGGTATAATTACTACTACAGTAGGTAAATTAATATTTAATGAATCTATTCCTCAAGATTTAGGCTTTGTTAACAGAGATAACAAAGATGAAGAGTTTAACTTAGAAGTTGACTTCTTAATAACTAAGAAGACATTAGGAAAGTTAATTGATAAATGCTATGCTGTTCACGGACCAACTAATACATCAATAATGCTAGATAAGATTAAAGCTCTAGGATATCACTATTCATCTATTGGAGCAGTAACTGTTGCAGCATCTGATATGATAGTACCAGAAGCTAAATACAGACTACTTAAAGAAGCAGATGATACAGTAGAGAAAATCGAAAAGATGTATAAGAGAGGTTTCATTTCTGAAGAAGAAAGATATGAAAGAGTTATAGAAAAATGGACTAAAACAACTGAAGATGTTGCGGATGCACTTATGGATAGCTTGGATAAATTCAATCCAATATTCATGATGGCTGACTCAGGAGCCAGAGGTTCTAAGTCTCAGATCAAGCAATTAGCTGGTATGAGAGGACTTATGGCGAGTCCGACTGGTAAGATCATAGAATTACCAATCAGAGCATCATTTAGAGAAGGTCTTGAAGTTCTAGAATACTTCATATCTACACACGGAGCTAGAAAAGGTAATGCCGATACAGCTCTTAAAACAGCTGACTCAGGATACTTAACAAGAAGACTTGTTGACGTATCACAAGATGTTATCGTAAGAGAAGTAGATTGTGGTACTACAGAAGGTATCTTTGTTTCAGAAATTAAAGAAGGAAATGAAGCTATTGAAGGCTTAGCAGAAAGATTATATGGTAGATATACAGCTGAACCAATAATCCACCCTGAAACTGGTGAAGTAATGGTAGAAGCTGATCAATATATGGAACTAGATGTTGCAGAAAAAGTTGCAGCAGCTGGAGTTAAAAAAGTTAAAATTAGATCTGTATTTACATGTAAATGTAAAGTTGGAGTATGTTCTAAGTGTTATGGAATGAACATGGCAACAGCTCAAAAGATCAATATAGGTGAAGCAGTAGGTATTATTGCAGCTCAATCAATCGGAGAACCAGGAACTCAGCTTACAATGAGAACCTTCCATACAGGGGGAGTAGTTGGAGCCGATATTACACAAGGTCTTCCAAGAGTTGAAGAGTTATTTGAAGCAAGAAAACCTAAAGGTTTAGCTATAGTAAGTGAAATTACAGGTAATGTAAAAGTTGAAGAAACTAAGAAGAAGAGAACTGTAATAGTAATGGCTGAAGATGGAGAAGAACGTAGTTACGAAATTCCATTTGGCTCAAGATTAAAGGTATCAGATGGTGACTTTATCGAAGCTGGGGATGAAATAACTGAAGGTTCAGTAAACCCACATGATATAGCAGCTATAAAAGGTATTGATGGAGCAAGAAAATACTTATTATCTGAAGTACAAAAAGTTTATAGACTTCAAGGTGTTGATATCAATGATAAGCACTTAGAAGTAGTTGTTAGACAAATGACTAGAAAGGTAAAAGTATTAGATTCTGGAGATACTGAATTACTACCAGGAACAATGATCGACGTATTCGACTTTGAAGAAGAAAATGCAAGAGTAAGAGAATTTGGTGGGGAAGAAGCTAAGGGAGAGCAAGCATTATTAGGTATAACTAAAGCAGCTCTTGCAACTGATAGTTTCTTATCAGCAGCATCCTTCCAAGAAACTACTAGAGTTCTTACAGAAGCAGCAATCAAAGGTAAGATAGATCCATTGGTAGGATTAAAAGAAAATGTTATTATTGGTAAGTTAATACCAGCAGGTACTGGAATGATGAGATACAGAAACGTAAAGCTAGATGTAGAGGAACTTCCAGTAGAAAATGAAGTAGTAGAATCTATTGAATAATAGATAGCAATTTTATTGACATGTGTATGCTTAAATGATAAAATACCAATTGTATGATTTTTAAGATACACGCTAATAGAATTGCCTACATGAAGTCATGGAGGCAAAGTCATGAACTGAGCCTCTATGAATTTTTATAAAAGGTTTCTACTTCATGAAAAAATTTTTAATTAAGCTTTTATCTTAAATATTAGATATATAGATAAAAAATTTCAGGAGGTGAAAAAATGCCAACTATTAGCCAATTAGTAAGAAAAGGCAGAAAAACTGTTATCAACAAGTCAACAGCACCAGCACTTAACGAGTGTCCACAAAGAAGAGGGGTTTGTACAGTTGTTAAAACAACTACTCCAAAGAAGCCTAACTCAGCTTTAAGAAAAATCGCGAGAGTAAGACTTACAAATGGATTCGAAGTAACTGCATACATTGGTGGTGTAGGACACAACTTACAAGAACACAGCGTTGTTCTAATAAGAGGTGGTAGAGTTAAAGACCTTCCTGGTGTTAGATACCATATCGTAAGAGGAGCACTTGACTGTGCTGGAGTAGCTAACAGAATGCAAGGAAGATCAAAGTACGGTGCTAAAAAGCCGAAGGCAAAAAAATAGTTTAGTAAATAAACTATAACAGTGCTTGTCTTCAGCATTTACATAGATTTATAAATTAAGTTTATATAGATGAAGAAGTGAGCGCTTTACGGCAATGTATAATTGCAGAGTACCAATGAACTTAAATTTATCATGTTAAGGAGGGAAGAAAAGTGCCAAGAAAAGGACATATCGCAAAAAGAGATGTATTACCAGATCCAATATATAACTCAAAGGTTGTTACTAAGTTAGTAAACAACGTTATGGAAGACGGTAAAAAAGGAGTAGCACAAAGAATATGCTACGAAGCGTTTGAAATAATGGCGCAAAAAACAGGCAAAGATGCTTTAGAAGTATTTGAAGAAGCTATGAACAATGTAATGCCTTTATTAGAAGTTAAAGCTAGAAGAATAGGTGGTGCTAACTACCAAGTTCCTATCGAAGTAAGACCAGAAAGAAGACAGACTTTAGGTCTTAGATGGATTTTAGCAGCAGCTAGAAAAAGAGGCGAAAAGGTAATGGCTCAAAGATTAGCTGGAGAATTAATGGATGCAGCTAACAATACTGGAGCAGCTGTTAAGAAGAGAGAAGATACTCATAAAATGGCTGAAGCAAATAAGGCATTTGCTCATTACAGATACTAATATACAAACTGTTTTGGTGTAGAACCAAAACAGTTTTGTCGAATTTAAAATTACTCGTTGAGAGGAGGACTACAGATGGCAAGAAATTTTCCGTTAGATAAATTCCGTAACTTTGGAATAATGGCTCATATAGATGCTGGTAAGACAACAACTACTGAGCGTATATTATTTTATGCTGGAAAAACTCATAAAATAGGTGAAACACATGAAGGTGCTTCACAAATGGACTGGATGGAACAAGAAAAAGAAAGAGGTATCACAATTACTTCTGCTGCAACTATGTGTTTCTGGAAAGACCATGAATTAAATATAATAGATACTCCAGGTCACGTAGACTTCACAGTTGAAGTTGAAAGATCATTAAGAGTACTTGATGGAGCTGTTACAGTTCTAGATGCAAAGAGTGGGGTTGAACCACAAACTGAAACTGTTTGGAGACAGGCAGATAAATATGGTGTTCCAAGAATGATATATGTTAATAAGATGGATGCTACTGGAGCAGACTTCTTCAGATGTATCAACACTGTAAGAGATAGATTAAAGGCTAATGCTGTTCCAATACAAATTCCAATTGGAGCAGAAGATCAATTCAAGGGAATGGTAGACTTAATAATTAATAAAGCTATTATGTTCTATGATGACCTAGGAAAAGATGTAAGGGAAGAAGAAATCCCTGCAGATTTAGTAGATCAAGCTGAAGAATATAGAATGGCTTTAATCGAAGCTATAGCTGAAACTGATGAAGAGTTAATGGAAAAATACCTAGAAGGTGAAGAATTAACTCAAGAAGAAATAATGGTTGCTTTAAGAAAAGCTACTATAGCTAATGAAATAGTTCCATGTATTTGTGGATCATCATACAAAAACAAAGGTGTTCAACAAATGATTGATGGAGTTGTTGCGTTCTTACCATCACCATTAGATATTCCTGCTGTTAAAGGAACTAACTTAGATGGTGAAGAAGATTCAAGAGAAGCTTCAGATACAGAACCAATGTCAGCTTTAGCATTTAAGATAGCTACTGACCCATTCGTAGGAAAGCTTGCTTTCACAAGAGTTTACTCAGGTGTTATGCAAAGTGGTACTTACGTATTAAACTCAACTAAGGGTAAGAAAGAAAGAATCGGTAGACTTGTTAAAATGCATGCTAACCATAGAGAAGAAGTTGAAGCATTAGAAGCAGGTGAATTAGGAGCAATAATTGGATTAAAGAACACTACAACAGGGGATACTCTTTGTGCAGAAAATAATCCAATAATATTAGAATCAATGGAATTCCCAGAACCAGTTATATCTGTAGCTATAGAGCCAAAGACAAAAGCTGGTCAAGAAAAGATGGGATTAGCGTTAGCTAAATTAGCAGAAGAAGATCCAACATTCAGAACTCATACTGACCAAGAAACAGGTCAAACAATTATCGCAGGTATGGGAGAACTTCACTTAGAAATCATAGTTGATAGATTAACTAGAGAATTCAAGGTTGAATGTAACGTTGGTGCTCCTCAAGTTGCTTACAAAGAAACAATCAGAAAAGCTGTTAAAGCTGAAGCTAAGTATGCTAAGCAATCAGGTGGTAAAGGACAATACGGTCATGCTGTTATTGAAATGGAACCAACTGAAGGAGAATACGTATTTGAAAATGCTATCGTTGGTGGAGCTATTCCAAAGGAATATATACCAGCTATAGACAATGGTATTCAAGAAGCAGCTAAAAACGGGGTTATAGCAGGATATG
Source organism: Clostridium tertium (assembly GCF_902652255.1). Classification (GTDB taxonomy): domain Bacteria; phylum Bacillota; class Clostridia; order Clostridiales; family Clostridiaceae; genus Clostridium; species Clostridium tertium_A. The sequence continues at coordinate 44,374 of NZ_CACRTO010000017.1, forward strand.
AAACAATTAACTTCAAAGTTAAGTTAGTTCATGGATCATACCACGAAGTTGACTCATCTGAAATGGCCTTCAAGATCGCAGGATCTATGGCATTTAAGAATGCTATGGCAAAAGCAGACCCAGTATTACTTGAGCCAGTAGAAAAGGTTGAAGTTACAGTTCCAGAAGAATACATGGGAGATGTAATGGGAGATCTTAACTCAAGAAGAGGAAGAATCGAAGGTATGGAAGCTATAAACGGAGCTCAAATAATCAGAGCATTCGTTCCACTTTCAGAAATGTTTGGATATGCAACTACTTTAAGATCAAGAACTCAAGGTAGAGGAACTTACTCAATGGTATTCGATCACTTCGAAGAAGTTCCAAAGAGCATTCAAGAAAAGATTAAAAGCGAAAGAACTAATTAGTTTTAGTTATAAATTTAAGTAATGTTGCTAATAATTATAATATTAGTAACATTACAAATAAATTTAGTATGTAATACTAAATGAAAATTCATATAAGTGTAGAAAAAAAGAACTAAATTAGATATAATATCTAAGAAGGTTCATATTATTTAATTTCCATAAAGGAGGATTTTACAATGGCAAAGCAAAAATTCGAAAGAAGCAAACCACACGTAAACATTGGAACAATTGGTCACGTTGACCACGGTAAGACAACTTTAACAGCTGCAATCACAACAGTATTAGCAAACAGAGGTTATGCAGAAGCATTCAACTATGCTGATATAGATAAGGCTCCTGAAGAAAAAGAAAGAGGAATCACAATCAATACATCACACGTTGAATACGAGACTGAAAACAGACACTATGCTCACGTTGACTGTCCAGGACATGCTGACTACGTTAAGAACATGATCACTGGAGCAGCACAAATGGATGGAGCAATCCTAGTTTGTTCAGCAGCTGATGGTCCAATGCCACAAACAAGAGAACACATCCTACTAGCATCAAGAGTTGGAGTTGACTACATAGTAGTATTCTTAAACAAAGCTGATATGGTGGATGATGAAGAATTATTAGAATTAGTTGAAATGGAAGTTAGAGAATTATTATCTGAATACAACTTCCCAGGAGATGATATTCCAGTAATCAAGGGTTCAGCTTTAGTAGCATTAGAAAACCCAACAGATGAAAAATCAATCGCTCCAATCTTAGAGTTAATGGAAGCAGTAGATAGCTACATCCCAACTCCAGAAAGAGCAACAGATAAGCCATTCTTAATGCCAGTAGAAGATGTATTCACAATCACTGGTAGAGGAACAGTTGCAACAGGAAGAGTTGAAAGAGGAGTTCTTCACGTAGGAGACGAAGTAGAAATCGTTGGATTACAAGAAGAAAGCAGAAAAGTAGTAGTAACAGGAATAGAAATGTTCAGAAAGTTACTAGACGAAGCACAAGCTGGAGATAATGTTGGAGTTCTTTTAAGAGGAGTTCAAAGAACTGACATCGAAAGAGGTCAAGTATTATCAAAAGTTGGATCTGTTAAGCCACACCACAAGTTCGTAGGTCAAGTATACGTACTTAAGAAAGAAGAAGGTGGAAGACATACTCCATTCTTCGATGGATACAGACCACAATTCTACTTCAGAACAACAGACGTTACTGGATCAATCAAGTTACCAGAAGGAATGGAAATGGTTATGCCAGGAGACCACATCGACATGAACGTTGAATTAATCACTAGAGTTGCTATGGACGAAGGATTAAGATTCGCGATCAGAGAAGGTGGAAGAACTGTAGGTTCAGGAGTTGTTACTAGCATAATAGAATAGTAATAAAAACATTTTGTAAAAATATAATGTGATCACATGCGGAGAGTAGAGGGACGCCTTTACTCTCTTTTTTATTTTTTCTAAAAAAATATGTAATTAATGTAAATGATTAATATGTTGAAAATCAGGGATACTATATAATAGACAAATATATTAGGTAGAAATTACATAAAAAAATATATTGATAAAAGATTATAAGCGATATAGAATATATTTGCCGAAGAAATTATATAGTAAAATTTATATAGTGAAGTAAGTCTTAAAATTTATGAAAAAACGATAAAAAAACTCTTGAAAAGGCTATGTAAACATAGTATAATGTAGGAGTTGTATAGCAAACAGTAAGTAATTAAGAGGTTGCCGGACTTCCGGGTTAATTCTTAATGAAGAAGTTAGGATCTAGAATCCAACGCCAGGGGTTCTGTAGTGTCATGTGTTAAAGTATGAAACACGTGGAACAGTTTATAGAACATCCGCTGTTGTGCGTTAGAAGTAAAGCGTACATGAAAAGGAGGGAAACCAAGATGTCAAAACAAAAAATAAGAATCAGATTAAAGGCTTTTGATCACAATATTTTAGATCAATCTGCTGAAAAAATTGTTGAAACAGCTAAATCAACAGGAGCTAAGGTTGCAGGTCCAGTACCACTACCAACTGAAAAAGATGTTGTTACAATATTAAGAGCTGTTCACAAATACAAAGATTCAAGAGAGCAATTCGAAATCAGAACACACAAGAGATTAATCGACATAGTTAATCCATCACCTAAGACAGTTGATGCTTTAATGAGATTAAACTTACCAGCTGGTGTAGATATCGAAATTAAGCTATAGTAAATACTTATCAAATAAACAGTTTGAACGATTATGATTGTTAAACAATCCGCTAATACGTTTAGGAGGTGTAAATACATGAAGAAAGCTATATTAGGAAAGAAAGTTGGAATGACTCAAATCTTCGATGAAAACGGAAAGGTTGTTCCTGTAACTGTAGTAGAAGCTGGTCCATGTGTTGTTGTTCAAAAGAAAACTATCGAAAAGGATGGTTATGAAGCAATACAAGTTGGATTTGGTGACATAAGAGAAAAGTTACTTAACAAACCAAAGAAGGGACACTATGCTAAAGCAGGAGTTTCTATAAAGAGAAGATTAAAAGAATTCAGATTAGAAGATTGTTCAGCTTATGAGGTTGGTCAAGAAATCAAAGCTGACTTATTCCAAGTTGGAGAAAAAATAGACGTATCAGGAGTTTCTAAAGGTAAGGGATTCCAAGGCGTTATCAAGAGATGGAATGCACAAAGAGGACCAATGAGTCACGGTTCTAAGTTCCACAGAGCAGTAGGTTCTATGGGAGCTTCATCAGATCCATCAAGAACTTTCAAAAACAAGAATATGCCAGGGCATATGGGTGCTGTTAACACAACAGTATTAAACTTAGAAGTAGTTAAGGTTATAGCTGAAAAGAACTTAATACTAATCAAGGGTGGTATCCCAGGACCTAACAAAGGTACAGTAGTAATAAGAAATGCAGTTAAAGCTTAATTTCTGTAGAAAGGAGGAAACAGGATGCCTACAGTAGGATTATTTAATCAAGAAGGAAAACAAGTTGGAGATATCCAATTAAACGATAATGTGTTCGGAGTTGAAGTTAACACAGATGCTATGCATCAAGTTGTAGTTGCTTTATTAGCTAACAAGAGACAAGGAACTCAATCAGCTAAGACAAGAGCTGAGGTAAGAGGGGGCGGAATTAAGCCTTGGAGACAAAAGGGAACTGGTAGAGCAAGACAAGGTTCTATTAGAGCACCTCAATGGATTAAAGGTGGTATAGTATTCGCACCAAAGCCAAGAGATTACAGAGTATCAGTGCCAAAGAGCATGAGAAGAGTAGCTATGAAGTCTGCTTTAACTAGCAAGGTTCAAGACGGTCAAATGGTAGTAGTAGAATCATTAGGATTTGAAGCACCAAAGACTAAGAACATGGTTGAAGTATTAAAAGCTTTCGAAGCTAAGAAGACTTTAATAGTAACTGGTGAATCAAACGAAGTATTATACAAATCAGCTAGAAATATTGCTGATGTTCAAATTATGCCAGTTAACAACATCAATGTTTATGATTTATTAAAGTTTGAAAAATTAATCATAACTAAGGATGCTGTATCAAAGATTGAGGAGGTGTACGCATAATGACAAGCTATGATATTATAAGAAAGCCTGTTATCACTGAAAAGAGTATGACTGCTATGGCAGACAAAAAGTACACTTTCATAGTTCAAATTAACGCTAACAAAGTTCAAATTAAAAAAGCTGTAGAAGAAATCTTCGGCGTAAAAGTTGACAAAGTTCAAACATTAAGAACTATGGGAAAAACAAAGAGAATGGGCGTACATGTAGGAAAGAGAGCAGACTTCAAGAAAGCTGTTGTTACTTTAACAGAAGATAGCAAGAGCATCGAATTCTTCGAAGGAATGCAATAACGCGAATAAAGCGAATTATTGGTATATAAATACCAGAGAAGCTTAAAGTAAGGAGGGAATTTACATGGCAGTTAAAAAGTTTAGACCAACTACCCCATCAAGAAGACAAATGACAATGGCTACTTTTGAAGAAATTACAACAAGTACTCCAGAAAAGTCACTTCTTGTTTCATTAAACAAAAGTGGTGGTAGAAATGCACAAGGTAAAATAACTGTTAGACACCACGGTGGTGGAGCTAAGAGAAAATATAGAATAATAGATTTCAAGAGAAATAAGGATGGTATCCCTGCAAAGGTTGCTACTATCGAATACGATCCAAACAGAACAGCATACATAGCATTAGTTGTATATGCTGATGGTGAAAAGAGATATATAATAGCTCCAGTTGGATTAAAAGTTGGAGATGTTGTAGTTTCAGGAGCTGACGCTGATATCAAAATTGGTAACGCTCTTCCATTAAGAAATATACCAGTAGGTACTTTTGTTCACAATGTTGAATTACAAATAGGCAAAGGTGCTCAAATGGTAAGATCAGCTGGTACTTCAGCTCAATTAATGGCTAAAGAAGGTAACTATGCAACATTAAGATTACCTTCAGGTGAAATGAGATATGTTAGAATAGAATGTAGAGCTACAGTAGGAACTGTTTCAAATACTACTAACGATATAATCAATATCGGTAAAGCTGGTAGAAAGAGACATTTAGGATGGAGACCTACAGTTAGAGGTTCTGTAATGAACCCTTGCGATCACCCTCATGGTGGTGGTGAAGGTAGATCACCAATCGGTAGACCAAGTCCAGTTACTCCATGGGGTAAACCAGCACTTGGATACAAGACTAGAAAGAATAAGAAGTATTCTGACAAATTCATAATAAAGAGAAGAAACGATAAGTAGTATGAAGAGAAGTAAGTTCTCTTCATGGCTTGTCAGCCTAGAGATTATGAAGGGAGGCAAATTATAGTGAGTAGATCAACAAAAAAAGGGCCTTTTGTACATGAAGGACTTTTAAAGAGAATTGAAGAAATGAATGCTAGTGGAGATAAGAAGGTTGTTAAGACTTGGTCAAGAAGTTCAACAATATTCCCACAAATGATAGGTCATACAATTGCTGTTCACGATGGAAGAAAGCATGTTCCAGTTTTCATAAGCGAAGACATGGTAGGACACAAGCTTGGTGAGTTCGCATTAACAAGAACTTACAGAGGACACGATTATGACGAAAAAGCAGCAAGAAAAAGAAAGTAATCCCGGAAAGGAGGAACATAAATGGAAGCTAGAGCTATAGCTAAATATGTTAGAATGTCTCCAACTAAAGTAGGAGTAGTTCTTGATTTAATAAGAGGAAAAAATATTCAAGAGGCTTTCGCTATTCTACAATATACTCCAAAAGAAGCAGCTGTTGCTATAAACAAGGTTTTAAAGTCAGCTGTTGCTAATGCGGAAAATAATCACGAAATGGATGTAGAAAGATTATATGTAGCAGAAGCATATGTTGGTGCAGGTCCAACACTTAAGAGATTCAGACCAATGGATCACGGAAAAGCATTTAGAATTAACAAGAGAACAAGTAATATAACACTTGTAGTTAAAGAAAGAGCTTAGAAAGAAGGAGGGAAAACAAGTGGGTCAAAAAGTACATCCTCACGGACTTAGAGTAGGAGTTATCAAGGATTGGGATGCTAAGTGGTATGCTTCAAAGAAGAACTTTGCAGACAATCTAATCGAAGATAACAAAATAAGAGAATTCGTAAAGAAGGAACTTTTCTCAGCTGGTATTTCAAAGATTGAAATTGAAAGAGCTGCTAAGAGAATTAAGTTAAATATATATACTGCTAAACCAGGTGTTATAATCGGAAAAGGTGGAGCAGGAATTGAAGCTTTAAAAGTTAAGTTAGCTAAAATTGTTGAAAACAAGAATTTAATAATCAACATAGTTGAAGTTAAGAGTGCTGAAGCAGATGCTCAATTAATGGCAGAGAATATTGCTGCTCAATTAGAAAAGAGAGTATCATTCAGAAGAGCTATGAAGCAAAGTATCCAAAGAGCTATGAGACTTGGAGCTAAGGGTGTTAAAACTGCATGCTCAGGTAGATTAGGTGGAGCTGAAATAGCTAGAACTGAACAATATCATGAAGGAACAATTCCACTACAAACTTTAAGAGCAGACATCGATTATGGATTTGCTGAAGCTGATACAACTTATGGAAAGATCGGCGTAAAAGTTTGGGTTTATAATGGAGAAGTTCTTCCAACTAAAAAAGTTGAAAAGAAGGAAGAAGCTAACGCATAAGTAAGAAAGGAGGAATTAGTCATGTTAATGCCTAAAAGAGTTAAGCATCGTAAGGTACAACGTGGTAGAATGAAAGGAAAAGCTACAAGAGGTAATTTCCTTGCATATGGAGATTTCGGTATTCAAGCTACAACTTGTGGTTGGATAACTAGCAATCAAATTGAATCTGCCAGAATTGCTATTAATAGATATATCAGAAGAGGAGGAAAACTTTGGATAAAGATTTTCCCAGATAAGCCAGTAACTGAAAAGCCAGCTGAAACAAGAATGGGTTCAGGTAAAGGTTCACCAGAATACTGGGTAGCAGTAGTTAAACCTGGTAGAGTTTTATTCGAATTATCAGGAGTAAATGAAGAAGTTGCAAGAGAAGCTATGAGACTTGCATCACACAAACTTCCTGTAAAGTGTAAGTTCGTTACAAGAAGAGATTTTGAGGAAATGGGTGGTGAAGAATAATGAAGGCTAGAGAACTAAAAGAATTAAGAGCAAATGCTCCTCAAGATTTAAAGGTTAAATTAAATGACCTTAAGGCTGAGTTATTCAACTTAAGATTCCAATTAGCTACAGGTCAATTAGAAAATCCTATGAGAATTAGAGAAGTAAAAAAATCTATAGCCCAAATCAAAACCATCATAAGAGAAGAAGAGATCAGGGCTTTCGAGCAGTAAATCTGAAAGGAGGTAACTCTTAATGGAAAGAGGATTAAGAAAGAAAAGAATAGGTAGAGTTGTTTCAGATAAAATGGATAAAACTATCGTTGTTGCTGTTGAGACTAAGGTTAGACACCCATTATATGGTAAAACAGTTAATAGAACAACAAAGTTTAAAGCTCATGATGAAAACAATGAAGCTAAAATTAATGATAGAGTTTTAATTATGGAAACTAGACCATTATCTAAAGATAAGAGATGGAGACTTGTTGAAATAGTTGAAAAAGCTAAATAGGCTTTAAGTCTGAAAGGAGGGTAATTCAATGATACAACAACAAACCTTACTAAAAGTAGCAGATAACTCAGGTGCAAAGGAAATCATGTGCATAAGAGTTCTAGGCGGATCTAAGAGAAAGTTCGGTAACATTGGAGACGTAATAGTTGCTAGCGTTAAAAGTGCAACACCAGGCGGAGTTGTTAAAAAAGGAGACGTTGTAAAAGCTGTTATAGTTAGATCAGTAAAAGGATTAAGAAGAGCTGATGGTTCATACATTAAGTTTGATGAAAATGCAGCAGTTATTATAAAGGATGATAAGCAACCAAGAGGAACTCGTATCTTCGGACCAGTTGCAAGGGAGCTAAGAGATAACGAATTTAACAAGATTTTATCATTAGCACCTGAAGTTCTATAATGGAGGAGGTGTCTCATTTGAAAGTACATGTTAGAAAAAATGACACAGTTGTAGTTGTTTCCGGTAAAGATAAAGGAAAAACTGGTGAAGTTTTAAAAGTATATCCTAAGACAGGTAAAGTTATTGTTCAAGGAGTTAATATAGTTAAAAAGCACCAAAAGCCAAGTAGAGCTAACGCTCAAGGCGGAATAATAGAAAAAGAAGGAGCTGTATATAGCTCAAAAGTTATGTTATACTGCACAAAGTGCAAAAACGCTACAAGAATTAGTAACAAGATATTAGAAGATGGTACTAAAGTTAGAGCTTGTAAGAAGTGCGGAGAAACATTCTAGGATCTGAAAGGAGGTACTAAATTATGACAACAAGACTTCAAGAAAAGTATCAAAAAGAAGTAATTCCAGCTATGATTGAAAAGTTTGGATATAAAAATATAATGGAAGTTCCAAAGCTTGAAAAGATAGTTATCAACATGGGTGTTGGTGAAGCTAAGGACAATCAAAAAATATTAGAAGCAGCAGTTAATGATTTAAGCATTATTGCAGGTCAAAAGCCAATCTTAACAAGAGCAAAGAAATCAGTTGCTAACTTTAAGATAAGAGAAAACATGGCTTTAGGATGTAAGGTTACATTAAGAAAAGCAAAAATGTATGAATTCGCTGACAAGTTAATGGCAATTGCTCTACCAAGAGTTAGAGACTTCAGAGGAGTTTCAAGCAAATCTTTTGATGGTAGAGGAAACTACTCACTAGGAGTTAAAGAACAATTAATATTCCCAGAAATTGAATACGATAAAATCGATAAGGTTAGAGGAATGGATATTATCTTCGTAACAACAGCTAACACTGACGAAGAAGCAAGAGAATTATTAAGATTCCTTGGTATGCCATTTGCTCAATAATAAGGAGGGGAAACCGTGGCACGTAAGGCTATTATTGAAAAGTGGAAAAGAGAACCAAAATATGCAACAAGAGCTTATACAAGATGCAGACTATGTGGAAGACCACATTCAGTATTAAAGAAATTTGGTATATGCCGTATATGTTTTAGAGAACTTGCTTACAAGGGTCAAATCCCTGGTTGTAAGAAAGCAAGTTGGTAAGAAACTGATTTAGTGAAAGGAGGCACATTAAATGGTTATGACAGATCCTATCGCAGATTTGCTAACTCGTATTAGAAACGCAAATGCTGTAAGACATGAAGTAGTAGAAGTTCCTTCATCAAACGTGAAGAAGGCTATTGCAAATATATTATTACAAGAGGGATATATAAAAGAATTAGAGGAATATAACGATGGCGTTGTTCCAATGTTAAGAATATCTCTTAAGTATGGTGCAGATAAAGAAAGAGTTATAACTGGTATAAAGAGAATATCTAAACCAGGTTTAAGAGTTTACTGTAAGAAAGATGAAATTCCAAAGGTGTTAAGCGGATTAGGAGTTGCAATCATATCAACATCTAATGGTTTATTAGTTGATAGAGAAGCAAGAAAAGCTGGATTAGGCGGAGAAGTAGTTTGCTACGTTTGGTAATTCCAAATTAGAAAGTAACTAGATTAACATATATAAGAACAAGTAAAACAGGAGGTGCGATTATGTCAAGAGTAGGTAGATTACCTATAACTATACCTGCAGGCGTAACTGTAGCTGTTTCAGCAGACAATGTTGTTTCAGTTAAGGGTCCAAAGGGCGAACTTGTTAAAGCTATGAACAAAGACATGAATATAGCAGTTGAAAACAATCAAGTTGTTGTTACTAGACCTAGCGATCAAAAAGAGCACAGAGCTCTTCACGGATTAACTAGAGCATTAATCAATAACATGATAATCGGAGTAGAAAAAGGATTTGAAAAGAGCTTAGAACTAATTGGTGTTGGTTACAGAGCTCAATTACAAGGAAAGAAACTTGTAATGAACTTAGGATATTCACATCCAGTTGAAATAGAACCAATCGAAGGTGTTACTTTCGAAACTCCAGCTGCGACTAAAGTTATTGTTAAAGGAATAGATAAGGAAAAAGTTGGAGCTGCAGCGGCTGATATCAGATCATGGAGAAAGCCTGAACCATATAAGGGTAAAGGAATTAAGTATGATGGCGAAGTAATCAGACGTAAAGAAGGTAAGACTGGTAAGAAATAATAGAAAGGAGTGAAACCTTTATGTTTAATAAGGTAGACAGAAAAGCTAGTAGAGAAAGACGTCACCTAAGAGTACGTAAGAAAATTTCTGGTACTCCTGAAAGACCAAGACTTTCAGTATATAGAAGTGAAAAAAATATATATGCTCAAATTATAGATGATGTTAATTCAGTAACATTAGTTTCAGCTTCAAGCTTAGATAAGGCATTAGATGCTAAAGGCGGAAATAAAGAAGGTGCTAAATTAGTTGGTGAATTAATAGCAAAGAAAGCTTTAGAAAAAGGAATCTCAGAAGTTGTATTCGACAGAGGTGGATACGTATATCACGGAAGAGTTCAAACTTTAGCTGAAGCAGCTAGAGAAGCAGGCTTAAAATTCTAATAAACAAGGAGGGAAATACATGAGAATCGATCCTAGCACACTAGACCTTAAGGAAAAGGTTGTTAACATAAACAGAGTAACTAAGGTTGTTAAGGGTGGTAGAAACTTCAGATTCAGCGCTTTAGTAGTTGTAGGTGACGAAAACGGACACGTAGGCGTTGGAATGGGTAAGTCAATAGAAATCCCAGAAGCAATTAAAAAAGGAATAGAAGATGCTAAGAAACACTTAGTAAGTGTTGCTATAGTTGGAACAACTGTTCCTCATCAAATATATGGAAAATTCGGAACTGGTAAGGTTCTTATAATGCCAGCTAAAGAAGGTACAGGAGTTATCGCTGGAGGTCCAGCAAGATCTGTATTAGAATTAGCAGGATTAAAGGATGTTAGAGCTAAGTCATTAGGTTCAAACAATCCAAAAAACATGGTAAATGCTACTATAAACGGTTTAGCAAACTTAAGAACAGCTGAAGATATAGCTAAATTAAGAGGCAAAACTGTAGAAGAAATTTTAGGTTAGGAGGGAAACGCAAATGGCAAAAATTAAAGTTACTCTTGTTAAGAGTTTAATTGGAAGAAAGAAAGACCATATTGCTACTGCTAATGCCCTTGGACTTAGAAAAATCGGTAAAACAGTAGAACATGAAGAAACTCCTCAAATCAGAGGAATGATTAATAAGGTTGATTATCTACTAAAAGTAGAAGAAGTTTAATAAGAGGAGGTGCATTGAGTAATGAAACTTCATGAATTAAAACCAGCAGCTGGAAGTAAGAAAGCTCCTAAAAGAGTTGGTAGAGGTACTGGTTCAGGTTTAGGTAGAAATGCTGGAAAAGGTGAAAAAGGCCAAAAGGCTAGATCAGGTGGCGGAGTTAGACCAGGATTTGAAGGCGGTCAAATGCCATTATATAGAAGACTTCCTAAGAGAGGATTCACAAATATATTTGCTAAGCAATATGTTAGCATTAACGTTGATAGATTAAATATATTTGAAAATGGAACTGAAATTACACCAGAAGTTTTACTTGAAAGAAGAGTAATCAGCAAAGTAAAAGATGGTGTTAAGATTTTAGGAAATGGTGTACTAGAGAAGAGCCTAACTGTTAAAGGATGTAAGTTCTCAAAATCAGCGGCTGAAAAGATAGAAGCAGCTGGAGGAAAAGTTGAGGTGATTTAGTATGCTATCAACCCTACGTAATGCCTGGAAGGTTCCCGAATTAAAAAAGAGATTTTTATGGACTATATTTTTAGTTGCAATTTTCAGGATAGGAACACATATTCCTGTTCCTGGAATTCGCACAGATGTTTTAAATAGTTTAGCAAGTAGTGGTACAATATTTGGTTTCTATGATTTAATATCAGGGGGAGCATTTAGACAATTTAGTATATTTGCTTTAAGTGTAACACCTTATATTAATGCCTCAATTATAGTTCAATTATTGACTATAGCAATTCCTTCATTAGAACAACTTTCAAAAGAAGGTGAAGAAGGAAGGAAGAAGATTCAAAAGATTACAAGAATATTATCTATAGTTATTGGATTCATTCTTGCTTTTGGAACGTACAGTATGGTAGCAGCAAAAGGTGCTACAGTAGGAATGGCTTGGCCAGAAATCCTAGTTGTTCTAGTAGCTTTAGTTGCAGGTTCAACATTCTGTATGTGGCTTGGAGATCAAATCACAGCTAAAGGATTTGGAAATGGTATATCCATATTAATATTCGTTAATATAGTATCTCAGTTACCTGTAACTTTAATGTCATTATTTACATTAGAGGATCAAGGAAAAATTACTATAATAGGAATTTTATTATTTGTTGCTTTTGCAATTATCTTACTTGGTTTATCAATATTCTTCTCATTAGCAGAAAGAAGAATTCCAGTACAATATGCTGGTAAAGCAGTAGGATCTAAAGTAATGAAGAGTCAAAGTACTCACATTCCTTTAAGTATTATAGGGTCAGCTGTTATAGCAATAATATTTTCTATGTCAGTTATGATGTTCCCTAAAACAATTGCAGAATTTTTCCCAAATACAACTTGGGTTCAAAGTGTTGTTACAAGTAAATATAGTATATTTAATGAAAGTACTTGGATGTATCCAGTATGTTATGCATTATTAACTATATTCTTTACTTGGTTCTACACACAAATTACATTTAAACCTGATGAAATGGCGGAAAACCTACATAAATCAGCAGGTTTTGTACCAGGAATAAGACCGGGAGAGGCAACAGAAAAGCATTTTGAAAAGGTACTTACAAAAGTATCATTAGTTGGAGGAGTATTTGCAGCTTTACTAGCAGTACTACCAATATTAATTGCAAATACTGGTTTACAAGGAATACAATTTGGTGGTACATCATTATTAATTATAGTTGGTGTTGGACTTGATTTTTCAAGACAATTAGATTCACAATTAGTAATGAGACACTATCAAGGATTCTTAAAATAGATTAATAATGGAGATGATGCCCGTGAAGATAGTATTATTAGGTCCTCCTGGAGCAGGTAAGGGAACACAGGCAAAATCAATTAGTAATAGATACTCAATACCACATATTTCTACAGGAGATATATTTAGAAAGAACATTTCTGAAAATACTCCTTTAGGAATAGAAGCTAAGAGGCACATCGATAAAGGTCAACTAGTACCTGATGAAGTTACTATAAATATGGTAAAAGATAGGTTACAACAAGATGACTGTAAGAATGGATACTTATTAGATGGTTTCCCAAGGACAGTTAATCAAGCAGAAGCTCTTCAAGACTTCTTAAATGCAAGAAATGAAGAATTAGATACTGCTTTATTAATAGAAGTACCTACTGGCTTCATTCTAGAAAGAATGACAGGCAGAAGAGTATGTCCATCATGTGGAGCTAGCTATCATATTAAGTTTAACCCACCAACTATACATGGAAAATGTGATGTTTGTGGAAGTGATGTAATCCAAAGAAAAGATGATACAGAAGAAACTGTATCTGAAAGACTTGATGTGTATGAGAGACAAACACAACCACTGATTGATTTTTATAAAGAAAGAAACTTACTTTCAACTGTAGATGGAACACAAGCTATTAACGAAGTATTTGAAAGTATCTGTAACATCTTAGGGAGCGTTAAATAATGATTTTCATTAAAAACGCCAAAGAAATTGCCCTAATGAGGGAAGCAGGTAAGATAGTAGCTGAAACACTACTACTGATTGAGGAAAAAGTAAGGCCAGGAATAACTACTGCTGAATTAGATAGGATAGCAGAAGAATTTATAACTAAGCATGGAGCGAGACCTTCATTTAAAGGTCTGTATGATTTTCCAGCTTCACTATGTATATCTGTTAACGAGCAAGTAGTTCATGGGATCCCAGGAGGTTATGTATTAAAAGATGGCGATATAATTAGTGTGGACTGTGGAGCACATTTAAATGGCTTTCACGGTGATGCTGCAAGAACTTTTGGAGTAGGAAATATCAGCGAAGAAGCTAAAAGGTTAATAGAAGTAACTAAAGAAGGTTTCTTTAAAGGTATTGAATATGCTAAAGTAGATAACAGACTTACTGATATATCACATGGAATACAGAGCTACGTAGAAGCCGAAGGTTTCTCTGTAGTAAGAGATTTCGTAGGACACGGTATAGGTAGAGTAGTACACGAGGATCCAGAAGTACCTAATTTCGGTAAGCCTGGAAGAGGGCCGAAATTAGTAAAAGGAATGGCTTTAGCTATTGAACCTATGGTTAATGCAGGTGATTACAAAGTAAAGACTTTGAGTGATGATTGGACTGTAGTAACTAGAGATGGAAGTCTATCTGCTCACTACGAAAATACAATTGTAATTTTACCAGATGGACCCGAAATATTAACACTGATTAAATAGAGGTGTTGCTTAGTTATAAATTCGCATGATACCAAAAGGTGGCTTGTAGATTTATGACTAAGGTAATCATTGAGGTGAAAAGTTTGCAAAACAATGACTTAATTGGGAAAGTGGTTCTTTCAAAAAGAGGAAGAGATAAAAATCATTTATATGTTGTAATAGGGCATTTAAGTGATAATTATGTAACTCTTAGTAATGGGAGCACTAAAACAGTTCAGATGCCTAAACAGAAGAATTTAAAACATATAAATGTTTTAGAGGATGTAGATGATGAGATTAAAGCATCTATCATATCAAAAGATAGAGGTACTGATTTAAAAATAAAGAGATTTATAAAACTTAAAGGCATTGTTAAGGAGGGTTGATTACCTTATGTCAAAAGATGATGTAATAGAAATGCAAGGTGTTGTACTAGAGTCACTACCAAATGCTATGTTCCAAGTTGAACTAGAGAGTGGTCACAAGATTCTAGCACATATATCAGGAAAATTAAGAATGAACTTCATAAGAATTCTACCTGGAGACAAGGTTACAATAGAACTTTCTCCATATGATTTAACTAGAGGTAGAATTACATGGAGAGCTAAATAAAAAGTGGAAGTAAACACTAAGTATTACAAGGAGGGTTAGCGATGAAAGTAAGACCATCAGTTAAGCCTATTTGCGAAAAGTGCAAGATTATAAGAAGAAAAGGAAAAGTAATGGTTATCTGTGAAAATCCTAAGCACAAGCAAAAGCAAGGCTAATACAATTAAAGTATAGGCAAAAAAGAATAATTTTACTATGTAAATATTATTGACTTTTCAGTTAAAGTCAAATATGATTATATAGGCATTTAAATCAGTAAAAAAATTTTAGGTGCGGCTGACAGTAGAGATTTACTCTACTGACCTATGATTTTATAATATAAATACACACATATAATTAAAGTTGTATGCATTTCAATATCAGGAGGTGTAAGTTTTAATGGCAAGAATTTCAGGAGTAGACCTACCAAGAGAAAAAAGAGTTGAAATAGGTCTAACATATATATACGGAATAGGACTTTCTACTTCTCAAAAGATTTTAGCAGTAACAGGAGTTAATCCTGAAACAAGAGTTAAAGATCTTTCAGAAGAAGAAGTAACAAAGATAAGAGAATATGTAAAAACATTAACAATCGAAGGTGACTTAAGAAGAGAAGTTGCTTTAAATATTAAGAGATTAGTAGAAATTGGATGTTACAGAGGAATCAGACATAGAAAAGGTCTTCCAGTTAGAGGTCAAAAGACTAAGACTAACGCTAGAACTAGAAAAGGTCCAAAGAAAACTATCGCAAATAAGAAGAAGTAGTGAGGAGGGAATTCGATGGCTCAAAAGGTTAAAAAGACTAGAAGAAGAAAAGAAAGAAAGAATATTGAGCATGGTGCTGCACACATCAAATCAACTTTCAATAACTCAATAGTTACTTTGACTGATGCGGCAGGTAATGCTTTATCATGGTCAAGTGCAGGAGCTCTAGGCTTTAGAGGATCAAGAAAAAGTACTCCATTTGCAGCTCAAATGGCAGCAGAAACTGCAGCTAAGGCAGCTATGGAACACGGATTAAAGAGTATAGAAGTATATGTAAAGGGACCTGGTGCTGGAAGAGAAGCAGCAATCAGATCTTTACAAGCAGCAGGATTAGAAGTAACTCTAATTAAAGATGTTACTCCAATCCCACATAACGGATGTAGACCACCAAAGAGAAGAAGAGTCTAGTATTCATATAGGAGGTGTAATTAATGGCAAGATATACTGGAGCTACATGTAGATTATGTAGAAGAGAAGGTATGAAATTATTCCTTAAAGGGGATAGATGTTTCACAGATAAATGTGCTTTTGTTAGAAGAAGTTATGCACCAGGACAACATGGAGCAGCTAAGAAAAAAATATCTAACTATGGCGTACAATTAAGAGAAAAGCAAAAAGCAAGAAGAATATACGGAGTATTAGAAGGCCAATTCAGAACTTATTATGAAAAGGCTGATCATATGAAAGGTATAACAGGTGAAAACTTACTTAAGTTATTAGAAATGAGATTAGATAACGTAGTTTATAGACTAGGTTACGGTGCTTCAAGAGCTGAAGCTAGACAATTAGTTACTCATGGACATTTCTTAGTAAATGGTAAGAAGGTTGATATTCCTTCATACAAAGTATCTGTTAACGATGAAATATTAGTTTCAGAAAAGAGCAGAGGAACTGAAAAATTCAAGACATTTATAGAAAATCCTAAGACATTACCAAAATGGTTAGAAGCAAATGTTGAAAATTATTCAGGAAAAGTTATAGCTGAACCATCAAGAGAAGATATTGACGTACCAGTTAACGAAACTCTTATCGTTGAGTTATACAGCAAGTAATAGTTTAGTATTTGTATTGTTAAGATTTATCTTACAATACAAATATATAAGCAGTTGCCCTCAGAATAATGTTGCCATTTATAATATAAGGAGGGTTTGTGCATGTTAGAAATAGAAAAGCCAATAATTGAATGTATAGAAGCAAACGAAAATGGTACTTATGGTAAATATGTAGTTGAACCATTAGAAAGAGGATATGGTATTACACTTGGAAATGCTCTAAGAAGAATACTTTTATCATCTCTTCCAGGTGCAGCTCCAACATCAGTAAAAATTGATGGAGTACTACACGAGTTTTCTACTGTACAAGGTGTTAAAGAAGATGTTACAGAAATAATATTAAACATAAAAGCTTTAGCATTAATAATGAATGGTGAAGGTCCAAAGACAATATATATAGATGCTCAAGGACCTGGAGTAGTTACAGGTGCAGATATTAAAACTGACGGTGATGTTGAAGTTGTAAGCAAGGATCTTCATATAGCAACATTAGATGATAATGGTAAGCTATATATGGAGATAACAGTTAATAGAGGAAGAGGATATGTTACTCAAAATAAAAATAAGAGTGAAGATCTTCCATTATCAGCTATTGCAGTAGACTCAATATACACACCAGTTAAGAGAGTTAACTTTGCTGTTGAAAATACAAGAGTTGGTCAAATTACTGACTACGATAAGTTAACATTAGAAATCTGGACTAATGGAACTATTAAGATTGATGAAGCTATTAGCTTATCAGCAAAAATACTTATAGAACATTTTAAACTATTTATGTCATTAGGTGATAGTACTAATGATGTAGAAATTATGATAGAAAAAGAAGAAGACAAAAAAGAAAAAGTACTAGAAATGACTGTAGAGGAGTTAGATTTATCAGTTAGATCATATAACTGCTTAAAGAGAGCTGGAATAAATACAGTACAAGAACTTGCTGGAAAGTCTATGGATGACATGATGAAGGTAAGAAATCTAGGAAAGAAATCTTTAGAGGAAGTCGAAAGAAAGCTTAAGGAATTAGGCTTAGGATTAAGACTAAACGATGAGTAAGGAGGTAAATCCATATGGCAGGTTATCGTAAATTAGGTCGTCCTACTGACCAAAGAAGAGCTATGCTAAGAAGCCTTGTTACAAGCTTTTTAAAGCATGGTAAAATAGAAACAACTGAAACAAGAGCTAAGGAAACTAGAAAGTTAGCTGAAAAGATGATCACTTTAGCAAAAAGAGGTGACCTTCACGCTAGAAGACAAGTTTTAGCATTTGTTCAAGAAGAAGAAGTAGTTCAAAACCTATTTGACAATGTTGCTCCAAAGTACGCTGAAAGAAACGGTGGATACACTAGAATGTACAAAAAAGGCCCAAGAAGAGGGGACGGAGCTGAAGTTGTTATACTTGAATTAGTATAATATAAGGGGGATTAAGTATAAAACTTAGTCCCCATTTTTGCATATATAAAATTAAATATTATATAAGAACTTAAAAAATTGATGTAAACTAATTGTAATTAATCAAATGTGTATTATAATATTATTATGTTAGTGTATATACACTGTTTAAGTTTTTTTATAATGCTTAATAATAGAAGGAGGGCTATATTATGAAAGAAGCAATGGTAAAATGCGACAATGTATCTTTTAAATATAGAGCAGTTGAGGGAGAAGAAGAAAGATATGCCGTAAATGGTGTAAGTTTTGAAGTTGAAAAGGGTGAATTCTTAGTAATATTAGGCCATAATGGATCAGGTAAATCAACTATTGCTAAACATATGAATGCTCTTTTAATACCCTCTGAAGGAACTGTTGTAGTAGATGGCTTAGATACTAAAGATCATAATAATTTATGGGAAATAAGATCAAGAGCTGGTATGGTTTTTCAGAATCCAGATAATCAATTAGTAGCAACTATAGTTGAAGAAGATGTTGCATTTGGACCTGAAAATCTTGGGGTAGAGCCAGAAGAAATTAGAAGAAGAGTTGATGAAAGTTTAAAGAAGGTTGGAATGTATGAATATAGAAGACATGCGCCTCATTTACTTTCAGGAGGACAAAAGCAAAGAATAGCAATTGCAGGTATATTAGCAATGAAACCAAAGTGTATAATATTTGATGAACCTACTGCGATGCTTGACCCATCAGGAAGAAAAGAAGTTTTAAATAATATTAAAGAAATAAATGAAAAGTATGGTATTACTATTATACTTATTACTCATTATATGGATGAAGCAGCGCAAGCTGATAGAGTAATAGTAATGGATGGCGGGAAAGCTATATTAGAAGGTAAGCCAAGAGAAGTATTTTCTAACGTAAAGGAAATGAAAGAAATAGGATTAGATGTTCCTCAAGTTACGGAATTATGCTATGAATTAAAAAATAGTGGTATAAATATAGATACGAACATATTAAATGTAGATGAGATGGTGGATGCGTTATGTCAATTAAGATAGAGAATTTAGTACATGTTTATATGCCTAAGTCACCTTTTGAGAAAGTGGCTTTAGATGATGTAAATATTGAAATAAAAGAAGGAGAGTTTGTTGCTCTTATAGGACATACAGGCTCAGGAAAATCAACATTAATTCAACATATGAATGGTCTTTTAAAGCCAAGTTCAGGAAGAATTATAGTTGATGGAGAAGATATAACTAAACAAGGAGTAAAGCTTACAGATATAAGAAAGAAAGTAGGCTTAGTGTTTCAATATCCTGAATATCAATTATTTGAAGAAACTATAGAGAAAGATATAGAATATGGACCAAGAAACTTAGGTTTAGAACAAGAAGAAATAACAAGAAGAGTTAAAAGGTCTATGGAGATGGTAGGTTTAGACTACGAAACATATAGACATAAATCACCTTTTGACTTAAGTGGTGGACAAAAGAGAAGAGTAGCTATAGCAGGGGTAATAGCAATGGAGCCTAAGGTGCTTATATTAGATGAGCCTACAGCAGGATTAGATCCTAAAGGTAGGGATGATATATTAGCTCAAATAAAGACTCTTCATGATAATTATAAAATGACTATAGTTCTAGTAAGTCACAGTATGGAAGATGTAGGTAAGCTTGCAGAAAGAATTATAGTAATGAATAAAGGAAAAGTAGCTTTAGAAGGAACTCCAGCAGAAGTTTTTAAAGAAGTAGATACTTTAGAGGCGATAGGTCTTGCAGTGCCTCAAGTAACTTATTTAATGAGAGCATTAAGGGCAAAAGGTTTTGATGTTTCAGATGAAGTTTACACAATTAGCAAGGGTAAAGAAGAGTTATTAAGAATCTTAAAGGAAGTTAAGAACTAGGGGGATAGAAGATGATAAAAGACATAACTATAGGTCAATATATACCAGGAGAAACATTTGTCCATAAGTTAGATCCTAGGACAAAAATACTATTATCTATCCTATTTATTGTATCTTTATTTATAGTTGATAAATTCGTGGGATATATATTAATAGTTGCATTTTTAGCATTAACAGTATATGTAGCAAAATTACCACCAAGATATCTATATAAGGGTCTTAAGCCTGTATTTTTCCTTATAATATTTACAGCGATATTAAACATATTTATGATTAAGGGAACAGCAGATTCTTTATTATTTGAAATTGGATTTATAAAAGTTTATACTGAGGGCTTAAGAACAGCTGGATTTATGGCCTTAAGATTAATATTTTTAATTATGGGAACATCAGTATTAACATTAACTACTTCACCTATAGAGTTAACAGATGGAATAGAAAGATTACTTAGACCAATAGGAAAAGAAATAGCTCATGAACTTGCAATGATGATGACAATAGCATTAAGATTTATTCCTACATTAATGGATGAAACAGATAAAATAATGATGGCGCAAAAAGCAAGAGGAGCAGATTTTGAAAGTGGTGGATTAATACAAAAAGCTAAAAGTTTAATTCCACTTTTAGTACCTTTATTTATAAGTTCTTTTAGAAGAGCCGATGAATTAGCTATGGCTATGGAATCAAGAGCATATAGAGGTGGGGCAGGTAGAACTAGAATGAAAGAATTAAAGTTTACTAGTAAAGATACAGTAGCATTTGCTCTATTCTCAATATTATTTATAGGAAGTTTAGTAGTAAGATTTGTATTATAAAATATAAAAAAGGTGAAATAAATATGAAAAATATAAAGCTTACTTTAGAATATGATGGAAGTAACTATCAAGGGTGGCAGAAACAAAAGGTCGGAGAGACTGTACAAGGCACTCTAGAGAAGGCGATAGAAGGCCTGACAAAAGAGACTATAGAAGTAATAGGAAGCTCTAGAACGGATTCTGGAGTGCATGCGAAGGGGTTTGTAGCTAACTTTAAGACTGAAAGTAGTATTCCTTCTAATAAATTTAGGGAAGCATTAAATTATAGGTTGCCTGATGATATAGTAATATTGAATTCAGAAGAGGTATCTGATGATTTTCATTCAAGATATAGTGCTAAGGGAAAGACATATTCGTATTCAATTATAAATAGGGATGTGCCTCCAGCTATATCTAGAAATTATTTATATCATGTAAAGAAGAGGTTAGATACTAAAGCTATGGAAGAAGCCTGTAAATATTTTATTGGGACTCATGACTTTAATGCTTTTAAGAGTAGTGGAGGATCAGTAAAAACTACAGTAAGAACTATTACGGATTTACATATAGAAAATAAGGAAGATATAATAAAAATATATGTAACGGGTGATGGTTTTCTGTACAATATGGTAAGAATAATAGTTGGAACATTAATTATTGTTGGAAATAACAAGATAGAACCATGCGAAATTAGAGAAATTATAGATAGTAGAGATAGAAAAAAAGCTGGAATTTGTGTTCCTCCTAATGGATTAATACTAGAGAAAGTCTACTATTAAAAAAATGAAAAAACTATAAAAATAATGAAATAAAAACATTGACACACCCGTATGCGTGTATTATAATTATTAATGTTTGTTAGAATAATTTATGTATATAAGATCCACTAGCCCCGGGTCTTGACATAAAAGCAGTACTTAAGAAGTAAAGCACAAATGTAAGTTCAGGGAGGGAAAAACATGAAATCATACATCGCTAAGGCGCAAGAAGTTGAAAGAAAATGGTATGTTGTTGATGCTGCTGGTAAGCCACTAGGAAGAGTTGCTAGCCAGGTTGCTTCAATTTTAAGAGGAAAAAATAAGCCAACATTTACACCAAATGTTGACTGCGGAGATTTCGTTATCGTAATCAATGCTGAAAAAATTGTTTTAACTGGTAAGAAGTTAGATCAAAAATTAATGAGAAAGCACAGCTTATATCCAGGTGGATTAAAGGAAACTCCATACAGAGAAGTATTAGCTAAGAAGCCTGAATTCGCTTTCGAAGAAGCAGTAAGAAGAATGCTTCCATCAGGTGTTTTAGGAAGAAAAATGCTTAAGAAATTAAAAGTATATAGAGGTACTGAGCACGGACATGATGCTCAAAAACCAGAAGTACTTGAATTAAAGTACTAATACATGCTCGGGAGGAGGAAGAAAAATGGCAAAAGTTCAATACATGGGAACTGGAAGAAGAAAAAAATCAATAGCAAGAGTTAGACTTGTACCTGGAAATGGTAAAGTAGTTATAAATAAGAGAGAAATCGAAAACTATTTCGGATTAGAAACTTTAAGAATGATCGTTAATCAACCATTAGTTTTAACTGGAACTAAAGATAGATTCGACGTTTTAGTTAACGTTCACGGTGGTGGATTCACAGGTCAAGCTGGAGCAATAAGACACGGAATCACTAGAGCTTTAATCAAAGCTGACGAAAACTTAAAGTCAGACTTAAAGAAAGCTGGATTCGTAACTAGAGACCCAAGAATGAAAGAAAGAAAGAAATACGGTCTTAAGAAAGCAAGAAGAGCTCCTCAATTCTCAAAGAGATAATATTTGGAACTTTACAAATCTCACAATCATTATGGTTGTGGGATTTTTTTTATATAAAAATCTATGAAAACCTATATTTTTTTACGGTAACTAACAAGTAACTAACTAATATAATAATAGGAAAAGTCTATTGAAAATTAAACATGTTAATAATTTTAACTATAATTTATATCTTGCAAGAGTTTTCTTAGCGGAATTTTTTTGGCTTGAGGGAAGATATTTTGAAATAATATATCAAGGAATTAATAAACAGAATATCCATATATTTCTTGACTCCATAGACATCTTCCTTTATACTATGAATGAAGAAATATTCAGTCATAGTATAAAGGAGGAGTTATGCCAAAATCACCAGAAAGATGTGAAGAAATAAGAACAGAAATGCGTAATAAAATATTGCATGAATCAATGCTGTATTTTGCTAAAAATGGATTCGCAGGAACAAAAATCAGTGAACTATCTAAATACATTGGAATTGCTCAAGGTACAATTTATGTATATTTTGAATCTAAAGAAAAGTTATTTCAAGAAATTCATAAGATTATAAATAGAGAAAAGGATATAAAACAATTAAAATTATTGGCTAAACTTCCTATATCAGCAAAGCAAAAAATTCATAAATTAACTAAAGAGGTATTGATTAAATTAAAGGAAGATGAGAATTTTGCATCAATGATTGCTTTGAATACACAGATGATTTTAGAAGAGGATAAAGACTATTCTTCTAATGAAACAACATATCAGTCTGAAGTTTATAAATATATGGCCAAGATAATTGAACAAGGGCAAAAGGAAGGTAGCGTTGTTAGTGGTAATAGCTTAAAGCTTGCAGATTACTATTGGGGAGTGGTATATTTATATGCTCTTAAAAGGCTATTCACAACAAAGTATGAAATGATTACTCAGGAGGATTTAGAAAGAATAATTTTAAAATAAGGGGTGTTGAATTAGGGTATGAAAAAGAGGATTGCAATTGTAACAGGGGCTAGTGGAGGAATCGGAAGAGAGTTTACCAAGTTAATGCTACAAGAAGATTTAGATGAAATATGGACTATAGCAAGGAATAAAGAAAAGTTATTAGAACTTAAGAAAGATTTTGGAGAAAAAATAGTCACTATATCTAAAGACTTAACAAAAATAGCTGAATTATATTCAATAGAAGAAATGCTAAAGGAAGAAGAGATAGTAGTAGCTTACCTAGTAAATAATGCAGGTGTTGCTAAGATGGGTTCTTATAAAGAATTTGCACTAAAAGAAATAGAGGATACAGTGAGTATTAACTGCAGTGTAATGCCGATGTTATGTAATCTATGCATTCCATATATGAAAAGTGGAAGTAGAATTATAAATATTTCATCGGCATCATCATTTCAGCCATTACCTTATATTAATTTATATGCGGCAACAAAGGCTTTTGAAAGAAGTTATTCTAGGTCTTTGAATGTAGAATTAAGAGGAAGTGGAATAACATCAATTGCTGTATGTCCAAGTTGGGTTGATACAGAGTTACTAACGAAAGAAATCAATGGCGAAAAGGTTAAATTCCCTGGGATTGTATCAGCAGATAAAGTAGCGATTAAAGCACTTAAAGATGCAAAAAGAGGAAAAGACATGTCAGTTTGCACCTTATACGTTAAATGGATTCATTTATTAGCAAAGATATTTCCACAAAGGATTGTAATTGATACTTGGACTAGAAAAATTAAAAAGTATGTCTAGTAGGGAGATGGAGATGGGGAGATGAAAAATCATATATATTCTGAAAGAGTAGATTTATTTGACCCAAATATATATATTAACCTTGTAGTAGAGATTATTGGAAATCCAAATACTGAAGAGGTAATATCAGCAGTAAAACTCGCTTTTAAATCTAATGAGGCTACAATGTCAAAAATTACTTTAGATAATAATGGTGAAGCATATTACGAGAAGATTTCTGCCAGTGGTTGCAAAGTAGAATGTACTAATGGAGACTGGAGAGCAATTATAAAAGAAAATGAGAAAATTCCTTTTGAAATTGATAAAGGAGAGTTAATAAGAGTATTTTTAATAAACTCATCAGATAAAGTAATTCTATTAGTGATGGCACATCATTTAGTTGGCGATGGAAAAGCAATAACTTATTTTATTGAAGATATTATGAAAGCTTTAAGTGGTGAAAAATTAAATTATAGACCTATTAAATTAATAACAGAAGAATCATTTTCTAATAAGTTTAAAGTACTATTACCTTTTAAACTATATGCAAATTATTTTAATAAGAAATGGAGTAAGACAGGAAGAATTTTTAATTGGGAAGACTATTATAATGTACACAAAGTTTATTGGAATAAGAGGAGTTCTAGAGTCGTATATGAGCACTTCTCAACAGAAGAGTTAAGTAAAATTCATTCTAAGGCAAAAGGCTTAGGAATATCAGTAAATAGTTATATATTAACTGCATTTTTAGAAGCAGACAGGGATAGTAGTGTTATAGGAATGGCTGTAAATATAAGAAAAGACAATAATAAATCAATTTCTAATCAGGTATCTGGTATTAGTATTAATCATAAATTCTCTGATAAGAAAACTTTTGATGAAAATGCCATAATGATTCATAAAAAGGTGTTAAGCAAACTAAAAACACCAGCTAAGAAGTATTTTATTATAAAATTTATGCAACTATTTTCACCTAGTTTACTGGATTCAATAGTGCTATATAAATATGGACTTTATGAGAATGATGTGACAAAAAAGATAGCAAAGGTAATGGGATATGTTGGTGATAAGACAAGAGATCTTGGAATTACTAATTTGACTAAACTTGATATCCCAAATAAGTATGGAAATTATGAAATAAAAAATGTATTGTTTATTCCACCAGTAGTATCATATGCAAAGCATATAATAGGAGTTTCTACTATGAATGATGGCATGAATATATCTTATCATTTTATGAGTAATGAGGATATGGAAAAGGAAATACGTTTTTTTAAAAGGGGTATTAAGAATCTAAGGAATTAAATTTATAAATATAATATTTAACTGATAAAATTATATTAATTAATTAGGTTATTAAAATGTATCTAATTCAAATTTTATTAATAAAATTAAATTAAATAAGCATAAAAGTCTATCATAAAGTAAGTAAGAATTAACAATAATAAGTTAATACTTTATATATAAGACTTTTTTCTTTTGTTAAAATTTACATAGATTATCATATAGAATTATGTAATAAAAAAATACAAGATAAATATTTTTAGTTATGTAAATAAAGAAATATTAATAAAATTATAAAAAATGCATAAAATAATACATTCCTATATTAAAATCATGTTAAAAATATGTTTAATTACTTAACAAATGTTAAAAAATAATGTAAACTTAGTTTGTAAAAATAATGTTGAAAAGGAGAATAACTTTGGAATCATTAATGGTTATTATACAGCTTTTAGGTGGCTTAGGACTATTTATTTATGGAATGAAGATCATGGGGGATGGTCTAGAAAATGCTGCGGGAGATGGACTTAAATCTATCTTAGAAAAAGTAACAAAGAATCCGATTATAGCAGTTATAGTTGGAGCTATAGTTACAGCAGTAATACAAAGTAGTAGTGCAACGACAGTAATGGTAGTAGGCTTTGTTAATGCTGGACTTATGAATCTAGCACAAGCTGCTGGAATTATTATGGGAGCTAATATAGGAACAACAATTACAGCACAATTAGTTGCCTTTAAGTTAGATCAAATAGCGCCTTTATTCGTTTTTGTTGGAGCATTCATAGTAATGTTTGCAAAAAAGAAAAAGAGAAAAGATGTTGGAAGTATTATATTAGGATTCGGTATTTTATTTGTCGGAATGGGACAAATGAGTGCAGCTATGAAGCCTTTAACAGCTTCACCTATATTTAATGATATTTTATCAACTGTAGCTGATAAGTGGTATCTTGGAATATTAGCAGGTGCAGTTATTACAGCAGTGCTTCAAAGTTCATCAGCAACAACAGGTATATTAGTAGCTTTAGCAACAGCAGGAGCTGTAGATATAACACAAGCACTTCCAATAGTATTTGGATGTAATATAGGTACATGTGTTACAGCTATGCTTGCAACGGTAGGAACTAGCAAGACTGCACATAAAGCGGCATTATTACATTTAATATTTAATTTAGGGGGTACATTAATTTTCATACCTATTTTAGTCAGTGGATTATTAGGAGATATAGTTTCTTCAATAAGTCCAGGAGATGTAAGTAGACAAATAGCTAACTCACATACAGTATTTAATGTTGTGAATACGGCAATTATGCTTCCATTAACAGGATTCCTAATTAAGATAGTTAATAGAATTATTCCAGATGATGAGGAAGAGGATAGACCAGGTCCTAAATACATAGATGATAGACTACTTGAAACTCCTGTAATAGCAGCAGGACAAGTAGCTAAAGAGACATTAAGAATGGCTAAAAAAGCTAAAAAAGGTTTAGCATTATCTTTAGAAGCTTTTGAGAATAATGATGAGAAATTAATTCAAAAAGTATATGAGAATGAAACAGTAATTAATACATTAAATGAAGCAATAACTACGTATTTAGTTAAGCTTTCAAAATGTGAATTATCAGATAAAGAATTAAGTATAGTTGCAGCAACTTTCCATGTTATAAATGACATAGAAAGAATTGGAGATCATGCTGAAAATATTGCTGACTTAACTCAACAAAAAATTAATAAGAAATTAGAGTATAGTGAACATGCTATAGATCAAATACATAAAGTGTATGATAAGGCTTTAGAATCATTATCAGTGGCTATAGATAGTTATGCTACTAAAGATGTTAATAAGGCTAAGAGTGTTAATGATCTTGAAGCAGAAGTTGATAGGATGCAAAAGAAATACAGAGATCTTCATATTAAGAGATTATATGATGGAACTTGTAATGCATATGCAGGAGCTATATATCTAGATTTATTAAGCAATTTAGAAAGAGTAAGTGATCACTCAATGAATATAGCAGAAAGTGTTATAGAAAATAGTTAATGATAAGGACTGTCGTAAGACAGTCCTTATTTAATATAAAGAAATAAAGAGCAATAGTTTAAGAAATATAAAAAAATAAAATTTTTAAATAGATATTTATCAAAAAATTATTAGTAAGTAAAACAAAAATGGACATAATAACTTTATAAATTTAAAAGTGGAGGAAAGTTATGAGAAAGTTAAGATTTACATACTTATTAATAATTATATTATCAATGTTTATTACGCCGATTAGTGCAAGAGCTGAAGAAAATAAAAAGATAATATTAATAGATCCTGGACATGGAGGGTTTGATGGAGGAGCTAAATCTAAGGCTGGAACTATAGAGAAAGATATTAATTTACAAATAAGTTTAAAGCTTAAAGAAGATTTAGAAGGACAAGGATATTTAGTATTCCTTACAAGAGAGGCTGATGAGGATTTAGGCAATGGTGGTAAGACTATTAGGGAGAAGAAAAGAGAAGATTTAAAGAAAAGAAGGGATATGAAGGTAGAAACTAAATGTGATATATTTATATCAATTCATCAAAATATGTTTTCAGAAGCTAAGTGTTATGGAGCACAGGTGTGGCATAGCTCCAATGAGGTAAGTAAGAAACTTGCAGATAATGTTCAAGAAGGAATAAAAGATAGTGCTAAGGATGGAAATAAGAGAGTTTCAAAGCCAGCAGGAGATGCTTATTTAATTTTAAGGGATAAATATGAAGGAGCTTCAATATTAGTTGAATGCGGATTCTTATCTAATCCTGATGAAGAAAAGAGATTACAAACTGAAGAACATCAAAATTCAATAGTTAAGGGTATTTCCTGGGGAATAAATAAATATTTTGAGGAAATAAATAAAAATTAGGAAAAAGACTTATCTATTAAAATAGCAAATTATGAATTAAGAATAAATAGTATTACTTTCAAAATATGACCTACAGCTATAAAAAAGTATGATAAAATATTTATAGTTATTTTTATAAAAGGAGTAGGTTTATGAGAGAGATACATATTGAAAAGATTGAAGAAGTTGTAGAAAAGTTATGTATAGAATCAAATTATAATTTATCTAAGGATGTTTTTGATGCCTTAAATAAGGCAAAGGAAGAAGAAACTTGGACACTAGCAGGAGATATTCTTGACAAAATAATTGTAAATGCAGATATTGCTAAAAATGAGAGTATGCCAATATGCCAAGATACAGGAATGACTTGTGTATTTTTAGAAATAGGTCAAGATGTACATGTAGTTGGTGGGAATCTTGAGGATGCAATAAATGAGGGTGTAAGAAGAGGATATGATAAGGGCTACTTAAGAAAATCAGTTGTAAAAGATCCAATAGATAGAGTTAATACAAAGGATAATACACCTGCAATAATACATTATGAAATAGTTCCTGGAGATAAACTGAAAATAACAGTAGCACCAAAGGGATTTGGATCTGAAAATATGAGCCAAATAAAGATGTTAAAGCCTTCAGATGGTCTTAAAGGAGTAAAGGACTTCATTATTAAGGTTGTTAAAGATGCAGGTCCAAATCCATGTCCACCAATGATAGTGGGAGTAGGTATAGGGGGAACTTTTGAAAAATCAGCATATCTTGCAAAGAAAGCTTTAATAAGGCCTATTGATAGTAAAAATGAAAATAAGTTTTATGCTGATTTAGAAGAAGAATTACTCTTAGAATTTAATAAGTTAGGTATAGGACCTCAAGGATTTGGTGGTAAAACAACTGCAATAGGTCTTAATATAGAAACATATCCAACCCATATAGCTGGATTGCCTGTGGCTGTTAATATAAGCTGTCATGCAACTAGGCATAAAGAAGAAATAATATAAGGGGATATTAGTATGGCAATAAAGTTATCTACACCATTAACATATGAAAAGATTAAGGATTTAAAAGCAGGAGATAGTATATTATTATCAGGTACTATTTATTCAGCAAGAGATGCTGCTCATAAAAGATTAATAGAATTATTAGATGAAGGTAAAGAGTTACCTATAGATGTGAAAGATGCAGCTATATATTATGTTGGACCTACTCCAGCAAAAGAAGGACAAGTAATTGGGTCTGCAGGACCTACAACTAGCTATAGAATGGATGACTATTCACCACAACTATTAGACTTAGGACTTAAGGCCATGATAGGAAAAGGTGCTAGAAACGAAGAAGTTGTAAATTCAATAATAAAAAATAAAGCAGTTTACCTAGGGGCAATAGGAGGTGCAGCTGCTTTAATATCAAAATCTATAATAGCTTCAGAAATAATTGCATATGAAGACTTAGGAGCAGAAGCAATTAGAAAAATGGAAGTAAAAGACATGCCGTTAACAGTTATAATAGATGTAGAAGGAAATAACCTATACAAAGTAGGACAAGAAGAATACCTTAGATCAATTAATAATTAACGATTAAAAGTTAACAATTAAGTATGAAACTCAAGCTAATGGCTTGAGTTTCTTTAATATTAAGAGATAGTAAGTTGAGAAAGGAGATATAAAGTAAAAAGCAATATTGAAATTTAGCTATACTGAATTCTCTACTTCGATATGTATAAATTTATGATGAAAAACCATAGACATATTAATGTGAAAGTCAACTTTGAGCTAAAGTATAATTAAAATATAAAAGTTAAAATTAATATTGAAATTCAGCTTGTCTGAATTTCTACCTTCCGTATGTAGTAATCTATAGTTTAAATTTATAATAAAAAAATTATACATACATGAGGTAGGGTGACTTGGAGCTGAAAATTAATTGAGAAATAGAAGTTAAAATTAATACTGAAATTCAGCTTGCCTGAATTTATTCCTTCAGTACGGTTAATGTTTACAATTTAAATTATAATAAAAAACTATATACATATTAATGCGAAAGTCGACTTGGAGCAATGCGACGGAGAACTGAGCATAATATGTATATAGTTTTAGTTATATATTTAAATCTTATAAAAGCCTTTGCCGTTTACTTCAGAAACATCTATTATAGTTATAAAAGCTTTCGGATCTATTCTCATGATTTTATTTTTCAATCTTATCATCTGAGAAGAGGTAACAGCTATGTAAAGCATCTTTTTAAGCTCGTGAGTGTATTCACCTTCTGCAATTAGAGAGGTAACACCTCTGTTCATATCTTTAATAACATATTCAATAATATCGTGCTCTTTTTCAGTTAAAATTAATAAAAGCTTCTTACTATTAAATCCATTAATAACTCTATCTATTACAACACTTTGAACAAACATAGAAATTAAGGTGTATAGAGCCTTTGGTAGTCCAAATATTAAAGCTCCAATAAATACAATAATACAATTTAAAGAAAAACCAAGTGTACCTATTTCTAAATTAGAGTACTTCCTTCTAAGAACCATTGTAATAATATCAGTTCCACCAGTGGAACCATTTCTAGAGAATACTAATCCATAACCTAATCCACATAAAACACCACCATAGATACAATAAAGTAAAACATCATCCACTCTTACTAGCTTTGACAGTGGTTCTGTAATTATTAATGAAAGAGATAGAGATATCATACCAACAGCAGAATATAAGGTGAACTTCTTATTTAACATTTTATAACTAACAAAGAATAAAGGAATGTTAATTATAAATACAGTTATACCTGATGATACATTAAACATGTATTGCAAGATAAGTGCCACACCTGTAGCGCCTCCACTAAGTAATTGAGCATTAACTAGGAATAAATTAACTCCAAGTGAAGCAATTATACATCCTATGAAAATGAAAATAAAATCTAATACCATGTGTTTTTTGATTGCTACTTTTTGAAACATATTAAACTCCTTAAAAAATTAGTAGAACGTACACTCAAGATTATATATCAAACCTCACAATATGTTAACGAAAATTTTATTTACTTAGTATTTTAATAAAAATGTAATTTTTATACTTAGTAAAAATCAGCAATATAAGCTATTATAAATATAAGATAATATAAATCAAGGGGTGTTTTTATATGTTCAATGTTTTAGTGGTAGATGACGAAAAAGAAATCAGAGATGCTATAGATATATATTTAAGAGGGGAAGGAATGAAAGTATTTAAGGCTCAAGATGGAATTGAAGCCTTAGAGGTATTAGATAAAGAAAAGATACATTTAATAGTATTAGATATAATGATGCCAAGAATGGATGGAATAAAGACTTGCTTAAAAATAAGAGAAAAAAAGAATTTGCCTATAATAATGCTTTCAGCAAAAGGTGAAGATAGCGATAAGATTTTAGGACTTAATGTTGGAGCAGATGATTACATAGCAAAACCATTTAATCATTTAGAGTTAGTAGCTAGAGTAAAATCCCAGCTTAGAAGATATCAAAAGCCATTGGAATTAGAAGGTGAAAGTCCTGATATAATTGAAGTAAAAGATCTTGTAATTAATAATAAGGAAAAAACTATATGCTTAAGAGGAGAAGAAATAAAGGCAACTGCTACAGAGTTTAAAATACTTCAGTTACTTGCATCTAATCTAGGAAGAGTTTTTTCTATTAAAGAAATATATGAAAAAGTATGGGAAGAGCCTTTTTATAGAAGTGAAAATACAGTAACAGTTCATATAAGAAGAATAAGAGAAAAGATTGAAATTAATACAAAGGACCCAGAATATATAAAAGTAGTGTGGGGAGTTGGATATAAAATTGAGAGAGAAAATTAAAAACTATGTGACTGGTATATGGGGTGTAGAGATATTAACTCTAGCAATACTAGTAGTAACATTAGTAACAGGTTATTATAACGCATTTAATGATAGTGCAGCTAAAATTGGTGCAGGTACTTTTGATGCCCTTTTTAATAAAGAAAAATATATAGAATCAATGATTTATATTGATAGTAAGAAGATATCAGAGTATATATACAACAATAGTAATAATCTAGAAGATATAAGTGCTATTCAATATGAAAATCAATATCTACAAGAAAATTACTATTACTATGATGAAATATTTTATGTGTTAATAAATAAAGAAACTGGTGAATTTACAACAGATGACCCTAAATTAGCAAATGAACTAGCTCCATATTATGCAAATGTTGCTTTATTAGAAGATAATATTAATTCGTATTTAAAAGAAATTGGTTTATCGTCAGTTAGATTAGATAATAAAGATAAGTATAATTACTATGTAATGACCTCTGAAGACAAGGTAAATATGAAAAATATAGATAAGTATATTGAAATATATTACAAGAATCCAGATGCTTATGATTATTTAATAAAAACAGAATCACTGACTGCAAAAGTTATGATAATTGCAAGCATAGTAGCTATTTTACTTTTAATAAAGATAATTTTTAACTTAATTTTTAATAACAAAAATATTCATTTAGAAATAAAAGTATTAAAGAGGTTGTTTTTTGTGTTAAGATATGGATTTAAATATAAAAATACAAGAAATAAAATAATGATATCCTTTGGAGGAGCAGCAGGAGTAATTATAGTATATCTTTATTTAGTAGCAGGAATAAGAAATCAAAATGTACTGGTGACCTTCCTGACTAGATATCCTTTTAAGGGAACTTTAATATTAATATTGATACCTCTAGTATGCGTATTATACTCATTAAAGAAGAGTTTAGATATATCTATAATAAATGATGGATTAAGGAAGATTAATTCAGGAGATCTTGAATATAATTTAAAAAATTTTGGAGAAAGAGAAGTTAAGGAATTAGTACAAAATATTAATGAAATAAAAGATGGATATAAGATTGCTTTAAATGAGCAAATAAGAAATGAAAAGCTTAAAACAGAATTAATATCCAATGTTTCTCATGACCTAAAAACACCATTAACATCCATAATAAATTATGTAAATATATTAAATGATCCAAATATAACTGAAGATGAAAGAAAAGATTATCTTTTAATATTAGATAGAAACTCAAAGAGGCTAAAAAGTCTTATAGAAGATTTATTTGAAGCATCTAAGTTAAATAGTGGAAAGATGAAAATAGAAAAAGAGCAAATAGATATTGTATCTTTAGTTCATCAAGGTGTAGGCGAATATTCTAATCTATATGAAGAAAAGAATATAGAATTTAAGGTAAGTAGTAATGAAGAAGAAATAATATTAGATTTAGATGGAAAGCTAATGTCTAGAGTCTTTGAAAATCTAATAGTAAATGCATTAAAATACTCATTAAATAATACTAGGGTATTTATAGATATTACTTCAAAGGAAAATTCTGTAGAAATATCCTTTAAAAATATTTCTAACTATGAAATGGGCTTTAATACACAAGATATGTTTGAAAGATTTGCAAGGGCTGATAAGTCTAGAAATTCAGCAGTAGAGGGTTCTGGAATGGGATTAGCAATAACTAAAAGTATTGTAGAACTACATGATGGAAGCATAAAAATTGAAGTTGAAGGTGACATGTTTAAAATATATTTAGATATACCTAAGAAATAATATATAATGGGGCTGTCGTAAAAGCAACTCAAATTAAAAATTAAAAATTAAAAATTAAAAATTAAGAATTAAAAATTAAGAATTAAAAATTAAGAATTATTGATGTAATTCTTATAGAATTGCTAAATTAATTTCTTTTAAAAACTCCTTCGGGAGTTTTTTTATTAATTTTCATTATTAGATTTACCTTGTGTAACGTAAATTTAAGTTTAATTTATAGAAGTATTTAATAAACTTATGAAAGAATTAAAAATGGCATAGTCTTTGAATTTTAAGGTTTTTCTTGTATAATTTTTTGATTTTTAATTTTACAAAATTATTTTTATGTAGATTATTAACTGAAAGAAATATATAATAGAAGTAATTAAATAATAATTATAATTAAGGAGTGATATTATGTCAGTTTTATTTGTGGAATATCCAAGATGCACTACATGTAGAAGAGCAAAGAAGTTCTTGGAAGAAAATAATGTGGAATTTATAGATAGACATATGGTTGAAGAAAATCCAAGTAAAGAAGAACTTAAAACTTGGTTAGATAAAAGTGGATTAAAAATAAATAAATTCTTTAATACATCTGGCGTACTTTATAGAGAAATGCAATTAAAAGATAAAGTAAAGACATTATCAGAAGACGAGCTATTAGATATATTAGCTACAAATGGAATGTTAGTAAAGAGACCTATATTAGTAAAAGGAGATACAGTACTTGTAGGTTTTAAAGAAGAAGAATGGATAGAAAATCTTAAAAAATAATATTAAAAAAGTAATACTTAATAAGTTTATATACTAAGAGATAATAAATATTACTAACGAAATATTCTTTAAGGTGAAAAAAGGAGATATTAAAAGATATCTCCATTTTATTTGAGCATTTTTAATCCTATTGATTAATTCCTCAATTTTACTTTATGTAGAATAGAAATTATAATATCTATATGTTGTGTATATATTTATACTATGTATAAATATATACACTATATATAGTGGAAGGGGAAAGATATGGATTTATTAGATATTTGCAGTAATGCTTTAATTGGGATTAATGAGGATAAGGAAATATATACGGAACAAAGGCTTTTAGAAGCGTTAAATCATATAGTTAGACCTAATATGACAGATGAAGAAATAAGAGATTCTCTTATTCAAGTATCCTTAGAATTAACTACAGATATGGAACCTAAATGGCAGGTAGCAGCTGAAAGATTATATGTATATAAACTTTATGATGAAGTAAGAAAAAATAGGGGATTAACTTCAGATGATAAGTTATATGGTTCTCTTTATGAATTTATAACAGTATTAACTAATAAGGGTCTATATGGTAAATATATTCTTGAAAATTATACTAAAGAAGAAATTCTAGAATTAGAAAAAGAAATAAAACCAGAAAGAGATTTCTTATTTACATACAGTGGAATTAATCTTTTAGCTAAAAGGTATTTAATTCAGGATTACAATAGAAGTAAATTAGAGCTACCACAGCAAATGTTTATGGGAATTGCAATGCACCTAGCTGTACCAGAGAAGAAAGAAAAAAGAGTAGGCTGGGCTAAGAGATTTTATGATGTTTTAAGCTCTCTTAAAGCAACTATGGCAACTCCAACAATGTCTAATGCAAGAAAACCATTTTACCAATTAAGCTCATGCTTTATAGATACTGTTGATGATAGTTTAAAGGGAATATATAAGTCCCTAGATAACTTTGCAGAAGTATCTAAGTTTGGTGGTGGAATGGGAATCTACATAGGTAAGGTAAGAGCCTTAGAATCACCAATAAGAGGATTTAAAGGAGCGTCAGGAGGGGTAATACCTTGGATCAAGCTATTTAATGATACTGCTATTGCTGTAGATCAGCTTGGAGTTAGAAATGGATCAGTAGCAATATGGCTGGATGCTTGGCATAAAGATTTACCGGAATTCCTGCAATTAAAAACTAATAATGGTGATGATAGAAAGAAAGCTCACGATGTTTTCCCAGGAATATGTTACCCGGATTTATTCTGGAAGCTTGCAGAAAATGATATAGATGCAAATTGGTATATGATGTGCCCACATGAAATAAGACTAGTTAAGGGATATTCATTAGAAGATTTCTACGGAGAAGAGTGGGAAAGAAGATATTTAGAATGTGTAAATGATGAGAATATTAGTAAAAGATCAATGCCTGTTAAGGATATAGTAAGACTTATAATAAAGAGTGCTGCAGAAACAGGAACACCTTTTGCTTTTTATAGAGATACGGTAAATAAAATGAACCCAAATAAACATAAGGGTATTATATATTCATCAAATCTATGTACTGAAATAATGCAGAATATGAGTAGCATGGATATTGAAAAGTCAGAGATAGTTGATGAAAATGGAGATAAAGTTATAGTTGAAAAAATCAAAGCTGGAGATTTTGTAGTATGTAATTTATCTTCAGTAGTGTTAGGAAATGTAGAAGTTAAAAATGATGAAGAGCTTGGATATGTAGTAGAAACTCAAATAAGAGCAATGGATAATGTTATAGACTTAAATTACTATTCAGTTCCATTTGCTGAGGTTACAAATAAGAAATATAGAGCAATAGGACTTGGAACTAGTGGATATCATCATATGCTTGCTAATAACTTAATACATTGGACTGATGAAGAACATAAGGCTTTTGCAGACGATGTCTATGAAAGAATAAATTATCATGCTATAAAGGCAAGTATGAATATAGCTAAGGAAAAAGGCAGATATTCATGTTTTGAAGGGTCTGATTGGCAAAATGGTGATTACTTCAATCTTAGAGGATATAACTCAGAGAAGTGGCAAAATTTAAGAGAAGAAGTAAATACTTATGGAATGAGAAATGGATATTTAATGGCTGTAGCTCCTAATGGATCAACAGCAACTATCGCAGGAACTTCAGAAGGAGTAGATCCAGTAATGGCTAGATTCTGGCTTGAAGAAAAGAAGGGAAGTATAATTCCTAAAACTGCACCAAACTTAAATGAAGAAAATTATTGGTATTATAATTCAGCTTATAATATAGATCAAAAGTGGTGTGTACAAATTAATGGGATAAGACAAAGACATATAGATCAAGGGCAATCATTTAATTTATATATAACAACAAACTATACTATGAGACAAATTATGAACTTATATATAGAAGCGTGTAAAGTAGGGGTAAAATCAATTTACTATGTAAGATCAAAATCTTTAACAGTAAGCGATTGTGAAAGCTGTTCAGCATAAAGTAATTCTTAGCTTCAAGTGGAGTTTTCTTAAAAAGTAGAGAATCAAAATCTTGCATTTTATGTGAAATACTTTCACAGAGTGCAGGATGATTACTTCAGTTGAAGCTTAGAATAACTAATGCAGGCTCCTAGAAGTGCTTAGTTCCCACTTATAGAAGGGGGAGTGTTAGCGATGGTAGATGTCGGATAAAATATAGAAACTTTGGAGGGTAACTATGGTTGTAAATAAAAAGCCTCTTTTTAATGAATTTGGGGATACAGAAACATCTAAAAAAAGGATGATAAATGGTAATACTACTAATTTAAATGATTTTAATAATATGAAATATAACTGGGTATCTGATTGGTATAGGCAAGCAATGAATAACTTTTGGATACCAGAAGAAATAAATTTATCTCAAGATTTAAAGGACTATAATAAGTTAACAATTGAAGAAAGAACAGCCTATGATAAGATACTTTCTTTCTTAATATTCTTAGACTCTATACAAACAGCAAACTTATCAAATATAAATAACTATATAACTGCAAGTGAAGTAAACTTATGCTTAACTATTCAAGCATTCCAAGAAGCTGTTCACTCACAAAGTTATAGTTATATGTTAGATACAATCTGCTCTCCAGAAAAGAGAAACGAAATACTGTATCAATGGAAAGATGACAAGAGACTATTAGAAAGAAATAAATTTATAGGAGACCTTTATAATAATTTTATTGAATCTCCAACTAAGGAGAACTTAGTTAAAACAGCTATGGCAAACTACATACTAGAAGGTATATATTTCTATTCAGGATTTATGTTCTTTTATAACTTAGAAAGAAATGGTAAGATGCCAGGCTCAGCTCAAGAAATAAGATATATTAATAGAGATGAAAATACACATCTTTGGTTATTTAGAAATATTTTAAAAGAGTTACAATTAGAAGAGGCTGAATTATTTACAGAGGAATTAAGAACTGAACTAAAAGAAATGATGAAGATAGCCGTAAATCATGAAATAGCTTGGGGACATTATGTAATAGGGGACAATATCCAAGGTATAAATAAGAAGTTAATTGAAGATTATATAAAATATTTAGGAAATATAAGAATGAGAGCTATAGGCTTAGAAGAAATATATGAAGGATATGATAAAAATCCGGCAGCTTGGGTAGATATTTTAGCTGATGCTAACTCAGTTAAAACAGATTTCTTTGAAGCTAAATCAACAGCTTATGCGAAGGCTGGAGCACTTATTGATGATTTATAATAATATTAGAGCTAATGGGGGGTTCAGAGTTACTGAATCTCTTTCTATTTTATTCTAATAAAGTTAAAATTTAAGTTTTAAATAAGTAATTTTATAATATATGTTAAATACTAATTAAGATTATTAAAATTAAAATTATTACTATCTGCAAGTAAGATACATTAAATGTAAATGTTTTTATATATAATTTTATTGAAATATAAATAATTTTCAAAAAAATGAATATGAATAAAATGGATGATAGAAAATAATAAAAATTATGTGTATTTTTATTAACATAAAGAAAAAATATGTTATAATACATTGTAGTTGTAATTTTAAAATAGATAAAGTACGTTCTATTAAATTCATGGTTTGAATTTATAGCTATTTAAGGAGGAATCTCAAGAATGAAAAAAGGTATAGCTGCATCTAAAGGTTATGCAATAGGTAAAGTATTTTTACAAGAACATGAAGAAATAGTGATAACAGATGCAAAGGTTTCTGATATTGCGGCTGAAAAGGAAGTTTTAAATAAAGCGTTAGCTCAATCTAAAATTCAATTAGAAAAAATAAGAGATAAGGCATTAGAAGAAATTGGTGAACATGAAGCGCAAGTATTTGAAGCTCACTTAACTTTATTAGATGATCCAGAGTTTACTGGTGGAATGCTATTAGAAATTGAAACAAATAGCATAAATGCTATGAAGGCTGTTGAAAGCGTTACAAACACATTTGTAATGATATTCGATTCAATGGAAGATGAATATATGAAAGAAAGAGCGGCTGATATAAAGGACGTTTCTAAGAGAATTATATCTAATCTTGCAGGTAAAGGCGGAGATGCTTTTGCAATTACAGAAGCTAATACTGTAGTTGTAGCTCACGACTTAACTCCATCAGATACAGCTCAATTAGATAGAAGTAAAGTAACTGGTTTCTTAACTAACATTGGAGGAAGAACTTCTCACTCTGCTATTATGGCAAGAACTTTAGAAATTCCTGCAATAGTTGGATTAAAGGATATAACTACATCAGTTAAAAACGGAGATATGGTTATAGTTGATGGTATTGAAGGAATATGTATAATAAACCCAGAACAATCAGTTATAGATGAATATACTGCAAAGAGAGAAAAATTCTTAGCAGAACAAGAAGAATTAAAGAAATTAATATCTGTTAAAACAGTTACTAAATCAGGAAGAAGAGTTGAAGTTTGTGGAAATATCGGTTCACCTGCAGATGCTGAAGCAGTAGTTGCAAATGGTGGAGACGGTGTTGGATTATTCAGAACTGAATTCTTATACATGGATAGAGATTCTGCTCCAACTGAAGAAGAGCAATTCGAAGCTTATAAGAAGGTTCTTGAAATAATGGATGGAAAGCAAGTTGTTATAAGAACACTAGATATCGGTGGAGATAAGACACTTCCATACTTACCATTACCACAAGAAATGAACCCATTCTTAGGATATAGAGCAATAAGATTATGTTTAGATAGAAAAGACATATTCAAGGTTCAAATCAGAGCTTTATTAAGAGCTTCTGTATATGGTAACCTAGCTGTTATGTTCCCAATGATTTCAGGCTTAGAAGAATTCCAAGCTGCTAAAGAATTCGTTGAAGAATGTAAGGCTGAATTAAAGGCAGAAGGAAAAGAATACTCAGAAAAAATCCAATGGGGTATAATGGTAGAAATTCCTGCTGCAGCTGTTTATGCTGATGAATTAGCTAAACACGTAGACTTCTTCTCTATAGGAACAAATGACTTAATCCAATATACATTAGCTGCTGACAGAATGAGTGAAAAGGTATCATACCTTTACAACCCAATGCACCCAGCTGTATTAAGATTAATCAAGATGACTATAGATGGAGCTCACAAGCATGGCAAGTGGGTAGGAATGTGTGGAGAAATGGCAGGAGACGAAACTGCTATCCCAACATTAGTTGAATATGGATTAGATGAGTTCTCAATGAGTGCTACATCAATCTTAACTGCTAAGAAGATAATATTAGAACAAGAATAGTATGAAGGACTGCGAAAGCAGTCCTTTTATTTTGCTTCGTAAAATAAATAATTAAAAATGAAGAATTAAAAATTAAGGAAAAAATACTTAGGGATTTTTGAATAAAAAGTATTTTATGATATATTTGAAATGTAAATTTAAAATACAGTATATTAACTTTTGAATAATATAGTATATCTCTTAATTATATATCTAACATATAAATTGGAATTTAGTTTTCCTTTTTATTGCTAATATACGTACATATACATGCAACTCCTACTCCAAGTAATACCCATGGTGAAGCGGCGCCAATAAAATCAAAGATTGGATTAGTAGTGCTAATATCTATTGCTGTTAATATCATTGCAAGTGCTAATGCAACATATCCTATTATCATCAATTTGCGATTACTTTTTACAATACTGGTGTCCTTTTCAATTTTTTCAATCATTTTTTGATCTCCTTTCAATAACTCATCAAGACTTATTTGATAGAGGTCACTTAATTTTATAACGCTTAAAATATCTGGTAATGATTTTCCATTCTCCCAATTAGAAAGTGTTTGCCTAGAAACCATTATTTTTCCAGCGACTTGCTCTTGTGTAAGACTAGACTTCACACGAGCGTTCTTAATTTTTTTCCCAACTTCCATCATTATTTACCTCCATCTATAAGAATCATAACATGTTACCTTATCTCTATCTATCAAAAGGCCTTTACAAAAAGGTAAAAACATGTCAAATGTCTTTTACATCCTTATTTTATAGTTAAAGAAAGTATAATTAAATTTTCACTTAAAAACGAAATGATATTTTTTAATGGTCTTCATATTGAACTTAACAGCAAAGAGAAAAAGCACCCATCCGGCAAAGAATAGTGTGCTTCACTCTTAATTAAATATTTTTTAATTAATTCAATAGCCTTAAAACAAAATAAACGTTATAAGGATTGCTTAGTGTTGACGCACTAAACTTTTCTTATTATATTATATCAAATTTATATAGAACTAAATATATAAATTTTAATATTAACTAGATAACGTATTAAATATAAAAGAGGAAAAATTATAATTTTTTCATTCTTCATTAATAAAATGGCTCGCGTTTTATGACAATGTGTGCAAAAGAATTTTAGCTGTGGTACGATAATTATAAAGTAAAAATAACTTATAAAAGAAGTACTACTAATAGAGGTATATGGATGAAAAATAAAGAAAATAAAACTTATGAAAAGGCATTAAATTTATATAATAATGGATATATAGATAAAGCTATAGATATATGTGAGCAGGGAATAAGTAGGGATTTATCTAATTCAAAGTTATTAAATTTAAAAGGACTACTTTTATATTTAAGGGGAGATTTAGAAGAGGCTGTAGCTCTTTTTAAGACAAATAGACATTTTAATAATGATGATATTTCTTCATCTTATTTAAAAGATATAGAAAAGGATTATGAAAGACTTAATTTATATAATAGAGCAGTTGAATGTATAAATAAGTTTAAGATAGATGAGGCTATAGAATTATTAGATTTATGCAGAGAAAGTGATTTTAATTCAATTAATGTAAATAAGTACTTAGCTATTTGTTATTTAAGAAAGGGTGACTATTTAAAAAGTCATGAGAATCTTAGTAAATTAATAGAAATAGATAAAGTTAATGTAGAGGCTAAAGAAATAAAGAAAGAATTAAATAATGCATTAGAAATAAAAGATAGTAGTTTACTGAAAAAAATTATTCCAGTAGCGTTATTAATTATTATAAGTATATTTATAGCTATTTTTATTAAAGATAAGGTTAGTAATAAATATAATGAAGATAATATAAAAGCTGAAGAGGTACAAAATAATATAGAAGATAATAATTCTCATGATGAAAATAATAGCAATCAAACTAATGAGGAAAATATTAATAATGAGGAAGTCAATAATGAGAATAGAGAAGAAACTTCAGAAAAAGAAGACAAGGGTCAGGAAATAGAAGTTTTAACTGAAGAAGAAATTAAGGAAAGTTATATAAAGGCATCTAGTTATTATGAAGATAATAATATAGAAGAAGCAAAAGTAGTATTAGAAAAAGTATTACCAAGTGCTGAAAAAAGCCACCTAAGAGATGATATCATGTTTTTATTAGCATCTGCTTATGAAAATTTAAATTATGTAGATAAGGCTATTAATTACTATGATGCTTATATAGAAGAATATGAAGGTGGAAGCTACATACAAGAAGCTTATTATAGAGCTGCTTTAATTTATAAAGATAGAAATAATGAAAAAAGTAAAACTTATGCCCTTAAGCTTAAAGACAATTATCCAAATTCTATTTATAATAATAGCAAAATTCAAGAGATTATAAGTTCATAGGAGGCAATAGAGTATGATAAAGGTTATAAAGAAAGTTAAAGTATATGCTCCTGAATATTTAGGAGTTAAAGATGTAGTAATATCATCAAATAAAATTGAAGGAATATATGATGATTTAAATGTACCAGAAAACTTTATTAATATAGAAGTAATAGATGGAAAAGGGAAGTTATTACTCCCAGGATTTATAGACAATCATGTTCATATTAATGGTGCTGGAGGAGAAGGCGGATTTAATATGAGAACTCCAGAAATAAAGTTATCATCATTAACAAAGGCAGGAATTACTACAGTAGTTGGATGTATTGGAACAGATGGAGTTTGTAGAGATATGGCAAGTTTAATTGCTAAGACAAAATCCCTAGAAGCAGAAGGTATAACTGCTTATTGTTATACTGGATCATATGATATTCCTGTAAAGACTCTAACAGGGGAAATTAAGAAGGATATTATGTTAATAGATAACATAATAGGTATAGGTGAACTAGCTATTTCAGATACAAGAAGTTCTCAGGCTACCTATGATCAATTAATTCAAGCTATAGCACAAGCAAGAGTTGGGGGGCTTTTATCTGGAAAGGCAGGTATAGCAAATATACACTTAGGAGATGGTACGAGAAAGCTAGGATATTTATTTAGATTAGCCGATGAAACAGAACTACCAATAACTCAAATTTTACCTACTCATATCAATAGAAATGGTGATTTATTTAAGTCAGGAGAAGAGTATATAAATAAAGGTGGATATATAGACTTTACAACAAGTACTCCAGAAGATCAGTTAGCCCCAGGAGAATTATCAGCAAGTGAAGCTCTAAGTATATTAATAAAGAATAAAGCAAATGTAGCTAATGTAACCTTCTCTTCAGATGGAAATGGAAGTATGCCTATATTTAATGAAAAGGGTAAATTAATTAAAGTAGGAATATGCTCTGTTGCAAGTCTTTATGAAGAAGTTAAAAAATGCATTAAGACATATAATATAGAAATAGAAGAAGCACTTAAAGTAATTACTTCAAATGTAGCTAAGGTATTAAAGCTTAAGAATAAAGGAAGCATAGAAATAGGAAAAGATGCTGATTTAGTATTAGTAAAAGAAGATTCTTTAGAAATAGATACTGTAATAGCTAGGGGTAAATTAATGGTTAAAGAGGGAGAAGCAGTAGTTAAAGGAACCTTTGAAGAATAGAAAAGTACCAATCTACTTATATGTAAGACTAATCTCAGTTACTATGAAATATAAATTTAATAAAAAAGGGCTGTCGCACAAACAGCCCAAATTAAGAATTTAAAATTAAAAATGAAGAATTATTGATGTAATTCTTACAGAATTAGTAAAATTAATTTCTTTTCAAAACTTCTTAGGGAGTTTTTTTTTATTAATTTTTCATTATTCATTGTGCGACAGCACTTATTTTACGTTAGTATGTGTTAAAAAATAAGTGTTGCCCTATGGTTTTACTATTTGTTTTCTGAACATCTTGCATCCATGAACAAGTTGCTATAGAAGGGTTGTAGAAGAACAGAGCCTCATTTGTAGGATCGTTACCTTTTATAGCATCATATACAGCACTATAGCATTCTTCTGTAGGAGTTACATTAATTTCTCCATTAA
Source organism: Clostridium tertium (assembly GCF_902652255.1). Lineage (GTDB taxonomy): Bacteria > Bacillota > Clostridia > Clostridiales > Clostridiaceae > Clostridium > Clostridium tertium_A. Next base: position 88,824 of record NZ_CACRTO010000017.1, read on the forward strand.
CTACACAAGAAAAAGCATTAGGCTGAAGTATTACCTCCTGTATTGTATTAGGGAAACCAGGGCTAAGTACCCTATTTAAAATAACCGAGGCAACTGCAACCTTACCCTCGTAGGGTTCACCTTTACTTTCAGCATAGACTATTTCTGCCATTAACTTTAAATCTTCTTCAGTTAAATAAACTAAACTATCATTGTGGTTAAAAACTTCTACCACATCATTATCATACATATTTATTAATTCAATATTTATTTTCTCTTTTAATATATTATTTTTCAAGTTTGTTACATTGCTAGATGCATATGTTACAGTATTTGCTGAAAGTAAAAGGGCTATTAATAAAATAAAGCTTTTAAATATTTTCATAAATAACCTCCTTTTGGATAATTAAATAATCCAAAATTATTATTACCAAAAGGGGGAAACTTATACTAATTATTATTTAATTTTTTATTAAAAGCTTCAAAAGCAACTAAAACATTGTCTCTTTTAGACGATGCCTCTTTATATTTTCTACTAATATCTTCTTCCTCATTACCATTAGTTTTATCTAATATGACAGCTTCTTTAATTGCTACTAAATAAGGTTTATAAGAATTTATATATTCTTTTAAAGCTTCATAAGAATCCATATTACCTTCAGGAATTGATATTTTAGATAGAGTATCCTCTAGGTCTTGATATAAAGTTTCTTTTTTATAAATATCATCAATTATAACTACTAAATCTCTATTGTCTTCTTTTACTTTATTTATTGCAGGAGTTAAATCCTCATTTAAATAGTTAAAGTCATTTTTGAATCCATCAATCTTATAGATAAATTCCCTCTCTAGTGAAGTTTTAAATTGGGAATCTCTATTAACCTTAACTAATGTATTTAAATAATTATAATAGTTACTAAAGAAGTTTAATGTAGAGTTGGAAAACCGTACATTTATATTTTTCTTACTTAAAGCTTCATAATTATTAATGCACTCATTTTTTAAATTATCAAAATTCGTTAATACATCATTACTAGTAACTGAATTAGGAGTAGCTAACAAATTTAAGGATGTATCATATAAGTTAATAGTAGAATCTACTGAGGTAGATAAAGCATCTTTAATTTCAGAATTATTAACAGAGGTAGCATCTATATCTATAAGTTTAGAAGATAATTCTCTTAATGAAGTAAGGCCATCTGAAAGATTAGAAGAAGCTTTTGAAGTATCTATGCTTAAGTCATCTATACTATCAGATAGAGATATGTTAATATTGTTTAATTGTTTACTAATCTGCTTTAATTCCCTATTGGCTTTAAAACCTTTAGAATTGAAAATTAATAAAAATAATGAAATTGAAATAATAAATACACAAGTAATAATTGAAATCACGAAAGTCTTATGCTTTTTTAAAATACCTATGAGTAAAACCATATAAATCACCCCTATAAAATTTTCTTTACATAAATTTATATTATAGAAACTCTTAAAATATTATTAAAATTGAAAAAAGTTAAGCTCTTTATACTAAGATTTAAGGAATTGGTGTATAATTATAATATATCAAGGTTAGGGGGGCCCATAGATGCAGGAAGTAAGTACATTTATAATGAACACAATAAAAAACATATCTATATTTGCAATTTTGGACATATTAGTAGTTGCTTATATTTTTTATAAAGGGTATTCCTTAATAAAAGAAACTAGAGCAGAACAGCTTTTAAAAGGTATAATTTTTATGATAATTTTTATACCTATTAGTTATGTTTTAAAGCTTGAAATGCTTAACTTCATTTTAAATAAAACACTAACTATAGGGCTATTATCTGTAGTAATTATTTTTCAACCTGAAATAAGAAGAGCTTTAGAGCATTTAGGTAGAAGTGCCTTTGAAGAACTTCATAGTATTCAGGATGTGGAAAATAGGAATATAACTGTTAGTGAAATAGTAAATGCTGTTGATAACTTAGCTGATTCTAAAACAGGTGCATTAATAGTAATAGAAAAAGTAACCAGACTTGGTGAAATTTTAAATTCAGGAACAGTATTAGATGCAAAAGTATCATCTAATTTAATAGAAAATATTTTCGTTGTTAATACACCACTTCATGATGGTGCAACAATAATTAGAAAGGATAGAATATTGGCTTCAGGCTGTGTTTTGCCTTTAACTAATAATACTTCTATAAATAAAAAACTTGGTACAAGACATAGAGCAGCCATAGGTTTATCTGAAATATCAGATTCAATAATAATAATTGTATCTGAAGAAACAGGTATTGTTTCTCTTGCTATAAATGGTAAATTAACTAGGGGATACGATAAAGAGAGATTAAGAATGGTATTAATTAAATTAATGGAGCATAGTGATAAGAAGAAAGTTAAGTCAGCTGGGGAGAAGGTGAAGTCATGGATAATAAGGAAAAAAACAAATTAATAGTACCGATAATATGTCTTTTATTATCTATAGGCTTATGGGTATATGTTACTAATGTAGAGAATAAAATAAGAACTACAGAAATTAGTAAGATACCAGTTGAACTAGTGAATTTAGATGCTCTAACTAGTTCTAAATTAGCTTTATCACCTAATCAAGAATTTTATGTGACTTTGAAGGTAGAAGGAAATACTAATGATATTAATAAAATAAAAAAGAGTGATTTTAAGCTTCAAGTAGATTTAAGTGAATATGCTTGGAAAAAAGGAACTAATAAAGTACCAGTATCCATTGTGGATTATCCTATATCAATAAGTATAAGAAATACAAATACATTGACTATACAGGTTAATATTGAAGATATGGTGGAGAAGAATCTCCCAGTAACATCTAATATAAAGGTTAAAACTAAGCAAGGATATTTCGCTTCTGAGCCGACTATATCACCAGAAGAGATTAAGATTAGCGGCCCTGAATCATCAGTTAATAGTGTGAGCAAATTAATAATAAATGATAGCAAAGAAGAAGTAAGCGAAGATATAATAGGAAATTATGAAATAATACCTGTTGATGAACATGGAGATGAGGTAGAAGGAATTACTCTTTCACAAGGGACTGCAAAGGTGGAAATAAAGGTTAGTAAGGGGAAATCAGTAAAAATAAATATTTCTACTGTAGGAACATTACCATCTGGAGTTAAACTGAAATCTTTAGAAAGTAGTAGAAAAACTGTTGAAATATTAGGTCCTAAGGAGATCCTTGATACTATAAATGAGGTAACTACAACACCTATAGACCTATCATCCATAACTAACTCACAAGATGTTAATTTAAGTATAAATATACCTGAGGGGGTTAAAGTAGCCCAAGGTGAGGAGCAGTTAAGTGTAAGAGTAAATTTAGTTGGAATTATTAGTAAGGATTTCAGTATTAAATATAGCTTAAGTGGTGCGAATCAAGGATTGAAAATTACTCCATCTAAAGACGTAATTAAGGTTACTATAAAAGGATTTGAAGATGAAATAAGCAGTGTATCTGCCGATAAGATAAAGGCTTCTATAGATTTAAGCAGTTATAAAGAAGAGGGAACTTTTGAAGTAACTCCTAAGGTATCCTTAGATGGTTTAAATACGAATTACTCAGTATCATATGTTGAGCCAATAAGTGTGACAGTTGTAAAAGAAGTTGCTCAAGGAGATAATAACAATAATAGTAATGATAACAATAACAATAATGACTAACACTATAAAATAAGATAAACCCTTTCTTATTTATTTATGAAACTCAGTTATAAAACTGGGTTTCTTTAATTTTAAATTATAAACGTATATTTATTTACTTTTTACTGTATTTAATATAATAATATGATAAAATAAGGTGCAAATAAAATAAAGAATATGTGTAATGTAAATACTAATATAAAGAGAGGCGATTGATATGTCTATTAGAATAAATAATTTATCATTAAGCATAGATGAAGATAAGAATTCTTTGATTAATAAAGTAGCAAAAAAATTAAAAGTTTCAAAGGAAGAAGTTAAGAATATAAAAATAATAAAAGAAAGCTTAGATGCTAGAAAGAAAAACAACATTAAATATATATATTGTGTTGAAATAGAACATAAAAATGAAGAGAAGATAGTAAGTAAGCTAAAAGATAAGGATGTAAAGTTAGAGAAAACTTTATACAATGCAGAGATACCTTTTGGAAATAAGGAATTAAAGAATAGGCCAGTAGTTGTAGGCTTTGGACCAGCTGGAATATTTGCAGCTCTTCTATTAGCTGAGAAAGGTTATAAACCAATAGTAATAGAACGTGGAGAAGATGTGGATAAAAGAACAGAGACTGTTGATAAGTTCTGGGAAACTGGAGAACTTAATACAGAATCTAATGTTCAATTTGGTGAAGGTGGTGCAGGGGCTTTTTCTGATGGAAAGCTAACTACTAGAATAAAAGATACAAGATGCGACTATGTACTACAAGAGCTAGTAAAATCAGGGGCACCAGAAGAAATAAAATATTTAGCTAAGCCTCATGTGGGAACAGATCTTTTAAAAGGTGTAGTAAAGAATATTAGAGAAAAGATAAAAGAGTTAGGTGGAGAAGTTTTATTTTCAACTAAGCTTGAAGAGATAAAAGTTAAAGATGGTAGAGTAAGTAGTATTGTGATAAATGGTAAAGAAAAGCCATGTGATGAGTTAATACTAGCTATCGGACATAGTTCAAGAGATACATATGAAATGTTAAATAAAATAGGTGTAAATATGGAACCTAAGGCTTTTGCAATAGGTGTTAGAATAGAACATCCTCAAGAGGTAATAAATAAAAGTCAATATGGGGAAATGTATAATCATCCAAGACTTAAGGCAGCTGAATATAGATTAACTTATCAAAGTGAAAAGTTAAAAAGAGCAGTATATTCCTTCTGTATGTGCCCTGGTGGAGTAGTGGTTTCAGCAGCTTCAGAAAAAAATAGATTAGTGTCTAATGGAATGAGCTATCATGCTAGAGATTTAGATAATGCTAATTCAGCTTTAGTAGTAACAGTAAGTCCAGATGATTTTGAAGGAACATCCCCTTTAAGAGGTATGGAATTCCAAAGATATTATGAGGAGTTAGCCTTCAAGGTTGGTGGAGGTGGATATAAAGCTCCGGTTCAGCTTCTAGGAGATTTTATGGAAGATAGAGTAAGTAAAGAGCTTGGAAAGGTAAAACCAAGTTATACTGGTGGATATGTATTTGAAGATTTAAGAAAATGCCTTCCACCTTATGTAATAGAAGCCTTAAAAGAAGGAATAGCAGACTTTGGTAAAAAGATCAAAGGATATGATGATTATGACTCAATTTTAACAGGGGTAGAGACAAGGACATCAGCGCCGGTTAGAATGAATAGAGATGAAAAATTACAAAGTATTTCAATTAAAGGACTTTACCCTGCAGGAGAGGGAGCAGGCTTCGCGGGAGGTATAATCTCGGCTGCGGTAGATGGACTAAAGGTTGCAGAGAAAATTATAGAAGAATATAGGCCTATAAAATAAATTTTAAAGAAAATTCTGAAAATTACTACTTTCAGGATTTTTTTTGTTACAATATAATTATGTGGATTATTTAGGCAAATATTTGATATTATTTTAACAATGTAAACATCTCTCAGATGGCTTCATATTATTGTTAAGATAGGGAAGATACAATATATTTGAAAAGAAAATTCTTAATATTTAAAATTTATACTGATATTATTAAAAATAACTTTAGTGTGAGGTGCGAGGAATGAGTAGAAATTTTGATGACTTATTAAAGAAGGTAAATGATTGTTCTAAAAAGAAGGTTGCAGTAGCAGTAGCTCAAGATGAACCTGTTTTAGAGGCTGTAAAGGCTGCTAAGGAAAAAGGAATTGCAGATGCTATATTAGTTGGAGATGAAGCTAAGATTAAAGAAATAGCTGAAAAGATTAATATGGATTTAACTCAATTTGAAGTAGTTAATGTTGAAAATCCAAATAAAGCAGCATTAGAGGCTATAAAATTAGTTTCAAGTGGTAAGGCTGATATGGTTATGAAGGGATTAGTAGATACTGCTACATTTTTAAGATGTGTATTAAATAAGGAAGTTGGTTTAAGAACTGGAAAGCTTATGTCTCACGTTTCTGTTTTTGAGATAGAAGGAATAGATAGACTAATACTATTAACAGATGCAGCATTTAATACATATCCAGATTTAAAAGCAAAAGTTCAAATTTTAAATAACTCAGTAGATGTAGCTCATGCTTGTGGAATAGAACTTCCAAAGGTTGCACCAGTATGTGCAGTTGAAGTTGTAAATCCAGATATGCCTGCAACTGTAGATGCATCATTATTATCTAAGATGAATGATAGAGGACAAATTAAGGGATGTATAGTAGATGGACCTTTAGCTTTAGATAATGCATTATCAGAAGAAGCAGCAAAACATAAAGGGGTAACAGGAGAAGTAGCTGGAAAGGCAGATATAATATTACTTCCAAATATAGAAACAGCAAATGTTATGTATAAGACATTAACTTATACAGCAAAAACAAGAAATGGTGGTTTATTAGTAGGAACATCAGCACCAGTTATTTTAACTTCAAGAGCTGATAGCTTTGAAACAAAGGTACATTCAATTGCATTAGCAGCTTTAGTTGCAGAAGCAAAATAGTTAAATAAATTTATGGAGGTTTTACTATGTCAAATAAGCTATTAATTATTAATCCGGGTTCAACATCTACTAAAATAGGTGTGTATGAAGATACTAAAGAGTTATTTGAAGAAACACTAAGACATTCTTCAGAGGAAATAGGAAAGTATGAAACTATATTTGATCAAATAGATTTTAGAAAAGACATAATAGTAAATATATTAAAGGAAAAGAACTTCGATTTAAATACTTTAGCAGCAGTAGTTGGTAGAGGCGGAATGTTAAAGCCAATGGAAAGTGGTACTTATAAAGTAAATGATGCTATGCTTGAAGATCTAAAGGTTGGAGTACAAGGGCAACATGCTTCAAATTTAGGAGGAATCCTTGCAGATAGGATTGCTAAAGAGCTAAATATACCAGCATTTATTGTAGATCCAGTAGTTGTAGATGAATTAGAAGATGTAGCAAGAGTTTCAGGAGTTCCTGAATTACCTAGAGTAAGTAAGTTCCATGCTTTAAATCAAAAAGCAGTTGCTAAGAGATATGCAAAAGAAAATAATATAAACTATTCAGACTTAAACTTAATAGTTGTACATATGGGTGGAGGAGTATCTGTTGGAGCTCATAAAAAAGGTAGAGTAGTAGATGTAAATAATGCCTTAGATGGAGAAGGTCCATTTTCACCAGAAAGAGCAGGAACAGTTCCAGTTGGAGAATTAATAAAATTATGCTATAGCAATAAGTACACTGAAAAAGAAATTTATAGCAAGATAGTAGGAAAAGGTGGTTATGTAGCATATTTAAATACAAATGATGCTAGAGATGTATTAAAGCTTGTATCTGAAGGTGATAAGAATGCAGAATTATACTTTAATGCATTTATATATCAAGTATCAAAGTGTATAGGAGAAATGGCTACTGTATTAGAAGGAAAAGTAGATAGAATTATCTTAACAGGTGGAATAGCTTATTCAGATGTAGTAGTAGAAGCATTAAAGAATAAAATTGGTTGGATATCAAATGTAACAGTATATCCTGGAGAAGATGAATTATTAGCTTTAGCAGAAGGTGCTTTAAGAGTACTTAATGGAGAAGAAGAAGCAAGAGTTTACTAAGATAATAACTAATAAAGCTTCCAATAATATAAGTCTGGCCGACCTCACAAGTTCCAAGTCGGCATACTTATATTATTTGGAAGCTATTATTATAGCTATAATATCTTTTTACTTTAGTGAACTAAAGGAAGAAATTCAGGCGAACTGAGTTTCTTGAAATTAAGAATTGAGAATTAAGAACTCAGCTTTTGTTGAGTTCTTTTAGTTTTATAGATGCTTTATAGTGTGAATATAATTTAATAAGAATAAGAAAATGAAAAATAATATGTAACTTACTATTTTTACCTTTATGTATTATGGTAAAATTATTGGTGGAGGGGATGGATTTGATAACTTCACAGAATATAAAGAATAGATTAACCATGGTATCTGAGATGAAGAATGAAAGCGTATTCCAAATATTAGAATACGATGATTTGCAAGGAGCTAGAGATTTAAATACATCAATGCAATTAAATTTAATGAAATCATCTGCTATTAGATTAAAACAATCTAGAATAATTTTAGATGATAGTGCTATAAAAATAGAAGCTGGGGCTTTAAGCTATATGAAGGGGAATATAGAGATAGTAACAAAGTCAGGGGGCTTAATTGGAATGGGTAAAAAACTATTTTCAAATAAGGTCACTGGAGAATCTATGTTTAAGCCTATACTTAGAGGAACAGGTGAAGTGTTTTTAGAACCTAGTTTTGGACATTTTACATTAATAGAGTTAGAGGATGAGGAAATAATAATAGATGATGAAATGTTTTTGGCTTGTGAAGAGAGCATAGAAATAGAGCCAATTATGCAAAAAAGTATTTCATCATTAATTTTTGGAAAAGAAGGTATATTCCAAAGTAGGTTATCTGGAAGTGGAATAGTACTTTTAGAAGTTCCAGTACCAGAAAAAGAAATATTGAGATGTAAGTTATATAGGGATGTTCTAAAGGTAGATGGAAGTTTTGCTATTTTAAGAAGTGGCAATATAGAGTTTACTGTTGAAAAATCAGGTACAACATTAGTAGGTTCAGCTATGAATGGAGAGGGTTTACTTAATGTTTATAGAGGCACGGGAGAAGTGTGGTTAGTACCAACTAAAAGTATATATGAAGAGCTAAAAGATAATGGATTAAATGAATTTAATAAAGATATAAATTATGAGCCAGAAGAGTAACCACTTTATCCTAATATAGTTGTAAAATAACAAAGTGAAAGTTATAATTTTAGTTGTAGCATATAAGCTGCAATAAAGTTTCTACATTTTATTAAATTATATTTCATATTTTAATTTTTTAATTTAGTTAAGTATAGAGTTAACTTCTATAAAAATTAAAGAAGATATATGCTTTCGATTGGTGCAATTTACTTAAAAATGTTTTTGTACTTATAATTTTATAACACTTAAAATGTAGATTATAGATTGAAACATAGAGTTATTCAAAAGAGAATGAGAAAGGTTAGGAGTGGACGTTAATCATGGCTGAAAGTAAGCTTAAAAATCCAGAGTTAGATTTATTTTTTGAGGCAGTGTTAAAGCTTCAGACTATAGATGAATGTTATAGTTTTTTTGAGGATGTTGCGACTATAAATGAGCTGAAAGCTTTAGCTCAAAGAATACAGGTTGCAAAGCTATTAAATGAGAAAAAGGTTTATACAGAAATAGCTGAAGAAACAAGAGCTAGCACAGCTACTATTAGTAGAGTAAATAAATGCTTAAACTATGGAACTGGTGGATACAATCTAATATTAGAAAGACTTGAAAAAAATTAAGAAATAATTAGGTTTTATTGTATAGACTAATAATATATAATATTAATATGTAAATTAACGTATAACGATAGAAAAAAGCGAGGTAAAAAATATGAGTAGAATGTTTGGTACAGATGGAGTTAGAGGAATTGCTAATACTGAATTAACATCTGAAATAGCTTATAGTTTAGGTAGAGCAGGTGCATATGTATTAACAGAAGGGACTCATAAACCAAAGATATTAGTTGCAAAAGATACAAGAATATCAGGAGATATGCTTGAAGCTGCTTTGGTATCTGGAATATTATCAGTAGGAGCAGAAGCAGTAATATTAGGTGTTGTACCTACTCCAGCAGTAGCTCATTTAATAAGAGAATACAATGCTGATGCAGGAATTATGATTTCAGCATCACATAACCCAGTAGAATACAATGGAATTAAGTTCTTTGATAATAAGGGATATAAGTTACCAGATGATTTAGAAGATGAAATACAAAGAGTAATTGAAAGTGGCTTTGAGGGAGTACCAAGTCCAACAGGACATCAGCTAGGAAGATCACATATAGAAGTTGGAGCTCTTGATGAATATACAGATTATGCTTTATCAACAATACCAGTAGATTTAAAAGGTTTAAAGGTTGCTTTAGATTGTGCAAATGGTGCTTGCTATAAAGCTGCTGTAAATGCTTTTAGAGAATTAGGCGCTGAAGTTTATGTAATAAACGATAATCCAGATGGAACCAATATAAATGAAAAGTGTGGTTCAACTCACCCAGAAGAGTTACAAGATTATGTTGTAAGAAAGAACTGTGACTTAGGTTTTGCTTTTGATGGAGATGCAGATAGATGTTTAGCTGTAGATGAAAAAGGAAACTTAATTAATGGGGACTTTATACTAATGTTATGTGCAAAATATTTAAAGGATTTAGGAAAGCTTAAAGATGATACTTTAGTAGTAACAGTAATGAGCAACCTAGGTTTAGATATTGCGTGTAAAAAAGAAGGAATAAAGACTATCAAGACTAAGGTTGGAGATAGATATGTATTAGAAGAAATGGTTAAGGATAAATTTGTTCTAGGTGGAGAACAATCAGGACATATTATTTTCTTAAACTACAATACAACTGGGGATGGATTAGTTACAGCTCTTCAAGTAGCTGCAATAAGAAAGAAAAGTGGAAAGACTTTAAGCGAACTTGCAGGAATAATGAAGGAACTTCCACAAGTTTTAGTTAATGCTAAGGTTCCAAATGATAAAAAGAATATATACTTAGAAGATGAAGAAATAGTAAATGAAATCAAAAAGATTGAAGAAAAACTTCATGGAGCTGGAAGAGTATTAATAAGACCTTCAGGTACAGAACCACTAGTAAGAGTTATGCTAGAAGGAGAAAACCAAGAAGAAATAGATAAGATGGCTCATGGATTAGTAGATTTAATACTAAGCAAAATATAGGCAATTAACAATGTGAATATAAAGACAAATGAAAATAGAATATGCTCCATAATCTAATGGCTGCAAAAAGAAGTTCTAGGCTTGCAAAAGCTACTAGACCAAGAGTTTTGGTAAAACTCGCATACGCTTAGACAAACCAACAACTCTAAGGTCTATTAGCTTTTGCTTCACCAAGTACTTCTAATTTTTCACCATATGATTATTTCACATATTCTATTTTCATTTGCTAGTATATAACAATTTTAAATAATGAATAGATAAATTAAGGAGACTTATGTGCTGAATAAATAGTACGGGGGTCTTTTTTAGTATAGTATGATTATATTTAGTAATAATTAATGAAGAGGATCAATTATAAAAAGATTTGTCGATTAGTTTCATTTTTAAAAGATTTTATTAGCGCCTGTAATATTGGGAATAATCTTTTGGTAATTATTAAAATGTTATTTGATACATCAATTTGAAAAATAATAAAAATTTGACAGTATGTAGAGTTAGGGATAATATGTGTATAATAGATAAAGATTTATGAGGTGATGGAAATGAATAAAAAGATGCCAGTTTTATTTTTATCTCATGGTAGTCCTATGAATGTAGTTTTAGATAATGAATATACAAGGTCATTAATAAAACTTGGACAAGAGTTAGAAATACCAAAGGCGATTATTATAATTTCAGCTCATTTTAAAACTAAAGGAACATATTTGACATACAGTGAAAAACCAAAACAAATTTATGATTTTTATGGATTTCCAGAAGAAATATATAATATAAAATATGAACCATATGGTGGGAAAGAATATGCTGAAAAGATTTATAATGAACTTAAAGAAGAGGGGGTAGAGCTTACAGATGAGTGGGGGCTAGACCATGCTTCTTGGGGAGTTTTAAAATATTTATACCCAAATGCAAATATACCTACTATGGAGCTAAGCTTAAATGCTGAATTAACAGAAGAGGAACATTATAAGATAGGGAAAAAGTTAACTAAATTTAGAGAAGAAGGAATATTAATAATAGGAAGTGGAGATATAGTTCATAATTTAGGAGTTGCAAGTTCTGATGTCTATGGAAAGCCTCATGAATGGGCTGAAGCTTTTGATAATTATATTATAGATTCAGTAAAGTCATATAATCATAAGGCAATACTAAACTATAAAGTATTAGGGGATATCTCCAAGCTTGCAGTACCAACAGATGAACATTTTTTACCATTAATATATGTAATAGGTGCTCAAGAAAAAGATGATAAAGTAGAAGTTATTCATAAGAGTATTCAAAACTCATCTGTTTCTATGAGTTGTATTAAGATAGGGTAAGGATAGTTAACAATTAATAGTTAATAATTTGCAGTTTAGAAGGAAGTTCAGAAGTTTCTGAACTTCTTTTAAATAAGAAGGGTTATATTAAAAATAGAAATTTTGCTAGTGAGAATTTTATAGATTTAAAGGGATTATTATGTAGTATAAAGGATAATATTAATAGAAGACTCATGGAAACCCAAGTTTTTCATAGAAAACATATAAGTACATAATATATAAAGTTTTACATAATTTGAAATAAAGGGTTATAATTAAGTTACTATTAAAAAATGTAAATTATGGGGGTAATTATGAGAAGTATACTAAAAAAGTTAATATCTATTGTATCTGTATTAGTACTAAGTGTTAGTACTCTTGTAGGATGTGGAGCATCCGAAGATAAAGAATTTCTAAAAATGCCTAATGATAAGCCAGGCTTATTATATAAGGTAAAAGATACAGAAGTATATTTGTTTGGAACTCAGCATGAAGCTAATAAAAGTTCTTTTCCACTTAATGAAAGTATTGAAACTTCACTAAAATCTTCAGATATATTTGCTAGTGAACAAGGTAGTGATTTGGGTAATTTCCATTTGGACTTTAATATGTATAAGTATGAAGAAGGAGATAATATATATAATCACGTATCAGAAGATGGCAAAGAAATAATTAAGAACACTATAGATAATTTGAAAGTAGATGAAGTTTATTTAGAATATACTCCTTTTATTTTTAATGCAATTGCAATAGAGAATTATAAGAAGGAAAAAAAGATAAAGAACACAACTTCATTAGATCAATATTTAACAGAGATGGCTAAAGAAAATAACAAAGAGATAATTTCTTTAGAAGGAGGAGAATTTCAAGCAGATTTAATGAAAAAATTTTCTGATTTTGATTTAGAAATTTTGATGATTGATGATTTGAAAAATCTAGATTTATCATATGATAGTTTGAATGAAGGGATAAAAGCACTTGGAGAAGGAAATGAAAAGTTTTTTGAGGAGTATAGAAAAGATGCTAAAAACTTATTGTCAGAAGATGGCTATAATATGTTTTTATTCAATAGAGATAAAAATATGACTGAAAAAATAGAAGACTATATAAAAAATAAAGATAAGGTCTTTGTAGCAGTTGGAGCAGTTCATTTAGTTGGAGAGGATAGTGTAGTTGGTCAACTAAGAAGTAAAGGCTATGAAGTTGAAAAAGTAACTAATTAATAGTAGAAGAAAGCAGTAGATTTATGATAATAAATCTACTGCTTTTTGTCATTTAAGACGTATTTATTTGTATAAGAAATAGTGTGGATACATAGAATCAGTTAATAATAAGACTCCTTTAATAATATTTATGTAAATATATTTAAATACTTTAAATATAGTTGCATAACTTAAAGATATGTTAAATAGACATATAAATGAAGGAGGGGGATTATGAGATTTAAAAAAGCAATAGCTTTTACTGTATCAGCCCTATTAACATTTATGAATATGTCTAATATAGTAATGGCGGAAGAACAACAACCAATAACTGATGGCGTACAAAAGATTAACGCCAATAACCTGGGATGGACTCCTGTGTCAAGAACAAATCAATTAGGTGGAGCAGATGACTTTAGTGGGATATTCTTTAATGAACTAAAAGACTTTAATGAAACTGGAGGACCAATAGCAGCTGGATCACTTAATAATGTTAAGATTGTTACATTTGATGCTGGATACAGCGGAGGTATTAATCAATTTGATGATATTGTAATTCCAAAATTTAATGTTGGAGTTATGGCACAAAAAAATGTTAATATTGGAGGAAAAACTCTTATAAGTAATGGTGATGCAGTAATTGGAGATTCTGTAGATCCTCAAAAACTTGACCCTAAAGTAGGGAATATTTATAAGCGGCAAAATAAAATAGACAAGTTCTTAGGGGATGCTAAAGCAGATCTTGTAAAGCTAAATAAAGATTTATGGAATACAGAAGAAACGGCAAAAGCAATATATGATAGTAATACAGTAATTTTAAATTGTGTTAAAGGAATTAATATTTTTGAAGTTGACTTAACATCAGGAAGAAAAAGCATTATATTTAACTATGCAGAAGATGCTAAAGATAGCACCATTATAATTAAATATAAGGGGAATGTTATAAACTATGCTGAAACCTTTATTGGGTCAACAATGCTGGATAAGTTAAATGTAGATGAGATTTCAAATAGAGTTATATGGACATTTGATCCGTCTTTAAAAGAAGTGAAAATAGATAGAACTATAGTATTTGGAAGTATATTAGCTCCAAATGCTGATATTACTTTTTCATCAGCAGGCTATAGTGCGATTAATGGTACTGTTATTGCAAATGGATTAGATGGTTCAGGAAGCTCTTCAGAATTACATTGGGTTGGACCTTTCAAGGGAGATATAATTACACCAATTGAGAAGACAGGGTCTTTTGAATTTAACAAGAAAGATAACCATGGAAATGCAATAAGTGGAGCAACTTTTGGGTTATTTCAAGGAGATGATGCCAAATATACTGCAACTTCTACTAATAAGGTATCTTTTAATGGTATAGAACCAGGAGATTATATATTAAAAGAAATAAGTCCACCTAATGGATATGAAATTTCTAAGTTAGAAGTAGACGTAATAGTATCAAATAATGGAACAGTTACCTTCAAGGAAAATGGAGTAATAAAGACAGAAGGAGATCTAGATTTACTTTATGTAAATAATATTAGTAAAGTTAGTTTTAATTTCAATAAAGTATTAGCAGGAACAGATATGAGAATTCCAAATGTAGAATTCAAGTTAATGCAAGAAGATAAAGAAATTGCTAAAGCTAAATCTAATGCAAGTGGTGTTGTAACATTCAATGAGATTGAGTTAGGAACTTACACATTAGTAGAAATAACTCCAACTGGATACAAAGCAGCAGGTCCATGGGTTATAGAAGTTACTGAAAATGGAGCAATTATTGATGGAGAGATTATTACAAAAATCGATAATGTTGAAAATACAGGATATTTTGAGTTTGATAAATTAGATAACCATGATAAAGCTGTTAATGGTGCAGAATTTGCTTTATATCAAGAGGAAGAAGTTAAATATATAGCAACTTCTACAGAAGATGGATTAGTATCTTTCAATGATATAAAGCAAGGAACTTATATAATGAAAGAAACAAGTTCACCTGATGGATATGAAATATCAAATGCTGTAGTAGAAGTAAAAGTAAGTAGTGATGGAACAGTTACCTTCAAGGTAAATGGTGAAGATAAAGAATTAGCAGACTTAGACAAACTATATGTTAATAATGTTAGTACTGTAGACTTTAGTTTTAATAAAGTTATAGCTAAAACAGATACAGGAATTCCAAGTGTAGAATTCAAGTTAATGCAAGGAGATAAAGAAATTGCTACAGAAGTATCTGATGAAAAGGGTGTTGTAACATTCAATGAGATTGAATTAGGAACCTACACATTAGTAGAAACAAGACCATTCGGATATGAATCAGCAGGACCATGGACAGTAAGTATTACAAAGGAAGGCGCATTTATTGGTGAGAATAAACTTGATAAAATTGAGAATGTTGAAGTTATGGCTGGATTTGAGTTTAATAAGTTAGACAATCATGAAAAAGCTGTTAATGGAGCAACATTTGCCCTATATCAAGATGGGGTAGAAAAATACACAGTAACTTCTACAGAATCTGGATTAGTATCTTTTAGTGATATAAAAGAAGGAACTTACACATTAAAGGAAACAAGCGCTCCAGATGGATATGAAATATCTAATGCAACAGTGGAAGTGACAGTTGATAGCAATGGATATCTTACCTTCAAGGTAGATGAGGAAGATAAGGAATTAGGAGATTTGGATAAGCTATACGTTAATAATATTACTACAGTTGAATTTGACTTTAATAAGGTTATATCTGGAACCAAAACAGGTATCCCAGAGGTAGAGTTCAAGCTTATGCAAGGTGATAATGTAGTTGCAACGGAAGTATCTGATGAGAATGGAACTGTAAGTTTTAGTAATATTGAGGTAGGTAGCTATAGGTTAGTAGAGACAACTCCAGATGGATATAAGGCAGCAGGGCCATGGGATATAGAAGTTACTAAAAATGGTGCAACCATTGATGGAAAGGCCCTTACAGAAATTGAGAATGTTCAGGTTATAGGATCATTCAAATTTAATAAATTAGATAACCACAACAAACTGGTTAAGGGAGCAGAATTTGCATTATATCAAGATGGCGAAGTGAAATATACTTCAACTTCTACAGGAAATCTATCATTAGAAAGTATCCTTTTATCATATCAGCTTATCTTAAGAAGTAGTGATGAAATATCCATAGGAGAAGTATCCTTTAGTGGTATAAAACAAGGAACCTATATATTAAAGGAAACAAAGGCGCCTGATGGATATGAAATATCCGATGCAATAGTGGAAGTAACTGTTTATAAAGACGGAAGTGTAACATTTAAAGTAGATGGTAAAGATCAAGCTTTAGAAGACTTAAATGGAATCTTTATAAACAATGTTAGTACAGTAGACTTTAGCTTTAATAAAGTTATAGCTAAAGCAGATACAGGAATTCCAGATGTAGAATTTAAATTACTACAAGGAGATAAAGAAATTGCTACAGCTATTTCTGATAAAAATGGTGTTGTAAGTTTCGAAAATATTGAGTTAGGAACCTACACATTAGTAGAAACAAGACCGTTCGGATATGAAGTAGCAGGACCATGGACAGTAAATGTTACAAAGGAAGGCGCATTTATTGGTGAGACTAAACTTGATAAAATTGAGAATATCGAAGTAATAGGTAATTTTCAATTTAATAAGTTAGACAACCATGAAAAAGCTGTTAATGGAGCAACTTTTGGTCTGTATCAAGATGGAGTAGAGAAATATACTTCAACTTCTACAGATGCAGGATTAGTATCTTTTAGTGATATAAAAGAAGGAACTTACACATTGAAGGAAACAAGCGCACCGGATGGATATGAAATATCCGATACAATAGTGGAAGTAATAGTTGATAGCGACGGAACTATCACCTTTAAGGTAGATGGAGAAAACAAGGAATTAGCAGACTTAGATGTACTATATGTTAACAATGTTAGTACTGTAGACTTTAGCTTTAATAAAGTTATAGCTAAAACAGATACAGGAATTCCAGGTGTAGAATTCAAGTTAATGCAAGGAGATAAAGAAATTGCTACAGCTAATTCTGATAAAAATGGTGTTGTAAGTTTCGAAAACGTTGAGTTAGGAACCTACACATTAGTAGAAACAAGACCATTCGGATATGAATCAGCAGGACCATGGACAGTAAATGTTACAAAAGAAGGTGCATTTATTGGTGAGACTAAACTTGTTCAAATTGAGAATATCGAAGTAATAGGTAATTTCCAATTTAATAAGTTAGATAACCATGAAAAAGTTGTTAATGGAGCAATCTTTGGACTGTATCAAGATGGAGTGGAAAAATATACTTCAACTTCTACAGATAAAGGATTAGTATCTTTTAGTGATGTAAAAGAAGGAACTTACACATTAAAGGAAACAAGTGCACCGAATGGATATGAAATATCCGATGCTGTAGTAGAAGTAACAGTAAGTAGTGATGGATATGTTAGCTTTAAGGTAAATGGTGAAGATAAAGAATTAGCAGACTTAGACAAACTATATGTTAATAATGTTAGCACAGTAGAATTTAGCTTTAATAAAGTTATAGCTAAAACAGATACAGGAATTCCAGGTGTAGAATTCAAGTTAATGCAAGGAGATAAAGAAATTGCTACAGCTAATTCTGATAAAAATGGTGTTGTAAGTTTCGAAAATATTGAGTTAGGAACCTACACATTAGTAGAAACAAGGCCGTTCGGATATGAAGTAGCAGGACCATGGACAGTAAATGTTACAAAGGAAGGTGCATTTATTGAAGATGAAAAACTTGATAAAATTGAGAATATCGAAGTTATGGCTGGATTTGAGTTTAATAAGTTAGACAACCATGAAAAAGCTGTTAATGGAGCTGAGTTTGCCCTATATCAAGATGGAGTAGAGAAATATACTTCAACTTCTACTGATAAAGGATTAGTATCTTTCAATGATGTAAAAGAAGGAACTTACACATTAAAGGAAACAAAGGCGCCTGATGGATATGAAATATCTAATGTTGAAGTAGAAGTAATAGTAAATAGTGATGGAACAGTTACTTTTAAAGTAAATGGTGAAGATAAAGAATTAGCAGACTTAGATGTACTATATGTTAATAATATTAGTACTGTAGATTTTAGCTTTAATAAAGTTATAGCCGAAACTGATACTGGAATTCCAGGTGTAGAATTTAAATTACTACAAGGAGATAAAGAAATTGCTACAGAAGTATCTAATGAAAATGGTGTTGTAAGTTTTGAAAATATTGAGTTAGGAACCTACACATTAGTAGAAACAAGACCGTTCGGATATGAAGTAGCAGGGCCATGGACAGTAAATGTTACAAAGGAAGGTGCATTTATTGAAGATGAAAAACTTGTTCAAATTGAAAATGTTGAAGTTATGGCTGGATTTGAGTTTAATAAGTTAGACAACCATGAAAAAGCTGTTAATGGAGCAATCTTTGGACTGTATCAAGATGGAGTGGAAAAATATACTTCAACTTCTACAGATGCAGGATTAGTATATTTCAATGATATAAAAGAAGGAACCTATATCTTGAAGGAAACAAGCGCACCAGATGGATATGAAATATCCGATGATGAAGTAATAGTAACAGTAGATAAAGATGGGAAAGTTACATTCAGTTTAGAGGGTGAGGAAGAAACTTTAACTGATCTAAATGGAATCTTTGTTAATAATATTAGCAAAACCGAATTTAGTTTCAATAAAGTAGTATCTGGAACTAAAACTGGTATTCCTAATGTAGAATTCAAATTACTACAAGGAGATAAGGAAATTGCTACAGCTACTTCTGATGAAAATGGTGTTGTATCTTTCGAAAATATTGAATTAGGAAGTTATACATTAGTAGAAACAACTCCAGCTGGCTATAAAGCTGCTGGACCATGGAATATAGAAGTTAAAAAAGAAGGAGCTACTATTGATGGAGTTATTCTTACTGAAATTGAAAATGAGAAGATTATTGAAAAAACAGGATCATTCCAATTTAATAAGAAAGACAATTATGGAAATGCAGTTAATGGAGCAACTTTTGCACTATACCAAGATGGTGAATTAAAATATGCTGTGAATTCTACAGATACAGGAGTAGTATCTTTCAATGATTTAAAAGAAGGGACTTATACATTGAAAGAAATAAGTGCCCCTGCTGGATATGAAATATCTAAGGCGATAGTAGAAGTAATAGTAAATAATGAAGGAACAGTTACTTTCAGGGAAAGTGGTGTAGTAAAGACAGTAGCAGATTTAGAGTCGCTTTATATAAATAAAATGATTCTAGGTAGCATTAGCTTTACTAAGTATATTAATGACAAGAAGGGCATTCTTGCTGGTGCAGAGTTCGAATTATTAATTAATGGTGAGAGATTTGGATCAACAGTATTCTCAGATTCAAATGGTTTAGTAACATTCTTAGATGTTAAGCCAGGTGAATATAAGATTAGAGAAGTAAGCTCTCATAGTAATTATTTTAAAACTTCTGATAAAACTGTAGATGTTATAATTGATGGCAATGGAGTAAGTTCTCTTATTGGTCAAGCTAAGACTGAAGCAGAGACTATATTTATAAATAAAGTAGAAAATTCTATTGAGTTTATTAAATATAGTGATGATAAATCTGTTTTAAGCGATGCAATTTTTGAACTTCTTAAGGGGACGGAGGTTATAGCAACGTCAATATCTGATAAAAATGGGGTTGTAAGATTTGAAAATATACTCCCAGGAGAATATATAGTACGTGAAAAATCAGCACCAAAGGGATATATAAAATCAGATGCTACCAGAAAGTTAGTAGTTAAAGATAATGGGGAAATTTCAATAACAGCTTCTGAGATAAAAGATTGGGAAGAAGCATTTAAGAATAAAAAAGTTGTAGAGCCAAAAGAAGAAAATACAGATAAAAAAGAAGAAAGTACAATTCCACAAACTTCTGATGATGAAAACATTCTATTCCCGTTATTGACAGCTATGATAAGCTTAGCAGGTATAGTATTAATTAAAAAAATAAAACACTAGTAAATAGAAAAAGGATTGTCGCATAAGAAGATTAAAATCTTCTAGCGACAATCCTTTTCTTAAGCTTCATCTACTTTTATGCTTATATCTAATTCTCCATTTTCCTTTATATCATTAATGGAAATTCTAATTGGATAAGGAACTTGCTTTGTTGTAAAAGAGTTAGTTACTTTTTCCTTAATTACATAAGTGAAAGTATTTCCATCAACCTTATGATGCATTAGGATGTCAGTTGGGGTATTTAAGTAAATAGTTGAAATCCCTGTTTGCTTGTCTTGTCTAGGTCTTATGGAAGAGATAGTAGTATCTCTCATTTTACTTCCTTCATAATTAAATGAAATATCTTTAATTTTCTTATCTGTGTTATTGAAAACTCTTATTACTAATAAATCAGATGGAGGATATCCATACATTTTAATCATCCTTTCAAAGTAAAGTTTATTCTATTGAATATGTAATATAAATATATATTTAATCTTATAAATTCAATGATATTCTTAAAAATATTAATTACAACAGAAGTAAATATTAAATAAAAGATATAATACTTTTCTTGAATAATACAGGTGAAAGTATTATATCTTTTTATTTTATTCTGCTAATTTTGTAGTTATTTCTAATTCTCCATTATCATCAACATTGTTGATAGAAATATTTGTAGGCGCACAATATTGTTTAGCTAGTTCGGAGTTAATGGAATTATCCTTAATGATGTAAGAATAAGTTTTTCCATCTACTTCATTATACATTTTTATTTTACTATCTTTCTTGATATTAATTGTTGAAATACCTATTTGTTTATTTTGATTAGGCTTTAAAGTAGATATAACTATATCCTTCATATTACTTTCGACATAATTGAAATAAATATTCTTGATAGTTTTATCTGTATTATTAGTAACTCTTAAAACTAAAACATTTGCAGGGATAGTTATAGGCATATAAAATCCCCCATTCTAATATATTTAAGTTTACTTTACTCTTCTATTGTTACAGCTAATTCTAGCTCGCCATTTTCATTTACATTATTAATTCTTACATGGAGTACTCCAGAATATTTAACAGCTTTACCTGGGTTAATTGCATCAGGTTTTAATACATAGGAGAATTTTTTTCCATCAACCTTGTTGTACATCATAATATTACTATGATCTTGTAGATGAATAGTAGAAATTCCTGTTTGCTTATTACTATGAGCTTTAAGTGTAGGCATAACTACATCTTCAGCCATGCTGCCTTCATAGTTAAATGAAATGTCATTAACAGTTTTATCAGTATTGTTTGAGACGCTTACTACAGTTAGTTGTAGTGGTGGAAATCCATACATAAAAATCATCCTTTCTAAATTAAAATATTTTATAATAAGGCAAAAATAATAATAAAACTTTATGTTTAAAAGAAACAGTAAAACTAATAGTTATTCTTGCTAAATATTATCAATAAACTCTTCGGATATTAAATAATGCACTAAAGAGATTTTATAAAATATATAAAGAGATATTTAAAACCCTATACCAAAACTATACTACTACTACATAAAAATGTAAATAAGATAATTAATAAAATAAAAAAACAAATATAAACCTCTGAATTAAATTGATAAAAAATATATTATTTTAATAATATAAATTTATAACAATAAAAATTTTGTTAATAATTTAATAAAATAATGAGCATTACAATATCAAAGTGTTAATATAGTATATCTGAAAAAGTATTCAAAAAGTGATTTGACAAAGTTTTCAAAAAATTCTTGACAGTTATATAAATGGGTAGTAAAATTTTAGCAATAACAAAATTAAATATGACCTTACGATTAGTAAATGCAAAGATGGAGACCTTTATTTAGGAATAAAGTTTCAGAGAGTCCATGGTTGGTGAAAATGGATACTTTACTAAGTAATAATCACTCCGGAGCAGTATCCAGAAAGTACACAATATTGTATGAGTAAGCGATAACCGGTAAGCACCGTTAAAGGCAAGGGTTTGTTAGAACCTAGTGATTGTATAAATTAAGGCGGAAGTTTATTACCACCATAATGAGTCCATCATTAAGGGTGGTTTTTTTACACAATTTTTTAAAAGGGGGCTAAGAGTTTGGAAAGGCATGTATTATCTGTATTAGTTAGAAATTCATCAGGGGTATTAACTAGAGTTTCAGGATTATTTGCAAGACGTGGATTCAATATTGATAGTTTAACTGTTGGTAGAACAGAGAATCCAGAAATATCTAGAATGACAATCGTTTTAATGGGAAATGATGATGTGGTGGAGCAATTTACTAAACAATTAAATAAGCTTGAAGATGTACTAAGAGTTCACGAATTAAAATCAGAATATTCTGTATATAGGGAACTTGTTTTAATAAAAGTACAAGCATCTGCAGAAAAAAGAGGTGCTATTAACGAAGTAGTTAAGATATTTAGAAGCAAGATAATAGATGTTGCTCACAATACAGTAACTATCGAATTAACAGGGGACGATAGCAAGATAAATGCTCTAATAGAGCTGATGGAAGAGTATGGCATAGTAGAAATAGTTAGAACAGGAATAGCAGCATTAGAAAGAGGAGATAAGGATATTACAAATTACGGAGAATACTTCAATTAATTAAGAATTGATAATGCATAATTGATAATTAATAATGAAAAATTAAGAGTGAAGAATTGGGGAAGGTGCTGTCGCAGAAACAGCTCCAGAAAATGAAATTTTAATAATTCAGATCTGTTGAATTATATCCAGAATTATATCCAGAATTATTAATTGTCAACTGTTAATTGTTAATTGAAAAAGAGGGGGTTAAGCAATGGGCGATAGAATCATTGAAATCTTTGATTCTACTTTAAGGGATGGGGCACAAGGAGAGGATATTTCTTTTTCTCTTGAAGATAAAATTAAGGTTGCTATGGCTTTAGATAAGATGGGTGTTGCATATATAGAAGCGGGGAACCCTGGATCTAATCCTAAGGATATGGAGTTCTTTAAGAAAATGAAGGAAATTAAACTTAAGAACTCAAAGCTAGCAGCATTTGGATCTACCAGAAGATTTAAAACTAAGGTAGAAGAAGATAATAATATAAAAAGCTTATTGGCAGCAGAAACAGATGTAATAGTAATATTCGGTAAGGCTTGGGATTTTCAAGTTAAGGAAGTTCTAAAAACTACTTTAGAAGAAAATTTAAGTATGATAAAAGATTCAATAAGCTATATTAAGAGTAAAAATAAAGAAGTTATATTTGATGCAGAACACTTCTTTGATGGATATAAAGAAAATAGTGATTATGCATTAAAGGTTTTAGTAACCGCAAAGGAAGCAGGAGCGGATGTAATAGTATTATGTGATACTAATGGTGGAACTTTACCATCAGAAGTAAGCAAAATAACAGAGGAAGCAGTTAATACTGTTGGTGGAAGGATAGGGATACATTGTCATAACGATATTGGAATGGCAGTTGCTAATTCAATAACAGCAGTGGAAGCTGGTGCTTGCCATATTCAAGGAACATTTATTGGAGTAGGAGAAAGATGTGGTAATGCAAATTTAACAGTAATTATTCCTACATTGCAATTAAAGATGGGTTATGAAGCCTTACCTAAAGAAAAAATAGTAGAGCTTACTAAAACAGCTAAATATATAGCAGAAATTTCAAATATTAAGCTTTTAGATAATATGCCATATGTTGGAGCTTCAGCATTTGCACATAAAGGTGGAATGCATATAGATGCTATATGTAAACAATCAAAATCTTATGAGCATATTAAACCTGAAGAAGTTGGAAATGACAGAAGATTCTTAATATCTGAAGTAAGTGGCAAAAGTACAATATTAAAAGAGATTCAAAAAGTATTCCCAAACATCACTAGAGATAGTGAAGAGGTTGGGAAAATTACAAATAGATTAAAGGAATTAGAGTATGAAGGCTATAAGTTTGAAGGGGCAGAAGGAACTGTTGAACTTCTAATTAGAAAAACAATTGGAAAGTATAAGCCTTTCTTTGAACTAAAACATTTCAAGACAATTGGAGAGCAGCCTTGGAATACTAAGGAATTTACTTCTACAGCATTAATTAATGTGATTGTAGATGGTAAAAACAAAATGACAGCAGCAGAAGGGGATGGACCAGTAAATGCCTTGGATAAAGCATTGAGAGAAGCTCTTGAATGTTTCTATCCACAACTTAGAGAAGTTAGACTTGTAGACTATAAAGTAAGAGTCCTAGATTCTGAAAGTGCTACAGGAGCAAAGGTTAGAGTTCTTATAGAATCGACAGATGGAATTGAAAACTGGAGTACCGTTGGGGTATCTAGAGATGTCGTACAAGCTAGTTTGATAGCCTTAGTTGATTCAATTGAATATAAATTATTAAAAGATATAGAAAGAAAATTAAAAACTTATTTTTAAAAAGGGGGACTAAACTCATGGGAATGACTATGACTCAAAAAATTCTTGCAGCTCATGCAGGATTAGAAAGTGTAAAGGCAGGGCAATTAATAGATGCAAATTTAGATTTAGTGCTAGGAAATGATATTACATCACCAGTGGCAGTAAATGAATTTTATAAATTAAAACTGGAAAAGGTTTTTGATAAGGATAAGATAGCAATAGTACCAGATCACTTTACACCAAATAAAGATATAAAAGCAGCAGAACAAAATAAAATGATTAGAGAATTTGTTAAGGAAAAAGATATTTCAAATTACTATGATGTTGGAGAAATGGGAATTGAACATTGCTTAATACCTGAAAAAGGATTAGTAGTTGCAGGAGATGTTGCTATTGGAGCTGACTCGCATACTTGTACCTATGGGGCACTTGGAGCATTCTCAACAGGAATTGGTTCAACAGATATGGCAGCAGGTATGGCTATAGGTAAATGTTGGTTTAAAGTTCCTTCAGCAATAAAATTCGTTTTAAAGAATAAGCCAGCACCTTGGATAAGTGGTAAAGATATAATCCTTCACATCATCGGTATGATAGGTGTTGATGGTGCATTATACAGATCAATGGAATTCGTTGGAGATGGAATTAAATATCTTTCAATAGATGATAGATTTACAATGGCTAATATGGCTATTGAAGCTGGTGGTAAGAATGGAATATTCCCAGTAGACGACATAACAGTGGAATACTTAAAGGAACATTCAACTAGAGAATGGAAGGTTTATGAAGCAGATGAAGATGCTGAGTATGATGAAGTTTATGAAATAGACTTAAGTACTTTAAGACCTACAGTAGCATTCCCACACTTACCAGATAATACAAGAACTATTGATGAAGTTGGGGAAATAGAATTAGATCAAGTAGTTATTGGTTCTTGTACAAATGGTAGAATTTCTGACTTAAGAATAGCTAGAGATATAATAAAAGGAAAGAAGATAAAGAAGGGTGTAAGATGTATTGTATTCCCAGGAACTCAAAAAATATATCTTCAAGCATTAGAAGAAGGAATTATAAAAGATTTAGTAGAAGCGGGAGCAATATTCTCAACTTCAACTTGTGGACCATGTTTAGGTGGACATATGGGAATCCTTGCAAAGGGTGAAAGAGCAGTTTCAACTACAAACAGAAACTTCGTTGGAAGAATGGGGCACGTTGAATCAGAGGTTTACCTAGCAAGTCCAGCAGTAGCAGCTGCATCAGCATTAACAGGAAAGATTACTAATCCAGAAACTGTAGTAGAAGTAATGCAGAATGCATAGTAGAAAATGAAAAATTGAGAATGAATAATGAATAATGAATGATATAACTCAGGATAGCTGAGTTATGGAAAATATATAAGTTTTAATAATTCAGCTAGGCTGAATTATATCCACAATTGTCAATTGTTAATTGCTAATTGTTAATTATAAAAAGGGGGTTTTCAAGGAAATGGAAGCAAA
Organism: Clostridium tertium; assembly: GCF_902652255.1. Taxonomy (GTDB): domain Bacteria; phylum Bacillota; class Clostridia; order Clostridiales; family Clostridiaceae; genus Clostridium; species Clostridium tertium_A. The sequence continues at coordinate 115,084 of NZ_CACRTO010000017.1, forward strand.
AGGTAGAGTTTTTAAATATGGTGACAATGTAGATACAGATGTAATAATTCCTGCAAGATACTTAAATACATCAGATGCTAAGGAATTAGCAACACACTGTATGGAGGATATAGATAAAGAATTTGCAAAGAATGTAAAGCAAGGGGATATAATCGTTGCAAATAAAAACTTTGGATGTGGCTCTTCAAGAGAACATGCTCCAATAGCAATAAAAGAAAGTGGAGTAAGCTGTGTAATAGCATCAACCTTCGCAAGAATATTCTATAGAAATGCAATTAATATAGGATTACCAATATTAGAGTGTGACGAAGCAGTTAAATCAATAGAAGCTGGAGACGAGTTAGAAATAGACTTTGATAGCGGTATTATAAAAAACAATACAAAGAATCAGGAATATCAAGGGGAACCATTCCCAGAGTTTATGCAAAATATAATTAACTGTGGCGGATTAGTTAATTACATTAAAACTCAACAAGCAAAATAATTAAAGAATGAAAAAATGAAGGAATGAAAGAATGGAGGAAATAGTGCTGTCGCACAATGAAAATTAAGAATGAATAATGAAAAAACTCCCGAAGGAGTTTTGAAAAGAAATTAATTTTAGTAATTCTGTAAGAATTACATCAATAATTCTTAATTTGGGCTATTTGCGCGACAGCCCCATGATAATTAAAGAAATTCAGCCTTAGCTGAATTTCTACCATAATTTTTTCATGTTAATAAAAATAGTATGTTTTTATTAACTTTTCATTCCTTCATTCTTCACTAAAAACAGGGGGATTAAAGATGAATTTTAAAGTAGCTGTAATACCTGGGGATGGAATCGGTCCAGAGGTTGTGGAACAAACTGTGAATGTTTTAAATTGTGTTGGGGATAAGTTTAACCATACTTTTGAATATGAATATTTAATAGCTGGAGGTTGTGCTATAGATGAAAAAGGAGTACCACTTCCAGAAGAAACATTAGAAGCTTGTAAGAAAGCTGATGCAGTTTTACTTGGAGCTGTTGGAGGTCCTAAATGGGATGATCCAAATGCAAAGGTAAGACCTGAACAAGCGTTACTTGGACTTAGAGGTGGAATGAATTTATATTGCAATCTAAGACCAGCTTTATTATATGCACCATTAAAGGATGCTTCTCCACTTAAAGATAGTATTATCGGAGATGGAATAGATATATGCGTAGTTAGAGAATTAACTGGTGGTATCTACTTTGGTGAAAGAGGCAGAGAAGAAATAGATGGAGTACCAGGTGCTTATGATACTGAAAGATATAATGTTAATGAAGTTAGAAGAATAGCTAAGATTGCTTTTGAAACAGCAATGAAGAGAGATAAAAAGTTAACTAGTGTAGATAAAGCTAATATATTAGAAACATCAAGGCTATGGAGAGGTGTTATCGAAGAAGTTGCCAAGGATTATCCAGAAGTTAAGGTTAATCACATGTATGTAGATAATGCTTCAATGCAATTAGTTAGAGATCCAAAACAATTTGACGTAATAGTTACTTCAAATATGTTTGGGGATATATTATCAGACGAAGCAAGTATGATAACAGGATCAATTGGTATGTTGCCATCAGCATCATTAGGAGAAGGAAAGCTTGGAATGTATGAACCTATACATGGAAGTGCGCCAGATATAGCAGGCAAGGGAATTGCAAATCCTCTAGCAACAATTCTTTCAGCAGCAATGATGTTAAGATACAGTTTCAATTTAGAAACTGAAGCTAAGGTAATAGAGAGGGCTGTCCTTAAGGTTCTAGAAGAAGGGTATAGAACAGGGGACATAATGAGTGAAGGAATGAAACTAGTTGGAACTAGTGAGATAGGAAAGCTGGTTTTAGAAAAGATAGAATAAGAGGTGGAATATAAATGAGGAGTGACGTAATAAAGAAAGGGCCACAAAAAGCCCCACATAGATCATTACTAAAGGCAACAGGACTTACTGATGAAGAGATAAACAAACCTTTAATAGGGGTTGTAACTTCACAGAATGATATAATAGCAGGTCATATTAATTTAGATAAAATAGTAGAATCAGTTAAAAAGGGAGTATTAATGTCTGGAGGAACTCCAATAGTATTCCCAACAATAGGAGTTTGCGATGGTATAGCAATGGGACACGAAGGAATGAGATATTCCTTAGTTACAAGAGAACTTATAGCAGATACTATTGAATGTATGGTTAAGGCACATGCTTTTGATGCATTAGTTTTAATACCAAACTGTGACAAGATAGTTCCAGGTATGATGATGGCTGCATTAAGACTTAATATACCAGCAGTAGTTGTAAGTGGTGGACCAATGCTAGCAGGTAAGTTCAAGGGCAAAGATGTATCACTTTCAACAATGTTTGAAGCTGTTGGAGCCTTTGAAAATGGAACTATGCTAGAAGGTGATTTATGTGATATGGAAAACAAAGCTTGTCCTACATGTGGATCATGTTCAGGAATGTTTACTGCAAACTCAATGAATTGTTTGGCAGAAGTTTTAGGTTTAGGTTTACCTGGAAATGGTACTATACCAGCAGTTTATTCAGAAAGAATGAGACTTGCTAAATATGCAGGTATGAGAGTAATGGACTTATTAGAAAAAGATATTAAGCCAAGAGATATAGTTAATGAAAGATCTATAAGAAATGCATTAACAGTAGATATGGCACTTGGATGTTCAACTAATAGTGTGCTTCACTTAACTGCAATTGCTAATGAAGCAAAAGTTGATTTAAATCTAGATATGATTAATGAAGTATCAGAAGTAACACCTAACCTTTGTAGATTAGCACCAGCTTCAGATACTCATATTGAAGAATTATATTGGGCTGGCGGAATTCAAGCAGTTATGAAGGAACTTTCAAAGAAAGATCTTTTAGATTTAGATTGTATAACAGCTACATCTAGAACTCATAGAGAGAATTTAGAAGGTGTTGAAGTACTTGATTACAATATAATCAAGAGTATAGATGAACCATTTAGCATAACTGGTGGCATAAGAGTATTAAAGGGTAATTTAGCAGCAGATGGAGCTGTAGTTAAGAAGTCAGCAGTTTTAAAAGAAATGTTAGTTCATAAAGGACCAGCAAGAGTATTTGACTTAGAAGAGGATGCTATTGCAGCAATTCTTTCTAAGAAAATAGTTAAAGGTGATGTTGTAGTAATAAGATATGAAGGACCAAAGGGTGGCCCTGGTATGAGAGAAATGTTATCACCAACATCAGCAATAGCAGGAATGGGCTTAGATAAATATGTAGCATTAATAACTGATGGAAGATTCAGTGGAGCTACAAAAGGGGCAGCTATAGGACACATTTCTCCAGAAGCAGCTGAAGGTGGAGTAATAGGACTAGTAGAAGAAGGCGATATCATATCAATAGATATTCCAAATGGAAAACTAGAACTATTAGTAGATGATGAAGTTTTAGAAGAAAGAAGAAAGAAATTTAAACCACTACCACCAAAGGTAACTGAAGGATATTTAGCTAGATATGCTAAGCTTGTAAGTTCTGCAAGCACAGGAGCAATACTGAAATAATGAAAAATTAAGAATGAAGAATGAAAAATTGAGGAATTAGAGAATTGGTGCTATTGCACAATGGGAAATTAAGAATGGAAATATGAAATGAAGTAATGAAGTAATGAAGTAATGAAAAAATTGAGGAAATAACTAAGCAAAGCTTAGTTATAAAATAAAAACAAAGTAATTCAGGCTTTAGCTGAATTACCTCCTTAATTTTTCATTTTTAATTCTTCATTCTTCATTGAAAAAAGGGGGGTATTTATGTTTCTAACAGGAGCTGAGATATTAATAAAGTCTCTAATAGACGAAGGTGTTGATACTATATTTGGGTATCCTGGTGGAGCTGTTTTAAATATATATGATCAGTTATACAACTATAGAGAGCAGATAAATCATATACTAACAGCTCATGAGCAGGGGGCATCCCATGCAGCAGATGGATATGCAAGATCTACTGGGAAAATAGGTGTGTGCTTAGCAACATCAGGACCAGGAGCTACAAACTTAGTTACTGGGATTGCAACGGCTTATATGGATTCTATTCCAATGGTAGCTATTACAGGTAATGTAACTAGACCATTATTAGGTAAGGATAGTTTTCAAGAGGTTGATATTGCTGGAATTACAATGCCAATAACTAAGCATAATTATATAGTTAAGGATATTAATGAATTACAAAAAGTAGTTAAAGAAGCATTTTATATTGCTAAAGAAGGAAGACCAGGTCCAGTATTAATAGACATTCCAAAAGATATAACAGCAGCTAAAGCTATATATGAACCTATAATTCCTAAAGAAGTTGAGAGAAAAACTAAGCATATAACTGATGAAGCACTACAAAGTGTAGCTAAATTAATAAATGAAGCTGAAAATCCATTTATATATGCTGGTGGTGGTATAGTAGCTTCAGCAGCTTATGAGGAGCTAAAGGAAATTGTTGAAAAGATAAATTCACCAATGGCAACTTCTCTTATGGCAATATCATCATTCCCATATGATCATCCATTATATACTGGAATGATAGGAATGCATGGAAGTAAAGCTTCAAATATATTAGCAAGCAAATGCGATTTATTAATTAACTTAGGAGCTAGATTTAGTGATAGAGTTATTAATACTCAAAATCAAATAAAGCAAGCAAAGGTAGTTCATATAGACGTAGATCCAGCAGAAATAAATAAAAATGTCAAGGTAGATGCCTTTGTAGTTGGAGATTTAAAGATAGTACTTCAAAGATTAATACCACTCCTTAAAGAAAAGAAAAATGATGAGTGGTTAGCTAAGATGAATGAGCTTAAAGCTCTAAAAGTTAAGGATACTTCAGAAACAGGAGAATTAACACCAGAATTTTTATTTAGAAAGCTAAGTGAATTAGATGATGGTAGTTTTGTACTTGCAACTGAAGTTGGACAGCATCAAATGTGGGCTGCTCAACACTTTGAGTTTAAGACACCTAGAAGCTTTATATCCTCTGGTGGACTTGGAACTATGGGCTTTGGACTTGGAGCATCAATAGGTGTACAAATGGCAAATAAGGATAAAACTGTATTTAATATAGCTGGTGATGGAAGTTTTGGAATGAACTGCAATGAGTTGGCGACAGCAGCTAAAAATAAATTACCTGTAAAAGTAATAATAGTAAATAACAATTCCTTAGGAATGGTTAGGCAATGGCAAAACTTCTTCTATGAAGGAAGATATTCATCAACAACTTTAAATAGTACTACTGACTTTGTAAAAGTAGCTGAAGCCTTTGGAGGTAAGGGATTTAGGGTTTATGAAAGAGAAGAACTAGTTCCTGTATTAAAGGAAGCCTTAGCTTATAAAGAAGGACCAGTAGTAATAGATTATGTGATACACAATGATAAAAAAGTATTTCCTATGGTTGCACCAGGTGCAGCTATTAATGAAATAATAGACGAAGAAGATGTTTAAAATAATAGGGGGTTAGTAGACAAATGGCAAAAATGTATTATGAAAAGGACACAAATTTAGAATTATTAAAGGGGAAAAAAGTTGCTATAGTAGGATATGGTAGCCAAGGACATGCACATGCATTAAACTTACATGAAAGTGGAGTAGATGTTGTTGTTGGATTATATGAAGGAAGTAAATCTTGGCCAAAGGCTGAAGCTGCTGGACTTAAGGTAGCAACAGTTGCAGAAGCTGCTAAAGCTGCTGATATAATAATGATTCTATTACCAGATGAAAAGCAAGCTCAAATATATAAAAATGAAATTGCTCCAAACTTAGAAGAAGGTAATGCTTTAGTATTTGCTCATGGATTCAATATTCATTATGGACAAATAGTTCCTCCAGCAGATGTTGATGTATTTATGTGTGCACCTAAGGGACCTGGACACATGGTAAGAAGAACTTATACTGAAGGATCAGGAGTACCTTGTTTAATAGCTGTATATCAAGATGCTACTGGAAATGCTCGTGATTTAGCACTTGCATATTCAAATGGAATTGGTGGAGCTAGAGCTGGAGTTCTAGAAACTACATTCAAAGATGAAACTGAAACTGACCTATTCGGAGAACAAGCAGTTCTTTGTGGAGGATGTACAGCACTTATAAAAGCTGGTTTCGAAACTTTAGTAGAAGCAGGATATGCTCCAGAAAATGCTTATTTTGAATGTTTACACGAAATGAAATTAATCGTAGATTTATTATATCAAGGTGGAATGAGCATGATGAGATACTCAATATCTGATACAGCTGAATATGGTGACTACGTAGTTGGAGATAGAATAGTAACTGACGAAACTAAGAAAGAAATGAAGAAAGTTCTTAAAGAAATCCAAGATGGTACTTTCGCTAAGAACTGGTTATTAGAAAACCAAGTTGGAAGACCAATGTTCAATGCTAGAAGAAAAATGGAAGCAGAACATCCAATCGAAAAAGTTGGTAAAGAATTAAGAGAAATGATGAGTTGGATTGATACTAAGAAATTAGACTAATCTTTAATAAAAGAGACACTTCATATATGAAGTGTCTCTTTCAGACTGCTGACAAAGTGTCAGCAGTCTTTAATTTTATACATATATGTAATATAATAATAAATATTTTAATTTATTACATAGGAGTTTACTAATGATAAACGAAAGAAAAGAATCACAAAATCA
>NZ_CACRTO010000018.1:0-169422 GCF_902652255.1 Clostridium tertium
ATGAGATTTCCCATAGCATAAGCTAGTAAGACCCCTTGAAGAACACAAGGTTGATAGGTCAGAGGTGTAAGTGTGGTAACATATTTAGCTGACTGATACTAATAGGTCGAGGGCTTGACCAATAAAATTTGGAAATGTTAAAATTATTCATATGCAATTTTCAGAGAACACTCTGAATTAAATATTCCGTGGTAGCTCAATGGTGGAGCACTCGGCTGTTAACCGATAGGTTGGAGGTTCGAATCCTCTCCACGGAGCCATTTAAATTTTAAGAGTTTTATAAGAGTAGATTTAGAATCTATTGTTATAAGGCTCTTTTTATTATATATTTTTTTATAGAATTTCAAGTGGAAATACAGATTGAAACTGTAACTTTTTTGTAACTAATCTTCAACATATTGTAAAGATTATAGAAATGCTATTATGTATAATTATATTAAGGATATATAAATAATAGAAAATAATTGAAATTATATACATTCTATATTTATTGATAATAGAATTAGGAGATGAAGGTTATGAAAAAGAGGACAACACGAAAAAGCAAGCGAGTAAAATATATGAAAAAATATATACTATTTCTCATAATTTTATTTATTAGTACTTTTACTATTTTTACTTTTGTTAATAAGTTTAGAAATGATACAACAGAAACTAAAGCAGATATAATTGAAAATGATATTAATGATAAAGATATAGATGATGAAAATAATAATTCAGTTGCTACTGAGGATGATAAAAAAGAAGATGATAACATTGAAGATACGGGAGTTTTAGATAATTCAGGATATCTTTCTTTAGAAGAAGATGAAAACGCTGACGATGCATCTATAGTAATCCCTGAAACTATGTATAAGTGGAATTTTTATAGAGAAGATAATAAAAAAATAGCATATTTAACTTTTGATGATGGCCCATCAGAACATTCAACAGAGAAAATTCTAGATATTTTAAATGATAATAATATAAAAGCAACATTTTTTACTTTAGGAAGCTCAATAGAAAATAATCCTAGGTCAAAGGAAATATTACAAAGGATTGCAAAAGAGGGACATGCTATAGGAAGTCATGGTTATTCTCATAATTATTCAGTTCTTTATCCAAACAGAACTGTTGATGTACAAGCTTTTTTAAATGATTTTGAAAAGAATGATAAACTCTTAAAGGAAAACCTTGGAAAAGACTTCTCAACAAGATTAATTAGATTACCAGGTGGACATTCAAGCTGGAACGGAACTGAGGCTTTAGATGAGGCTTTAAGTAGTAAGGGAATAATTCAAATGGATTGGAATGCTTTAAATGGTGATGCAGAAGGTCATGATAAACCGAAGGAAGTTTTATTAAATAATCTAAAAGATACAGTTTTAGATCAGGATGTTGTAATTATTTTAATGCATGATACTGATATGAAAAAAGGTACAGTAGATTATTTACAAGACGCTATAAACTATTTAAGAGAGCAAGGTTATGAATTTAGAACTTTAAAATAAGAGACGGATTTTCCGTCTCTTTTAATTATAAATAGGGTATAATCTATTTATAAACCTATTTATAAAAATAGTACTGTAATTATGTTAATATTTATTTAGGAGTGTTAATCATGGATAGAATATTATTAGTTGAAGATGAAGAGAGCATAAGAGGATTTTTGAAAATAAATTTACAAAGAAATAAATTTGAGGTAATAGAGGCTGCTAATGGTGAAGATGGACTAGAGCTAGCAAAGATAAAAAGACCTCAAGTTGCAATATTAGATGTAATGCTTCCAGGAATAGATGGATTCATGGTATGCAATAAGCTTAGAACTGATTTCCCAGGTATGGGAATAATAATGCTTACAGCGAAGGGACAAGATATGGATAAAATTATTGGTTTAGAATATGGAGCAGATGACTATATTGTTAAACCATTTAATCCACTGGAAGTAGTTCTTAGAGTTAAAGCTCTACTTAGAAGAGTTGGTGGAAATGAAAAAGAGAAGAATAGGTTAGAGTTAGGACCTTTTGTAATAGATTTATATTCCCAAAAGGTTATTAAAAATGGTGTTGAAATAGATGTTACACCAAAAGAATACTTACTTATGAAGATATTTTTAGAAAATCCAGATAAGGCTTTTTCTAGGGATGAGTTATTAGATTTAGTTTGGGGACAGAATTATTTTGGAGATGTAAAGATTATTGATGTTAATATTAGAAGGCTTAGAGCCAAAATTGAAGATAATCCTTCTAATCCAAATTATATTGAAACAATATGGGGTTTAGGATATAGGTGGAAGTCAAGAGTATGAGGAGTATAAAGAATGAATTACTTAGAGGAATAGTTATAATAATTTTTTCTACAGTTGTATTGCTTAATATTTTACTTATGATTTTTATAAGTAAGTATTACTATGATAATACTGAAGATTTATTAAAGAGTAGAATGGATGTAGCTGTAAGTTTCTATGGGAAGTACTTCTCATCTAGGACTTTAGTAGAGAACATATATGATAATGTAGATGCATTTTGGAATGAAAATGATGCACAGGTAGAAATCTTCGATGAAAAAGGTAATCTTCTTATGGATTCCATAGGAGTTAGTGATGTTAATATTAATAATTCCCCAGATGTAGCTAGGGCATTAAAAGGAGAAGTATCTAGGTGGATTGGAAAAGTAAATTATTATGATAATAAGGTTATGGCAGTATCATATCCATTAGAAGTAGATGGAGAAGTGGTAGGTATACTAAGGTTTATTACTTCATTAGAAGAAGTTGATGGCGTAATAGCTAATATAATGTTTATATTTATAAGTATATCAGCTGCAGTACTAATTATGGGAGTTGTATTAAGTATAATTTTAGCTAATAGTATAATTGAACCTATTAAATATTTGAATAAAGTTGCTGAAAAAATGGGTAGTGGAAATTTAAGTGTTAGAAGTAGTATGAATAAGGAAAATGAAATAGGGCAATTATCTAACACTCTTAATTTTATGGCAAATGAGATATCTAAGAGAGAGCAACTTAAAAATGAGTTTATATCTTCTGTTTCTCATGAACTTAGAACACCACTTACAGCAATAAAGGGATGGACTATAACTTTAAATAATAGTGAGACTGATGAAGAAACATTAAAATTAGGTTTTGAAATAATTGAGAAAGAAGCTGATAGATTATCTTTAATGGTAGAAGAACTACTAGATTTTTCAAGGCTTATAAATGAGAAGGTAACTTTAGAGAAAAATAAGTTTAACATTAAAGAATTTATTAGTCATATTGAATCATTTATGATACCAAGGGCTAAGAAGGAAAATATATCTTTAGTTTTTAATAACGATGTTGATGAAATTATATATGCTGATGCTAATAGGATGAAGCAAGTATTTATTAATATTTTAGATAATTCCTTTAAATTTACTGATGAGGGCGGTAAAATTAAATTCATTGTTTCTAAAATAGAAGATAATATTAAATTTGTTATCGAGGACAATGGTAGTGGAATATCCAAAGAGGACTTACCTAAGATTAAAGAAAAGTTCTTTAAAGGGAAAAATTCAAAATCACAAAATGGAATAGGTTTATCTATTTGTGATGAAATTATTAAGCTTCATAATGGAGAATTTAATATATACAGTGAACTAGGAATAGGAACTAAGGTTGAGGTTATTATTCCAATTATAAAGGAGGAATAATATGAAGGCTTTAAAGAAATGTGTAACATTGCTTTTAATATTATTATTTACTTTAATAGTAGGTTGTAGTAAAGTAGATGGAAAAGATACACAATCTATAAAAGCACCTAAAAATGAAAGCTTATCAATTGGTGGAGCTTGGAAAATTGAAGATATAAATATATTAGATGAGGAAATTGAAAATACAGAAGAAATACTAAAACAAAGTGGAAATTTAATAAGTATTTCTAATAATAAAGTATCTATTTTCAATAAGGAATATTTAAATCCAAGTTTTAAATTAAAAGTAGTTGATGAAGATTATGTTTTATCATATGAATTAAACTTAAAAATTAATGATATTATTGATGATATTTCAAAGTTGGATGTTATTTCAATTATTGATTCTAATAGTATAGTAGGAGAATTTATACATTTAGATGAAGATAATGGATATTTATTTTACTCAGGTATGTTAATTAAACTATTTAGAGAAGATAAATCACCTAAAGATATAGAAAATTCAAAGGATAAAGTAGAAGCAGAATTTCTAAATGAAGATTATAATAGTGATGTAGGGGCTATGATAGCATTAAAAACTCCAAGAACACTAAATGAGGATGGAACTTATAGTGCGGAAGAGTATAGAACCTTATGGGTATCTTTTAAGGATCAGAAGTTACAGCCTACAATAGAGAAAGAAAATATAGTATTTCCAAGGTTGAATGGAATATGGACAATTGAAAGTGATATATATAATAGAGATGATAAACATGTAGAATATTTTACTGCTAAACCTTTAGAGGGAAAAGTTGAAGAGAATAATCTTGTATTATATTCTGATCAGAATATCTATAAAAATATTAACTTTATTTCGAATGATTATATTTCTATAGAAAAATATGAGGGCAATAGCTTCAATAATATTTTCCCAATATATCAAACAGTTCCAATTGACAATATTAATTCTAATGTAGGAATTAGTATAGATGAAATATTCTCTGGTGATGCTAAAGAAAAATATAAAAATGACTTTAATGAAGCTTTAAATACTTTAAGTGATAGTAAGAAAGATTTAGTATCAGCAGTAGACTACACTAATTTCACCTTAAAAAGAAACGAAGGAAAATGGACTTTAAATAGTAATATAATCACTGATGATTTAGAAGAAGACGGCATTACTTTTAAATTATCATTAAGTCCAAGTAAGAAGTTATTAAATTATGATACTTTACTAATACCTTGGAAAGACTTAAAAGGTAAATTCCCTTTCATTACTGATGCATATACTGCTCCAACGGGAAGATTAGCATTTATAGTTTTAAATGATAAGCTTCTAATATATGAATTAGAAGATAAAAATATAAAGGGAAATCCACTAGAAGTTATAAATTTAAGAAATGACGAAGAAATAATAATGGTTGAATGGGCAAGTGGTTCTTATGTATCTACTTGGTCTAGGGCTTTTAAAGATGGTATAGAAATAAATATGGAGGAGGATTAAATTATGTTATCAAAGGATATATTATCTAGTGTTTTAGCTAGATGTTTAATAACAGGAGGAGACTTTGCAGAAATATTTGAAGAAGATACTCTAGATACTTCTATAAGTATTTTAAATGGTAAAGTTGAGAATTCCATTTCTGGTAGAACCCATGGAATAGGAATAAGAATTTTTAAGGGGTATAAGAGTATTTATGCTTATACAAATAATACTAGCTTATCTGCTTTATTAGATACTGCAGAAAAAGCAGCATTAGCACTTGGAGAGTTAAAGGAAGATATAAGTGTAGTTTTAAATAAAAAAGAAATTTATAATAACAACCCAATAATATATATTCCATCTTCAATAGGTGCAGATAAAAAAATTAATGTTATGAAGGCAGGATATAAAGCTGCTAAGGAATATAGTGATGAAATATCTCAAGTATCTGTAGGCTATTTAGATAAAGAGCAAAATATTTTAATAGCTAACACTGAAGGCTTATTAACTGAAGATAGAAGGGTAAGAACAAGATTTTCAATTAGTTCAGTAGCTTCAGCTAATGGAGAAAACCAAACTGGATTTGAGGGCCCAGGAGCTCATAAAGGCTTCGAGCTATTTAATGATATAGATCCAGAACATTATGGTAGGGAAGCTTCAAGAATAGCTACTACGATGCTTCATGCTAAGCCTTGTCCAGCTGGTAAAATGACAGTTGCTATTGATAATGGCTTTGGAGGAGTTATCTTCCACGAGGCTTGTGGTCACTCATTAGAAGCAACAGCTGTAGCAAAGGGAAATTCAGTATTTACTAATATGCTTGGAAAGCAAATAGCATCAACTAAGGTTACTGCTATAGATGATGGAACTATTCCTAATGCTTGGGGATCATTAAACATTGATGATGAAGGAAATAAAACTAGAAAGAATGTTTTAATTGAAAATGGAATCTTAAAAGGTTACTTAATAGATAAATTAAATGGTAGAAGAATGGGTATGGAAGCAACAGGAAGTTCAAGAAGACAAAATTATAAATTTGCACCAACTTCAAGAATGACTAATACTTATATTGCTGCAGGTAATGATGATGAAGCAGAAATAATTAAATCTATTTCTGATGGATTATATGCAAAGAAAATGGGTGGTGGATCAGTAAATCCAGTTACAGGTGAATTTAACTTTGCTGTATCAGAAGGGTATATAGTTAAAAATGGTAAAATACAAGAACCAGTTAGAGGAGCAAGTCTTATAGGTAAAGGAAGCGAAGTTTTACTTAACATAGATATGGTAGGTAAGAACTTAGCTCAAGGTCAAGGAATGTGTGGTTCTGTATCTGGAAGTATCCCAACTAATGTAGGTCAACCTATGATTAGAGTAAAAGAAATAACAGTAGGTGGAAGATAAGGGGGGAATAGTTATGGAATTAAAAGAATTTATAGATAAGTTATTTGAAGAAGCTAAAAATAACGGATTTAAAGAATACGAAGTTTATTATGTAGATAGAGAAAGCTTAAGTATAAATGTCTATAAGGAAGAAGTTGAAAAGTATAGTTTAACTACTTCATATGGATTATCATTTAGAGGAAAAATAAATGAAAAAATAGGATATTCTTATACTGAAATATTAGATGAAGATGCTATAAAAATGTTAGTAAAGAATGCTAAAGAAAGTGCTTTAGTTATTGAAAATGAAGATATTCAGTTTATTTATGAAGGTGATAAAGAATACGCGGAAGTAAATACTTATTATAAAGCTTTAGAAGATATTCCAGCAGATAAGCTTATAGATTTAGCATTAAGTATGGAAAAGGAATCTAAGGCATTAGATAATAGAGTTACTAGCTTTGGTGGATGTGGAATAGGGTATAATAAATCTAAATATGGAATAATTAACTCTAAGGGATTAAACTTAGAAAATAAATCTAACTTACTAAGTGCATATGTAGTTCCAATAATAAAAGAAGGAGAAAATATGCATGATGGAATGGGATATGTAACAGCAAAATCATTAGAAGAAGTAAATCCTAAAAAGATTGCTGAAGATGGGATTAATGAAGCTGTTTCTAGAATTGGCGGTAAGTCAATACCTTCTGGTAAGTACAAGACTATAATTAATAATGAAGCTATGGTTTCAGTACTTTCAACTTTTGCAGGTGTATTTAGTGGAGATGCAGCTCAAAAGGGATTAAGTTTATTAAAGGGTAAAGAAGGGGAAATAATAGCTAGTAATAAAGTGACTTTATTAGATGATCCTCATCTTATAGATGGTTTAGCTTCAGTACCTTTTGATGATGAAGGTGTAGCAACTAAGAAAAAAGATATAATTCATGAAGGTAAATTAATGACTTTACTTCATAATTTAAAAACTGCGCATAAAGGAAATACAAAATCTACAGGTAATGGATTTAAGAATTCCTATGCTTCACCTGTCGGAGTTTCACCAACTAACTTCTATATTCAAAAAGGAGTTAAGTCTTTTGATGAATTATTAGAAGAGGTAGGAGAAGGTGTTTTAATTACCGAGTTTGCAGGATTACATTCAGGAGCCAATTCAATAACAGGAGATTTCTCTTTAGCAGCTAAAGGTTTCTATATTAAGGATGGAAAAAAAGATTTTCCTGTAGAACAAATAACAGTTGCAGGTAACTTCTTCGACTTATTAAAGAATGTAGTTGAAGTAGGAGCTGATTTAAAATTCCCTATGAGTAGTGTTGGAAGCCCATCTGTGAGGGTAGAAGGGTTAAGCATAGCAGGGGAAAACTAAAAATCAGCTTAGCTGAATTTTTAATGAATAATGAAGAATGAAGTATGAAAAATGAAGGAGGTAATTCCTCTGGAATTACTGAAAATAGATAATAGAGAAAGAGCTGTTACAAATGCAACAGCTCTTTTTAATTTATTAATTCCGAAGGAATTATTTCCACAATTTTAAGTTCTTAAATTTTAACTCTTCACTCTTAAGGAATCACATCAATAATCCCCTAATTTTTTAATTCTTTCATTCTTTAATTATTCTCATTCTCAAAATAGTTGCTTCTAATCATTTTATCTGATAGTAACATTATATTTTTATACATTTCTTTTTCTTCTTCTGTAAGGTTGTCTCCTACAACATCTAGGTTTGTTAGAGCAGCAAAGGATTTATTTGTATTAAGTAAGTTTCTTCCTATTGCTGTATTTATATATTTTTCATTTTCAACACCTAATAAGTACAGAAGTGTTGGCATTATATCTACTTGTCCACCCTTAACATCAAAAGTTTTTCCTTCAGTCATATCTTTAGACCAAATTATAAATGGAACAGTATGGTGACCATTATCAAGGTACCAATCTTCCTTATTAGATAATTTTTCAATTGAACTATTATAGTATTTATGAACTCCAGTATGGTCTCCTTCAATAACTACTACAGTATTATCTAATAAACCTTCACTATCTAATTTCTTTAAGAATTCACCAATTTGAGCATCTGTGTATTTAACACTTTCGAAATATCCACCCATTTCGTTTTTATCTAGTTCTTCATCTAAGCCTAGAACCTTCTTTTCTTCTGGAATAGAGTCAAATGGTCCATGATTAGTTAATGTTACAGTAAAGGCATAGTATGGTTCTTTTAATTCCTTAATCATTGGAACTACTTGAGTGAAGTAGCTTTCATCTGATATTCCTAAGCCCATCATTTCACTATTTTCATCAAAGGAGAAGAAATCAACAAATTTATCAAAACCTATTCCTGTAAGTCCATTTACATAATTCCAGAAAGAACCCTTATCTGGATGAATAGCTATTGTACTATAATTCTTTTCTTCTAAAAGATTAGGCAATGAATTATAAGTATTTCCAGGGTATCTAAAGAAGGTACTACCCCTTCTTACTGGGAACATTGAAGTATTAATCATTAAGTCTGCATCAGAGCTTGTACCTTCATTTACTTGCTCATAAATATTAGGGAAGTATAGACCTTTACTTATTAAATCGTCCATAACTGGAGTGATTTTTTTGCCATTTACTTCTTTACCAATAATGAAGCTTTCTAGTGATTCTACTTGAATAACTAAAAGATTTTTACCTTCTAATAAGCCTGCATATTCATTGTCAGGTAAGTTTTCTTTGCTAGCATAAAACTTCTCTATTTCACTTCTGTCCTCATCCTCTAATTCATAAGGTTTAGAGTCTTGATAAACATTATAAGCATCGAATATATGGTAACCTAATGGTGAAAAATATCTTGCTGTATTTGTTGGATCATAGTTTGAGAATATATATCCATTTTTAACATCTTCATTTTTTAGTATATGAAGATTAAAAGGTACATAAGCTATAAAAACTATACTAGATATTAATATTACTAAGAAGCTAATAGGAGCTCTTCTTTTAACAGTAGTATAAGATTTTCTAGTAAAGAATACGAATATACCTAATATTATAAAGTCTAATATGAATAAGAAATCCATATTACTAAACATAGACATTATAGTTCCGCCCATATTATCTAAATTTGCAGTTTGAGTTAATAATAAGGCTGAAGGCATAGTATAGAAGCCTCTAAAATATGTTACATCTAGTACTATTAATGCTGTTATTATTGCATCGATTATAAATAAGTAGATAACTCTTCCTTTACCTTTAAATAATAATGCAAAGCTAAGGAAGATAAGAATAAATGCATAATAATAGTTTATAAAAGGTTTTGCTGAGTCAAGTCCAAGTCCAAAGTCAAGTAAATATGGATCTCTATTAACAACAAAGCCTTGGAAAATAATAGATTTAATGACTATGGCAATGAAAGGAATTAGGAATAATAATATTCTCATTATGCCATGAATAGTGAATATACCTAAAATTCTTTCTTTTATTTTTTCTATAAACTTGTCCAATATATCGCACCTAAATAATGAACTGTATTAAATAAGTTCACTATTTTCCTTTCTGTATAATTTAACAATAACTAAATTATATTATAGGGACTTTTATAAATCAAATAAGAAATTATTAATTTTTAATGTTAAGAAAAGTAATTAAAAGAAAATTTGGAAAATAATTTTTTATGATATAATATTATTATGTATTTCTATATAAGTTCTAAAAAGATTGTATATGAAACATAGATTAAATATTAATGGAGGGTATAATGCTTCAATATGATTTAATTATAATTGGTGGTGGGGCATCTGGCTTATCTGCTGGGGTTTCTGCTCTTAAAAATGGAATTAAAAAAGTTTTGATATTAGAAAGAAATAGTGATTTAGGTGGAAATCTAAATTTATTTATACATGGTGGCTTTGGTAAATATTATTTAGATGAAGAGGTAACTGGACCGGAGCTTGGAAGTAAGTTAATTAAAGACTTTAAAGAAGCCGGTGGATATTATAAGCTAGATACTGAAGTTTTAGAACTAACTCAAAATAAAGTGATAACTTATGTAAATCCTGAAGAGGGAGTCCAAGATGTAAAAGCTAGTTCAATAATAATAGCTTCAGGATGTAGAGAGAGATTTACAGGGAATATTAACATTCCCATTCATAAATACACAGGAATATATTCCTTAGTGTCAGCTCATAGATTAATTAATTTACAAGGATATCTTCCAGGAAAAGAAGTAGTTATATTAGGAAAAAATAATTGGTCCCTTATTTTAGCTAGGCGATTACTAATTGAAGGTGGCAAGGTTAATGCAATTGTTGATGTAACTAATAGAGGCTTTTTAGATGAAAGAGGCAAAGAATTTATAGATGGATTTGATATTAACATTATTAAGAATGTAAGAGTAGTAGATATAAATGGTGATGATAGGATAGAAAGCGTTGATATTGAAGACATTAATACATCAGAAATAACTACGTTAAGCTGTGATTCATTAGTTTTAACAGTAGGTTATTTCCCGGAAATTACTTACGCTAGAAATGCTAAAATCGGGATGAAGGATAATTTAACTTTATTAGTTAATGAAAATTATGAGACTACAGCAAAGGGAATATTTGCCTGTGGAACTGTGTTAACATGGGATTCAGATATATTTAATAGTGGAGAAGTTGGATATAAGGTAGGCGAAAAAGCAGCAGATTATCTTAAGAACTATATATATTAAAAGTAGATATATAAAATAAGCTTACAATAATATAAGTATGGGTGTGCCGAATGCTCAGGAAATAAACTTATATTATTTGTAAGCTTTTATTATTTTATAATAGCTTAATAATCAATGTTTTTCATAAATTCTTCTAAGAGTAATTTATGACCATTTTCATTAAAGTGTATTCCATCAATATAATAATTATTATTATGGTTAAGAGTAGAGGTAAGAGTATAAAAATCAACATATTTTAATTTATACTTCATACATAATTTCATTAAGGCTTCCCTTAGGATTGGAAGACTCTCTTCACAATAATTATAAGTTAATGAAGGCATAAATAATCTGTAAGCATCTTCTTTTATTATTCTTGGGGGAATACCTACTATAATATCAGCATTATAAGTTAATGTTTCTTTTATCATTAACTCAATATTATCTATTATTAAATCTATAGATCTATTAGAAAGTAAGTCATTAGTTCCACCCATTATAAAAACTTTAGTTGGATTTAAGTTTGTAACATCTTCAGTAAATCTATTTAACATATCTGTAGTGGTATTTCCATTAATACCTTTATTAATAATTTTGAAATATTTATTTTTATCTAAACTAAATTTATTGAAAGATTCTACCCAAGATTTATTTTTATTAACTCCATATCCAAAGGTCAAGCTATCTCCAATGAAGATAAAATTTTCATGTTGCATTATAGTCACCTCATTAAAACAGCTTATTAAAACAACTTCTACATATTAAGGTTTTACCACCATTTGCTTTAATAACGTTAGAGTCATTAATTTTTTTCTTACAAAACTCGCATATGTTGTTATCTTTTAATAAGTCATCATTATTGTTCCTTTCATTGTTAGTAATTGTTTTAGGAATTCTAGACTTCTTAAGACTAGAATATATTTTTCTATCTGAGGTAACTTCCTTTTTCATAACTGAATAAGAAATTTGGTATTCACTTTCACCGAAAAATTCCAATTCAAATCTAGGATTTTCTTTATCATAAAATTCTTCTGTTATTATTCTAGTTATTTGGGCATCATTAACTATAAGACCACTTTTTTCAATACCATCAAAAATACTCTTTGTTATATTAGCTGTATCTGGATGTCTTTTCTCACTTTTATAATAGACTTTTAATACTGCAATAAGAGATTCATCTAAAATTACACCTGGATTTTGGACTCTAGAATAGTATGCTATTTTTTCTTCATAAATTGCGTATCTATCATGTGACTTTCCTGTGTTACTAGGAAGTATGGCCCTACCATCTTTATTATGTAGCTTAAAATTAGATTTAGTAATAGGGGAACCTGGTACTACTATTTTTGCATAACTACTCATTTAATAAAACTCCTTTAATTTATTAATTTCTCCTTAAAAATACATTAATTCTAATAAAATATAATGAATATTTTTTCCTTTCATTATATAATAAACAATGGAACTTAAGTAATTAGTTAAAGTTTTTAACTTTATTTTATTATATATATGTTTCGATTAATAATCTACATCTATAGTCTTAATAAATTATAGATTAAAATTATTTTTAAGTAAATTATTGGAATCGAAAGCGTGGATTTTTAATTTTTATATAAGTTGTTAAGATAATGTATATCTTGGATATTTTTAAAAGGAAATATAACTTAATATAAAGTAGAATCCTTATTAGAACTTATATACAATAGATATATAGGTTTAACAAGAGTGATGAATATTAGAAATAAGAGGTAATTGATATGGATAGTAAATTAATTTTATCAATAGAATCAAGCTGTGATGAGACTTCAGCAGCAATTGTAAAGGATGGTAGAGAGGTTTTATCTAACATAATAGCTTCTCAAATAGAAACTCATAAAAAGTATGGAGGGGTAGTGCCAGAGGTAGCATCTAGAATGCATATTGAAGTTATAAATGGAGTAGTTTTAGAAGCTTTAGAAGAGGCTGGTGTTACGCTTGAAGATATAGATGCAATTGGAGTTACTTATGGTCCAGGTTTAGTAGGGGCGTTATTAGTAGGACTACAATATGCAAAGGGACTTTCTTACTCACTAAAGAAACCATTAGTAGGAGTTAATCATATAGAAGGTCACATTTGTGCAAATTATATTGAGCATAAGAATTTAAAACCACCATTTGTATCTTTAGTAGTATCAGGAGGACATACTTTTATAGTTCACGTTAAGAATTATGGTGAGTATGATGTTATAGGTCAAACTAGAGATGATGCGGCAGGAGAAGCATATGATAAGGTTGCAAGAGCCCTTGGACTTGGATATCCAGGAGGACCTAAAATAGATAAACTTGCAAAAGAAGGGAATGAAAATGCCATTGAATTTCCTAAAGCAAACTTCCATGATGATACATTAGATTTTTCATTTAGTGGAGTAAAATCTGCTGTATTAAACTATCTGAATAAGTGTAAAATGCAAAATGTTGAAGTGAATAAAGCAGATGTAGCGGCATCTTTCCAGAAGGCTGTAATAGAAGTGTTAAAACAAAATGTGATAAAAACTTGTAAGAGGAAAGAAGTAAATAAAATTGCAATTGCTGGTGGAGTTGCATCTAATTCAGCATTAAGAGAAACATTAATAGAAGCTGCTGGAAAGGAAGGAATAGAAGTATTATTCCCATCACGAATATTATGTACAGATAATGCTGCCATGATTGGTAGTGCAGCATATTTTAATTTTATAAATGGAAATGAAGCAAAACTTGACATTAATGCAAAACCAAACTTAAAGCTATAAGGGGGGAAGTTA
Source organism: Clostridium tertium (assembly GCF_902652255.1). Lineage (GTDB taxonomy): Bacteria > Bacillota > Clostridia > Clostridiales > Clostridiaceae > Clostridium > Clostridium tertium_A. Next base: position 13,982 of record NZ_CACRTO010000018.1, read on the forward strand.
AGGGTGAAACTTTTACCGAATTCAAATGGCGTATATAAAGTAAATATGAAAAAAGAATTAAAACCACAGGATATTGCTAAGAATATTATTATTGGAATATTATTAGCAATGGCTATAGGTTTTATATATCAAAGAATAAGTAACTTTATTGCAAAAGAGACTTTAAAAGAAAGAGTTGATTATGCAAGAGTAGATGATAAAAGACTAGATTATAAATTAAAAGGTGAAGGTAAATACACTGTTGTCTTTGATGGAAATATAGGGAGTAATCTAAATCAATGGAATGAAGTAATTGAGATAATAGATGATGAGTATGGTGATTTAAATACTTTTGTTTATAATAGAAGTGGTTATGGCTTTAGTGATGGAAGTAAGCAAAAGACACCAAAAGAGCAAGCAGAAGAATTAAGGATATTGCTTAGAAAATCAGCTGCACCTGCGCCATATATTTTAGTTGGAGAAGAGTACGGAAGCTTAGTATTAACTGAATTTGCTAAGGAGTATCCAGATTTAGTTGCTGGAGTTGTATTAGTAAATCCACTAGTTGAAGAAACTATAAATTCTAAGGATTTCAAAAAAAGTTTATTACTAAATAATATTAGAAGAAGTATTGAAAGCTTTGGATCAAGTATAGGACTTACTACTCTTATGGATAAGGTTAACTTAACTTGTAATACAGATGAGTTCGAAGAAATGCTAGACTGGGAAGAGTTACATGAATTTAAAGTACATAGAACTAAAAAAGAATATAACCAAGCTGTAAAAAATGAGTTTAAGACTATAACTTCTGGGAATATAGATATTCAAGAAGAAGGAGTTTTCAGTGGTAAACCATATTATCTAATAGCAAAAGATGGACAAGAAGTATTAGAGAGTCTAGGAGATGAGTCTCTAACAAAGGTATATAAGGTTGATTATGAAGAAAACTTAGTTTCTATGTATAAACCTGATACTGTAGTTACAGGAATAAGACAAGTTCTTAAACAGGCAAATCAAATAGATAGACTAGAAAAAAAGAATAAGAATAATTAACTCAAGTATATTAATTTATAATGTGCCATATAATTGTCACAAAGAAAGGTTATATTAATAACTGTAATAGGAATTATTAATTTTTAGGAGGCTTTTATATGAACGAAGATAATAATATATATGATGTTGAGAAATATGAGGATATAAAGGAAGAAAATTCCGAAAGGGTAGTAGAGGATTATATTGAAGAAGATAAGATTTATGAACAGGATTCTTATGTTCACCCTATAAATGATCTTTCTAAAAAGCCTAAGAAAAAGAAAAAGGGTGGAGTGTTTAAGGTTATTGCAATTGCGCTAATAACTGGCCTATTAGGGGGCGCTATAGGTGGTGGAAGTGTTTATTACATAATGAAGGATTATAAAAATTCTTCATCTAATGGAGCTACGCTAACTCCTAATCCTGCAACTTTTGAAAATGATGCTCAGGCGCTAACTGCAAGTCAAGCTTTTGATAAAGTAGCACCAGCTGTAGTTATAGTTTCAGTTAGTGGGGTTGTTGATTATAGTGGAATTATACCTAAAGAAACAGAAGGTATTGGATCAGGATTTATTATAAATGAAGAAGGATATATTTTAACTAACTATCATGTTATTGAAGGTGCTAAAGAAGTTATAGTAACATTATCAGATGGTAGAGATGTTAAAGCTAAAGTAATTAATTATGATTCAAATCAAGATGTAGCTATGCTAAAAATAAGTGATGATAGTGTAAAAGTACCAGCTGTAGTTGAACTTGGAGATTCAGATGCATTAAGACCAGGAGAAGAGGTTCTTGCTATAGGAACTCCATTATCTAAAGACTTTAATCAAACCGTAACTGGTGGTATGGTAAGTGCAGTCAATAGAAATGTAGAAACAACTTCAGGAGCTAAATTAAATTTAATACAAACAGATGCTGCTATAAATCCAGGGAATAGTGGTGGGCCTCTAGTTAATACAAAGGGTGAAGTAATAGGAATAAACACTATGAAGATATCTGGTGGAGCAGAAGGAATAGGATTTTCAATTCCTATAAATGAAGTTAAAGATAGAATAGAAGCATTATCTAAGCCTATATTAAATTTAGGTATATCTGTAAGAGAAATAAATTCCGATTTAGGAAAACAATATAAGATGGATGAAGGTCTTTATATAGTTGATGTAGTAGAATTTTCACCAGCAGAAAAAGCAGGATTAAAGGGTGGAGATTTAATAGTTAAGTTTGATGGTAAGAGAATAAAGACTTTTGAAGAGTTGAAAAAAATCAGAGATTCAAAAGAAGAGGGCGATGTAGTTGAGGTTGAAGTCGTGAGAGATGGCGAAAATAAGACCTTCGATGTTCAGTTAGAATTAAAGAATTAAAAATAGATAAGTTATTCTCCATAAGTAGTTTTTATATCACATTTTTTGACATAATGAATAGATTATATTATAAAATCTATTTTTGAAACTTAGGAGGCAAAATTATGAGCGGAAGAATAACATCATGTGAATTAAAGACTGGATGTAATGAACAGATTGAAGCAATAATAAGATTACCGGAAGAAAAGAGATCAGTTATATTTGGAACAGTTTTAGACTGTAATAGGATGCCTGTAGTAGATGCAGTAGTAAAGTTATTACAAGTTGTAGATGGTTATAGATATCCTTATCCACTAACTCATACTTTCACTGATTGTCACGGACAATTCTTATTAGGACCATTATGCCCAAATACTAAGTATATGTTAAAAATATACAAGGATAATATAGTAATAAAATATGCAGAATTAGAAACCTCTTCATTTAAGGGTAAATGTATAGGAAAGCCAGATAAACATTCAGATGGAAAAGACGACTGTGGAGATAGACCAAGCGGCTGCGATTGTTAATTTAACTGAATAGTATAGAAAAAGAGCTGTATCAAAATATTATACAGCTCTTTTTTCTTATAAAGAATTTTGTTAAAATAAATTAGAACTTTATAAGGGAGAAAACATATGGAAAAAATAATGCTTTACATAATTGGTTTATTTTTTGTAGTGGGAGTAATAGATTATATTTTAGGTAATAAGCTTAAGTTAGGGTATGGAATAGAAAATGGAATAAAGAGTATGGGGTCATTGGCTTTATCTATGATAGGTATTTTGTCTATAACTCCAATAATTTCAGATTTTTTATCGAAATATATATTAACAATATTTAAAGGTGATTTATTAGATCCAAGTATAATATCCTCATCATTTATTGCAGTGGATATGGGAGGATTTAAAATTGCAGAAGCAATTGGAAGAAGTCCTGAAATAATTTATTTTTCAGGGATTTTAATTGCATCTATATTAGGGTGTACAATTAGCTTCACTATTCCACTAGCATTAGGGATAATAAAGGATAAGCATATAGATATTTTTTGCAAGGGAATACTTTGTGGAATAATTACTGTGCCTATAGGATTATTTATTGGTGGAATATTATTAAAGATAAGCTTAATTAAGATATTGATAAGTCTTTTACCTATAACAATAATTTCAATTTTAATTATAATTGGATTATACAAAAGTCCTTCTAAGATGGTTATTTATTTCAAAGTTTTATCAAGGGTTATATTTATAATTGGATTAATAGGGCTTGGGCTTCAAGGTATAAATTCTATAACAGGAATAGAACTAGTTGAAAATTTACTTTCATTGGAAGAGGCAATAACTATTGTAGGTAAAATAGCTATCTTTTTAGCTGGGGCAAATGTAATGCTGGAAGTTATTAAGAGGGTATTTTCTAAGCAAATAAGGAATCTGGAGAAGAAATTAAATATTAATTCAAGTTCTGTAGCAGCTTTGATAGGAAGTTTAGCATCAGCAGTAATTGTATTTACTGATTTTGATAAATTAGATGATAGGGGAAAGGTGATATGTTCTGCTTTTTCAGTATCTGGTGCATATGTTTTTGGTGGACAACTTGCCTATGTAGTTGCTGAGGCAAAAGATATAGCGTTGATTTATATATTAGTAAAACTTATATCAGGATTTTTAGCAATTTTATTAGCGCTTAAAGTAATTAAAAATAATTAGTTAATTAAAGTTGATATAATTTTTATTTTACTACTTTAAGATGATAGAAGAATATAGAAAAAATATCTCCCTCCATAAATTTAAATTATTAGGAAGGAGATATTTTTTATTATTTATGGTTTTTAGTTTGCTATAGTAAAATCACTATTAGTTAATTCAAATATATTTTTAACTTCATTAGTTAAATAAATTTTATTGTCTTTAGTAACAAAGATAGCATCTATTCCACTTTGAGAGTTTACAAATTTCATGCCTTCTTCAACTCCCATTGCAAAAACAGAGGTCGATAAGGCATCCCCATCTATAGATTTATCACTTACTATAGTTATTCCTGCAATTTCATTATCATAAGGATAACCAGTGCTCGGGTTTAGAATATGATGATATCTAACTCCATCTTCTTCTATATATCTTTCATATATACCAGAAGTAACAACAGATTTATTACTTGTAGTTAAAGTTCCAATTATACCGCCTCTCTCTGAAAAAGGATCTTGGATTCCAATTTTCCAATCAGAACCATTAACTTTTTTACCATGGGTAAAGATATTTCCACCAAGGTTAATTATGGCACTTTCAACACCTTCATCAGTTAGTATGCTTGAAATTACATCGGCAGTATAACCTTTTGCTATTCCACCTAGGTCTAGCATCATACCTTTATTTTTTAAGTATACAGTTTTATCCGAATCATTTAACTCAACATCTTTATAGTTTACTAATGGTAGTTTAGCTTGAATTTCTTCAAGAGAAGGAACTCTTGCTTCTGGAAGTCCAATACTCCAAAGTTTAACTATAGGTCCAACTGATATATCAAATAAACCATTAGATAGATTTGAGTATTCTAACCCCTTTTCAATTAAAGTATATGTATCATCATCCACCTTAACTGGCTTTATACCTGCATTTTCATTTATTTCATCTACTAATGTTCCGTTCTCATTAATACTTAATGTTGATTCTAGCTCTTTAACTTTATTAAATACTTTATCTAATATTTTAGAATCATTACTATCATAAAGAGTTACAGTAACTGTAGTACCCATTAATATTTCGCTCTTTGATAACGGCTCTTGTGAAGCTTTATTCTTTGAACATGATGTTATAAGTCCAAGAGATAAAATTAGCAATAAAGAAGAGAGTGTTATTTTAGCTAATCTTTTTGACATGATATTCCTCCTAATTAATAATTACTATATAAGTTGTAATAGTGCCCACTTTATATTAATTTATATTTTATAAGAATGATATTTAAGTAATAGAATTACCTTCATAATTTATATAATAATTAAAAAATATATTAGTTCAAGTTTTATTTTTACATTAAGTAGTTATTTTAGAGTTTAATCTTATATAACTATATTGATATAGATTCTTAACTGAAACATATATCTATTAGTATAAGTAAAAATATAAAAAATAACAAAAGACTTTAGACAAAAGTCTAAAGTCTAGTTAACTATAAAAGATTATTTAGCTTCAGCTAATGCCTCTTCAGCTAATTTTTTAAATGAATCTGAAGTGCTAGTAGCACCAGTTACAGCATCAACAGCAGCAACATCTTGCTTTTCAACTAAAGCTTTTTCTAATGCTGGGAATGCTTCTTCTGGGTTAGCTCCACTGATTTCTTTCATTTTCTTGTTGTATTCAGCGTCAGCTAATTTACTTCCAGCATCGTTAGCTTCGTCATACTTAACGTTAGCAATCTTTCCATCTTTAACTTCGATTGCGATAGAAGCAACATATCCTCTTTCGTCAGCTGCAGATTTCTTTTCATAAGTACCGTCTTTTAATCCAGCTTCTTCTTTTCCGCATCCTACAAATACTGTAGTAGCTAATGCAGCAACTGCTAATAAGCTTAAAACTCTTCTTGATTTCATTACAAAATCCCCTCTCAAACTTAAATTTATTTTTTTGAATTTGTTTTCAATTACTAGACCATTATACACAAAATAAAATGGCTTAGATATTCGATTTGCTTATACTACATAAGAATTTCTAATGGCGTTAAAAAAAAGACAATAGCGATGAGACAAGTAAATATAAGGCTTTAAGTATATTCAGATAACAAAATATATAGATAAATCATTGTTAAAAAATATACAAAAAATTTTCGAAGTGATATAGACATATTATGAAATAGTGTATAGAATTAATTATGCTGTTTTAGAATTATTTAATATGAAGGGAAGGTTTCAACATGGCACAAAATAAGATAGTTGTTCTTGGAGCTGGATATGGTGGTGTTCGTACTGCTAAGAAACTAGCCAAAAAATATAAAAAAAATAATGATGTGGAAATAACATTAATTGATAAAAATCCATATCATACTTTAATGACTGAGTTACATGAAGTAGCGGGGGGAAGAGTTCACCCAGAATCTGTTCAAGTAGAATTATGTAAGATTTTTGGTAAGACAAAAGTTAAAGTTGTAACAGACTATATTGAAAATGTAGATACAGACAAAAAAGTTATAAAAACTACTTATGGAGAATACTCTTATGATTATTTAGTAGTAGGTACAGGTAGTGAACCAGCTTTCTTTGGAGTACCTGGAGTAAAAGAAAATGGATTTACTCTTTGGTCATTTGAAGATGCTCTAAAAATTAGACATCACATTCAAGAAATGTTTGAAAAAGCTAGCTTAGAAAGAAATGAAGCTAAGAGAAGAGAGATGTTAACATTTGTTGTTGCAGGTTCAGGATTTACTGGTATTGAAATGGCTGGTGAATTATTAGAGTGGAAGACTAGATTAGCTAAAGAGCACAATGTTGACGAAAATGAAGTTACATTAAAAGTTGTTGAAGCTATGGGAACTATCTTAAATATGTTAGATAGAAAACAAGCTGACAAAGCAGAAAAGTACATGGTAAAACATGGAATGGAAATATTAAAGAATTCACCTATAGTTGAAGTAAATGAAGATAACATAAAGTTAAAAGACGGACAAGTGATTAATACAAGAACATTAATATGGACTTGTGGAATTCAAGCAAACCAAGAAGTTAAGGAATATGGATTAGAAACAGCTAGAGCTGGTAGATTACAAGCTAATGAATACATGCAAGCTGTAGGTAAAGAAAATGTATTTGTAGTAGGAGATATTGCTTACTTCGAAGAAGAAGAGGGAAAAGGAACTCCTCAAATAGTAGAAGCTGCAGTTCAAACAGCTGATACAGTAGTTAAGAATATAGTTGCATCAATTGAAAAGAAAGAAATGCAAAAATTTGCTGGTAAATATCATGGATTCATGGTTTCTATCGGTGGAAGATACTGTGTTGCTAACTTAATGGGTCTTAAGTTATCAGGATTCTTTGCTATGATAATGAAACATTTAGTTAATATTCACTACTTATTTGAAGTAAATGATGTTCATGCTATTTATAGTTACTTACAACATGAATTCTTTACTATGGAAGATAGAAGATCTGTAATGAGAGGTCATTTATCATCAAAAGCTAATAGATTATGGCTTGTGCCTTTAAGAGTATTTATAGGTTCTCTATGGTTAATTGAAGGTATTAAGAAGTTAATTGGAGAAAGCATTTGGGAAAAGATGTGGGATGCAGGTAGCATAAAAGGATTCTTTGATGCTATAACAATTGGTTCAGACAGCTGGATTAAAGCTGGTAATGTTAAGATGCCTTTCACTTGGTTACAAGATGCAACATCTGGTGCTTCAGCAGCAGCAGGTGCAGAAACTGCAACAGAATGGGCTAAGCCTATTATAAGTGAAGTTCCTGGTTGGTATGCTGCAATAATGCAATTTATGATGCCAAATCCTGAAGTAGCAGTATGGTTCCAAAGAATAGTTGTTTTAATGGAAATAGGTATGGGTCTTTGCTTAATTGCTGGATTATTTACATTTATCTTCAGTGCAGTATCAGCAGGTATGGTAGTTAACTTTATCTTATGTGCTATGGCTGGATGGGATATACTATGGTACTTCTTCGGATCTATTGCTTTAATGGGTGGAGCAGGTAGAACATTTGGTTTAGATTACTATATAATGCCGTGGATAACAAGGATAGCAGATAATTTCTGGCATGGTAAGAAAGAGCCAATATATAAGAAAGCACAATAATTGATGAAGTAAATCAACTATATGCTTTTAAATTTGAAAATTTACTTAAATAATTATCTTAACTTTTAATTTGATAAAATAACATTGATGTAGATAATTAATTAAAATATATATATAATAAACTTTATAAGGTAGGGTAATAACTCTACCTTATAAAATTGTAAGGTTATAATGCAAATAATTAACCTTAAATTCTATGGAGATGAATGATATGTTTAAAAGGTTAGACTTTGTTATTATTGCGGCGCTTATGATATTATCATTTTTACCTGAGATTATACTTGGAGCATCTGTAGGTAAAAATTTTAGTACAACATATGCAGAAATAACTGTTTCAGGAAAGATGTATAAGACTATTCCTCTATCTGTACATAAGGGAGAGGAAATAATTGAAATAAAAACTAAAGATGGTATTAATGTAGTAAAAGTTAAAGATAATAAGATTGGTATAATAGAGGCAGATTGTCCTGATAAAGTATGTATGAATCCAGAATACATTGAGAAACCTGGGCAAAGCTTAGTTTGTCTTCCTAATAAAGTTATGATTGAAATAAAAGGTAAGGCAGATGATGATATTATATTATCGCATTAAGGAGAAGCTATGAAAAAAACTAGTAAAATGGTGTACATTGGATTGTTGGTAGCGCAAGCCTTAGTATTACATATTTTTGAGAGAATGATTCCTGTACCTTTTATAACTCCAGGAGCTAAATTAGGTTTAGCAAATTTAATTATAGTTATTGCATTATATACATTAAATAGTAAAAGAGATGCCTTTTTAGTACTGTTCCTAAGGTTACTATTATCCACTATGTTTGGAGGGAATTTATCTTCATTTATGTATAGTGCAGCAGGTGGAATACTAAGTTTTATTGCTATGGTAACTGTAAAGGAGTTATTTAAAGATAAGGTAAGTATAATAGGGGTTAGTTCAGCGGGAGCTATATTCCATAACGTTGGACAATTAATAATTGCATCATTAATAGTAAAGAATATTGGTGTTATGCTTTACTTACCTGTGTTATCTACAGTGGGAATAGGAACTGGTATTTTTATTGGAATTACAGCTAACTATGCTGTAAATCATTTGAAAAGACTTCCAATGTTTAAAGGTTATATTTAGGTGTTAAAAATTACTTTTAATGTCTTTAAGAAGGTGGATTTAAATGAACAATATTTGGAGTAATTACCCCGAGATTAATAAAGAACTTAATGAAGTATTAAGCCTTATGAGAAAAAATGTTAGATGTAAGGATAAAAAGATAGAAAATTCTATTCTAGAGTTACTAGAAGGTAATGGAAAGTTATTGAGACCAGCCTTTGTTTTAATTGGATCAAAGTTTGGTGAAAATGATAAATCTAAATCTGTACCTACAGCAGCAGTTATTGAATTGCTTCATATGGCAACATTAGTACATGATGATGTTATTGATGATTCTAAGCTAAGAAGGGGAAGAGAAACTGTTCAATCTAAATATGGAAAAGATTATGCAGTATATATAGGTGATTATTTATTTTGCGTATGCTTTAAAATACTTGCAACTCAGTCTTCACTTCAAGCTATAAAAGTAGACTCTAGAGCTATGTCTAAAATATGTATGGGTGAAGTAAATCAGCTTAATGCTAGATTTTCTATGAAATTATCTGTAAAAGATTATTTAAGTAGAATATCTGGAAAGACTGCTGAGTTATTTTCAATTTCCTTATATTTAGGTGCAGCTGAATGTAATGCTGATGAGAAGGTTTCTAGAGAACTAAGTAATATAGGACATAATTTAGGAATGGCTTTTCAAATTATGGATGATATATTAGATTATGAAGGAAATGATGAAAGTATAAAGAAATCAGCAGCAAATGATTTAAAGCAAGGTATTTATACAATTCCATTAATATATGCTTACAAGAAAAATAAAGCAGCTTTTGATGGAATCTTAAGTAAAGATATATATACAGAAGAAGAAGTAAAAGAAATTATTAGATTGGTTAAAGAAAATAACGGAATAGAAATGGCTAAAGAATTAGCTGAAAAATATATGAAGAAATGCTTTAAGGGAATTGAAAAACTTCCTGACAATCCGTATAAAGATGTATTAAGAGAAATTTCTAATTGGTTATTACTTAGAACATACTAAAGGGCTACTTTAATTTAAGTAACCCTTTAGTATATTTTTTAAGCTTTTTATGAAATCACTATTAGTTTTATAAAAAGAATCTAAGTAGCATATATATAACGTTAACTCTATAGAAAAGTCTTCTATATTAATTCTTTTAATTCTAGTTGAAGGACAATAGTTATGATAAATACTTGCAGGTATAAAAGCTACTGCCTTCGCTGATAAAACTCCGTTTAATGCAGAGAAATAAGAATTAGTTTTATATAATATGTTTGCTTTATCTAATTCCTCCTCAGTACATCCAAGCTCTTTTGATAAAGATTTTTTTAAACATTTCTTATCTGAAGCCAATATAAGAGGCAGATTGAAGATTTCATCTTTAGTAATAGTATTAATAGGGAAATTTTTATCAGCAACTAAAAATATTTCATCAGTCCCTAGAGATTTACTTATTATTCCATTGTTATCATCTGGTTTATGATAACAAATGAAAATATCCCTTACGTTATTAAGAAGATTCGTATGAGAACAACAGTCTATATTATTAATATTTATTGTATGAGAGTCGTAAACTTTTTTCAATTTGGAAATAGCTATGGGTAGAATAGTTTGGCCTACTGATTCTACAGCTTCTATAGAAATAAATTTCTTTTGATTTATAGAGTTATAAAGCTCTTGTTGCATTTTATTATAAGCATTCAATATTGTTTCAGAATATTTGAATAGTATCTCACCCTCAGGTGTTAATGATACGCCTTTATTTGTTCTAGTAAACAATTTCACATTAAGCTTGTTCTCTAGCTTAGCGATTTGCTGACTTAAAGCAGATTGAGAGATATGAGAGTTTTTTGCAACGGTAGAGATACTCTTAGAGTTAGCAACTTGATAAAAATAATTTAAACTATCTATATGCATAACAAACTCCTATTAAATAATTTATATATTAAATTATTATATTATAATCATTTATAAAATGCAAAAAATAATTAGAGATAAAAATCTTGTTAAAATAGTGTATAATTTATATAGTTAGGATGTGGTCAAATGAAGAATAGAAAAAAAGTATCAATATTACTTTTTGTAGTTTTTTTTATTATTATCTTTTTTAGTACATTTTTTAGTAAATCTAATAAGAGTAGTTTGAAAGGTGATATTGTAGTCTGGACTAATGAATATTATTATGATTATTTTTCAAATATAGCCAATGAATTTGAAGAAAGTAATAAGAAGGTTAAAATAAAAGTAGTTGAAGTGAGTGAAGATGAATATGTAAGTAAAATTATAAATTCTAATGAAACAGATTTACCTAACATTGTTCACTTAAATTTCTTAGAAATTAATCTAGTTAAGGATAAAATAAATTTAATTAATGAAAATATGAATACTATTGAAACTTATAAAAATAATTTTAATGTAAATAGGTTGAAAGAAGTAGAAACTGAAAATGGATATTATGGAATACCTTTTACATCTAATCCTATTTCAATGTATTTAAGAGAGGATATTTTAAATAGTTTTGGATATAAGACAGAAGATATCAATACATGGAATCAGCTGATAGAGATGGGTAAGGATATAAATATTAAAAGTAATGGAGAGTATAATTTATTTTCTAGTGAAGATAGACTTAATATAGATTTATTATTATTAACCCAATTTATAGAAGAAAATGAGAAATATAATAAGGATGAATTATTAAAAAAGATATCTGAATTATACAATGAGGGAAATACTACTTCAGAGAAATATATTTGCAGAATTTCAGGGATAGACTTTTACAAGGAATTAATTGATGGAGAAACCGAAGGTGTATGGGAGTGTAAGAATCATCCAAGCCTTAATATTGGAGAAAATAGACTTTTTGATTTAGGTGGGGAAAACTTAGTTGCTTTAAATGCTGGAAAAAATAGTGAAGTTATTAAGAGCTTTATGGCATTTGCATCTACTAATACAGAGTTACTATCTAAAGAAATAATAAAGATGGATTTTCTACCAAGCTCGCTATATTCTTTGAATGTAAAGATTAATGATGGAAGTAATATTAAAGGTAGTAGCCCTTTATTAGTATTAATGAACACTATAGAAAGGGCTCCAGCCATTAATAATATTGATGAATTTAAAAAGATTGTTTTAGAAATTATAAATCAAAAAGTATAGATTTTTCTATAAGCCTCTAATGTTTTTATGGCAGTATTTTTCCATGAGAACTGGAGGCTTCTTTTATATCCTTTTTCAGCTAGTTGATGTTTCAGATTCTCATCATTTAATAAGCTTACTATAGTTTTTTCTAATTCGTTTCTATCAAAAGGATTTATTAATAATGCTGAATCACCAGTTACTTCAGGTATAGAGGTAATATTTGAAGTAATAACTGCTGTTTTACAACTCATTGCTTCAAGGGGAGGTAATCCAAACCCCTCATAAAGTGATGGATAAACAAAAGCTTCAGCTCCGTTATATAGAGTCGGTAGTAAGTCTTCGGAAATAAAATCAGTAAAAATAATATTATCTTTTGAAGATAAGGTCTTAGAAAGTTCATACAGCTTTTTACCCTCATCTTTAAGAGAGCCTGCTAAAAGGAGAGTATGTTCTGAATTTAAGTCTTTATATATTTTATCAAAGGCTAATATAAGATCCCTAGCATTTTTTCGTGAGCTAAATCCTCCTATGTATAGAATATAAGGATTATTAAAATTGAATTTACTGTTTACAAGCTTTCTACATGCTTCTTTATCTAATGGTTTAAAGTTAGAGTTTGCAGCTAAAGGAGTAACGAAAATCTTATCTTCAGATATATGATTAAAGAACTTTAAAATATCTTTTTTAGAGTATTCTGATACGGTTATTATTCCTTCAGCACTATCTATAATATTTGGCATATTCTTTAGAAATCTTTCTAAATATCCTCTTCCTGTCGTTTCTGGCAATATATAAGGAATTAAATCATGAATGGTTACTACACAGCTAGTACTATAATTTTCACAAAATCCTATTCCGTTTTGAGGAATATGATGAATATCAATATTGTTATTTTTTATATAACTTGGAAAGTAGTAATTTTCATAAAATCCACCATGTTTTTTTGAAGTGAGAATTATTTTGCTATTTCTTTTTTTATAATCCTCATAATTTTTGCCACTCCAAAAAATAGTGTAATTATTATCTGAGTCTATATTTAAAAGCTCCCGAAGTAAGTTTTCGGTGTAGGTTCCAATTCCAGTACCGTTATAAAGATTGATACCTCTAGCATCAATTGAGAGATTCATAGTTAGCCTCCTAAAATCATAATATATATTATACTTATTAAGAATTATTTTTATATATAACAGTTTAAAATTAATTATTTAATATATTAGTAAACACAATAAAATATTAGAGTTCATATAATGCATTAGAATAAATCTTAAGGAGAATTTAATGGAATTTTCATATATAAAAAATGAAATTCAAGATAAGTATCTTTTAGAGATAGAAAGTATTGAAAAAGTTAAAAATAGCTATAAGGTTATAACTAAGGATGGGGATTATGGTATTAAAGTAATTAAATATCAAAAGCCTCATTTTTATTTTATTTTTTCGGCAATAGAACATTTAAAAAATAGAGGTTTTAATAAGATTCCAATGATAATAAATACAAAAGATAATAAAGGTTTTATAAAGCTAGGAAACAATTATGCATATTTAAATGAGTGGGTAGATGCAAGAAATAGTAACTATGATAATTTAAGCGATTTAAAGCTTGCATCTATGGCTTTAGCTGAACTACATAATTGTAGTGAAGGATTTACCTTAAATAAAAATATGAGGCCTAGGATAGCTTGGTTTTCCTGGATAAAAGTATTTGAGACTAGATGCGAGGAAATACTTGATTTTAGAAGGAGAATATATCAGAAGGCATATAAATCAGAGTTCGATGAATTATATTTAAAAGTAGTGGATGAGGAAGTAGAACGAGGAAAAAGGGCCATATATAATTTAAAATCCAATAATTATTTAGGAATAATGGAGAAAAAAGTTTTTAAGAGGGGATTTTGTCATCATGATTTTGCTCATCATAATGTTTTAATAAACAGTAATGGTGAAGTTAATATAATAGATTTTGATTATTGCATTTTAGATTCTAATATACATGATTTATGCTCTTTATTGATTAGATCTATGAAAGATGGAAAGTGGAGTAATAATAAGGCTAGTTTTATTATTGAGAACTATTCAGAAAAATATTATATAAGTAGAGAAGAAATGAGGTTAATGAAGAGCTTTATTATGTTTCCACAGGGATTTTGGCAAATTGGACTTCAGTATTATTGGGAACAGCAACCTTGGGGAGAGGAGTTTCTTGTAAATAAGCTTAAGAAGTATCTAAATGATAGAAATAAAAGAGAAGATTTCCTTGAAAGCTTTTTTTATTAAGAGGTGGAATAATGAGTGATGCTAGATTATTATCATTTTTAGAAAGTAAGGGTATATATGTTTTAAATGAAGAATTTATAAGTTCCTTAGAAGAAGATAATTTTAAAAAACAAATAGATAATATAATTGCTTTTCAAAAGAGTTTAGGTGAGTATAAAGAAAATTTATATCCTAGAATAGGTTCAGTAATTGGAAAAGAAATAAATAGTTTTAATTCACAATTAAGATTAATATCTAGCTATTATAAAAAAGTAGAAAAAAGAGAGGAGCTGAATTCTGTTGACTTCTATTTTATAAGAAGGGCTGAATATTTAATATCTATAGGAAAAAGAGCGCTAGAGCTTTTATATACTAGCAATTATAGAGGTCTTATAGAAAATAGTATGAAAAATTATGAAGTATGCCTTTCGAGAGTGGATGAAAAAAATTTATATGTAAGAGAGGATGGAAAGATAATAGTTAAAACTATAAGATACTTATCTTATAACCTTAAAGAACATGATGTATATTCTTATATTAAAAAGTTGAAAAGAAAGAATATTGATATTAATTTTGAAGATATTATAAATTACTATGTTGAAACCCTGGGATTGGAAAATAATAATAGAGAATATTTAAGAGCTTTGGCTTCTTATCCTAATGAGGAATTTAGGATATTAGAAAGATACATTTTAGGGAAATTAAAAGATAGTGATGAAAGAATTCTAAGCAGCCTTGAGAGAGCAAGAAAATACGATAGTAAGGGTTTAGTAATATAGGGAGGTTATAGTTTGAATAAGTATAGATATATAGATAAAGATATACTATGCAAATATGATTTTAGTGAGGAATTTTTAGAAAAATTAGATTTTGAAATAGAGGATATAATACCATTAAGAAAGGTTTTTATTCTTTTAACTGATAAAGGTAAAAAAATATTAAAATTAATAGATACACCTATTGATAGAGTAAATTTTATTAATACTGCTCTTGAATATTTGATTACAGGGTATAAAGATGTATTAAGTTATTATAAAAGCAAAAATGGTAATATTGTATTTGAATCATTAGATAACAAATATGTTGTTCTAAATATGATAGAGGGTAGAGAAGCAGCTTTTAGTAATCCTGTTGAGATAGAGTTATGTACAAAAGCTTTAGCAAATATGCATATAGCTTCTAAGGGGATTTTTAATAGTTTAACTTCAGATATAGTTAAGGGAAACTTGGGGGATTATCTGCCAAACTATTTTAATAATGCTAAGGAAGATTTAATTGGTATTAAGGATTATATATTAAGGTTTAGGTATAGAAATGAGTTTGATAATGTCTTTTTAGAAAATGTAGATAAATTTATTGAAGAGATAAAAAGATCAATAGAGTTATTAGCCATGTGTAATTATAATAGCCTTCTTGAAGATTTTAATAAAAGAGTATTATGTCATAATGATTTAGCACATCATAACTTTATTATTGATGGTGTAGATGTTAGAATAATAGATTTTGATTATTGTAAAATAGACACTAGATCTGTTGATATAGCTAACTTTGCATTAAAAGTAATAAAAAATAGCTATTTTGATGTAGACACATTTAAATTAATAATTAATTCTTATAATTCCATTGATAAATTAACAAAAGGGGAAATAAAATTAATTTATTCTATTTTAAGCTATCCAAGAGATTTTGTAACCATATCAAGGGATTATTATTACAAGCAAAAGAAATGGGATTATGAAGTCTTTTTAAATAGGTTAAATGATAAGATAAATAATGAAGAATATAGAAGACGATTTATAGAAGAATTTATACTTGATATGAATGAATATTTTTATTAATATATATTAAAAAATAAGAGCATACCCTAGGAGTATAGGAGTTAATATCACTATATTTATATAGTAACACTACTTTGATACTAACTCCCACAGGGAATGCTCTTATTATTTAATAATTCTTTTATATGCATTTAAAGTTGCTGCTGCAGTATTGTTCCAAGAGTAATTTGAACTTTGAATAAGACCCTTAATAATCATGCTTTTTCTTAATTCATTATCATCAAGAACTATTTCGATTGATTTAGATAATTCTTCTATATCATATGGATCTATTAATAAGGCCGAATCATTACATATTTCAGGTAGAGATGTGATGTTAGAAGCTATTACAGGAGTGCCACAAGCCATAGCTTCTAAAGGTGGTAAACCAAAACCTTCATAAAAGGATGGATAAGCTAAAAGTTTAGCAGCATTATAAAAAAGAGGTAATTTCTCTAAAGGAATAAAGTCTGTAAAAATAACATCATCTTCAATACTTAATTCAATAGCTCGTTTTTTGTAGGCTTCATATGATATTCCTTTCTTACCTGTAATAACTAACTTAAGTCTTTTTTTTAATTTCTTTGATAAAAGAGAAAAGGCTTCTATTAATCCTAAAATATTTTTTCTTGGACTAAATCCACCAACATAAAGTATAAAATCATCTTTAATTTTATATTCTTCTTCTATTATTTTTTTGCACTGATACTTATTTAATGGCTTATATATATCCTCTGCAGCAAGATGAGTAACGAAGATTTTATCTTTTGGGAAGTTAAATTCTTTTGCTATATCTTGCTTTGAAAACTCAGAGACTGTTAATATTCCATCTGAATTATTAATTATATTAGGAAGCTCATTATTGAAAATATTTAAATATCTATCGCTAACAGTTTCTGGCATTCTCAGTGGGATTATATCATGCAAAGTAATAGCTTTGTGACAATTTATTTTAGTATTTAGACCAACCCCATTTTGTGGGACGTGGTAAATGTCTATATTTTTGTCATTTAAAATATTAGGAACTTTAACCTCATCCCAAAAATTCATTTCTGCCGTGGCCCCAACTAACTCAACGCTAAAATTATCACTTAAATCTAGAGCTGAATTTTCAGGTAAAAAAACTAGGTAATCATTTTTCTTATCTACTTTGCTTATACTATTAATAAGTTGATAAGTATATGTGCCAATTCCAGTTCCTCTATACCATTTAGCAGCCCTGCCATCTATGCTTATCTTCATGATTTAATCCTTTCTCATTGTTTTTAATTTATTATATTAAAGATAGGAATAAAATGTTAATAAAAGAATAAATATAGTCATATAAATATAAAGGGGGTGATGGTTATGATGAGAGAATTTGAAATAGAAAGACAATTTGATATTAAAATTGAAACTCTAAAAGCCAATAAAGGAGTTTATTATTTAAAGACGAACAAGGGTGAAAAATGTTTAAAAAAGATTAATTATGGACCTCAAAAATTATTATTTGTTTATGGAGCGAAGGAGCATTTAATTAATAATGGATTTAATGCTGTTGATAAGTACTTTTTAAACATAGAGGGGGAACCATATGCCCTAGTCAATGAGGATCTTTACACATTATCTGAATGGATAGAAGGTAGAGAATGCGATTTTCATAACATAGATGAGGTGAAATTAGCAGCAAGGACTTTAGCAATGTTACATGAAGCATCTAAAGGATACGATCCTCCTGAAAATTCTAAATTGAAAAGTGATTTAGGCAGATGGACTCATCTTATGAGTAAAAGAATAAAGTCTTTTGACAAGATGAGAGATATGGTAAGAAAGAAAAGTAATAAAAATGATTTTGACTTATTATATTTAAAATCTATGGAATTTTATAAGGAGATAGGAAGGAAGGCTTTAAAGACATTAGAATCCTCTGATTATAATAAGTTATGTGATATAGCTCAAAATGATAAGAGCTTTTGTCATCATGATTTTACTTATCACAATATAATTTTAGATGAAGACAATAACTGTCATGTAATTGATTTTGACTATTGTAAAAGAGAAGTTAGAACCTTTGACATTTCAAATTTCATGATTAAAGTTTTGAAGAGAGTAAATTGGGATGTTAACTTTGCTAATGCTATTATATCTTCATATAATGATGTTTCGCCACTATTAGATATTGAATATAAGGTATTATATGCTTATTTACAATTTCCTCAAAGGTACTGGAGGCTTGCCAATAGATATTATTACAATGAAGTAAACTGGGGTCAAAATACTTTTGGTAGCAAGATTGAATCTATTATAAATGAACAAAATGATATGTTGAAATTCTTAGAAGAATTTAAAAGTGAATACAAATTAGATTAAGGAGCTGTCGGAAGACAGCTTCTTTCGAGTGAGAGTTTTCTTATTAGAGTTTTTTATTAATATTATCTTATGTTAAATAACATAGCGGATAAAAATTAATGTAGATAAAGTTTAATAATAAATTTAGTGTACGAATAAATAAATTTCGACATATTATAGTACATAATAATATTTGTGAGGAAAATATGAAAATAGGAGACTTAGTAGTAAGGAAATCATACAATAAGGATATTACTTTTAAGATAATTGATATCAAAGAAGAAGCTGGGAAAGAAATATATATATTAAAGGGAATAAGTATAAGAATAATAGCAGACTCTAGAGATGAAGATTTAGAGTTAGTAGATGATGAATATGAAGGAGCAAAAGAAAAAATATTAAATAGTAGGGTAGATGCTGCTATTAAAAAGGCTGTTTCAATGAGGGGTGATGGTGATATTGTAAAGCCTTTAAATAACCTATATAGAGGTAGTAAGCAATCAAAAAATCAAGGAAATAAAGAATTGATTTTTGGAAGACCAGGTAAGATACTTCATATTGATGGTGATAGTGATTATTTAGAAACTTGCCTAAAGGTATATAAGCAGCTTTCTTTGGAAGCAGTAGGAAGGGCAATACCTGAGAAGAAGCAAAGTGATGTAATAGTAGATCTAGTAAAAGAGGTTAAACCAGATATAGTAGTCTTAACGGGGCATGATAGTGTTGTTAGGAGTACTGATGATTATTTAAATTTAGATAATTACAGAAATTCTAGATACTATATAGAAGCTGTTAAGGCTTTAAGAAATTATAATTCAAGTTACGATGAATTAGTTATCTTTGCTGGAGCTTGCCAAAGTTGCTATGAATGTATGCTTGATGCTGGAGCTAATTTTGCTAGTTCTCCTAATAGGGTATTAATACATTGTTTAGATCCTGTTTTAGTATGTGAAAAAATTGCATATACAAAAATTGAGAAGGTTGTATCAATAACAGAGGTAATAGATAATACTATTACAGGGATTAAAGGTATTGGAGGATTGCAAACTAGAGGAAAGTATAGAGAAGGATATCCTAGATCGCCTTACATTTAATATATTAATAAAATGAGTGAATAAAAATTTTTAAATAAGGAATAATAATAATGAAGAAAAAAGAACAAAAGTAGGTAAAAGTTTACATTGACAAGAGGTTTTAAAGGTGGTAAAATAGTAATTTTTACTTGACAATAGGTGGGTTTGGGTGTATAATTATAATTAAGAAAGAAGGTGTTTATGTGGAAAATGTAAAGACTATCGAGGCTATAAAGAGAAGTATAGAAAACCATATAGGAGAAAAAGTAACTTTAAAGGCAAACGGTGGAAGAAAAAAGATCCTAGTAAACAACGGAGTAATTGAAAGCGCGCATCCAAGCATTTTTGTAGTAAGGTTAGACAACGATATTCCAAGAACAGTATCATACAGCTATTCAGATGTATTAACTAAGACTGTACAACTATACTTTGCCATATAAGATTAGAGCTCAAAAGTTAGAGCTCTATTTTTATTTGCCCGAAATTATAAAATAGCTATTTTTTGCAAAAAAAGAAAGATGGTGGGTTTCCATCTTTCAACTATGGTATAAAAGGGTATTGAGAATTTATGAGAGGTTATATGGTCAATAACCATATTTATAATACGACATATTTTAATAAGTGTCAACAATTTATTTTAAAATTTTTAATAAAATAATTAAAATTGCATTTTATTTCGACATTTATATATAAAATCATTTACATTTTTTAATTATAGCAAATAAAATGAAGAAAAATATTGGTTGTATTTTTGAAACAATAATCTAATCTATGAATAAATATATATAGTCAGAAATATATTTATTAATAGGTATCCTATGGGAGGGGTTATATGTCAGATATAGATGTAATAAGAGAAACCATCAATTATGAAGAATTACTTAGAGAGGGAGAAACTAATCATGTTTTAAAAGGGGAACACTTAATTAGAGATTCACAATATCCTGATATTAAGGACGTTTTAGGAGCAGATGTAAAAACTACTATTACTAGTAAGGAAGTACTTGGCGATAAAGTTATGGTGGAAGGGAAAATTGAATATATAGTATTTTATATTTCTAAAGAAGAACCTGTTGAAGATTCTCCATATAACAAGGTACATGCTGTAGTATTTAATGATAAGTTTGCAAATTATATTGAACTTAATAATGATGAACATAATATAGTATGTAATGTTGAATGCGACATAGAACATATTGAAGCAGATTTGCTAAATGAAAGAAAAGTTGGAATAAGCGGTATTCTAACTTTAAGATGGGGAATTTATAAAAATGGGGAATTTGAATACGTAAAGGATATTGATGGAACTGATGATATACAAGTTCAAAAAGAAGAAGAACCTGTAAATAAACTTAAAGGTGAAAAGGACCTTGACTTAATGGGTAAATCTAGGATTAAAGCTTCCATTGACAAAAGTGAGATAGACGAAGTCCTAAAGTGTGATATGAATCTTCATAAAAAAGAAGTTAAGGTAGTTGATGGTAAGGTATATGTAGGGTGTTATTGCAAGATTACATTACTTTATAAGGGAAAAAATAATAGAGAGTTAGAATCTTTAGAGGATGATGTTTATCTTTCTAAGGAAGAAGAGATTCCTGGAGTAAATGGTGACATGTTTACAGATATGAATCTAAAAGTCTATGATCAACAATACAGCGTTAACTTAGATGATGTTGGAGAAAATAGAGTTGTAGAAATTGAATTTATAGTAAAAGGAAAAGTTAAAATCTATTCAAAGGAAAGGGTGGAAATATTAAAGGATGCCTATTCACCTACTATGAATATTGATTTAGAAAATGGAAAGACAGAATTTGCTTTAATTCATGCTATGACTAGTGCTGAAGTAACAGCTAAGGAGACTTTAGAACTTAAGAATAGAGAAGATAGAGTTGAAGAAATAATTTGTGTTACAGGAAGACCGATGATAAAAGAAAAAGTTATAGAAGATGAAAGAATAAAGTTAGAAGGTGTAGTGAAGACTTATGTACTTTATAGGTTGGCTAGCGAAGAATTAGATTATGGTATTTTAGTTGATGATGTTCCATTCTCTACAGTAATTGACGTAAAGGGCCTAAAGAAAGATATGAAGGTAGTTGCTAAAGCTGGACTTGAAAATATAGATGCTGGAATTGAAGGTAATGCCATATCTATTAGAGCTAATATTAATATAACTTTAAAGATGTACTATAAAGTAAGTAAGGATTATATAAAAGAAGTAATGAAAGGTAATAATGAAGTTAAGGAAAAGCAAGCTTCGATTATTATTTACATTGTAAGTGATGGAGATAATCTTTGGAAATTAGCTAAAAAGTATAAGACTACTGTTAATGAATTACAAAGGTTAAATGAGTTGGAGGATTCAACTAAGCTTAAATCTGGAGATAAGCTAATAATACCAGGAAGAGCAATGTTTTAATAAAAAAATTTATAATTAAAATTAAAGTATTATCTAAAAAGTAAGGCTGTATTGGATTGGTTTTTAAGAATCAATCTAATACAGCTATTTTTATTGAAAAACTACATTGATGAAGCTTTAATTTAGTGAAAACTACTTTTGTTTTTTGAATAATATTTACTGGCGATGGATAAAATAAGAAATGCATGATAAGGGGTGAGTAAATGTCGGAAAAAATCAAGGGAGACTTAATTATAATCGGAGGAGCTGAAGATAAAGAAGGCGATAAAGAAATATTAAAAAAAGTTTGTAATTCTATCAATAAATCTAAGGATTTAATATTAATTGCAACTATTGCAACAGAATATCCGGAAGAGGCTTTTAAAAAATATACTGAGATTTTTGAAGGCTTAGGAGTTGAAAATATAAAGGGACTAAATATTAAGGAAAGATCTGATTCAGAAAATGAAGAAAATATAAAACTTGTTAATGAAGCTGCATTAATATTTTTTACAGGTGGTGATCAACTAAGGATAACTAGTTTGTTAGGTGGTACCAATATTTATGATGCGATAAAAGATGCTAGTTTGAATGGATGTATTATTGTTGGAACATCAGCAGGGGCTTCTGTTATGAGTGACACTATGATAGTGAAGGGGGAAGATGATGAGTCCCCAAGGAAATGTACATTGAAAATGGCACCAGGTCTAGGGTTAGTAGAAGGTGTTATGATAGATCAACATTTTGCTCAAAGAGGGAGAGTTGGAAGGCTTCTTACAGGTATTGCTCAAAATCCAGAGGTTTTAGGTGTTGGAATAGATGAAGACACAGCCTTAGTGGTTAGAGATAATGGAGATGCTCAAGTAGTAGGAAGTGGTGCGGTTTATATTTTGGATGCAAGAAATATAACCTATAGTAATGTTTCTGAGCAAAATTATAAAGAAGTACTTAGTATGTTTAACGTGAGTTTACATGTATTAAAAGAGGGAGATAAATTTAATCTTCTAAGTAAGTTACCTTTTGAGGAGGATAAAAGCAAAAATGAAAATAGTGAAGACTAAAGTCTTTGAAGGAAAAAGTATTTATTCACATAAAACTTGTATTAGATTAGATGTTAATTTAGAAGGGTATTGTGAGATTCCAAGTAAAGATATTGAGGATTTTAATTTCAACTTAGTTAATATGATCCCTGAGCTTAGAACACATAGATGTGGAATTGATGAAGATGAGGGGTTTGTTAAGAGGCTTAAGGAAGGTACTTATTTAGCGCATATATGCGAACATATAATATTAGCAATACAAAACAATCTAGGAATAGATGTTCATTTTGGGAAGGCAAGAGAAATTGAAGGGGATGATTACTACATTATTTTTCAATATCAATATGAAAATACAGCTATTGAGTGTGCAAG
Source organism: Clostridium tertium (assembly GCF_902652255.1). Lineage (GTDB taxonomy): Bacteria > Bacillota > Clostridia > Clostridiales > Clostridiaceae > Clostridium > Clostridium tertium_A. The sequence goes on from NZ_CACRTO010000018.1 coordinate 37,657, forward strand.
ATTTGCTGTAGATATTATCAATTCCTTAATTAATAAAAATCCTATTAATTACGAGGATAGGTTTGAGTTTGTAAAAGAAAAATTAAAAGAAGAGTTATTAGGTCCTAGCACTAAGTCTATTTGTGATTATGCGAAATCAATAGGATTACCAATTATTAAGCTTGGAAATGGAGATTTTTATCAAATTGGTTATGGTAAAAAAGCGAAAATAATTGAAGCATCTATTAGTCCTAATACAAGGTGTGTTTCAGTTGATATAGCTTCTGATAAGTTACTTACAAAGGAATTATTAAAATCTCAAAACATACCTGTAGCTGAGGGAAATAGAATAAGTAATATTATTAACTTATTAAAGGAAGCAGAGGATATTGGATATCCAGTTGTTATAAAACCCCAATTTGGTAATAAGGGCAATGGTGTAGTACTTAATATAAAGAGTGAAATGGAATTATTAACTGCTTATAGGAAGCTTAAATCGAACTTTAAAGATTTGATGGTAGAAAAATATCATAAAGGAAAAGATTTCAGAGTTTGTGTCATTAATAATAAAGTAGTGGCTGTTGCTCTTAGAAGACCACCTTGCATTGAAGGAAATGGTGAAGATAATATTCTAGAATTAATTAATATATTAAATGAGAATCCTCTAAGAGGAGAAGATCATGAAAAGCCATTAACTAAAATAAAATTAGATGAAGAGGTTTTAGATTCCTTAAGAGATCAAGGTAAGGCTTTGATGGATGTTCTTGATAAAGGTGAAAAGATATATCTAAGAAAGAATGCTAACCTATCTACTGGAGGAGAAGCTATAGATTGTACTGATAAGATATGTCAGGAAAATATAGATATTTGTATAAGGGTAGCGAAGATTCTTAACTTAGATATTTGTGGTATAGATATTTGTACTAATGATATTTCAGAACCTTTAATTAATAATGGAATAGTTATGGAGGTTAATGCAGCTCCAGGGCTTAGGATGCATTTGAATCCTAGTATAGGAAGACCGATTGATTTAGGAAAAGAAATAGTAAATATGATGTATAATGATGAACCGTCTAATATACCTATAATAGCAGTAACAGGAACTAATGGGAAAACTACAACTACAAGACTCATTAGCCATACCTTATCTAGAATGGGATATTGTGTAGGGATGACTAGTAGTAGTGGAGTATTTATTGATGATAAATGTATAGATAAAGGTGATGACACAGGTTTTAGGAGTGCTAGAACAGTTTTATTAAATCCAGATGTTAATGTTGCGGTGTTAGAAACTGCTAGAGGTGGATTAATAAGAAATGGATTAGCTTATGATTTAGCTGATGTGGCAGTAATAACAAATATAAGAGAGGATCATTTAGGGATTGATGGAGTTAAATCTATGAAGGATCTTTGTTATGTTAAATCTTTAGTGGGTGAAGCAGTAAAAGAAGATGGATATGTAGTGATAAATGCTGATGATTGTTGGAGTAATACTATACTTAATCGTATAAAAGCTAAAAAAATATTTTTTACTACTAAAACTTTAGAAGAAAGTATAGAAGTAAAAGATTTAAATAGTATATATATTTATATTCAAAATAAAAATATAATAATAGAAAATGAGGATAAGAAATATTTATTATGTAATGTTGATGAAGTTCCGATTACTTTAAATGGAAATCTGGAATTTAATATAGAGAATGTATTAGCAGCTACTGCAGCTTTGGTTGGAATGAAAATAGATTATTGTATGATTAAAAATGGAATTACTTCATATCTTTTAAATTCTGATAAAAACTCTGGTAGGTTTAATTGTTATGATGTTGACGGAATAAATGTTATATTAGATTATGGCCATAACTCTGATGGATACAACGCTGTATTGTCATCTATTAAAAAAATAAATAAAGGTAAGTTATATGGAATAGTAGGGATTCCTGGAGATAGAGAAAATACTGCAGTTAAGGATATAGGAGAGATTTCTTCTAAATATCTTGACTACATAATAATTAAAGAAGATGAAGATCGAAGAGGCAGGAATAAAGGTGAAGTAGCTAAACTTATTGAAGAGGGAATACTAAATTACAATATGAATAAGAGATATGAGGTTATATTGAAAGAAGATGAGGCTTTATTAAAAGCTTTATCTATGACTGAAGCGGGAGATACTATAATTGTATTTTTTGAAAATATAGACGTATTAAAAAATGTCATTAATACTTATATTAAAGAAAAAGATATGAATGAAAAATATAAGTTTGGAACTATGAGTTAAAACTACATTCTATTCTGGTTTACTATAATAATAAAAAAATATATAATTAAAATAAACTTCGGAGAATTCTCTGAAGTTTATTTTAAAAGTTTTTTTGAAAGGATTTTAATTATGAAGATAAAAGCGTATGCTAAGGTAAATATATCTTTAGATGTAGTTGGGAAAAGAGAAGATGGGTATCATTTGTTAGAAATGATAATGCAATCAATAGATTTATATGATGAAATTAGAATAGAGAAGAGAAAATCAAACATTACTATTAAATGTAATAAACAATATGTTCCTACTGATGAAAGAAACTTGGCTTACAAAGCGGCTAAATTATTTATGGAAGAATATAATATTAATTCTGGTGTTGAAATAAATATTAAGAAGAATATACCTGTTTGTGCTGGACTTGCGGGTGGCAGTACTGACGGAGCTGCTGTCTTAAAAATACTAAATAGGATATTTGATATTAATGCAAGTGATGAAGAGTTAATGAAATTAGGATTAAGACTTGGAGCTGATGTTCCTTATTGCATAAAAGGCGGAACTGCATTGTGTAAAGGGGTTGGTGAAGAGGTTACTGAGTTACCATCTTTTAAAGATAAAATTTTAGTTTTAGTTAAGCCGCCGTTTGGCGTTTCAACTAAAGGTGTTTATCAAGAATTTAATTTAGATAAGGTAAGAAGTCATCCTAATACAAATGTATTGATAAATGCTATTGAAGAGAATGATTTAAAGTTAGTATGTAGTAATATGAAAAACTTATTAGAAAATGTAACTTTAAAGAAGCATAAAATACTTATTAACATTAAAGAAGAAATGAAGGGGTTTGGAGCTGTTGGAGCTATGATGAGTGGAAGTGGTCCTACTGTATTTGCTTTCTTTGATGATATGCTTAAAGCACAAAAATGTTTTGAAAAAATGAAAAATAAATATAATGATGTATTTATTACAAGAACAATCTAAATAATATGAATAAACCTCTAAAAATTGGTAACAATTAAGCTATAGGAGGTTTTATTATGAAGAATAAGATATTAATTGTTGTAAGTATAGTTTTGATTATATTTTTAAATGGCTGCACTAATCCAGAATATGGACAAGGTTCGGTTGTAAGTAATGGTGATAATGAAGAATTGGTATATGAGGATATTGTAAATAAAATAATAAGATTTCATGTAATAGCAAATAGTGATAGCGATGAAGATCAGGCTTTAAAATTAAAAGTTAGAGATAGAGTTGTTGAGTTTATATCTACTAAATTAAGAGGAAGCGGTTCTTTGGACGAGTCTAGAGATATAATTTTAAGTAATAAAGATAAAATGGAAGATATAGCAAAAAAGGTTATAAAAGAAAATAATTATTCTTATAGTGTAACTAGCGATTTATCTAGGGAAAATTTCCCGGACAAGGTATATGGTGATCTTATATTTCCTCAAGGGGAATATGAAGCTTATAGAATTATAATAGGTGACGGTAAAGGTGCTAATTGGTGGTGCGTTATGTTTCCTCCATTATGCTTTGTAGATGAGACGAAAGAAGCTGTAGACTCCAGTGAAATTAAGAAAGAAATAGAAAAAAATGAAGAAGATTCAAAAGAAGATATTGAAAAAGAGGATATTGAAAAAGAAGGTAAAGGTGAAAATCAGGATAATAAAGCGATTTTTAAGTTTAAGATATTTGAAATTTTATTAAAAAAATAATCTTGATTAATCCATAGATTATATTTAAACTATATGATATACAAAATGAGAAAATGATGAAGGGAGATAAGTGAAGTTATAGTTACTTTACTTAAGAAGATAATATGAAAAAGAGTGCGATTATATCTTTAAAAAGCTATAATGATTTAGATTCTGATGATGTGATAGAAGTAGTAACTCCTGGAGAATTTATTATAAGTGAAGATGGGTTTAAAGCTATTTATGAGGAAACGGAGATTTCAGGTATGGGAGGAACTACAACTACATTAACTATGTTGAAGGATTCTTTACTTCTTGAAAGAGAAGGAAATGTTAGTGCTAAAATGGACTTTAAAAAAGGTGAAACATCTATATCCTTATATAATACTCCTTATGGAGCTCTAGACTTACAGATACATACAGAAGAATTAAATGTGGATGTAAATGAAAATGGAGGAGCTATTATAGCTAAATATTCCATGGAATTAGCTGGACAACCGCCTATAACAACTAAACTATCAGTTAATGTAAAAACTAATTAGTTTTTTAAATCTTAGTAATGAATTTACTAGGATTTTTTTATTTATTTATATTTTATAGTTTATTTATAAATGTAGAATATTGAAAATATATAATAAAAAATTTTAAAATATATTTATTTATCATATTTTATATATAGTGTTAAAAATATATAAGGTAATGACTGAATAATATATAAGGTAATGATTGAATAATATAGAGGTATTATGGAGATAATATAGAAAGTTTGAAAGAGGTGATAATAATGAATGGTATTGAAGGATTAGATAAAGTTACTATAATAATGAATGTTTTGGCAGCTTATCTTGGAATTGAAGTAAAAGAATTGAATGATAAACTTAAGAAAAAAGAAAATAAGTATTTACTATTATTGCTTTTGAAGAAATATAATTGCCTTAATGCAGGTAATGTGAAGTGTGTATTAGAGATAATAAGTGATAAAAGTATGAAATTTAATATAGATAAGGCAGAAGAAAAGTTTCTGATAAATAGGGATTTTAGAGAGAAGTATTTAGAAGTTCAAGAAGGTATAAATAAAATAATATAATTCAAATAAAAACAAAACAAAAAAACACTAGATTTTTTGTTCTATATGTGATACGATTATTGATATTATTTTTAGACATTATAATAGCATTATAATTAGTGAGGTAATTATAATTGTATCAAAAGGTAAATTTAATGTCAAGAAAATAAATAAATTTTATTTTTTTGGAGGGATTATTTTGAAAACTAAATATGTTTTTGTTACAGGTGGTGTAGTTTCATCTTTAGGAAAGGGGATAACTGCAGCATCTCTAGGTAGATTATTGAAGAATAGGGGATTAAAGGTTTCTATACAGAAATTTGATCCTTATTTGAATGTGGATCCTGGAACTATGAGTCCATACCAACATGGAGAAGTTTTTGTTACTGAAGATGGAGCTGAAACTGATCTTGATTTAGGCCATTATGAAAGGTTTATTGATGAAAGTTTAAGCAAAGACAATAATATAACAACTGGTAAAATATATTGGTCTGTAATTTCTAAGGAGAGAAGAGGAGAATACTTGGGAGGAACTGTACAAGTTATCCCACATATTACTAACGCTATAAAAGAAAAGGTATATAGCGTAGCAAAAGAGCAAGAGGTGGATGTAGTTATAACTGAAATAGGGGGAACAGTTGGGGATATTGAATCTCAACCATTCTTAGAAGCTATAAGACAAATTAAGTATGAAGCAGGAGAAGACTCTACATGTTTTATACATGTAACTTTAGTTCCATTCTTAGGGAAGGCAGGAGAGTTAAAGACTAAGCCTACTCAACATTCGGTAAAGGAACTAAGAAGTATAGGTATTCAACCAGATATAATAGTATGTAGATCTGAAAAAGAACTATCAGATTCAATAAAGTCTAAAATTGGATTGTTCTGTAATATAGAAAGTAATTGTGTAATTCAAAATCTAGATGCAAGTGAACTTTATGAAGTACCACTTATGCTTCATAAAGAAGGATTAGATTCTTTAGTTTGTGAGAAGTTAGGAGTTAAAGAAAGAAATATAGATAATGGCCAGTGGATACAAATGGTTGAAAACCTTAAATCTTTAAAAGAGGAAGTTAATATTGCTTTAGTTGGTAAATATGTTGAATTACATGATGCATATATATCAGTAGTAGAAGCTTTAAAACATGGCGGTTTAGCTAATGATTCTAAGGTGAATGTTAAGTGGATAAATGCTGAGGATGTTACTAGGGAAAACGGAGATAAGATATTTGAAAACTGTCATGGTATATTAGTTCCAGGTGGCTTTGGAGATAGAGGTATAGAAGGTAAGCTTGAAGCTATAAGATATGCTAGAGTTAACAAGATACCATTCTTAGGTATATGCTTAGGTATGCAGTGTTCAGTAATTGAATTTTCTAGAAATGTTTTAAATTTAGAGGGAGCTAATAGTTCAGAAATTAATCCGGAAACTGATTATCCTGTAATTGACTTAATGAATGAACAAGTAGGGTTAGATGATTTAGGTGGAACTATGAGACTGGGGGCATATCCATGTGTATTAAAAAGAGAAAGTATGTCTTATAGTTGCTATAAAGAAGAGGTTATAAGTGAAAGACATAGACATAGATATGAGTTTAATAATAAATATAAAGAGGCTTTAATTGAAGCGGGTATGAGCATAACTGGTACAAGTCCAGATGGAAAATTAGTTGAAATAGTTGAAATAAAAGATCATCCATGGTATGTAGCTGTTCAGTTCCATCCAGAATTAAAGTCTAGACCGAATAATCCTCATCCTCTATTTATAGGATTTATTAAAGCATCGTTAAAGAAGTGTTAAGAGTTTGTTAAGTAAAATTTAAATAAAATGGTAAAATATTAATATTTGTTTAAAGATTTACTAATAAATTTTACAATTTTTTAAATTTACAGAAAATATAATTAATGTCTAGTCTAATGTAAGGCTATGGGTATATAATTAAATTAAGGGTATTTATTAAATTATGGTTATTCTAACATAAGATGTTAAGAAATGCTGTTGCACATTGTAAAATTTTTAATTGAGCAGTTTTTCAACAGTTGCTACTTATAATGCACATAAGAGAAAGATTAAGATTTAAGATTAAATATTGTTCAAAATTCTTGATAACAAGAGTTTAGATAAAATGTATATTACATACACAATTAATGGAGGGATAATATGAAAAAAAAGTTAATAGCATTAACACTTTCAGCTCTTATGGTTGCTGGATTAGCAGGCTGTAGTGATGCAGGTAATACTGCTGAACAATTAAAAGTAGGGATGGTAACTGATGCAGGTACTATAGATGATAAGTCATTTAACCAAGGTACTTGGGAAGGAATTGAAAAGGCTAAGGAAGAACTTAAGGTTGATAATAACTACTTAAAACCAGGTGGTACTACAGAAGCTGATTATATGAAGGAAATAGGAAACCTTTACGATACTGAATATAAGTTTATAGTTACTCCAGGATTTAAGTTTGAAACAGCTATTTTCCAAGCACAAGATAAATATGAAGATGCTAAATTTGTAATAATAGATGGATCACCTAATAATGGAAAAGAGGGAGAGGAAAGAGTAGCTAAAGTTGGAGACAACGCTGTTGCTGTATTCTTTGCTGAACATGAAGCTGGATTCTTAGCAGGAGTTGCTACATCTCTAGAATTGAAGTCAGGTGAATTAGGCTTTATAGGTGGTATGGAAATTCCAGCAGTTCAAAAGTTTAACTGGGGATTCCAACAAGGTGTTAAGTATGCTAATGAAAACTTAGGAACTACTATGAGCTTAAAAGCTGAAAATGTAATTTACCAAGGTACATTTGATCAACCTGCAGCAGGACAACAATTAGCAGCAACTATGTATGATAATGGTGTTAAAGCTATATTTACTGCAGCTGGTGGAGTTGGAGTTGGAGCTATAAATGAAGCTAAGACTAGAGGCGCTAAAGGTGAAGATGTTTGGATAATTGGTGTTGACGTTGACCAATATGAAGATGGAATGATGGAAAATGGCAAATCAATAATCTTAACTTCAGCTGTTAAAAAGATTGATGAAGCTACATTCAATATCATTAAAGATGAATTAGATGGCAAATTCCCAGGTGGACAAACATTAACATTTGATGCTAAGACTGATGGTATTGGAATTCCAGCAGAAAATCCTAACCTTTCAAAAGAAACTACTGATAAAGTAGCAGATATATTATCTCAAATTAAAGATGGTAAAATCGTTGTTTCTGATGTACAAGGCGATTTAATTAAATAGTATATACGAGGCTGTCGAAGACAGCCTCTTTATATTGATAAATATAAAGAAGTGAAATTTTCTGAACTACCAAAAGTAAGATGATAAAGAACTCTTAACAGATTTCTTTATTTTTTTTTTTTTTTGATTTTTAGAGTATAAATTCATATTATGAAACAAAATCTGTTTATTAAAAAGAGGAGAAAATTTGTTGGTAGAGATTTTTTGAAATTACATATGATAAGCTTTATTTTAAATATCATAGTCTCTCAAATTTGATTAAAGTATATAAACTTGGAGATAATATGAATAAATAAGCTTGATAAATAGATAAAATTAATTCATAATATAAATACATATAAGAATGTTATATCCATATCTTTTACTTATCTTAAATTATCCCAGAATATAACTTATGAATAAAATGTGGAGGTGTAATTTTGAATAAAGAAAATTATGAGAAAAAGACTTTGGTAGAACTTAAAGAGATTGCTAAAGATCTTAATATAAAAAATATTAGTAAGCTTAAAAAAAGCGAGCTTATTGATGAAATTATCGCTAATGCTCCAAAAAGCATAGAGAAAGATGGAGTGATTTTAAAAGAAAAAATAACTCCTAAGGTTAGAACTTCTGAGCCTGTTGTAGCAGATAGAGAAGTTACTGACGAAGCGAAAGAGGAAAAAAGAGAAAAATTAAAAGTAATGATAAATGAATCAGATTCTGCAAAAGGTGTATTAGAAATACTGGAAAATAATAGTTTTGGGTTTTTAAGATGCAATAACTATCAAACTGGTGAAAATGATATATATGTTTCTCCATCTCAAATTAGAAGGTTTAGCCTAAAAACAGGAGATGAAGTACAAGGTAAGATAAGAGAGTCTAAAGAAGGAGAAAAGTTTAAGGCTTTACTTTATGTAGAAAGAGTAAATGGGGAAAACCCTGAAAAAGCTGTTGGAAGAAAATCTTTTGAAACTTTAACTCCAATTTACCCAGAAGAAAGATTGCATTTGGAAACAAATAATGAAAAAGATTTATCTTCAAGATTAATGGATATAATTTGCCCTATTGGTAAGGGGCAAAGAGGGATAATTGTAGCACCTCCTAAAGCAGGTAAAACTACTTTACTTAAGAAGATAGCTCAAAACATTTCTAAAAATTACCCGGACGTAAAATTAATAGTCTTATTAATAGATGAGAGACCTGAAGAAGTTACTGATATGAAGAGGTCTATTAATGGTGATGTAATTTACTCAACATTTGATGAAGAGCCTCAAAATCATGCTAAGGTATCACAAATGGTTCTTGAGAGAGCTAAAAGAATGGTAGAGCAAGGTAAAGATGTGGTTATTTTATTAGATAGTTTAACTAGGCTTTCAAGAGCTTATAATCTTACTATAACACCTACAGGTAGAACTTTATCAGGGGGGCTGGATCCTGGGGCGTTAATAATGCCTAAAAAGTTCTTTGGAGCAGCAAGAAATGTTGAAGAGGGTGGTAGCTTAACTATATTAGCTACGGCTTTAATAGATACAGGTTCTAGAATGGATGACATGATTTTTGAAGAGTTTAAGGGAACTGGAAATATGGAAGTTCACTTAGATAGAAAGCTTCAAGAAAGAAGAATCTTCCCAGCTATAGATATTTATAAGTCTGGAACTAGAAAAGAAGACTTAATTTTAACAGAAGATGAAAAGGAAGTTGCTTATTCAATTAGAAAAGTTATGTATAGAGATGGTAATATAGAAAATGTAACTGAAAAGTTAATTAATATGCTATCTAAGACTAAGAATAATAAAGAATTTATTGGTACTTTTAGTAAGAGTGAAATCGAAAAAAGATAGAATAAATGGGGCTGTCTATGACAGCCCCGAATTAACAATTAAAAATTGAGAAAGTAATTTATTCTAAATTACTAAAAATATGTTATTGGAAAAACTCTTTAGGAGTTTTTTTATTTTATCTTTATTTATTACTATTATTAGAAATTAATTTATTAGCTATATCTACTATTTTATCTTTTGAATACTTAGATGCTAGGTTACATAAATTAACTCTCATATTTTCAAGTTTATCGTTATCCGAGATTAATTCATTAATAATTAGATTTATCTCTAGGAGATTGTCTACATATATTGCATAGCCATTAGAAGTTAAGAACTCAACATTTTGAGTCTCTTGTCCTGGAATAGCAAATGGTATTAAAAGTGGAAGATGTTTTGTTATTGCCTCAGTTACAGTAAGTCCACCAGGTTTACTGATGATTAAATCGGAATATTCCATTAATGAATCGATATCCTTTGAAAATCCTAAAATATGAAGTTTTTTATTCTTAATTGAATGATTATATTCTTTCAATAATTCATCTCTAAGCTTCTCATTTCTTCCACAAACTACTGTTATTCTTAACTTGTTAGAATTAGTAAGTAGTTCTTTTAAAACATAAGAGATGTTTTTTAATCCCATACTACCACTCATTAGCAGTATGTTAAAATAATCATCTGATTTTATGATTTTAATGTCCTGTTTATGTTCTAAAAATTCATCTTTTACTGGAATTCCAAAAGCAAATAGCTTATCCTTATTTATTCCTCTTGAAGCCATATCAGCACATGTATTTTCACTTGCGGTAATAAAAGCATCAATATCATTATCTAGATAAGTAGCATGAGCTTTAAAATCAGTTACTATTGAAATAACGGGAGTGTCTAATCCGTTTCTTTTTAAAGATCCCATAATATTAACAGCAAAAGGATGAGTTAATAAAACTATATCTGGATTTTCTGATTTTATTAATTTTAATAGTTTCTTTTTAGTAAAATAAAAAACTATTGATAATAACTTGTTAGTGAAACTTGTATCTGTTAACTTATAAGCAACTCCATATGTCTTTGGAAGAAAGGAAGCAGAAATTTCATATCCACTAATAAATAGCTTAGTTAATATTTTACTATTATTTTTTAAAAAATCGTGGGTTACTACTTCATATCCTGATTTTACAAAAGAAGTAGAGATTGATTTTGCAGCTTGATTATGACCTTCTCCAGTTGATGTTGTTAATATTAAAATCTTCTTCATAAAATACACTCGCTTTTCTAAATAACTTAATCTATGTTCTAATTATTAATCTACATTTTAAGTATTATAAAATTATAAATAAAAAATAATCTTATAATAAACTACATTAATTGAAAGTATCGATATTTTAATTATTATCTAAGTTGAAGATAGTTCTCTAACTAACATATTACACATAGGAAATATAGCTTAATTAACTAAAAAACTTTATTACAACTTATATTATTAAAAATCCATACTTATATTATAATACAAATAGGCTAAATAGAAGTAAAATTTATAAAAACTTAGAGAAATTTAAGAAATAATAATTTATTCTTAAAGAAAACTAAAGAAGTTAAATTTTAAAACTACTTATTAGCAATGTGCATATAATGTTTGTACAGTGTTGCAAAGCGGCGTGAGTTTGATGGAAGCCATGGTTTATTTTTTCCGCAAAAGTGGAGAATTCTTGTGTTTTGTATAATCCAATCTAAAGTATAATCTCCATCACTTTTAATAAGGTAAGTAGAATAATACCTAGCATCATAGTTCCATATAGCATCATCTAAAGGTAAAGTATATCTTCCGTATAGGAAATTAAAAACATCTTGATCTGGGAGTAGAAGTTTTGATTCGTTATCGCTGACATACTTAAAGATTTCATCAGGTTTGACAATTGCTCTTGCTTTTATTAAATCTATAAGCATAACACCAGAATTAAAATAATCGTGTTCAGTTCCAAGTCTTACACGGTTAATTCCGTTTATTATGTCAGTGATGCCAGTATGTGATGCAGCAGCAAAGGCACAGTGATTAAGATCAATATCCCACAATGGACGAAGTGGATTAATAACAAGTATATCAGGATCAAGATATAGAATTTTTTCCACAGAAGTTGGTAATAAATGTGGAGCTAACAGGCGATAATACATTTCTTGTGGATATCTTTTTGAAATGGGTGAATTTTGGAATATAGTACGATCTACTTCTAGTGAAGTAAATGATACTGACTGTAAACGGCAGTATTCCTCTAGTTCTTGAAGTTCACATTTGGGAATGGCACTGTGTAGTAACCATATAGATAATGACTCTTTAGGATTATTAATAATTATAGACTTAAGCATAGTTTTAAAGGGTTTAATATAATTTTTATCAAATGTTACAAGTAGATTGATTTTATTATTTGGCATAGTTATCTCCTTTTCTTATAAAAATCAATAATATTTTTCAGATTTTATTTGATGAATTACCATTCTTTAATTTCTTCACGTAAAAGTGTAATGTATTTTCCCATCAAGGAAATGTACATCTGACGTTCATGCTCAAGCATTTTTGACAGGGTTCTTTGCTCTACTTCGAAAATACGCATAACTGTATTTTCTCCAAAAATCTTTCCAGATTGGGTAAGGCGTATAATTTTCAAGTTTCGAGTTTTTGGAACAGTTTCTAAAAATACATAACCTTTTTTCTTTAAATTAGAAATTACAGAGTTTACAGTCTGTTTAGGTAAAGACCACATATCACAGATATTTTGCTGTGAGTATTCTCCACCCAAGACTAACAGAGCATATAATACCCAAAATTCACCGTCAGAAATACCTAATTTTAAGGCGATATTATGGTAGATAGATGTGATTTCTTTTATATTTTGGTTAAAAGTTTCAAGTTGTTTATTTAATATATTCATTTATTTTTAGCCTCTTTACTGTAAAGTTTTTGATTTAGGATATTAACAATTTAGTACGAAATCGGATACTTGTCAAGATTATTTGAAGGGTTATAGATGCTTTAAATATCCTATTAAACTGAAATTTTATAAAAAATATTAATTTGAAGGTAAAAGTAACAAAGATTTGATTAATAGCTTAAGATTTATTTTTTTGTAAAAAAACGAAGCTGCACACTAACAATTTAGTGTAACAGCTCCAGAATTTCTTATTTATTAAGATTGAATCTCTTATTGAACTTGTCAACTCTACCGCCAACGTCAATGATTTTTTGTTTACCAGTGAAGAATGGGTGGCATTTAGAGCATATTTCTACTTTTAGTTCATCTTTAACTGAACCAGTTGTAAAAGTATTTCCACATGCACACTTAACTACAGCTTCGTGGTTGTATTTTGGATGTATGCCTTCTCTCATATTTTTCACCTCTTTCAACTTCTAAAATAACCACTTGAGTATATCACAGGCGTTATTTACAGTCAAGGAAATACATAATAAAAATATAGAATTGTTATGTTAAAAACTCCTTGAATAATTTATATTTGTAGATGCAAGCTTACCAAAGGAAGAAATTCAGGTAAGCTGAATTTTGGTTTAATTTTGAGAAGTAAAATAATGAAAAATTAAGAATGAAAAAATTAGAAAATGAAAGAATGCATATAAAAAAATCCTCACAGATTTTTTTATAATGGAATTTTTAAAACAAAAGTGGTTTTGCAATGCAAGACGTCTTTCTTCATTTCTTCATCCTTTCTTTTCCTTAATTTTTTCATTTTAAAATGCTTCGCATTTTGAAAATAATAATGCTATAATCTTAATATATCTAATGAAAAGGAGACTTGAATATGAGCAAATTATATTTTAGATATGGGGCTATGAACTCAGGAAAATCAACGCATTTAATGCAGGTAGCATATAATTATAAAGAACGTGGAATGAAGGTTATATTAGTTAAGCCTTTTACAGATACTAAGGGAGGAGATAAATTAGTATCTAGATTAGGTGTTGAAAGAAAAGTAGATTTAGTTATTAGAGAAGATGACAATGTATTGGAAAAATTTAATTTATATAAGTCTGAAAATGGACATATAGATTGCATGCTTGTAGATGAAGTACAATTTTTAAAGAGTAATCAAATAGATCAGCTTTTTGAAATTGCAGTAGTTGAAGATGTACCAGTTATTTGTTATGGATTAAGAACTGATTTTAAGATGCAAGGCTTTGAAGGAAGTAATAGACTTTTATTATTAGCTCATAGCATAGAAGAAATGAAAACTATATGTAAATGCGGAAGAAAAGCTGTATTAAATGGAAGGAAAATCAATAACAAATTTGTCTTTGAGGGTGAGCAAGTTGCTATAGATAATATAGATAATGTAGAATATGAATCCTTATGCGGACATTGTTATTTTAAATATAAAAATAATTTATAATTAGAAAGAGTGATACAATGAAGAGGTGCGACGTAGGAGGCCAAGCTGTCATCGAGGGAGTTATGATGAGAGGCAGTAAGGGGCAAGCTACAGCTATAAGGAAATCTAACGGAAAAATAGAAGTTGATATAAAGAAGATAGTACCTATAACTAAAAAATATAAATTTTTAAATATTCCTTTTATTAGAGGGATATTTGTACTAGTTGATTCTTTAATCACTGGAGTGGAAACATTGAATTATTCAGCTTCTTTCCTTGAAGAAGAGGAAGAAGAGACAAAATTTGATAAGTGGCTTAAAGATAAATTTGGTGATAAGGCTAATAATTTAATAATGGCTGGGACTATGGTAATGTCATTTATAATAGCTATAGGATTGTTTATTGCTGTTCCAACAGGAATCGCATCTATCTTTAATATTTTTAATTTAAATCCAGTAGTTTTAAATTTAATTGAAGCCGTTATAAGAATAATTATTTTACTTATATATATGTATGTTATAAGCAAAATGGAGGATATATATAGGGTGTTCCAATATCATGGAGCAGAACATAAGACAATATTTTGCTATGAAGCAGGAGAAGAACTTACAGTAGAAAATGTAAGAAGGTTTAAAAGATTTCATCCGAGATGTGGAACTAATTTTCTTTTCTTGATAATGTTTGTTAGCATTTTAGTTATTAGCTTAACTGGTTGGGGAGGATTCTTTGAAAGATTAGTATTAAGAATTTTATTAATTCCTATAATTTCTGGTATAACTTATGAATTAATTAGATGGTTAGGTAAAAACGATAATATTTTATCTAAAGTTATAGCTTATCCAGGGCTTAAACTACAAGAGCTAACTACAAAGGAACCAGATGATTCTCAACTTGAAGTAGCAATTGCAGCTCTTAAGAATGCTGAAGGAATCAAGGATAAAAATAAAACTATTGGGAATCTTTTAGATGAAGGTTCAAAAATTCTTAAGGAAAGTGATGTAGATACTTACATATTAGATGCTCAGCTTTTATTAGGAATGGTATTAGGTAAGGATAAAATATATTTAATAACTAATAGAGATAAGGAAGTTTCATCAAAAGATGAGAAAGAATACCTAGAATTAATTGAAAAAAGAAGTAGAAAAATGCCTATAAAATATATATTAGGAGAAACTGAATTTATGGGCATAGATTTAGATGTAGAAGAAGGGGTACTTATTCCTAGAGGAGACACAGAAGTTCTTGTTGAAGAAATACTTTCTATAATAGACAAAGAAGATAGCTTAGAAGTGTGTGACCTTTGTTCTGGAAGTGGTGCCATTGGAATATCATTAGCTATTTTTAGAAAAAACATTAAGGTAGATGAAATAGATTATTATGATATACCTGAAAAAGTTACAAAGAGTAATATACTTAAACATGCATTAGAAGGCAGAGTTAAGTTTATTAAGAGTAATCTTTTAAGTGAAGTAATAAAAGTTGGTAAAAAATACGATGTAATTGTATCAAATCCTCCATATATTAAGGCTTCAGATATACCAGAATTAATGGATGATGTTAAAGTTTATGAACCTCATACAGCTTTAGATGGTGGAGAAGATGGACTTGTATTTTATAGAAAAATAATTAAAGAAAGTAAGCTTGCGCTAAAGAAAAATGGATTATTAGCTTTTGAAATAGGTCATGATCAAGGTGAATCAGTAAAGAAACTTATGGAGGAAGAATGTTTTTCCAATATAAAATTAGTGAAGGATTTAGCGGGTTTAGACAGAGTTTTACTAGGATACTTTAATTGTTGATAAATTTCTACTTCTTGTGATATAATAGGGAGATGTAAAAAAATAAAGTACGGAGTGATATTTATGTTATTAGATAAATTGGCTTTTATAGAAAATAAATATGATGAGCTATCAGTAAAAATATCAGATCCTTCAATTATGGCTAATCAAGCTGAATGGAGAAAGCTATGTAAGGAGCATGCTGATTTAGAAATTATAGTTACTGCATATAAAGAATATAAAAGTGTTATAGATGATTTACAAGCAAATAAGGAAATGTTATCTGAAGAAAGTGATAGAGAAATGAGAGAAATGCTTTCTGAAGAAATATCAATGTTAACTGCTAGAGAAGAAGAATTAGAAAAACATATACAAATTTTATTATTACCTAAGGATCCTAATGATGAAAAGAACGTTTTTGTTGAAATCAGAGGTGGAGCCGGTGGTGATGAAGCAGCGCTTTTCGCAGCAAATTTATTTAGAATGTATACGAGATATGCTGAAACTCAAAGATGGTCTGTTGAACTTATGAGTGCTAATGAAACAGATATCGGTGGATTTAAAGAAGTTGTATTTATGATCAAAGGTCATGGAGCTTATTCTAAGCTTAAGTATGAAAGTGGAGTTCACAGAGTACAAAGAGTTCCAGATACTGAGTCAAGCGGTAGAATTCATACTTCTACAGCAACAGTTGCAGTACTTCCAGAAGTAGATGATGTAGAAATTGAAATTAATGAAAAAGATTTAAGAATAGACGTATATAGATCTTCTGGTAATGGAGGACAATGCGTTAATACTACTGACTCAGCGGTAAGAATTACTCACTTACCTACTGGACTAGTAGTTGCATGTCAAGATGAAAAGTCACAGCTTAAGAATAAAGAAAAAGCTATGAAGGTTTTAAGATCTAGATTATACGAAGCTGCAGAAGCTGAAAGAAGTGCTGGTATAGCAGAAGATAGAAGGAGCCAAGTTGGTTCTGGAGATAGAAGTGAAAGAATTAGAACGTACAACTACCCTCAAGGAAGAGTAACTGATCATAGAATAGGATTAACTCTTTATAAATTAGAATCTTACTTAAATGGAGATATTGAAGAGGTAATTAATGCATTAATTACAGCAGATCAAGCTGAAAAGATGAAGCAAATGGGTAATACAGATGCTATTTAATGCAAAAAAAAGATTGTATTGTATTTAGAATGTAAAATCTAAAATTAATGAAAGAACTTCCGTCAGAGTTTTATAAATTAAATTATTTTTAGTGATTTGAAATAAATTGCAGATATAATTTTACATTTTTAATTTTTAATTGGGCTGTCGAGAGACAGCCCTTTAATGTAGGTGTGGGAATGAAGATATTAAAAGCTTTGAAAAAAGAAAATAGAAGAATAAAACAGTTTTATATTTTGATGACTTCTCTTTTTTTACTTCTTCCTTTAATAGCCTTTTTAGCACAGATAGATTCTGTATTTTTATGGGGATATTTAGGCTTATTAGAGGTACTTATAATACTAGCTTGCGTAAATAAGTTGAATTATCATAGATTAAAATTTCAATGTAGTAATAATAAACTGAGGTTTAGAAGTGGTCTATTCGTTAGGGAATCTATTATTCTATGTGATAAAGTAATGGTAGTACATACAGATAAAGAAAAAGAAGATATGGACATAATATTAATAACTACTATGAAGTTTAGAAATAAATATTTAAAACCTATTAACAAGGGTTTTTTAAAGAAATATCCTGAAGCTGCAGAAGAATACATAAAAGTTAAGAAGATTAAACCTGAAGAAAGTTATTATTTTCAGGTTATTAGAAGAGGAGCTTTAAAAAAATATACGTTATTAAACTCGATTTTTAGTAACTGTGTTAAAGCTTCATACACTTCATCAGCTATCGAAAATATAAAGATAGCTAGAGAACAAATAGAATTATAAATATAAGTTGTAATAAATGTTTTACTTTTTATTAAGCTATATTTTAGAGTAATAATATTAGGTAATATAATGACTTTATAAGCTTATATAAAAATTTAAATAATATATGTTTTCAATTTTTATATTTTACTTTAATAAATTCTTTTTATATTTGACTTTATAAAGCTATATTTATGTAGATTATTAATTGAAACGTATATATAAGAAAGAGGGAATAACTTTTGGAAACAAAGGTGGCTATTATTAATAGTATTGATAATGATATAGAATACTTAAAAGAAGCTGCAGGTATAATATATGATGGGGGACTAGTAGCCTTTCCAACAGAAACAGTATATGGATTAGGAGCAAATGCTTTAAATGAAGATGCTGTTTATAAAATATTTGAAGCAAAGGGAAGACCTCAAGATAATCCCTTAATTGTTCATGTAGCTTCTAAAGAGATAGAGTACTTAGTTGAAGAAATACCTGAAATTGCTAAGAAACTTATGGATAAGTTTTGGCCAGGGCCTTTAACTATAATTTTAAATAAAAAAGATATAATACCAAATAGGACTAGTGCTAATTTATCTTCTATTGGGATAAGAATGCCAAATAATGAAATAGCCTTAAAGCTTATTGAGTTATCAGGATGTCCAATAGCAGCTCCGTCTGCTAATATTTCTGGAAGACCTAGCCCTACGGATGTAGAGAGATGCATAGAAGATTTAAATGGAAAAATAGAATATATTATAGGTGGAATGCAAAGTGATGTTGGTGTAGAATCTACTATAGTTGATTGTACTGTTACACCACCAGTAATTTTAAGACCAGGTGGAATAACTTTAGAAATGTTAAAGGAAATTTGTGGTGACATAACAATTGATAAAGCAATTCAAGGAAAACCTGATGCAAATTTAAAGCCTAAGGCTCCTGGAATGAAGTATAGACACTATGCTCCAAAGGCAAAATTAAAGATAATAAAAGGAAATAGAGAAAAAACTATTGAAAAAATCAACGAAATAGTACAAAATTATATAGATAATCAAAAAAAAGTAGCTATATTATCAACTGAAGAACTTAAAGGTGAATTTCCTATAGGAGAAATTATTTCTCTTGGAAGTGAAAATGAATTAAGTGAAGTTGCTAAGAATTTATTTGAATCTCTTAGACAGTGTGATGATATGAAAGTTGATTTAATTCTATGTCAGGCATTTGCTGAAAAAGGTGTTGGCCTTGCAATAATGAATAGATTAAATAAAGCAGCTGGCTTTGATATTATAGAAGTATAATTAGGGAGGGAGGGGGAACCTTTCCTTTTTTTTTATATAAAATTACCATATTATAGTTAGGAGGAATGTTAATGAAGAAAATAGCAGTTGGCTCTGATCATGGTGGAGTTGAATTGAAAGAAGAAATTAAGAAGTTCTTAAATGAGGAAGGTTATGAAGTAAAAGATTTTGGGACTAACTCATCTGAATCTTGTGATTATCCTGATTATGCTCTTCCAGTAGCAGAAGCAGTAGCAGCTAAAGAATATGATCTTGGAATATTAGTTTGTGGTACTGGCATAGGGATAGGCATAGCAGCTAACAAGGTTCCAGGAATAAGAGCTGCATTATGTTCAGATACTTTTAGTGCACATGCAACAAGAGAACATAATAATGCAAATATCTTAACATTAGGTCAAAGAGTAGTTGGACCTGGGTTAGCTATAGATATAGTTAAAACATTCTTAAACACAGAATTTGAAGGTGAAAGACACCAAAAGAGAATTGATAAAATCTCTGAAATTGAAAAAAAATATAATAAATAATAATTGATTCCATAGGAGGAGTAAAATGAGCAAAGTAACTCAAATAAATCACCCATTAATACTACATAAACTTGCATTTATAAGAAGTAAGGAAACTGGTTCAAAGGACTTTAGAGAATTAGTTGAAGAAGTTTCAATGCTTATGGCATATGAAGTAACTAGAGATTTAAGTACTGAAGAAGTAGAAATAGAGACACCTATATGCAAAACTAAGTGTCAAATGCTTTCAGGAAAGAAGGTAGCTATAGTACCAATACTAAGAGCAGGACTTGGAATGGTAGATGGAATGCTTAAGTTAATTCCAGCAGCTAAAGTAGGTCATATTGGATTATATAGAGATGAAGAAACTTTACAACCGGTTGAATATTTCTGTAAACTACCTCAAGATATACCTGAAAGAGACGTAATAGTAGTAGATCCTATGCTAGCTACTGGTGGATCAGCAGCAGATGCAATTACAATGCTTAAGAAAAGAGGAGCTAAGAATTTAAGACTTATGTGCTTAATTGGTTCTCCTGAAGGAGTTGAATTTGTTCAAAAGGCACATCCAGATGTTGATATATATGTAGCAGGAATTGATGAAAAGTTAAATGAAAATGGATATATAGTTCCTGGACTTGGTGATGCTGGAGACAGACTATTTGGAACTAAGTAATAGATAATTAAGTAGTTATAAGTATGGGCTATTGGAAATTGAGAAAATATTTCCATAGCTCTTTTTTATGTTTAAAATGTTTGTTGTAAATATTGGTAATTTAAATGTTTGTTTATTTATTATGTTATGTGTATAATTAACTTAATGGAATACAGATAATAAAATATATTAATTATTAATATTAAGCATTAATATATCAGGAGGAAGCTTAAATGGAAAAGAAGAAAATAATAACTATATTCGGGACTAGACCGGAAGCTATAAAAATGGCTCCTTTAGTTAAAGAATTAGAAAAAAGAGAAGGGATTGACTCTAAAGTTTGTGTTACAGCTCAACATAGAGAGATGTTAGATCAAGTTTTAGGTTTATTTGATATAAAGCCAGATTTTGATTTAAATATAATGAAGAGTAAACAAACCTTAACAGGTATAACTAATAAGGTTTTAGAAGGACTAGAAGAAATATTCACAAATGAAAAGCCAGATATGATATTAGTTCATGGTGATACTACAACTACTTTCTCAGGAGCTCTTGCAGCTTTTTATCAACAAATAAAAGTAGGGCATGTTGAAGCCGGACTTAGAACCTTTGATAAATATTTTCCATTTCCAGAAGAAATGAATAGAAAATTGACTGGATCTTTAGCTGATTTACATTTTGCACCAACTAAGGGCTCGAAGTCAAATCTTCTAAGAGAAGGAATTGATGAAAAGGATGTATTTATTACAGGTAATACTGTTATAGATGCAATGCTTCATACAGTTGAAGAAAATTATGTTTTTGAAAATGAAATTTTAAATAATATAGATTTTAAAAACAAAAAGGTTATTATGATAACAGCTCATAGAAGAGAGAATTGGGGTCAAGGAATAGAAAACATCTGTGATGCCTTAAATAAAGTTGTAGCAGAAAATGAAGATGTTGAGTTAGTTTATCTAGTTCATTTAAACCCAATAGTTAAAGATGTGGTTAACAATAAGCTTGGAGGTAAAGAAAGAATACATTTACTTCCACCATTAGATACTAAGGAAACTCATAACCTAATGAATAAATGTTTTATGGTAATGACTGATTCAGGTGGGTTACAAGAAGAAGCGCCTCATTTAGGTAAGCCAGTTCTAGTATTAAGAGATGTTACAGAAAGACCTGAAGCAGTTGAATATGGTACTGTTAAGCTTGTTGGAACTGACATTGATAAGATAGTAAGCAATGCAAATGCTTTAATCAATAATGAAGAAGAATATTTAAAGATGAGCAAGGCAGCTAATCCATATGGAGACGGTTTTGCATCTAAGAGAATTGCTGATATTATAGAGAATTATTTCAATATTAGAGAGTTAGAAATAGAAGAATTTTTAAGATAATATAGAAAATTTAGAATAATTGGGTTGATAAAAAGGTATAAAGTGGTATAATTGAATTGTGTTAATTGTTTAACAAATTTGATAATTCATAAGATTGAATAAAGGAGATGTAAATATGAGAGAAGTTGTAATTGCAAGTGCAGTAAGAACTGCTATAGGCTCTTTTGGAGGATCATTAAAAGACGTAGCCGCAGCAGATTTAGGAGCATTAGTAATCAAAGAAGCTTTAAATAGAGCAGGAGTTAAAGGCGAGTTAGTTGAAGAGGTGTTAATGGGTAATGTTATTCAAGCTGGACTAGGCCAAAATGTTGCTAGACAAGCAGTTATTAAAGCGGGATTACCTGTAGAAGTACCAGCAATGACAATTAATAAAGTTTGTGGATCAGGCCTTAGAACAGTTGCTTTAGCAGCGCAAATAATAAAAGCAGGAGATGCTGACATTATAGTTGCTGGAGGAATGGAAAATATGTCACAAGCTCCATACCTATTAAAGTCATCTAGATGGGGACAAAGAATGGGCGATGGAAAAATGGTTGACTCAATGATAAATGATGCATTATGGGATGCTTTCAATAATTATCATATGGGAGTTACAGCTGAAAATATAGCTAAAGAGTGGAATTTAACTAGAGAAGAGCAAGATGAATTCGCAGTTAATTCTCAATTAAAAGCTGAAGCAGCAATTAAGTCAGGAAGATTTAAAGATGAAATAGTACCAGTAGTTATTCCTCAAAGAAAGGGAGAACCAAAGGTATTCGATACAGATGAGTTCCCAAGATTCGGAGCTACTAAAGAAGGTATGGCTAAGTTAAAGCCTGCATTTATAAAAGATGGTACAGTTACAGCAGCTAATGCATCAGGAATAAATGATGGAGCAGCAGCATTTGTTGTTATGAGTGCTGAAAAAGCTGAAGAATTAGGTATAACACCATTAGCTAAGATAGTATCTTATGGACAAAAAGGATTAGATCCAGCTATAATGGGATACGGACCTTTCCATGCTACAAAGAAAGCTTTAGAAGTTGCTAATTTAAATATTGAAGATTTAGATTTAATAGAAGCTAACGAAGCATTTGCAGCTCAAAGTTTAGCTGTAGCAAAAGATTTAAAATTTGATATGAGCAAAGTTAATGTAAATGGTGGAGCTATAGCCCTAGGACATCCAGTTGGAGCATCAGGTGCTAGAATTTTAGTTACATTACTTCATGAAATGCAAAAAAGAGATGCTAAAAAAGGTTTAGCAACACTTTGTATAGGTGGAGGAATGGGAACAGCTCTTATTGTTGAAAGAAAATAAAGTTGTTATTAGGATGTATCAAAATCGAAAAAGTTTGATACATCCATTTTCATAATTAAGATAATATATTTTCTGAACTAGACTTTGTCTAGTTTTTTTCATTTAGAGACATTAATATAGAGATTATAAAAATATAATAGCTTCCAAATAATATAAGCTAATTAATTAAGGAATGCAATGAAGAGTAAACTTATATTATTTGGGAGCTTTATTTTGAAAAGAACTTATTCTATTATTAGGATGTTTTTTGAATTATTATCTTAATTTAAGATAATAATAAGTAGGAATATATGAATATGTAGAAAATATAAAATAATTTAAATGAATTTTGCGAAATGCAATTATTCATAATTATTATTATAAAAATCGGTAATTATGAATAGATATTTAATTAAATTATAAAAATATTAAAAAACTGACTTTCTATTATAAAAATAAGGGTTTGAAAATGTTAACATTGAATATAGGGTTATATTTTGATTATGGAAAATTTTCAGAAAAATGAATTGAAGTTGGTATTTTTAACTATATTTTAAGAAAAATGAAAAGATAATGAATTTACTTAAGTAATTTAGGCTTAAACTCTCATAATCATTATAAATTAGAAATTACTATTAAAAACAGTAGAATTTGAGGTTTTCATTAATGTTTTCATAGGTCTATAATAACAGGAGTTAGTTAGAGGTGGGGATAAAATGAGTAGAGAAATGAAAACTGTTGTACTTAATATGATAAAATATGATTTAATTGCAGGACTCATTTTTGTACTTGCATTATCCTTTATCTTCAATATAAAAGTGGCTCTTATTTTTTTTGTAGGATTAATAGTATCTTTAATAAATACTATACTCAATGGAATTTTTATTGAATATTCTTTATTAAAAGATAGAAAACTATTATTGCCTCTTAGTTATTTTATAAGAATAGCTGTTATTATTTTAATAGCGTTGCCATTTTTACATAATTTAATACAACTTTTATCATATATTTCAGGATATATAACCCATTTTTTATTTGTTGTAATCTATTGGGTTAAGAATGGGAAAGGAAGTGATTAGGTGGAACCTCTAGAACCAATATGGTCTTTTTATGTTGGACCCATGAAAATTGATATAGTACCAGAAGTAGTAATGCAATGGATAACTATTCTTATTATTGCAGCTGTTGCAATATGGTCAACAAGGAATATGAAACTTAGACCTAATAAAAAGCAAGTGGTGGTAGAGTCTATTTATACTACATTAAAAAATGTAGTAACAGCCAATATGGGAGAGGAATTTTTAGATATCATTCCCTTTATAGGAAGCTTAGCGATATATTTATTATTTATGAATCTAATAGGTTTATTTGGACTCCCAGTACCAACAAAGAGTTTTAGTGTAACAGTAGGTGTAGCATTAATAACTTTCTATATGGTTCAATATTACACTATTAGAAAGTATGGTTTAAAAAGTTACTTTAGAGGATATACAGTTCCTCTTGCAATAATAACACCAATAAATATATTAGAAAGAATAATGCTTCCAGTTTCATTAGCGCTAAGATTATTTGGTAATATATTGGCCGCAACTTTTTTAGTTGAGTTATGTTATGAGGCATTAGGTCATGTAGGATTTATAGCGCAGCTTGGAATACCAATACCATTACATGCGTACTTTGATATTTTTGATGGTGGTATTCAAACAGTTATATTTATTATGTTAACTATGATAAATATAAAAATGATAGCAGAGCACTCAGGAGAGGCTGAACATTAATTTTACTAAAGTTTATATTATTTATAATTATAAAATGTTTTTAATTTAAGGAGGATTTTATTATGGAATTATCAATGAGAGCATTAGGAGCAGCTATAGCTGTATTAGTAGGTATAGGAGCTGCAATTGCAATAGGAAATGCAACAGGAAAAGCTGTTGAAGGAATAGCAAGACAACCAGAAGCAAGTGGTAAGATAACTACTGCATTAATGTTAGGTGCAGCCTTTGCAGAAGCAACAGCTATTTATGGCTTATTAGTATCAATCCTTTTAATATTTGTTGGAGTAAAATAGTATCATTAGACTCCAAAAGGGAGGCGATTTTATATGTTAATGGAAATTAATCCTAGCACCCTTATTGCAACTATAATTAACTTCATAGTACTTTTTGCAATACTTAAATATTTCTTCTTTGGAAAAGTAGAGGCTATTATTAATGAAAGAGAAAATCTAATAAATGAAAAGTTGGATTTTGCTGATGAAGAAGCTGAAAAAGCTAGGATGATAGCTATAGAAAATGAAAGAATGCTAAAGAATGCAAGAGAAGAAGGTAAATTAATTACTGAAAGACATAAGCAAAAGGCTGAAAAAGTATATGAAGAAATAGTTGATGAGGCTAATAAAGAAGCTAAGACGATTTTAGAAAGAGCTAAGATTGAAATAAATAGAGAAAAAGAAAAAGTTGAAGATCAGTTAAAGAGGGAAGCTATAGATTTAGCTTTAGAACTTTCTAAGAAGGTTATAGAAAAGAATATTGATGAAGAAAAGAATAGAGAGCTAATTGGAGACTTTATAACTAAGGTAGGTAATTCATAATGTATGAATATTTAGACCGTAGATACGCTTTAGCTTTATATGAAGTTGCAGAGGAAAAAGGAAAAGTTCAACAGTACCTGCAAGATTTAAGAGAAATATGTAACCTTATAGAAACAAATAAAGACTTTTATGAAGTCATTAAACACCCTCAAATTAGTACTAAAAAGAAGAAGAGAACATTTATAAATATTTTTAAAGGGCATATAGATGAAGAATTATTATCATTTTTATTAATTCTTATAGAAAAGGACAGAATACTTTACTTAGAAGAAAAGTTAAAGGAAATGGAGAAAATAGACTTAGAAAGAAAGAATACTATTACTGGTATTGTTAAAACTACAGTTCCTTTAAAAGAAGAAGAGTTTAATAAATTAGTTAAAACTCTTGAAGAAAAGTATGATAAGCATATAATTTTAGAACAAATAATAGATGAAAGCATCTTAGGTGGAATTTATGTAAGAATTAATAACGATGTTATTGATGGAACAGTGAAATCTAAATTAAATGAACTAAAAGAATTGATGCTTAAAACAGAATAGAGGTGAAGGTATGAATATTAAGCCTGAAGAAATAACTTCCATAATTAAAAAAGAAATCGAAAGATATGAAAAAGAAATAAAGACTATAGACTCTGGTACTATTATTCAAATAGGTGATGGTATAGCAAGAGTATATGGTTTAGATGATTGTATGGAAGGTGAATTATTAGAATTCCCAAATAATGTTTTTGGTATGGCTTTAAACCTAGAACAAGATAATGTTGGTTGCGTTCTATTAGGTTCAGAAGAAGGCATTAGAGAAGGGGATATAGTTAAAAGAACTAATAAAATAGTTGAAGTTCCAGTAGGTGAAGCGTTATTAGGTAGAGTTGTAAACTCACTTGGAGAACCTATAGATGGAAAAGGACCTATTAATAATTCTGGATATAGACCTATTGAAGTTTCAGCTCCTAGTATTATAGATAGAAGTTCAGTTAATGAACCATTACAAACAGGTATTAAGGCGATAGATTCTATGATTCCAATTGGTAAAGGACAAAGAGAACTTATAATTGGAGACAGACAAACAGGTAAAACTGCTATTGCTGTTGATACTATTTTAAATCAAAAAGGTAAAGATGTTATTTGTATTTATGTTGCAATTGGTCAAAAGCAATCAACAGTTGCTAATATAGTTAATACCTTAGAAGAATTTGGTGCATTAGACTATTCAATAATTGTAAGTGGTACAGCTTCAGAATCGGCTCCGCTACAATATTTAGCTCCATATGCAGGATGTAGTATGGGTGAATATTTTATGCATCAAGGAAAAGATGTACTCATAATTTATGATGATTTGTCTAAGCATGCAGTAGCATATAGAACAATGTCATTACTACTTAGGAGACCACCAGGCAGAGAAGCATATCCAGGAGATGTATTCTATATACATTCAAGATTATTAGAAAGAGCAGCAAAGCTATCTAAAGAAAATGGTGGTGGATCATTAACTGCGCTACCAATTATAGAAACATTAGCAGGGGATGTTACTGCCTATATACCAACTAACGTAATTTCTATTACAGACGGGCAAATATTCTTAGAATCAGATCTTTTCCACTCAGGACAAAGACCAGCAGTTAATGCAGGTATATCTGTATCAAGAGTTGGTGGTAACGCACAAATAAAAGCGATGAAGCAAGTTTCTGGTACATTAAGACTAGAATTAGCTCAATATAGAGAATTAGAATCCTTTGCACAATTTGGTTCAGATCTAGATAAAGATTCTAAGAAGAGACTTGATAAAGGTAAGAGATTAGTTGAAGTATTAAAGCAAGATCAATACTCACCTATGCCAGTTGAAAACCAAATTGTTATATTATATGCAATAGTAAATGACTTCTTATCTGATGTTAAAGTAAGTGATGTAAGAAGATTTGAAAGAGAATTACTAGAGTATATGGATACTCATAATAGAGATTTATTAAAGAAGATTGTAGAAGTTAAGAAGATAACTGATGAAATAAAGACAGAATTGGAAAATTCAATAGTAGAGTTTAAAAAATTATTCTTGCAAGATGCATAAGTAAAAAATGAAAAATGAAGAATTAATAATGAATAATTATTGATGCAATTCCTGAGGAATTACTAAAAATAAATTGATTTTAAAAAACTCCTTCAGGAGTTTTATCCTAAATTTTTCATTTTTCATTTTTAATTATTCATTTTTTTAGGAGGTGGAAACTTGGGATCAGCAGGACTTATAGATATAAAAAGAAGAATAAAGTCAGTTGAAAGTACAAGAAAGATAACAAAAGCTATGAATCTTGTAGCCACTTCTAAGCTTAGAAAAGCAAGGAAGGAATTAAATGATAATGAAGACTACTATAATTTATGTGAAGAAATAGTTCATAATTTAGTAGCTACATTACCAGAAGATTTTGAAAGTCCTTTCTTTAACACTAATTCTAATGATTTAGATAAGCTATACATTGTTATGGCTTCTGATACTGGCCTTTGTGGAGGCTTTAATGGAAATATTGCAAGCACATTAAATGAGATTATAGAAGATAAAAGCAATGCTAGGATTATAGTAGTAGGAGCTAAAGGGATTTCTTATGTTAGGAGATATGGTTTTGATACAATCCGTGAATATGTAGAAATCCACGATATACCTACTGTTAAAGAAGTTAGAGCTATCTATGATGATGCTATATATATGTTCAAGAGCGGTGAAGTAGGAGAAGTAAATATAGTATTTACAGAATTTAAGTCTGCAATAAAGCAAGAGATTAGAGTAGAAAAATTATTTCCATTAGAAATAAATAGCGAAGTTTCAGAGCAATTCTTAGTAGAACCTAGTTTAGAAGAGGTTTTAAATTCAAGTTTAGATATATATTTTAAATGTAAAATAAGAAGAGCTATGCTTCATTCAAAAGTAAGTGAGCAAAATGCAAGAATGACGGCTATGGATGGAGCTACACAAAATGCTAATGACATCTTACAATCATTAAATCTTAAGTATAATAGGATAAGACAAGGAATGATAACTCAAGAGATATCAGAAATTGTAGGAGGGGCAGAAGCTCAAAAATAGTGAGGAGGGATTACTGTGCCTGAAAAAGTAGGAAAGGTAGTTCAAGTTATTGGACCTGTAGTTGATATAAAGTTTAAATCAGACGATCTACCAAATATCTATAATGAAATTAGAATAGATATGGGAGAGAAGGTCTTAGTTGTTGAAGTAGAGCAACATATGGGAGATGATATAGTTAGAACTATAGCTATGGAGTCTACAGATGGACTAAAAAGAGGAATGAAGGCAGTAGATATGGGAAGATGTATTTCTGTACCTGTAGGTAGAGAAGTATTAGGTAGAGTATTTAATGTACTTGGTCATCCTATAGATAATGCTGGAGAAGTAGATATAAAAGAAGTTTATCCAATTCATAGACCAGCACCAAGTTTTAAAGAACAATCATTAGAACCACAAATGTTTGAAACTGGTATAAAAGTAATAGATCTTTTAGCACCATATCAAAAGGGTGGTAAGATTGGACTATTTGGTGGAGCTGGAGTTGGAAAGACAGTTTTAATACAAGAGCTTATTAATAATATAGCAAAAGAACATGGTGGTCTTTCTGTATTTACTGGAGTTGGAGAAAGATCAAGAGAAGGTAATGATTTATATTATGAAATGAAGGAATCTGGAGTTATTGATAAGACTGCATTAGTATTTGGTCAAATGAATGAATCACCAGGTGCTAGAATGAGAGTTTCATTAACTGGACTTACTATGGCAGAATACTTTAGAGATCAAGGCCAAGATGTGTTACTATTTATAGATAATATATTTAGATTTACTCAAGCTGGTTCTGAAGTATCAGCTTTACTTGGAAGAATACCATCAGCAGTTGGTTACCAACCAACACTTGCAACTGAAATGGGAGCTCTTCAAGAAAGAATTACTTCAACTAAAAATGGCTCTATAACTTCTGTTCAAGCAGTTTATGTTCCAGCAGATGACTTAACTGACCCAGCACCAGCTACAACATTTACTCACCTTGATGCAACAACAGTTTTATCAAGAAGTATTACAGAACTCGGAATATATCCAGCAGTTGATCCATTAGAATCAAGCTCAAGAATATTAGATCCAAGAGTAGTAGGTAGAGAGCATTATGATGTAGCTACTGAAGTTAAGAACATATTGGAAAGATATAAGGAATTACAAGATATAATAGCTATCTTAGGTGTAGATGAATTATCAGACGAAGATAAAAAAGTGGTTGCTAGAGCTAGAAGAGTTCAAAGATTCTTATCTCAACCATTTACAGTAGCTGAACAATTCACAGGAATGCAAGGTAGATATGTTCCAGTAAAAGAAACAGTAAGAGGTTTTAAAGAAATACTAGAAGGCAAGTATGATGATTTACCTG
This sequence comes from Clostridium tertium, assembly GCF_902652255.1. Lineage (GTDB taxonomy): Bacteria > Bacillota > Clostridia > Clostridiales > Clostridiaceae > Clostridium > Clostridium tertium_A. Next base: position 67,882 of record NZ_CACRTO010000018.1, read on the forward strand.
AGTCAGCTTTCCTTTTTGTTGGAAGTATAGAAGAAGCTATCGAAAAAGCTAAGACCTTAAGTTAGGGGATGAAACTATGGAAAATAATTTTAAAATAACTATAGTTACTCCAGGTAATGATCCTTTAGAATTCCAAGGAAAAGGGTTAATTACATCTACAACTGATGGTAGGGTAGAGTTTAAAGCCAACCATGCTCCTATAATTATAAGTACTGTTCCAGCAACAACAACTATTACAACAGAAGGTGGAAGTGAAAAGTTATTTACATCTTCAGGGATAGTTTATATTAAGAATAATGAATTAAAATTCTGTTGTGATGCAGCAGAAAAATCATCAGATATAGATGAAGCTAGAGCAAAAAGTGCGAAAGAAAGAGCTGAAAAGAGATTGGAACAAAAAAAAGACGTTGATATAGACAGAGCTATGAGAGCTTTAGCTAGAGCAAATGCGAGAATAAAGACTATAAGTGTTAATGATTAATATTTTAGTATAAAAAAGTCACAGGGAAATTCTGTGGCTTTTTTTATATATTGAAATAATCATTTTATGAATATGATTATTTCTGTATAATATAGTTATGAATTATTATACAGAAAACTAGAAATAAGTTAGATATAAATCTTATTATCAAATATAGGAGGGGATTATTTGCATAGAATACTAATTGTTGAAGATGACATAACTATGGCAGAGTTAATGAAAAATCAAATTGAAACATGGGGAAATGAGGTAAGGTATGTAAATAATTTTCAAAATATAATGTCTGATTTTACAGATTTTAATCCACATCTTGTTCTCTTAGACATTATGTTACCATTTTTTAATGGGTATTACTGGTGTAGTGAAATAAGGAAAATATCTAATATTCCTATTGTATTTATTTCTTCTGCTTCAGATAATATGAACATTGTAATGGCTATGAATATGGGGGGAGATGATTTTATATCAAAACCTTTTGATTTAAATGTGCTTATGGCCAAGATACAAGCAATATTACGTAGAACTTACGATTTAGCTGGGAAGGTTCCTTTTTTAGAGCATAGGGGAGCTATATTAAATTTAAATGATAATACTATGAATTATGAAGGCGAGAAAATAGAACTAACAAGAAATGAATATAGAATTTTACAGACATTAATGGAAAATAAAAAGAAGGTTGTAAGTAGAGATACTCTTATGACTAGGCTTTGGGAAATAGATTCATATGTGGAGGAAAATACTCTAACTGTGAATATAACAAGATTAAGAAAGAAATTAGATGGAATAGGGCTTGTTGAATTTATTAAGACTAAAATAGGATCAGGATATATTATAGAATAACTTTTTAAGGAAGTGATTATTTGAGAAAGGACAATATTTTTAGAAGTTTACACAAGTATATTCTAGGAAATTTATATATTGTTATACTATTTTTGGCTTTTATAGGAGTATTTATTGGAGTCTTTTCTTTATATAATTTAGAAATTGAGGCTGTAGTATATTCTTCCATACTTTGTATATTTTTAGGATTAATTTATTTTGTATGCAAATTTTTATCTTATCATAGAAAACATAAGGAATTGCTAAGAATTGAGAGAAGTATATCATTAATAGCTAATGAGTTACCATCTCCTAGTGATAGTATAGAGGAAGACTATCAGAATATGATTTCATCATTAATTGAAATTAATAATAAAACTTTAACTGATTTTACTAAACAACGAAATGAAAGTATTGATTATTATACAACTTGGGTTCATCAAGTTAAGGTACCTATAGCAGTTATGAAATTAATACTTCAAGGTGAAGATACTAATGAAAATAAGGAGCTATTATCTGAATTATTTAGAGTTGAAGAATATGTAGAGATGGTTTTATGTTATTTTAGATTAGACAGTACTTCTAATGATTTCGTTTTTAAAGAATATAAACTAGATGATATTATTAAGAAATCTATAAGAAAATATGCTTCACAATTTATAAGAAAGAAAATCTCATTGAATTATAATAATACTGATAAAATAGTATTAACAGATGAAAAATGGCTATCATTTATCTTAGAACAGATATTATCCAATGCTATTAAGTACACAGATAGAGGAAGTATAACTATTTCCATAGATGATGATAAAATATTATCTATTTCTGATACTGGGATAGGAATTGCAGAAGAAGATATTCCTAGAATTTTTGAAAAAGGATTTACTGGGTATAATGGTAGGGCGGATAAAAAGTCTACAGGACTAGGATTATACCTCTGTAAAATGGCAGCAAATAAACTTTCTCATAGTATTTATGTTAAATCCGAGGTAGGGGTTGGAAGTACGTTTTTCATAGATTTAAAATCTATAGATCTTAAAGTAGAGTAAGAGACCTTACAAAAATGTAAGGTCATAAGACCGAAATGTCACAGGATTGAATGGAGGCATTTTGGTCATTTTATTATACTTATACTATAAGATAAAGGGGGATGTAAAATGTCAATATTAGAAGTAAACAGTATTAAAAAAATATACACAACACGTTTTGGAGGTAATCAAGTTCAGGCACTATCAAATGTTTCTTTTTCTGTTGAAGAAGGTGAATATGTAGCTATAATGGGAGAGTCAGGATCAGGAAAAACGACATTATTAAATATATTAGCATCATTAGATAAGCCAACTAGTGGAGAGGTTGTGCTAGATGGTAAGAGTATTAATAATATTAAAGAGAAAGAAATTTCTGCCTTTCGTAGAGATAACTTAGGATTTGTATTTCAAGATTTTAATTTATTAGATACTTTTTCTATAAAAGATAATATATTTTTACCTTTAGTTTTAGCTAGAAAAGAATATGCTGAGATGAAAGAGCGTCTTCATCCTATAGCTAAAAAATTAGGTATTTATGATATACTTGAAAAATATCCCTATGAAGTATCAGGTGGACAAAAACAAAGAGCAGCAGTTGCTAGAGCTTTAATTACTCATCCAAAGTTAATTTTAGCTGATGAGCCTACAGGAGCATTAGATTCTCGTGCAACAGATAGTCTACTTAAACTTTTTAATGAAATTAATAATGAAGGTCAAACTATTTTAATGGTAACTCATTCTACTAAAGCAGCTAGCCATGCAAGTAGAGTACTATTTATTAAAGATGGGGAGGTATTTCATCAACTATATAGAGGAAGAAACTCTAATGAAGAAATGTATCAAAAAATTTCTGATACCCTAACTTTAATAGCAACAGGAGGAATGAAAAATGAATAGTATGTTTTATCCAAAGCTCGCAGCAAGCAATATTAAGAAAAATAGTAAGACATATATTCCATATATACTTACTTGCATATTTACTGCAGCTATGTACTATATTATTCATTCTCTTTCAAATAATGAAGGAATAAGCACATTAGTTGGAAGTGATACAATTTCTATAACATTAGGATTAGGAAATAGAATTACTGCAATCTTTGCAATCATATTTTTATTTTATACTAATAGTTTTTTGATTAAACGTAGAAAAAAAGAGTTTGGATTATTTAATATTCTTGGAATGGAAAAGAAACATTTATCTAGAGTAATAGCTTTTGAAACCCTGTATATTGCAGTAATTAGCCTTACTATAGGTATAACAATTGGTGTTTTACTGGATAAAGTAATGTATCTTATTGTTTTGAAGATTATAGGGGTAGAGGTTTCACTAGGCTTTTATATTTCTTGGTCATCAATTCTATCTACTATAATTTTATTCTTAAGTATATTTATCATTATATTCATCAATTCTCTTCGTCAGGTTCATTTATCAAATCCAATTGAATTATTAAAAAGTAGTAATGTTGGGGAAAAAGAACCTAAGACTAAATGGGCTATGGCTATTTTAGGAGTTATATGCTTAGGAGCAGGATACTATATTTCATTAACTACTAAAAATCCTGTTGCAGCTATATCTTTATTTTTTGTAGCAGTTATATTAGTTATAGTAGGAACTTATTTAGTATTTACAGCAGGAAGCATAGCTTTTCTAAAGGTCCTTAGAAAAAATAAAAATTATTACTATAATGTAAAACATTTTACTAGTGTAGCAGGTATGATTTACCGTATGAAACAAAATGCAGTTGGACTTGCTAACATATGCATACTATCTACAATGGTATTAGTTATGATATCCTCAACTTCCTCTATGATGATAGGTATGGAAGATATAATTAATACAAGATATCCATATGATATTTCTGTATATTCAGATGGAAGTGATGCTAATAAAAAAGAATTATTAGTAAATGAAATAAATGAAGCCACAAAAAATGAAAAAGTAACAAATGAAGTTTCATATACTTATTTGAATTTTGCAGCTATAAAAGATAAAGACAAGTTTGTTACAAATAGTAATTCAAATTCAGATATATATAATGATATCAATAATCTTATCTTTGTAAGTCTTGAAGATTATAATAGAATAACCTCAGAGAATAAAAGTTTAGAAGATGGGGAAGTACTATTATATTCAAACCGTGAAAAGTATAATTATGATACAATTAGTGTCTTCGATAGAGAGTATAAAATATCAGAAAAAGTAAATGAGTTTTTAGGGAATGGTATTATTTCGGCTAATGTAGCTAGTAGTCAGTATATAGTAGTTAAAGACTTTGATGAGATAGATTATCTATATAAAAAGCAAAAAGAAACTTTTGGAGAAAATGCTTCGGAAATAGAGTTTTTATATGGAATTGATTTAAATGGAACTGATGTTGAAAAAGGGGAAGCTTATGAAAGTATTGTTGGTAGACTAAATGAGAAGGGATTTACTTACAGATGTGAAACTAAATTAGGAGCTAGAAGCAGTGCCATCTCATTATATGGTGGATTATTCTTTATTGGAATTTTCTTAGGCGTACTATTTGTTATGGCGACCATCTTAATAATTTATTATAAACAAATTTCAGAAGGTTATGATGATAAAGAAAGGTTTGAAATAATGCAAAAGGTAGGTATGAGTCATAGTGAGGTTCAGGGATCTATTAAATCACAAGTAGTAACTGTGTTCTTCTTACCACTAGTAACAGCTGGAATTCATATTTCTTTTGCATTCCCATTTATAGTAAAGATTTTATCTGTGTTAAATCTTACAAATACGAAGCTATTTATATTATGTACTGTTGTATCGTTTATAGTATTTGCTTTAATATATGGTGTAATTTATATGTTAACAGCTAGATCTTATTATAAGATAGTAAGAAGAGGGTAGAAGGAAGAATGAAAAATTAAGAATGAATAATGAAGAATTGAGGAAAAAACTCCTTGGGGAATTTTAAAAAAATAGTTTTTTAGCTGCCTTTTGGGCAGCTTTTTTACTTTTTAGGAAACTATATAATAAGTCAAAATATATGTATAACTTTAAGCGAGTAGTAAGGGTTATAGTATATAAAGTTGATTTATTAGGAAATACATTTAGAAAGATTTATAGATAACATTATTGCCTAGAGGAGCATATGTTAATGAAGTGTATTTTTATTTTATAAGCTATTTATTAAATTTGAATTATAAAGTTTTAAGTATTGACAATTAATCACAAATTTCAACTTATTTTATATATTATATTATGGATATTTATTTTGAATAAAAACTTTTTCTTTGGACAATAATTTAAAGGAAAGGTAGGGGGTAGAAATAAATATGTTAAATTTTAAAAAATATATAAAAATACTGCCTATAATGGCATTTTTTTTATTAATTATAGGTGCTTATGAAATTAATAACAATGAAATAAATACCGATTTTTATTATTTGGAGGAAAATGTTTCGAATAATTCCGAATTTGTAAGTAATGGGATAAGGATGAATTACATATCAAAAGAAAAAGTTGATGATGAATTACTAATAATTAAGGAAAATTTTATTAAGAACTTAGGAGAAAATATAGATATTAAGGACAATGAAATAAGTTACAAAGATAGCTATAAAGAAATTACTGCTATAGTATGGAAGGATAAAATCGATACAAAGGTTCAAATTACCTATGTAAATAATAGAAGAACAGCTAATACCATTCAGCTTAAGAAAGAAATAGAACAAATACAAAACATTGCAGCGAAAAATATAAAATATTTTAAATTTGTAAAGGTAAAAATAATAGAAGAACAGAAGCAGAATATTTTAGATGTACTAAATAACAAAATAGAAAAAAATACCTTAGAAGAGTTAAGTATTAATAATGGAAGTAGCGCTAAAGCTATATTAAATGATGGAGAAAAGATTAATTTTTCATTCACCCATTATAATTCCGATGAATATTTAATTCTTGGAACACCAGTGATATTCGTAACATACTAACAATTTATAATGGAGGATAATATGGAAAAAATTATAGTTGAAGGTGGAAATAAACTAAAGGGTGAAGTGAATATTAGTTTAGCTAAAAATTCTGTTTTGCCTATAATAGTTGCAAGCATATTAAGTCCAAATGACGTAATTATTAAAAATGCTCCTATGCTTGAAGATGTTATTGTATTAAATGACTTATTATTAGGAATGGATTGTAGCATTGAAACTATTAATAATACAGACTTGAAAATGAATACTTCTAATCTAAAAGAAGGAAATATGAATAGTGATTTAATAAGAAAAATGAGAGCTTCATTTTTAATAATGGGTCCAATGCTTTCAAGATTTGGAAAATGTAAAATTTCAATGCCGGGAGGATGTAATATTGGTAGTAGACCAATAGATCTACATTTGAAGGGCTTTAAGTTATTAGGAGCAGATATTGAAATAGGACATGGTTTTGTGGAAGCAAAATCAAAGAAATTAAAAGGTAATAGAATATATCTAGATTTTCCTTCTGTCGGAGCAACAGAGAATATTTTGATGGCGTCAGTTTTAGCAGAAGGCACAACTATTATAGAAAATGCTGCAGAAGAGCCAGAAATATGGGATTTAGCTAACTTCCTTAATTCAATGGGTGCTAAAATTCATGGAGCTGGAGTTGGAAAGATAACTATTGAGGGTGTAGATTCACTTAAAGGAGTAGAATATAAACCTATATACGATAGAGTAGAAGCAGGAACTTTTATGGTAGCGGCTGCAATTACTAAGAGTAAGATAACTATTAACGGGGCAATTGAGGATCATTTAAGACCAACTATTGAAAAGTTAAAAGAGTGTGGTGTTAAATTTGAGAGTTTGGGTGGAGATACTATATTAGTAGATGGAACAGGAGAAAAGAGTCCGGTAGATATTAAAACTCTACCTTATCCAGGATTCCCGACTGATATGCAAGCACAAATGATGGCGTTATTATCAATTTGCAAAGGATCAAGCATAATAACAGAAACTGTTTTTGAAAACAGATTCATGCATGTAGCAGAATTAGTTAGAATGGGAGCTAATATAAAGATAGATGGTAGAACTGCAATAATAGAAGGTGTTGACTCTTTAACTGGATGCGATGTAAAAGCAACAGATTTAAGAGCTGGTGCAGCTATGATTTTGGCAGGATTAGTGGCTCAAGGTAGTACTGAAATAAGTGATTTATATCATATAGATAGAGGCTATGTGAATATAGAAGAAAAGTTTAGAGGTCTCGGAGCTAATATTTATAGAGTAGATAAATAAAGGAATTTTAAGGGGTAATTATTTTATTAACCTATAAAAGAACTATAAAACTTCTTGTTAAGAGATTGTTTTATAGTTCTTTTAAATTTAAATTTTTAATAAAAAGAAATTATATTTTACGGATTGTAACATATATTAAATTATAGCTACTTAGAAGGAGGGATATTTATTTGAAAAAAGATTTTCAATCTGCAGCTATTTTAAGTGCAATAATACTTATATTTATGATTATTGCTCCTAGTTTTATTATAAAGGCATTGCCTGCAAATGATACTAGTGAGAAAGATGATGAAAAAGTAGAGAGTGAAGAAAATAATTATATTAATTTATCTGGTACAGATACTATAAAAGTTTATATTACAAAAGAAGATAAAGTTGTTGATATTAAAATAGAAGAGTATGTAAAAAGTGTAGTTTCAGGAGAAATGCCAGCAAGCTTTGGGATTGAAGCTTTAAAAGCTCAAGCAGTAGCAGCTAGAACTTATGTAGCAGCAAAAAGAGGTAGACCTTGCGATATAGCTAAAGGTGGAGATGTATGTGATACAACTCATTGCCAAGTATATATAGGAAAAGAAGAAAAAATAGCAAAATGGGATGGTGCTGGGCAGGAAAATTGGGATAAAATTTCTAAGGCTGTGGATGAAACTAAGGGGATAGTATTATCATACGATAAGGAGTTAGTACAATATCCACAATTCTTTTCAACTAGCTCTGGTAAAACGGAAAATTCAAGAGATGTATTTTCTGGTGATATTCCATACTTAGTTTCTACAGAGAGTACGGGTGAGGAAGTAGCACCTAGGTTTAAGGGTGAGCTATCATTAAATATTAGTGATTTCGTAGAAAAAATTAACTCTAAATTTCAAGATGCTAAGTTAACAGTTAATAATTTAAGTGAACAAATAGAAATAGTTAGCAGAAGCGATGCTGGTGGAATAAAAGAAATTAAAATAGGGGGAGCTACTATAAGGGGATTAGATTTTAGATTAGCTATAGGACTAAATTCAACTAATTTTCAATATACAATAAGTAATAATGAGATTATATTCGAAAGCAAAGGTTATGGACATGGAGTAGGGATGAGCCAGTGGGGAGCTAATATTATGTCTAAGAATGGATCTGAATACAATTCTATACTGAAACATTATTATACTGGAGTTGAATTGAAAGAAATTAAATTCAATGAGTAGTGAGTAATTCATAATTGATAATGAATAATTGAGGGAAAAAGTTCTACAGAGTTTTGATAAATGATTTTAGTAATTCTGAAGAAATATATTAATAATTATCGATTATTTAAAGGAGCTGTTTTGTGACAGCTCCTTTTTTGTTGTTTTAAGTTATTAAATCTAAAGAAATAGGCAAGAATTATAGCATGAGTGAGTTTTAACTATATTTTTAAGATAGCAGATGTTGTAGAAATTTGATGAAAACAAATCTTAGGTAAATTGTATTAATTTATTAGATCAGGCAAGAATACAAAAAGGAGGTGTTAATATGCAGATTAACAAAAAAGATAAGGTAAAAGACTTTTTTAGGAAGGAGGGCTTTTATTTAATATTATTCCTTTGTTTGTGCGTAGTTGCAACTGTTGCAGTTATAACTACCAAGAGAAATAAAGCTTTAGAACAAGGGAGTAATAATCAAAGTGAGTTTACTCTAAATGTTGATAAAAATGAAGCTTCTGAAGTTAAAAAGCAAAATGCAGAAAGGGTTGAAGAAACTGGGGAAAATGAATTAGCTGAAGGTGATACAGATCCTTTAGAAGAGGGTGTTAATGTATCAGCAGGTACTAATACTGAAGTGTTATTTTCAAATCCAGTAGAAGGATTAGTTTCAAGAGGATATACATATCCTAAACCTCAATCAATGAAAGATGGTACTAGTAGAAATATTAGAGGAATAGATATCAAAGCTGCGATTGGAACTGAGGTAAAAGCTGCTGCTATAGGAGAAGTAAAAGAAGTTTCAAGTAAAACTGAAGATGGAAATTATGTTGTTATTGCACATGCAAATGGATTATATACAAAGTACTCAAATTTATCAAAAGATATAAAAGTAAATGTTGGGGATAAGGTAACAGAAGGTTCTGTTATAGGAACTGTAGGAGAAAGTTCTAAGATATTTACTAACCAAGATTTTGGTGAGCATTTAAGCCTTCAAGTATATGATTCAAATGGAAAAGATTTAGATCCAACAACATATTTTACTTTTAATGAAGAATAATAAATTATATTCATCAGCTCTTTTTTGAGCTGATGAATACAAAAAAATTAGAATAAAAGGGAGGTAATTTTTTGAAAGATTATATAGAAGAAAGAGTTTTAGAAGTAGCAAAATATATAATAGAATCAAAAGACACAATCAGAAAGACTGCAAAAGTATTTGGAGTAAGTAAAAGTACTATTCATAAAGATATGACTGAAAGATTACCTAAGATAAATCCTACAATAGCTAAGGAAACTCATTCAATATTAGAACTGAATAAAGCAGAAAGACATATTAGAGGTGGAGAAGCTACAAAAATGAAATATAAAGAAGTTGATTAATTAGTACTATTATAGCAAATTATGTAATGAAAAAGTTTAAAATATATTGAAGGATAACCATATTCCATATATAATAAGAAATAGGGCAAATATTGTAAAATAGTCATTTGAAATATTTATTATTAGCGTTTTATTAAGATTAGGAGTGAACAAGGAATGTGGTTTTTGAGAAATAGGGGCGATTTAGGAATAGACTTAGGTACAGCGACAGTGTTAGTTTATGCAGAGGGAAAAGGAATTATATTAAAGGAGCCTTCGGTTGTAGCAATAAATAAAAATACAAATAAAGTACTAGCTGTCGGTGAAGAGGCTAGAAAGATGATAGGAAGAACTCCAGGGAATATAGTAGCCGTTAGACCACTAAAAGATGGTGTTATTTCAGACTATGATATTACTGAAAAGATGTTAAAAGAATTTATTAGAAAAGCATATGGTAAAAGTAAGATTAAAGCTCCTAAAGTAATGGTGTGTGTTCCATCTCAAGCAACGGAAGTAGAGAAAAGAGCTGTTATAGATGCCGCTAGAAACTCTGGAGCAAAGATAGTTCATCTAATAGAAGAACCTTTAGCAGCTGCTATTGGAGCAGGTTTAGATATAACTAGACCAAATGGTTCTATGGTAATTGATATTGGTGGAGGAACTACAGATATTGCTGTAATTTCTTTAGGTGGAGTAGTAGTTAGAGCATCTATTAAAGTAGCAGGTGATACTTTTGATGATGCTATAATTAAGTATGTAAGAAATAAGTATAAAATATTAATTGGTGAAAAGACTGCTGAAGAACTAAAAATAAGTGTTGGGTCAGTATTTAATGGTTCAAGAGATGTTACTACTAATGTGAGAGGAAGAAACTTAATTACAGGACTTCCGGATGATGTAGTTATTAGTTCTGAAGAAATAAATGAAGCTTTAAAAGAGTCTGTAACATTAATAGTTGAAAGTGTTAAATCAGTATTGGAAAAAACACCACCTGAACTTGCTTCAGATATAATAGAAAAAGGTATACTAATGACTGGAGGAGGTTCATTACTTAATGGACTAGATAAGTTAATAGAAAATGAAACAGGAGTTAGTGTTGAAGTAGCAAATAATTCTGTAGAAGCTGTTGCAGAAGGTACAGGTAAGGTTTTAGGATATATAGATAAATTAGAAATGCACTCATCAGACAGTGAAATTACATTAGTAGAGTAAGGCTAATGTAATTGTAGTACAACTTATAGTTTAGAATATAAAATATAAATTGTATTACTTTTGGTAATTTAGAATGAATTACATAATTTAATGCATATTTTTAATTGCTAATTAGGCTGCCTGAAAGGCAGTCCTATTGGGGAGCTTTAAGCTCCCTTTATCTTTTATCAATGGTAATTGAATACATTATAGAGGAGGCTATAACCTTAGCCATTTCCATAACAAAATGGAGTCTAATAGATTTATTTGAAAAAAAGGTAGAGTCTTCGCTATCATCTATAATTCCTACTATAGAAGTTCTCCCTACTTTAGGAAGAACTTTACCAACACCTCTACCTGGATATATAGGTTCATTTCTAATACATATTGTTCCAATAGATTCACCATGTCCAAGTGAAGCATCTACTCCTAATATATTACTATTTGAGTTAGGGTGAAGATTATCAATTTTCTTCAATTCTTTATGAATGTTTAATGCATGAATTGGAGATTCAATTGTACCATATATAGGTAAAGGACACTTTTGTTCTTTTAAATAAGTTCCTACTAGCGGGCCTAAGCAATCGCCTATAAACTTATCTGTACCTATGCAAACTATAATTGTATTTTCATCTATATATTTTTTAAGATAGTTAGAAATTCTAATATAAGCATTAGGAATATTATATTGAATTGTATCTTTTATATTAAGCACCCCCCTCATTGTATCAATATATGTGTTTCTTATAAAAAATATAATTAAATGTATAAAAAAGAATATTTTAGTTAAAATATAAGAGTAGGTTATAAAATTTATTGAAATAAGATATTAGTATTAAATAAAAGAAAATGAGAGTATTTTAGAATATAATAACTCTAATCAACTTAAATGCTCGAAAAACGCACTTGAAATTAGGAAACAATAAATATATACTAATCATTGTCAGTTGAGGCGGTAAGCCAAATTTACTGATATTAAATTAAATAAATTAACATGGGGGAGTTCCCGAGTGGCCAAAGGGGGCAGACTGTAAATCTGTTACGTTTCGTTTCGATGGTTCGAATCCGTCCTCCCCCACCATTTAATTTATTTAATAATATGCTGGCATGGCTCAACGGTAGAGCAGCTGACTTGTAATCAGCAGGTTGTAGGTTCGATTCCTATTGCCAGCTCCATAAAATGGGGGAGTTCCCGAGTGGCCAAAGGGGGCAGACTGTAAATCTGTTACGTTTCGTTTCGATGGTTCGAATCCGTCCTCCCCCACCATTTTAAATTTTAGATAATATATATGGAAGCATAGCTCAGCTGGGAGAGCATCTGCCTTACAAGCAGAGGGTCACAGGTTCGATCCCTGTTGTTTCCACCATACGCTGGCATGGCTCAACGGTAGAGCAGCTGACTTGTAATCAGCAGGTTGTAGGTTCGATTCCTATTGCCAGCTCCATAATAAGGGGGAGTTCCCGAGTGGCCAAAGGGGGCAGACTGTAAATCTGTTACGTTTCGTTTCGATGGTTCGAATCCGTCCTCCCCCACCACAAAGACAAGATTTCTTGTCTTTTTTTTTTTTTTTTATTGCTAAAATTTAATATGTAAAAAAGTTAATCATTTATTATTGACTATTAATATTAAAGATGATATAATCTGTAAGTAAAATTTGATATTAGTTCTTATCAAGAGAGGTGGAGGGAAAAGGGCCCTGTGAAACCCGGCAACCTGCTTCATTAATTTGAGTGTGGTGCCAATTCCAGCAATATTTTTGCAAGATAAGAAAGATTAAGATTTTGTATCTCTTCTTATCGAGGAGATTTTTTTTATGCTTAAAGAAATTGTAATTAAGATGATATTATGAAAACTAAAAATTTATATTATTAATTGAGAATACTAATTTCTAAAGGATAAAAAATAAAAGTACGTATTAAAAATTTTAAATAATAAATGCGTAAAAATCTATGGCTTAAAGTCGCGGTGGCGATATTTTATAAAACAACCTAGAATTAATATCAAAAAACGAAAGGAGATATTATATGAAAAGATTATTTACTTCAGAATCAGTTACAGAAGGACATCCAGATAAAATTTGTGACCAAATTTCAGATGCAGTATTAGATAGTATGTTAGCTAAGGATCCTTTAGCTAGAGTAGCGTGTGAAACAGCTGTTACTACAGGAATGGTTTTAGTTATGGGAGAAATATCTACTAATTGCTACGTAGATATTCCAAAGGTAGTTAGAGAAACAATTAAGGAAATTGGATATGATAGAGCTAAATATGGATTTGACTGTGAAACTTGCTCTGTACTAACTTCAATTGATGAGCAATCAAGAGATATAGCAATGGGTGTTGATGAGGCGTTAGAATCAAGATCAGGCGAAAAAGACGATGTTGAAGCAGTTGGAGCAGGGGACCAAGGTATGATGTTTGGTTTTGCAACTAATGAAACAGAAGAATTTATGCCATTACCAATATCTATGGCTCATAAATTATCAAGAAGATTATCAGAAGTAAGAAAAGATGGTACTTTATCTTATTTAAGACCAGACGGTAAGACTCAAGTTACAGTTGAGTATGATGATAACAAAGTTGTGAGAATAGATGCTATAGTAATCTCTACACAACATGGAGAAGACGTTACTCAAGAACAAATCAGAGAAGATTTAATGAAATATGTAATAAAAGCAGTTGTACCAGCTGAATTATTAGATGAGAATACTAAATATTATATAAATCCAACTGGTAGATTCGTAGTTGGTGGACCACAAGGAGATAGTGGTTTAACAGGAAGAAAGATTATTGTTGACACTTATGGTGGATATGGAAGACACGGTGGTGGAGCTTTCTCAGGAAAAGATCCAACTAAGGTTGATAGATCTGCAGCATACGCAGCTAGATGGGTAGCTAAGAACTTAGTTGCAGCTGGAGTTGCTGATAAGTTAGAAGTTCAATTAGCTTATGCTATCGGAGTTGCTAAGCCAGTATCAATAGAAGTTGAAACTTTTGGAACTGGTAAAAAATCAGAAGAAGAAATAGTTGCAATAGTAGAAAAGGTATTTGATTTAAGACCAGGTGCTATAATTAGAGACTTAGAATTAAGAAGACCTATATACAAGCAAACTGCTGCTTATGGACACTTCGGAAGAAATGACTTAAACTTACCTTGGGAAGAATTAAACAAGGTAGAAGAAATAAAGAAATACCTTTAGTATTTAAAATTAAAAACTTAAAATATATAAAGTATGGACCATTAGCTTTTGCTAGTGGTCTTTTATTATATATAGTCTTTAAAATTAATTTAATTCAAAATTAGTTTACTATAAGTATAGTGGTTTATATGGTATTATTAGTAAAAGTAGGGAATAAATCTAAATGGTAATATTGTATTTAGACTAGATATTGTATTTATAAAAGGGGGATTAGTTATGGGAGAAAATTTACAAGTTAATGCTGAGAGGTTTATGGGCTTTGCAAGTCTTTATGATGGTGCAAGACCTAAATGTCCTGAGAAGGTTAAGGAAATAATAGTAAAATATATAGAGGATAAGCCAACAGTTGTAGTAGATATTGGATGTGGTACTGGACTTTCTACTACAATCTGGAGTGATATAAGTAATAAGGTAATAGGAATAGAGCCAAGCGATGATATGCTAAAAATAGCAAGAGAAAAGTCACTGGATTTAGACAATGTGAAATTTATTTCTGCATTCTCAGATAATACTGGATTAGAGAGTAGTTCTGTAGATATAATTACGTCGTCTCAATCTTTTCATTGGATGAATCCAGAAACTACTTTGAGAGAGGCATCTAGAATATTAAAAGCTGGGGGAGTATTTGCAGTTTATGATTGTGATTGGCCACCTGTTTGTAACTGGGAAGCTGAATTTGAGTATAATAAGCTTTTTAAAAAAGTAAATGAAATTGAATCAAAGTATTCAGATACTAATGGTAAATTTGTTAGATGGAATAAAGATAATCATTTATCGAATATAGAAAAAAGTGGACATTTTAGATATGTAAGAGAAATAGTTTTTTCTAATACAGAAACTTGTAATGCAAAAAGATTTATTACAATTGCTTTAAGCCAAGGGGGATTACAATCAATCTTAAAATCAAATATAGAAGAAATTAAGTCGCATTTACTTCAATTTAAAAATAGAATTTATGATATTTTTGGAGAGAAAGAATTTGAAATAGATTTTTGCTATCGTATGAGGATAGCTGTTAAGTAAAAAATACAGATAAAACAAAAAGGACTGTTTCAAAACAGCCCTTTTAATGATATCTATACTAAAACTTTTCCGCCTACTATTACATTCTTAATGTTGATTTCATCATCAAATAATAATAAGTCTGCATCATAACCTTCTTTAATTAAGCCTTTTCTATCTGAAACCTTGCAGTGTTTTGCAGGATTGTAAGAAGCCATTTTAACAGCTTCATATAGAGGAAGACCTACATTTTTATAAACATTCTTAACAGCCTTATCTAAAGTTAAGATCGATCCAGCAAGGCTTCCGCTTAATAACCTAGCAGCACCATTTTTAACCTCAACTTCTTGGCCACCTAAAGCATACATACCATCAGGCATTGCACAAGCCATCATAGCATCTGTTACTAATAAAACTTTATCAGGAGTCTTTTGGTTATATGCTATTCTAAGTGATGGATAAGAAACGTGGATACCATCAGAAATTGTTTCTGTAGTAATTTCACTATCGAATATAGCTCCAACTACTCCTGGCTCTCTGTGAGCAAATGGAGTCATAGCATTAAATAGGTGAGTTGAGTGACCACATCCACATTTAATTCCTTCCATAGCTTCATCATAAGTAGCTTTAGTATGTCCTATTGAACATACAACGCCTCTTTTTGATAATTCTTTTATTAACTCTTTAGCACCTGGTACTTCTGGAGCAATAGTGATAGATACTACTGCATCTTCAGCATCTCCAACCATAGCAGTGTAATTTTCAAGAGTTGGAGGAATTAAGAAGTTAGGATTTTGAGCACCAATTGCTTTAGGATTGATAAAAGGTCCTTCTAAGTGGGCACCTAAAACTATAGCACCGTCAGTTCCGTTTTCTTTAGCTTCTTTAATAACATCCATTGATTTTTTTATATCTTCTACAGCAACAGTCATAGTAGTTGGTGTAAAAGCAGTAGTACCATGTTTAACTATAACTTTTGAAATTTCATTAATAGCTTCAAAAGTTCCGTCCATAGTATCATGACCACCAGCACCGTGTATATGAACATCGATAAATCCAGGTGATAAATATAAGCCCTCAGCATCTATAACTTCTTTATCGTTACAGTTGCTTGGGTTAATTTCTTTAATTTTGTTGTTTTCAATTAACACATTACCTTTTTCAATTCTGTCTAGGTAAATTATGTTACAATTTTTAATTAACATATAAAATGCACCTCCATTAGTTACTATTTATATTATATCACATTAGAAATGTATATTCTTTATTATGTATTATTTAAGATGTATTATATGTATGTTTCAATTAATAATCTACAGCTCTAGTTTTATAATATTATAAGTTTAAAATGTTTTTTAGTAATTTATCTAAATTGAAATCATATATATTTTTTTTTATTTTTACATAAATTAATAAGATAACTTCATATCTTAAATATCTCTAATATGTAATGCAACTTAATAATATGTAGAATCTTTATTACAACTTATATATAATAAAAATAAGATGATTAAAATATAATTAAGATTTGGAGTAGATAATATGGCAGAATATTTAAATGGAATAGTTGAATCTATTGTATTTAAAAGTGAAGATACGGGTTATGTGGTTTCTAAAATAAATTTAGATAAAGAAATTATTAATGCTGTTGGAATAGTTCCTTTTATGAAAGAAGGTCAAAATGTTAAATTAAAAGGTGAATGGGTAATTCACAAGCAATTTGGTAAACAATTTAATATAGAAGAATATGAAGAGATTTTACCTGATTCTATAAAGGGGATAGAAAGATATTTATCAACAGGAATTATTAAAGGAATAGGCCCTATCACTGCTAAAAGATTAGTTGAAAGATTTAAAGAAAAAACATTAGAAATTTTAGATAATGATATAGATAAAATTAAAGGTGTTGAAGGTATAGGACAGAAAAAGTTTGAGATTATTAAGGAGTCTTACCATGAACAAAGAGAACTTAAAGATATTATTCTTTATTTTCAAGGACATGGAATGACTACTAATCAATGTATTAAAGTTTATAAAGCTTTTGGAGCTAATGCAAGGGATATAGTAACTAATAATCCATATATACTCTCTGATGAAATAACAGGAATAGGTTTTATAACTGCTGATAGAATAGCTAAGAGTATAGGGATTGAACCGACCTCTCAATTTAGAATACAAAGTGGAATTATATATATTTTAAATCAATTTTCTTCATCAGGTAATACATATATGCCTAAGGATGAATTAGTTAAGGAAACTATAAAGTTATTAGGAGCTAATACTGAGTTAGTTGATGGTGCTTTATATAATTTAACTGTAGATTCAAGAGTGAAGGTTGAGAAAATTGATGGAGTTGATTCTGTATTTGCACTTCCATATTATTATTGTGAGCTAGGGGTTACAAATAGAATAATAACTCTAAGCTTAGAAAATTTCAGAAGTATAAATGCTGATGTAGAATTTGAAGTAGGCGTTTTCGAAAAGAAGAATAATATTAAATTTGCTCAGTCTCAAAGAGAAGCTATAGTTGGTGCTTTTGAAAATGGTATAGAAATAATAACTGGAGGACCTGGAACGGGGAAAACTACTATTATTAAGGCTATAATAGAGATATATGAAAATAATAATATGAAGGTTGTCTTAGGAGCTCCTACAGGAAGAGCTGCAAAAAGGATGAGTGAATCAACTGGAAGAGAAGCTAAAACTATACATAGGCTATTAGAAATGGGTGTTAATGATGATGGGAAATCTTATTATAAAAGAGGAGAGAATGAACCTTTAGAAGCAGATGTAATTATCATAGATGAGGCATCTATGATAGATGTAATGCTTATGAATAGTTTATTAAAGGCAATTAAGCTTGGCACTAGATTAATAATAGTTGGAGATGTTGATCAATTACCTTCTGTTGGAGCAGGAAATGTACTAAAGGATTTAATCGAAAGTAACTTCTTAAAAGTAGTTAGACTAAAAGATATATTTAGACAAGGACAAGAGAGTCTAATAGTAGTTAATGCTCATAAAATAAATAACGGAGAAATGCCAGTTCTAAATAGACGAGATGGCGATTTCTTTTTTGAAAATAGGGAAGATTTAAATGATATTCTTAGAACAATAATAGATTTAATTAATAGGAGACTTCCAGGCTTTAATAAGAAGTGGGATAAGTTTAGAGATATACAAATCTTAACCCCTACTAGGAAGGGACTTTTAGGTGTCCAAAACTTGAATACTAACCTTCAAGAAGTTTTAAATCCAAAAGCAAAGCATAAAAAAGAAAAAGAGTTAAAAGAGGTTATTTTTAGAGAAGGCGATAAAGTAATGCAAACTAAAAACAATTACTCTCTTAAATGGGTTAGAATTAATGGAGATGGAGATAATGAAGGGGTAGGTGTATTCAATGGAGATATGGGATATATTGAAAGTATAAATGAAGAAGAAAAAAATATATCTGTTATATTTGATGATGAAAGAAGAGTAGTATATGATTATGTCTATTTAGATGAGCTAGAATTAGCCTATGCAATTACAATTCATAAAAGTCAGGGTAGTGAATTTAAAGTTATAATAACCCCTGCATTTATGGGGTCACCATTTCTTATGAATAAGAATTTATTGTATACAGCAATAACTAGAGCAAAAGAGTTAGTTGTTGTTGTTGGATACCCAAAGGCACTACAATATATGGTTAATAACACAAGAAGTGTTGAAAGATACTCTTCTCTTAAAAATAGAATTTTAGATATTACTGATAGCGAAGTATTAAGTGAATAGGAGATTTTCTATGTTAGAAGATAGTAGGATAACTAACTTAAAGGAATTTAATTATTGTACATCTAAAATTAATAAGTGGTATAGTAAACAATCGAAGCTATTAACTATACTAACTAATCCATATAATACATCATTAATTTTTCTTAATATTATTAAAGAGCTTATAGTAGAAGGTAAGAGGATACTTTACGTTCATAATAGCTATAAATGTAACGAAGAAATTATTAATGAATTAAAAAATAGTAACACTAACATAAAATATTCTTGTGATAATAATGATAGTGAAAGCAATTTAATATTTGTAAATTTTAAGTCATTAAAAGAAGTAAACGGACCATTTGACTTATGCATAATAGATGATATAAGCTGTTATTCAACAATTTCTAAGGAAGGCATAAGAGAGTACATTGAATATTTATACCTATTTTCAAAAAGAATAATAATATATTCTATTGAAAGAATAGTCAGTATGGGGACGGCATTCCAGCTTACAGATTTAATTAGAAATGAGGTTTTTGTAGAACCAAGAATAATTACAACAAGAGTAAAGTTGGATGAAGATATGCCTTATTCTTTATATGATTATTTGATGTGGTTCAAAAGTAATAATAGAAAAGTAATTATATACGTACCTAATGAAGAAGTAATAGAGAAATTATATAATTATTATACAAAGGAATTAAAGATAGAAGATATACAAATAATTAAACATTTTAAGAAAGACCCTACGATAAAACTAGAGAATTTATATAAGAATAAAAGAAGTATATTCATCATAACTAATGATGTAAAAGAGTACTCTTTAAAAGAAAGCAATATAGATATAGTAGCCCTATTTTCAGAAGATAAAATATATACCTATAAAAAAATATTATATTTTTGTGCTGATGTAGGTAAATATTTAAAAGACAAAAAATATGGCGAAGTACTATTAGTGGGTAAAGATATAACTGAAGATATGGATATGGCAAAGGAAATGGCAAGGGGTTATAACAAGAAGATATGGGAAAAGGGATTATTAAATTACTAAATGAAATTAAAGAAGAAATATTAGATATAATATATCCGCCTATAAATAAATGTATTATTTGTGATTCAGAATTTATAGGTATTTGTCCTCTATGTAATAGTACTATAAAGCGCTGTATTAATGATGATAATGTAATATCCTATGGTCATTATAAAGGAGCCTTAAAAAAGTTATTGCTTGAATTTAAATATAAGAAAAATTTCACAGCAGGTAGAGTTCTGGCTTTTTATCTATATGAATTAATTAAAGAAAATAAAATAGAAGCTGAAGCTATAGTCTTTATACCTAGTAGTAAAAGAGCATTAAAAGATAGAGGCTTTAATCAATGCGAATTTTTAGCAAAAGAAATAAGTAGAAGATCAGATATAAAAATATATAAAGATATAATTAAAGCAAAGAATATTAAAGAGCAAAAAACATTATCTAAAGAAGATAGAATAAAAAATGTAAAAGATGCTTTTAAAATTAAAGATAAGAACAATATAAAGGGTAAAAAAATAATTTTATTAGATGATGTTATAACTACAGGAGCAACCTTATTTGAATGTGAAAAAATATTAAAAGCTGCTGGAGCAACTTCAATAAATATATTGACAGTTGCTAAAAGTTTTATATAATAATATAGTAAAGATTAGGTCTGTGGATGAAAGTCGATGCTAGTCGCAGGCAAAACGATCCACGTAAGTTAGGAAAAATTCCTTATGAGCATGGTGCGGTATAGAAGTAAGTCCTACCAAGAAAATTGAGAGGGTTAGTAGTGAGGGGGTAATTCCTATTAGCAAAAGCTCCAGTAGGCGAGTGTGGGGTCAAAATCCAGGTCAGCTAGCTTTACCGAATAATAGCTATTAGTATTCTAATAGCTATTTTTTTATTATCCCCAACAATATTTTGAAAATTCAATTTTCAATTTACTAATAAGAGGTTGATTTAGTTAGGAAAATGTAATGGAAATAGTAGAGAAAATAATAAATGGGTATTTTTTCCTTGATTTAAACGATTACTTAGTGTTATAATATATATATAATTTAATTCTACTAATTAACTTTTAGAAGGATAATGAGAGGGGATGAACTTATATGAAAGTTTCAGTAATAGCAAAAAACACTACAGCAACACCAGCACTAAAGGATATGGTAGAGAAAAAACTATCTAAAGTAGAAAAATACTTTAATCCAGAAGTTGAGGTTAAGACTACATTATCAGTCCAAAAAAACAAACAAAGGGTAGAAATTACTATACCATTTAATGGAGTAGTTTTAAGAGCTGAAGAAGCTACTGATGATATGTATAAGTCAATAGATTTAGTAGTAACTAAGTTAGAAAGACAAATAAGAAAACAAAGAACAAAATTATTAAAAAGAAATCATGAATCTTTAAGATTCTCAGCCATTGAAGAAGTTGCTGCTGAAGATGACGTGATTGAAGAAAATGGTAAGGTTGTTAGAACTAAGAAGTTTATTGTTAAGCCTATGTCAGTAGAAGAAGCAATACTTCAAATGGAACTAGTAGGACATAATTTCTTTGTATTCCAAGATTCAGATGAGAATAAAATTAATGTAGTTTATAAGAGAAAAGATGGAGATTATGGTTTATTAGAACCAGATTATATGTAGATAATAATTAGAAATTCAATAGATAATGGAAAAGGGAGTGCGAAGCACTTCCTTTTTAGTTATAATTTTATTAATATGTTACATATTTGTTGAATTAATTGTTGCTAAAATGGTATAATTTATTAATGAAAATCGAAAACTTATAATTATTTAAAATATAAGAATTGGAAGGAAAATAAAAATGGGATTTTTAGAAAAGCTATTTGGCACATACAGTGAAAGGGAAGTAAAGAAACTAGAAAAGATTGCAGATAAAATAGAAGCATTAGATTCAGATATGCAAAAGCTTTCTGACGATGAATTAAAGAATAAAACTGTTGAATTTAAAGAAAGACTTAATAATGGAGAAACTTTAGATGATATATTACCAGAAGCATTTGCAGTATGTAGAGAAGCTTCCTCAAGAGTTTTAGGAATGAAACACTATAGAGTTCAATTAATTGGAGGAATGGTTCTACATCAAGGTAGAATAGCAGAAATGAAGACTGGGGAAGGTAAGACTTTAGTTGCAACTCTTCCAGTATACTTAAATGCATTAACTGGTGAGGGTGTTCACCTAGTTACAGTTAATGATTACCTAGCTACAAGAGATATTGAGTGGATGGGACGATTATATAACTTCTTAGGTTTAACAACAGGATGCATAGTGCATGGATTGAATTCTGAGCAAAGAAGAGCAGCTTATGGTGCTGATATAACATATGGAACTAACAACGAATTTGGTTTTGATTACTTAAGAGATAATATGGTAATTTACAAAGAAGAAAAGGTTCAAAGAAAGTTAAACTTTGCTGTAGTAGATGAAGTTGACTCTATCCTTATTGACGAAGCTAGAACACCATTAATTATTTCTGGTGCAGGAGAAAAATCTACTAAGTTCTATAATGTAGCAGATAACTTTGTTAAGCAATTATTAGCTGATGAAGATTATACTATAGATGAAAAAGCAAATTCAGTAATGCTTACTGATTCAGGTGTAGCTAAGGCGGAGAGAGCATTTGGAATAGACAACTATGCTGATGCAGATCACTTAGAATTACAACACTATATAACTCAAGCTCTT
Source organism: Clostridium tertium (assembly GCF_902652255.1). Classification (GTDB taxonomy): domain Bacteria; phylum Bacillota; class Clostridia; order Clostridiales; family Clostridiaceae; genus Clostridium; species Clostridium tertium_A. The sequence goes on from NZ_CACRTO010000018.1 coordinate 90,850, forward strand.
AAAGCTAACTATGGAATGAAAATAGATAAGGATTATATGGTTAAGGATGGCCAAGTAATTATAGTAGATGAATTTACAGGAAGACTTATGGAAGGTAGAAGATATTCAGATGGTCTTCACCAAGCAATAGAAGCTAAAGAAGGAGTTAAGATTGAAAGAGAATCTAAGACTTTAGCAACTATTACATTCCAAAACTATTTTAGAATGTACAATAAGCTTTCTGGTATGACAGGTACTGCTTTAACTGAAGAAAATGAATTTAGAGAAATTTACGCATTAGACGTTATTGTTGTACCAACAAACAGACCTATAGCAAGAATAGATAAAAGTGATTTAATATATAAAAATACTAAGGGAAAATATAATGCTATTATTGAAGATATAATAGAATGTAACAAAAAAGGTCAACCGGTTTTAGTTGGTACTGTAAGTATTGAAAAATCAGAATACTTATCTGCGCTATTAAAGAAAAGAGGAATTAAGCATCAAGTATTAAATGCTAAATACCATGAACAAGAAGCAGAGATTATATCTCATGCTGGTGAATTAGGTAGTGTTACAATTGCTACTAATATGGCAGGTAGAGGTACAGATATCAAGCTTGGCGAAGGTGTTAAAGAAGTAGGCGGACTAAAGATAATTGGTACAGAAAGACATGAATCAAGAAGAATAGATAACCAATTAAGAGGTAGATCTGGTCGTCAAGGAGATGCTGGTGAATCAGTATTCTATATTTCATTAGAAGATGATTTAATGAGAATCTTTGGATCTGAAAAAATTCAAGGATTGATGGATAAACTAGGATTAGAAGAAGATGAAGCCATAGATCATAAAATGGTAAGTAAAGCTATTGAAAATGCTCAAAAGAAGGTTGAAGGAAATAACTTTGATATCAGAAAGAACCTTATTGGTTATGATGATGTTATGAATATGCAAAGAGAAGTTATTTATAAGCAAAGATCTGAAGTTCTTGAAGGTAAGGACTTAAGAGATCAAATTCAAGTTATGATCAATGAGTTAGTTTCAGATGCTGTTAAAGGTCATTTAGAAAATGCTAATGAAAACTTCGAAGCTGAAGTTGAAAAATTAATTAAATACTTAGAAGACATTTGTCTTCCTCACAATTCTTTAAAAGTAGAAGATTTAGTAGAGTTATCTAATGAAGAAATAGTAAATAAGATATTAGATATATTAAATTCTGTATATCATGCTAAGGAAGAAGAGTTCGGCGAAGAACACTTTAGAGAAGTAGAAAGAGTAATACTTCTTAGAGTAGTTGATCAAAAGTGGATGGATCATATAGATAATATGGATCACCTAAAGCAAGGTATTGGACTTAGAGCATATAAGCAATTAGATCCAATCCAAGCATACCAAATGGAAGGTAGCTCTATGTTTGAAGAAATGATCGAAGGAATTAAGGTAGATACTGTTAAATTCTTATTCCATATCCAAGCTCAAAAGCCAGTTGAAAGAGAAAGAGTGGCAGAAGAATCTTCAGCTAGTCATGGTGGAGATGAAGGGGATAGCAAGAAAAAGCCAATTAAAAATGAACCTAAGGTTGGAAGAAATGATGCATGTCCATGTGGAAGTGGTAAGAAATATAAAAACTGCTGTGGAAGAGAAGTATAGTGATTACGGGCAATCAAATTAAGAATTAAAAATGAAAAGTGAAGAATTATGGAAGCAATTTGTTCCAAATTGACAGAATAAGATTATGAGCTACCTTCACGGTAGCTCAATTAAAAATAAAAAGGAAAATTATATTCTTTTAAATTATTAAAAACTCCTGTAGGAGTTTTTTCCTTAATTCTTAATTTTTAATTCTACATTATTCATTAAAAAAAAGGTGTGATAAAAATGATAATTAAGCTTGAAGCAGAGCTTTCAAAACTTAATGATATTAAAAAATTCATAGATGAAATGAGGGCTTCTCTTTGACAAGGAAGCACTAGTAAAACAAGTAGAAGAACTAGACCTTAAGATGCAAGAGTCTGGATTCTGGGATGATATAAAAAAGGCTGAAGAAGTAACTAAAGAGAGTAAAAGAATAAAAGATAAGATAGAGAGATTTGATTCTTTAGTCACTAGAGTTGAGGATGTAGAAGTATTAGGTGAGTTAATAGATGAAGAAGATGAAGAATCTATTAATGAAATAATAAGAGAAATAAGATCTATTGAAAAAGACATAGAAGAATATAGAATAGAACTTTTATTATCAGGAGAATACGATAGAAATGATGCCATATTAACATTACATGCTGGTGTAGGTGGAAGTGATGCTAATGATTGGACTGAAATGCTTCTTAGAATGTACACTAGATGGTGTGAAAAGAAGGGATTTAAAGTCGAAACTATAGACTATTTAGAAGGCGATGAAGCTGGAATAAAAAGTGTTACTTTAAAAGTAAAAGGTGAGTTTGCATATGGATATTTAAAAGCTGAAAAGGGAGTTCATAGATTGGTTAGAATATCACCTTTTAATGCAAATGGTAAAAGACAAACTTCCTTTGCATCTGTAGAAGTTCTACCTGAATTGACTAAGGATCAAGATATAGAAATAAGAAGTGAAGATTTAAAAATAGATACCTATAGAGCAAGTGGAGCTGGTGGTCAACACGTAAATAAAACTGAATCAGCTATAAGAATAACTCATATACCAACAGGTATAGTTGTTCAATGTCAAAGTGAAAGAAGTCAATTCTCTAACAAAGACACTGCTATGGGAATGCTTAAATCTAAGCTTATAGATTTAAAAGAAAGAGCACATAATGAAAAAATTGAAGACTTAACTGGTGAACTTAAAGATATGGGTTGGGGAAGTCAGATAAGATCTTATGTATTCCATCCATATAATATGGTTAAAGATCATAGAACTGGAGAAGAAACAGCTAATTTAAATGCAGTTATGAATGGTGAAATAGATAATTTTATAACAGCGTATTTAAAAGAGAATAATTAATAATTAAGGATGTATCAAATGTAGATACATCCTTTTTGTTTAAAATTAAAACTATTTGATTAAAACAAATTGATTTAATATTCTGAATAATATATAATTTTAATATGCATATAAGTTAAACTTATATAAATTTGTTAATAAAATAACTAAAAAGGTGGAGATATCTATGAAGCTATTTGAATCTGGTAGTATTGGAAATTTGAAATTGAAAAACAGAGTTGTTATGGCACCTATGGGAATTGACTATATAGATGATGATTTTGGATTTTCAGAACAAGCAATTAACTATTATGTAGCTAGAGCAGAAGGGGGAACTGGTCTTATAATAACAGGAGCTACTTTGGTTTCTGATGAATTTGAAAAGCCTCAAAGTTCATTTTTATTAGATGATGAAAATAAAATCGAAAGAATAAAAAAATTAACTGATAAAGTTCATAATTGTGGTTCAAAGTTATGTATTCAACTTTCATTAGGGGTAGGGAAGATAGGTTATATAGGGGAAAATAATCCGTATTTCTCTAAAGATGAAATAAATAAACTATTAGATGCCTTTGAGAAGTCTGCTTATCTAGCTAAGAAAGCAGGGGTTGATGCTATAGAAATACATGGATATGGTGGTTATTTAATTGATCAATTTCATTCTTCGTTGTGGAATTCTAGAAATGATGAATATGGTGGTAGCTTTGAAGGGAGAATGAAAATAGGAAAAGAAATAATTCAAAGAATAAAAAAAGCATGTGGAGAAGGTTATCCTATTATATATAAATTTACACCAGTACATTTAATTGATGGTGGTAGGGAGATTGAAGAAGGAATAAAGATGGCTAAATATTTAGAAGAAGCAGGTGCTACTGCACTTCATGTAGATATTGGGTGTCATGCTTGTTGGCAGAATGCAATTCCAACAATATACCAAGAAGCAGCGTTGCATGAAAAGTATATAAGAATTATAAAAGAATCAGTTAATATACCTATAGTTGGACATGGCAAATTAGGATATCCAGAAGTGGCAGAAAGAATTTTAAAAGACGAAACTGCCGATTTTATAGCTATTGGACATTATTCACTGGCTGATCCGGAATGGGCAAATAAGGTTAAAGAAAATAGAACTGAAGATATTGTTCCGTGCATTGGATGTAATGAATGTATGTTTTCTATACTTTCAGGTGAACCAGTAAGCTGTGGGGTAAATCCTCTTTGTGGTAGAGAAGGAGAGAAGATTAAGGAAGCAGATAATAAAAAATCTGTACTTATTATAGGAGCAGGCCCAGGAGGTGTTGAAACAGCAATTACAGCTGCTAAAAGAGGCCATAATGTTACAATATGGGAGAAGGGTTCAAAAATAGGTGGAAATCTTATTCCAGCTTCATCTCCTGATTTTAAAGGTGATTTGAAGAGATTGATTAAATATTATGATACTCAAATAGATAAGTTGAAAATAAATGTTGTATTAAATAAAGATGTTAGTAAGAATGATATATTGGCTGAAAAGCCTGATGTGCTTGTAATTAGTACAGGAAGTAAGGCAATAGTTCCTAAAATTCCTGGGATTGATGAGGAAAATGTTTATTTAGCAACAGATATACTTGTAGATGATATAGGAGTTGGAGAAAATATAGTAATAGCAGGCGGTGGATTTGTTGGTTGTGAGACAGCTATTCACTTAGCAAGAAAAGGAAGAACAGTTACTATAGTTGAAATGAAAGACAGTATATTATCAGAACCTATGGCATTTAACAATCTTTTAGCTTTAAAATCTATGCTAATTTCAAATGAGATAAATGTAATGAGTAGTACTAAGTTAACTGAAGTTAAAGAGGATAGAGTTATAGTTACAAACTCAAATGGGGATATTGAAGAGCTAAAATGTGATTCTCTAGTGCTTGCTCTCGGATTTAAAGCTTTAGAGGATATAGAAGGGGAAGTTAAGTCAGTTATAAAAGATGTGAGAATTATTGGAGATGCTTTATCTCCTCGTCGTATTAAGCATGCAGTAGCTGAAGGATTTGAAGTAGCAATTAGAATTTAGAATAAATTTAATGGGGCTGTCTTAATACAGCCCCTATGTTTTTATCTTATTTTTCTTTTTTTAATGTAAGTTGTTAATGGTGAGGAAGCTATAAACGCAAATAGTATTGAGAAAATAAATATTGAGGTCTTTCCGTAGAAAAATTTAGTTATAAATCCATAGGAAGAATCAAAAACTTTTTCTTCAATAACGCTATAGGCACTATTTATAGCATCAGTACTAATATATTCAACCTTATCATTAGGTGTATGAATTTTAGTTAAATCACTATGTGAAAAACTGAGGGCATCTATTCCGAGGTCATTAAAGCTTGCATGATCGCTAGAGTTTTCATAAGTAACTTTTGTCTCTACATTATTATTTTTAGCGATTTTTTCTATAGAATCTAGCAGTTTAGAGTCCTTATCTTTAGAAGATGCACCTAACATTAATGTTAGCGGATAACCATCACTGCCAATCATATCGAAGTTTATTACTTCTGCATCTTTAATCTTATCTAAATTATTTTCAGCAAAGCTTTTTGAACCTAAAAGGCCAAATTCTTCAGCATTTAAAGCTACGAATATTATATCTCTCTTTGGTTTTCCGTAGGTTGATAATGCTCTTTCTATTTCTAATAAAAATGAAGTTCCTGAAGCGTTATCTAAGGCTCCATAATAAATATTTTTTAAGGCATCGGAGCCTAAATGGTCATAGTGGGCAGTTAAGATTAAAGGTGGCAATTTACTTGAACTTCCCTCTATTACGCCTACTATATTAAATATTTCTTTTTCTTCAATAGAGAAAGGAATATTGATAGAAACTTCTGCTCCTTCTTTAATAGAATCTAAGATTTTATTATAGGTATTAGTATTGATCATCACCATCATGTCATATGGAAATGTTGAAATAAAGGAGCTTCTGAAGGAGAAGTCGTTTTTAGGAGATAAATAAAATAAACAAGTTCCTTCTGATGTTGAAACTTCAATGTAATTAGAAAAAACATTTATTTTATCTTCATTACTAAAAGTAAAATTAGTTTTTCTAAAGTTAATCATATCTTCCTTATAATCTACGCCATACTTTAAAGATTCAGAGTATCCATCATCATAAGCAATTTTCAAATATGGAAGAGTATTATTATTTATAGGAGATAATACTTTAAAGCTCTCCTTATAGTCATCGTTAAGTGGAATTAGTTTGTTATCAGTAAAGTTTTTTCTAATTATTTCTCCAACTAGTGAATTTCCTTGACTACCAGCTAATCTACCCTTATAAGTATCAGAAGAAAATAATGTTATATTTTCCTTTACATTATCAGCGTTAAAAGGTGAATATGTAAAATTTGAAAACAATGATAAAGATAATAGTATAAAGGTGGCTACAAGAGATGAATAATAAATAATTTTCTTTCTCATAAAAATACCTCAAATAATAGTTATATTTAATACTATTATTTAAGGTATTAAAATATGAAAAAATATAATTAGAGGTGCTAGGCTCTTTTATAAATAAGGTCTATAAATCCATGTATTAAAGAAAATAATATACATATATAAATAAACATATTTATTTGATTAGAAAGTATTGAAAAAATTCCTCCAACTATAAAGCTAAATAGAATTATACAATTTATAAATTTGGTTAATCCAGATTTACTAATTATTATTTCTTTTGTTGAAGATACAAGAATTAAAATTAGAGTTAAAAAGTACAATATATATTTAATAGTTGTGGAAAAATCAATAATATAATACTGATTTAATATTAAAAAAATAATAAAAAATACTAGGAGGATATTGATAATTTTATTTATAAAAATATAGATCTTATTCATATAATCACCCAATTGTAAATATTTTACAATTATTATAACCCCAATTTGACATAATATCAAGAGAGATGCTTCAATTAATTATTTATATGATAATAGGTTTATAAAATTAAAAGTAATAAAATTATTTAAGTGAAATATCAAACTAAAAGCATCTATCATTAAATTTTTATATAAATTAATAAAATAATTCTCTTAATTAAATGTAAGTACTATAAATATAAGGCAATTAAAGATAGGATATTTATTACAACTTACATGCTTATATGGTAAACTTTAATTCAACTATAATTTATAATTTTTAAAAATTATATTATAATAGTTTTATGTATATTTTATAGGAGGTAAATTAATTGGTTGATATAGTTGGAAGGTTATCTGAGGAGCTTAAAATAAGTATAACTCAGGTTAATAATGTAATTGGACTACTTGATGATGGAAATACTGTGCCTTTTATTTCAAGGTATAGAAAAGAGCAAACTGGGGCTTTAAGTGATGAAGTTTTAAGAAAGTTTCAAGAAAGACTTATTTACTTAAGAAATTTAAAGGAAAGAAAAGAAGATGTATTAAGACTTATTGATGAGCAAGGAAAATTAACAGAAGAAATAGAGAAATCCTTAGAAAGAGCAGTTACTTTAACAGAAGTAGAAGATATTTATAGACCTTATAAGCAAAAGAAGAGAACTAGGGCAACTATAGCTTTAGAAAAAGGATTAAAACCTCTTGCGGAAACAATTTTAGATGGAAACTTTAAAGGTGACTTAAAGTTAGAAGCATCTAAATACATAGATGATGAAAAAGGAGTTTCTTCTGATGAAGAGGCTATAAATGGGGCTCTAGATATAATTGCAGAAGGAATATCTGATGAAGCCAGTTATAGAAAGTGGATAAGAGCTTTAGTATTTAGAGAAGGAAAAATTGAAACTAAGGGTGGAAGTGAAGAACATACACCTTATGAAATGTATTATGAATATAGTGAAGATGTTGGAAGAATACCTCCTCATAGAATTCTTGCTATAAATAGAGGAGAAAAAGAAAAAATACTTCAAGTAAAAATAACTGTTAATGAAGATAAGATAATAACATTCTTAGAAAATAAAATATTAAAAGGTAATAATATAACTGATGAATATTTAAAGTTAGCGGTAAAAGATTCTTTAAAAAGACTTATATATCCATCTATAGAAAGAGAAGTTAGAAATGAGCTTACTGATATAGGGGAAGAGGGAGCTATAAAAATCTTTAAAGAAAATTTAAAAGCATTATTAATGCAACCTCCTATTAAAGGAAAAGTAGTTTTAGGATATGATCCAGGATTTAGAACAGGATGTAAAATTGCAATTTTAGATAGTACAGGAAGGTTTTTAGAGAACACAACCGTATATCCTACAGCACCTCAAAATAAAATAAGAGAAGCTAAGGAAGTACTTAAATCATTAATTAAGAAGCATAATGTAGAAGTAATATCTTTAGGTAATGGTACAGCATCTAGAGAATCAGAAGAAGTAATTTCTGAAGTGATTTCAGAATTAAGAAAAGAAGAAGATAGAGAAATAGCCTATGTGATAGTTTCTGAAGCAGGCGCATCAGTTTATTCTGCATCTGAGCTAGGAACTAAAGAATATCCTGATTTAGATGTTACAGTAAGAGGAGCTATTTCTATAGGAAGAAGACTTCAAGATCCTTTAGCTGAATTAGTTAAGATTGATCCTAAATCTTTAGGAGTTGGGCAATATCAACATGATGTAGCTCCAAAGAAATTAGATGAATCATTAACAGGAGTAGTAGAAGATTCAGTTAATAAAGTTGGAGTTGATTTAAATACTGCAACACCATCATTATTAAATTACATTTCAGGAATAAATGCTAGTATAGCAAATAATATAGTTATGTATAGAGATGAAGTAGGTGGGTTTAAAAGCAGAAAAGAACTACTTAAGGTTAAGAGACTTGGTCAAAAGGCTTATGAGCAATGTGCTGGATTCTTAAGAGTAATGGAAAGTAGTGAGCCTTTAGATAATACCTCAGTCCACCCTGAATCATATGAAGCTGCAAGGAACCTTTTAACATTACTTGGATATACTAAGAATGACCTAAAAAATAATAATCTGAAAGATATTGAAGAAAGAGTTAATGAAAAAGGAATTAAAAATATAGCAGAAGAACTAGAAGTTGGAGAGTTAACTTTATCTGATATTATCAAAGAGTTAAAAAAGCCAGGTAGAGATTTAAGAGAAGATATGCCAAAGCCTATATTAAAGACTGGAGTAATAGACTTAAAAGATTTAAGTGAAGGTATGATTCTTATGGGAACAGTTAGAAATGTTTCTGATTTTGGTGCTTTTGTAGATATTGGAGTTCATCAAGATGGATTAGTTCACAAAAGTCAAATGGCTGATAGATTCGTTAGGCATCCTTTAGACATAGTTAAGCTTGGAGATATAGTAAAAGTAAGGATTCTAGAAGTAGATAGTAAGAGAAATAGAATATCTTTATCCATGAAAGGAATAAAGGAAGAAGATTGTTAAAAAATTACTTGTCAAACTGTAGAAATAAGCATATAATAATATTATAAAAATAATTTATCTTCAGGGCGGGGCGTAATTCCCCACCGGCGGTATAGCCCGCGAGCTAATTTTTAGCATGATTCGGTGAAACTCCGAGGCCGACAGTATAGTCTGGATGAAAGAAGGTAAGGCGTTAGATATTGCTTGATTTATTTTAATTTAGCAAATCTTATTTCTTATGAATTTATTGCCCTGATGTTAGTTTACATCAGGGCTTTTTTATTTATAAAAGATAAGAAACAATAGAACTTAAAGCTTAATTCGTTAAAATAATATCATTTAATATTTAACTACTACCCCAGAGGATAGCTTTTGGGAGGAGATATAAAATGAATCATCAAAATCAAAAAAATCTAAACAAATTTATTAAAATATCACTTTTAAGCGCTATTGCAGTAATGCTAATGTACTTTGATTTTCCAATACCCTTTCTACCATTTCCATGGTTAAAGATTGACTTAAGTGATATTCCAGCGCTTATGGGTGGATTTGCTTTTGGACCTATTGCAGGAGTGCTAATAGAGTTATTAAAGAACTTACTTATTTTAATAGTAAAGGGAACTGGAACTTATTTTGTTGGAGAAACAGCTAACTTTATAATAGGAGCATCCTTAGTTTTCCCGGCAGCTTGGATATATCATAAAAATAAAAGCAAGAAAACAGCATTCCTTGGAATGTTAGTAGGAAGCTTAGTTATGCAAGTAGTAGGAATAATTGCTAATGTATATTTCTTATTACCAGCTTATGGTATGCCGATGACACCAGCTGAATCTATAAATTATGTTACAGTAGGGTTAATACCTTTTAATGGTGTTAAGTCCATTATGGTATGTGGGATAACATATGTGGTATATAAGAAGGTTGCAAGTATAATTTTTGATGTAGATTCAAATTTTGATAGTGTAAAGAAGGGCAAGTTAAGCTCTATATAGATATAAATATTGGTACTGTCGTACAATGAAAAATTAATAATGAAGAATTGATAAAAAACTCCTAAAGGAGTTTTGAAAGAGTAATTGATTTTAGTAATTCTATAAGAATTACATAAATAATTATTTGTTTGGGCTGTTTGTGAGACAGCCCTTTTTTAATTTATAGAAAAATTACTGATAAATTACTTTTTATTGAAAATAATTATCAAATACCAGAAAAATTTAGTTGTATATGCAACTAAAAGTGATATAATGGAGTAGTTAAATATAAAGTAATTAAATTTAGGAGATTAACCTTGGATAAATATAAATGTGAAAATATAGCTAAATATGTATCTGAAATACAAAGAAAAGGAAATATATTTTTCTTAAAAGAACTATCCCATCTTGGGTTAGGATATGGACAATTTAATTTTTTAATGGAGCTCTATAGGCAAGATGGAATAAGACAAGAAGATTTAACATTAAAGCTTAATATAGACAAGGGCACTACAGCTAGAGCTATAAAAAAGTTAGAGGCTGAAGGTTTTATAATTAAGAAAGAAGATAAAGATGATAAAAGAGCTTACAGAATATTTATAACTGATAAGGGGATCTATCATAGAGATGCAATATATAAAGTTGCAAAAGAGTGGGAAAATAATCTTACTAAGAATTTAACTGAAGAAGAAAAAGAAACAATGATATCATTATTAAAAAAATGTATATAAGGAGGATTTAATGAGTCATCAAGAATTATTAGGAAAAGAAAAGATAGGAAAGTTATTATTAAAATATTCAGTACCAGCTATTATAGGAATGTTAGTTAATGCGTTATATAACGTTGTAGATAGAATTTTTATAGGTAATATACCAGGGGTAGGATCTTTAGCTATAACTGGTGTTGGAGTAACTCTACCAATAACTACTATAGTATTAGGATTCTCTATGTTAGTTGGGGTTGGAGCTACAACTACAATATCTATAAGACTAGGTCAGGGTAAAAGAGAAGAAGCAGAAAAGGTAATAGGGAATGCAATTACCTTAGCAGCTATAATTGCAGTAATTTTAACAATAGTTGGATTAGTATTAGGAGATGTAATCTTAAGTAAATTTGGAGCTAGTGAAAGTACTATGCACTATGCAAAATCATATATTTACATAATACTTTTAGGTAATATATTTAATATGGTAGCTTTTGCATTAAATAATACTATAAGGGGAGATGGTAACCCAAAGCTTGCTGCTACTATTATGATAATTGGATGTATAACTAATATTGTACTAGATGCAGTTTTAATATTTGTATTTAATTTAGGAATACAAGGAGCTGCTATAGCTACTGTAATTTCACAATTAATTACAGCGTTAATAGGTTTAAGATATTATATTAGCGGAAAATCTAATTTGAAATTTGAAAAATCATCTCTTAAATTAGATAAGGCAATAGTAATGAATATTCTAGCTATTGGAGCTGCACCTTTTGCAATGCAAATGGCAGCAAGTTTAGTACAAGTAATTGCAAATAATGTTTTAAAAACATACGGAACGGATGTAGCTATTGGAGCTATGGCAACAATATCATCAGTTAGTTTAATGTGTTTAATGCCTATATTTGGAATAAACCAAGGCGCACAACCTATAATAGGTTTTAACTATGGAGCAAAGCAAGAAGATAGAGCACATAAGGCTTATAAGATATCACTAATAGTTGCAACAATAATACTATGTGTGGCATTTATATTAGTACAAAGCTTCCCAGAAGCTATTATTGGAATATTTAATAAGGATCCAAAGTTCATGGATATATCAGTTAAGGGATTAAGAATTTATTTATTAATGTTACCAATTGTAGGAATATCAATTACAGGATCAAACTATATTCAATCTATTGGAGATGCTAAGACAGCGATGTTCTTAAGCTTACTTAGACAAGTTATATTATTAGTACCATTCATAATAATACTTCCAAGAATTTTTGGATTAGGGGTAAATGGTGTTTGGATAGCGCAGCCTTTGAGTGATATAATTTCATCTGTAATAACAGTTGCTATATTAGTAAAGAGTATGAGAAGAAAGACTTCAGAGGAACCTGAGGGTGAAAGTATTCAAATAGATATGACAAGCAGTGTTGAAGATGTTTAGTTTTATATAGTTAGTAACAATATAAGTTTCTTTATATAAAATTATTAGTTATAAAAATTGTAATACAAAATAAAAGATGCTAGTAAAACTTCCTAAAGAATTTTACTAGCATTTTATTTTTAGTAATTTTGAATAAATTGCAATCTAAACCATTAATTATTAATCGCTAGTTGCTAATTGTAAATCCTTACTCATTAAGATTGCATTTTCTTTATTATCTTCATAATAATTTTTTCTAATACCATCAACATTAAAGTTAAAACTTTTATAAAGATTTTGTGCCTTTAAATTTGATTCTCTTACTTCAAGATGGATAATATTGCATTTTAAGTCAGTGCAAAGATTTATAAGATACTCAAGTAATTTTTTACCTATACCTAATCCTCTATATCCTTTGTCAACAGCAATATTAGTAATATCACCTTCTCCAGCTACTATCCATATACCAATAAAGCCTATAACAATATTTGAGTCAATATCTCTTGCAACTACATATTTAGCTAAAGGATTAGATACTTCACTTTTTATGGAATTTAAGCTCCAAGGAATAGAGAAGGAATCCTTTGAAATATTATAAATTCCATCTATGTCATCCTCAGTAATTAGACTATAGACTATCTTCATTTTTTAAGGCCAGCCTTTTTTCTAATTCTCTTTGAGCTTGAGGTTTCTTTAAATAGAAAGGTGAAGAATTTAAATCATCTTTTTCGTTATTTAAAAGTTTTTTAAGACCAAGTTCTCCAAGGGAAGATGCTCTAATTATGTTTAAATGAACTGGTGCAAATATGGCATTAGGTAAATTTTCTAATATATACTCCTTATGCTTATTTACAGCATCACCAGCAAATATTACTTTCTCATTTTTTTCTTTTAATAATTCTACTAATTCTTCAATTTCTAAAGCAGAGTAATCTATTATGTTTTTTAAATTGCCATTTTCTCCTTTATATAAGCAAGTGTACACGCTACTTCTTAAAGCATCCATAATAGGACAAATGATTCCATCAAAATTAACAAAAGAATATGCTAAGGCATCTAAACTAGATATACTTATATAAGGTTTATCTGAACCTAGACTAAGGCCTTTAATAGTTGCCATACCAATTCTTAATCCTGTAAAGGAACCAGGTCCTTTAGAGACCACAAAGCCATTAATGTCATCAATATCTAAATCTGAATCTTTTAATAGTTTATCAACTATATCCATTATTAATGTAGAATGCTCTAATTTGTTATTTAGAGTATACTCAGCAATTAAATTATTATCATCTAATATAGCTACAGTAGCAACTTTAGAAGCTGAATCAATACTTAAAATTTTCATTATATTAACTCCTTTGAGTGAAATTCAAACTATAATGAGCTGCCTTATAACAGCACCATATTTTATAAATCTATTTCAGGTGAGATCTTGTTTATATAATCATATCTTTCTCCATAAGGAGTAATAGTAATTTTTCTGTAATCCTCACCATTAGATAAGTCTTTTTCAATTAATATATGAAGATAATCATTAGGTAAAATTTCTTCTATATAATTTGCCCATTCAATTATAGATACACCGTTAGAAAATATATAATCATCAAAGCCTATAGCGTAGATTTCATCGGGATCGCTAACTCTATATACATCAAAATGATATAATTTAAGTCTGCCAGAATCATATTCATTTACAATAGTAAAAGTAGGACTTGTAATATGTTCATCGATTCCTAAACCTTTAGCTATTCCTTTAGTTATGTGAGTTTTCCCAGTGCCTAGGTCGCCAGTTAAGCAAACTATATCACCAGCATTTAAAAGCTTGCCTATAGAAACTCCTAATGCAGTAGTTTCTTCTACATTTTTAACTAAAAACTGCATAAAATATCTCCTTTCTTAATATCCTATAATATATTCTATCAAATAAAAGAAAAAAAGAAAGCAAAATAATTATATATAGTATAGCAAACGATACCATCATATGGTAAAATATGTTTGAATTACAAATATAATTAATATGTAATGAATTTGTAATTCTTTTTAGTAAATGATAAGATATTATAATATATAAATAAAGTATATCCCTTGGAGGAAATTGCAATGAAGAAATTAACTTATATTTTAGTTATTTTTACTTCTATTTTGTTTTTAGGATTAAGTTTTTCTTATAATCCATTAATGGCAAATACTACAGATGAACTAGATGAAAAAAAGGAAACATATTTAAACATATTAACTATTAATAAAGAAGTATATAATATGACTAAAGCAATAGTCGGGGAAAAACATAATGTAGAATATTTATTTAATAATGAAAAAGATATTGCTGAATTTAAGGTTACAGATAAAGTATTAAATAATATAAATAATAAAGATTTGTTTTTATATAATGGGCTAGGATATGAAGCTTGGATTAGTGATATTACTAATAATGTTAGAGGATCAAACCTTGGAGTAATAAACTTAAGTAGAGGAATAAGGCCTTTAAATTATGAATTAGAAAAAAATGGACAAGAGAACCCATATTATTTATTAGGATTTGGTGAATATAAAATTGCATTATATAACATTAAAATTGCTATGCAAGAAAGAGATATTGAAAATAGAAATTACTATGAAGAAAACTATAGCAATTTGATTAAGAGAATAGATGAATTCCTAACTAAATCAAAAGAAGAAATTAAGGTGTATAAAGATTATACTGTAATTACTAATACTGATAAGTTTGATTATTTATTTAGAGACCTTGGGATTACTGTAACAAAAATTAGTGACAGTAATGACTTGTTATCTTTAAATAATTCTTTAAACAATATATTTTTTTATGATGAATCTTTAGAAGATATTAATGATTTAAAGAGTAGAATGAAGAATGAATATAAATATGTTGGATTAAGCTTAGAGAGCAACGATAGTGCTTTAAAATCAAATATAAATAAGATAATTGAAGCTATAAAAAATTAGAATTAATAGTGTTGACATTTATAAAGACATAATATATAATAACAATTGTTGTGAAGGGGTATAGCTCAATTGGTAGAGTAGCGGTCTCCAAAACCGTTGGTTGTGGGTTCGATTCCTACTGCCCCTGCCAAAAAGACATAGCATTTAAGCTATGTCTTTTTTTGTGCAAAAAAATGATGTAATTAAATTTAAGTGTATTTAATTAGTGGAAAGTCTATATCTATAAAAGCTTGAATTAATTATTAAAAATATGACGATGTGTCAATGTTTACATTACGTAAACTATATAAATAATTTTATATTTTTAATAGTCAATTTTAATTAAATTGTCATTTATACGTCTCTATATTATATATTTGTTGAATAAATGATAATTAGTACATATTATTTATTCAAATGTTTGGTATAATATAAATGCGCTTTATGGTAAATTTTATGCTGAAAGAGGAGTATATATGAAGAAGTCTGCAGTAAAAATAATAGTTTGTTTTTCTTTAGTATTAACTATGCTTTTAAATATAAATATTGAAGTAGTAGCTCTAATGAATAATGAAAATAACATAAACTTTAAGAAAATAACAACAGAAAACGGATTATCACAAACATCTGTCCAATATATATTTCAAGATAGTAAAGGATATATGTGGCTAGGTACTAGTGATGGTTTAAATAAGTACAATGGGAATAAGTTCGAGGTATATAGATACAATAAAGAAAAAAATACTAGCATTAGTGGAAACTATGTAGCCGCAATTAATGAAGATTCCAACGGAAATATATGGGTTGGGACTTCTAGAGGTATAAATAAGATCGATCCTATTAATAAAAAAAATGTAACGTACTTACCTGGAATAAATGGATGTAATATTTCTGACCATAACATAACAGAAATATTAATAGGTAAGGATGATAAAATATATGTGGCAACTACTAACGGATTAAATGTTTATGATGAGGAGACAGATAATTTTATTAATCTTTACCCATATGATGAGAAAAAAGGTGAAAACAATCTAAGTAGCCAATATATCTATAGTATAGTTGAAGATGATAATAATAATATATGGATAGGAACTATTGATGGGTTAAATAGAGTAAATAAAGATACTGAAGAAGTAAAAAAGTTTTACAACAATAGTGGAAAATTAGCTATAAATGATAACTTTATTTATAAGTTATTTGTAGATAATCAAAACAATTTATGGATTGGAACGGATGGTGGAGGTTTAAATAAGCTGAGTTTGGACACATATACAATGGAAAGCTATGTTCATGATGATAAGGATCCTAATTCTATAGCTGGAAACTCAATAAGATATATTTTAAAGGATAGTAGAAATATCCTTTGGTTTGGAACTGATGAGGGATTAAGCAGAATGGAAGAAGGGAGTAATGAATTCACTAATTATCAATCTAACATTTTTGATAGCCAAAGTATAGTTAGTAATGATGTATTAAGTTTATTTGAAGACGAATCTGGAACCATATGGGTTGGTACATATGATGGTATAAGCTTATTTAACGTTCAGACAGCATTTAAAAATTATAAAAATAATCCTGTGGATTCTAATTCTTTAAGTAGCAATATGATGGCTGGAATATATGAAGATAATGAAAATTTGCTTTGGGTAGGAACAGTAAGTGATGGTCTAAATGTCATTGATAGAAAAACAGGTAAAGTAGAAAGGTATAGTAGTTCAGAAGATGATAACTCATTAAGTAGTGATAATATTAGAGATATAGTGGGAATAGATAACGAGATATGGATAGCTACGGAAGATGGTTTAACAAAATATGATAAATTAACTAAAAAATTCACAAAATATTTCCAAGGAAATGATAAAAACTCATTAATATCAAATGATATAAGGAATCTTTATATAGATGATAAAGGTATTTTGTGGATTGCAACAAAAGATGGAATATGTAATTTTGATAGAGATAAAAAATTTACATCTTATAAGGATATCTTTTTAAAAAATGGAATAACAGAGACTATGTATTCAGATATAATTCAAGATAAGGATGGACTTTTTTGGATTGCATCAACTCTAGATGGTGGATTAATAAGTCTAGATATAGATACAAACGAGATTAATGTTTACAGAAATGATGAAAATGATGAAAAAAGTATAAGTTTTAATTCGATTCGATCTATAGCAGTAGATAGTAAAAATAATATTTGGGTTGCAACACAATATGGACTTAATAAGTTTGATAAAGAAAATAAGATTTTTACTAGATATACTGAGGGAGATGGATTAGCAAATAACTTTATAAATGGAGTATTAATTGATGAAGATGATAATATTTGGATGAGCACTAATAGTGGAATATCTAAATATGATGTATCATATGAAAAGTTTATCAATTATGATGCAACTGATGGCCTTCAAGGAAATGAATTTAACGGATTTTCTTATTATAAAAATATGGATGGAGAAATGTTTTTTGGAGGAGTTAATGGTCTTACATATTTTCATCCTTTAAAACTTAACGAGAAAGGCTTTTTACCAAAGGTACAAATAGATAGTATATCTAGTAATGAAAATCATTATAGTGATTTTTCAAATATAAATCTGAATTATAAAAATAGCAATATACAATTTGATTTCTTTCTACCTGACTATAGAAATGTAGTGAAAATTCAATATGCATACAAATTAGAGGGGCTTGATGAGGATTGGGTACTTGCTGAAAATAGAAATTATGCAAGTTATACTAATTTAGAGTCCGGTACATATACATTTATGGTTAAGGCAAGAAATAAAACTGGAGATTGGAGTGAACCCACAAACATTACATTTACTGTTGGGGAAAAACCATGGGAAACACCATTTGCATTTTTTATGTATAGGGTTACTTTGTTATTAGTAATATATTTTATATGGAATAGAGTAAAAATATTAGATAGTTTAGTAGATCAAAGAACTTATGAGTTAAATAATAAGCTTAAGGAAAACAAAGAGCTATATGATAAATTAATTACTATAGAAAAGTATAAAAATAATTATTTCGTTAATTTATCACATGAGTTAAGAACTCCTTTAAATGTTATTATTTCTATAGAACAGCTTTTATCAAAACTAAATAATGAGAAAAAAGATATTCCAAAGGAAAAGCTAGATTATTATTTATGTACATTAAGAAGAAATTCTGATAGATTACTAAACTTAATAAATAATATTATAGACACTTCAAAAATAGAGTCAGGCTCTTATAAGCTTGAAATAAAAGAACACGACATAGTTTATTTAGTTGAAGAAGTTGTACTTTCTATGAAGGATTATATTGAGGCAAATGGAATAGAGCTAATTATTGATCCAGATATAGAAGAAAAAATTATAGAATGCGATGATAATGAAATAGAAAAATGCGTCGTTAATTTAGTTGGTAATGCCGTTAAGTTTACTAAGGAAGGCGGAAAGATTGAAGTTAAAATTACTGATCTAGGCGAAGAAGTAAGAATATCTGTAAGGGATACTGGTATAGGAATAGACAGTAAATATCATGAAACAATATTTGATAGATTTGGACAAGCTTATAATGATATATCTGAGGAGTATGGAGGAAGTGGTTTAGGACTAACCTTAACTAAGCAATTAGTAACTCTTCATAATGGTAATATATATGTTGAAAGTAAAGTGAACGTTGGTAGCACATTTATTATTATATTGCCAGTAAAACAATGTTGAGTAGTTTAAAAGTTGACAGTAGAATTATACAATGATATTATTTTCTTAAGATAAAGTTGGATTATTACTGAAATTCAGTCAATACCTAAATTAGGATAAAAGTTTAATCCTAATTTAGGTATTTTATTTTTCTTAAAGCAAGGAGAATTAAAAATGATAGTAGAGAAAGTATTGAACAATAATGTAGTTATATCAGTAGATCCTAACACTAAAAAAGAAGTTATTATCATGGGATCGGGTATTGCTTTTAATAGGCGAGTAGGTCAAGAGATAGAGGAAGATAAAATAGAAAAAATATTTGTAATAGATGATAAAAGAATTGGAAATAAGATAAAGAAGCTAATTAATCAGATTCCAGATGGAATATTTGAACTTGCTCATGAAATAATAACCTATGCAAAAAAAGAATTAAATAGAAAATTAGATAATCAAATTTATGTATCATTAGCCGATCATATATCCTTTGCTATAAAACGTTATAAAAATAATGTTCAGATTAAAAATGATTTATTAGAAGAGATAAGAAGAATTCATAGGGAAGAGTTTACTGTAGCTTTATGGGCAGTAGATTTTTTAAATAAGAAACTTAAAATCAATCTTCCAGAAGATGAGGCAGGATTTATTACTCTTCATTTAGTAAATGCAAGTTATAAGGAAACTGCAAAAGAATCTATGATTACGACTAAGATAGTGAAAGGTATTCTAAATATAATTAGGTACTATTATTCAGTAGAATTTAATGAAGATGATTTAAACTATGATAGGTTATTAACTCATTTAAAGTATTTTGCAAAAAGGGTAGTAACAAATAGTCAAAATCAAGATGATAATGGTGAATTTTTAGAAATTGCAAAGAATAGCTATAGTGAAGCTTATGATTGTGCTGAAAAAATAAAGGAATATATAGAAGAAAACTATGATTATATAGTAAATAAAGATGAACTAGTTTACTTAACGATGCATATCCATAGGGTTATTAATGTTTTAAGAAGTAAAGGTTAATTAATAGATAGAATTACAGAATGCCTATAGTAGTAAAATATTATAAGTAGGCATTCTTTTTTGAATATAAATTTAAAAGTTATAAACTATATAATAAGTGGGAGTATAAAATGAAGATAGTTACATTACTAAAAAAATCATTTGGAATATTACAAAGAGTGGGTAAATCTTTAATGCTACCTGTGGCATTACTGCCTGTAGCAGGAATATTAATGGGATTAGGTACATTATTTGAAAATGAATATATACTAAATGTTTTCCCATTATTTGCAGGAGAAGGTTTTCAGCTTATGGCAAATATTATGTCATCAGCAGGGAGTATAGTATTTGATAATTTACCATTACTTTTTGCTGTAGGAGTTGCAATTGGGATGTCTTCAGGAGATGGAGTTGCAGCACTAGCAGCTATAGTAGGCTTTTTAGTAATGAATATGACTACTGGAATAATGGCTGGAGTCAATATTAATGAAGTAGGAACTAATCCAATGTACACAACTGTTTTAGGAATACCTACTCTTCCTACAGGGGTATTTGGAGGAATTATTATAGGGATAATATCTGCTATTGTATATGAAAAATATTATGATATAAGACTACCAGAATTTTTGGGATTCTTTTCAGGAAAAAGATTTGTTCCTGTAGTTGCTGCAATTTCAGGTTTAATATTAGGAGTGATTTTATCCATAATTTGGCCACCTATTCAAGTAGTTCTATTAAATTTTTCAAGATATATGATAGGTACTAATGAGACGATAGCTGCCTTTATTTTTGGAGGTATAGAAAGAGCTTTGATACCTTTTGGACTCCATCATATATGGTATACTCCATTTTGGTATCAATTTGGTGAATATATAAATTCAGCTGGTCAATTAGTAGTTGGAGACCAAGCAATATTTTTTGCTCAATTAAAAGATGGAGTTGAATTTACAGCAGGAACTTTTATGACAGGTAAATTTCCTTTTATGATGTTTGGACTACCAGCAGCAGCACTTGCTATGTATAATGAGGCCTATGAAAAAAATAAAAAGTTAGTTGCTGGATTATTACTTACTGGAGCTCTAACATCTCTTTTGACTGGAATTACAGAGCCAATAGAGTTTATGTTTTTATTTGTAGCCCCTTTATTATTTGTAGTTCATTGCATTTTTGCAGGCTTATCTTTTATGATAATGCAGCTTCTAAATGTAAAAATAGCTGTAACTTTTTCTGGTGGATTAATAGATTTTATCCTCTTTGGTGTAATTCCTAATAGAACTAATTGGTGGTGGGTTCTAATTGTAGGAATGGTATTCTTTATAATATATTATCTTGGATTTAGGTTTATTATAAGGAAGTTAGATTTAAAGACTCCTGGTAGAGAAGATGAAGAAGAGGATATAAATATAGATATTTCTGATGGAACTTTAGCTAAGGAAGTATTACAAGCATTAGGTGGAGCTAAAAATATAAAATATCTAGATTCTTGTATAACAAGATTAAGGGTTACTGTAAAAAAATTATCTTTGGTTAATAAGAGTAAGCTTAAATCTCTTGGAGCAGTCGATTTTATGGTAATTGGTGACAATATTCAATCTGTTTTTGGACCAAAATCAGATATGCTAAAAGAGCAAATAAGAGATATAATGGATGGTAAGGAGATAGTAGTTAAAAAGAAGAAAATAGAGGAAATAAAAAGTGGAGTTAATACTAAAGCTGAAATACATATTCCTATATCAGGAAAAATTATAAGGTTAGAAGAAGTTCCAGATGAAATTTTTTCTATGAAATTAATAGGTGATGGTTTTGCTATAAGTCCAAAGGAAGGTTTATTAAAATCGCCTGTAAAAGGTATGGTTATTACCTTATCGAAAGAAATGCATTCAATAACCATTAGGACTCTTGAAGGTTTTGATGTTCTAATTCATATAGGTATAGATAGTTTAAACTTAAGAGGAAAGGGATTTAATGCCTTTGTTCAAGAAGGTGATATAGTAAATGCAGGGGATAATTTAATTGAGTTTTCATTAGATATATTAAATAGTGAAGCTAAGTCTTCTGTGATACCGGTTATATTTAAGGGAATTGGTAAAGATAAATTCATTTATTTTAAAAATAATACTGAAGTTTATTCAGGAGATTTAAATAAAGTGGAAATACATGAGAAGAATAAGAATAATATAATTAAAAATGAGAAATAATTATTAAAAGTATTATATGGAAGAAAGTGAGGATTATGGACAATAAAAAGAATGAAGTTTTATATAATTTTTATACAAAGGGTGAAGAAATAGCTAATGCTGTAACACATGGAATTGGAGCTATACTAGCAGTTATAGGAAGCATATTTTTAATTATTGCAGCGACTAAAAGTAAAAATGGATACGCATTAGCCGGTGTATGGGTATATAGTATTTCATTGATAATACTATATTTAGGATCTACTTTATATCATAGTATTCCAGGGAAGATGGTAAAAAGGATACTTAGGATATTAGATCACTCATCGATTTATCTTTTAATAGCAGGAACATATACTCCAATAATTTTAATATTGATGAATAGTGATAAAAAATCAATGCAACTATTATTAGTAATATGGGGAATTGCTTTACTTGGAATAATATTCAAAGCTTTTTGGGTAGACAGATTTAATGCATTTTCAACTATTTTGTATATATTAATGGGTTGGATAATTGTAATTAATATTAAGACAGTACTTCTCTTAGTACCATTTAATATTTTAATGTTTATTGTATTAGGAGGAATAGCATATACGGTTGGTTGTATATTTTACGCAGCAGATAAAATGCCATACAATCATTTTATATGGCACCTATTTGTACTTGCAGGAAGTGCATTACATTATGTTGCAGTATTTTTAGGAATACTTCACATATAGTTGTAGTAAAATGCGAAGCATTTTATTAATGAAAGAATGAAAGAATGAAAAAATTAAAAAATGAAAGAATGATTATAAAAAAATTTTTATAGATTCTTTTATAAGAGAATATTTAGAATAAAGGAGGTTTTGCATAGCAAAACCTCTTTCTTTCATTCATTAATTTTTCGTTTTAAATACTTAGCATTTTAAAATTTGTAAATTTGAAAGTTAATAAGTGTCATTATATTAAGCTAGAACTCTATTAAAATTCTCTATGCACTAAATAATAGTTGAAATTCAGCTTGTCTGAATTTCCTCCTTTAGCATCATAGAATCCACAAGATTAAATTATTCAAGGAGTTTTTAACATATTGTGCGTAAGCCGACTTGGAGTTTACGACGGAGGATGAGTATAATATGTTAAAGACTCCTTCGTAATTTAATAATAATGCTAACTAATCCATGAATTACTAGGAATATAAAAACAGGCTATGGTTAAGATAATAGTGTAAACATTGAAGCATTAAATAAAAATTATTTAAAGCGGTTTACAAATTAATCAGCCAAAGGAGGAATTACAAATGGCAAAAACATTAGTTCCAGAAGCAAAAAAAGGATTAAGTGCATTCAAGAATGAAGTTGCATCAGAGTTAGGAGTTCCATTTAGCGAATATAATGGAAACCTATCATCAAAACAATGTGGTTCCGTTGGTGGTGAAATGGTTAAAAGAATGGTGGAACAATACGAAAATTCAATAAAGTAACCACAAAATCGTATTAATAACTAAGGTAATTAATAGGATGGATATACCGCCAAAGAATTAAGTAGTTACACCATTCAAAAGGGAGAAGCTTTTTTGTAATAAAAGTATAACTTTTATTACAAAGGGCTTCTTTCTTTTTTTATGAGATTTAAATTACAAAATATAGAAAAAGGTAGAAAATCAAAGGAATAATTAGTTAATCCAAACACTATACAAAAAGTCTATTCTGAACTAGAAAATCAAAACCTTATATATACTCAAAGGGGAATTGGGAAATTTGTTACTCTTCTAGTGCAACTAAGGAAGAGATAAACTTAAGTGAAGATATTAGCAATATAGATAAGATTAGTATGAAAATAGATGTAAGTGATGTAAAAGTAATTTACCATGATGGAAGCAATGTTGAAATAACAGGGGAATTAAGTAGTTACTCTAAAGGAGTAGATGTGAATAAAAGTGGTAGCACTTTTCAAATAGTTGAAGAAGCAAAGAAAACTGGAAACCTAGGTGTTAATGATTATAGTGAGCTTCTTATAAAAATCCCTAGAAGCTTTAATGGTGATTTTAAATTAGACTTTGGAGTAGGATCTTTCAATGTTAGGGATTTAGTGTTAAACAATGTTGAGATTAATTCTGGAGTAGGAGAAGTAAGCTTAGATGAAATAAGCTTTAATAAATTAGATTTAGAAAGTGGAGTTGGTTCAGTTTCCTTAGTTACTAAGGAAAAGAGTGGTGATATTTATATAGAGGGTGGCGTAGGTGAAGTTAATGTTGAGCTTGGAGATATTAATGGTAACCTTAAGTTTGATGGAGGAATAGGTAGTGCAGATATTAAGGTTCCAGTAGATGCACCTATTAGAATTAATACAAAATCAGGATTAGGGGAAGCAAATGTCTCTGCCAAAACTTCTAATGAAGGAAAATATACTTTTGATTTAAATGTTGGTTTAGGAGAAGTAACTGTAAGAAATTAAGAATGTAGAATAAAAGAGATAATTTATTCTAAACTATTTAAATTAAATACAGAATACTCAGCTTTTGGCTGAGTATTTTTTATTCACAATTTATTTAAAGAAAATAGAAATTATTGTGGATAGTATTATTATTACTATAAAAATTATTGATAAAGTCATTCCTAATTCAGAGTACTTATTGTCTTTTTTCTTATATCCTATAAATATTGATAATATAAAAAGAAGTGTAGATATTATTAATGATGGAAATTTGATTCCTATTGCACTTAATAATTCCTCTCCTATAGACTTCCCGCTAAAAGAAGTGAATGAAAATATTATAGCTATAATAGAAGTAATTAATGATAAACTTCCTATGCCTAGTTTTTTTATAATCTTTGTTTTTTCCACAATACCGTCTCCTTAAAATAAAAATAAATAATTTATAAAGGTTATATATTTATTATAAGTCAGGCAAAATGAAAAATATACCAATTATTTAATTGTTATTTAAATAATTGCTTATATATACATATTTAAGAGCTTTGTTCTTATTGTATAAGAAACTGAAAAATGATAAAATAGAACAAAAGTTCGTTGGAAAATAAGGTGATTAAATGAAAAAAGTTAAGATATTACAAGCTGGAGATTTACATTTTGATACGCCATTTAAAGATTTAGATAAAAATATATCTGCTGCAAGTAAGGAAGAATTACTAGAGGTTTTTAGAAGAATTATTGACATTGCAATAGAGGAAACTGTGGATATCTTATTATTAACTGGTGATATTTTTGATAATATGACAGTAAATAAGAAGACCCTTATATTTATAAAAAACCAATTAGAGAGACTTAATAAAATTAGAGTATTTATTTCACCGGGAAATCACGATCCTTATTTCGCAAAATCCTTTTATAAAATGATTAGTTGGCCTGAAAATACTTATATTTTTAAGGGAACTTTAGAGAGTGTATTATTAGAAGAACTTAATACAGTTGTATGGGGGGCAGCTTTCAATAGCCATCATGTAAAGGAAAGCTTAATTAAAGATATAGAAATAGATGAAAAATACACAAATATCATGGTTATTCATGGGGATATATCAAATACAGAGCAAGGAAATGAGTATAATCCTATTACATTAAAAGATATTAGGGATAGCAATCTTGATTATATAGCTATTGGTCATAGACATAATTTTAGTGGAATACTTAGAGAAGGAAATACATTTTATAGCTATGCAGGATGTCCTCAAGGAAGAGGTTTTGATGAATTAGATGATAAGGGCATTGTCATAGGTGAAGTAAGCAAGGGAACAGTGAATTTAGAGTTTATAAAAACTTCTAAGAGAAATTATTGTATTAGAGAAGTAGATATAAGCAACTTAGATGGATATCATGAAATTAGAGAAAAAATACTATCTTCAATTTCTGAAGATGAAAGAAAAAATAATTTATATAAAATTATTCTAAGAGGTGAGATAGAAAGTTATTTAAGAATTAATGAAGAAGTAATACTACAGAATATAAGAGATGAGTTTTACTATGTTAAGGTAATTGATAAGACAGATATAAAACTTAATTTTGATGAAATAGCTAAGGATTATTCTATTAAAGGGGTTTTTGCTAAAAAGCTTTTAGAACAAATTCAAGGTGATGAATCTGACAAAGAAGCATTAAAGATGGCCTTAAAGCTTGGAATACAATCTTTATCACAGGAGGAAGTGAATTTAAATGATTATAAATAAATTAAATATTATTTCCTTTGGTGGTTTAAAAGATAATGTAATAGAGTTAAATGATAATATTAATTTAATATATGGTGAAAATGAAAAAGGAAAAAGTACCATTCAAAACTTTATTAGAGTTTGGCTTTATGGAATGAATTCAAAAAGAACAAAGGATATAAAAAGCAATGATAGGCTTAGATTTATGCCTTTAAGTGGTGAGAAAATAAGAGGTGAGCTTTATGTAACTCACAATAATAGAAGTTATATAATTAGCCGTAGCTTTGGAGGAACTAAGAAAGAAGATACTTCAGAAATTCTAGATCTTGAAACTGGTGAGGAAGTTTTAGATATTCCTAAAGATGAACCAGGAAGATATTTCTTAAATGTAAACTCTCAAACATTTTACAAAACACTTTTTATAAACCAATTAGGAGTATCCATATCTAGAGATAAGGAAGAAGAAATAATAGATAAGGCAGCAAATCTACTTAATAGTGATAGTGACAATATATCTGTGCAAAAAGCGCTTGAAAAGCTTGAAGCCATAAAGAAATCTATAACTACGCCAAGGAAGACAGGTGAATTAGATCTTTTAAGAAATAGGTTAGAAGCTTTAAACACTGAAAGATATGAGGGATATAGATTATCAAAAGAAAATATAGATAAGGAAGAGCTATTAATATCATTAAAAGAGAAAAGAAAAGAAACTAGAAGAGAATTAAATAATCTAGATATTTATAAGAAATATATAAAAAAAGTGAAGCTTCGTAAAGAATATGAAGATATTACTGAGTATTTAAGAAAAAAAGAAGAATTAAAGCTGAAAGAAAAATCTATTGAAGAAAGTATTTCGTCAAGAAATGGAATAATAGATGAAGGAATAATAAGTGATATTAAGGATGAAAACTCATTATATTTAAGTTTGCTTGATATGAGGTCAGAAGAGGAAAAAAGCTTAAAGGAAAGCAAAGAAATGTACTCTAAGACTATTGAAAGTTCTAAGGGATTGGCTTTCGTAGAAGGTTTATCTAGTGAAGATAAAAATAAGTTTATAAAGGCAACTATGGAGAGGGATACCTTAAAAGAAAAAATAAGCACTTATGAATCATTAAATAAGTCTATTGAAGAAATAAATGATGATATAAATAATAAAGAGAAGCTGATAGGTGAGGCTATAAACTTTAAAGGTGTTAGAGATGAAATCAGAGATGTTTTAGTTAAGTATGAAGAAAAACTAAAAGAGCTTAAATTCAAGGCTGAAAATTATAATAAGTCAGATGAGGAGAGGAATATAGGTAGTGTTAAATCTCTTACTTATGTATCTATATTGCTAGCTATTATTTCAACTTTACTTACTATATTTAAGGTGAATATATACATTTTATTAGGCTCTTTTGGAATATTAGCATTAGTTCTATTTAGATTAATATCCCTTAAATCAAAATCAAGTGGTAGAGATAAGGGTAATATTAGTATTAAAAAATTAAAGGACGAGATAGAAGAATTAGAAAGGGAGATATTTAAATATACTAAGTTAGTTTCTGTAAACTCTTATGAAGGATTTATTAAAAAGTTAAAGCTTTTTGATGAATATAATTTATATGTTGAAAAACAAAATATAATGTTAAGGGAAAAAGAGGCTCAAATTAGCGTACTAAATATTGATTCAGCAAAAGAAAATTATGAAATTAATGAAGGATATATAAGAGAAATTTTAGAAGCATCTGATGCTAAGGATATTAACGAAGTTATTATTATGTTTTCAAAATATGATGAAGTAAATAAAGAAGTATTAGCATTAAAAATAGATATTGAGAAGGAAGAAAAATCTATTGAAAAATTAAATAATGAAATAAATATAAGAGAAAGAAGAATAAGAGAAAAGCTCGATAATATCGGACTTGGAAGTATTGAATTATCTGAAATAGAAGAAAAATTATTAGAAATAAAAGAAAAGATTAAACAAAGAGAAGATATATTAAAAAGTTTAGAAAGTATTAATGCAGCTTATGAAGCATTGACTAAAGATAAGGATATAGATTCCATAAAAGAAGAGCTTAAGAATATAATTAATGAAAATATAAATTACTCTTATTCATCAGAAGAGGAAATAGATAACCAGGTTTCTATAAAATCTAATGAATTAATAGAAATAGAAAAAGAAATAAAAGATGTTGAAAATTATTTAAAAAATAGGTTCATAGGTAAGAGGACAATACCTCTAATAGAGGAAGAGATAAGTGAGGTTAAAGAAAAAATAAAGAAGTTAGAGCTATTATTAAAATCATGTGAAATAGCAATTGAGAATATGAATGAAACTATAAGAGAGGTTAGAGGTAACTTTGGAACCATATTAAATTCTAACGTTATAGATTATTTTAAGAAGATTACTAATAATGAATACAGTGATGTTATGGTATCTGATTCATATGATATGAAGGTTAGAAAGGGGAAAGAGATACTCCCAGGAGGAGTGTTAAGTAATGGAGCAAATGATCAATTATATTTATCTTTAAGACTTTCTTTTATTGATATGATTTATAAGGGGGTAGAATATCCTCTTATAGTAGATGAGGCCTTTGTGCAATATGATGATTTTAGAATAGAAACAGCCTTAGATATGCTTCTAAGTACAAATTTTGCTCAGCTAATAATATTTACATGTCAGGTTAGAGAAGAAAGAATATTTAATAATAAGAAGATTAATTTTAATTATATAAAATTATAATAATGGTAATAATAGTATTGACAAGAAGAGGAAATCAATATAGAATTAAATTTATGATAAATGCAAATCATTTGCAAAAAGAGGTGCAATATGAAGAAAAAAATTATATGCCTTGGGTTTATGTTAGTACTATTATTTTCATTATCAGCATGTGAAAGTAAGGACTTAGAAAAAAATGACGGAGAAAGATTAAGAGTTGGAGTAACTATTAATCCACTTAAAGATTTTGCTGAAGCTATAGGTGGAGATAAGGTTGAAGTTTTCTCTATTGTTCCTGATGGGAGTGATGCTCATAGTTTTGATCCAAAGCCTAAGGATCTAAAGGACCTAATAGATACAGATGTATTTTTATATAATGGTCTTGAAATGGAAGAGTGGATAGACTCAGTATTAGGTACTATTGAAGGAAAAGATGTAAAAATAGTTGAAGCTAGCAAAGATATAAATGCTATGGACATATTAGAAGATGGTCATTCTCATGAAGATATGGATGAAGAACATATAGAAGAACACAATCATGGAGGAAAAGATCCCCATGTTTGGCTTAGTTTGATGGATGCAATAAAAGAAGCAGAAAATATAAAAAATGCTTTTTGTGAAGTAGATCCAAATAATAAAGAATACTATGAAGATAATTTCGAAAAATTAAAAAAGGAATTTACAGATTTAAATAATGAATATGTTAATAAGTTCAATTCTCTAAGTAATAAGGATTTTGTAACTGGACATGCAGCCTTTGGATATCTGTGTAGAGATTTTGGGTTGACTCAAAAAAGTATAGCAGATGTATTTGGAGAAGGTGAATTAACTCCTAAGAATTTAGAAGCTTTAATTAATTATTGCAAGACTAATAATGTTAAAGTAATATTTAGTGAAGCTACAGCTAGTGAAAAAGAAGCTGAGACATTAGCTAAGGAAGTAGGAGCAAAGGTAGTGAAGATATATAGCTTAGAAACTAAAGAAGACAATATGAGTTATTTAGAAGGTATGAAGTATAATCTTGAAACTATATATAGTAATTTGAGTAATTAGCAATTAAAAATTAACAATTGTGGAAGTAATTCCTTCGGAATTACCGATAATAAATTTGTTTTAAAAACTCCTTAGGGAGTTTTTTTCATTAATTCTACATTCTGCACTATACATTCTACATTCTAAAATGTACTAAGCCTTTTATTATTATTTTTTAATTTACTGGTAATAATCTATAAATGAAGAATTATTTATAAAGTAAAATTATAATTAGCTATTAGATAAAATATAAAATATGGTAAAATAACTACAGTGAGGTGATGTGAGAATATGAGTAGAGCGCTTAATTTTTATGAAGAAGAAATTTCAAAAGGCGAAAAAAAGATTAATGAGTTGAAATTTATAATATCTAGGCTATCTATTTTTAGGTTAATTATTATGCTATTAATAGTAGGTGCAGGGTATTATTTTTATAAGCAAGAAAACTTAATAGTGATGGCAATATCAATAGTAATTGGTTTTCTAATTTTTATTATAGTGGCTTTTTTTCATAATAAAAAAATTAATGAGAAACATTATGAAGAAATATTTTTATGTATAAATAAAAGAGGTATAAATAGAATAAATGGTGATTTTAAAGAAGAAGACGATGGAAAAGAATATATAGATGATAATCATAACTTTACTAGTGATTTAGATATCTTTGGCAGAAATTCATTATTCCAAATGATTAATTCTACTAAGACTAAATTTGGGAGAAATAGATTATTTGAAATATTATCTATTAGAGATAAAGTTTCTAGAGAGGAAATTAATAAGAGGCAAGAAGCAATAAAAGAGCTAGGGAAAAAAGTTAAATGGAGACAAAATCTCGAAGCTAAAGCAACTTTAAGGAAAAGCGGAATTAAGGATGTAAGTGACTTAATTAAATGGAGTAAAAAGTCAAGTCCAGTTAAGTTATGGTTTAAGATAATACCATATATATTTATTGGACTTACAGCATTGTCCATTATATTAGTTGTTTTAAAAATATTACCTATAAGCTATTTAATATTAGTTTTTATTATAAATTATGCAGTAGTAAATGTTATAACGAAAGATTTAAAGGGTGTTATAAATTTATTTAGTAATCATAAAAAGGATATAGAAGCCTTTACTAATTTATTAAAGCTTATAGAAGAAGAGAACTTTGAATCAAAGTTATTATGTGATTTAAAGGAAGAATTAAAAGTAGAAGGAACTCCAAGTTACAAAGAAATGCAGGCATTGAAAAATTTAGTTGATTGGATAGGAGATAGTACTTCTAATGCCTATTATTTATTATTAAATGTAACTATATTATCAGATGCATTTATATTAAGAAATCTTGAAGAGTGGAGAATTAAGAATGGAAGAAAGCTTGAGTCTTGGCTTCAGATAATGGGGGAATTTGAAGCTTTAAGTAGTATATCAAATTTAGATTTTGACTTTGAGAGTTGGAGTTATCCTACTATTAAAGATGAAGACATAGTGATTGGTGATAATATAGCTCATCCAATGTTAGGGGAAAGGGCAGTATCTAATAGTTTTTCACTAGCCAAGGTTAATGGAGCTAATACAAAAGTTGCATTAATAACAGGATCAAATATGTCTGGTAAAAGTACATTCTTAAGAACTATTGGTCTAAACTTAATCCTTAGTTATATAGGAGCTCCTACTTGTTCAAAATTCTTTAGTTGTGGGATATTCAATATATATACTTGTATGAGAACTAAAGATAATCTTGAAGAAAGTATATCATCCTTCTATGCAGAGATATTAAGGATAAAATTATTAATAGAAGCTGCTAAAAAGGGAGAAAAAGTATTCTTTTTATTAGATGAAATATTTAAAGGTACTAATTCTAAGGATAGGCATGAAGGTGCTAAGGTTCTTATAAATCAATTAGTAAACAATGATGCTATGGGATTAGTATCAACTCATGATTTAGAGTTGTGTGATTTAGAGTTAACTAGACCATGGCTTAAGAACTATAATTTCCAAGAGCATTATGAAAATAACAATATTAAGTTTGACTATAAGCTTAGAGAGGGAAAAAGTGAAACACAAAATGCAGTTCATTTAATGAAGCTTGCAGGTATAGATTTTGAATCATAAAAAATATCAATTAATTATGGAGCTGTCTTTAGAGAGCTCCATAATTTTATGGCAAATTATACAAATAGTAGTGAAAAAAATTGAAAAAGATGGCATAATATACATATGAGTAATGTATGTGAGGTATAAAGATGGCATTTATAGTAATTGATTTAGAATTTAATAATTTAGAAGGAATACATAAGTATTATCCCAAAATTTATGACGAAAATCCTGAATTTAAAAATTTAGAGTTAGATAACGAAATTATAGAGATAGGTGCAATTAAATTAGACAACTATATGAAGCCTCTAAAGGAATTTAAGACTTATATAAAACCTAAGGTAATCCCAGTTCTTAATCCTAAAATTTCAGAAATAACTAATATTACAGAAGATGATCTAAAAGATGGGTTAAGTTTTGAAAAAGGAATAGACAAGCTTCAAGAATTAATAGACGAAGGGGATGTCATATGTTCTTGGGCAAAGGATGATATTATAGAAATTATTAACAATGCAATTTTTCATAAGTATAATAAGTTGAATTGGTTAAAAAATTATTTAGATTTACAAGAGTACTCTACAAAGATTTTAGGAAAGAAAAAATCATTAAGTTTAAAAAATGCTTTAGAAGAACTAAAAATTAAAGTAGATAATAATAAGCTTCATGATGCATTGAATGATGCAGTTTATACTTCAGAAGTGTTTAAGAGGATTTACAATTCTAGAGTACTTAAAAATTATATTATTAAAGATATTTATAATATGCCAGCTGTAGATATTGAAAATATAAATGAATATAAGCTAAATAAGGAAAAGATAATTGGAAAATGTCCGAGGTGTAATGTAAAGTTAGAAATTGAGCATGATTTTGTTCCACTGAAATGGAGATTTTTATCATTAGGTAAGTGTCCAAAGTGTAATAATAATGTTATTAATGAGGTTGTAGTTAAAAAGACTTTTAGTGGTGAAGAAGTTTATAAGGAAGTTTCAACTATTGTGGACGAAATAGAATATATGAATTATAGCTATAAAGTTAAAAAGATGGACAATAAATTAATTAAATCTTAAAATTCATAGATACTAAAACAATTACATTGTAAATATGATAAAATATATATGGCTTTGTTTTAAATAAAAGTATGGGGGAATGATGAAATATGAATATAGCATTTTTTTTGACACCTAAAAATGAGGTTATATATGAATATTTAGATGCAACCATGAGACAAGTTATTGAAAGAATGGAACATCACGGATATACAGCAATTCCTTTAATCGATAAGGATGGAAAGTATGTTGGAACATTAACTGAAGGAGATTTACTTTGGAAACTTAAGAATACTCCAGATTTAAATTTTAAGAATACAGAAAATGTTAGAATAATAGATATACCAAGAAAAAGAAAACATAAAAGTGTTTCGATTAATTCAAATGTAGAAAGCCTTATTTCACTTGCAACAAACCAAAATTTTGTTCCTGTAGTAGATGATGAGGGAATATTTATTGGAATAATTAAAAGAAGTGATATAATAAATTATTGCTACAATGAAATGAATAAGAAAAAATAATGATAGAATGAAAGGAGATTAATTATGATAATTGTGATTTCTCCTGCAAAAACTTTAGACTTTAAAGAAAAGAATAATAATTTACCTATGAGTGAACCTAGGTTTTTAGAAAGATCGCAGGAAATAATAAATGAAATAAAGGAATACAGCAGTTTTGATTTAGAAAAACTTATGAAAATAAGCACTAAATTAGCTACATTAAATAGAGATAGATTTGCAAAGTGGGAACCATCCTTAGATACAGCTAAACAAGCAATACTAGCTTTTAAAGGCGATGTTTATATGGGGATGGATGTTGGAAGTTTTAGTGATTCTAATCTATTTTATGCAAATGATCATTTAAGAATATTATCTGGTCTTTATGGAGTTTTAAGACCTTTTGATGGAATAAATGAGTATAGATTAGAAATGGGAACCAAGCTTAAAGTAAATGAATCTAAAGATTTGTATGGATTTTGGAAGAATGAGTTAGTAGAGTGTTTAGTAGATGATTTAAGCAATCATGATAATAAGACTATAATTAACTTAGCTTCTTATGAGTACTTTAAATCAGTAGAAAATATAGAGAATAACCCTAGCATTAATGTTATAACTCCAGTTTTTAAAGAACTTAGGGGAGATGAGTATAAGATAATAGCTTTTAATGCTAAAAAAGCTAGGGGAATGATGAGTAGATATATAATACAAAATGAAATAGAAGATATTGAAGATATTAAGAAGTTTGATGTAGATAACTATATATTTAATGAAGAACTATCTACAGAAAAGGAACTAGTATTTACAAGATAGTTATATAAAAGAACTCTAACTATATATTATGCTAAAGTGACCTTGCTAGTCCCAGTATCTCTACGCACAATATATAGTTAGAGTTCAATTACGTTATAAAGGAATAATAGTAAATACTATTGGAAGAATCAAATTAATAAAGGATAAAATTCAGCAAGATGAGTTTTGTATTTAGCTTTGCTTTAAATAAGTGTTGATTTAGAATATTAGACTTTAACAATCAGCTTGTGTAATATATTACATATAAAGAGAGATAGTATGTGGAGGGGCTTATGAAAAATAGAGTTAAATTATTCATTAGCATATTACTTTGTGCTTTATTCTTAATAGGATGTGATAAAAATGATATTGCTGCATCAGAAGTTTTGGATTTAATCCAAAGTGATTATATTTCAATTGAAATCAAGGATAAGACTATTGATGCTGAAGGCAACCAGCAATATTTAATAGATGATTTTATACCTAAACTTTCAAGATATACATTAAGAATGTATGATAAGGAGATTCCTACTGAGTATTCAAATAAAGTTTATATTACTAATAAGGATGGTACTAAAATAAGATTGTTTGACAATAAATATATAAGAATTGAAGATAGTACTTACGAAATAATAAGTGGGAGTATTGACCTAGATAAGTTTTATCAATTTATCGAATAAGATATACTTAACAAAGTGGATAGTGGATGAATGTTAAATTTATTTAGTTAAATATAAGCGTTGGGTTAAATAAAGCTTTTTACTTAAGTAATTCTGAAAGAATTGCATCCTAAATTGTTAATTATTAATTGATAACTGTTAATTGAAAAAGGACAGCCTCCTCAAGGCTGTCCTTTTTATGCTTGTTCATATGATTCAACAACTAAGTTAAATTCATCTTCATCAGTGATTTCACCGAAGTCATCAGATGAGATTCCAGGATAGTAATACAGTATTAGCTTATCATTTGAATCCATTAAATTTTCAAGAGCTATATATAGTCTATCTAATTCACAATTTTCAATTGTAGCTAACACTTTATATCTACTAGATCTTCCAGTATCATTGTTAGTTAAACTTAGAATGAAATCTTTATGAAGTCTTACATTGATTTTAGATTTATCACAACTTTTAATAAAGGAGTTTGATCTACAACCACTACAGCTTCTAAAGTTACATTCTTTTATACAATTTAGGCAAGTACATTTAGAACAATCATTTAATTGGTTAAAAGCTTCTAAATTATCTTGCTTATATCTTGTTAATTGAGATACTGTATCATCCTTTTTAAAAAGACTAAACTTTTTGTTTTTATCTTTATATTCAGCATCATTAAGCAATTCCATGTATTTTGTTAAGATAGGCAACTTAGAGTAATACTTTCTTTTCTTTAATATACTTTCATCAAGAAAGGGAGAAACTTCGCTTATAGCATAAGTTACATCAGTATAAGTTTTACCTACAGTTTCCCTTTCTTTAGTTATAAATTCAATTGTATTAGACATATAGGCACCTAGTTATTATTCTTATACTTTTCAAGCTCTAAATCTAAGTCAACTGTATCTAAAGCTTCAAATTCGCTATCAAATGTATCAACATCTCTAAGTTCGCCTAGACCATTAGCTAAAGATTCTTGTTTTTGAATCTTTCTTTCTATGCTATCAATTTGAATTGAATTAGATTTAGTTTGTACATTAGCAAGCACTTCATTAATTTTTTGGCTAGCTTGAGCATTGCTAAATCTTGCAGCAGCTTCATCTCTGTAATTTCTAGTCTTAGTTAATTCAGCTTCTAAAGCAGCTAAGTTTTTCTTAATTGCATCAGCTTGACTTCTAGCAGCTTCATAGCTTGTTTTTAGTGAGTCGCGTTTCTTTTCAGCTTCAATCTTTCTAGCTAATGCTTTTTTAGCTAAGTCTTCATTGTTTTTAGATAATGCAAGTTTAACCTTATCTTCATAATCTTTAACTTCAATTTCACTTGCATCAAGTTTTTTCTTAATTTCATGTGCATTTCCAATTATTTGTGCAGAATTAAGTTTAGCTTTGTTTAATTGAGATTCCATATCTCTGATTTTCTGATCTAGTAATTCAATTGGATTCTCCATTTCATCTAAAGTAGAATTAACCTTTGATTTTAACATATTTGACATTCTTGTGAATATTCCCATATCCATCCTCCTAGAATTTATTAGTATTTTCTATTTTTTAAATATAATCTTATTAATTTAATTACAATCATAAATATAACTGCCATTATTATAATTGATCCTATGGAAAAACCTCTTCCCCCTCTGCCGTAGCTAAACATTCTCAGAGAATTAAGACCAAACATCATGTCTCCGAAGAAGGAACCGCCAGAATCATCATAACTTGTGCTGCTATTATAATCTTTATCTTGAGTTGTATCTGTATCATTTTTTGAACTATAGGAACCCGAAGAAAAACCTTTCGTTGTTCCAGACTTGCCTTTATCTACACTTGAGCTGTAAGAACCACTTTTAAAGTTACCTGATGTAGATGAGCTGCTAGAGCTTTTATTGCTACTACTTGAAGAAGAACTAGAGTTTTTACTAGAGGAAGACTTTGAACTACCACTACTAAAAGAGCCACTTTTAAATCCACTAGTAGTCTTAGATACATTAGATTTTCCTCCACTTGATTTAAAGCTACTACTTGAACTTTTTGAACTTTTAAATCCACCAGAACTTTTAAAACCGCTACTAGACCCCTTTGATTTAGCTAATACTACTGTTTCTCCATTAGTAATACTATCAAATATTGGTATAGTATCTATAAGAAAGCTAGAGGTTAAAAAAATAAAGGTCAAGAATAAAGTAAATATTATTTTTTTGTGATTTTTTCTTTTTATAAGTTTCACCCCCAAGAAAAAAGATTATGTTATTATTTTATATAGAAAATATATAATTTACAAACTTCATTTAAGTCCAAATTATAAAAAAATAAGTAATATTTAACTAAATAGATAACTCAATATAAGTATATCGTTAATTACCTCTTATTTAATGGTTAACTCTATTGGATAAAGAGTTATAAAATAACTTTTAGTTGAAATAAAGCACTTCGTTAATATTTATTATATCATAATTAATTTGACTAATAATAAATATATAGGTAATATTATTAAAAAATAAAAAAGTTAATTATTATAAAACTTGTAATCAATATCATAATAATCTAAAATTAATTTAGTATATATAAGTTGTGATAAATATTTTAGCTTTAATTAAGTTATCTTTCATCTTAATTATATTTAAGTAAGGACATTATTTTAGCAACTTATATAAAAAATTAAATGATATATATGATTTCGATTTTGCTATTTTACTTAAATAATTCTATTAACTTTTAGTTTTGTATAACCATAATGATATAAATAATTAATTGAAACATATATACTGTTTTGAAGGAGTGAAAGAACATGACAAATCAAAATGTAGAGGAAAGCATGGGGGCTTTATTAAAGGACTTTGATGTTAAAAGAATTAAGGCTGGAGATATTCTTGAGGGAGAAGTTATTGATGTTAACGATAAGGAAGTTACAGTTAATATTAATTATGCCTTTGATGGTGTTATAGAAAAATCTGAGTTAACAAATACAGATAAGGATCCAAGAGAAGTAGTAAATCAAGGGGATAAGCTTAAAGTATATGTTTTATCACCTAATGATGGAGAAGGATATGTTCAGTTATCAAGAAATAGGGCTTTAGAAATTACTGAAAGAGAAGATATAAAGAAGGCCTTTAATAATGATGAAACTATAAAGGTGTATGTAAAAGAAGAAGTTAAGGGTGGATTAGTTGCTTATTATGGTAGCATAAGAGTATTTATTCCAGCATCTTTAGCATCTAGAGAAAGAATTAATTTATCTGATTTAATAGGAAAAGAATTAGAAGTTAAAATAATTGAATTAGATTTTAAAGCAAGAAAAATAGTTGCTTCAAGAAGAGTTTTAGAAGATGCTATCTTTGAAAATAATAAAAAAGAATTATGGAAATCAATAAAGTCTGGTGAAAAGAGATCAGGAGTTGTTAAGAAGCTTATTAAAGCAGGAGCAATTGTTGATATTGGAGGAATAACAGGACTTATTCATTTAACTGATTTATCTTGGGGAAGAGTAAATAAAGCAGAAGATGTAGTTAAAGAAGGAGATAAAGTAGAAGTATTTGTAGGAGAAGTAGATGCTAAGAATGAAAGAGTATCTTTAATCCTAAAGAATATAGATGAAGATCCTTGGACTATGAACATAGATAAATTAAAAATTGGAGCTGTAATAGAAGGAAAAGTAGTTAAGTTCTTAAACTTTGGTGCTTTTGTTGAATTATATCCAGGCGTTGAAGGATTAGTTCATATTAATGAAATAACTGAAGAAAATATAGCTAAACCTTCAGATGTATTAACTATAGGACAAAAAGTTAAGGTTAAGGTTTTAGATGTTAACAATGAAAATAAAAGGGTTTCTTTAACTATAAAGGATGCAGAAGAAAAGTCTAAGGAATACTTAAAATACAATGATACTGACGAGGGAGTTTCTTTAGGAGATTTATTTAAAGACTTCTTTAAATAATGAAATAATGAAAGTGCTATGGCACAATGAAAAAATGAAAAATGAGGTTTTGCACTGCAAAGCCTCATTTTTTACAAAAGATATTCTTACAAAATCTGCAAGGGCTTTATATAATAATTTCTTAATTCTTTAATTTTTTCATTTCTTCATTCTTTCATTATAAAAAATGCTTAGCATTTTATAACTTTTCAATCTTAAGCATATTAGTTCCACCAGTTACTGCATTTGGCATACCTGCTGCAACTATTATATCGTCTCCTTTTTCAGCAAAGGATAATTTAGTTACTACTTTTTTAGCTTCTATTAGTATTTCATCAGTTGTGGTGAACATTTCACATTTAAGTGGGAATATTCCAAAGTTTAGATTTAATCCTCGTCTTACTTCTTCATGAGGAGTAATTGCAATTATTGGACATTTAGGTCTATATTTTGAAATAAGTTTTGCTGTTGCACCACTACTAGTTGCAGCAACTATAGCTTTAGTATCTAGAAGGTTTGAACTTCTACAAGCTGAGTAACTAATAGTTTCTGAGAAAGAAGTAAGTGAAGGTTCCTTAAGTCTTCTATTTAAGTAATTATAATCAAGATTTTCTTCAGTTTCTATTGCTATTCTTGACATAGTTTCAGCAGCTTCTATAGGATAGTTACCACTAGCACTTTCTCCGCTTAGCATAATAGCATCAGTTCCATCGAAGATAGCATTACATATATCACAAGCTTCTGCTCTTGTTGGAAGAGAATTCCTTATCATAGAATCAAGCATTTGAGTTGCAGTTATTACTATTTTACCTGCTTCATTACATTTTTTTATGATTTTCTTTTGAATTATAGGAACTTTTTCTATAGGAATCTCAACTCCCATATCACCTCTAGCAACCATTATTCCGTCAGATACTTCAATTATTTCATCTATATTATCAACGCCTTCTTGGTTTTCTATCTTAGCTATTATTTGAATATAATCTCCACCATGAGCTTTTAAAACATCTCTTACATCTTGGATGTCAGAAGCTTTTCTTATGAAAGAAGCAGCAACAAAATCAATTTTATTTTCACAGCCAAAGATTAAGTCCTCTTTATCTTTTTCAGTTATTGAAGGAAGATTAATTCTAACATTAGGGACATTAACACCCTTATGATTTTTAATTACTCCACCTACAGTAACTACACATTTAATTTCCTTACCATTTACTTCTTTGATTTTAAATCTTAAAAGGCCATCGTCTACTAAAATTTCTCCGCCAACTTTAACGTCATGATATAAATCCTTATATGATACTGAACATTTTTCGTTATTACCAAGTATTTCATCATCACATATGAAAGAGAAATCTTGACCTTCTAAAAGTTCAACTCCATCATTCACAAAGTTATGGGTTCTAATCTTAGGACCTTTTATATCTAATATTATTGCAGTAGGGGAGTTTAAATCTTCTCTTACTTTTTTTATTAGATCTATTTTTTCTTTATGCGTTTCATGAGTACCATGAGAAAAGTTTAATCTTGCTGCACTCATACCTATTTTAATGAATTTTCTAAGGATCTCTTCTTTATCACTGGCTGGACCAATGGTAAAGATCATTTTAGTTTTTTGCATAATATCACCTCAAATATTAAAATTTTAGGAATTTTCAGAACAAGTATAATAAAAAAATAAAATTTAAGTATTATATATACTATGATATACTTATTTTATAATATAATTCTAACATATATTAGAAAGGGAAGGAGATAATATTATGAATATTTTACAAAGTTTAGAGCCTAAGAAGGTTTTTCAATATTTCGAAGAAATTTCTCAAATACCAAGAGGATCAGGAAATGAGAAGGCTATAAGTGATTACTTGGTTAGCGTTGCAAAGAAATTAAATTTAGAAGTTGTTCAGGATGAAGCATTAAATGTAATTATAAAAAAACCAGGAACTAAAGGTTATGAAAATTCACCTACAGTTATCCTTCAAGGACACATGGATATGGTTTGTGAAAAAAATAAGGGAACAGACCATGATTTTGAAAAAGATCCACTAAAATTAAGAGTTGTAGATGACATGGTTTATGCTACAGATACTACTTT
Organism: Clostridium tertium; assembly: GCF_902652255.1. Taxonomy (GTDB): domain Bacteria; phylum Bacillota; class Clostridia; order Clostridiales; family Clostridiaceae; genus Clostridium; species Clostridium tertium_A. The sequence goes on from NZ_CACRTO010000018.1 coordinate 132,034, forward strand.
AGGGGCTGATAACGGAATTGCAGTTGCTTATTCATTAGCAGTATTAGATTCTACAGACATTCCTCATCCACCATTAGAGGTTTTAATTACTACAGATGAAGAAACTGGTATGTCAGGAGCTATGGCTGTTTCTAAAGAAAATATTACTGGTAAGATTCTTTTAAATATAGACAATGAAGAAGAAGGACATTTATTAGTAAGCTGTGCTGGTGGAGTAAGAAGTAAGCATTTATTAAAGGTAAATTTAGAAGATGTTAATGAATATAACAATTTCTTACATATTGCTGTAAGAGGACTAAAAGGTGGTCACTCTGGAATGGAAATAAATAAGGAAAGAGGAAACTCTAATAAGATTATGGGTAGAATTCTTAAATCCTTATTAGAATTAGATTATAAGTTAGCACAAGTTCATGGTGGATCAAAGAATAATGCTATTCCTAGAGAAGCTGATGCAATCATAGCTTTAAAATCAGCTGATTTAGAAAAAGCTAAAGAAATAATTAATTCATGGAATGAAGTTTTATTAAATGAATTAAAAACTCAAGATCCAGGAGTTAAGGTATCAATATTAGAAAATACAGAAAAAGTTGAAAAAGTATTTACAAGAGTAGATACTGAAAAAGCAGTAAACTTACTTTATTTAATACCAAATAGTATTAATACTAATAGCGTTGAAATAGCAGGGTTAGTTGAAAGCTCAACTAACTTAGGAGTAGTAATTACTAATGGCGATACTGTAGAGTATGATAGTGCAATTAGAAGTTCAGTAGCATCTTTAAAAGATGAAATAGTACTTAGAAGTAAGACTATAGCAGATTTATTAGGTGCAGAATTTGAAACTACAGCAGGATATCCAGAATGGCAATACGATAGCGAGTCAAAAGTTAGAGGAATATGCCAAGAGGTATATAAGAGAATGTACGGAAAAGAGGCTAAAATAGTTGCTATTCATGCTGGAGTTGAATGTGGATTATTCAATGAAAGATTAGGAAAATTAGATATGATAAGCTTTGGACCTAATCTTTATGATGTTCATACTCCGGAGGAGCATATGAGTATAACATCAGTTAAGAATGTTTGGGAGTACTTATTAGAAGTATTAAAAGAATTAAAATAAATTAACAAGTTATATTAGTTATATTGCTTAAGACCTTATATCAAAATTTACTACAATTTTGATATAAGGTCTTTTTGCTTTTTCTATAAGCAAAATAAAGATTAATCTTAAAATCTATGGAAAAATATCAAAATACTATCAATATTTGCAAATAAAAGTCGATATGTAATAAAGGGGTGTTAATATGAAAAGTATAAAAACAAAACTAATTTTAGTTTTATCAATTTTAATGTCAATAATTGTTGTAGCTTTAGCTTTTTGTGGATATAGTCAGGCTAAAAAACACATGATTGAGATTGCACACCAGAACTTTGATACTAAAGTTTATAGCGACTTAAATGCATTTGGATCTTTTATGGAATACGAATATGGTAATGTGAATTTAGTAAATGGAGTTTTAGTAGATTCTGAGGGTAAATCTATAGAAAATGACAATAAGCTAATTGATAAGATTGGTAATGAACTTAATGGTGAAGCGACTATTTTTAAGAAAAGTGGAAGTGAGTTTATAAGGGTAGCTACATCGGTTAAAGATTCTAGTGGAAATAGACAAGTTGCCACATCACTAGATAAATCAGCTGATTCATATGAAAATTTAAATCAAGGTAAAACCTATAATGGAGAAACTCAAATCAATGGTAGAGGTTATGAAGCTTGTTATGAACCTTTAAAGAATTCAAAAGGGGAAATAATAGGAGCATTATTCGTAGGGGTTCCAACAGATGATATTATAGCTTCTATAGACTCTGCTCTTAGCAGAATAGTTAGAATTTTCTTGCTTTTAGGAGTAGTATTTATTTTATTTGTTTTAGGTATTGCTTATTATGTAGGAGATAAAATAGCTAAGCCTTTAAAGAAAACAGTAGAATTCACAGTTAATTTACAAAACTTAGATGTAAGTAAGGATGTTCCTGAAGACATTATTAGAAATAATGATGAAATAGGTGAAGTTGGTAAGTCTATTCAAATAGTAGTTAACAATATAAGAAGCTTTATGAAAGAAGCTACTAACTTATCTCAAAATGTAACAAACTATTCTAAGGAGTTAACTAGTAATATTGAGCAAGTAAATACTACAGCTGATGAAATTGCAAATGTAGTAGTTCAAATAGCAGAAGGAGCGACAAGACAAGCTAAGGATATTGAAATCGGAACAGTAAAAGTAGATAAGCTTGGAAATTGTTTTGAAGAAAACAAAGATTTATTAGATAAGTTAACTATTGTTATGGAGGAAGTTGATGTTCTAAAGAAAGAAGGTCTAGATTTAATGGCTAAGGTTGCGGAGGAAAGAGAAAATGCAAACTTAATCACTAAGGAAATTTCCGATGTTATTAACAATACTAATTCTAAAGCTTTTGAAATAGGGAATGCTAGTAAGATGATAAAGGCAATAGCTGAGCAAACTAATCTTTTAGCATTAAATGCAGCAATTGAAGCAGCTAGAGCAGGTGAAGACGGAAAAGGATTTGCAGTAGTAGCAGAAGAAATTAGAAAATTAGCAGAAGAATCAAATAAATTTACTGAAGAAATAGGAAAAGTTATTATAGATTTGACAGAAAGAACAAAGAATGCTGTTAGTAGAATTGAATTGATGGAAAAAGCTATGATAAATGAAGATAAAATAGTAAAAGAAACAGAAAATAAATTCAATGGAATTTCTGATAGTGTAGAGAAATCTATAGAGGGATTAGATAAATTAAATGATTCATCAAAGGACATGGAAACAGAAAAAGATGGATTAACAGAAATAATGCAAAATCTTTCAGCGTTATCAGAAGAGTATGCAGCATCAACAGAAGAGGTTGCAGCTTCTGTTGAAGAACAAACTGCAACTATTTCAGAATTTAATAATGCAGTACTTACTATGAGAAATTTAGCAGAAGATATGAAGAAGAACATAGCAAGATTTAAATATTAGAAAGCAAGAGGCTAAAGCACGATAAAGAATGAATAATGATGAGTTTTGGTTGAAGCCCAGCTCTCTGAGTTTCAACCAAAAATTATTTTTATTAATTCCTTTGAAATTACCTTAACATTTTTTAAAGGGGACTGTTTGTACTACAGTCCTTATTTTTTTATTTTTATTTTACATAATGAATATAACACTATTATTGGGAATATATATAAGTATAGAAAGAGGGGGATGGTAGAATGAAGTACACAAAGTATAATTACAAAAGGAAGAATCATGGAGCAAAACTTTTTACTTCTTTAATAATAACTACTCTATCAGCTGTAGCAATAGGATTAATTTCTGCGTGGCTTTTACTTAAAATTATTCCTAACTTAAATAATTTAAAAGCAACAGATGGTAATATTGCTTTAGAAGAAAATGATATTAGTAAAGAAGAAGAAATTGAGAATTATGCACTTATTCAATGTGGTTATTTCTCTAAGGAAGAAAATGCAAAACAAATTTTAACAAGCATCCCATCAGATTATGATTCTTTTATAACTAAAGATTCAGATGGTAAGTTTAGGGTGATAGCTGGAATAACAAAAGAATCTGATAGTAATACAGTTATAGATGCATTAAAAGGTAGTGGTGTTGAAGCGATTAAAGTAAATTTACCTTTAGACAAAAACAATGAAGTTGAAGGGCAAATTTTTGTAATAACTGAAGGTTATTTAGAAATATTAACTACCACTAAAGAAGATGAGGTTAAAGAAGTTAATACTAATGATTTTAAAGCTTGGGCAAAAAAACTACCAGAGTTATCAGAAGGTGAAAATATAGAAACTTTAAAGGAATATAAAGGGCATATAGACGGATTAAAAGAAAATATTAATAGGGAAGATATAGCTTCAGAATTGGAGTATATTTATTCAATATTGAGTAAAATGAAAAAGTAAAATAAAAAAGTAAAATGCAGGTTATGGGAAATAATAACAAAAGTATTACAATTAAATAAAAATTAAACAAAGAGGGGCAAAGTTACTTGTTTCAAAGCTTATATAATGATAAACTATATTAGATATAAGATAGGAACAAATATCTTTGTCTTTATTTTTGTGTTTTAGTTGAACCTTTTGTAAAGACTAAAAATATGCACAAATTAGGAAGTGATAAATTTGAAATATGTATTAGCTTCTGGATCTTTAAGAAGACAAGAATTATTACATAGGATAGTAGATGACTTTGAAATATTAGTAAGTGATTTTGATGAGGACTCTGTTGTTTTTAATGGAAATGTTGAAGAATATGTAATAAGTTTAGCTAAAGGAAAAGCTTTAAGCACTAAAGAATGTCTTAAGGAAGATGCAATAATAATTGCAGGAGATACAATAGTTGTACTAGAAGATAAGATTTTAGGAAAACCTAAAAATGAAGAAGATGCCTATAATATGTTAAAAAATCTAAGTGGTAAAACTCATAGAGTATATTCAGGTATAGTACTTATAAATATGTACAATAATAAGGTAGAGGAAGCTTCTCTTTATACTGAAGTTAGAATATCTAATTTATCAGATGAGGAAATAAGAGATTACATAAAAACTGGAGAGCCACTAGATAAAGCTGGAGCTTATGGAATTCAAGGATTCGGTGGAGTGTTTGTTGAGGGTATAAATGGATGCTACTATAATGTAGTAGGATTACCATTGAACCTTTTAAATAAAATGCTTAAAAAGATTAAGGAATAGGTAATTTGGCAATATTTATAATAAATTACAATTTTGAGGTGTAAAATGAGTAATGTTAAAGTTATAGATATGCCAGAAGAGGAAAGGCCTGTAGAAAAGCTCTTAATAAGTGGGCCTGAATCTTTAAATAATGCAGAACTTCTTGCAATTATTTTAAGGACAGGGACTAAAGAGGAAAATATAATCACTTTGAGCAATAGAATAATATCTGAATTAAATGGACTAGAAGGTTTATTAGATGCTGGAATTGAAGAAATAACAAAAATAAAAGGCATTAAAAATAAAAAAGCTAGTCAGATTTTAGCTGTAGGAGAACTAGTTAGGAGAATAAGTAAAGTAGCTTTACTTAAGGAAAGAGATAAGATTTCTTCTCCGAATGATATAGCTCGAATTTTAATGAAGGATATGGTGTTTTTAAAGCAAGAGGTTCTACGACTAGTAATGCTAGACACTAAGAATAACATAATAGGACTAAAGGATGTCTTTGTTGGAAGTTTAAATACTTCAATAGTTCATCCAAGGGAGATTTTTAAAGAAGCTCTTAAAAGAAGTAGTTCTAGCATAATAGTTTGTCATAATCACCCTTCAGGGGATCCAACCCCAAGCAAGGAAGACATTGATATAACTATTAGGTTAAAAGAATGTGGTAGGATAATAGGAATTGATCTATTAGATCATTTAATAATTGGAAAAAATCAGTATGTAAGTTTGAAAGAAAAAGGAATAATATAAACGAAAGGGGAATTCAAATGGGATTTTTCAGTAGTAATAAGGATATGGGAATAGATTTAGGAACAGCAAATACGCTTGTTTTTGTAAAAGGTAAAGGTGTAGTTTTAAGTGAACCTTCAGTTGTGGCAATAAATAGTACAACTAGAAAACCTTTAGCAGTAGGTGCTGAAGCTAAATTAATGATAGGAAGAACTCCAGGAAATATAGTTGCTATTAGACCATTAAAAGATGGTGTTATAGCAGATTTTGATATAGCGCAAACAATGCTTAAGAAATTAATAGAAAAGGTATCTAGCAAAAGTGCTTTTACTAGCCCAAGAATAATAGTATGTTATCCATCAGGTGTAACAGAAGTTGAAAGAAGGGCTATAGAAGAAGCAGCAAAGTTTGCTGGAGCTAGAGATGTAGTTTTAATGGAAGAGCCAATGGCTGCAGCTATTGGAGCTGGACTTCCTGTAGGAGAGCCTACTGGTAGCATGATAGTTGATATCGGTGGAGGAACTACAGAAGTAGCTATAATTTCTTTAGGGGGAATAGTTACAAGCAAATCATTAAGAGTTGCTGGGGACGAATTAGACCAAGCAATTATCGCTTATATAAAGAAAGAATTTAACTTAATGATAGGTGAAAGAACAGCAGAGCAAGTAAAGATGGAATTAGGTTCAGCTTATAAAGTAGATGATGAAGTAAGAGAAATGGACATAAAGGGAAGAGATATGATAACTGGTCTTCCAAAGACTGTTACAGTTTCAGAAGATCAGATTAGAGAAGCATTAAAGGAACCTGTTTATGCTATTATAGAATCAATTAAGACAACTTTAGAAAAGACACCACCTGAATTAGCAGCAGATATAATGGAAAAAGGAATAATGTTAGCTGGTGGAGGAGCTTTACTTAGAGGATTAGATTCACTAATTAACTATGAAACAAATATGCCTGTCCACATCGCAGAGTCACCACTTGATTGCGTTGTTTTAGGAGCAGGAAAAGCCTTAGATAATTTTGATGAATTGAGTAGAACTCAAAGAGGCCAATAATGAAGCTTTTTAAAAACAAACTGGCAGTAACTGTAATAGTACTGTCAGTTGCCTTTTTAGGCATAATTATTTACACGGTTAATAGTGAAAGTAAAGGTGCTATTTCAAGTGGTGTAGGCAGTACGATAAATCCATTGCAAAATGTTGTTTATTCTATTAGTGATAAGGTAAAGGAGACTTTAGACTTTTTTCTTAATTTCTCAGAAGTAAAAGATGAAAATAAAGAGTTAACAAAGGAAAATATTGAACTTAAAAATAAGTTATTAGAGTACGATAAGCTTAAGGAAGAAAATGATAGATTAAGAGAAGTGCTTAATTTTACAGATTCTAAAAGTAGTTATGAATATATTGGGTGTGAAATTATAGGATATAGTGGAGAAAGCTATACTCAAGGATATGTTATAAATAAGGGTGAAAATCATGGGCTTAAAAAGGGCATGGTAGTAGTTGCTGATAAGGGGCTTGTGGGACAGGTTACCAGTACAGGAACTAATTGGGCTATAGTTGAAAGCTTATTAAGTGAAAATATAGCTGTTGCTGTTATGGTAAATAGCACTAGAGAAACTACAGGTATATTAGAAGGATATGTAACTCGTAGCAATGATGGGTTAACTAAGGTTACAAACTTACCTGTTAATTCTGCTATAAAAGAAGGAGATGTTATATTAACTTCAGGGCTTGGACAGATTTATCCTAAGGAAGTCAGAATTGGTGAAGTAGTGTCAGTAGAAACAGATGATATTAGAGTTATGAAGACTGCAATAGTAAAGCCGTATGTTGATTTTAGTAATCTTGAGGATTTATTTGTTATTATCCCTACAGAAACTAGGGAAGTAAAATATGAGAATTAGAGGGTAGTTTATGAAGAAGTGGATTTTAGTTTTAATTTCGTTATTACTTCTAATATTAGATAACTCTCTTATGCCTTTCTTCTCTATAAAAGGTGCTTATCCAACTTTGATTTTCACATTTGCAATAGCTTATTCAATTATTTATGGAAGAAAAGAAGCTGTTATTATAGGGGTAACTTCAGGGTTACTACAAGATATATTTTTTTATAATGGTTTTGGAGTAAACTCTTTTATTAATATGCTTTTATGCCTACTTGCAGCAATTATAGGTGAAAACATATATAGAGAAAAGAAATTAATACCTGTTGTATCTACAGTGTTCTTATCATTATTAAAAGTTTTTGCTATAGCTTTAATATTAAAGTTATCTGATAAAACTGTTAATGGAACAATAGGTATTTATTCATCAATCTATAATGCTGTTGTTATGTTTCTAGGGTACAATTTTGTTTTAAGACTTTATGATAATAATTATAAAAAGAAGTCATGGAGGTTTAAATGATAGTAAATAAACCCAAAAAAAAGAAGAAGATTTCTAGGTTTTTTGTTTTAAATATTATAATGGTAGTACTTTTTACTACTATACTTTCAAGATTAGTTTACCTCCAAATATATAAGCATGCAGATTATAAGGAAAGAGCTGATATTAGTTCTACAAGACTTATATCTGAAGATGCACCTAGAGGTAAGATATATGATAGTGAAGGTAATATATTAGCTACTAATATACAAACATATAACTTAACATATACTAAGCCTAATGATGAAAATGAAAATTTTTATGAGACTATGAGTAATGTTTTTAAGATTTTATCTGAAAATGGTGAAGAATTTCAAGATGATTTATTGTTAAAGTTAGATAGTAGTGGCAAGTTCTATTTTGATTTTAAAACTGATGATGCTGATACTAAGAAAATAGTTGAAGTAAGGTTTAAAAGAGATAGAGGTCTTAATGAGGAAATAGAGAAGGATGAGTTTGAAGGGAAGGAAACAGACTTTACTGATGATGAAATAGCTTTAGTAGATAAAGAACTACTTAAAATTTCACCAGAGGAAACTTTCTATAAACTTGTTAAGATATATAACCTTCAAGAACTTGTAAATCCAGTTCCAGTTCAAGAAGAAGGAGAAACCAATAAGGCTTATAATGCTAGGCTTGAGGCTTATAATGATAAATATGATGAGATGCCTGGTAAGGAAATTCTTGATGAACTTTTAACTAAATATTCACTTAAAGAAGTAAGACAATATATGGTTGTAAAAGATGCTATAAAAATGCAAAGCTTTAAAGGATATAGAGCAGTTACTATTGCTGAAAATATTAAACAAGATACTGCATTTATAGTTTATCAAAAGTTAAATGATTTGCCAGGTATAGATGTTAGTATAGAACCAATTAGATATTATCCTTACAATACTTTAGCATCTAGTACTTTAGGGTATCTATCTTCAATAGATTCTTCTAAAGAAACTAATTATGAATTAAGAGGCTATGATGCTTCTTCAGATTTAATTGGTGTTGCTGGTATAGAATCAGCCTTTGAAAATGAGTTAAAGGGTGTTAAAGGTGGAACTACAGTTAAGGTAAACTCTAAAGGTAGAGTTACAGAAGAATTATTTAGATTAGATTCTTACCCAGGGAATAATGTTCACTTAACTATAGATAAGAATGTTCAATATGCAGCTGAGCAAGCTTTGAAGGATACGCTAGAAAGAGTAAGAAGTAGTATAGCTCCTAATGCAACTAGAGGTGCTGTAGTAGCTATAGAAGTAAATACAGGTAGGGTAATAGCTATGGCAAGTTATCCAGATTATGATCCTAATGTCTTTTCAATTCCAGGAAAACTTACTGATGAATTATCACAGGAATATTTTGATCCTGATATAGATGCTTATGCCAAAGAATTTATAAAAAGGACTGGAGCTACTGGAGGAATAGATTATTTATTCCCTATAGATGAAGATACGGGGAAAAGAGTAGATGTGTTTGATACTTACCCTAAGAAGTTTTTTAACTATGCAACGCAAGGATTGCTACCTCCTGGATCTACATTTAAACCAATTACAGCAATAGCTGGATTAATGGAAGGGGTAGTAACTGAAGGTGAAGTTATGATGGATAATAACGGAACTTGGAGCACAGATGAATTACCAGGAATGATATTAAAAAACTTTGAAGGTAGAGCAAATGGTGCTACAGACTTAAGAAAGGCTTTAGAAGTTTCATCAAACTACTATTTTTATGAACTAGGATATAGACTATATAAAAAAAATGGTGGATCTGTTAATGGTGGTAACATTGAAGCTTTAGACACTTTAGCTCATTATGCATGGAAGTTTGGTCTTGGTATGTCACATGAAGATCAAAATGAAAAGAGCTTATCAACAGGTATTCAAATACAAGAAGATTTTGGGCAAGTATATAACTTTGAATCATGGAAAGCACAATCTATAAGAAATCCTATGTATGATATAGTAGAGGCATTACAAAAGGGTGTCTATCATAGTTTTTTATTTGTGCCTTTTGATATAGAAGATAATGAAAGTGATCCAGACGACTTAAAGGAAGCAAAGACTGCATTAAAAAATGAAATGAAAGCAGCTTTAGAAAAGGTAGGAACTGATGAAGAAATAACAGATAATACTAAGTTTGCTGAAAGTTTAGTGCCATATATTAAAAAAGTTATGGATATTTCACCTCAATTTAAGAGTGCAGTAGTTGAAACATCTAAAAATAGAAGCGTAGATATTAATGAGGAAGCAGGAGTAATAGCAGATGCTATAGCTTTCTATATAATAAATAACCAAGCAGTTCAAATTAAGACACCAGGTCAAATTATATCTAGTGCCATAGGGCAAGGTATGAATCTTGCTACACCTGTCCAAATGGCAAACTATGTAGCTACTTTAGCTAGTGGTGGTAAAAGGTATAAGGTAAGTGTTGTAGATAAGGTTACAACTCCAACAGGAGAAGTAATAAAGGAATATAAGCCTGAGCTTGTAGATGAATTAGATATACCAGAGCAATATTTACAAGCTGTAAAGGATGGTATGTATAGAGTTAATACTAGTCCAAGTAATGGTACTGCATATAATAGTTTTGCAAACTTCCCTATAAAGGTTGCAGGTAAAACTGGTACTGCCGACTTTAGTACAGATGAGAACTATCGTATTCAAGGTAGAGCGGCTTATGGTAACTATATCAGTTTTGCACCATTAGATGATCCTAAGATAGCTATATTCTCAACTATCTACGATGGTAGTAGAGGTAGTGAAGGTGCAACTATTCATAAAGCGATTTATGAAGCCTTCTTTAAAGAGGAGTTATTAAAGTTAGATCCATCATATGCATCAAAATCAGAATCCTTTAGAAAGTATGTTCAAGACTCACCTCTTAAGGATAATAAAGACGATAGCATAAAGATAGACACTACTGGCAATTAAGAATTCACAATTATGGAGATAATTTCTTCAAAATTATAATTTAAGATTTGGGACTCAGCTTTTGCTGAGTTTCTTTATTTTAATGAGGTTTAGATAAAATTGATAGCTGCAAAATTTAAGAAAGGTTATAAGATGTTTTTAGAGGATTATTGTAATATTATCTTTAATACTTGAAGATAATTGTAATAATGTTATGAAAAATATTATGGAATTAGGTATTTATGGGAGTTTGTTAAAAAATACTGTTGTTAATATATATAAATTAATTGTATAATTATAGATATGTGACAAAAATTTTAAAAAGTAACGTTTAAGTTGGTGGAGGGTGGCCAATGAAAGTACATAGTATTCAAATTAGAGGTAATAGTGACGGAATAAACGCCTTTATAGATATGGATGGATTTAATAACTTTGATGATATGCTAGAAGCATTAGTTAAAAAGTTATCTGTGGGTAAAGGTTTTTACAAGGGATCATCTATTAAAATAGAAACGAACTTAGATTTATTAAAAGAAGAAGAAGTAGCACAGTTAAAAGAAACTTTATTTAATAAGATTCAAATTAAAGAATGTGTTTTTGAACCTATAAAGAAAACTGGAGCTAAGGAAAAAAAAGAAAATAAAATTTTTAATGGGATATATGAAGGAAAAACTAAATTTATAAAGAAAACTATAAGAGGTGGACAACTTGTAAGGTATTATGGAAATATTGTTATTGTAGGAGATATTAATCATGGTGCTGAAGTATATGCAGGCGGGAATATAGTGGTTCTAGGAACTATTAAAGGTCAAGTCCATGCTGGTATGGGAGGAAATAAAAAAGCTATAATTTCAGCTTTTAACCTTCAACCGGAAATATTACAAATTGCAGATATTGTAACTATAGCTCCAGAAGATGGTGTTAAGCCTTCTTATCCAGAGCTTGCTAAAGTAAAAGATAACAATATAGTGGTAGAACCTTATTTGCCAAAGAAATATATATAAGTTTAACCAGATTATATGTTTTATGAAGTTATACTTTAAATTAATCATATTTATATCAGATAAGTATTTTATCAACTTAAATAAAAAATTAAATAATATATATGCTTTCAATTAGATTATTTTACCTATCAGTTTTTTATTAGAATCTTATAGAAATACGCTGATGTGATTTATTTATTGAAACATGTATATATAAGTGTTGGAGGGATAATAAAATGGGAATTTCTATAGTAATTACATCAGGTAAAGGTGGAGTTGGAAAGACAACAACTACTGCAAACATTGGAACTGCATTAGCTGCTTTAAATAAAAAAGTAGTAGTAGTAGATGGAGATACTGGTCTTAGAAATTTAGATGTCTTAATGGGACTTGAAAATAGAATAGTTTATACATTATCAGATGTTATTGAAAACAGATGTAGATTAAAACAAGCATTAATAAAGGATAAAAGATATCAAAATCTTTGTCTATTACCAACAGCTCAAACTAAAGATAAAGATGATATAAGACCTCAAGATATGCTTAAAATAGTAAATCAGCTTAAAGAGGATTTTGATTACATACTTATTGATTGTCCTGCTGGAATTGAGCAAGGATTTGAAAATTCAGTAGTAGGAGCAGATAAGGCTGTAGTTGTAGTAAATCCAGAAATTACTTCTGTTAGGGATGCTGATAGAGTTATTGGTAAGTTAGATGCTAAAGGCTTAGATGATCATTCTGTTATTATAAACAGGTTAAACTATGAAATGACTCAAAGAGGAGATATGTTAGATATTTCTGATATTATAGAAACTTTATCAATAGAGTTACTTGGAGTAGTTCCTGATGATAAGAATATCACAGTATCTACTAATAAGGGAGAGCCTATAGTATTAGATGAAAAGTCTGTATCTGGTCAAGCTTTTAGAAATATAGCTAGAAGATTAACTGGAGAAGAAGTGCCACTAATGGATTTAAAAACTGGTGGAGAAGGATTCTTCGCATCATTAAAAAAATTATTTAAACGTTAGTAAAGGGGGAGAGAGAGGTGGATTTTTTTAAGAAATTTTCGAATAGACAAACACCTAAAGATGTTGCTAAAGATAGATTAAAACTAATATTAATACATGATAGAGGGGATTTACCTCATGAAACCCTTGATAAAATAAGAGTAGAGATATTAGAGGTATTATCTAAATATATAGAAATAGATATTGATGATGTTGAATTAACAGTAAGCAAGAGTGAAAATGTAGACGGGAACAACCCTGCTCTTGTAGCTAATATTCCTATTAAAAATATCAAAAATTAATTAAGAATTAAGGGAGTAATTTGTTTTAAATTACAGAAATTAATAAGGGGCTCAGCTTAGGCTGAGTTTTTCTTTAGATAAAAGTAATATTAATATATATGTTTCAATAAATAATCTACATTTTAAGTGCCTATATTAATTTGAGTGAAAAATAATTTTAAAGCGTAAATTGCATTAAATGAAAGCTGCAATCTTTTAATTTTTATATAAGTTGATTATGTATTTACTTAACTGAAATATTTTTTATCTCAGCTAATTAAGTAAAATGTAAAAACGTTATTACAACTTATATACTTATAATTTGAATCAATTTATATATAAGTTGAAAGGAAAACTTAGGATATGAATAATTAATTATTTCTTAAATTTTATTTATTCATAGAAGATAATATAGAGAAACATAAGTTTTTTGGATATAATAAACCTAGGATCAAAAATGGAGGTGAGTGTTTAGGATATGTTTTCATTATCCAATTTTAAGATAGATTTAAAGCAGTTAAAAGAAATAGACAAGGTAATGCTACTTTCTATGATATCATTAATGATATTTGGAATAGTAAATATATACTATGCAAGTAACGTTGAATATGGGACCCTATTTTTAAAGAGACAGGCAGTTTGGTTTGTAGTATGCTTAGTAGCATTATATTTTGTAGTAGCAATTGATTATACATTACTAAAATCTTATACGCCTCTTTTTTACTGGGGATCTATTGCGTTATTAATAGTAACAATGTTTATTGGTACTGATATAAATGGTGCAAGAGGGTGGATAAGACTTGGTCCACTATCCTTTCAACCAGCGGAATTAGCTAAAATAGCAACAATAATGATGCTAGGTAAAGTTTTAGAAGAAATGGATGGGACTATAAATGAACTTAAGAATTTCTTTAAGATGGCTTTTTATGCAATAGTTCCAGCTGTATTTATAGTAATTCAACCTGATATGGGTATGACTATGGTTTTATTCTTTATAGTTGTAGGAATATTCTTTATTGCAGGATTAGATATAAGAGTAATTGGAGGGGGATTACTATCATTACTTATAGCAGTTATAATAGTTTGGAATTCTGGATTAATTCAAGATTATCAAAAGAAAAGAATAACATCTTTCTTAAATCCTGAATCTGATACCTCTCAAGCAGGATATCAGCTAAGACAATCTCTTATAAGCATAGGAAATGGTGGAATATTAGGAATACAAGGAAATTCAATAACTAAGGAGACCTCAGTGGGTTATGCTCCACAATATGTTCCAGAAGTTCAAACAGACTTTATATTTGCAAGTATTGCAGAGCAATTTGGATTTGTAGGAGCTGGATTCTTACTGCTATTATATGGACTATTAATTTCTAAAATGATTGCAATAGGAAGAACATCAAAAGATACTTTTGGAACAATAATATGTATAGGCTTAGCATCATATTTCCTATTTGCATTGTTACAAAATATCGGTATGACTATAGGTCTTATGCCTATAACAGGAATAACTCTTCCACTTCTAAGTTATGGAGGAAGTTCATTATTAACTACAGTTATGTCTATAGGCTTAGTTATGAATGTTGGAATGAGAAGAAAGAAAATTTACTTCTAGAAAAATTGTTTTAAATTATACAGGAGTTTTTAACATATTATGCTCGGCCTCCATTGCTAGCAATATGTTAAAAACTCCTTGAACAATTTAATCTTATAGATGTAGGTCTACTAAATGAAGAAATTCAGACGAGCTGAATTTCAATAAAAATTAGTATAAGTTCCTAAAATATTTTAAATGCTGAATTACTAGAAAAGATAAATGGACGGTAAAGTAAGCATATGGCGAAAATTAGAACTTCTTTTTGCAGCCATTTGTCTTATGAGCCGTCCATTTATCTTTGCGGTTTTATTCGCATTTTTTTATAATAAATTTGAACTGGATTTTATAGTATTTCACCATTGGAGTCTATTACTTGTTTGTACCAGTAGAATGAGTCTTTCTTAGATCTTTTTCTAGTACCTTTACCAAGGTCATCTATATCTACATATATATATCCGTATCTTTTTGACATTTCTGCACTAGAAGAGCTAACTATATCAATAGGGCCCCATGAAAGGTAAGCAATTATATCTACTCCATCCATTATGCATTCTTTAAGTTGTTCAATATGCTTCTTTAAGAAATCGATACGATAAGGGTCATGGATACTGCCATCTTCTTCAACAACATCTAATGCACCAAATCCATTTTCAGCAATCATTAATGGCTTTTGATATCTATCCCAATATTGAGAAAGACTATTATAGAATCCTAATGGATCCATACGCCATTCCCAAGGTGTAGGTTCAAGATTTGGATTAAGTGAATTTTTAAAAGGTGCCATAGTATCTTTTGTAGAATCCACAATTGAACTAGAGTAATAAGATATAGCTAAGTAATCCATTGTGTTATTTTTTAATAAATCTAAGTCGCCTTCTTCAATTTTTAGATCTATGTTATTTTCGTTAAAGTATCTTAAAGCGAAGATTGGGTATTCTCCTCTTAATTGTACATCTGTAAAGTAATATTGCATACGGTTTTTCTTCATTGCTAAAACAACATCATTTGGTTTACAAGAAGCAGGGTATAGAGTACCGTCCGCAACCATTGTTCCCATTTGAGCATTTGGATCTATTTTTCTTGCTAGTTCTACTATTTTAGCTCCAGCAACAAATTGATTATGTACTGCTTGGTACATTAACTCTTCCATATTTTCTGCTTGATCATCATAAATTCCAAGAGAACCAAATTGAACAGTTGGAAGTAAGTTAACTTGATTACAAACAATCCAGTATTTAACCTTACCTTTGAAACGATTTAGAAGAACTTCACCGTATCTTACGAAGAATTCAATCATTTTCTTATTACCAAATCCACCGTATTCAGTAACTAAATGAAGAGGAATATCGTAATGAGACATAGTGATTATAGGTTCCATATCATTTTTAATTATTTCATCAATAAGTTCATCATAGAATTTTAATCCTTTTTCGTTTGGAGTTAATTCATCACCTTTTGGAAATATTCTAGACCATGAGATACTTGTTCTAAAAGCTTTTAATCCAAGTTCTTTCATTAGTGCTAAGTCACTTTTGAAAGTATGATAGAAATCTATTCCATATCTTTTTGGATAGTAACCTTCAGTATCTGCCATCTTTCTTTTAATATCCTCTAATTTGCCGCCACCTTCTTTTTCAATACATGCTCTATTAAGATGTTTATTATATTCATGGATATCTGAGGTAGATAATCCTCTTCCGTCGACATCATATGCACCCTCGCATTGACAGGCAGCTACTGCGCCACCCCATAAAAAATCTTTTGGAAATTTGTTTGGTAAATTCATAAATAATAACCTCCTTTAATCTAACTTATAATTCTATTATGAGGAACTTTACCTTCTGTGCTCAACTTAATATTTTCACTTAAAGGTGCAAAAGTATATTTGTAGTAAGCTCTAATTTCTTAGATAATTTAAGGGTGAGTAAAAAGGAGGAGAGTATGGAGACGTTAAAAAAAGTAATAATTAGTATAATAGCTATAAATTTTGTGGGCTTAGGAGGAAGTTTATTTCTAAAATCAGGTTTAGGAGGGGATTCCATTACCTTGTTATTAGAAGGACTTCATAAATACTTCGAATTAAGTTATGGTTTAATTAGTATTATATATAGTGGTATTTTTATTATTCTTGCGCTGATAGTTAATAGAAAGTCTTTAGGAATAGGAACATTTTTATATGCTTTCATCTGTGGGTACTTTGTAGATTTTTATATGAGTATAATTGGAAGTTTAATAAGTGTAAATAATCTACTAATCTCTTTTGTGTTTATCTTAATAGGACAGCTTTCTATCTGTTTAGGATTTTCTATTTTAATATCTGTGGATACTGGAATGAGTGGTCTTGATGGAGTTTTATATTATATAGAAGAGAAGTATAATATAAGATATAAAATTTGTAAAACAGTTATAGATATTATATTTTGTATAGTTGGAATGTTATTAGGTGGGGTATTTGGAGTTGGATCAATTTTTGCAATGCTTACCGGGGGAACAATTATTTCATATATGACAAGATTTATAAAGAAAGAAAAAGTTATTTAGTGACAGCTCGTTATTATCATATAATTTTTATTATTGAGAATCTATTATTGATATTTGATAAAATAGGACTATTAAACTTCTTTAAGGTTGTACATTTAGTAGATTCATTCACTATTTGAAAATAAGGTAATTAAGGTCTCCCATAAATGTCTAAAGATATTTCTATCAAATTCATTGATACCTATAACTAAAACTAAATGAATTAAAATATCATTCCGTTTTATTCTTTTGGTATCCATTCTTTAAAGTATATGATAGAGAATGTTTAGAAGAAGAAAAAAATAGAAACTCAGTTTAGATTGAGTTTCTATTTTTTCATTATTAAATAAATACTGTGGAATTTATATTGATTATATACTTTAGAATCATATTTATATTTAGCATATAATAAACAACTAATTTATATTCACTTACAATTGAATGTTATTGATATACATATTAAGAATATTTGCTTTTTTTATACTTATTTTTATATATCCCATTATTGAACTACAATAACTCATTCATTTTTTCTCTATATAGTTCAACTTCTTTATGGTAATCCATTAAAAATCCATCTTCCTTAACAAAGTTTTTAAAGCTAATAGTTTCTCTTTATTTTATATAATGCAATTTGCTCATTTCCTCTAAGGATCCATTAATAGCCTTAATTATTTCTTTTTTACTTATATTATCTTCTGTTCCATTATAGGGACGAAATTTTTGAATTAATATATCAGTTGCATGTGCTATAGTGTTTAAATCTTTAATAGTTTTTTTATTATTATTAGTACAGCACATATGCTTATTATTTTTTTTCATTGAAGGATTAGATATATATTATGCGCAGAGCGACTTGGAGCATGCGACGGAGCTATAGCATAATGTATATCTAATCCTTTAGAATCATACTTAATCCCAACTCTGCATAGATTAATAGAGAAAAAAATTTTAATAATGTAAAGGGTAGGGAGAGAGGTGTATGGTCAATTACTATAGAGATGCTTATAGTGATTATTACAAGAAGATGAGAGGGAAGGTAAAAGATAAGGATAATAAAAAGGAAAAGATATTTTCTAGTAGAGATGATATATATCCTAATACTTCTAATGTACGTAATTATAGCTATAAAGCTGGAACTTATGGGGCTAAACAAGAGAAAAAGAAGTTTAAATATATAGATAGGCTTATAGGAAGGCTTATAATTACATTTTTATTGTTTTTAGGAGTATTTACTTTAAAGGTATTACCTAACGAAGAGGCTAAGATGATATATAGTACTATAAAGACGGAAGTTAATAGAACTTATGATTATACAAAGGTTCTAGATAAGGCTGAGTCTGTGGGGATAAATTATAAATGGGTCCTTAATATTGTTGAAGAAAAATATAATGAGTTAAAAAGTGACTTAAAGTTATAAAAGAAATATTTATGAAATAGAAGGTGATTATATAGTGTTGTAGCAATTAATAGGGAGATATAAATGAAAAAAGACGTAAAAAAAATATTAGCAGAAATAATACTAATATTATTAATAAGTAGTTATAACAGTATGTTTGGAATTGCTTTTGTATGGGTAATTTTACATGAACTAATGCATATTTTTATAGCTCATATATATGGATGTAAATTTTATAATATAAACTTTCATATTTTTGGAATGAATGCAGAACTTGGAGATATTAATTCCCTTAAAGAAAAGGAAAAAGTTATAGTGTATTTTTCAGGAGCACTATTTAATATTATAGCTGCAATAATTCTTTATATTTTAAATTTTAGATATAATAATAATTTTATTGATACAAGTATTAATTTAAACATAGGCTTAGCTGTATTTAACCTACTACCTGCTTATCCATTAGATGGATCTAGGATATTGGAAATTCTTTTGACTAAAAGAATTTTATTTAAAAAAGTCCAAAAAATAATAAGCATAATTAGTTATATTGTAGCAGGGTTATTTATTAGTATAGGAATTTTCAATTATATATTTCTACATAGTATTAATTTCAGTATTTTCATTGGTGCTGCAATTATAATTTATATTACTAGAATGGAAGTTCATACTTCAATGTATATAACTATGGGAAACATAGTTAAAAAAAGAAATAAGATTTTGAAAAATAATTATATAGAAAATAAGACTATATCAGTTTATTACAAGCAAGGACTTGTTAATGTATTAGCTTTGGTGGATAGAAATAAGTTTAATACTTTTTATATTTTAGATGATGATATGAAGCTTATTTATATATTAAATGAAGATGAACTAATTGATGCATTAAAAAGTTATGGTAATATGACTTTAGAGGAATATGTAAAGCAAAATCCTAATGTTACTAAAAGTGGGTTGAATAATAAGCTATATAAATCTTAGTAATAGATTTACCTTTAGATTTATATATGCTAGAATAGTAAAGATAAAGATATAGGTGCTGTCGCACAAGGTAAAATGAATAATGAAGAATGTAAAATTAAATAAATAGTTCTACATTCTCCATTTTTGATTTTGAGCTGTTGGTGACAGCGCCTATTTAAATTCCGTTATAGGAGGAAGATGTATGAAAAAATTAACTGACCATATTTTATATAAGGTTGAAAAACCATCAAGATATGTTGGTGGAGAGTTAAATCAAGTAGTAAAAAATCCAAAGGAAGTTGACATAAGATTTGCTTTTTGTTTCCCAGACGTTTATGAAGTTGGAATGTCTCATTTAGGAACAAGAATACTTTATCATACTATAAATGAAAGAAAAGATACATATTGTGAAAGGGTATTTGCACCTTGGCCAGATATGGAAGCTCAGCTTAGAGAAAATGGAATTCCATTAATGAGCTTAGAAACAAAAGATCCTCTTACAGAGTTTGATATATTAGGATTTACCCTTCAATATGAAATGAGTTATACAAATATATTAAATATGCTAGATATGGCTGGTATTACATACAGAGCCTCAGAAAGAGGAGAAGATGAACCAATAATTATGGCTGGAGGTCCTTGTGCATATAATCCAGAACCATTATATGATATAGTTGATTTCTTTGAAATTGGTGAAGGTGAAGAAATCATGAATGATGTCCTAGATGTATATAGAAAATATAAAGGACAAGGAAAGAAAAAAGAATTTTTAAGAGAAATAGCTAAAATAGAAGGTGTTTATGTACCTTCTTTATATGATGTAACTTACAACGAAGATGGAACTATAAAGGAATTTAAGCCAAAGTATGATGATGTTCCTGCAAAAGTTAAAAAGAGAATTATAAATAACTTTGATAAGGTAGATTTTCCTTTAGATATGATAGTACCTTACTCTGAAATAGTTCATGATAGAGTAGTTTTAGAAACATCAAGAGGATGTACTAATGGATGTAGATTCTGTCAAGCTGGTATGATTTATAGACCAGTAAGAGAAAAAACTACTAATACATTATTAGATCAAGCAAGAAAAATGATAGATGCAACAGGATACCAAGAGGTTTCTTTAGCATCACTTAGTATATGTGATTACTCAGATATTCAAAACCTTGTTAGTAGTTTAATATTAGAACATGGTGGCAAGAATGTAGGTGTAGCTCTACCATCAATAAGAGTTGATGCCTTTTCAGTAGATTTAATAAAGGAAATCCAAAAGGTTAGAAAGACTGGATTAACTTTTGCTCCTGAAGCTGGATCTCAAAGAATGAGAGATATTATAAATAAGGGATTAACTGAAGAGAGAATATTAGAAGCTACTAAAAGTGCTTTTGAGTCAGGTTGGAGTACTATTAAACTATACTTTATCTTAGGTCTTCCTTATGAAGAAATAGAAGATGCAGCTGGAATTGGTGAGCTTGCAGAAAAGATGGCGGCTGTTTATTATGGAATTCCAAAGGAAAAGAGAGCAAAGGGATTAAAGATTACAGTAAGCACATCAATACTTGTACCAAAGCCATTTACTCCATTCCAATGGGCACCTATGGCTAGACCAGAAGAGGTATGGAAGAAGATAGATGCAGTTAAGGGTGCTATAAAGACTAGAGCTATTAACTACAATTATCATGAGCAAAAAACTTCATTTATGGAAGCTGTATTTGCTAGAGGAGATAGAAGAACTTGTGAGCTATTAATAAAAGCATTTGAAAAGGGTGCAAGATTTGATGGTTGGTCAGAGTACTTCAATTATGAGCTATGGATGGAAGCTATGAAGGAATGTAATATAGATGAAGATTTCTATGTATATAGAGATAGAAGTTATGATGAAATACTTCCATGGGACTTTATAGATATTGGAGTTAATAGAAAATATCTAGAAGTTGAAAATGAAAAAGCTAAGAAAGCAGAACTTACACAAAACTGTAGAAAAGGATGCACAGGTTGTGGAATAAATGTTAACTTTAAAGAAGGGAAGTGTTTTGAAGGTGCGTTACGTAATTAAATTTACTAAAGAATCTAGTATTAAATTTATTTCTCACTTAGATTTAATGAGAACAATACAAAGAGTAATAAGAAGAGCAGATCTTCCAATGGAATATTCAAAGGGATTTAATCCACATATGGCATTATCAATAGCGCAACCCCTATCTGTTGGAGTTTATTCTTCAGCAGAATATATGGATATAGTATTAGTAGAAGAATTATCTGAAGAAGAAATTATAAATAGATTAAATGAAAAAACAGCATCTGGAATTAAATTTTTAGAAGCTAGAAAAGTAGTTAATAAAGAAGGGGAAAAGAAGATTCCTCAAAGTATGGCATTAGTTGATGCAGCGAGATTTACAATAAAGATGCTATGTAAAGATTCAAATATTGTAGAAGAAAAAATGAAAAATTTAAATGCTGAGGATACTTGGACTACTATTAAGAAGAGTAAAAAAGGTGAAAAAGAAGTTAATTTGAAAACTATGATTAAGGAAATGAAATACTGGATAAACAATGATGAGTTAGTATTAAATATTGTTGTTTCTTCAGGAAGCAGAGAGCACTTATCTCCAGATTTAGTTGCAGAGTATATTAAAAAGAATATTCCTGAAATAGCTTCAGATGCATTTGTAGATATAAAGAGAGAAGAAATGTATGTATTAAAGGATGATAAATACATACCAATATATAAATTTATTTAGGGAAGTGTATTATTTTATGAGGGAAATTTTCATTGAAAGAGATGAAGCGTTACTAAGAATTGCTATAAAAGATAATGGCACTCTTATGGAATCTTTTGTTGAAGAAAACTCTAATGAACCTAAAATAGGAGAAATTTATAAAGGTAGAGTTAAAAATATAGTACCAGCTATAAACTCTATCTTTATAGATATTGGATTAGATAAAGAAGCTTATATGTATTTTAGCAAGGAGCTAAAAGAAGAAGGCGTTAAAAAGGGACAAGAGTTTTTAGTTGAAATAATTAAAGAGCCAATAAATAATAAGGGTGCTAAGGTTAGCAAAAATATTAGCGTTCCAGGAAGATTCATGGTGGTAACTAAGGGTGGATACGGAATTAATTACTCTAAAAGAATTAGTAATGAGGAAGAAAAATCAAAAATATCAGATATTATAAGCCCTGTTGAAGGATATGGAATAACTATTAGAACTGAAGCAGTAAATGCAACTGAGGAGTTACTTCTAGATGAAAAGCAAAGATTATTAAAGATAATTTATGAAATGGAAGAAAAACTAAAGTATAGCTTAAACCTAGGTAAAATCTATGGAGATAATATGATTTTAAATAGGGTTATTAGCGAGAATTTAGGAAATAAGTGCAAAATTATTATTAATAATGAAGAAGATATCAAAGAAGTTAAGAGAGCCTTAGGTGAAAGCAAGGACATAATAATAGAAGAGTACAATGGAATCAGAAGTTTATTTGATATTTACGGTATTGAAAAGGAAATAATAAAGCTAAGACATAAAAAGGTAGCTTTAAATTGTGGTGGAAATATTGTAATAGATAAGACGGAAGCTATGTATGTAATTGATGTTAATTCATCAAAGAATATTAAAGGTAGAAGTTTTGATAAAACTATATTAGAAACTAATGTTGAAGCAGCAAAAGAAATAGGTAGGCAAATTAGACTAAGAAATTTAGGTGGAATAATAGTCATAGATTTTATAGATATGAGAGATTTTTCACAAAAGGCTGTAGTTATGGAAGCTTTAAAAGATTCACTAAAAGAAGATAAAGGTAATGTTAAGGTATTTCCATTTACTGAATTAGACTTAGTCCAAATTGCTAGAAAAAGAAGGGGTAAATCTATATATGAATACTTAGAAGAAGGCTGTAAGAGATGTAATATGGAAGGTTTTGTTTTAAAGTTATCATATATAGAAAAACTTATAAAAAATGAAATAATTAAGGCTGAAGAAGAAAACTCTATTAAATCTTTCTATATTGAGCTAGATAAGAATTATGAAGAGATGGTTAGAGGAGATATTTTCTCATTTATTGCCAATATTAATTCGTTAAAAAATGAAATATATTTAAATTTTGTAGATGGAATTGAGGGCTATAAAATAGAGCCATTAATATTTAATAGTCAAAAAGAAAATGTTAAAAATTATAAGATAAATGCTTATGAAAAATATGAATAAATTTCTTTACAATCTACATAATAGTATGGTACAATAGCAGATGTTAAACCGCACATAAGAGGTTTTATTTTAAACAAAGCTTAGAGTTTTGTACCTCGGTTGGCGAGACCGTAATAAGAGGAGGTGTTTTGATGTACGCAGTATTATCTACAGGAGGAAAACAATACAGAGTTCAAGAAGGAGACGTAATATTCGTTGAAAAACTTAACGCTGAAGTTGACTCAACAGTTGAATTAACAGAAGTATTAGCAGTTTCAAATGGTGATGCTTTAAAAGTTGGTACACCAGTTGTAGAAGGTGCTAAGGTTGTAGCTAAGGTTTTATCTCAAGGTAAAGCTAAGAAGATCACAGTTTTCAAGTATAAGCCAAAGAAGGACTACAGAAAGAAGACTGGTCACAGACAACCATACACTAAGTTAGTAATCGAAAAAATCGAAGCTTAATTATTATGATTGAGATTAGAATTTTAAAAAAAGAAAATTTAAGACTTGGATTTAAGATAGAAGGTCATGCTTTATCAAAAGTTGAATTAGAGAAAAGTGGAGATGCTTATGATTTAATTTGCAATTCCGTTTCTGTATTATCTCAAGGTGCTGTGATAGGTATTGAAGAGGTGTTGAAGCTTAATGTAAAGTATAAGATAAATGATGGTTTCTTACATATC
This sequence comes from Clostridium tertium, assembly GCF_902652255.1. GTDB lineage: Bacteria > Bacillota > Clostridia > Clostridiales > Clostridiaceae > Clostridium > Clostridium tertium_A. Next base: position 156,456 of record NZ_CACRTO010000018.1, read on the forward strand.
AATTTATCAAATCTTAAAGATCAAGATATAGAGAAGTGTCAGGTATTACTATTAACCTTTGAAAAAAGTATAGAAAGCTTGATTAAATCTCTAGAAGTAAGTTTTGGAAGTAAAAAAGATAGTGAATATATAAGATTGTTGAAAGAGGAGGTGCAATAGTATGTTAATGATGAACCTTCAATTATTTGCCCACAAAAAGGGGGTAGGTAGCTCAAAGAACGGTAGAGATTCAGAATCTAAGAGATTAGGAGTTAAAGCTGCTGACGGAGAGTTCGTTTTAGCTGGTAACATTTTAGTTAGACAAAGAGGAACTAAGATTCATCCTGGAACTAATGTTGGTAAGGGTGGAGATGACACTCTTTTTGCTAAAGAAGACGGAGTTGTTAGATTTGAAAGAATGGGTAGAGATAAGAAAAAAGTTAGCATTTACCCAGTAAATCTTGAAGAAATAGCAGAATAATATTATTTTCATAAAGCACCCTAATTTAGGGTGCTTTATTTTATGAAAACAATATAATTTATTTATATGTAAATGGGCAATTGACAATGCATAACCCTTGCCCATTATACATTGTCAATTGCTCATTTGAAAATTTGATATAATAAACCTTAGAAAGATTGAAATAATAAGAATAAGGTTAGAATAATTATGAAAGATAGGTGATTTTATGTTTATAGATAAGGCGAAAATATTTGTTAAATCTGGAGATGGTGGAAATGGTTGTGTTTCCTTTAGAAGAGAAAAATATGTGCCTCTAGGCGGACCAGATGGTGGAGACGGTGGAAAAGGTGGAAGTGTAGTTTTTGAAGTAGACCTAGGTCTAACAACACTTTTAGACTTTAAATATAAGAAGAAATTTGTAGCTGAAGCAGGCGGGAAAGGCGAAGGCTCTAAGTGTTATGGAAAAGACGGAGATGATTTACATATTAGAGTTCCACTAGGAACGATAATTAGAGATTTTGAGAGCAATAAAATTATTGCAGATCTTTCTCATAAAGATGATGTTTTTGTTCTTGCAAAGGGCGGAAAAGGTGGAAAAGGAAACTGTAAGTTCTGTACACCAACTAGGCAAGCACCTCATTTTGCAGAACCAGGTATGCCAGGAGAAGAAATGTGGATTACATTAGAACTTAAATTACTTGCTGATGTAGGTCTTGTAGGATTCCCTAATGTAGGAAAGTCTACTTTCTTATCTACAGTAACTGCTGCAAAGCCAAAGATTGCTAACTATCACTTTACAACTTTAAAGCCTAATTTAGGCGTTGTAAAAGCTGAGGGAATGAATGCTTTTGTTATGGCAGATATACCAGGTATTATCGAAGGTGCTGCAGAAGGTGTAGGATTAGGATTAGACTTCTTAAGACATATTGAAAGAACTAGATTATTAGTTCATGTCGTAGATATTTCAGGAATTGAAGGAAGAGATCCATTTGAGGACTTTGTAAAGATAAATGAAGAACTTAAGAAATATTCAGTTAAGCTTTGGGATAGACCTCAAATAGTTGTAGCTAATAAAGCAGATATGCTTTATGATGAAGAGATATTTGAAGACTTTAAGAAGAAAGTAAATGAATTAGGCTTTGATAAGGTATTTAAGATGTCTGCAGCTACTAAATCAGGAGTAGAAGCCATTATTAAAGAAGCAGGAAGAATGCTTACTGAAATTCCAATTAAAGACTTAGAAATTAGCGATGAAGAAAGATATATTCCAGAAGAAAAGAGATTCACTTACGATGTTTCTATTGAGGATGGAGAAGAAGGAAATAAAGTATATGTAGTTTATGGTTCCTTCGTTGATAGATTACTTAACTCTGTAAATATTCATGATGCAGATTCTTTAAGATACTTCCATAAAGTTTTAAGAAACAAGGGTGTATTCGACAAGCTTAGAGAAATGGGCATAGAAGATGGAGATATGGTAAGACTTAATGACTTTGAATTTGAATATGTTTTATAAGATTTAGGAGGAGTAATATGATAACAGGAAAGCAAAGAGCTTATTTAAGAGGGTTAGCAAATACTATGGACCCGATATTTCAAATAGGTAAGAATGGTGTAGAAGAAACTTTTTTAAAACAATTAGAAGAAGCTTTAGAAGCAAGAGAATTAATAAAGATTAAGGTGTTAGAAAATAGCGGATTAATGGCTAGAGAAGCTTCTAACTCTATATGTGAACAAATAGGTTGTGAAGGAATTCAAGCTATAGGAAGTAAAATAGTTTTATATAAAAAATCCTCAAAAAAACCTAAGATAGAATTACCAAGGTAGATATATGAAAATTGGAATAATAGGAGGAACTTTTAATCCTATTCACTTAGCTCATCTTTATATAGCTTATGAAGCTAAGCACCAATTAGAATTAGATAAGATAATATTTATACCAGCAGGAAGCCCCCCTCATAAAAAGGATAAGGATATTTTAGAGGCTTCCTTAAGGTATGATATGGTATATGAAGCTATAAAAAATTATGAGGATTTTGAAATAAGTGACTATGAAATTGAAAAAAGAGGCTTAAGCTATACTTTTGAAACATTAGAACATTTCAAAAATAATGATAATGAATTGTACTTTATTACAGGAGCTGATTGTCTTATGGATATTGAAAAATGGAAGTATCCTGATAAGATATTTAAGCTTTGTAACTTTGTAGTGTTCAATAGAGCGGGGTACAGTAAGAAAAATTTAAGAATTCAAAAAGAAAAAATACAGCAAAAATTCAACACAAATATCACTTTTTTAGATATAATAGATTTAGAAATTTCCTCATCTATTATTAGAGATAGGATTAAAGAAGGAAAGAAAATAGATTTTTTTGTTCCTAAGGAAGTTTTAGATTATATTATTGCAAATAATTTATATAATTATTGTAATAAGGTAATTAAAAAGTAATATTTAAGGAGAAGATTATGCTTAGTACTGAAGAAATGAAGATCTACCTTAAAAATAACTTAATTGAAAATAGGTATATTCATACTCTTGGGGTTGCAGATACGGCTATAAGACTTGCAAGAGCATATGGGGTAGATGAAAATAAGGCTGAAATTGCAGCGCTTTCTCATGATATAGCCAAAAATATGACTATATATGAATTACAAGATATAATAAAGAAAAATAATATAAATTTAACTTATGATGAAGAAGCAAATCAAGAATTATGGCACAGTATTGTATCTCCAATTGTAGCCAAAGAAGTATTTGCAGTTGAAGATGAAGAGATATTAAGTGCAATGAGATGGCATACAACAGGAAAAGAAAATATGAGTAAGCTAGATAAAATACTTTATATAGCAGATATGATTGAACCAAATAGAAACTTTCCTGGTGTGGACTTACTAAGACGAGAAGCCTTTAAAGACTTAGATAATGGGGTTCTTCAAGGCTTAACTCATACTATTAAATACTTATTAAATAAGGGAATTCCTATTGATATAAATAGTATAAAAGCAAGAAATTATTTATTGTTAAAGGAATAAAGTTAGAAAGGAATAAGAGGATGGGTAGTAGGAGAGAAGAGAATGACAACATGGGGAGAAGAAGACTTACTAGGGAAGAACAGATAAAAAGAAGAAGAGTAATAGAAGCTAGAAGAAAGAAAAGAAGAAGAAAAAGAATAGTAGTTTCAATTATTACCGTTATTATTGCCTTAATTCTTGGAGGCCTATTATATGCCTATAGCTTTATATCTGGACTTAAAACTAATAATTTAGGAACTGGAATACCACCAGCCTCTAAAAATGATCCGATTAATATATTAGTTTTAGGAATGGATATAGGAGACACAGATAATCAAGGTAATAAGTCAATTAGAAGAAGTGATACAATAATGGTTTTAAACTATAATCCTAATACTAAAAAAGTACATCTAGTATCTATACCTAGAGATACTCTAATTGAAGTAGATGCTTATTTAGATACAGGTGAATACCAAAGGTATTGGAAGATAAATGCTGCCTATGTTTTAGGTGGTGAAGAAGAAGTTATAACACAGGTTGAATCACTTTTAGATATTGATATAAATTATATAGTTGAAGTTGATTATAACGCCTTTAGAAGCATAGTTGATGCTATTGGCGGAGTAGAGATGACTATTGAGCAAGATATGTATTATGATGATGATGCTCAAGATCTTCATATTAACTTTAAAGCAGGAGAAACAGTTCTTCTAGATGGGAAAAAGGCTGAAGAGTTCTTTAGATGGAGAAAAAATAATGATGGAACTGGATTAGCTAATGGAGACTTAGATAGAATTAAGAATCAGCAACTATTTATGAATAAATTAGCAGATAAGGTGCTGAGTCCGTCTATAATATTTAAGGCTCCAAAGATATTGAAGGCCATTAGTGATAATGTAGAAACAAATATTCCAGCTAAAGATTTAGTTTCACTTGGAATGAAGATAATAAGATTAAAAACTAGCGATATTATTATGACTACTCTTCAAGGAGAACCTCAATATATATATGGTGAATCATTTTTAGTAGCTGATAGAGAGTATAATAGAGATTTAATAAATTCACTAAATGCGGAGGATCCATCAAGTGCTAATAATATAACATCAATTAAGAGAGAGGATCTTAAAGTTATAGTTTTAAATGGAACTAAAATAGACGGATTAGCCTCTACAGCAAGAGATAAGCTATTAGCAGTTGGATATGAAAATGTTGAAGTTGGAAACACTACTGAAGCAGTAAAGAAGAGTGTTATTCAAACTAACAATAAAGATTTAAAGGACTTATTAAAGAAAGACATAGACATAGAAAAATTTGATAAGATAAGTAAATCTGAATATAAGGATTATGACATAGTAATACTATTAGGTGAAGATTACAATTTATTCAATTAAAGGTTAAGGTGAAATATTGAAGGTTAGTTGATTTTAATATATTAAGATTAATTAACTATATTTCACCTTTTTTAATAAAGGGATTATAATGTGCTATGGCACAATGAAAAATTAAAAACAAAGTAATTTGGAACAAATTACATCTGAAATTATTAATTGCTAATTGTTAATTGTCAAAAAAGGAGGCAAAGATGAGTCATATAAAAAAGGTAGTTCCAAAGGAATATGAAGGTAGAAAGATAAGAGAATATTTAAAAGAAGAACTTGGTTTATCTTCTAGATTAATAAGAAGTGCATCTATAGATAAAAGAATTTACGTTAATAATAAAGCAGTTAAAATGAATTATGTATTAAAGGGAGAAGAAAATGTTTTGATTGATCTAATGAAGGAAGAAAGTCAAAATATAGATCCTGAAAATATACCAATTGATATAGTATATGAAGATGAAGATATAATAGTTGTTAATAAAAGTCCTAATATGGTGGTTCATCCAACAAAAAGGCACCAGAGCGGAACTTTGGCTAATGCACTTATGTACTATTTTAAGGAAAGTAATCAAAAATGCATAGTTAGGCTTGTAAGTAGATTAGATATGGACACTTCAGGCCTTATAATAATTGGGAAGAATCAGTATGCCCATATGGAGCTATCTAAGGATATGAGTGATAATAATGTTGAAAAGAGATATTTAGCAGTAGTTCATGGACACATGAAAGACAAGGAAGGTACGATAGATTTACCTATATATAGACCTGAAGAAGAGGGTACTATAAGAAGAGTAATAGATGATAGAGGGCAAAGAAGTATTACTCATTACAAGGTAATTGAAAGATACAAGGATTCTGATTTAGTAGAATGTCTATTAGAAACTGGGAGGACTCATCAAATTAGGGTTCATTTAAGCTCGCAAGGACATCCAATATGGGGTGATACATTATATGGACTAGAAGAAGATGCATCGATTATTAATAGGCAAGCGCTTCATGCATATGGACTAGATTTTAAGTCACCTAGAACTAAGAAAGAATTAAGTTTGAGAGCTGACTTACCAGAAGATATAAAAAGTTTAATTGACATAATAAGAAATAATTAAGGGCTGTCTTATGACAGCCCTTAATTAAAATGAACAATTGATAATTGAGGAAGTAATTTGTTAAAATTACTAAAAATTGAACATTATACAACAGGTATTTATATTATTAACTTCTAAATAATCTTTCTTTTTTTCTTCTAAGATTTTTTCTTCTACGAGATATAATAAACATTCTGAAAACTATGCAAATCATTGCTATTACTAATATAGCAAGCATTATATTCAGAGGGCTTTTAATGAAATCTTGGAAACTATCCTTGATTCTAACTAAAGTGCTATATTCTCTATCAACACTACTTAAAAGATCCATAGTAGAAACAGTCTCACCATTTACATTAATTTTAGCTTTATATATTACATCGCCAGCTTTAATATCTTGTCTACTTATATCAGTTTTATCATAATCTAAAGTTACAGTAGGCGTTTCTTCATTTATAGACTTTGTATAATAAAAATCACTTTTAGCAGTAAGTGGGATAGATATTTCATCATTAATTTTATAAGTATATAGTATATCTCCAGCACTTATTAGCTTTAAAGTTTCAAAGTTATCAAAGCCATAATTAAATAATGGTCCTATATTAGCATAAAAATTATCTTTATCTGTTGCATTTAAAAATGCACCTATTAGCATATTATCATCTTTTAATGCAGCAGCAGTGTAAGAGTGATTAGCTTCTGGAGTATATCCATTTTTACCACAATAAGCTTTATTATAGTAGTAAGAACTATATTCATTAAATAATTGATTTCTATTAGTTGCCCATTTTTCGCTACCATCAGAAAAAGGTTGATTTACATATTTATATGACTCTGTTCTAGCTATCCTTACAAATTCTTCATTGTGAGCAGCTTCTTTCATAATAAGGGCCAAGTCATAAGCTGTGGTTAAGTGACCATCTTCATGTAATCCACTTGGATTTTTAAAAGTAGTATCTAAAGCACCTAATTCTTTTGCTTTTTCATTCATTAATTTTGCAAAGTCAGCATTTGATCCTGCAACATATTCAGCTAATGCTTCTGCACAGTCATTTCCTGATTCAAGTAATAAACCAAGCATAAGCTCTTCTACTGTATAAATTTCTCCCTCTCTTATACCAATAGCAGATCCATCTACAAGTGGTGGGTTTTCTCCTATTGTTACCTTATCATTTAAATTAGTATGTTCAAGGACTATTAAAGCTGTCATTACCTTAGTTGTAGATGCAGGCTCAAACTGAGTATGCTCATTTTTCGAGTATAACACTTTGCCTGTCTTTCCATCCATTAATATTGCACCTTCAGAATAAACTGGAGGTAATTCTGTTGCTTTAGCTTCTATTGCAGTCATAGTAGAAAGTACACTACTAAATAATAAAGTGGATAGAAGCAACTTCTTAATAAACTTTTTCATACAAATTTCTCCCACATCAAACATTTTATAGACAAAGATATTTTAACAGAAATATCAAAATGATTCTATAATTTAAAAATATTTAATTAAAAAATAATTAAAAATTTAAAAAATAGTTAATAATTATAAAAAAGTAGTATTTTGGAGGATTTAATGTTTGAGAAAATAAAAGAGGAAATTAAGAAGAGGTTAAATATAAGAATTTTATCTATAATTGTCTTAGGGATGGTATTTTTATCTTCTTCGCTATTTCTATATATGAGAAATAAATCTATGGTATTTAAAGATGAATATATGAAGGATATCTATGTTGAATCTGAAAGTAATGAGGAGGCCTTAGAAAATACTGTTAATGTCTCTAGCTCAAATGTGGACAGGGAAAATGCGAAGAATACTTCAATTACAGTTGAAATAAAAGGTGAGGTAAAGAATCCAGATGTATATGAAATTCAGGATGGAAGTATAATAAGAGATTTGATTAATTTAGCTGGAGGGCTAACTTCTGAAGCAAATATAGATGGAATAAATAGAGCTGAAAAGCTTAGAGGGAATCAGCTTATAATTATTCCTAATAAAAATGATGAATCAGTAGTAAAAACTCCTAGCTCAGTATCTGGCACTACAAACAATAGTAGTATAATAAATATTAATATAGCTTCATTAGAAGAACTGAAAAAAATAACTGGTGTAGGGGATGTTAAGGCACAAAGCATAATTGATTATAGAGAAAAAAATGGTGGATTTAAAAGTATAGAAGAGTTAAAAAATATAGATGGAATAGGAAGTAAAACCTTTGAAAAAATAAAAGATCAAGTAGGAATATAATAAAGTTACAAATCTTTTATATTATAAACATACCATTTATGGTAAAATTAAATAAAGTATAACATATAGGGGGAATGGGTTTTGGAAATGTTTTTAAATACCCTTTTAAACTTAGGGCTAAGCTTGTTATTTGGTGCATTTGGAATTTTTATATTAGTAATTGGATATAAGATTTTCGATGCTATAATACCTGCTGATTTTAACAAGGAACTTGAAAAAGGCAATATGGCTGTTGCTGTATTTTTAGCAGGGGCTTTAATAGGTATTGCTATAATAGTTTCTCAAGTAGTAAAGTAGTTTACAGTTAGCAATTAATAATTAACAGTTGATGAAGTAATTTGTTTTAAATTACAGAGAAGAAATTATATTTTAGGGCTATCTGAAGATGACCCTAAAATATAATTCGAAATAATGCAATAAATATTTAAAGTAGTAATTTTATATCAATTACTGAAAATAATTTGTGTGTATAGCTCTTTTAAGAGCTTTTTTTTTATTCATTAGGAAATTAAAAAATCTTTATTATAGAGGTGATTTTTTATTCATTTCAAATTGGGTATTTTAAATTTATACATTATGAGAAAGTGATATTAAATATGGCAGTTAAGTGTCAAAGAGGTGTCAAAGACTTTAAAAGTAAAGGTGTTAATGTTATAATAAGGTGACTTTAGGAAAGAATAATAATGAATTTTAAAATCAAAGGAGGATTTTATGATAAAAAAAATATTTTTAGCAATAATGAGTACGTCAATGGTTTTTTTATTAGCATCATGCAGTCCTTCCTCTAATGAAAAAAAGGAAGACACAAAGGTAGAAAAGTCCTCTGGGCAAGAAGAAAAAGCATTTATTGGAGAAGGGGAATGGGCTAAAGACTATTCAAAAGATGAAGTTGATGTATTAAATGATGAGATTACAGCAAGGATAGAAGAAGCAGCTAACTTTTATGGTATAGAGTACACTAAGGAAGAAAAAATTAAAGAAGAGAATAATGAAAGCGTTAATGAAAAGTATGTTTATTTTGATAATTTAAATCCAGAGCCGAATAGAATGGAAAGTATGTATTATGGATATAATCTTTATGGTTCTAATATGGCTAAGGGAAGTTTAAATTTAAAGATTGGTTTTAAATTAGATGTAGACCAAATTAAGAATGAAGAAAAGTTTGATTTTAAAGAAACATCTATGTCAGCTTTTTCTGAAGCTATGACAAATAATACAGAAAGAGATTATACGGCATTAAACAATGCTATTATAGATATAGTTAAAAATAATAAAAAAGATGAAACTATAGAAAATAATTTAGATGGATTAGTTGAGTCAATAACAATAAAGGATGATTTTTTATTATATAAAATAGATTCAAAAGTTTATCAATTTAAGTAGTAGAAATTTAATTAATTAGGAGGATGCGGGTTTTGGAAAATAATAATAATGAAGAAGTATTAAGGGACGAACCAGTAACAGAAGAAGTAAAGGAAATACTAGAAAAGGAAGAAGTTATATCTTCAAGTGAAGAAATATTAAAGGGGGACTCTTCATTATTAGAAGTAGATGATGAAAAAGAAGATAGCAAGTCTATGAAGTTCTTAAAGAGAATATTAGCTTCAGCAATAGACCAAATTATTGTAATAGCAGCATCACTTTTATTATTAATAATATTCGATCTTGTTTTAAGAGTTTTCGGATTTTATATTGCTCAAAGACAACCAATATTCTTAATGGTATATGTATTAGTGAATATAGTTTATGGACCAATTTGTTCTTCAACTAAACTTAAGAAGACTATAGGTAAGAAAACAATTAAATAAGTTTTATAAATATTCTACATTTAATTAAATTAGGTTTCCAGTGTTAGTAATTAAGTAATGGAGCCTTTAACAAACTTATATATTAATTAAAAAATATATATGCTTTCAATTCATAAGATTTAGATATCAATGTGCTTTTTACTTGAAAATCTATAAAATCTGAAAGCGTAAAGTGCTTATTGAAACATATATATAATAATTTTTTAGGAGTAAAGATGAGAAAAGGAAGTACTGTACAAGTTAAAATAGATAAAACAGAATTCCCATCAATGGGAGTAGGTAGCTTAGAAAATAAGAAGATATATGTAAAAGGTGCTTTTCCAGGGCAAGTAGTTACTGGGAGAGTAAAGAAAAAAAGAGAAGCTTATGCTGAGCTAAAATTAATGTCTGTAGATGAAAAAGCAAGTTATGAAATAGAAGCTCCTTGTAAGCACTTTGGTATATGTGGAGGTTGTACTTCTCAGAATTTAACTTATGAAAAGCAATTAGATTTATTAAGTGAGGAATTTAAGAACCTATTTATAGATGCAAACCTTCCTATTGATAATTATAAAGGAATAATTGGAAGTAAGGAACAATGGGAATATAGAAATAAAATGGAGTTTACCTTTGGAGATTTTGAAAAAGGTGGAGAACTTACATTAGGGATGCATATGAAGGGGAAATCTTTTGGTATAGTAACGGTAGATGGATGTCTAATAGTAGATGAAGATTTCAGAACTATAGTTAAGGCTACTGTGGATTACTTTAAAGATAAAGACCTACCTTATTACAGAGTAATGAAAAGAGAAGGTTATTTAAGACACTTAGTAATAAGAAAAGCTATTAATACTGGAGAGTTAATGGTTAACTTAGTAACTACAACTCAAATTGATTTTGACTTATCAGATTATGTTGAAGTACTAAAGGAACAAAATTATAAAGGCAGTTTAGTATCTATATTACATACTGAAAATAACTCTTTTTCAGATGCAGTAGTTCCTGAAAAGGTTAATTTATTATATGGTAAAGATTATATAATTGAAGAACTGTTAGGCCTTAAGTTCAAAATATCTCCTTTCTCATTCTTCCAAACTAATACTAAGGGAGCAGAAAGCCTTTATAGTATAGTTAGAGATTATATAGGAGAATCAAAGGATAAGGTTGTTTTTGACCTTTACTGTGGAACAGGAACTATAGGGCAAATAACAGCTGCTAATGCTAAAAAAGTAGTTGGAATTGAACTTATAGAAGAGGCTGTTGAAGCAGCAAAGGAAAATGCTAAACTTAACAATTTAAATAACTGTGAATTCCTAGCTGGAGATGTAGCAGAAATAATCAAAACAGTTAAAGATAAACCAGATGTAATAATTCTAGATCCACCAAGAAGTGGAGTACATCCAAAAGCTTTAGAATACGTTATTAAATTTAATGCTAAGGAAATAATTTATGTATCATGTAATCCAAAGACCTTAGTAGATAATTTAAAAGTATTATTAGATTCAGGCTATGAGGTAGTGGAAAGCTGCGTTAAGGATATGTTCCCAAACACTCCGCATTTAGAAGGTGTAGTAAAACTAATAAAAAAGTAATGAATTATAGGAACTGCAAGGTTAAATTGTGGTTCCTTATTTATTATCCAATTTCGGAAGAGGGTTTATTAATCTATATATTATTATTATTATTATTATTATTATTATTATTATTGGAGGATGTAGAAAGATTTATGTAAAAGCAAATCTACTACATCCTTTTATGTATTTTTAAGCAGTAGATTTGGAATAATATTCTTATAATTAAAAGGAGGATTCCAAATGAAAGAAATAAAAGTACCAAACATTGATAATGAAGCTGAAATTAAAAAAATGTAAAACTCTTGAAGATGTTACAGGTAAAAATGGATTATTACAAAGATTATTTAAAGATGTTATGCAACAACTTTTAGAAGCTGAAATGGAGGAAACAATAGGACATGGAAAATATGAAAGAAAATCAGAATCCTATGAAGATGAAGAAAAAAAATTATAGAAATGGTTACTCAAAGAAAAATGTTAGACGAGGTTTATCCTATTGTATATATGGATGCTATTCATTTCAAAGTTAGAGATGACCATAGAATAGTGGCTAAAGCAGCGTATATATGCTTAGAAGTTGATATGGATGGGTATAAAGATATACTTGGAATTTGGATTGGTGAATCAGAAAGCGTAAAGTTCTGGATAAGTGTATGTAATGATTTAAATAATAGAGGAGTTAAGGATATATGCATTGCATGTATGGACGGTTTAAGAGGTCTTCTAGATTCGATAAAAACAGTATTTCCTAATGTAAGTATTCAAAGTTGTATAATACATCAAATTAGAAGTTCAATGAGATATGTTCCTTATAAGGATAGGAACATATTTGTTGCTGATTTAAAAAAGGTATATAAAGCGCCAAATGAAGAAATCGCGCTATCCGCAGCTTGATATGTTAAAAGAAAAATGGAACTTCGTAATGACTATAATGGAGTTAATTTTATCTTTGATACAAATATGTTTGAGTATGATGGTATATTTGATAGATGGGATACTGATAAGCTTGAATATATTTTAAAGTGGAATACTGAGTGTTATTCTAGGATAATAAATTAGTGGAAGCTAGAGAGGTTGAGTATGATATTGATTTGGTAAAGAAGCAACTTTTAAGTGTGTTGAGGAGCTTCAAAGCTATATAGATGATGTGAAGAATAAATAAAGAATATATAGGTTTAATGTAAAACAGGAGCAGTGCTCCTGTTTATTATTTATTAAATCTTTATAATTTTATAGGTAGTATAAACTACATAATAACTCTAACGGACAAAATAGAGATGTGGTAAAATATAGTTAAAATAAATTACTGGAATCTGTTAAGTTGATATGAAAAAATAGCTTGATTTTTCATAGAATTGCTCGCTCTTTGAAAATTATATAAGTTTGAATATTTTATTGCATGACAAACAAGCCTGCAATAAAATTGATTTTTGCAGGTTAAATAAAGGT
>NZ_CACRTO010000019.1:0-162340 GCF_902652255.1 Clostridium tertium
TTGATTTTGTGATTCTTTTCTTTCGTTTATCATTAGTAAACTCCTATGTAATAAATTAAAATATTTATTATTATATTACATATATGTATAAAATTAAAGACTGCTGACACTTTGTCAGCAGTCTGAAATGAGATATCTAAAAGATATCTCATTTTTTATATTTACAGATAACAGAAAATGAGATATAATTTTATTAGTAAAAAATATTTTAGTAATAAATAAATTATTATTAATAAAGTGATTCTTAGCTTCAGGTGGAGTTTTCTTAACAGGAATACCCCCTGCTCCATCTGAAGGTTAGAAGAACTAATCCAGGCGCGTAGCAGTGCTTAGCTCCCACTTGTAGAAGTGGGAGTGTTAGCAATGGTAGCGATCGGATAAAATTAGGAGGTTTTGAGAATGAATTATCTAGATATATATTTACAAAGAAATAATATTAAGAGGTATGATGTTCATAAAAAAACAGGAATAAGTCAACAACTATTAGCAACTCATACTAGTAAAAGCGTTGAGAAGTATTCTAATAAAGTTGTTATGGCTTTAGCAGAAGCCTTAGATAAAACTCCAGGAACTGTATTAGATGAGCTTTTAGAATTGCAAAAAGAAAATCCTGCTTTCGAAGCATATAATCCAACTGAATTATTAGAAGCGCTAGAATTTAAGTATGATAGGATCATTATTAAAGGAGCTTATTGCTCAGAAATATATAAATTGATGAAGAGTCAATTATCAGAAACTGAAAGCATGGGATTTGAATTAGGAAGTGCAGGGGTAGCATCAATACTTGCATATGCAATTAATGCTGCTAGAGATCTATTTAGCAATTCTGATAAGGTGAGCAGAGATATAGAAAGAAAAATAATATCATATAAGTTAGAAAATGCATCACAAGAAGAGGTGACTATAAGGTTAAAACAATTAGATTATTAAAAATTGCGTATTATGCTCTGTCGACCTCGCAAGCTCCAAGTGGACTTATGCATAATATGTTAAAGATGCCAAGTGAATTCATTTTTATATATTTAAGAGGAACTAAAGGAAGAAATTAAAATAGGTAGGGCTATAATTTAAAAGTCCCTACCTATTAGTATTTAATGAGCAAATCTTACAAAATTAACTTTCACATAGTTAGATATAAACTTAAGTCCGGAGAAAAGTAAAGCTAGACCTAAGCCGGTATAGAAAAATGCAATGAATGCTTCAGGAGCTAAGTTATTTACGCGTACAATAATTCCAAATGTCATCATAAATGCCATAATAGCAAAAGATTTTAAATCGAAAAACTTCCAAAACCATTGTTTTTCATTTTCATATTCAGTAATTCTTTTAGTGTGTTTCTTTACCATATTTTCAAAAATCATATTTTTAAATAGAAAAAATATTGCTACAGATAGAGTAACAAGTATCATTGATACATTTCCTTCATATGCTTGATATCCAATATTCAGTACATTATATCCAGCGATGCTCCAAACAAGTCCAGCTAAGAATAATAATGAATTCTTTTTTATCATTTTAATCAACCTTCTTTTATATAAAATTTATTTCTCATTTTTATAGTCAAAATCTATTAGTATTTTTATATTTCATTTATATGAATTATGTTCATTATAAAACTGTTTATTTTATTTGTCAATGGTTATGCACATACTAAAGGTGAAATAAATTCATTGACAATATAAATTTATAAAACTATAATGAACGTTGTTCAGTAAGGCTTATAGGGGTAAGCTATTCTGAAAGTATATTTTTATATTTAGGAGGTATAATATGAATATCAAATTAGTTATGGCAATTATAACTATAACACTAGCTCTTATTTTTTATACTATAGGAGTATTTTCAGAACGTAAGAGTGGTACATTGAAAAAGTTTCATGTAATAATTTTTTGGATAGGTTTATTATTTGATACAACTGGAACTACTATAATGTCACAAATGTCCAATGGGGGAAGTTTATTTAGTCTTCATGGAATTACAGGTGCATTAGCCATTATATTAATGCTATTCCATGCAATATGGGCGACAATAGTGTTCATTAAGAAAGATAAAGACAAACTACATAACTTCCATAAGTTTAGTATTGTAGTATGGTTAATATGGCTAGTTCCATATATATTAGGAATGATAGTAGGAATGTCACAATAGTTTTAAAATGCGAAGCATTTTAAAATGAAAAAATTAAGAGAATGAAGGAATGAAAAAATGAAGGAAGAGGTTTTGCTATGCAAAACCTCCTTTGTTTTAAAGATTACATATAAAAAATCTGTAAAGATTTTTTATATGCATTCTTTCATTTTTTAATTTTTTCATTCTTTCATTAATAAAATGCTTCGCATTTTATGACAGTTGGGAAATATATTCCTCATCTAATGTTTCTTTTTCCATTAGATCCATGGCCATCTTATCTAGTAATTCTCTGTTGTTCATTAGAGTTTTTAAGGTTTCTTCATATAGAGCATTAACTAGCTCTCTACATTCTTCAACAATAGGATGTCCATAACTAGTAGATAACTGTCCTATTTTAGAGAGCTTTAATAGTCCCAAGGTTTTTCCCATACCGTATTCTGATATCATAGCCATTGCTATTTCTGTTGTCTGGATTAAATCACCTTCAGCTCCAGTTGAAATCTTATCTTTGCCGAAAATCAATTCTTCGGCAGCTCTTCCACCTAGTAATACCATTATTCTACTCTTTAAATAATCTAATCTTTGATATGAGGTATCTTTTGGAATAGTTAATGTATATCCTCCAGCACCTTTTGTAGTTGGAATAATAGTAACTTTTGAAACTTTATCTTCAGGTGTTTTTATTAAAGAAATAATAGCATGTCCAGATTCGTGATAAGAAGTTAAAAGTTTATCTTCTTCTAAGTAGCTTTTTCGTTCTTTTTTTTCATAACCTGCAAGAACTATTGAAAAAGCTTTATCAATATGTTCTTGAATTAAAGATGATGAATTTTCTTTAGCAGCTATAATAGCAGCTTCATTTATTAAGTTTTCAAGCTTGGCTCCTGAAAAATAAGCAGTTTTTTTAGCAATATCATTAATGTTTATATTATTATGAGGTTTATTATTTAAATGTAAAGAAATTATTTTTTCTCTAGCACAAAGGTCAGGTAAAGATACTTCTATATGTCTATCGAATCTACCAGGTCTTAATAATGCTGGATCAAGAGTATCTAACCTATTAGTTGCAGCAATTACTACTATGCCTTCTTCTTCACTAAAGCCTGACATTTCAGTTAAAAGTGCATTTAAGGTTTGATCCCTTTCATCATTAGAAGTATCAGCACCAGAACCTCCTCTTTTCTTACCAATAGCATCTATTTCATCTATGAAAATAACTGCTTTTCCATGAGATTTTGCCTTTTTAAATAAGCTCCTTATCCTTGCAGCTCCAACCCCTACATACACTTGTACAAAATCAGATCCACTTAATGCATAAAATGGTACCTTAGCTTCACCAGCAACAGCTTTTGCAAGGAGGGTTTTACCAGTACCAGGAGATCCATAAAGAATAACTCCCTTTGGCATTCTAGCACCATATTCTTTATATTTTCCAGGATTTTTTAGAAAATCTACTATATCCATAAGACTTTCTTTTGCTTCCTCATTACCTGCAACTGAATCAAAGTTTAATGCATTTTTATCCTCTGAAAAGTCTTTAACATCTAAATTGGTAACTTTAGAAGAACCTAAGTTTTTTTTACTAAGCGATATAAAAACTATAGAAATTATAGAAGATAAAAGTATTAGTGAAGTTATAGCTTTAGATGGACTAGATGTATTTTCATCTAAAACCTCTATATTATTTTTTAATAGATCTTCTTTTAAAGTAGGACTATTTGGGTTAGTAGTGGAATACTTACTTCCATCCTTTAATAATATAGTTAAATTATCATTATTATTAAATATTACTTTAGATATAGAATTATTAGTTATATCTTCTAAAAATAATGAATATTGTTTATTGTAGTTAGCCTTTGAACCAAAGCTTAAGTATGCTAAAGCTAATATGGAAATAATAGCAGTTGTTATTGGAATAAAAATTATATTTTTCTTTAGTTTGTTCATTATTACCTCCTAAATAGAAGATGAATTATCATAAATATTTTAACATTTTAAAATTTTAAGTCCATTGAACTTCATAGTATTTACCAATGTAAGTGTTGGTAGACTTGTTAATTTTAAAAGATATCTTTCAATATTTATGTAAATAGAGTATACTTTAACTTAAATAGCTGACTACTTAGACTAATATATTTAATTAGTAATATTGCAAGGAGAGATAATATAATTGTTTAACTCAACTATACTATCATCTAAAGATATTACCGAATTAATTAACCAAAAGGGTAGAGAAAAAGGAATAGAGATAACCCATATAGAAATTAGTAATGGAATAATTTTTTCAGGTAATATATTTAGTAAAATAAATAGTAGTTTTAGTGGATTTGTTTATATAAAAGAAGTTTATAATAACAAAATAGTACTTGAGACGAAGAATTTAAATATATCTAAGTTAGGGAAATTCAAGGGAGCTAGTATAATTCTGTTAAAATCTATATTAAAATTTCTAGGAGAAGATTATATAAATATTAATGGAAATAATATTATAATTAAATTAGATAAATATGATGGAGAAATAAAAGACGTATATATTAAAGACAAGCTTCTTTATATCATCGGTACAAACTTAAATATGTATTTAGATGCATAATTAACACAATATGGGAGGTAAGTATGAATATTTCAAGTGTAAAAGTTTCTTTAACAGGAGAAGATTTGCTAAGCATTTTAAATGATTTTGTAAAGGTAGAAGGTCTTACTCTAAAAAAAGTAGAAGTAGATGAAGAAATAAAATTTTACGGTAGCTTTAGTAAAGGAATAACTATAGATTTTGTAGCAGGAATAAAGCTTGCTAGAATCGAAAATGGAATTATACATGGTGAAGTATCATCATTTAAAATAGCTAAAATTAAGATATTCTCACTAATGAGGAAGGCAGCATTGAAGTTTGCATTAAAAGAATTATCTGATATGGGAATAAGCTATGATTCTGGTAAGGTAGTTATTAATTTAAAAGTTTTATTAAAAGATGTTCCATATGTAGATTTAAATATTTCAGATATATATACTAGGCAAGAACTTTTAAATATTGAAGTATCAGATATTAATATTTCTCTTTTAGGTACTTTAATAAAGGAACAACCTGTAGAAGAAACAGAAGAGGATGAAGAAGATCCAGTAGAAGATTTTTCAGATGTAGAAAAAGTTAGAGATTATTATAGTTTAGGTAGGGATTATGTAGAGGAAAAATTACCACAGAAAGTAAAGACTTTTAGTGATTATCTATTTATAATTCCCGATATGGCAGCTCTTTTATTTAGATTATTAAAGGATAAAAGAGTTCCTATGAAGACGAAGTTAATTATTTCTGCTGCAATTGCATATATAGGTTTTCCAACGGATATAATACCAGATAACATTCCTTTCATAGGAAAGGTAGATGAAATAGCTGTTGCTTTCTTTGCGTTAGAGAGAATTATTTCAGATGTTCCAACAAGGATTATTATAGAAAACTGGGAAGGTAAAAATGACATAGTATTTGTAATTAAGAACATTATTGAATATGTTATTAACTTTACTGGAGCAAAAAATGTGGAAAAGGTATATAACTTTATTGAAGAAGTAATGGCATTATAATTTTAATTTTGGGAGATAAGTATGGCAAAGAAATATTATGCAATTAAAGAGGGATTTGATTTTTCAAAAAATATAAAGGTGGAAAATAAGATAGTAGATACATGGGCTGAGTGTCAGAAGTATATAAAGGGAGTAAAAGGCGCTAAATATAAGAGCTTCACTACTGAAGGTGAAGCAAAAAGCTTTTTATTTGAAGGATGTGGCATGCTTAAAAAAGGAGTAGATAATTATCCTACGGAGTGTCTACATATATATGTTGATGGTAGCTATAACATTAGTACTGAAAAGTATTCTTATGCTTTAGTTGCAGTTAAGAATAATATAATTGAACATATAGAAAGTGGATCATCAGCAAGTAATAGTGATAGAAATATTAGACAAATAGCTGGCGAGCTAGAGGCAGCAGTTAGAGGTCTTGAGTATGCTATAGAAATGAAAGAGGAAAGAGTAGTTATATTTCATGACTATGAGGGAATTGCTCATCATGCTACTGGATTTTGGAATAGAAATGAAGAATCTTCAGTAAAATATTATAATAAAATGAATGACTTAATGAGTAGAGGTATTGAAGTTATTTTTGTTAAGGTAGATAGTCATACTGGAGATTTATTTAATGAGGTTGCAGATGAAAAGTGTAAAGAAGAGCTATCTATAGTTTCTGAAAATGTAGTTTATTCGTATTTAAGAGATAATACAATAACAGTAAATAGTTCTGAAACAAAAATTAAACTTAAAGCTTTAGCAAAGGATAGGATAAATAATATTATTGCATTAGATGGAAAATTAGATGAGGGGAAAGAAAATTTATCTAATGAAGCTAGCGATAAAGTAATCATTAAAGAAGAGGTTAAAGAAAAAATAG
The DNA here is from genome assembly GCF_902652255.1 of Clostridium tertium. Lineage (GTDB taxonomy): Bacteria > Bacillota > Clostridia > Clostridiales > Clostridiaceae > Clostridium > Clostridium tertium_A. The sequence goes on from NZ_CACRTO010000019.1 coordinate 6,572, forward strand.
CTGTTAATGAATATGAAGATATCTTATATAAGGATTTAGTATTTTATTTAAGAAAATTACCATTAGAGAAGCAAAAAGATGTTCTTAATTATGCTGAGTATCTTTATAATAAAGAAAATCGAATTAATTAATATTAAATCACTTCTATATATTTATGAATATTAGTATGTAAATTACAAAGACTATATATAAATACATTTATGAGGTGATAATATGATGAAAGTTTTTCGAGGTATGATGACAGGGGCTATAATTGGTATGGCAGTTACGGCTATGGTTTTACCACAATTAGATAGAAAAACACAAAAAAATTTAAGAAGAGTAAGTAAAAGAGTGTTGAATATGGCTGAAGATGCTTGTTGTATGGTAAGCGATTATATATCTTAAGGTAGTACATTTTAAAAATTAATTATGTAGAATTATGATTAAAGAATTTTAAACATAAAAAAGGTTGTTATAAAACAGCCTTTTTTATATGTAGAAAATAGATAAATATTTCTATATTTTTTAGCGAAATTAATAAAAAAATTTAAATAAAAACCAGAATTTAAAAAAAAATCATAATAATTTTTCCAAATTATATAGTGCTTTACAAGTGTTTAATGATATAATAATAAAAAGGTGAAAAATATTATAATTTTTATATTTTTCTTTTTAATTTGACGAAAAAAATCAGATTATAAGAGTTGTTACATGGGCTTATTATAATTGCTGAATTTTTAAAATATAAATATTTATATAGTATTAAGTAAAGGAAGAGTGTTATGGAGATTCTTGCATTAGGTGAAAAAATAAAGAGAAGAAGAAAAGAATTAGATATGACTCTTAAGGATTTAGCAGGGGATAGAATTACGCCTGGGCAAATTAGTTTAGTTGAGTCGGGAAGATCTAATCCTTCTATGGATCTCTTAGAATATTTAGCAGCTACATTACAAACTTCTGTTGAATATTTAATGGAGTCCGAAGAAACACAAGCTGAAAAGATAAGTATATATTATGAACAAATTGCTGAATCATATATATTATCTGGAGACTATATAACAGGTGAAAAGTACATAGAAAATGCTTTATATTATGTAGAAAAATATAATCTTGAATATAGAAAAGCTAAAATTTTATACTTAAGGGCAAAAATATATATGGCTAAAGATGAGCTTACATTAGCTCAACAGTTTTTCTTATCTTCGAATGTAATTTTTATAAAAAATAATAATTATGAAGAGATTATAAATACATTTTTAAATCTAGGTAGAATCACTTTAAAACTAAAAGCTTATCATTCTTCAAGCAGTTATTTAAGACAAGCTGAAAAGGTATATCTAGACAATAACATTGCAAACGATTCTTTACTTGGAGAAATATATTATTATATGGCACAATCTTATTTCAAAACTGAAAATATTGGGAAGGCTATAGACTATTCCTTCTTAGCAAAAAGTAAGTTTGAACAAGTTCACAATAAAGAAGAGTATGCAAAAACTCTTTTATTAATATCTGAAGAGTATAATAAAAAGGGTGATCTAACTAATGCCATAAAATACTCACAAAAAACTTTAGAAGTATATAAGGAGTTAGATGAATTAAGCAATATTTCTGAAATAGAAAATAATCTTGGAAAGTTATTCTATGAATTTGAAAATATAGAAGAGTCCTTTAAACATTATGAAATATCTAAAGATATAAGAATAAGAAGGAAAGATAAGAAGGTTATAGAAACCTTAATGAATATATGTGAGAATTATATTAAGATAAAAAATATTGCAAAATGTGAAGAAGTATTAGAAGAAATTAATTTCTATATAGATGAAAATGAAATAGAAATTATCATAGATGTTAACTTAATTTGGTATAGAGTTTATACATTAAAAGAATTGTCTAGAGAAGCAGAGTATATACTAATAGACACGTATGACTTAGCTAAGAAAAATAATTTATTAAAGCAAGTTGCACAATTAGCAATTATGTTAGGTAAATTTTATATTGACAGAAAAAATGATACTGAAGCAGCTAAGTATCTTGATGAAGGGGTTAATATTTTTAGGAAAATTGGAATACTTAAAAATTAATCAATTGGGGGTTTCAAATGGAGATTTTATCAACTGGAGAAAAGATAAAAAGAGCAAGGGTGTATCAGGGGGTAACTTTAAAAGAATTATGTGGAAGTAAGGTCTCTATATCAAAAATGAGTTGTATAGAAAATGGAAAGATAAAAGCAGATAAAGATATTTTAGAATATATTGCTGATAAACTTTCACTTGATTATAGTTACTTAGTAAAAGATGTGGAAGAACAAATTAATAGTAATCTTGAACTGATTAGAAGTAATATGGTTGCTGAAAGTGATATATCTGATGTAATTGAGCATAATTTAAATTATGCATTAGAATATTCTTATAATGACTTGGCTTTTGAATTGATACATTTACTTTTTAACTACTATGTAAAAGAAAATAAGATTGAGAACATTCAATTAATAGTATCTCAATATTATGATTTATATCAAAAGAATAATACAAAAGAAAATACTATTACATACTATTTTGATATGGCTACATTCTTTTATAGAACAAAGGAATATAATGAAGCTGTAAATTACTATGATAGAGCTAGGGAGCTTATTAAAGACGATGGTGATTATGATAAAGTAAAGTATGCCTATACTTGTTATAGGGAAGGTAAGTGCTATGAAAAATTAGGCAATATTGAAGAGACATATAAAGTTCTGGAAGAAGCTATGGATTTTATTGATTTTATAGAAGATCCCTTAGATAAGGGTGATATTTATCATAGTTTTGCCAATGCATGTATAAAGCTTAAGAAAAATGATGTGGAAAAGTACATGAATCTCGCTTACGAATATAAAAAGGACAACCCTATGATTTTAGCTATATCTAAGGGGAAAAATGGTGAGAGTTATTTTTATGTTAAAGAAAGAGAGAAGGCTATAAAGGAAATTCTAGAAGGTATAGAGTTATTTCCAATAGATGATAAAAAGAAATATGTTAGATTTTTAAATAAGAGCATAAAAGCTCTGTATGAAAATGGAGAGTACGATATAGCATATGATATTACTGATAAAGCGTTGAATTCAGCTATTGATACAGATGATATACTATTAATCGAACAAGCCTATTATTTAAAAGGTATGATACTTCAAAAGAAAGGCTTATATTTAGAAGCTGAAATGTATATGAATTTATCACTAGATTCTTTATTTAAATTTGCTAATAAAGAGAGAAGATATGAAAGATATTTAGATATGGCCGATATGTACTACAAGCTTGGAGAAGTAAAGGATTCATTAAAATACTTTACTTTAGCTATGAAATTAGAAAAAGATTGATAGCTAATATAAAAGTAAAAGGTGTATAATTAATTTTCTTTATTAGAAAATTAATTATACACCTTTTAATATTTATTATAATATATGGATAATCTTAAATTGAAAATTAAAAGATTTGAAATATTAATTATTTAAACATTAAACTATAGTTTAATGTAATGTTTAATTGGATGTAAGATAGATGATATTATACTAGTTAATGAATACTTCGATAATATACTAGGTACAAAAAATAAACCTCTCATTAAAATCAACCCCTTCTAAAAATTACAGATCTTATTATATTTAAAGTATACTGTAATTAATTTTAAATTGCATTGACTTAAATGTTCAATTTTAAGTACATTTAAGTTGTTACAATAAACCCTGGGAAAGCAGAAAAAGTACAAAGAAACCCTAATAAGTGGTTTCTCTGTACTTTTATTTAATATTTTTTATTAATATTAGCTTTGCAGAATAGCCTTTAAGCTCTGTAATTATATTTAAGATTGTATTTTTCTTAGAATATTTAAATTCTATTTTAGGGAAGGAAGCTCTGTATAATATCTCTTTTTCCTCTTTATTTAACCTATCAGGAGAACCCATTGATAGCCAATAATTATAAGAAGAACCAACTCCTTCACTTATTTCGTAAGTTGTAATTCTTGATGATTTCTTTATATTTGCTATGTTTAATGAAAATTTTCTTTTATAAAGCTTACGTTTACCTTTTTTATTAATAATATCTTGGAGACTTTCCATATCAGAAAGTTCATCAGTGTATGAGTATAATAAAATGCAATATTCATCATTTTTCTTAGTAACTATATATCCATTTTCCATAGCTACTATTTCATCGCCTAGCTTATTAAGTAAATAATAGGCATAATATGAAGGCTTTTTAATTCCCATATCATTTACTAAGCCAGGGGCACCAATAAATACTTCATTAGTTAAACTAATCACCTTTTCTAATACATCAAAAGCCCTTAAAAAATTAAGAGAGTTATTATTGAACAAAGTATTATGAATAATATAAGGAAGCATAAAGGCTGTATCATAAATCTTATTTAAGTCCTTTTCACAAGAAAAGTCTTCTTCTAAGACATCTATTGAATATATTTCTTTTATAAATAAAGATAAATCTTCTCTTATGTCTTTTGATATGGCGGAAGTAAATTGAAATTTAAATTCTGTTACATCAATATAATCTATTTCTGAAAAATATTCAAAGAAGCTATTTAATATATGTTTATACTTCTCTAGTGTAAAGCTTGGGTTATCAATAAGTATTAATGGTTTCAGTGATATATAATCTAAAAATTCAATAACACTTTTTGCTTTATTCCAGTTATAAAAATCAGCATTTGGGAAAACCCCCATATCACTATTAAACATATTTTCTAACCTTGCATATTTGAAATGAAGTTCTTCTTGAATTTCTTCTAAGATATCCTTATTATCTTCAAGTAATAAGTCGAAGGCATCATCTAAATTAATTATTTCGCTGTAAGACTTATCAAACTCACCAAGGTTTTCATCCATATCTATATGAATCTTCCATAGCTTATTTTCATAGTTGAATCTCTCGTAATCATCTAATTCAGAAGATAGATACTCTAAAGCATCTTCTAAATTTAAAATCTCTATTTTTTTACTTTGTTCAAACTCTTTTTCAGTTAATTTATTTTTCTTTCTATATTGAAGTGGGGTGCAGCCATAATAGATTTTAAAGTTTTTATTTAAATATCTAACATGTGAAAAACCTACTTCGTCAGAAATATCAGAAATACTTAAATCACTATCTAGTAGAAGTTTAACTGATTCTTCAACCCTAGTTAAATTTACGAGATCAGTAAAGCTATAACCTGTAGCATATTTAATTTCATGAGATAAATAATGAGGACTTAAGAATTCTTTTTTAGCTATTTCTTGTAAAGTGATATTACTGTCATAGTTATTAAATATATATTTTGATATTCTATGATATCTAGCTAACTGTTCTGTTTTATCCTTAAGCTCTTCTTTTTCGTATGTAAGATAATGAAAGTTATTTATAAGATGGTATAGAAGATCTATTAAAATATCTTCAACTTCCTTATCATAATCATCAAGTTTTTGAACATTTTCACATAGAAGTTTAGCTAAAAAGTTTCTTAGAAGATCATATTCTTCTCCTTCTTGAGCTCCATCGTCAGTTGAATTGGTATAGAAGAAAATATTATTTATATCCTTATAATATTTTTCGAAGAAGTAGGGGTCTATATGAAAAATTAATACCTTATTATCTTCATCGCTATAAATTCTATGAGCTTCGTCCATATTTATTATTTCCATCTCTTTTTCAAGAACCTCAAAGGAATCTGTATCTATGTTTACGTGTATACTACCTTTAAGAACATAAAGGATCTCTATAGCATTGTGCCAATGTATTGGATATTCTCTTATATTTGCATAGCTTATCTTGATTGGAGAGTCAGCTGGGAAATTTACGTATTGGCGTCTTATTTTAATCACCTCTTTTCTATAGACTCTTATATAATTTATTATATCTTATTTATTAAAAAATAGAAAAGTTTCATTAAAAAATTAAAAATATACTTTGACTTTCTTTGACTTTTGTATTATTATTAAAACAAAGATAATAATAATTCTATAATATGTTTGTAAAGGAGTGACTTATATGAATATTGATAAAATGACTTTAAGAGTTCAAGAAGCATTAAATAATGCTAGTTTAATTGCTGTAAAGTTTAACCATCAGCAAGTTGAGTTAATACATTTGTTTACAGCATTAGTAGAGCAAGAAGACGGACTAATACCAAATATATTTACTAAAATGGGTGTTAGCGTTAAAGGGATAAATGATGACTTAAATAGAGTCTTAGGAAATATGCCAAAGGTTCTAGGAGAAGGAGCTAACTCATCAGGAGTTTATGCTACTAGACAAATAGAGGAAGTTTTAGTAAAAGCGGAAGATATAGCTAAGAAATTTGAAGATTCTTATATTAGCGTAGAACATCTTATGCTTGCAATAATTGATGTAGATAAAAATGGTGAAGTTAAAACAATATTAAATAAATACAATATTAATAAAAAAACATTTATGGAAGTATTAAAGGAAGTAAGAGGTAACCAAAGAGTAGAGACTCAAGATCCTGAAGGAACTTACGATGCACTAGGTAAATATGGTACCAACTTAACAGACCTTGCTAAAAAACATAAATTAGATCCTGTAATTGGTAGAGATGATGAAATTAGAAGAACTATAAGAATTTTATCTAGAAGAACTAAGAATAATCCAGTATTAATTGGTGAGCCTGGAGTTGGTAAGACTGCGATAGTTGAAGGACTTGCAGAAAGAATTATTAGAGGTGATGTACCTGAAGGTTTAAAGAATAAGGTAATATTCTCATTAGATATGGGGGCATTAATTGCTGGAGCTAAATATAGAGGAGAATTTGAAGAAAGATTAAAGGCAGTCTTAAAAGAAGTTCAAAGCAGTGAAGGTAGAATTATCTTATTTATAGATGAAATTCATACTATAGTTGGGGCTGGTAAAACAGATGGAGCTATGGATGCAGGTAACTTAATTAAGCCATTACTTGCAAGAGGTGAATTACATTGTATTGGAGCTACAACCTTTGATGAATATAGACAATATATAGAAAAGGATAAGGCTCTAGAAAGAAGATTCCAACCTGTTATAGTTGAAGAGCCAACAGTGGAGGATGCTATATCAATTCTTAGAGGACTAAAAGAAAGATTTGAAATCCATCATGGGGTAAGAATACATGATTCAGCTTTAATAGCTGCTGCAAAGTTATCTCATAGATATATTCAAGATAGATTCTTGCCAGATAAGGCAATAGACTTAATTGATGAAGCTGGTGCAATGATAAGAACAGAAATAGATTCTCTTCCAACAGAACTTGATACTACTAGAAGAAGACTTTTCCAATTGGAAATTGAAAAGGAAGCTTTAATCAAAGAAAAAGATGAAGGATCTAAGAAAAAGTTAGAGGCATTAGAAAAAGATATTGCTGAATTAAAGGCTAAAAATGATGAAATGACAGCTAAGTTCGAGAAGGAAAAAGATGCTATAGTTAATTTAAGAGATCTAAAATCTAAGCTTGATGAAGCAAGAGGAGATTTAGAAGCTGCTCAAAGAAACTATGACTATAATAAGGCTGCGGAAATTCAATATAGCGTAATTCCGGCTTTAGAAGAGGAAATTAAGGAAAAAGAAGTTGTAGTTAAAGAAAATTATGAAGGAGCTCTTTTAAAAGAAGAAGTAACTGAGGAAGAAGTTTCAAAAATTCTTTCTAAATGGACTGGAATTCCTGTAACTAATCTTCTTGAAGGTGAAAGAGAGAAACTTTTAAGATTAGAAGATGAAATGGAAAAGAGGGTTATAGGCCAAGAAGAAGCGATAACTGCAGTTTCAAATGCTATTTTAAGAGCAAGAGCTGGACTTAAAGATGCAAATAAGCCAATAGGTTCCTTTATATTCTTAGGTCCAACTGGTGTTGGTAAAACAGAACTTGCTAAAACTTTAGCTAGAAATCTATTTGATTCTGAAGAAAATATTATAAGAATAGATATGTCTGAGTATATGGAGAAACATTCAGTATCTAGATTAGTTGGAGCCCCTCCAGGATATGTAGGATATGATGAAGGTGGTCAACTTACTGAAGCAGTAAGAAGAAATCCATATAGTGTAATACTATTTGATGAAATAGAAAAGGCTCATGAAGATGTATTTAATATATTCCTACAAATCTTAGATGATGGTAGATTAACTGATAATAAGGGTAAGACTGTAGACTTTAAAAATACTATTATAATTATGACATCCAATATTGGAAGTAGTTATCTTCTAGAAAATAATAATGAAGATACTATAGAAGAAAGTATTAGAAGCCAAGTTATGAATGAAATGAAACTTAGATTTAAGCCTGAATTCTTAAATAGAGTGGATGACATAATTATGTTTAAACCTTTATCTGAAAATGGTATTAAGAAGATTATAGATATATTCTTAAAAGAAGTTTCAGTAAGATTAAAGGATAAGAATATAAGCCTTGAAGTAACTGAGGCAGCAAAGGTTATTATGGCTAGAGAAGGATATGATCCAGTGTATGGAGCAAGACCTTTAAAGAGATATATTCAAAATGCTATAGAAAACACATTAGCTAGAAAGATTATAAAAGGTGATATAGGTTATGGATCTAATGTAGTAGTAGATGGAAATGAAGATCAACTAACAATTAATTAATTTTAGAAAAACTAATCCCCAGGGTAATTAATTTCTTGAAAATAGGATGCCCTGGGGAAGGGTTTTCTAGAAATAAAAAATACTCTTGACGATTTTTTAATATTATTATAATATATAATTGTAATTTATGCGGAAGTGGCTCAATGGTAGAGCGTCACCTTGCCAAGGTGAATGTTGCGGGTTCGAGTCCCGTCTTTCGCTCCAATATTATCCGTACAAGATAGATGCAGATTAGTATCTTTTTGTACGGATTTTTTTATTTTTTTATAAATCATAAATACTGGGGTGATAAGGCATGGAGTATAAAAATATTATGTATATAAATAGATTAGAGGCTATGAAAAGGATTGAGGATATTAATATTGAATAGAAGTATAGGTAAAATAGGTACATAATCTTCATTCAAACACACCTTATACTATATTTTCCTTTAAATGTATATATTGTTATTAATATGTGATAAAATTCAACTATAAAGTGATATAAGAGGGATTAACTATGAAAAAATATATGGTAATTTTAATAGTAGGTTGTGTTTTTATATTTACTCTATTTGGATGCACTAATAAAGTAAGTAATATTGATGATAATGAGAGTGAATCTAATGTTCAGGCATCGGAGGAAATACCGGAGTCATATTTTGTTTCTAATGAAAATTATTTTGATTATCAGACAGGATTAGAGTGTGCAGCATTTTCATCAGCTTATCTTTTACGAAATTATGGTGAAGAGGCTTCTGGAATGGAACTTTTTAAGGATTTCCCAGGAAAATTAGCTCAAGGTGGAATTACACCCTACGGAATAGTAGATTTTTTTGAAGGGAGAGGATATACTGCAGAGTATGTTTGTGATGGAACAGTGGAGGATTTGAAGGGTGAAATAGCAAAAGGTGCTCCTGTTATAGTGTTTATTCATGTAGAAGAACCATATACAAATCCACATTATACTCATTATATTCCTATAGTAGGTTATGATAAAGAAAATTTTTATTTTGCAGAAAGCTTAGATTATTTAGCTAATGGCAAAAATGAGAAGGGTGTAATTTATAATCGTAAAACTGATATAGAAAAGTTCAAAAAACTATGGACTAATATAGATAATATGTGGGATAACCCTTATTTTACTATCTCAAAAGAAACATAAGTTTAACGTTTTTTTTGTGTAGATTTTTTTATTAGAGCAATTTTGAATTATTTATTAATAAATATTATTAATAAATAATTTTTATTAATAAATACTTACATTTTGCTTTTTATGTGGTATAATAAATTAAATTAATACATAAAGAGGAGAGAAAAATATGTTAGTAGTATATGATAGTAGATTTGGTGCGGGAAAAGCATTTGCTGAAAAATTAGGAAGACCATCACAAAGCGTTAGTGAGCCATTAAATGAAGAATGCGTTCTTATTACACGTAATGAAGGGTTTGGTCAAATTACACAAATTACAAGGGCATTTTTAGATGAACACAAAGATCTAGTTCGTGGCTTTGTTGTTAATGGTAGTATGGAAAGACATGCTGAATCATATTGTTTTGCAGCTGATAAAATTGAAAAAGAATATGGACTTACTTGTCTTCGTAAAATCAATGGACAAGGAACAGATGAAGATGTAGAAGCAGTAAAAGCTGCCATAGAAAATTTGTAAACTAAAAATAACTTTCTTAATTTAAACGAAAAGGGGCTGTCGCATAAACATCCCAAATTGAGAATTAAAAATGAAGAATTATTTATGTAATTCTTATAGAATTACGAAAATTAATTTCTTTTCAAAACTCCTTCGGGAGTTTTTTTCATTAATTTTTCATTATTCATTCTTAATTTTTCATTGTGCGACAGCACCTTTTATTATTAGATAGTATTAATTTATTTTATTTTTGATTCGTATTGTTCTACCATTCTCTTAACCATTTCGCCACCAACGCTACCGCATTGTTTTGAAGAAAGGTCACCATTATAATCTGAGAAAGGTACTCCCATTTCACCAGCTACTTCATTTTTGAATTTAGCTAATCCTTTCTTTGCTTCTGGAACTAATTTTGTGCTGCTTGCCATAATAAGCGCCTCCTTAATTTGTGTTACAAAGTTTTATTTAACTTTGTGCTATTATGTTATGTAATAAATGTCTTTATAAACTATTAAATTTAATGCAAATAAGGGGATTATTGGAGGAGTTGTCTATCTTTATTATGTTTTAAAATGCACAGCATTTTAAAATGAAAAAATTAAGAAATTAAGAAATGAAAGAATGAAGGAAGAGGTTTTGAGATGCAAAACCTCTTCTGTTTTAAATATTACCATATAAAAAATCCATAAGGATCTTTTTATGGAGATTTTGCCGTTTTTTCATTTTTTCATTTTTTCATTCTTTAATTCTTTTATAACAGATTGCTTAGCAATCTATTATAAAAGCTCTATGTGGGTAGCTTGTATATAACAAGTTTTCCTCATAGAGCTTGTAAATTCAATTCAATTTAAGTTTATGTTTTATGTCTAAATTCTTTTCTTTTGCATTTTAAATATTGCAATTACTATAGGTGTAACAATTACAGCAGATAATATTGCTTCAGCAATACCATTTGTACCTATTACTGTAAGTAGGGCCGTAGTAACTGCATTTAAAGAATTATCAGCTATAGTACCTTTGTCCATAAGTATTGCTGCATAATCTTTAAAGTAAATTAAGTAAATAGTGCCAAGAACTCCAATAGTATTAACTAGAGATCCACATATTGCTGCAATGATTATAGATACTTTTGCATTCTTTATTTTTGATTTTATTAGCTTATAAATATAATAAGCAATTATTCCAATTAGTACTCTAGGTAATATAGATACTAATGGATTATAAAAGAATGGTGACATTGGTGTTGGAGCTGTGATATTTTGATATATTGAAAATAATCCAAAGATAAATCCAATAGATGCCCCTACAACAGGACCTTCAACTATGGCTCCAATTATAACTGGTAAATGTAAGATTGTTAGTTTGAAAAGTGGTAAAGGTACAAAACCAAGTCCAGTTAAGCCTAGGAATAAACAAATTCCTGATAGCATAGCTGTAACTACCATCTTTCTAACATTTTCATGGGATTTTCCCACCCCTCGAGTGTTTAACATTTTGACTCCTCCGTTCTTATTCCTTACAGGATATAATTCGGCAAAAAAATAATTTTTGCAAAGTTCGGTTTCAAAGAATACCGACTTATTTAATTTTATCATATATGAATAAGCTGTAAAGAGAAAATTCGAAAAATTGTTGCATTCTTATTCTATCTGTTATACAATATATATAACAGATAGAATAGGGGGGTAATAAGATGTTAAATATAATAAATTATTCTAAGGCATATAAAAATGGGAAAAAAGCAGTGGATAATATATCTCTAGAGGTGAATCCAGGAGAGATATTTGCTTTTATTGGGCATAATGGTGCAGGTAAAACAACGACTATAAAAGCTATAGTTGGTATTTTAGATTTTACTGAAGGGGATATTTTAATAGATGGAATATCTATTAAGGAAAATCCTATGGCTTGCAAAGAAAAAATTGCATATATTCCTGATAATCCAGATATATATGAATCTTTAAAAGGTATTCAATATTTAAATTTTATTGCAGATATTTATAAGGTTTCTAAAGAAGATAAGGAAAGAGAAATAAAAAAGTATGCTGAAATCTTTGAAATAACAAGTGCACTAGGAGATTTAATTTCATCTTATTCTCATGGTATGAAGCAAAAATTAACTATTATTTCAGCTTTACTTCATAAGCCAAAGTTACTAATATTAGATGAACCATTTGTTGGATTAGATCCTAAAGCTTCTCATTTATTAAAGCAAGAAATGAAAAAATTATGCAATGAAGGAGTAGCTATATTTTTCTCAACTCATGTTTTAGAAGTTGCTGAAAAGTTATGTGATAAGGTTGCTATTATAAAGGATGGAAAAATAGTTTCAAAGGGTACTATGGAAGAGGTTAAAGGAAATAGTTCCTTAGAAGATATATTTATGGAGTTGATAGATAATGAATAATTTATGGAGCCTTACAAAAATATCATTAATAAATAGTATTGGAATAAATAAAATAACAAGCCCTAGATCTAAAAAAGAAAGAAATAAGTCTATATATTTAGCTTTAATGCTGACATTTGCTGCTGTTATGATAAGTTTTACAGCAGTGATTTATTCAAAGTTTTTAGCAGATGGGTTAAAAAGAATGGGATTTTTAGATATGTTACTAACATTAAGTATTATTTTAACTACAGTAACAATATTTTTTACATCTATTTATAAAGCACAAGGTGTATTATTTTCTTTTAAAGACTATGATTTATTGATGAGTTTACCTATAAAAAGAAGCTATATTTTAATAGTTAAAGTATTTCAGCTTGTATTAATAAATTACTTAGTTAGCATCTTTACTTTTGTTATACCAGCTATAGTATATTTTGTTTATGCAAAGCCATCAATATTATTTTTTGTATATTTAATATTAATATTTTTAACTTTACCTTTAATACCTTTATTAATATCATCAATAATTTCTTTTGGAGTTAGTTATATTTCAAATAAATTTAAATATAAAAACTTAGTTATTACAACTGGTACTTTATTAATAGTTCTATTAATAGTTGTAGGCTCTTATAGTAGTGGAGACTTTTTACAAAAAATATTATTAAATAGTTCGTCAATAAATGATGCTATATTTAAAATTTATCCTCCAGCAGTGATGTTAACAAGGGCATTAGCAGAAGGAAGCATTATAGACTTAGGCATTTTTCTTATAATTTCTATAGGATTTTTTAGCTTATTTATAATAGTATTTAATAAGGCATATAAGAAAATAAGCTCAAAACTTCAAGAAAGTTATAAGAGAAATGATTATAAAATTACTTCTATGAAGTCATCAAGTATAACAAAAGCACTATTAATAAAAGAAGCAAAAAGATATTTTGCATCTCCTATTTATGTATTAAATACTATAATAGGGCCAGTACTATTACTAATTATGGCAGCTGCAACTTTGTTTATGGGAGAAGATATAATATATATGATTTTTGAACTTAAGTCGGTAGGAGAATTAATGCCATTAATGATTATAGCTGTTACTTGTGGTATTTTATCACTTTCTTGTACTACTAATTCATCTATTTCTATGGAAGGTAAAAACTTATGGATATTGAAAAGCTCTCCACTTAATCCATTAGAAATATTTAAAGCTAAGATATTATTAAACTTAATATTAATTGTTCCAGCTTTAATAATTAGTAATATAATATTTTTCTTCTCATTAAACTTTAGTTTTACACAAGCTTTATGGTTATTTGTAATTTCTATACTATTTTCAATGATTGTAGCTATGCTAGGAATTGTAGTTAATTTATTTTTCCCTAATATGCATTGGGTATCTGAAACAGCAGTTGTAAAACAAAGTGCAAGTGTTATGATACAAATGTTAATATCAGTAGGTATTCTAGCTGTACCTATACTTGTAAAATATTTTAATATAATTTCTAATAATAATTTATTATTAAGTTTAGTTTTAATATTTGAATTGGCAATATTAGCTGTAATAAGTGTAATTCTTTCTAAAGTATCAGTAAGACAATTTAATGAATTAAATTAAAAAATTAACTGACAATTGCGATGCAATTGTCAGCTGCTTATATTAATAAAAATAAACTTTAATTACATTAATTCAGATTTATCAGGCATTATCAGTGCACAACCTATATAAAATATAAGGCCAAGTGAAAAAGAGCAAAGTATTATTAATAGAGTTAATACTCTTATCAATGTAGGGTCTGCATTAAAATATTCAGCCAAACCAGCACATACCCCAGCAACTTTTTTTTGAGCAGAGATTTTGTAGAGTTTTTTATTCATTAAAATCATCCTTTCCAAACTACAAAATAATATGTTTTAGTATATTATACTTCATTTTTCTATTATATAATGTAATTATTGTACAATTTTTTTCTTAAATTTATTATAAAAAAAGTCTTAAAAAATATTAATGGTCTTAGAAAGAGGTGATAAATTGATTTTAAGAATTAATTTTGATTCTGAAATACCTATATATATACAAATTAAAAATCAAGTTATAGAAGGTATAGCAAAAGGGGAAATTGATAAAAATGAAGAATTACCTTCAGTTAGGTCTTTAGCAGAAGATATAGGCGTTAATATGCATACTGTTAATAAAGCGTATTCTATTTTAAAAGATGAAGGATATATAAAGATAGATAGAAGAAAAGGTGCAATTGTTGATCTTAATTTGAATCAGTCTATGGAGAGTTTTAAGGAAGAAGTTAATGCAAATATATATTATTATATGGCTCAATGTTTTAATAGAGGAATTGAAAAAGAAGATATTAAGTCATATATAGATAAGGTTTTTCTCGATTTTAAAAATGAAGAGGGTGAATAAGAATGGAAGGAATAATGGAAAAAATAATATTATTAGGAACTATTATTTTTGTAAGTGTAATTTTATTTATTTCTGGATTACTAGTTAATAAATTCTCGAACAATGGTATCTTCTTTGGTGTTAGGATTCCAAAGGAATATGAAAAAGATGAAGATTTAATAAAATTAGAGAAAGAATATAAGAAAAAATTTACGTTATTTATTTTACCTTTTTTAATAATAATAAATATATTAATGATTTTTAATACCAAAATATCAATTTATTTAATAACCTTATTTGTATTAATTATAGTATCTAATATTCCTTTAATTATCTATTGGAAAAAAACTATGAAGCTTAAGGAAGAAAAAGGATTTAGAAGTTTTGGAGAGAATGTAGTAGTTGTAGACACATCTATAAGAAAGCCTAAGGTAAGAGAAGATAATGTAATAATAAAGACAAAAACTTTTTTAACATTATTAATAATACCTTTAATAACTATGATAGTAACTCTTATTGCCTATAAAAATGTGCCTAATCCATTTCCAATTCATTATAATGCTGCAGGAGTAGCAGATAGCTTTGTAGCTAAAGATGGATTTAAGGGATTCTTCTATTTAGTTTTATTTCCTATCTTAACTCAAACCGGAATGATAGTTTTATTAACTCTTACTAATAAGTTTGCAGTTAATGGGAAAACAGAAATAAATAGTGGAACCTTAGAGGAAATAAAAAAGCAAAGGAAAGTATTTAAGAGAATAAATTCTATACTTTTATTTATTATAGCTATTGAAATATCGATTATGTTTTCTATAATTCAATTCTGTACTTTATTTAACTGGAATGTTCAAGTTATAAACTATATATTCCTTCCAGTAATATTTATAACTATAATAGTTTTTTCTGTTATTACTTATAAGATTGGACAAGGTGGAAAGAATATAAAATATAATAGTAATGAAAAAGAAATTTATAGAGATGATGATAAGTATTGGTTATTTGGGAACTTTTATTGTAATAAAAATGATCCTAGCATATTTGTAGAAAAAAGAGTAGGGATAGGTTGGGATGTTAACTTAGGTAATCCAATAGGTGCTACAATAATGATACTTCCATTTGTATTAATAGCTATATTGATAATATATTTTATAGTACAAGGACTGTAACTGTAGGGGGGATATTTTGAATAATTTAGAAGAAATTTTAGTAGGAAACATAACTTTAATTGTTTTAGGAATTATATCATATTATTTAAATAGTTTCTCTAACAGCGGCCTTTTCTTTGGAATAAGAATACCTAAGAAATTTATAGAATATGATGAAATAGTAGAGCTTGAAAGAAAATATAAAAAGACAGTAATTACATTATATTTATCAATAAGTATATCATTTAATATATTGTCATTTGGCTTTACTGAAAATAAAGAAGTAGTTTCACAGTTACTATCGATTTTTATGGTAGGCTGTATATTAATTAATAGTGGGATTTTTGCACTATATAATAAAAAAATTAGAAATTTAAAAGAGAAGAATAATTGGAACTATAAAAACAATACAGTAGCTGTAGATACATCTTTAAGAAAACCTAAGAAAGATGATAAGTATAAGCCTTTGCCTAGCTTCATATTTATAGTACCCATATTTATTCCTTTAATAATAGTAATCTTAACTTTCCTAAGACAGGATAACTTAAGATATGTAAGTTTACATGAATTATATAGGTTACCAATAAATATGCTTGCTATGGTGATAGTCATTTATATTATGGCAAGGGTAAGTTTAAGTTCTAGGATAGATATAAATAGTACTAATTTAAAGAGTACTATTTATAAAAAGAAGATATTAAAAATGTTGTTTTCTATTATCTTTTTAGTAACGGAAATAGGACTTATAATTTTAAACTCAATTAAACAGTTAGGTCTAATTTATACTTTTGATACTAGTAGAGTAGAATCTATTCTTAATATATTGATTGCAATTATTATGATAGGATTTTTAATATTAATTATATTAATGGGAAGTAAGGGTAGAATATCCATAGATAAAGAGAAAACTGAAGAAGAAGTATATAATAATGACGATAAATACTGGGTTTTAGGAATGTTTTATTATAATAGAAAAGATCCATCCTTTATGATAGAAAAGAGAGCTGGTATTGGATATACTGTGAATTTCGGAAATCCAAAGGCGCTTATATTTTTTGTTATTTTAATTTTATTTGTTATTTTTATATCTAAAATATAATTATAGATTTTGATATTTCTTTAAATTTTCTTCGAATGATGAAAATATTATTTAAGTATAATATTAATATTTAAACTATATAAAGTGATTCTTAGTTTTAGGTAGAGTTTTCTTAAAAAGTAGTGAACAAAAATATTGCATTTTGTGTGAATCACTTTGATGGAGTGTAGGATGACTACTCTATCTGAAGGTTAGAAAAATCAATTCAGGCGCGTGTCAGAGCTTAGCTCCAGCTTATAAAAGGTGGGGGTGTTAGCAATGGTAGTGCTCCGTAAAATAAGGAGGGTATTATGGTCAGTAATTTATCAATTATATTCATGGGAATAAGCCTTATTATTAGTCTATTTGTACCTATAGTAGGAATGATATACTTAAAGAAAAAATATAATGCAAGTCTTAAGGTGTTTTTTATAGGAGCTCTTGCATTTTTTATAGCTGTTAATATAATAGAAAGCCCAATTCACACATATTTCTTAAGTTATAATAAAAGCACAGCAAGTTTTTTATTAAATAATCCAGTTGCATATATGCTATATGGTGGATTTATGGCAGGTATCATGGAAGAAACTGCAAGACTTGTATCTTTTAAGTTTCTTATCAAAGGAAGAGATACCACTACAGCCTTAACTTATGGAATAGGACATGGTGGTATAGAAGCTATATTAATAGGAGCAATTGGTAGCTTAAATTCAATAGTCTATGCTGTATTGATAAATAAAGGTGGATTTCAATCAATAATGGAAGGCGCATTAGTATCTAAAGATATTATCGATGCAACTTACAACCAATTTGTAAATACCAGCTCATTATTATGGTTAATGACAGGAGTTGAGAGATTAATAGCTCTTTCAGTTCAGATAGCTCTTTCAGTTTTAGTATTATATGCAGTTAAAGAAAGAAAATATATTTATTATGTAATAGCTATAATAAGTCATGCTATTATGGATTTTCCAGCTGCTTTATATCAATTAGGTGTGTTGAAGAATGTATATTTAGTGGAATTAAGTATTTTAGTTATGGCTATTATATTAGCAACATTTGTTTTTAGAAATTTCTCAACAAAAATGCAAAAATATAATGAAATAATTTAAAAATATAATATAATATTAATAAGGTGATAAATTTCATCTTAAAAAATAATAGATTTCTATTTTGGTAGGAGTCTATTATTTTTATAGGGAATAAAAAGGGGGAATTTTTAATGAAGGATATTAGGTTTAGAAGAGCTAGGGCTGGAGATGAAGCACAGATTCTAAAGCTTGTAGAAGAAGTGTTAACTCCTTATGGCTTAAAATTAAATCCTAAAGGTGAAGACTTAGATATTACTAATATAACTAAATTTTATACTAAAAATAATGGGGCATTTGAGGTGTTAGAATTTAAGAGGAAAATTATTGGTAGTTACGGTATTTACAGAGTTGATGATGAAACTTGCGAACTTAGAAAGATGTATTTAAGCAAAGATTTTCAAGGTATTGGATTAGGTAACATAATGATTGAAAATGCCTTTAGGATCGCAAAGAATTTGCATTACAAAAATATTACTTTACAAACTAATTCAGTACTATATAAGGCTCTTAAGCTTTATAAAAAGTATGGATTTGAAGATTTCCAAGATGAAGTATGCGAAAGATGCGATATAGCAATGAAAAAAAACATTGCTTAAAAATAAACTAAAAGTATCAAGAAGGGATGGAGTATTTATGCGTTATTATGATACGAATATCGAAAATGTTAAGGTAAGAGAAACCAAGGAAGGAGATACTGCTTTAATTTTATCCTTTATTAAGGAATTAGCTGAGTATGAAAAAATGACTAATGATGTTATTGCTACAGAAGAAACTATTAGAGAATCTGTTTTTAACAATAATAGAGCAGAAGCAGTAATAATTGAATTAGATGAAAAGCCTATAGGATTTGCTTTAGTCTTTTATAATTTTTCAACATTTATAGGTAGGTATGGATTATACTTAGAAGATTTATTTATAAGAAAAGAATATAGAGGAAGAGGAATAGGAAGAGAAATATTTAAGTTTTTAGCTAAAAAAGCATTAGAGCAAGGTTGTAAGAGAATGGAGTGGGCTTGCTTAGATTGGAATGAACCATCTATTAAGTTCTATAAATCTTTAGGAGCTGTACCTATGGATGAATGGACAGTTTATAGACTTACAGAAGATAAAATAAAAAACTTAAGTGAAATGAAATAATAATGTGCTGTGGCACAATGAATAATGAAGAATGAATTTAAAATTTTTAAAGGGGTTGTCTATGAGACAGCCCCTTTTATTTAATAACTAATAACTGATAGAGAGTAGGTACACATTTTAAAATGAAGAATGAGTAAAATTCATAATCTACCTTAGCAACTGATGAGTTATTATTTTATAGATATTAACATGGATTTATAAAATAAACTCAAGTTATGTTAAATTTATTTAATTTTCTGTCAACTTATTGACATTGAATTAATATTAATATACTATTATGATAATACTTTAAAGTTATAAAGTGTAAAAGGGGTGAGAGTATGAATAAGAATATTATTCCAGAGGGAACAAGAGATTTAACTAATGAGGAATGTTTAAAAAAAGATAGGGCAATTAATTTAATAAATAATGTTTTTAATTCTTGGGGATACAAGAAAGTAATCACGCCAAGCATAGAATTTTATGAAGGTTTTAGATATGAGTATTCTGGGCTAAAAGAGGAAAATGTATATAAATTTTTTGATTCAAAAGGAAGAATATTAGCCTTGAGACCAGATATGACTATACCTATTGTAAGGCTTGTATCAACTAGATTTAAAGATGTTGAAGAGTCTATCAAAATTAGATATGAAGCTAGTATATATAGAGTTTTTGAAGAATTTAGTGGAAGAAGAAATGAATATACTGATTGTGGAATAGAGCTTATAAATAAAGAAAATGAGTTTGCTGATTTAGAAGCATTAATAATTGCAATAGAAGCTTTAAGAGCTACTGGGGCCAAGAATTTTAAAATAGAAATAGGAGAAGTAAATTTCTTTAAATCTGCTATAGAAGCTTTAGATATTTCAGAAGAGGACAAGTTATCCTTATCGATATTAATTGAAAAGAAGAAAATAGAAGAGTTAAAAAAATTTCTCAAAAAATTAGATGTTGAAGACAATATAAAAAATACATTTTACAAGTTGCCTCTTTTATTTGGAGAAGGAGCAGATATTTTAGAGAAGTATAAAGAAATGTCCTTTAATTCTAAAATGAATAATAGCATAAAATATTTAGAAAATATTTATAAAAGATTGGATAACTTAGGATATGGAGAGTATTTAACCTTTGATTTAGCTATAACTCCCAGGCTTAACTTCTATACAGGAATAATATTTAGAGGATATATTGAAGGATCAGGAAATATTGTTTTAAGTGGTGGAAGATATGACGATTTAATTGATTCAGTTAAAAAAGGATACAAGGCAATAGGATTTTCTATTAATGTAGATGAATTAAGTAGTATTTTAAACTCAAAGCTATCAAAAGAAGAAAGATATAAGATTATTTTTAGTAAAGATAATGAAATAGAAGCATTAAGAAAGAGTATGGAGCTTAGAAAAGAAGGCTATGTAGTAGAGGTTATTCCTTCAGAAGATGAAAAGGGAATAAAGGTTTTAAAGGAGGATTATTATGGGGATTAGTATTGCTTTAACTAAAGGTAGATTAGAAGATGAAGTAGTTAAGATACTAGATGAAGCAGGATTTGGAACAGATGAGCTTAAGGATAAGGGAAGAAAATTAGTATTTAAAGATACTAAGTATGACGTAAATTATTTTTTAGTAAAAGCTAACGATAGCATAACTTATGTTGAACATGGAGTTGCTGATATTGGGGTAGTTGGATTAGATACTTTAATAGAAAAAGGTCATAATTGTTATGAATTAATGGATTTAGGCTTTGGTAAGTGTAAGTTTATAGTAGCGGCTATGCCAAATAAAGACTTATTTAATATGAAGGGGCATATTAAAATAGGGACAAAGTATCCTAAAGTAGCTAAGGAATTCTTTAAAGAAAATAATATAGATGTGGAAGTAATTAAAATTGATGGTTCTGTAGAGCTTGCACCAATTCTTGGCTTATGTGATGGAATAGTAGATATTATGGAAACAGGAACTACTCTTAAGGAAAATGGGTTAGTAGTATTAAAAGAAGTTCAAGATATTAGTGCTAGATTAATAGTGAATAAGGCAAGCTTTAAGCTTAAGCAAAAAGAAATAAGCTTTATATTAGAAAAAATAAGAGAAGTAATAAGTGCTAAATAAGCAATAAATAAAGGGGAAGGGCTATGTTGAAATTATTTAATTTATCTAAGGATGAGGAAGAAGATATTTTAAAAATAATAAAAAATAGAGAAGAAGAAAATCCAGAAGTTATAAGTAATGTATTAAATATTTTAAAAGATATAAGAAAAGACGGGGATAAAGCATTATTTAAGTACACAAATGATTTTGATAAGGTGTTACTAACTTCAAAAACTATTAAAGTTTCGAAAGAAGAAGTAGAAGAAGCCTTTAATGTAGTTGAAGAAAGTTTTATTAATGCTATTAAAGCTGCAATTAATAATATTGAATTTTATCATAATAAACAAGTTAAGAATGGATATTCAATAGCTAAAGAAGGTGGAGTATTTATGGGGCAATTAGTACTACCACTAGAAAGAGTTGGGGTTTATGTTCCAGGGGGAACAGCCTCTTATCCATCATCAGTAGTAATGAATGTTATACCTGCAAAGGTAGCTGGAGTGAAGGAAGTAGTAATGGTAACACCTCCGGGAGCAAATGGAGAAATTAATCCTTATATTGCTGTTGCAGCATCCTTAGCTGGAGTTAATGAAATTTATAAGGTTGGTGGAGCTCAAGCTATTGGAGCTTTAGCTTATGGAACTGAAAGTATAAAGAGGGTAGATAAGATAGTGGGCCCAGGAAATATATATGTAGCTATGGCTAAGAAACTAGTCTTTGGAACAGTAGATATAGATATGGTAGCTGGACCAAGTGAAATATTAATAGTTGCTGATGAAAATGCAAATAGTAAATATGTAGCGGCTGATCTAATGTCACAAGCTGAACATGATAAGCTTGCAGCATCAATTTTATTAACAACATCTGAAGAAAAATACAATGAAATAATGAAAGAATTAGAAGTTCAAATAGAAGAAATGAAAAGAAAAGATATTATTAAAGAATCCTTTAGTAATTATGGAATGGCTATAATATGCAAGAATATAAGAGACTGTATAAGAATATCTAATATTATAGCCCCTGAACACCTTGAGTTAATGGTGGAAAACTCAATGGAGTATCTAGGTGAAGTAAAAAATGCAGGCTCAATTTTCTTAGGATATTATACTCCAGAACCTTTAGGAGATTATTATGCAGGACCAAACCATGTTCTTCCTACTAATGGTACAGCTAGATTTTCATCTGCTTTATCAGTAGATAGCTTTATAAAGAGAAGTTCTTATCTCTACTATTCTAAGGAAGAGTTAAATAAAGCTTCAGAAGATATAATGCTACTTGCAAAGAGAGAAGGATTAACTGCACATGGAAATTCTGTGAAGGTGAGGGTATGTAATGATTAATGATTTAGGAATTTACTCAAATAACAGTAAGGATAACTTATTACTTAATGGTAATGAAAGTCCTAAGAATATTAATAAAGATAAGTATTTTAAGATATTAGAAAATCTTAAGGAAGTAGATTTAAATAGATATCCTGATACTGATGGTGATAATTTAAGAGAAGCATATAGCTCTTATGTAGGAGTAAGCTCCGATAATATTATTATTGGGAATGGTTCAGATGAAGTAATTAACTTAGTTATAAGCAAGAATATTAAAAGTGGAGACAAGCTTTTAACTGTAACACCAGACTTTGTAATGTATGACTTTTACACAGCTTTAAATGAAGGAAATGTGATTAAGTATAACCTTGATGTGGATAATTCTTTCAATTTGGAAGAGTTTATAGAATTAGGAAAAAAAGAAGATGTAAAGATAGTTATGTTTTCTAATCCTAATAATCCAACTGGATTTGCATATAGTACAGAAAATATTATTCAGATTTTAGAAGCTTTTAAAGATAAGATAGTTCTAGTTGATGAAGCGTACTTTGAGTTTAATGGGGAATCAGTAGTTTCATTAATAGATAAATATCCTAATTTAATAGTAACTAGAACCTTATCTAAGGCATGGGGATTAGCAGCTTTAAGAGTAGGATTCTTAATTTCTAATAAGGATAATATCAATGAGTTATTAAAATATAAAACTCCTTACAATGTAAATACTATTTCTCAAGAAATAGCAAGTATATATCTAACAGAAGAGGTAGATTCTCTTAAGGAAAATTTAAAGCTAATAATAAATGAAAGAGAAAGACTTTATATTGAATTAAAAAAGGCAGAAGAAAAATCATTAGATTCTAAAAAGGGTAATATTAAGTTTTACAAATCAAAAGCTAACTTTATTTTTGGAAGAGCAGATAATAAGGAAGAACTTATTAATGCCTTTAGGGAAGAAAAAATTATTATAAGAAGCTTTGAAGATAATAGCTTTAGAATCACAGTTGGACTTCCAGAAGAAAATAATAAAGTTGTAGAAATAATAAATGATTTTATATTTTGCAGGAGTCTTTAACATATTATGCTCGGCCTCCGTCGCAAGCTCCAAGTCGGCTTACGCACAATATGTTAATAACTCCTTGAATAATTTAATATTGTAGAAGCTAGGATGCTAAAGGAAGAAATTCAGACGAGCTGAATTTCAATAATGAAAGAATGAAAAAATTAAGTTTTGCAGAGCAAAACATCATTAGTTGTTAATTGCTAATTGTAAATGAAATAAGGAGGGTTTATGAGTAGAGTTTCTAAGATAAAAAGGGAGACAAAGGAAACTAATATTAAGTTATCAATAGATGTAGATGGAAAGGGAAATAACAGTATAAATACGCCAGTTGGGTTTTTAAATCATATGCTTACTTTATTTGCATTTCATAGCGGAATAGATATTAATTTAGAGGCAAGTGGAGATATTGAGGTTTGTGATCACCATATAGTAGAAGACATAGGAATATCTTTGGGGAAGGCATTAAATGAAGCTTTAGGTAATAAGGTAGGTATAAATAGATATGGAACTGCTTTTGTGCCAATGGATGAAGCATTATGCCAAGTAGTATTAGATTTAAGTGGGAGAGGTTTCTTACACTTTGAGGGAGAGTTTAAAAGAGAACAAATCGGGAATTTTTCAACTGAAATGGTAGTAGAATTTTTTAGAGCTGTTGCTATGAATGTTAATGGAACAGTTCACATTAGGGTATTATACGGAGTAAATGATCATCATAAAATTGAAGGGATATTTAAGGCTTTTGGTAGAGCTTTAAAGGAAGCAGTTACTGTAGGTAATGATGTAAATAAGGTTTTATCAACTAAAGGCACCTTAAGTATTTAATAAGGATGGATAAGTTATGATTACAATTATAGATTATGGAATGGGTAATTTAAAAAGTATAAAAAATGCTTTATATCTATTAAATATCGATTCAGTTATTACTAGTGATAAAGAAGTTATAAAGAAGTCAGAAGCTATTATCCTTCCAGGAGTTGGAGCATTTAAGCAAGCTATGGACAACCTAAAAGAAGACGGATTAGATACATTAATTAAGGGAGTAGCTAAAGATGGGAAGCTAGTCCTTGGAATATGTCTAGGTATGCAAATATTATTTGAAAAAGGTTTTGAAGGAGAAGAAGAAGAAGGGCTAGGACTATTAAATGGCAATATAAAGAAACTTCAGCCTAGGGAAAGAGTGAAAATACCTCATATGGGATGGAATAAGTTAAGTATAAATAATGAGGATAATAACTTTTCTAAATTAGCATCAGATAAATTTGTATATTATGTTCATAGCTTTATGGCAACAGATTACGAAGATAAGGAATTAGTTGCTTACTCTCACTACGGAGGATTAAGGGTACCGGGTATAGTTAGAAAAGGTAATATTATAGGAATGCAATTTCATCCAGAAAAAAGTGGTGAAACAGGGCTTAATTTATTAAAAGAATTTGGGGAGATGGTAAAGTGATAGTAATTCCAGCTATAGATATAATTGATGGCATGGCTGTTAGGCTATATCAAGGTGATTATAATAAAAAGGATATAATGGGGGAAGATGTTTTAAAGGTAGCTAAAAGATTTAAGGAAGCAGGAGCTACGCTTATTCACTTAGTAGATTTAGATGGTGCAAAAAAAGGTGAGTTAGTTAATTTAGAATTAATATTAAGAGTAGTAAAAGAATTAGGAGTAGATGTAGAAGTAGGTGGTGGAATAAGAAACTTTAAGGATATAAAGGCATTAATAGATGGCGGAGTATCTAGGGTTATTTTAGGTACTGCTGCAATAGAAAATAAAGAATTATTAAGAGAAGCTGTTGATACCTACAGAGATAAGATAGCTGTGGCTGTAGATTTTAAAGATGGATATATTCATACAAGAGGATGGATAGCTAAAAGTGAAGTGCATTATATAGAATTAATTAATGATATGGAAGCTATTGGAGTTAAGAACATCATAATAACAGATATAAGTAAGGATGGCACTTTAGAAGGCCCTAACATTAATATTATGAAAGAGGTTAAATTAATTTCAAATATTGATATTACTGCTTCAGGTGGAGTGAAGAATATTGAAAATATTAAAGAACTAAAAGAATTAGATATTTATGGTTGTATAGTAGGTAAGGCAATTTACTCTAAAGATGTAGATTTAGAGGAAGCTATTAATTTATGTAAGTAGGTGGGGATATGCATACTAAGAGAATAATACCTTGCTTAGATGTTAAGGATGGAAAGGTAGTTAAAGGAGTTAACTTTGTAGGGCTAAAGGAAGTTGGAGATCCTGTAGAATTAGCAGAAGAGTATTATAAACAGGGGGCTGATGAAATAGTCTTTTTAGATATTACAGCTACTCATGAAGGAAGAAGGACTATGATAGAAGTAGTTGAAAAAGTAGCTGAAAAAATATTTATTCCTTTTACTGTAGGGGGAGGAATAAGTACAGTAGATGGAATCAGAAAAATTTTACGAGCTGGAGCAGATAAGGTAAGCTTGAATTCTGCAGCTATTAGAAATAAGGATTTAATTAAAGAAGGAGCTTATTACTTTGGCAATCAATGTATTGTACTAGCTGTAGATGCAAAAAGAAGAGATAAGAATAATTGGAATGTTTATATAAATGGTGGAAGAATAGACACGGGTATAGATCTTTTTAAATGGATAGAAGAGGCATACAGTCTTGGAGCGGGAGAAATTTTACTTACATCTATGGATGCAGATGGGACTAAGGCTGGATTTGATATAGAGCTAACTAAGAAGGTAAGTAACTTAGTAGATATACCAGTAATAGCCTCTGGAGGATGTGGTTCTATAGAAGACTTTAAAGAAGTATTTGTAGATGGAGAAGCGGATGCGGCTCTTGCAGCTTCCTTATTTCACTATGGTAATTTAAAAGTGTCTGAGGTTAAAGATTATTTGAGAAAAAATAATATAGAGGTAAGGATATAACTATGGAATTTGATATAAATAAAGTGGATTTTAATAAAAGTGGTGGTTTAATTCCAGCAATAGTACAAGATTTTAGAAATAAAGAAGTACTTATGCTTGCCTATATGTCTAAAGAAAGCTTAGAGAAAACTATATTGGAAAAGAAAACTTGGTTTTATAGCAGAAGTAGAAATGAACTTTGGAACAAAGGTGAGACTTCAGGTCATCTACAATATGTAAAAGAGATGTATATTGATTGTGACTTAGATACTATATTAATTCTAGTTGAACAAGTTGGAGTAGCTTGCCACATGGGAGAGAGAAGTTGTTTTTTCACTGAGATAAAGCTAGCAAATAATGAAAAATATATAATAAAAAATTAAGATTTAAGAATGAAGGTGCTAACGCATAATGAAGGAATGAAAAAATGAAGAAATTAAGGTGCTAGTGCACAGTGAAAAAATAAAAGAATTATGGTGCTGACGTAGGATGAAAAAATGAAGTTGATGTTTAAGTATAAAAAAAGAAAATGATAGAGCATAATGAATAATACAGAATATAGAATTGATGAAAAAACTCTTAAAGAGTTTTTGAAAATAAGTTTGTTTTAGTAATTCCGGAGGGATTACATCAACAATTATTAACTGTCAATTGCTAATTGTTAACTGGAAGAGGGGGTTTTTTATGGATAATATAATTAAAGAGCTATATGCTGTTATTGAAGATAGAAAAGAGAATAGGGATGAGAAATCTTATACAAGTTACTTATTTAATAAGGGAGTAGATAAAATACTAAAAAAGCTTGGAGAAGAGTGTACAGAAGTAATTATTAGTGCAAAAAACACTTCTAAAGAAGAGCAAGTATTAGAGATGGGAGATTTAATATATCATCTTTTAGTTACAATGGTAGAGTTAGGTATATCTGTTGAAGATGTAGAAAAAGAATTAAAAAGTAGAAGAAGTAAGATAGGAAATTTAAAGGCTGAGAGAAAGCCTATAGATGAAATATAGAGTAAGGAACTCAGCTTAGACTGAGTTCCTTTAAATTTATATACTTACAATATTTTACCATTGAATTAAAAGAATTCTGGTTTTCTATTGTTAAAGTAGATTCCTTTTAAGTCAACTTCGTTTATAAAATCTAATGCTATATCGAAGTTTCTATAGATATTTGTAGAAGCGTGAGCATCAGATCCTAAAGTAACATATTTTCCACCTAAATCTTTGTATAAATTGTAAATATCTTTTAAAGCAACTTTAGCTTCAGGTATATGAAGTCTTGAAGTATTAATTTCCAGAACTTTTCCTTTGTTTATTAAGGTTTTAAATATTTCAGCTAGTATATTATTATATTCTGATACTAAAATTTCATTATTATCGAACTTAGCATATCTGCAGGGGTAATCTATATGGGCTAATGAATCGAAGTTATTATACAGGTTAACACAAGAAAGCATATCTTCTAAATAATAAGTGAAGAAGTCTTTCTTGCTATATCCTTGATGTACATATTCTGCGTATATATCTAGATTTTTAACTGCATGAATAGATCCAAGTACAAAGTCAAAATCATAGGAAGTAATTAATTTTTCACTTTCTTCTACTACATTCTTTGTTAATCCTATTTCTATTCCAAGTTTCAGGCTATTACTTCTATATTTTTCGTATTCTTTAAAATAGCTTGGAACATGGAATTTGAAGTCTTCTTTAACAGGATAATCTAAGTCCATATGATCAGTTATGATTATTCCAATATTATTGTTTTTTGAAACTTCAATTGCATCTAATATACTCATATCACTATCCGTTGAAAATTTTGTATGCATATGGCTATCGAAAATCATATTTTGCCTCCTTAAAACATTGTGTTTTCTAAATTATAACATAACTTTGTTAAATTTTGACTATAACAAAATAAACTTGATAAATAATATTAATGAATATAAAATTGAATTACAAAGTGAAAAAGGTGGGGAATAAATGAACAAATTGTTTCAAATTGAAGATTTAAGTTTCTATAAAGAGGATTTTTTAGATAATATTGATGAATTTGAGGATATTATTGATATAATAAAAGAGTTAAGTAGTGAACTTTCCTATGAAGAAATTGAAGTTGTAGGAATAAATGATTGTTGTGAGAAAACTAATAAAAATTACATAATAGAAATTCAAGGATTTATAAATGAAGAAGATTCTTTTATAACTAAAAAAGAAGCAGAAGAATTAAGTAAAAATGGAGAACTAGGATTACTAGATTTGTTTGTTATTAGAATTTATAAATGTTTAGAGTGTAGTAAGTGGATAATAGATATTTTAGAATAAAGGGTGGAGTATAGTGGGAACTATTAAAGAACTATTACTTAAAATAAAAGAATACTTTAAAGTCTTATATAGTGAAGTGAAATGTTTATCTTTTAAAGAATTAAAAGGCTTTATACTTAAAAGAAGATTATTTCTAATTTCAGTATTATTCATTTTTATTTTAATTGGATTTAGTTACGGAAGCTATAAGTCTTCTAAAAATATTGTTCTTAAAAACTTACAAATAGCCTTAAAAGAAGATAATCCAAGAAAAATTTATAAAGATATTAGGGTTGATGGAAAGAGAATTAAGAAAAAAGACCTTAAACCTTTGACAGAGTATTATTCTGAAAATCAAAACCAAGCAATTAATATAGTAAAAGATTTAAAAACAAAAGGTGAAAGTGGATTTTTTACCTTAGTAAATAAGAAAATATTATTTATTGATAACTACAAAATAGAGATAGAGCCAGTTGCTGTTAAGATAAATACAAATTTTGATAAGGCTAGATTATATATAAATGATTATGAAATTGCAGCGACGAATATAAAGAGAGGTCTGATTCCTGGTAAATATACTGTTAAAGGAGAACTTGATACTAAATATGGTGTTGTTAAAGAAGAAAAAGAGATATTTATTATGGAAAATAAAGAAATAGATTTGAATATGCAGGCAATAAATATAAGTCTCACATCAAATTTTAATGATGCAGAAGTAATTATAAATGATGAAGAAATTAATAAGAAAGTTGCAGATATTAAGAATTATGGACCAATCCCATTTAATGAAGATATTGAAATTCAACTTAAAAGGGATTTCCCTTGGGGAACGATAACTAGTGAAAAAGTAAAGATAGGAAATTTGCCTAATATAAACATAAATATTAATATGGCTAATGATAAGCTAATTGAAGATATTGAAGCTATAATAAATAATTTTTATAGTAGTACATTTAATGCTTTAAATAATGGGGATTACAAATTAATAGAAAACTCTAAAGAAGATGCTAAAAGTAAGATATATGATAGCATAAAAAGGGAGAGTTTATTCTTAAAAAATAATTATGAACTAAATGAATTGAAAACTGAGATTAAGAGTAGTGAGTTCTTTTATGAGAATGGAGTTTATAAAGGGAATATAGTTGTTAATTTAAATTATCATATAAGCAAAAAATTTATACCTTTTATAGACCAAAATGTTGATGAGATGTTTTTAACTAGTATGGAATACAATGATGGAAGTTGGGAAGTTAGAGATGTGCAAAAGTTTAATTTAGAGTAGGAGGCAGTTATGAGAAAAAGAGTTAGAACATTGAGTTTAACAATTGCAATGATTTTTTCTTTTAATATGGTAGTAATGGCAGAAAGTAGTTCATCCCTGCAAGATAAAATTGAGAATAATAACAATCAGATTGAAGAACTAGAAAATGAAAAAGATAAGATAAATGAGGAAATAGATGAACAAAACTCAGCTCTAGAAGGTATTATGAATCAGATAAATGAAAAAAGTAAAGATTTAGATGCAGCTAAAGCTGATGTAGACAGTTATCAAAGAAGGATAGATGATTTCCAAGGTGAAATAGATTCTCTTAACAGTAAGATAGTTAGTTCTCAAAATGCGATTCAAGATAAGGAAGCAATAATTGAAGAAAAAAAGCAAGAAGAAGAACAAATTCAAGCTAATATAGGAACTAGACTTAGAAGTTATTATAAAATAGATATTGCCACTACATATTTATATTTAATTATGAAGAGCGGAAATATATTTGAATTGTTTAACAATCTACAAAATGTTTTTAGAATGATCAATTACGATAGAGAGTTAATTAATAAAGCTAATAATATCCAAAAAGAAATGGAAGAAGAAAAAAATAAAATTGCTGAAGAATTGAAAAGTATCGAGGAAAGCAAAAATGGAATTGTAGCTAAACAAGATGAATTAAAAGATGCTCAAAAAGAATATTTAGCAAAACAAGAATATCATCAAAGTAAAATGAATGAGCTTCAGGCATTAGAAAATGATAAGACCAATATGCTGGCATCATTAAGTGATAAGGAAAAAGAGCTTGCGCATGAAATAGGAGAGTTAACTGTCTATAATCAGGCGTTACAACAAGAACTAGAAGATATGTTGGCAGATATAAATAATGGTAACTCATCAGGAGGTTCTTCAGGAGGCTCATCAGGAGGAGATGGAGGTTCTAGTGGAGGTGGTGGAATTCCAGGAGATCCAAGCACTGAAACGTTTTTAAGGCCAGGATCTGGGATAGTTACAGACCCTTATGGACCTAGAATAAATCCTGTTACAGGAGCAGCTGGATTCCATACAGGGGTTGATTTAGGTGATTTTGAGGGAGCACCAGTAGCAGCAGCTAAAAGTGGTACAGTGGTTTACTCAGGATGGTTTTCTGATTATGGAAATACAGTAATAATAGACCATGGCGGTGGAGTGCAAACTTTATATGCACATAATAGTGCATTATTAGTATCTGTTGGACAAACTGTAGCTAGAGGAGAAACTATAGCGAAGGTTGGAACTACAGGAATGAGTACAGGCCCTCATATACATTGGGAAATAAGAATAAACGGACAGCACACAAGCCCAATGCCGTACGTGTAGAATAATTTGGTTAAGACTTGTTACTATGTTCTGCTTAGTCGACCTCGCGAGCTCCAAGTCGACGTTACGCAGAACATAGTAACAAGTCTAATTTCAAATTACTAAAGATTGGCTGGACACTAAAGGAGGAAACTCAGCTCGCTGAGTTTCTTTTTTATTTTTGTAATTTGGGACAAATTACTTCCACTATTGTTAATTATTAATTGCTAACGGCTAATTGTCATCGGCGTCAAGTCGACTTTCACATAATATAGTAACAAGTCTAATATTTAAATATAATTATTGAAATCTAGAATACTAAAGGAGGGAGCTCAGCGGAATGAGTTTCTTTTTTTGTGTAATTAAGAACAAATTATTTTTAATTATTTACTAGTTGGTCAATAATTGATATAATCATTATAGACCATGTGGTCTATAACTCGGGGGGAAGCATATATGAAGAAAGAAAAGAAAACAGAAATTACAAAAGAAAAGATTATTGCAGCAGCTATAGAGGAGTTTGGAACAAAAGGGTATATCAACTCTTCTCTTAATAATATTTGCAATAATTTTAAAATCTCGAAAGGATTAATTTATCATAATTTTAAGAATAAAGATGATCTTTATCTAGTATGTGTTAGTAGATGTTTTTTAGAAGTTACAGAATACTTAAAGGTTCAAAATATAGGAAGTGATTTGCATAGGTATATGGAATTAAGATTAAAATTCTTTTTAAAGTATCCACTTTATGCCCGTATATTCTTTGAAGCAATTTTACAAACACCATCAAAACTTATAAATGAAATAAAAGAAATAAAAAGGGATTTTGATGAATTAAATAAAAGTATCTACAGATCAGCGTTGCAGAATCTGACTTTACGTAATGATGTTACAGAGGAAGATGCTTTGGAGTATTATGAGATAATACAAGAAATGTTTAATGGATATTTTAGTAGTTCAGCATACTCTAATGCAGACTTTACAATTCTTATATCTGATCACGAGGAAAGACTTAGAAAAATATTAAGCTTTATGCTTTATGGAATAGCGAAGGAGGAAGAATAAATATGATTTTTTTTAGATGGATTATTGCTATAATTATTGCTTTTTTAATAGGAAAATTAATATCGAAGGTGAAATTACCCTCTATATTAGGATGGTTAATTGCAGGTATGATATTAGGGCCCCACGCTCTTTCATTACTTGATAATTCAATATTAGAAGCAGGATGGTATGAAAATATTGTACATATTTTAGAGTGCGCAGTAGGACTTATGATTGGAACAGAGCTTGTATGGAAAAAAATTAAGAAGTCTGGAAAAGCAATTATCATAACAACTTTAACACAATCTTTAGGAACTTTCTTTTTAGTATCGTTAGTTTTTGGTGTTGTATTCTATTTTGTTGATGTACCTATTTATCTTGCTTTCATTTTTGGTGGAATTGCATTAGCTACAGCACCAGCACCAGCATTATCTGTTGTTAGAGAATTTAAAACAGATGGACCTGTTACAAAAACATTGATCCCTATGGCAGCATTAGATGATATGGTGGGTGTAATTGTATTTTTTACAACAATTGCTATTGTTGCAGGAAAGATATCTGAACAGAAGCTACCAGGGTATATGATTCCTATGGTTGTGGTACTTCCATTAGTTATTGGACTAGCTACTGGACTTTTAGCTGGTTTATTATTAAAAAAGGAACGCAAAACATTAGATACTTTAGTGATTCTTATTGGAATGATTTTAATTACTTCAGGAATAGGATTTATTTTTAATAATCATATTATGCCTAAACCAATATTGAATTTTATGTTAATGGGTATGGCTTTTTCGGCTACATTTTCTAATATGATAACAGAAGATAGGCTTGAAAAGATAATGAATGATTTTAATCCAATTTTAGGTATTTCAATGATTATTGTTATTTTAAATCTTGGAGCACCATTAGATTATAATTTGATTCTTGGTGCAGGCTTATTTACTGCTATATATATTGTTGCTAGAGCTTTGGGTAAATATTTTGGTGCATTCTTTGGTGCAAGCATTACAAAGTCTCCTAAGAGTGTTAGAAATTATTTAGGATTAACATTACTTCCACACTCAGGAGTATCCCTTGTATTTACAGGGATTGCAGTATCTGTTTTGGCAGGACCTGATCCTAAATCTGCAGAAATTATTCAAGGAACTATTGCAGCTGCAGCAGTTGTAAATGAAGTAATTGCTGTTATAGTTGCAAAGAAAGGCTTTGAATGGGCAGGAGAGTTTGGAAAGAAGGATATGAAGATAAAGGGCGAGTAGGAATTAGGTAACTAAAATAAAATGGGACTGTTGGACAAACAGTCCCATTAAAAATTTAAAATGATTGTTTTTAAAGACTCCATTAGGAGTTTTTTTAATTATCTATTTTATATTCTGAAACAGCATCATTTTTTATTCTATTATTTTTAAGCTTCTAATTTTTTTATAAAAACAAAGAACCTGTACAAGTACTTGCACAGGTTAAGGGTTTTATGTTCATTTAAGAAAGGGAATAAATGAACATATGTGGGGTTTTATTAAAACTGCTAATAAAAATATTAACAGTAGTATGGGCTAAAAGCTAACAATATGTAAATAATTTAATAAATGTAAATATTATATATTTATTATATAATATTTGGTTAAAAAATCAAATAGTTTTTAAAAAAAAATCGAAATTAGTATAAAAATATATTAAATTATCGTTTTAATACTTAAAATAATATTAAATTTATATAAAATATATGGAGATTTCAATAGGTTAAAGTATATAATATAAGTTGAGGTGATTATAATGACAAATTTTAAGGTTGAAGATATATTAAAATCTACACCAGAATATGAAGCTTATAGCGAAAATGAAGCTAAGCTTACAGTTGCCGAATTAAGAGATTATGGTCTATTAAAATGTGGGGGCTGTTGCAGCACTAAGGGTGGTAAATCATCATGTGGCTGTTCAAGCAAAAGATAGTAATTTTTTAGACAGTAATTTAAGATATAAAAAGTATGCTTTTAAAATTTATACGTAGTATGGGAGGTAATTAGGTGTGAGGAAACCTAGCATATTCAGCAGAGATTATGAGAGGCAAATGAGAAAAAGAAAGAGACGTATTATTGTGTTATCAATAATAGGAGTATTTATTGTTGGATTATTATTTATGAAGCTAGCTATGAATAATGTCAATATGGAAGCTTTAAAGGCTAAAGTTCAAAATTGGATTGATGAAGACGAGTATAGCAATAATGATAATGAAGAGATAAATAATGAAGCTCCTAATGATGTCATTGAAGAACCACCTAAGGAACCTGAGGCTAAGACTATTGATATTAAGTTAAAAGAAGGGGTTACATTAAAGGCAGAGTATGAAGAAATTGAAGGTAAGGTTAAGTTTAAGGGGATAAAGGATATACCTTCTAATATTTATTACTCAATAAATCCAGCTAAAAATCTTATTTTAACGATAGATGAAAGCCAAGACATGAAAGTATTCAATGTCGATGGGAAAGAAGGCAATATAACTAAGGATAAGTATGTTGCTCCAAATGGAGAAGTATTTAATAAGGCATCTGTACTTCAAACCTATAGCGGATATATATGGAATGTAGAAGCTAAATTTATTACTGATTCTAAAGTAGCCTATATAAGCAACCTTCCTTATTTCGGAACTGGATTAAATAAATATATATGGGTTGTAGACTTGAATGATAATAGTCATAAGACTTTATGGAATTCTAAAGGAACAGATATTAAATTAGGAGAAGTAAAAGAAAAAGGATTAGAAGTAACAATAGATGGAAATGTTAAATATGTTAACCCTAATGGTGATTTGACAAATTAGAAAAATTAAGATAAACAAATATTTGAAAATAATTAATGTTATATGGTATAATAACGTAGTTATATCAAATATGATAGTATCTTACTATTTTAGGAGGAAAGAATACGATGGAAGCTAAAATGGAAAAAATAGAGAAAAACCTTGTTAAGTTCGAAATAACAGTTGAGGCTAATAAGTTTCAAGATGCTATAAAGAGAGCTTATAATAAGAATGTTAAAACTTTTAATGTACCTGGATTCAGAAAAGGTAAAGTGCCTATGGCTATAGTAAAAAAATACTATGGAGTAGGAGTATTAATGGAAGATGCAATAAACTTTGCTATTGAAGGATCATACACAAAGGCGTTAGAAGAAAATAACATAACTCCTGTTGATTATCCAAATATAGATATAGTAACAGCTGAAGAAGGTAAAGACTTTGTTTATACTGCAGAAGTTACTGTTTATCCAGAAGTTGAATTAGGAGAATATAAAGGACTAAAAGTTGAAAAGCCATCTTATGAAGTAACAGAAGAAGAAGTAAACTTAAAGTTAAAAGAAATGCAAGAAAAGAATGCTAGAATCGAAACTAAAGAAGATGGAGAAGTAGCTACTGGAGATACAGCAGTAATAGATTTTAAAGGATTTATTGATGATGTAGCTTTCGAAGGCGGTGAAGGTAAAGACTATTCACTTGAAATAGGATCAGGTACTTTCATAGATAATTTTGAAGAGCAATTAGTTGGAGCAAAAGCTGGAGATAAGGTTGAAGTAAATGTTACTTTCCCTGAAAACTATGGCAGAGAAGAATTAAATAATAAGAAAGCTAAGTTTGAAGTGTTAGTAAAAGAAATAAAAGTTAAAGAATTACCAGAAATAGATGATGAATTTGCAAGAGAAACTTCAGAATTCGAAACATTAGCTGAATTAAAAGAAGATATTACTAAGAAATTAGAAGTATCAAATACTGATAAAGCTGATAGAGAATTTGAAGAAGCAGTTATAAAGGCTGTATCTGAAAATGCTAAAGTAGAAATACCAGCAGTTATGGTTGAAAAAGAAATTGATTCAATGGTTAAAAACTTAGAGCAAAGACTTCAATATCAAGGTTTAACTTTAGATCAATACTTTGAATTAACTGGTACTGATGCTGCTAAGATGAGAGACTACATGAAGGAAAATGCAGAAGTTAAGGTTAAGACTGATTTAGTATTAGAAGCAGTAGAAAAAGCAGAAAATATTGAAGCGACTGAAGAAGAAATAAAAGAAAAAGCTATTGAAGTTGCAAAGATGTACTCAGCTGGAGAAGATGAAAAAATGATTGAATTATTATTAAGCAGTCAAAAAGCAGCTTTAACAGCAGATGTTAAAATCCAAAAAACTGTAAATTTCTTATTAGAAAACAATAAATAATAAATTAAAGTAATTGTCAGAATTTATTTCTGGCAATTCTTTCTAATATCCATTAACAAATTAAATAAAATTTTATATAATTTAATATATATATGTTTTAACTAATAATCTAAATAATTATGGTGTTATAAAAGTTAGAAGTTAATATAATAATTTAAGTAAAATACTAAAATTAAAAGTATATAGTATTTAAATTTTATATAAGTTGTAGGAATACTGGTATTATTTAAATAGTATCAGTATAAAATATAATCTGATTAAATGTATAATATTTATTACAACTTATATAATTAGTTTTTTATTAATATGGATATAATAAAAGAAGGTAATTTAAGAGAAGGAGGGAATAAAAATGAGTTTAGTTCCTATGGTAGTAGAACAAACA
This sequence comes from Clostridium tertium, assembly GCF_902652255.1. Taxonomy (GTDB): domain Bacteria; phylum Bacillota; class Clostridia; order Clostridiales; family Clostridiaceae; genus Clostridium; species Clostridium tertium_A. Next base: position 43,927 of record NZ_CACRTO010000019.1, read on the forward strand.
AGTAGGGGAGAAAGATCTTACGATATTTTTTCAAGATTATTAAAAGATAGAATAATAATGTTAAGTGGAGAAATAAATGACACGGTATCTAATTTAGTAGTTGCTCAGTTATTGTTTTTAGAGAGTGAAGATCCAGATAAAGATATTCATCTTTACATAAATAGTCCTGGAGGGTCAATAACTGCAGGGATGGCTATTTATGACACTATGCAATATATAAAATCAGATGTATCAACTATATGTATAGGTATGGCTGCATCTATGGGTTCTTTCTTGCTTTCATCAGGAGCAAAAGGAAAGAGATTTGCATTACCTAATAGTGAAATAATGATTCACCAACCTCTTGGCGGATTCCAAGGTCAAGCAACTGACTTTGATATTCATGCAAAGAGAATATTAAAAATAAAAGAATCATTAAATACTATATTAAGTGAAAATACTAATCAGCCTATAGAAAAGATAAAAGCTGATGTTGAAAGGGATTACTTTATGACAGCAGATGAAGCTATGAATTATGGATTAGTAGATAAAGTGATTACTAATAAAGAAAAAGGTAGTAACGAATAATAGTTCTATCTAAACCTAAGTGAGGTGAATTTATGGCTAAATACGATGAGAAAAAACAATTAAAATGTTCTTTTTGTGGTAAGAACCAAGAGCAAGTTAAAAGATTAATAGCAGGACCAGGGGTATATATATGTGATGAATGTATAGATCTTTGTTCAGAAATAATATCTGATGAGTTTGAAGAAAATATTGAATTAGATACAACTAGTCTTCCAAGACCTAATGAAATAAAGGGATACTTGGATCAATACGTAATCGGGCAAGAGAAGGCTAAAAAGTCATTATCTGTTGCTGTATATAATCACTATAAAAGAATTAATTCGAATTTAGTAGATGATGAAGTTGAACTACAAAAGAGTAATATACTTTTATTAGGACCTACTGGGTCAGGTAAGACTCTTTTAGCTCAAACTTTAGCTAAATTTTTAAATGTTCCTTTTGCTATAGCAGATGCTACAACTTTAACTGAAGCAGGATATGTAGGTGAAGATGTAGAAAATATACTTTTAAAATTAATTCAAAATGCTGATTATGATATAGAAAGAGCTGAAAAAGGAATTATTTATATTGATGAAATAGATAAGATTGCAAGAAAATCTGAAAATCCATCTATAACAAGAGATGTATCTGGAGAAGGAGTACAACAAGCATTATTAAAAATACTTGAAGGTACTACTGCTTCTGTTCCTCCACAAGGTGGAAGAAAACATCCTCATCAAGAATTCCTACAAATAAATACATCTAATATACTATTTATATGTGGTGGAGCTTTTGATGGAATTGATAAAATAATAGAAAAGAGAACTGAGAAGAGTTCTATAGGTTTTGGTGCTAATATATCATCTAAGCATAATAAAGATGTAGGTAAGCTTCTTCAAGACATAATGCCAGGAGATTTACTAAGATTTGGACTTATACCTGAATTTGTTGGAAGATTACCAGTAGTGGTTACTCTAGAATCATTAGATAATGATGCCTTAGTAAATATATTAACTGAGCCTAGAAATGCTTTAGTAAAACAATATAAAAAGTTATTTGAAATAGATAATGTTGAGTTAAGTTTTACTGATGAATCATTAAAGGCAATTGCTGATGAGGCTATTAAGAGAAAAACTGGAGCAAGAGGTTTAAGATCAATTGTAGAAGAAATAATGACTGAAATAATGTTTGATATTCCTTCTGATGAAAGTATCTCTAAAGTTATTATTAGTGATGAATGTATAAAGGATAAAAAAGATCCTGAAGTAATAAGAGTTGCTGAAGGTGAAGTTAGACCGCAATTAAAGGCAGCAAAAAAAGTTAAAAAGAGAAAAGGCGTAGAAACTGCTTAGAATAAAATGTTATTACTTAATGATTAAAATCATTTTGTAATAACATTTTTATTTTTATAAAATTTAGTATATAAAAAATGAAACTGAAATTAACAATTTATAATATCGATATAAATTTTAAAAAAATTCAAATATAAAGTTACTTACTAAGCAACATATATTAAGGAAAAAAGTATGTTAATTATAATAATTTTACTTCAAAATATAATTAAGAAAAATCATGGAAAAGAATCCTTTTTTTATAGAATATAAAGTAGATATTAAGTTAATAATATCTATATGACTAGAAGGAAGGGAGGTTGGAGATGTCGCACAACAGAAAATTAAGAATGAATAATTAATGAAAAAAGCTCTATTAGGAGGTTTTGAATTTGAATTTTTTAGTAGTTTCAACGAAATTACATTAATAATTGGTTGGTTTTGATTATTAGTTCTTAGATTAGCTATCATTGCGACAGATCTATGGAATATGACTGAAGTATTATTATTTTTACAAGTTACAACGATGCTACTCTTTATCTATTACATATTCAGCAATAGCAAAGGAAATAGTAACAGTAAGGTTATTATTGAAAAAGAAAATACAAAAGAAATGGAAAAGTTAAGGAAGATGAGGAGTATAGAGCTAACTGAACCCTTAACAGAGAAGAGTAGACCTAATAGTTTTGATGAAATTATTGGTCAGGAAGAAGGTATAAAAGCTTTAAAGGCTGCCTTATGTGGAGCTAATCCACAACATGTTATTATATACGGGCCACCTGGAGTAGGTAAAACTGCTGCTGCAAGATTAGTTTTAGATGAAGCAAAAAAAAGTAGTAAATCACCATTTAAAAAGGATGCTAAGTTCATTGAAATAGATGCAACAACAATAAGGTTCGATGAAAGAGGGATTGCAGATCCACTTATAGGCTCAGTACATGACCCAATATATCAAGGAGCTGGATCCTTTGGAGTTGCAGGAATTCCACAACCTAAGCCAGGAGCTGTAACTAAGGCTCATGGGGGAGTTCTATTTATGGATGAAATTGGTGAGTTACATCATATAGAATTGAATAAGTTATTAAAGGTACTTGAAGATAGAAAGGTATTTCTAGACAGTGCTTATTACAGTAGTGAAAATCCCAATATGCCGGATTATATAAAAGAAATATTTGATAATGGATTACCAGCAGATTTTAGGCTAATTGGTGCAACTACCAGAAGTCCGGAAGAAATCGTTCCTGCTATAAGATCAAGGTGCGTAGAAATATTTTTTAGGTCATTGCATGCAGATGAAATTAAAATTATAGGAGAGAATGCTGTTAAAAAAGTTGGATTAAATATAGAAGAAAATGCCCTTAACTTGATATCTAAATATTGTACTAATGGAAGAGATGTTGTTAATTTAGTGCAATTAGCTTCAGGAATGGTAAAAAATGAAGATAGAACTAGTTTAGATATAGAAGATATACAATGGGTGATAGAAAATGGGAACTATACTGAAGTTCCAGATAAAAAAATAAAAGAGAAGCCTCAAGTAGGTTTAGTAAATGGTCTTGCAGTACATGGTGCAAATATAGGAATGTTATTGGAAATAGAAGCTACAGCTAAGAAAGTAAATAAAAGAATTGGCTCATTAAAAGTCAGTGGGATAGTTGAAGAAGAAGAAATAACTAGTAGTAACAGAAAAATAAAGAGAAAGAGTACAGCTTACTCATCTGTTCAAAACGTTCTTACTGTATTAAATAATGTTTTTAATTTGGAATGTGAAAACTATGATATACATATTAATATTCCTGGGGGGATGCCTGTTGATGGACCTTCTGCTGGAATAAGTATTGCTACTGCTGTATTTAGTGCAATAAAAAATGTTAAGATTAGTAGTACTATAGCTATGACGGGAGAAATAAGTCTATTAGGTGAGGTAAAACCAATTGGAGGCGTTAATGCGAAGATTATGGCAGCTAAAAAAGCTGGAGCTAAAAAAGTAGTAATTCCAAAAGATAACTGGAAAGATAGTTTTAGCGAATTGAAGGGAATAGAAATAGTTCCTGTAAGAACTATAAAAGAAGTTATTAATGAAACATTTATTAATGAAAGTATAATGGATAATATTATTATAGATAGTAGTAATAATATTGATATTCTATCAGCTAAAGGTGAAGAATAAACTCTATATAAAAGTAATGATTTATTTAAAAATAATTTTTTAAAAAACTCCAATTGGAGTTTTTTCTTTACATATTTTTATTATTTTTTTAATGTTCTCATTGCTAATTAAAAAAGATGTATTATAATATAAATAATATACAAAGGACAATAATTAATGTGTATTAATAATAAATATTAATTATTAAGCCTAATAACTAAATAAATTGAAATAGATTGAAAAAAAATTATTTTATGTGTATACTATAAAAGTTATATATAAAATATAAGGAGGATGGGAACAATGAGTGAAAAGTTAAAAACTCTACCTTTGATTCCTTTAAGAGGAATTAGTATCTTCCCTAATATGATAATGCATTTTGATGTAGGAAGAGATAAGTCAAAGGCTGCAATAGAATCAGCTATGGAAAATGAAGCTGAAATCTTCTTATCAACTCAAAAGGACTATGAAGTTGAAGAACCTGAATTTAATGATATATATGAAATTGGAACTATATGTAGGGTAAAGCAAATTGTAAAATTGCCTTTTGAAGCAATTAGAGTATTAGTAGAAGGTGTAGATAGAGGTAGATTAATAAGTTTAAGTTCTGAAGAAGAATATTTGGAGGGTAATATTGAAACATTAGATGTTCCTTCGAATGATGAGTATGAAAATGTAGAAGCGTATATTAAATCTCTAAAGAAGAGCTTTAGTAAGTTTATAAAAGCTTCAGGGAATATGAAAAGCAATGTTTTATCAATTTTTGATGAAATAAAGAACTTTAGTAAGCTAATAGATATGATAGCATCCTATGTTATTATTGAGGAAGAAAAAAGACAAGAGATCTTACAAGAGTTAGATTGTATAAAAAGAGTAGAAAAGCTTCTGGTAATTATTGAAAATGAAGTTCAAATATTGAATGTTGAAAAGAAAATTGGTAAGAAGCTTAAGGAAAGCGTCGATAAATCACAAAAAGAATACTATATAAGAGAACAAATTAAAGTTCTTCAAGAGGAAATAGGTGAAGAAGACGAAGATAAAAAAGAGATAGCAAAATATGAAGAGAGAATAAGTAAATCTAAACTTCCTAAGCATGTCAGAGAAAAGGCTGAAAGTGAATTAAATAGACTTAAAGCTTCTGCGGGACAAGGATCAGAAAGTAACGTTATTAGGAATTATTTAGACTGGATTTTAGATATTCCTTGGAGTAAGTCCACGAAGGATAGTTTTGATATTAATAAGGCTGAAGAAATACTTAATAATGAGCATTATGGCTTAGAAGAAGTTAAGGAAAGAATAATAGAATATCTTGCAGTTAAGAAGTATACAAATACGTTAAAGGGTCCTATATTATGCTTAGTTGGGCCTCCAGGGGTAGGAAAAACTTCTATTGCAAAATCAATAGCTAATGCTACTAATAGAAAATATACGAGAATGTCTTTAGGTGGAGTAAGAGATGAAGCTGAAATTAGGGGACATAGAAAAACTTATGTTGGAGCAATTCCAGGTAGATTAGCTTATGCATTAAAAGAAACTAAGGTGAATAACCCGTTAATTTTACTAGATGAAGTAGATAAACTTGGGTCAGATAATAGAGGAAATGTAGCTGATGCTTTATTAGAAGTATTAGATAGTGAACAAAATAATACTTTTAGAGATCATTACTTAGAATTAGATATGGATTTATCTAAAGTATTATTTTTAACAACAGCAAACTCTTTAGATACAATTCCAGGGCCTTTATTAGATAGAATGGAAATAATTGAAGTATCAGGATATACTTATGAAGAAAAATATCATATTGCTAAAGAACATTTAATTCCAAAGCTTTTAAAAGAACATAAGCTTCAAGAAGATGAATTTAAGATATCTGAGGCTGCGATAAAGGACGTAATAAATTATTATACTAGAGAAGCTGGAGTTAGAAGTCTAGAAAGAGTATTAGGAAAGATTATAAGAAAATCTTTAACTGAAATGATAAAGAAGAACAAAAAATCTATAAATATTTCCGCAAATAGATTAGAGAAATATTTAGGACCTAAGATATTTGAATATGACGTTAAAGATAGCGAAGATAGAGTTGGAGTAGTTAAGGGAATGGCTTGGACTGAAGCTGGTGGAGATACTTTACCAGTTGAATCAGTAACAATGAAGGGGCAAGGAAAGTTAGTGTTAACAGGGCAATTAGGTGATGTAATGCAAGAATCAGCTAAGATTGCTTATGGATTTGTAAGAGCTAATGCTAGTAGGTATGGTATAGATGAAGATTTTTACAAAAATACTGATATACATATCCACTTCCCAGAGGGAGCTATTAAAAAGGATGGGCCTTCAGCAGGAGTTACTATTATTACTTCAATAGTATCTGCTTTAACTAACAAGAAAGTAAGAAGTAATGTTGCTATGACTGGAGAAGTTACTTTAACAGGTAGAGTTCTAGCTATAGGTGGATTAAAAGAAAAATCTATTGCGGCTTTTAGAGCAGGAATAGATACAATAATAATACCTAAGGAAAATGAAAAAGATATAAACAAAATACCTGATGTAGTTAAAAATAAATTAGAAATAATAACAGTTGACCATGTTGATAAGGTATTAAATAAAGCTATAATTGGAGTGGATACAATTGATTAAAATAAAAAATTCGGAATTTGTAACATCGGCAGTAAAAAGAGAGCAATACCCAACAACTGGGCTTCCTGAAATTGCTTTTGTTGGTAGATCTAATGTTGGAAAAAGCTCAATAATAAATGCTTTAACTAATAGAAGAAAATTAGCTAAAGTTAGTCAGACTCCAGGAAAAACTAGACTTATTAATTTCTTTGTGATTAATAATGGAGAGTTTCATTTAGTTGATTTACCTGGATATGGATATGCTAAGGTTTCAAAAACAGAAAAAGCTAGTTGGGGTAATACTATTGAAACATATTTAAGTGGACGTAGTGAATTAAAGAGAGTTGTGCTATTAGTGGATTCAAGACATAAACCAACTGCAGATGATATACAAATGCATGAATGGATTAAGTTTTATGGGTATGATGAAGTTATTATAGCAACAAAAAGTGATAAACTTTCAAATAATGAATTAAGAAAAAAAGAAAAAGATATTAGAGATACTTTAAAATTAACTAAAGAAGATACTTTATACTTCTTCTCATCAGTTAATAAAAAAGGTAGAGATGAATTAGTAGATAACCTTTTTAATGTATTAGTAGAAAGTGAATAGTTTGTTTAATAGAATAAAGATAGCTGTATCAAGTTTTGGTACAGCTATCTTTATTTTATTCCATTTTATTATATATAAAAAATTACGTTTTTTTATTCCAATATTTAAAATATTACATTAAAAAACAGTGGCAATTATTATTCGAGGGAATATCATATACTATAAAACAAAAAACTATAAATCCCAAGGAGGAGTAAGTTATGGAAATGAATGAAATTCTAAATGGTTTAAATTCATGCGGTGGAAGCGATAATATTAGCTCACAATGCCCACCACAAAGTGGACCATTTTCTGGAGGCGGCTGCGGCGGATTTGGCGGATTTGGCGGCTTTAGCTGGATTTGGATCTTATTAATACTCTTCTACTGCGGCGGATTTGGTGGATTTGGTGGTAGATCTAGTAATAGAGGCTGCTGTAAACCAGTGAAATGCTGCTGTAAGAGAGAACGTAAAGAATGCTGCTGCCCAGTAGATTCTGGATATGGAAATACCGGCTTTGGAGGATGTTCAAACTGGTTATTCCTATTAGTAATCCTATTCTTATGTAATGGTTGTTCAGGCTTCGGAAACTGCGGAAATGGAAATTTATTTGGCGGATTTTGCTAAGATAAATTAGAAAGGAGAGATAGATATGTCAAGGAGAAGAAGAAGAAGACGTAATATGTGCTGCTGTGAACCAGTATGCTGTGAACCAGTATGCTGCGAACCATGTTGTGAACCAGAACCATGCTGTGATGGTGGAAATATTTTTGGAGGAATGAATAGTTGTATAACTCCTATAATCTTCTTATTAATTGCTTGTGGTGCAGGCTTATTAAATAATAATTGCTCAGTATTAATAATATTATTATTCTTACTATGTGGTGGCTCATTCGGTAATTTATTTGGAGGAGCAGGTTACTAGTGGTATAGAGGATGGAGGGCTTATGGCCCTCCAAAAAAATGCAAAAAATTTATTATAACTTATATAATCAAAAAAAATTTTAATACATATAATAAACAAATAGAAGAATTATAGGAGGCTCTAAATGTCTAAAAAAAGAAGAAGACATAGACGCGAGAGACAAGATATAGCTGATGTACAAGGTGAGCTCAATAATAACCTCCCCTTTGGAATAAATCCTAATCAATTATTAAGTCTTTTAGGAGAAAATTTTGATTTAAATAATTTGGGGAATGTCATGTCATCAATGAAGAATAATGGAGTTGATTTAAATAGCTTTAATTCAAATTCATCAGGATTAAACCAGCAAGGAAATAGTAATGAAAATAATAGAGGTGGATATGAATTTGGGGGATTACAAGGGCTTATGAATGCTTTAGGAATGAACTCTTTCAACCAACAAAACAATGGTAGTACAAGTTTTAATAATAATTTTAATAATAATTTTAATGAAAATGATGATAATATCGATGGTATTACAGATACAGATGAAGAAAGTGGCTTAAAAGAGGGTATAGAGGAGGATTATTCAGGAAAAGGTATAGAAGATGATGATGATATTATTGAAGAAGATGAAAACATACAAATGCTAATTTCTATAAAGAGTATAGTAGATGATAGAAAAGCAGAGTTTATAGATAAGATTATGGATGCATATAGGAAAGGATTATTTTAAAATTTATAAATGCATAAAAAAGATTAATTAGTAAATAATATTATTGTACCGGAGAAGTATTCTCCTATAGCAGACGTAGAGTAATCTTCGTTTAAGCTAAACCCCCCCATCCCCCTTTAGGCCGCAGTAAATGCGGCCTTTACCTTTTGCAATAAAAAGCAAAATAAAAAAGCTAGAAAAAATTCTAGCTTTTAATTATTTACAATTCTTACATAATCCATAAAAGAAAATTCTATTTGATAAAACTTTATATTCTGAGCATTCCTCAGCAGTACTGTTAAGAGTAGTAAAAGATATATTCTCTAAATCAGAAACCTTACTACAGTTTATACATTGAATATGAGCATGGTCATGTTGATTAGCATCATATCTAAAATTACCTTCTCCAACATTTATTTCTTGTACTAAGCCTACTTCCACTAAGGTTTTTAGTGCTTTGTAGACTGTAGCTAAGCTCATTGTAGGATACTCAGGTTGAAGTGATTTATATATAATTTCTGCAGAAGGATGTTCATCTGTACTCATTAAATACTTGTAAACTGCTAATCTTTGTGGAGTAAGTTTTAATTTCTTTTCTCTAAAGATAGAAGTTATATTTTCCATAATACACCATCCTTTTCTTATTTTATAACCAATTATATAATAAAAATTGTTTTTTGTCAATATATATTTTATAGTAATAATTAGTAATAAATAATAAGTATTAATTAAGCATATTTTAAGTGAATTATTCAAAACTATTGAAATTATCAAAATAATGTGATATTATAATTATGAGGTTGTTAATAAATTAACAAACTTAAATTTCAATAAATACACAAATAATAATAACATAATTTTTAGTAATAATATATATATATTAAAAATTTAGTATTTTAGGAGGGAAAGGTTATGGCGAAGTATAAAGTTGGAGATGAATTAATAGTTATAAATGATCCATCTGAAGAAAAGGAAAAATTAAGAGAATTAACAAAACTAACAAAAGAAGATGATTATGCACAAATTTCTTGGGGCTTAAAGATATTAAATGTAGAATACGATAAACCATATGTAACATTAACATATAGAAATGTAGATGGTGAGTTAAATAAAGTATTCGCAGAATGTAGAGATATAGAAAACTTTGATCATGAAAAAGTTTTAGAAAAAGCTTTACTTAAAGCATTTACTAATGAAATAATAAATATTTCTGTAGTAAAGAATAGCAGTCATTGCAAATTATAAAAGAGGATTATTACCTCTTTTATTTTTTGTATTTTAATAAGAACTTAGGTTTAAATTTCCCAATTATTTAGTTATAATAGTATTGAATATAAATATTATTAAGGATGAGTATATGGAAATTTTTATTGCAAGGCAAGGTATATATGATATAAATGGAAAAGTAGTAGCTTATGAGTTATTATATAGAAATTCAATTAAAAATAATTATGATTCAGAAGTTGAAGATGAGAGAGCGACTTATCAGGTAATAGAAAATATATCATCTTTTGGATTAGATGTATTAACAGAAGATAAAAGAGCATTTGTTAATTTTTCCGAGCAAGTAATTAAAGATAATTTAGCAACTCTTTTACCTAAAGACAATGTAGTTATTGAAGTACTAGAGACGGTAAATCCATCACAAGAAATAATACATAAATTAATTTCTTTAAAAGAATTAGGATATAATATTGCTTTGGATGATGTTATTTGCTTAGATTATATAAAGAAATTTATAGAAGTCGTAGATATTGTTAAAATAGATTTCATATTATCCACTAAGGAAGAGAGACAAGAAATAGCAACTTATTGTAAGGATAATAATATTAAAATATTAGCAGAAAAAATTGAAACTAAAGAAGATTTGCTTGAAGCTAAAGAGCTGGGATGTGATTTTTTCCAAGGATACTATTATAGTAAGCCATCAGTATTTTTAGGTAAAGATATATCAATAAAAAATACTAGTATATTTATGCTTTTAGTTGAGCTTGTAAGAGATGATTATAATTTAGATAAAGTAGATTATATTATGAAAACAGATGTAGCTCTAACTTATAAATTTTTAAGATTTATTAATTCATCATATTTTAATTTTCTACAAGAAATAAAATCTATAAAGCAAGCTATAATGCTTATAGGTAAAGGTGAATTAAGAAAATGGCTATCAATATTATCAGTATCAGAAATGTCCCCTCAAAATGAAGAATACACTAAGAACATAATAATAAGAGCAAGATTTTGCGAGGAAATTGCTCGTACCATTAAACTTAAAGATTCTCCATCAGCTTTTATGGTTGGATTATTTTATAATATAGATGAAATGATAGAAAAAGATATAAATTATGTTGTTAAAACATTGCCATTAAATAGAGAAATTAAAAGGGCGTTGCTTGGTGAAAAAAATATTTATAGGAATATTTTAGAGTTATCTTTAGCATATGAAAATCTTGAAAAAGAAAAGATAGAAGAATATTGTAAGAAATTACGCATAAATGAGGGGGAATTATTGGATTTATATTACAAATCACTCGAGTGGGGTAGAAATATATCTAGTTAAGTCGAAATTTGTATTATGAAAAATCCTTCAAAATACTTCCTTTTAGTAACAAAATATAATATAATATAAGCAAATTTTTGATTTCGTTTTCAAATATGGGGTATGGAGGAAATGTTATGGGAAAGTGTCCGTTTTGGTCAACAAAGAAAGAAAGGGTTAATTGTTATAGCGAATGCCCGATGCATACTATAACAAATGAAAATGAAGTATGTCCATTTAAGGAGTTATCAATATCTGGAAATAAAAGTTCGATTATAGATAATATGAATGAAGAACTTTTCTATTCTCAAGAGAGATATTTAAATTATGGAGAAAATGATAAGGTGATAAATTACTAAAAATAAGGGCTTTATGTTGAATATAGGTTTTATAACTTATACTAAGCATTAGCCCTAATTTTTTTTTGTTTGAACCTATAGATTGTTGGATTATATAAATTAAAAAGAAGTTGTATTAAAATAAATATTATACAACTTCTTTTAATATTAGATTATAAGATTACTTTACGCATTTATGAAGTAAATCTTGTTTTAAGCTCCATAGATCTTCTGATAAATCTACATAGTAAGTATGTGGATTTTCAAATCTAAGTATTTCTGGCCACATCTTTAAACTTTCGTTTTTAGAGAATTCTTTTATTTCAAGAACAGAAGGGCTTTCGTATACTTGTTTTCCTTTATCAAAAACTTTTACCATTAATTCTTTTACATAATAGTTAGTGACAGTTTTTCTTTTCCATGTTTCAATTGGATGGAAAATTTCTAAAGGCTTACTTTCATCAATAACTTCATGATTTAATGCTATAAGATCTGCAATAGCATTATGACTTTCTTTATCGTAAATCCTATATATCTTTTTAAATCCTGGATTAGTTATTTTTTCAGTATTTTCACTTATTTTTATTTTAGGAACAATATTATTTTCATCATTTTCTACTGCTACTAATTTATATACTCCACCAAAAACTGGTTCAGATTTAGCTGTGATTAATCTTTCACCAACTCCAAAGGAATCTATAGTTGCACCTTGACTTAACACATCTCTAATAATATGTTCATCTAAAGAGTTAGAAACTATTATTTTACAATCTTCATATCCAGCTGCATCTAATATTTTTCTACACTTTTTAGTAAGATAAGTAATATCTCCTGAGTCTATTCTAATTCCAGTAGGTCTCTTACCTTGAGGTTTTAATATTTCATCAAATACTTTAATTGCATTTGGTAATCCTGATTTTAACACATTATATGTATCTATAAGTAGTGAGCAATTGTCTGGATAAACCTCTGCCCATGCTTTAAATGCATCATATTCAGTATCAAACAGTTGAACCCAACTATGAGCCATAGTTCCAACAGCAGGAACTTGGAAGTACTTATCAGCTATTGTACAAGCGGTAGAGTCACATCCTCCTATTATAGCAGCTCTTGCACCATATATAGCTCCATCATATCCTTGAGCTCTTCTAGAGCCAAATTCCATAACAGTTCTTCCATCAGCAGCTCTACAGATTCTATTAGCTTTAGTAGCTATTAAAGTTTGGTGATTAATTGTAAGTAGTATCATAGTTTCTATAAATTGAGCTTGAACTACAGGTCCTCTTACTATTACCAATGGTTGATTTGGAAATACAAAGTTTCCTTCTGGTATAGCCCATACATCACACTCAAATTTAAAATTCTTTAGATAATTTAAAAATTCTTCAGAAAATAAATTTTTACTTCTTAAATAATCTATATCAGAATTTGTGAAATTCAAATTGTTTAAGTATTGAATTAATTGGTCAACACCAGCCATTATACAGTAGCCACCACCATCTGGGACTCTTCTGAAATACATATCGAAATATGCAACTTTATTTTGAATTTCTTTGTTAAAGTATCCATTTGCCATAGTAAGTTCATAAAAGTCTACTAACATAGTAAGGTTACGTTCGTTAGTAACATCAAATCTCATTAAGTTTTCCATATTTAACTCCTCTTGAATAAATATCTTTAATAGTAAAGAAATTAATTGATATAAGTTGTAATAAAGATTCTACTTTTTATTAAGATAGTTCATATTTAAGGTATGATACTAGCTTAACAACTTATATATAAATTACACAACTATTGTACCTCTATAAATAAATTATTACAATATAGTTATTTACAGTATAATTAAGTCAATAATAGAGTGTGAAAGGAAAATAGCATGAAAATATATCTTGATAATTATCAAAGAGAAGCAGTTTACATAAATGGAAAAAATACTTTGGTAGTGGCAGCACCTGGTTCGGGAAAGACCACAGTTATTATAAATAGAGTTAACTATTTAATTAGTGATTTAAATGTTAAGCCATATAATATTATAGTAATAACATTCACAAGAGCAGCAGCTGATAATATGAGGAATAGATACAAAAATGTTTTTAATAAAGATGAGGCTCCTTTCTTTGGAACATTCCATGGATTATTTTATAAGATCCTTTTAAAAGAAGGCTTTGATATATCAATTATTAATTCATCTGTATCTTATAATTTAATAAAAGGTGTACTATCTAAGTATTCTGATGAAGTTAGTGACGATAAGATTAAGGAAGTATTGAATAATATTTCCTCTTATAAGACATCTTTAAAATCCTTTGAAGAATTCAAACCTTCTTTATCAAGGGATATATTTGATGAGGCCTTCGATAAATATGAGGAGTATAAAAGAAAAAATAAATTGTGGGATTTTGATGATTTATCTTTAAAGGTCATTAATTTATTTAGGGAAGATAGATTTATAAATAAATATTCATACTTATTTAAGTATATATTGGTAGATGAGTTTCAAGATTGTGATGAATTACAAATTGAATTTTTAAAATTACTTAATGAGAATACTTCATTATTTGCTGTAGGAGATGAAGATCAATGTATTTATAGCTTTAGAGGTTCTAAGCCAGAATATATGGTAACTTTTAATAAAATTTTCAATGGTGGCAAAAAGATATATTTATCTATTAATTATAGAAGTAGTGAGAATATAGTAGAAGCATCTAAGGAAGTTATAAAGAATAATATAGGTAGAAATAGTAAGGTTATTAAAGCTTATAATAACACTAAGGGGCTTATAAAATATTCCACTCCTTTTGATGAGAGACATCAGGGAGAAGAAATTTCTAGCATAATAAAGTCATCTATAGATGACTTTAAAGATAATGCAATTTTATATAGAACTAATATGGAAGCAAGAAGTATAATCGATACTTTTACTAGAAATAAGATTCCTTTTGTTCTATTAGATAAGGGATACAACTTCTTTGATCATTTTATATGTAAAGATTTATTGGCCTACTTGAGATTAGCCATAAACAACAAAGATAAAGAAAGCTTTTTACATATAATAAATAAACCCTTTAGGTATGTCAGTAAAGCTAATTTAGATTATGTTAGAAATTATAAGGAAGAAAAATGTCCATTTGATATTTTAATAGAGAAGAAGGATACTCCACCTTATCAAGCTAAGAAAATAGATGACTTAAAGAAGGATATTCTTCATCTAAATAAATTATCTTTATCATCAGCAATACAGTTTGTAATATCTGAGCTAGGCTATATAGATTATTTAAAGGCTTATTGTGAGAGGTATAATCAAAGCTTTAATGATTATGAAGATATATTAGAGGAATTTAAAAGTGCGGCCGATGGGATTAAGACGATACTTGAATTGTTAAGTCATGTAGAAGGAGTAAGAGATCAAATAGAGGAAAGTAAAGAAATAAAAGAGGGAGTTATTTTAAGTACAATACATGGTGTGAAAGGAATGGAATTTAAAAATGTATTCTTAATTAATGCTACGGAAGAAACTATACCTCATAAATCTTCAATAGATGAAAATTTAGAAGAAGAGAGAAGGCTTTTCTATGTAGGAATAACTAGAGCTATCAATAATTTATATATTTATTCTCCAAAGACTCAAAGAGGAAGATTTAAAGATGTATCTAGATTTGTACTTGAAGGTAAGTTTGATGAAGCAAATGAAAGTAAGGACTATGGATTAGAAGTTGGAGATACTATAGTTCATAAGGCTTATGGAGAAGGCCTAGTTAAAGAAATAAATAAAGATACAGTAAAGATTGATTTTGTTGACGGAGTTATTAGAAGCTTTTCTTTAAAGATACTAATATCTAATAATATTATTACTATAATTAAGTAAGTGTTCACTATTTTGGAAATAGAATGTATAATCTTATTATGGCAATAAAAGGAGAAGACTAAGATTCTTTGTTACGAGGTGTATAGTATGGATAATGTAAATTTAAACAAAATTAAATTTGCACTAGATGTTGGAACTAGATCATTAATAGGAACGGTAGGAATAATTGAAGATAATAAATTTAGAATAATTAGTGAAAAATATTTAGAACATGAAGAAAGAGCCATGATAGATGGTCAAATTCATGATATAGATTTAGTTGCAAAAGGCGTAGCTAAAATAGTTACTGAAATTGAAGAAGAACTTAATATAAAGCTTGAAGATGTAGCTATTGCAGCTGCAGGAAGATTTTTAAAAACTGTTAATTCAGAAGGTGTTATAGAGTTAAATCCTGATGAGGAGATTAGCAAAGAAAATGTAAAAACTCTAGAGCTTGTAGCTGTTAAGTCAGCTGAAAATGAAATAAATAAAACTACTGAAGGTAAGTTATATTGTGTAGGTTATTCTGTTAAGAATTATTACTTAAATGGATTTGTTATATCTAATTTAATTGGTCATAAAGGAGAAGAGGTAAAGGCAGAAGTGATAGCTACTTTTCTTCCAAGGTCAGTTATAGATTCTTTATATACAGTTATGAAGAAGGTCGGGCTGAAAGTAAATAATATAACATTAGAACCTATAGCTGCTATTGAAGCTGTAGTTCCAAGAAAACTTAGGCTTTTAAATATAGCTTTAGTAGATATAGGGGCAGGTACATCTGATATAGCGATAAGTTCAAAAGATAGTATATCTTCATATGGAATGGTACCACAGGCTGGTGATGAGATAACTGAAGTTATAGCACAAGAATGTTTGGTTGATTTCAATACTGCTGAATACATAAAGAGAAATTTAAATTTAGGTGAAAATATAACATATACAGACATTTTAGGTCTTGAGAACACTATAAGCTCAGAGAATTTATTAAAAGTTGTAAGACCTATAGTAAGAAAAATTGCTGAAGCTATATCTGCAAAGATAATAGATTTAAATGCAGGAAAAGCACCAAGTGCATTATTTTTAGTAGGAGGAGGGGCACATACTCCTTGGATGTTAGATGAATTAAGTACAGCATTAGGTATGCCTATACAAAGAATAGCAATAAAAGATAGAACAGCTATAGAAGAGTGCATAAGTGATAATGAGTTAGGCTCAGCAGGAGTAACTGTTTTAGGAATAGCATTGATATCTATAAAACAAGGGAAAAACGATTTTATTGATGTAACTTTAAATGGGACACCAGTAACTATGCTAAATTCTCATAATCACAAAGTAATGGATGTTATTATTCATGCAGGGATAAATCCTAATATGATTTTAGTTAAGAATGGCAAAAACTTAAGATATAAGGTTAATGATGTTAAGAGGATAGCTTTCGGTGAAAGAGGTAAGAATCCTATCATCAAGGTAAATGGAAAGCTTGAGGATTTAGATAAGGTAATAAAGTCAGGAGATAATATAGAGATAGAGTATGCAATTCAAGGTAAGGATGCTCATCCTAAAATAATTGATCAAATTAAGGAGTTCAATACAATTAGCTTATATATTGATGAGAAAATTATAAATTTAGAACCAATCATTTTAGTTAATAATGAAATAGAAACTCTCGAATATTATATTAAAGAAAATGATGAGGTAAGAATTATCTTACCAAAAACTATTGGGGATATTAAAAAGTATATATTAAAGAATAATATGGACATAAGAAAAGATGGAAGAATTCTTGATGATAATTACATAGTTTTAGAAGGGGATAATCTAAATACTAAAGGTGAAGAAAATAACTATGTAGAAGAAGTTAAAGAAAGTGATACTAATGAGATTACTGTTATCTTTAATGGTAAGAAGGTTACTCTAAAGGGACAAAAAGAGTATATATTTGTCAATATCTTTAATTATGTAGATTTTAATTTAAAAGAGATTAAAGGAACGATAAATCTAATGCTTAATGGAAATAGGGTAGGATATACTGATAAGATAAAGGATGGAGACAATATCGAAATTTATTGGACTTAAGTATAGTATGATTCAATTAATTATCTACATAAAAATTTAAAGGGGGCAACTAAATGAATTTTAAAAACGAAGCAATAAATATAAAAAATGAATTAATAGAAATAAGAAGAACCTTGCACGAACATCCTGAATTAGGCATGGAGGAGTATGAAACTTCAAAGTTTATAAAAGAGTTTTTAAAAAAAGAAGGAATAGAGTATTTAGAGGTTGCAAAAACAGGCGTATGTGGAATAATTAGAGGCACTGGAGAAGATAAATTTAATAAAGATAGAACTATAGCATTAAGAGGCGATATAGATGGACTACCTCTTTTAGATAAAAAAGTTTGTGAGTATTCATCTAAGGTTGATGGCAGAATGCATGCTTGTGGGCATGATGCTCATACAACTATATTACTTGGTGTAGGTAAAATTTTAAATAAGAATAAGCATTTATTTAGTGGTAATGTAAAACTATTATTTGAACCTGCAGAGGAAACTATAGGTGGAGCTAGATTTATGATAGAAGATGGTGTATTAGAAAATCCTAGAGTTGATTGTGTATGTGGGCTTCATGTTGAAGAAACTTTAGAATGTGGAACTATTATGCTAAAAGAAGGAGTAGTAAATGCTGCATCTAATCCTTTTACTATTAAAATAAAGGGCTCAGGTGGACATGGAGCTTATCCTCATACTACTGTGGATCCAGTAGTAATAGCAAGTCATGTTGTAATAGCTCTGCAAACAATAGTAAGTAGAGAAATAAATACTGCAAATCCAGCTGTAATAACTGTTGGAAGTATTCATGGAGGCACAGCTCAAAATATAATACCTGAAGAAGTAACTATTAGTGGTGTTATTAGAACTATGAGCAAGGAAGATAGAGCTTTTGCTAAAGAAAGACTAACTGAAATAGCTCATGGAATTTGTAAGTCATCAAGAGCTACTTGTGATATAGATATAGAGGAATCTTACCCAAATCTTTATAATAATGATGAAATGGTAGCTTTATTTAAAGTAGGTGCAGAAAAGGTCTTAGGTAAAGAAAATGTTTTAGTACAAAAACATCCTAAGATGGGAGTTGAAAGTTTTGCATATTTTGCAAATGAAAGACCAGCAGTATTTTATTTTTTAGGATCAGGTAATAAGGAAAAGAATATTGTATATCCTGCACATAGCAATTTGTTTGATATAGATGAGGAATGCTTACCGCTTGGAGTAGCAATGCAATGTGAGATGGTCTTAGAATATTTGACAAGAAGATAAATTAATATTAATCTATTACAATGGGGAAAATAGTTTAGAATAACAAAACTAGGAGTGATTAGTTTGAAAATAGAAATAGGAACAAATGAGGCAGGTCAAAGGCTAGACAAATTTTTAAGAAAGCTTTTAAAGGATGTTCCTTTAAGTAAGATTTTTAAAGCCTTAAGAAAAGGTGATATTAGAGTAAATGGTAAGAAGCAAAAGGAAAATTACGCACTATTAGTAGATGATGTGGTTGAAATAAAATATATTCAAAGTAATAAAGAAAAGCCAGAAGATAAATTTATAAAAGTTAATGCTGGTGGAATGAAGATTACTTATGAAGATTCTAATATATTAGTTGTAGAGAAATGGCCAAATATATTAGTTCATCCTGATGAAAAAGGAAAGGAACCAAGCTTAACGGACTATGTATTATCTTATTTAAATGAAAAGGGAGATTACTTACCAGAAAATGAAATAACATTTACTCCTGCATCATGTAATAGATTAGATAGAAATACTTCAGGTATAGTTATATTTGGAAAGAATTTCGAAGCATTAAGATCAGTAAATGAATTAATTAGAGAAGGAAATGTTGAAAAATACTATAATGCTCTAGTTAAGGGTAAAGTTAAAGATGGATTATATAAGGGATATATTCATAAAAATGAAGAAGCAAATATTTCTAAGATTTATGATGAAAAGATTCCAAATTCTAAGGAAATAGCTATGGAAGTTAAGACTTTAAAGACTAATGGAGCATATTCATTCTTAGAAATAGACTTAATAACAGGAAGAAGTCATCAAATTAGGGCTCATCTATCTCATTTAGGTGCTCCTATTATTGGAGATAACAAGTATGGAGATAGAAAGTTAAATTCTTTCTTTGCTAATAAATTCGGATTAGATTGTCAATTCTTATATGCATATAAGTTGGTATTTAGGGAAACTAAGGATAAATTAAGCTATTTAAATAATAAGACTATAACAGAAAGTTTACCACCAGTATTTAAAAAGATTAAAAATGATGTGTTTAAATTTTCAATAAAATAAAGGTGATTTAGATATGGAGCAAAAATCAGTTGGACGTGGTTTCTTAATATTATCAATTGCAGGTATTGCTGGTAAGTTATTATCAGCAATGTATGTTCCTTTATTAACTGCGGTCTTGGGAAAAGAAGGTTATGGAATATATGTAGCTGGATATGATATATTTGTATTTTTAATAGCAGTTACTAGCCTTGGCGCTCAGCCAGCTGTAACTAAGGTAGTAACTGAATTAAGGGCAATAGGACATCATAAGGATGCATTGAGGGCAATGAGGCTTTCTAGAAGATATTTGGGTATTATAAGTTTTGCTATTGCTGCTATATTTATGGCATTAGCATTTCCATTAACTACGTGGATTAATAGGGAGCAATCAGCTTTAACCTATTTATTCTTAGGACCTGCAATATTTTTTGCTGCTATTTTAGCTGCTTATAGAGGATATATGCAAGGAATTGAAGATATGGAATCCTTAGCTATATCCCAAATATTAGAGCAGCTAGTAAATGTAGTTTTAAGCTTAGTATTTGCAGCACTTTTACTTTCAGCTACTAGTAGCTTAGAATGGGGAAGTGCAGGGGGAACTGTAGGTACCTCTCTTGGAGCTGTAATTGCATTAATATATATTATGTATATATTTAATAAAAAATCCTATTATGAAGAGGCAGAAATGCTTCATGAAGAAGGAAAGAGAAAAGTTTCTGATAGAAAAATAGTGAAAAAATTTTTTATGTATGCAATACCAATAACTTTAGTTGCAGCTGTTCAAAACTTTGCAGGTGTTATTGATAGTATCACATTAGCGAAGAGTCTTTCAGCAGCAGGATTTGATTCTGAGGTAAATAGTTTAACAGCAGTTTTATCTTACTATAAGACTCTTATATATGTGCCATTAGCTATAGTAACTGCTTTAGGAACCTCTATATTCCCTAAGATTATTCAAGCTTTTGTACAGAAAAATAAGAAGGAATTAAAGAGACAAACAAGCTATTCTTTTAGAATGATGTATATTATAGTAATGCCATCAACTTTTGGACTTGCGATATTAAGCAAGGAGATCTATCATTTCTTATTTAATAATACGAATGATGAATATGTATTACTTATGTATGGATCAGCTTTATTAATTTTTATGTCTATAACAACAATACAAAATGTTATATTACAAGGAATTAATAAGCTATATCTAATTATTGTGTCTGCAAGCCTTGGATTAATAGCTAAGATTATACTGAATGTATTTTTAGTTTCTATTCCAAGTGTAAATATAAATGGAGCAGTAGTTGCAACCTTTGTTTCATTTATTATTCCAACGATAATAAATCATAGAAAGATAACACAATTCTTTAGAGTTAAGATACCAATAATAAAACAAGGAATAATTCCTATGATTTGCTCCATATTAATGGCTATAATTATAGTAGTT
The DNA here is from genome assembly GCF_902652255.1 of Clostridium tertium. GTDB lineage: Bacteria > Bacillota > Clostridia > Clostridiales > Clostridiaceae > Clostridium > Clostridium tertium_A. The sequence goes on from NZ_CACRTO010000019.1 coordinate 65,272, forward strand.
GCAAAGTACCCTATAGTAAAATTAGCGGAAATTTTAGGCGGGGGAAGAATTTTAATTGGAGTTGCTACATTAGTATTAATAGCAGTAGGAGGAGTAGTGTATTTATATACTATGATTTATTTGGGCGGTATAAGAAGAAAAGACTTAGACTTAATATCACCAAAATTATTTAAATTCCTACCAAGAAGATTAAGAAAACAACTGATTTAGTAATGAAGAAATTAAAAAAATGAAATAATGAAAAATTAATGAGAAAACTCAGCTTATAGCTGGGTTTTTTATTTTGTGAATTTAAAGTTAGATAAGGAAATTTTTTGTAAGAATAATCTTATCTGAAAGTAAAATATTAGAAATAATTACTATGTGGTATAATTTGTATATAAATAATTGGTATAAAATTTAATTTATTGGGGGATTGTTTATGAAACTTAAGGAGGAACTTATAAAAGGATATTTCAAGTCTTGGATAAATAACGAGAAAGACATAATAAATGAAATATTTTCTGAGAAAATCATATATAGTGAATGCTATGGACCTGAATATAAAGGCATTGATACTATGGAGAGATGGTTTGAAGATTGGCATACTCATGGGAAAGTATTAGTCTGGGATATAAAGCAATTTATTCATAGCAGAAATATTACAGTAGTTGAATGGTATTTTAAATGTATTTATAATGAGAATATTTCTGAATTTGATGGGGTATCTATTGTAGAGTTTGATGATAATAATAAAATATTAAACTTAAAAGAATTTGAGTCTAAGGCTGAGCATTATTATCCATATAGTTAATATATTAGGAGGCTATACATGGACAAAAAGTTAAATGCCTTATTTTTTAGAAGGATTTCTTTATTATGTTTGTTTAGTTCAATTATCATATCTTTATTATCTACCTTTTTAAACAGTATTATTGGAGTAATAGTTGGAATAACTTTATTAATTATATATATTATAATATCGATAATATTTTGGAGGTGTCCATTTTGTAAAAAGAGATTGCCAATGAGATTTGATACTAACAATGTAGATGAAGTTTTGTGTCCATACTGTGATGCAAATTTGTTATATGGAGAAAAAAAGAAATAATATATATTTGCAATAGTTTTAAAACAAATCCAAATAAAAAAACTGAATTAATAAATAGAGAATATAAATTGATAGATTAAAATGGAAAGGTGCTGTCGCACAATGAAAAATTAATGAAAAAACTCCTTAAGGAGTTTTTAAAAGAAGTTAATTTTAGTAATTCTGTAAGAATTGCATCAATAATTCTTCATTTTTAATTTTTAATTCTTAATTTGGGATGTTTGTGCGACAGCCCCCTTTAATTATCAGTAATTTGGAACAAATTACATCTTTAATTGTAAATTATACATTATACATTCTTCATTGTGTGTAGCACCTATTCTTCATCTATACCAAAGAAGCTTAAAGCTGTAAAAAGTCCAAAGGTTATAAATATAAGTATCAAATTTTTAATTATCATCATATCGTTTAAAATATTTCTACTTAAGACTTTAAGTACTATAAAAATTAAAATTGAAAGTAATATAAAAATAATTATATTGCTTTTTGATAGATTTAAGTATATATGTTTTTGAACTTCTCTCAGATTTAGAGTTAAACTTATTGTTGAAGTTATAAATAGGGTTATACCATAACCCATAATATTTACACCGGGCATTCCTATAAAAATAAATAAACATACTATTTCTATGGCTGATACTATAAGTGAGTTTCTAAGAATTATGCCTTGTTTATTTAGCCCATTAAGTATTCCAAACATAGTATTTGCAGTAAAGAATATTGGCGCGCTTAAAGATGCTATTTTTATATAGTTGCCTAAATCATCTCTTTTAAATAACATCTGACCTAAAGAATCAGGAATAAGATTACATATTACTGTTGTGGAAAGGCCTAATAAGAATGCTATTTTCATAACTTTTTTTATTCTTATTGATGCATTATAGTAATCACGTCTACTAATTGTTTCAGAGAGGTCAGGAACTATTAATGAATTTATTGACATAATAACAATCATAGGAAAGGTTACTATAGTCAAAGCCATTCCTGTAAATTTCCCTATCATACCTAATGCAGTAGTTGGATCAAACCCAGCAGCAACTAATCTTCTTGGAACTAAAAGAGTAGAAGCAGTGCCAAATAAATTTCCTAAGAAACCATTTAAACATAGAGGTAGAGCAATTACTAGTACGTTAAAAAGTAATTGCGAAGCTCTTTCTGGTTTATGATTGCTCTTAGGAGTTTCTCTAGATAATTTTTTATAATATAAGAATAATAAAATTAAGCTCTGAAGTTCTCCAATAGCTAAAGATAAGTAAGCTAAAGTTACTAAAGAGGTTATAGAAGTTGAATTAAAAGCAAAAATTAATAGAGTAATAGTAAGTATTCTCATAGCTTTTTCTAAGATATCTATAAAAGAAGGTACTACGATTTTAGAAACACCGAAAAAATAACCTTTTAAAATATTAGAAAGAGCTATGAATATCATAGCTGGACAAGTAATCCTAATAGCATTTACAGTTCTAATATCATGAATTCCATATTTACTTATGTATGGTGCTAAAAAGAAGACTAAACCTCCTATAGCAATTGCCCAAATAACATTGAAACCACCCACAGACCTTATTGTCTTACTAATATTATTAAATTGTCCTTTTGACTTATAAATTGCAGAGGTTTGAGAAATTGCTGCAATTATTCCGGCTGTCATTAAGCATATAAAAAGATTATAAATAGGCATTACTAAACCATAAAGTCCCATTCCAACAGGACCTATAAGATTTGATAAGTAAATAGAGAAAATAAAACCTAATATTCCTGTTGTTATATTTGAAATTGTAAGAAGGATAGAATTTCTTAAAAAGCTATCTTTCTCCAAAGTCTTCACCCCCAATCAATACATTTATATCTATTCTTCCTTATAGGAGTTTATGCAAAAAGAAAAATAAAGAGAATAAATAAAAAGATAATTGAAAATAAATATTATAAATAATAAAAAAATTGTTATAAAAGAAAGCCTTCATAAATATAAATATAATGTAACTTATGTAATATGGAGGTGTTTATTTATGGGTAAGACAATAGTTTTAAATTTATCAGATATAAAATTTACAGGGAATATTTTAGATGTTGGTGAAAATTTTGGGGTTATTTATAATTTATCAAAAGAAATAATGGACGAAATTTCAGTAGATTATGTTAGTGTAAATAAAGAAGGAGAACTCAAAGAAAATGAATATGATACTTGTACCATGTTTTTCTCTTTGAGCAAAATGTGGAATAGCTTTAGTAGAGCAAAGCTAATAGAGGAAGTAGGGAAATATATAAAAGTTGGTGGAGAAATTTATATTTGGGATATTAATAAAGAAGTACGAGATATGATAAATAATAAAATAATTGCTGTAATGCCATCAGGAAAGTTCAAAGAATTTGAATTTAAGAATTTAAACCCTATTATTAAATCAAATATAGAGGAAAATAAAAAACTCCTTGAAAAATCTTATGAAATAGAAGAAACTAAATTATGGGAGGATATTCATTTTATTAGGGGGAAAAAAATAAAGGTTACTTAAAAATTGAAGGGAGATAACATATGAAGATTTTACTTACAGCTATCAATTCAAAATTTGTACACAGCAATTTAGCTGTTAGATATTTAAAAGCCTTTACAAAGGATATGGATTATGAATGTGGGATTAGAGAATTTTCCATTAATGATAGAGAGGAAAAAATCCTAGAAGAAATAATAAAAGAATCTCCAAATGTAGTTGCATTTTCTACATATATTTGGAATATTGAAATGATAAAAAGATTGTCTAACTTAATTAAATTAGTAGATGAAAATATTGAAATCCTATATGGTGGACCTGAAGTATCTTATGATAGTCAAAACATATTAAAGGAGCTTAATGGAGACTATATTATTGAAGGAGAAGGTGAAAAAACATATAGGGAGTTTGTTGAATATAAATTAGGAAAAAGAAGTTTAGATAACATTAGAGGTTTATATTATAAAGAAGATAATAATATTTTATTTAATGGTAAAAGACCTCTTATGAATATGAATGAGATAGTTTTTCCTTATGAAGAAGATGAAAACTTAGATAATAAAATAGTTTATTATGAATCAAGTAGAGGTTGTCCGTTTAATTGTAGTTATTGTTTATCATCAACTATTCATGGAGTCCGCTTCCTTGATATAGAAAGAGTTAAAAAAGAGCTTGAATACTTTATAAAAAAAGAAGTAAGACTAGTTAAATTCGTTGATAGAACATTTAACTGCAATCATAAGTTTACAATGGCAATTTGGGAGTTCCTAATAAATCAAGATACTAAAACACAATTCCATTTTGAAATATCAGCTGATTTATTAAAAAGAGAGGAATTAGAACTACTAAGAAAAGCGCCAAAAGATAGGTTCCAATTTGAAGTTGGAGTTCAAACAACTAATGATGATGTTTTAAATAGAATCAATAGATTTGTTAACTTTAGTGATATAAAAGAAAAGGTAGATGAGCTTTTAAAGCTAAGAAATATAAAGCAACATTTAGACTTAATTGCAGGTCTGCCTGGAGAGGACTATAACTCATTCAAAAGATCTTTTAATGATGTATATAGTATAAAACCAGAAGAAATACAATTAGGATTTTTAAAATTATTAAGAGGGGCATCTATTAGAGAAGAGGCTATATCATATGGAATGAAGTTTTCTCCATATCCACCTTATGAAATTTTGAAAACTAAAGACTTAAGCTATGATGAGTTAATAAAACTTAAAAAGGTTGAGGAAATGGTAGATAAATACTATAACTCACAAAAGTTTAATAACATAATAAAATATTTAGTAAAGAAGTTTGAAAATCCTTTTGATTTTTACTATGAACTTGGAAAGTACTTTGATAAGAAGGGATACTTTAATAGAAATATAGGAAACAGTGAGTATTATAGAGTATTTTTAGATTTTAATATGGAAATATTAAAAGAAGATACTGATGTAATAAATGAATTACTAAGATTTGACTATTTAAGTTTCAATAAAAAAAGAGGGATACCTGACTTTATTGGAAGAAGTATAAAAAAAGAAGATGAAGAAGAGATAAAAAATATTCTTAGACAAAAATATTCATTTAGGGAATATTACTTAGAATCTTTCGAAATTGATATACAATCATTTATAAATGAGTCCAAAATTATTAAAATGAAAGATTACTATCTATTTGGATATGGAGGCGATATTATCCGTATAACAAATGAAATAAAAGAATATTAAGAAAAATTGAATATTGTAAATATAATGTGGAGATAACGATTACACTGTGTAGTATATAGAGGTTCTTTCTGAAAATTAGGAATAAAGATGTTGAAAAATATAGGAAACAGTGTATAATGTATAATAGAATAGAGTAATTAATACTATATAAAGTATTAACTTCTATATTATTAAATATGATAAAGGTGGTGAGATTTTGGCATTAGAAGCAATAAATGAAATAAAGAGAGCTGAAGAGAAGGCTGAAGAATTAATTGAAGAAGCTACAGCTAAGGCAAAGGAAATGTTAAAAAATGCAAATATTCAATCTGAAGATGAATATAGCAAGATAATAGAATCTGCTAATTCAAAAAGAGTTGAAACTATTAAAAAAGCTGAAGAAGATGGAAATTCTGAAGCAGTACCTATTTTATCTAAAGGTGAAGAAGAAGTTGCTAGTATTAAAAATGTTTCCGAAGATAAGAGAAATAATGCTATTAATTTAATCGTTGAGAGGATAGTGAAGATTCATGGCAATAGTTAAGATGAAGAAATTCACTTTGCTTACCTTCGAATCTAAGAAACAAAAGCTACTAAAAGAAATTCAAGGCTTATCTGGTGTAGAATTTATAAATTTGCAAGATGAAGAATTACAAGATAAGTATGAAGAATTAAAAGCCCTATCTAAAGACGATATGGATTTAGAATGTGTGAAATATGAAGAAAGCTTATCAAAAGCTAAGTATGGTCTTGAGTTCTTAGGTAAATATGTTCCAAAGAAATCTGGAATAAAAGCTTTAAGAGAAGAAAAGCAATCATTAACCTTAGATCAATTAGAGGAAGCAGTAAAATCATCTAATTGGATTAACAGTTATGAAAAGGCTAAAGAAAAGGATGGACAATTAGCTGCTTTAGATTCACAGGTAACTAAGTTACAAGCTGAAATTGATACTTTAACACCTTGGCAAGATTTAGATGTAAGTTTTAGTGAGATTAAATCATTAAAGAATACTTCTTATTATATAGGAACTATAGCAAAATCTTATGAAGATACTTTGTTACAAGAGTTATCAAATGCTTACGTAGAAATAGTATCTAGAAGTACAAATGATATTAATTTATTAATTTTAGCTAATAAGGAATACGATGAAAATATTTCTGAAGTTCTTAGAAGTGTTGGATTTAGTGCCTTTAAAACAGAACATAAAGATGTACCTTTAAAGTTGATATTAGACTTTAAGCATCAAATTGAAGAAATTCAATCTAAAAAATTCTTTGTAAAAGAAGAAGTTGCGAACTATGAAGAAGATTTAAAAGTTTTAGAAATTGCATATGATTATTTTGCTAGTAAGGTAGACAGAAATAAGGTTGCAAATAATTTCTTAAAAACTAAAAATATATGCGCAATTCAAGGTTGGATAGCAGAAGAAGATAGTGAATTCTTAACAGAAGCTTGCAAAAAGGTTCTTAAAGATGAATACTACATAGAGTTTGAAGAGGTTAAAGAAGACGAAATAGATGATGTACCTATAAAATTGAAAAATGGAGAGCTTGTATCTGCATTTGAAAGTGTTACTGGTATGTATAGTTATCCGAAATACAATGAAGTAGATCCTACTCCACTTCTTGCACCATTCTACTTAATATTCTTTGGAATGATGGTAGCAGATGCGGGATATGGTTTAATAGTACTAATAGGATCATTCTTAGCTCTTAAGTTCTTAAAGTTAAGTGATAGTATGAAGGATTTTGCAAAATTCTTCTTCTACTTAAGTTTCCCAACAATATTTTTTGGGTTGATTTACGGATCATTCTTTGGTGATATAGTAAAACTTCCAACTCAATTAATTGATACAAATAAAGATGTAAATACTATTCTTATTTTATCTTTAGCCCTTGGAGTAATTCAAATATTCTTTGGACTATTTATAAAGGTTTATACTTTAGTGAAAGCTGGTAAAAAGCTAGATGCTTTACTTGATGCAGGATCATGGATAATTACATTAATATCTATTGGTGGATTAGTTGCTGTTAAGTTCTTACATTTAGCAAGTTTCTTAGGAACAGTATTTATAGTAACTATGATAATAGGTATGATACTTATAGTTATTGCAGGTGGAAGAGCAGAAAAATCTTTCGGTGCTAAAGCAGGTCAAGGGTTGTATTCTTTATATGGTATAACTGGATATGTAGGAGACTTAGTTTCATACACAAGACTTATGGCACTTGGATTAGCTGGTGGATCTATTGCTGGAGCATTAAATCTTTTAATTAATACTCTACCAGGAGTTGCAGCAATAATAATAGGACCAGTATTATTTGTATTATTCCATATATTTAACTTAGGATTATCATTACTTGGAGCTTATGTTCATACAGCTAGACTTCAATATGTTGAATATTTCTCTAAGTTTTATGATGGCGGTGGAAGACCGTTTAATGCATTTAAAGGCTCAGAAAAATATATAAGGATCAAAAGAAATTAGGAGGAATTATAAATGGAAATGTCATGGATTCAATATTTTATAGAAAATAACGGTGGATTAATTTTTGCAGCAATGGGAGTTGCATTAGCAGTTGGTTTAGCTGGTATAGGTTCAGCTAAAGGTGTTGGTATAGTTGGTGAAGCAGCTACAGGTTTAGTTACAGAAGAACCAGAAAAGTTTGGTAAGGCTTTAGTTCTTCAATTATTACCAGGTACTCAAGGTTTATATGGTTTCGTTATAGGTTTCTTAGTGTTCACTAAGATGACTTCAGGAATGCCTTTAGAACAAGGATTATACTTATTAGGTGCTTGTCTTCCAATAGCTTTTGCTGGACTTTGGTCAGGTATAGCTCAAGGTAAGGTTGCAGCAGCTGGTATTCAAATATTAGCGAAGAACCCAGAACACAATACTAAAGGTATTATCTTAGCAGCAATGGTTGAAACATATGCATTATTAGGATTCGTTATTTCATTTATGTTAGTAAACAAAGGATTCTAGGATTGGAGAGAATAGGCGATGGCAAATATTAATAATCTAACTTCAAAAATCCTTAGGGATGCTGAAGAAAGAAAGGAAAGCATTTTAGCTTCTGCTGAAGAAGAAAAGAATAAGATTCTTTCTAAAAAAGTAGCTAAAGCCAGAGAACTAGAAAAAGAAATAATACAAAAGGCTGAAGCTGAGGCAAAAACTAAAAAAGAAAGAATAATATCTTCTGCTTCTTTAAAAGTAAGAAACAATAAGTTATCTGCAAAACAAGAAGTTATTAAAGACGTTTTTGATAAAAGTGTAGATGTTCTAGCTGCTATTTCTGGAGATGATTTTTTAAGATTTATTAAAAGTTCAATATTATCTTTAGGAAAAATAGGAGAACAAAATCTTATTTTAAATAAAGCAGGAATTGAATTAGTAGACCTTACTTTTATATATGATTTAAATCAAGCATTAGGAGATAATGGTAATATAAAGTTAAGTCCTACTATAGGGAACTTTAAAGGTGGATTTATTCTTGAAAGTAATGGTATAGAAATAAATAACACATATGAAGCTTTAGTAAGTTCATTAAAGAATGAATTGGAGTTTGAAGTAGCTAATGTGTTGTTCAATTAAGGAGGGTAAGAAATGGATAAAATGAAGTTTACCCAAGCAGTATCAAGAATATGGGTTTTAGAAACTAAACTCCTTGATAAGCCAAAAGTTGAAAGAATGATTGAAGCTCCATCTGCAAGTGAAGTTCTTAGAATATTAAATGAAACAGAATATTCAAATGTATCATCAAATATAAAAAGAGCTGAGGATTATGAAGAAATTTTATCAGCAGAACTTAAAAGAGTATATGATTTAGTATATGAAATAAGCCCTGTTAAAGAAGTCGTTAAGATAATGAGCTTAAAATATGATTATCATAATGTAAAAGTTCTTTTAAAGGGAAAAGTTCTTGGAAAAGATTTATCTTCTATGATTGTAAAGCTTGGAAATTTAGATTTACAAGATATTAAACGTAAGATAGATGGAGATAATTATAAAAGCTTAAATGGAACTCTTGGAAAAGGAGTTCAAGAAGCTATGAAGGTCTTTGAAGAAACTAAAGATCCTCAAAAGATAGATATAATTATTGATAAATATATGTATAAAGAATTAGTAGAAATCCAAAAAAGCTTAGATTATAAGTTTATAGATAATCTAGTAAAAGCAATGATAGATTCTACTAATATAAGAACATTACTTAGAATTAAAAAGCAAAACAAAGGAAGAGACTTTGCTGAGGAAGTTATAGTAGAGGGTGGGGCAATAGATAGTAGTAAATTAGTTGCTTTATTAAATGAATCACCAGAAAATATAATGGCTAAACTTCAAAGTACTATTTATTCAGACTTAATTAAAGAAGGGTTTGAAGGATATATAGCAACGGAATCTGCAAGTCTTTTAGAAAAGTTAAGTGATAATTACATTATGGAATTAATGAAAGATTCTAAGTTAGTTACTTTTGGACCAGAGAAACTTTTATCATATATATATGCTAAAGAGACTGAAATAAAAGTAATAAGAATTATAATGGTTGGCAAGCTTAATAATATTGCTGAGGAAGTAATAAGAGAAAGGTTGCGTGATATATATGCATAAGAAAATAGGTGTTGTTGGAGATAAGGATTCAGTTTTAGCTTTCAAGGCTCTAGGAATAGATGTATTCCCAGTAGTAGATGCTGATGAAGCAAGAAAAGCAGTAGATAGCTGTGCAAGAGGCAATTACGCAGTAATCTTTGTAACTGAACAAATAGCGCAAACAATAGAAGAAACTATAGCACGTTACAATGAAGAGGTACTTCCTGCTGTAATATTAATTCCAAGTAATCAAGGTTCATTAAATATAGGACTTAAGAGAATTAGTGATAGTGTGGAAAAAGCTGTAGGCGTTAATATTTTATAGGAAGGTAGGTTAGTACGTTGAAGACCGGAAAGATAATTAAAGTTGCAGGTCCCTTAGTAGTTGCTGAGGGAATGGAAAATGCAAATATATTCGACATGGTTAAGGTTGGAGAAAAAGGTCTTATCGGAGAAATCATTGAAATGAGAGGCGATAAGGCATCTATCCAAGTTTATGAGGAAACTACAGGAATTGGACCTGGGGACCCAGTAGTTACTACTGGAGAACCATTAAGTATAGAATTAGGACCAGGACTTATTGAGTCTATGTTCGATGGTATCCAAAGACCTCTAGATGCTTTTGCAAAGGCTGCAAACTCACAGTTCTTAACTAAGGGTGTAGCTGTAAAGTCATTAGATAGAGAAAGAGTTTGGAACTTTGTTCCTACTGCTAAAGTAGGAGATGTAGTTGAGGCTGGAGATGTAATTGGAACAGTACAAGAAACTACAGTTGTTCTTCATAAGATAATGGTACCTTATGGAGTTAAAGGAACAATAAAAGAAATTAAAGCAGGAGATTTCACTATAGTTGATACTGTATGTATAGTAGAAACTGAAAAAGGTGATAAGGAATTAACATTAATGCAAAAATGGCCAGCAAGAAAAGGTAGACCATATGCAAGAAAGTTAAAACCAGATGCTCCAATGACTACAGGTCAAAGAGTTGTAGATACATTCTTCCCAGTTGCTAAAGGTGGAGCGGCTGCAGTACCAGGACCATTCGGGGCTGGTAAAACAGTAGTTCAACACCAAATTGCTAAGTGGGGAGATACTGAAATAGTTGTTTATGTTGGTTGTGGAGAACGTGGTAACGAAATGACAGACGTTTTAAATGAGTTCCCAGAACTAAAAGACCCTAAGACTGGGCAAAGCTTAATGAAGAGAACAGTACTTATTGCTAATACTTCAAACATGCCAGTTGCAGCTAGAGAAGCTTGTATATATACAGGTATAACTATAGCTGAATACTTTAGAGATATGGGATATTCAGTTTCAATAATGGCTGACTCAACTTCAAGATGGGCAGAAGCTTTAAGAGAAATGTCTGGTAGACTTGAAGAAATGCCAGGAGATGAAGGATATCCAGCTTACCTTGGATCAAGACTTGCTGACTACTATGAAAGAGCTGGTAAAGTTGTTTGTCTAGGTAAAGATGGTAGAGAAGGTGCTGTTACAGCTATAGGAGCAGTTTCACCTCCAGGAGGAGACCTTTCTGAGCCAGTTACTCAAGCAACACTTAGAATAGTTAAGGTATTCTGGGGACTAGATGCTCAACTTGCTTATAAGAGACACTTCCCATCAATTAACTGGTTAAATTCATATTCATTATATGCAGATACAATTGATGAGTGGATGAATAATGAAGTATCTTCTGATTGGTCTACATTAAGACAAGAAGCTATGACTTTACTTCAAGAAGAATCAGGATTACAAGAAATAGTAAGTCTTGTTGGTATTGATGCTTTATCAGAAAATGATAGATTAAAGTTAGAAGTATCTAAATCAATTAGAGAAGATTATCTTCAACAAAATGCCTTCCATGAAGTTGATACATATGCATCATTAGATAAACAATATAAGATGTTAAAGTTAATACTTCTATTTAAGAAGGAAGCTGAAAGAGCATTAAAAGCTGGAGTATATTTAAATGAAATCTTAGCTTTAAGCGAAATTAGAGATAAGATTGCAAGAAGTAAGTATATTCCTGAAGAAAACCTAAGCAGAATGAATGAGATTGAAGCAGAATTAAAAGCAGCTATTGATACATTAATCAACGAAAAAGGAGGGGTTCTAAATGCTTAAAGAATATAAGACAGTTACAGAAGTTGTAGGGCCTTTAATGGTAGTTGAAGGTGTTGAAGGCGTTAAATATGATGAATTAGTTGAAGTTGAACTTCAAACTGGTGAAATCAGAAGAGGGCAAGTTCTTGAAATAAACGGAACTAGAGCTATGGTTCAACTTTTTGAAGGATCATCAGGAATTAACTTAAAAGAAACTAAGGCAAGATTCTTAGGAAGACCTCTTGAACTTGGGGTTTCTGAAGATATGCTTGGTAGAATCTTTGATGGTATGGGACACCCAATAGATAATGGTCCTAACATAATACCTGAAAAGAGATTAGATATAAATGGAGAAGCTATAAATCCAGTATCTAGAGATTATCCATCAGAATTTATTCAAACAGGAATATCTGCAATAGATGGACTTAATACTTTAGTTAGAGGACAAAAGCTACCTGTTTTCTCAGCATCAGGACTTCCTCATGCACAATTAGCAGCACAAATTGCAAGACAAGCGAAAGTTTTAAATTCAGATTCTAACTTCGCAGTTGTATTTGCTGCTATAGGTATTACATTTGAAGAATCTCAATTCTTCGTAGATGAATTTAATAAGACTGGGGCTATAGATAATTCAGTATTATTTATGAACCTTGCATCAGACCCAGCTATCGAAAGAATAGCTACACCTAGAATGGCTCTTACTACAGCTGAATTCTTAGCTTATGAAAAGGGAATGCACGTACTAGTTATTATGACTGATATAACTAACTATGCAGAAGCCTTAAGAGAAGTTTCTGCAGCTAGAAAAGAAGTTCCAGGTAGAAGGGGATATCCAGGTTACCTATATACTAACCTTTCAACTCTATATGAAAGAGCTGGAAGACTTAGAGGTAAAGAAGGATCAATTACTCAAATTCCTATATTAACTATGCCTGAAGAAGATAAGACACATCCAATTCCAGATTTAACTGGATATATTACAGAAGGTCAAATTATCCTTTCAAGAGAATTATATAAGAAAGGTATTATGCCTCCAATAGATGTTCTTCCTTCATTATCAAGACTTAAAGATAAGGGTATAGGAAAAAATAAGACTAGAGAAGACCATGCTGATACTATGAATCAATTATTCTCAGCTTATGCACAAGGAAAGCAGGCTAAAGAATTATCTGCTATATTAGGAGAATCAGCATTATCAGATATAGATAAGCAATATGCTAAATTTGCTGAAGCCTTTGAAGAACAATATGTTTCTCAAGGATTTACAGCAAATAGAAGTATAGAAGAAACATTAGAATTAGGATGGAAACTTTTAAAGATACTTCCAAAGACTGAGCTTAAAAGAATCAGAGATGAATATCTTGAAAAGTATATGCCAAAGGGAGATGAAGAATAGCCATGGCAAGATTAAATGTCAATCCTACTAGAATGGAGATGTCTAAGCTAAAAAAGAGATTAGCTACAGCTACAAGGGGACATAAACTTTTAAAGGATAAGCAAGATGAGCTTATGAGGCAATTCGTTAATCTTGTCAAATATAATAATGAATTAAGAAAATCTGTAGAAGCAGAGCTTCAAGGAGCACTTAAGGACTTTGTTATGGCTAGAGCTGTTATGAGCTCAGAATTTCTAGAAGAGGCAGTAGCTTATCCGAAAGAAAGTATTTCTGTTGAAGTAGGAACTAAGAATATAATGAGTGTTAATGTTCCGAAAATGGACTTTCATAGACAGCTAGAAGGTGATGAAGGGAGCATATTCCCATATGGATTTGCAAGCACATCATCAGAACTAGATGATTCTATTTCTAAGCTATATACAATACTGCCAAAGTTATTAGAGCTTGCAGAAGTTGAAAAGTCAACTCAGCTTATGGCAGATGAAATAGAAAAGACTAGAAGAAGAGTTAATGCTCTTGAATATATGACTATTCCTTCTCTTCAAGAAACTATCAAGTACATTAGAATGAAGCTTGATGAAAATGAAAGAGGAGCTTTAACTAGACTTATGAAAGTTAAAGATATGATACAAGCAAAGAATTAATAATAAGGAGCTGTTTTATAACAGCTCCTTATTGCAATTAACAGGCAATAAATAATAATTAACAGTTAAGTAAGTAATATATTCATAATTATCAAAGATAAAAGGAACTGTAAATTAGCTAAGTGATTTTGAAATAATAAAAATCGTAATTCTTTTGTCATTGATAATAGGGGGCTTTAATAGTATAATAAGATAATAATTAATTAACATAATATTAAATAGCATTTATAATTAAGGAGCACATTATGCGATATATATTATCTTTTATATTAGCATTTTCAATTGTATATTTTATAGTACCGATATTAATGAAAATTTCACATAAATATAGTTTCACTGATAAGCCAACTAAAAGAAAACAACATAGAGGAGAAATTCCACTTTGTGGTGGAATAGCGATGTTTATTGGATTCTTCATAGTTTATTTTTTCATAAATAATTATAGTTTAGATAAAGAGAAGATCTGGATATTTTTTGGATCACTTCTAATATTATTAATTGGACTAGTTGATGATTTCTATAAGACTAGAGGTAAGGAATTTCCTATATATCCAAGATTAATAGTTCAATTACTAGCTGCAATTCTTGTTTTTAATTCAGGTGTTGCTTTTAGAGGATTTACTAATCCTTTTACAGATGAATATATTCAATTAAGTTATGCAGTACAATTTATTTTGACAATAACTTGGATATTTGGAGTTACTACAGTTATTAATTGGTCAGACGGTATGGATGGCTTAGCAGGAGGACTAACTTTAATATCTTCAATTACCTTCGCGGGAGCAGCTATAATACTTGGACAAAGTGAATCAATTATTATGTCGTTAGCAGTATCAGGTATAACTTTAGGATTCCTTATGTATAATAAATATCCTGCAAAAATATTTATGGGTGATTCTGGAGCTAATTTCTTAGGGTTTATACTTAGTATAATTGCTTTAGATGGCGCATTTAAACAAGCTACATTGATGAGTTTATTTATTCCTATACTAGCTTTAGCAATACCTATATTTGATAATATTTTTGTTATAGTAAAAAGGTTCTTAGATGGAAAACCAGTTTATCAAGCAGATAGAAGTCAAATTCACTATAGGTTAGAGTCAAAGGGATTTACGCCTAAGCAAGTAGTTACATATATAAATATGGTAAGCTTAGCTTTCAGTATAGTTTCAATAGTATTATTATTAATAAGACATTAGTTAGAGATTTTTATATTCAGCTCAATAGGGCTGAATTTCTTTCAATATAAATCATCAGAAAATTAAGATGTTTCAAATAAAATTTGGGGGGGATTAGTAATGTATAGTGGTAAATTGGTCAAATTAAGAGCTTATAATGCAGAAGATATAGACAGAGCAGTACAATTTGTAAATGATGAGGAAGTAAAGAAGTTTTTAGATAGTGATATTCCTTTTCCTATGACTAAGTTTCAAGAAGAAGAATGGATAAAAAGTAGAAAAGCAGGAGAAAATCATACTTATGATTTCGCTATTGAAGATTTAGAATCAGGTAAATATATAGGTGGTTGTAGTATTAATGAATGTAGTACAAAAAATAGAAACTGTGTTATAGGAATAATGATAGGAGATAAAGAATACTGGGGAAAGGGCTATGGAAGTGATGCTTTAAGTGTTCTTATAAAATTTATATTTGAAGAAGTAAATATGAAGAAAATAAAGTTAAACGTATTTGCCTTTAATAAAAGAGCTATAGCTTGCTATAAGAAAATAGGATTTGTTGAAGAGGGAATTTTAAAGAAAGAAATATATAGAAATGGTCAATACCATGATGCAATATCAATGGCTATTTTTAAAGAAGACTTTATAAATAAAAATTAAATCTTATTTCCTTGTTTACAAAAAAGAGGAAATAATTTATAATAATAGAAAAGAATATTGAAAGAACTTATCAAGAGTGGTGGAGGGACTGGCCCTATGATACCCGGCAACCTACAAGGTTAAATTAATTTAGTTTATTTTGTGTGGTGCTAATTCCTGTTAGATAAGGGTAATTTATAGGCTTATACTATACCTAAAGGTTATCCTTTAGGTATTTTTTTATTCTTAGATTATCTATATCTTAAATGATTTATGAATAGCTTAGACATTTCATAAAACATGAAAGTTAATTAATCTAAATAATAAAATACTAATACAGTGCGACTGTCGTTTTTCCTGGTCAAGCTGGTAAAAGGTAGATGAGCAAAGAATAAATATTAAGGGGGCAATTATGAATATTAATAATTTATTTAATGAAAAAAAGGTAGTATTTTCTTTTGAGATATTTCCACCGAAGCAAGAATCAAATATAGAAACAATTTATAATACTTTAGAAGAATTAAAAGGTCTTAAACCAGATTTTATAAGCGTAACCTATGGGGCAGGTGGAAGCTTAACTAAAAATATGACTTGTGAAATTTCTTCAATAGTAAAGAATAAATATAGGATAGAGCCTTTAGCTCATTTAACATGTATTAACTCAACTAAAGACAATGTTGATAAGATACTGGATGATTTAAAGAGAGAGGGCATAGAAAATGTTTTAGCATTAAGAGGAGATATTCCAGTAGATTATAATGGAGAAGGTAGCTTTAAATATGCAAGCGATCTTATTACTCATATTAAAGCTAGAAATGATTTTAATATAGTTGCTGCTTGCTATCCAGAAGCACATCCTGATAGTAAATCTATAGAAGATGATTTACTGAATTTAAAAAGAAAGCAAGAGGCTGGTGCTACTCACTTAGTTTCTCAGTTATTCTTTGATAACAATTATTTTTATGATTTCTTAGATAAGAAAGAAAAATATAATATAAATATACCTATTGAAGCTGGGATTATGCCTGTTATAAATGCTAAACAAATAAAAAGAATAGTATCATTATGTGGGGCAAAAGTACCACAAAAGTTTTTGAAGATAATGAATAAATACGAATTTAATCCTGAAGCTTTAAGAGATGCAGGTATAGCGTATGCAAATGAGCAAATAATCGATTTAATATCAAGTGGAGTAGATGGAATTCACTTATATACTATGAATAATCCATATGTAGCTAAGAAGATTAGTGAAGGTGTTTCATCCATAATTAATACAATAAATAGTTGTGAGAATGTTGTAAATTAATTAATATATAAGAAATATAGGGAGGTAATATAATTGGAAAAAGTAGAAAGTTTTGAATTAGATCATAGAATAGTTAAAGCACCATATATTAGAAAGTGTTGCTTATTAGAAGGTGAAAAGGGAGATAAAGTAACTAAATTTGACATTAGATTTTTACAACCTAATGTAGAGGCTTTTGAAACTGGGGCAATTCATGGATTAGAGCATTTGCTTGCTCATGAGTTAAGAAGTAAGGTTGATGGAATTATAGATTTATCACCTATGGGATGTAGAACAGGATTCTATTTAAGTATTTGGGGAGATAGGGATCCTAAAGAAATCAAAGAAGCATTAGAATCTGCTTTAGAAGCAGTGCTTAAAGCAAATGAAATACCAGCTGCTAATGAAGTTCAATGTGGAAATTATAAAGATATGTCTTTAGATGGAGCGAAACAATATGCTGAAAAGACATTGAAAACAGGATTTTCATTAAACATCTATGGGGAATAATTAATATATTTAACTAAGACTTGAAACATATTATGCTCTGTTTCCGTCGCAAGCTCCAAGTCAACCTACGCATAATATGTTTCAAGTCTTTTATCTAAATATAATTGAAGAATATGTGGGTACTAGAGGAAGAAACTCAGCTAACTGAGTTTCAAAGATAGGTTGTTTTATGTAACTGTATTAGTCATAAGCTCCAAGTCGACATTCACATTATATATATCAAGTTTTTTATTTAAATGAATGTAGAAGAGATATTGATACTTAAGGAAGAAACTCGGCGAGCCGAGTTTCTTTGTTAATTTTTTTTCTTTTTTGAGCTCATAAGCTTCAAGTCAACCTATGCATAATATGTTTCAAGTCTTTTATCTAAATATAATTGTAGAATATAGAAATACTAAAGGAAGAAACTCAGCGAGCAGAGTTTCTATTTTTATTTAAATTTTATTGAAATATTTTCAAATCAATTAATTTAAAGAGTAATAGTATATTTCTCTGTTATTTAAATACTAAGGATTTTCTTAGTGTTAAATAAATTTCCATTAGCATACTATATAATTGTGTATTTTAAAGTGGTATTTGCAATTTATATTGGAGTATTACTATAGATTTTATTTGATAGTTGTTATTTTTTCGTAGTTAATTGTTAATCATTTCATTATGTGCTAACATATTATTATAAGAATATTCAGAAAATTAAAACAAATAGAATTAAAATAATACAGGGGGAGATAAAATTGGAGGATAAGTGTGGAAAATTCAAAGAATTAGAATTATTTATCCAAGATGGGAATGATGATGAAAGTTCCTTAATAGCAGTTTTACATCATGCACAAAGTCTATATGGATATTTAGGAAGGGAGGTGCAAGAATATATAGCTAATAGGCTAAATATACCTACTTCAAAAGTATATGGAGTAATAACTTTTTATTCCTATTTTTCAACAGAGCCAAAGGGTAAGTATGTAATTAGCATTTGTACTGGTACAGCTTGTTTTGTAAGAGGTGCTAATGATATATTAGAAGATTTTAGAAAGGTATTAGGAATTAAGGAAGGTGAGACTACTTCTGATGGCCTATTCACTTTAGATACTTTAAGATGTGTCGGATCCTGTGCAATTGCACCTGTAGTTCTAGTTAATGATAAGGTTTACGGATATTTTACTAAGCCTCAAGTAAATGAATTAATAAATAATTTAAGGGAGCAAGGTTAATATGGATAAGATAAAGAATTATGATGAGTTGTTAGAAAGAGTAGATTTTTATAAAAAACAAATAGAGGTTAGAAAAAATCCAGAAAAATTTAATAAAGAAAATATAAAAGAAAGACACATACTTATTTGTGGTGGACCGGGGTGTAAAGCATCGAGAGCAGATAGTATAAGCAAAGCTTTTAAAGAAGAATTAGAAAGAATGGATCTAGAGTATGAAGTAAAGGTTATAATGACTGGATGTTTCGGATTTTGTGCAAAAGGACCAGTAATAGAAATAATGCCAGATAAAGTTTTTTATATTCAAGTAAAAGAGGAAGATGTAAGAGAAATTATAGAAAGTCATATTATTAGAGGGGAAATAGTTGAAAGACTTTTATATGAAGATGATGAAACTAAAGAAAGGATAAAGGTAAAAGAAGAGATTCCCTTCTATAAGAAGCAAGTAAAAATAGCTTTAAAAAATTGTGGCGTAATAGATCCTGAAAGTATAGAAGAAGCACTAGCTGTAGGAGCATATACTGCACTTGGTAAAGCATTAACAACAATGGAGAAGATAGATGTTATAAAAGAGATAACAGAGTCTGGTTTAAGAGGTAGAGGGGGCGGAGGTTTCCCAACAGGTAGGAAGTGGGAGGCTGCGAGGAGAGCAGAAGGTGAAATAAAATATGTGATTTGCAATGCTGATGAAGGTGATCCTGGAGCTTTTATGGATAGAGCAATATTGGAAGGTGATCCGAATTTAGTTTTAGAGGCTATGGCTATCTGCGGA
This sequence comes from Clostridium tertium, assembly GCF_902652255.1. Classification (GTDB taxonomy): domain Bacteria; phylum Bacillota; class Clostridia; order Clostridiales; family Clostridiaceae; genus Clostridium; species Clostridium tertium_A. Next base: position 84,869 of record NZ_CACRTO010000019.1, read on the forward strand.
TATGCAATTGGTGCTGATAAAGGGTTTATATATATTAGGGCTGAATATCCACTAGCTGTTCATAGATTAAAGATAGCTATTAATCAAGCAAGAGAAATAGGATTACTTGGTAAAAATATATTAAATACTGGTTTCGATTTTGAAATTGAAATCAAATATGGGGCAGGAGCTTTCGTATGTGGAGAAGCAACAGCTCTAATTCATTCGATAGAAGGATTAAGAGGAGAACCAACAATGAAGCCACCGAGAACTTCTGAGAAAGGTCTATGGGGAAAACCAACCTGTGTTAATAATGTAGAGACTTTTGCGAATATTAGTCAAATAATTAACAATGGTGCTAGTTGGTATAATAAGATAGGTTCTGATAGATCTAAAGGAACTAAGGTTTTTGCTCTAGCTGGAAATATAAATAATGTAGGTCTTGTTGAGATACCTATGGGAATGCCTATAAAAGATATTGTATATGAAATTGGAGGTGGAATTGTTAAAAATAAATTATTAAAAGCAATTCAAACTGGAGGACCTTCTGGAGGTTGTATTCCTATAGAATATTTAGAATTACCAATAGAGTATGATACATTAACTGCCATTGGTTCTATGATGGGATCTGGTGGAATGATAGTAATGGATGAAGATAATTGTATGGTAGATATAGCTAAATTCTATTTAGAATTTAGTGTTGATGAATCCTGTGGTAAATGTACACCATGTAGAATAGGTAATAAAAGAATTTTAGAAATGATAAAAGACATTACTAATGGAAAAGCTACTTTAGAAGATTTAAGGAAGCTTCAAGAGCTTTGTGAAGTAGTTAAGGATACATCTCTTTGTGGATTAGGAGAAGCTGCACCAAATCCCGTGCTAAGTACTCTTAAATTTTTTAGAAATGAATATGAAGAACATGTAATTGATAAGAAATGTAGTGCTGGTGTTTGTAAGGGCTTAGTTAAGTATGTAATAACTGATAATTGCATAGGTTGCACTAAGTGTTTGAGAGCTTGTCCTGTACTAGCTATTAAAGGAAAGCTTAGAGAGATGCATACTATAAACCAAGAAAGATGTATTAAGTGCGGATTATGCTTTGAGGCATGTCCGACAAAAGCAATTATAAAAACTAGCTTAGGAGGTGAAATATAATGATAAAAGCTGAGATTAATGGAATCAAAGTTGAAGTTGAAGAAGGTACAAGTATCTTAGAAGCTGCAAAAGGAATAAATATTCATCTACCTACATTATGTAATATGTATATGGTTGATGGTGAGACTAGGAACTGTAAAGGAACATGTAGAGTTTGTGTAGTAGAGCTGAAAGGAAAAAAAGGATTAGTACCATCTTGCGCTACAGAGATAAAAGAAGGTATGTCAATAAGAACTAATTCATTAAAAGCTGTAAGAGCAAGGAGAACCATTACAGAACTTCTTTTATCAAATCATCCTAAAGACTGTTTAAACTGTGAAAAAAATAATAACTGTGAATTACAAAGTTTAGCTGCAGAGCTTGGTATTGATGAGAAACGTTTTGAAGGGGAAAGGTCATCCTTTGATATTGATATATGTGATGGGTTTATAAGAGATAGAGAAAAATGTATTTTATGCAGAAGATGTGTAACAGCGTGCAATGATATACAGAAAGTACATGCTATTACTGTAGCAGATAGAGGTTTTAATACTAATATATCTACTTTTTTTAATGAAGAAATAAGTACTACTAATTGTACTTACTGTGGACAATGTGTTGCAGTATGTCCAACAGGAGCCTTAAAAGAAAATTCAAACTATAGAGAGATATGGAGTTTATTAGATGATGAACGAAAGTTTACAGTAGTGCAAATAGCTCCAGCTGTTAGATCAGCATTAGCTGAGGAGTTTGGATTTGAACCTGGTTATTTATCTACAGGTAAAATTGTAGCAGCGTTAAAATTATTAGGATTCAAATTAGTATGTGATACTAATTTTGCTGCTGATTTAACTATTATGGAAGAAGCAAATGAATTTATAGAGAGATTTACTTTAGGTGAAAAATTACCTTTAATAACTAGTTGTTGTCCAGCTTGGGTGAAATATGCTGAAAATAACTATTACGATAAAATGGAACTTATATCTACATGTAAATCTCCTCAACAAATGTTTGGAGCACTAGCGAAAAATTATTTGCCTAAAGAGTTAGGAGTGAAAAGAGAAGATATAGCTGTTGTCTCAATAATGCCTTGTATTTCAAAGAAATATGAGTGTAATAGAGAAGAGATGAAGGATGATTTAGGAATAAAAGATGTTGATCTTGTTATTACTACTAGGGAGTTTGCAAAGTTAATAAGAGAAGCTGGGATTGATATCTTAAGGCTTAATGACTCAGAATTTGATAATCCTCTAGGGATGTCAAGTGGGGCTGGGACTATATTTGGTACTAGTGGTGGTGTTATGGAAGCTGCACTTAGGACTTCTTATGAATGGATAACAGGTAAAAAGCTAGATAAGATTGATTTTGAATCAGTTAGAGGATTAGAAGGAATTAAGGAATCTTCAATAGACCTTAATGGAAAAACTGTCAATATTGCAGTGGTGAGCTCCTTAGGGAATGCTAAACGAATTATGGATGAAATAGAAAGAGGAGAGTCAAAATATGATTTTATAGAAGTTATGGCTTGCCCTGGAGGCTGCATAGATGGTGGTGGACAACCATATATAAGATCTAATAGAGATATATTAAATAAGAGGATGGAAGCTATTTATAAGGAGGATTCAAATAAAGAAATAAGAAAATCACATGATAATCCAATGATAATTAAAGTTTATGAAGATTATCTCATGAGTCCTGGTAGTCATATTGCTAGCAAAATTCTACATGTAATATATAAAAAATACTAAAAAATGCTAATATATTCATAAAAATGGGAAAATGATAATTTTCTCATTTTTTTGTGGCTATATTCAATTTTTGGGAAAATATTTGTAAAAAAAAAGAAAAAAATATGGAAAAGGTATGGAAACCTATTTGGAGAGATGTTATAATAAATTATAAAATTAAATTATTATAAGAAAGGTTTTCTAAAGAGTATAAAAGAATGATAGAAACTGTATTAATATCATTAATAATCTGTAAAATCAAAAAGTACAACATAATATTATTATTCAAAAATTGGGCAATATATCCAATACTTTTTATGGAAATAGTATATTTATTTATGCAGATAAATATTTTTATGGAAAATTACAGTTATATAGATATTGTAGCACCATTAAAGACGATTTATTTGTGTTCATACCTTCCTTTAATATTTAAATATAGGAAATATGCATCAGCTATAATTGGATCTGTTTTTGTAATTATAGGTGGAATATTAAATGATATTGCTATATCAGCCAATAATGGATTTATGCCGGTTTATCCTAGCCTTTCATATTTAACGGGTTATGCAAAAATTGATGCTTTTAATAAAGTTAATGATATTCATATACTTGGAGATGCAAGTACAAAATTAAAACCTTTAACTGATATTTTTGATATTGGATATAGCATTTTAAGTATAGGAGATATTTTTATCAGATTTTACGTATTTATTATTATTTATAGTGTTGTAAAGGATTTAAGCACAACAACAAGGATGGAAAAAATAACAATTACCTAAAGATAAGGAGAAAATCATGTTAAGACTTGAACCAGTTGAATTTTTTTTAAGAGCAATTCCAGAAGGATTTCTAATTATACTAGGAATTTATATGTTATCAAAAACTAGTATAGATAAGAAAAAATATATAGTATCTAGCATTGTTTATGCACTTACTATTTTTTCAATAAGATTATTACCTATAAATTATGGAGTACATACTATCTTGATATTATTATTTTTGGTAATTATTACTATAAACTATATAAAGATAGATGTAGTACTAGCTATGAAAAGTGCACTTATATTATTTCTTCTTCAATTTGTTTCAGAAGGATTAAATATATTTACTTTAAAACTTATACCTAGTATTAATTTAGATGAATTATTTATGAATCCTATATTAAAAACTATATTAGGAATACCATCATTAATATTTTTATCTATAATATTATATATTTTTTATATTTTAGGTAAGGGGAAAGATGGTTTAGAAGATGTATAGTATAGAAGCTTTATCAAAAAATTTAGCAAAGAATTTAAGAGAGCAATTAAACTATGACGATGAGAAGACTAGTGTAATAGAGTATGGCCTATATGCATTTTTTCAAATAGGAATTTCAATACTTTTAGTAGCTATTGTTGGTGCTATATTTAATGTTATGTTAGAAGCATTAATTATTTCATTTGTTATTAGTATTTTTAGAAAATACTCAGGGGGAGCCCATGCCAGCACAGCTTTTAATTGCGCTATTATTGGTGTTTTAATATCAGTAATACCAGCGATTATATTTACAAAAATTTATATTAATATAAATTACTTAATCTTAGTTGGAGCTTTAGTTTACTTAACTTCTATTATAATTACTTATAAACTAGCTCCTGTGGATAGTCCAAATAAACCAATAAAAAGTCCAGCTAAAATTAAAAGGTTAAAAAAAGGATCTATTATTTTATTAACTATATACATGTTTTTATCTTTAGGAATGATATTTATTTATCTAGAAAACTCAAATTTAAATTATTTGATTTATTCCATATGTATATATTCAGGGGTTTCTTGGCAAGTACTAACACTTACTAAATTGGGACATGCAGTAGTAAGCATAATAGATTTTTTATTAATAAAAATTTTCAAATCAGAAGGAGGAGTTTAAAATGAAAAGATTAAACAATAAGTTTATGATGGCAGTAGCGACAATTGCAACAGTAATAGCTTCAACAGTTGCAACTTCAGCATGTTTCTGGTGCTCTTATCAACCAGAAGAACCAAAATGCTTAAGAGACGAGTAATTGAAGAAAATAAAGATCGGATATCCGATCTTTATTTGGTATATAGAAATGGTGATAAATATGAAGGAAATTAGAAAGTGTAGAATTAAGCAAATTAATGATATGGCATCTATAGTAAAATTGGCATCTTTGATGTTTACATCAATCATTTTCTTTCAATATTTTTCTTATGATGGAGGTATGAGTTTAGGTTCCTTTTATAACACATCTATATTTATGCCAATATTTATAGGATGTCTTGTACTAGCTATAATTTATATGGCATGGTCATTTACGTACAGTGAAAATGTGAATAAATTAACTATTAAACATAAAATATTAATAGAGAATGCATTTTTCGGATTGATATTGTTTTTTGTAGTGATTATTTCTGGGGCACATGAAAGTGACTATAAGTTTTTATTTTTATTTATAATTACGAGTACAACAATACAATCTGGAATGAAGAGTGGAATGGTTACTTCTATAGTTGCTTCATTAGCTATTTTAATAATGGATATTGTTTGTATGCCAGGAGTTGAAATAAATAAATATTTTCAAAATGACTTGATACTTGCAGGAGTATTTATATTAACTGTATGGCCACTTGGGTTTTATGTAAAAATAGAAGGTGAACATATCGAAAAGTTAGAGAATCTAGCTAATAAGGATGGATTAACAGGAGTTTATAATCATAGATATTTTCAAGACGCCTTAAAAGAATTAATCGTCAAAGCTAAAAAGAATAAGACTAAATTAGCGATGATTCTGACAGATATAGATCATTTTAAACACTATAATGATTTATATGGGCATCAGAATGGAGATGAAGTATTAAGAAAAATAGGTAAAATATTAAGAGATAATTCTGGAGAAAATAGTATAACAGCAAGGTATGGTGGAGAAGAGTTTGCAATAATTTTACCAGAAACTAGTGAGGGAGAGGCAGTAAAAATTGCTGATAAGATTAGACTTATCATTGAGGAAACTAAGTTTTATGGCGAAGAAAATCAGCCTAATGGGGTATTAACTGTATCAATGGGGATATCTACTTTTCCGGATAAAGCTAAAAATGAAATAGATTTAATTAAAAGTACTGATGATGCTTTATATAGGGCAAAATTTTTTAATAAAAATAGAGTTGAGACATATAGTTCTATTTTAGATGATTTAAAGAATGATATAGATGAAAAAGATATTGAGTTGGTTACATCCATTAAAACATTAATTGGGGTTATTAATGCTAGAGATAAATATACATATGGTCATTCAGAAAGGGTAGTTCTTTATAGTAGATTATTATCAGAAAAATTAAATCTATCTATAGAAGATAAAAACAATCTTATCCAAGGATCTTATATGCATGATATAGGAAAGATAAATATTTCTAAGGAAATACTTTTAAAGCAGATGCCGTTAACTAATGAAGAATGGAATATTTTAAAGGGTCATCCTGAGGAAGGGATAGAGATTATTAAGTCAGTAAAATCATTAGATAAAATTATACCTATTATTAAGCATCACCATGAAAAATTTGATGGTACTGGATATCCAGATAAATTAAAGGGTGATGAGATTCCTTATTTAGCTAGAGTATTAAGTGTTGTAGATAGTTTTGATGCTATGACATCTAATAGACCTTATAATAAGAGAAGAAGTTATGAAGAAGCTATTGAAGAGCTTAGAAAATTCTCAGGTACACAATTTGATCCTTGTATTGCAGAAAAATTTATAGAAGTTATTGAAGAAAATAAAGAAAAGTTTGATAATCTTAGATAAGAGAGATTATAAGGAGATGATTAAATGAGGATAGGGGTTATAGGTTTAGGGAATATTTGTGAAAAGGCATATTTACCTGTAATTACAGCTATTGAGGACGTGGAATTAATTTTTTGTACTAGAAATGAAGAAAAATTAAAAAGGCTATCTAAGAAATATAGGGTAAGTGAAACTGTTAATACAGTTGATGATTTAATTAAAAGGAAAGTAGAAGCTGCTTTTGTTCATACTGCAACTGATAGTCATATAGAAATAATAGAGAAGTTATTAAAAAATAATATCCATGTTTATGTTGATAAACCTATTAGTTATGATTACGAAGAAAGTAGAAGGGTAAGTGAGCTTGCGAAGAGTTTAAATAAGGTATTTATGGTAGGGTTCAATAGAAGATTTTCTCCTATGTACTCAAGGCTTAGAGATAGTGAACCAACTATAATAAAGTTACAAAAGAATAGGGTGTTAAAACCTAAGGATCCTAGAATTTTTATATTAGATGATTTTATTCATGTTATTGATACCGTAAGATTTCTAGCAAAAGATAGTATAGAATTATTAAATGTTAGTGCTTTAAAGAAGGATAATATCTTATATAATGTAGTAGTAACACTTGGAAATAGCAATACAACATGTATTGCTATAATGAATAAGGACAATGGTCTAAATGAAGAAGTATTAGAATATTCAACAAGTGGAGAAAAAACTATTGTAAAGAACTTGAACAATTCTATTGTGGCTTCAAATAATGAAGAAAAAACATTAAACTATAATGATTGGGATACTATTTTATATAGAAGAGGGTTTGATACTATAATTAGAGAATTTATAATGGCTGTAAAGTCTGGAAAACAACCAAGTCCTTCTATAGAAGATGCTTTAGAAAGTCATAGATTATGTGATGAGATAATTAAAAAAGTAATAGAACTATAGAGATAATGAAAAATTAATGAAAAAAACTCCTCTAGGAGTTTTAAATAGTAAATATTTTCATCATTTCTGGAAGAATTACATTGATAATTAGTAATTTTAAAGTTTAAAAGGGCTGTTAGTAAAACAGCCCTTTTATAATTTTACATTCTTTTGATTTAATTTTTTATGTGTTAGTTCTCTAATTAATTGATATACAACACTAAGAGTCGGTATTCCAATTAACATTCCAACAAGGCCAAGAGTACTTCCCCCAACAAGCATTGCTAGCATAACCCATATGGCAGAAAGTCCAACAGAATTACCTACTACTCTAGGATATATTATATTTCCTTCAAATTGTTGAAGGCATAGAATAAATACTACAAACCATATAGCTTTTATAGGATTTATTATAAGTATTAAAAAGACAGCAGGAATAGTTCCTATGAATGCTCCAAATACAGGTATTAAAGCTGTGACCCCTATAAGTACACTTACTAATAATGCGTAAGGCATTGATAAGATATTCATACCTAAAAAGCATAGAACTCCTAAAATAACAGCTTCAATACATTGACCAGTAATAAACTTAGAAAATGTATAGTTAGCTAGTTTTGATACTTCAACAACTTTATTAGCAAAATTCTTTTTAGTAAAAGCAAATAATACTTTTTTGAAATTTAATATTAGAGTTTCTTTACTAGAAAGCATATAAATTGTTAAAACAATTGAAAGTACAAAGTTAATTACTCCACTAGTAATTGTTACAGTAGTATTTAAAATCCCTGTTAATGATGTAGTTAAGAAGTTTGTAAATATATGCAACAAATCTTGCCATGTAGTCATTAACGTATTGTAAGCATTTTGAAGTATTTCAGTAGATGATATATATTGATTAATTAATGCTTCAAAAGACTTTATATAATCTGGAACAGCATCTAGTAAAGTAGAAACGCTATTAATAAGTTCCGGAATTACAAATAAGCCTAGAGCTACTATCAAACCAATAACAGTTATAAAAGTAGATAAAATAGATAAAGGTCTTTTTAGATTCCTTACAAAAACTGATTTATTAGTATCTAGAAAATTGAAAATTTTATTTTCAAAAAATTTCATTGGCAGATTTAAGACGAAAGCCATACAAAAGGCTATAATAAAAGGACTTAGTATACTTAAGGTACCGCCTAACATGGTAAATATACTTTTTATATTTAATAAAACAAAATAAAGTACTATTAGATAAGTTCCAAGTAATAAGTTTTCTTTAAATTTATTATTCAGCTCTTTCAAATCGAAACATCCTCCATATATAAAATTATAGTATAATTGTAAAGCAAGTCTACAATTTATGCTAGTGTTAAAGTTGAATGAATTGTAAAATATAATAGTAAATATATAAGAGTTGGAGATGAAAGAAATGAGTAAGGTGAAGGTTAAAAATATAAAAACGTTGGCAGAAACTAAATATTTGAAATTATATAGTGCTGATTATTTAAATAAAAAAGGAGCTCTTAGAAATTGGACTATTGCTTCTCGTAAAAATATAGATGACTTAAATAATAAATTTTTTGACAATGGAGAAGATAAGCCAGATGCTGTAGTAATAATAGCTAAGCATACAGACGAAAATAAATTAGTATTAATTAAGCAATTTAGAATTCCAATAAATGATTATGTTATAGAATTACCAGCAGGACTTATTGATGATGGTGAAACCTTTGAAGAAACTGTAAAAAGGGAATTGAAAGAAGAAACAGGATTAGATTTACTTGAGATAAATCAAGAAAAAACTAATAAGAAAGTGTATGTATCTGTTGGAATGACAGATGAATCAGTAGCATTAGTACACTGTACTTGTACTGGTAATATATCTAATGAAAATTTAGAAGATGATGAGGACATAGAAGTTATATTAGTTTCTAAAGAAGAAGCTAAAGAAATAATTAAAGTTGAGAAGAATATTGATGTTAAAGCTTTATTAGCTATAGAAAACTATATTCTTTAGGAAGTTTACTAGGTAAATTAATTTATAGTATAAAAATTTATATGATTTCTAATTGGAGCTGTCTTGAGATAGCTCCTTTATCTAATTTAAATATTAAATCTAATTAACATAATTCAATGATATGATAATAAATATTTTAAATAGAGATAAAATACTAAAAAAGACTTAAGAGGTATTCATATGAGAAAAAGAGAGTATTTTATCAACTTTGGGATGGATGAAGATATTGTTGAAATGGTTAAGAATAAACTTAATGATATAAAAGTTACTGGAAGGCTAAATGGAGAATTAGATAATCAAATGTATTATGAGATCTATAAGATTAATGATGATAGAGGTGGAATAGTAATTTCTCATGGGTTTACAGAATGTATAGAAAAATATCTGGAGTTTATATACTATTTAATTAGAGAAGGGTATTCTGTTTACATAATGGAACATAGAGGGCATGGAAGGTCAGGAGCTATTGGTACAATTCATAAAAGCCAAATTAATGTTGAAGATTTTAATTACTATGTTGAAGATTTAAAAAGATTTATAGATGAAGTAGTTTTAAAAAGTACTAAGGATAAAGAAATTTTTCTCTTTGGACATTCAATGGGTGGAGCCATAAGTGCCATGTTTATTGAAAAATATAGTAATTACTTTAAGAAAGCTATACTATCATCTCCCATGTTGAAAATAGCTGTAGGGAGAATGCCAAGTTTACTAGCTATATTCTTAGCTAAAATAGTAATTAAATTTGGAAAAGGAGATAATTTTATATTTGGAAATATGCCTTATGATAGTATTTATGATTTTAATTTAGCTTCTACATCCAATGAAAGTAGGTATGGCTTTTATTATAAGGAGATATTAACAAATGAAAAGTTGCAAAGAGGTGGGGGATCATTTAAGTGGCTTTATGAGTCTTTAAAAGCAATTAGATACATATTAAAAAAAGAAAATATAAAGAAAATAAAAATACCAGTACTTATATTTGAAGCTGGAAAAGACGAACTTGTCGGAGGAAACGGGATAAAGAAGTTTGCAAAATTGTGCAATGATTCAAAGCTTATATATTATAAAAATGCTAAGCATGAATTATATCTAGAAAATAATGAAATTCTTGAGGAATATTTAGATAATATATTTGATTTTCTACAAGATAAACTATGAAAAGCTAAAATATATTAACAATATAAAGTTAAGATAAATATGATATTATAGATTAGAAAAGGAGGGAGAAATGGTGAAAAAAATACTAAAGCTTAAAGATAAGTCAGGTAATATAGTTGATGCTAAATTGAAAATTCTTGATATAAGTAATTTAGACGATATAATGAATCTTCAAGATATAATCCTAGAAGGTCTAGAAAATAAGGAGTTATATGCACCTACAGAAAGAGAAGAGTTTATTAACTATTTAAAAAATGGTGCAAGAATAATAGGATATACTGATGATAAAGATGAATTAATAGCTATGGCTGTATATATAAAAAAAGGATATGAAGAAGGTAACTATGGTTATGACTTAGGAATATCTGGAGAAAATTTACTTAAGATAGGGCAGGTTGAATCTACAGTAGTTAGAAGTGACTATAGAGGAAATGGTCTACAAAAAATATTATGCGAGAATATAGAAGAAATAGCGAAGGATGATGAAGTGAAAATACTAGCATCAACAGCATCACCATATAATAAATATAGTGTAAATACATTTACTAAGTTAGGCTATGAAATAAAGAAAGAAAAGCTAAAATATGGTGGGCTAAGAAGATATGTAATGGCTAAGACAATTAATAGTTAACAATTAATAATTAGCAATTTAGGTGAAAACTCAGCGGGAGCTGAGTTTTTTTAATTAAAGAATGAAAAATTAAGGAATTAAAAGATGAATTATAGAGAAGACTTAAGTAGGAGTTTTTAAAAATTTATTTTAGCAATTTGCAACAAATTAAATCCTTAATTATGCATTACTAACTTAGTAGTTACATAAATTCTGCATTATCAAATATAATTTGTAAAATATAAATTACAAATCTTAGCTTTTTTCTATAAATGGAAATAATATTTAGAATAAAAAAGCTAATAATAGTTATTAATGAATAATTTACTGTTAAAAGACTATAAATACCTAAAAAACAGTTGATTAATTCTTAGTAATTTAGTATGATATAATCAATTCAGAGTGAAATGATAAGATTTAATTTAAATATATAATTAATCACAAATAAGGAGATGTAAAAATGAGTGAAGTTTTATTAAATATAAATGGTTTAAAAACTGCTGTAGAAGGCAAGGAAATACTAAAGGGATTAGAGTTAAAAATTAATAAAGGTGAAATACATGTAATAATGGGACCAAATGGTGCTGGTAAGTCAACTTTAGCAAATACTTTAATGGCTCATCCTAAATACGAAAGAGTAGAGGGCGAAATAACTTTTGAAGGTGAAGATATAACAGAACTTAAGACTGATGAAAGAGCTAAGAAGGGATTATTCTTATCTTTCCAACATCCAGAAGAAGTTCCAGGTATAACTGTTGAAAACTTTATAAGAAGTGCAAAGATAGCAAAAGATGGTCAATTAATTAAATTCTTAAAGTTCGATAAGGACTTAAAAAACAATATGAAAGAATTAAAAATTGATCAAGAATATGCTAAGAGATATTTAAATGTAGGATTCTCAGGTGGAGAAAAGAAAAAGAATGAAATCTTACAAATGCTTATGTTAAGTCCTAAATTAGCTATCTTAGATGAAACAGATTCAGGACTAGACGTAGATGCTGTAAGAATAGTTTCAGAAGGTATTAAGATGTTTACTAATGATGAAAATGGAGTTTTAATAATAACTCATAATACTAAGATTTTAGAAAATTTAAAAGCTGACTATGTTCATGTTTTAGTTAACGGAAAAATAGTTAAAACAGGTGATGCAAGTTTAGCTAAAGAAATTGAAAAGAATGGTTATGAAGCTTTTAAAGCTGAAGCTATGTAATACGGAGGTGACCGGCTTTGGAAATTAAGAAGAAGACCTATGTAGAAGACGTTGAAAGAGGAATCTATGACGTTAAAAATGAAGATAAATTTGAATTTAAGACAGAAAAAGGATTAACTAGAGAAATAGTTGAAACTATTTCAATGGAAAAAGAAGAACCAGAATGGATGAAAGAGTTTAGATTAAAATCTCTTGATATATATAACAAAATTAAATTACCTACTTGGGGACCATCTCTAGATGAATTAGATATGGATAACATAGTTACTTATGTTAGACCTAAGTCAAAATTAAATGAAACTTGGGAAGATGTTCCAGAAGATATCAAAAAGACATTTGATCTTTTAGGAATTCCAGAAGCAGAAAAGAAATCTCTTGCAGGGGTTGGAGCTCAGTATGATTCAGAAGTGGTTTATCATAGCATAAGAGAAGATTTAGTTAAACAAGGTGTAGTTTATACTGATATGGAAACTGCTGTTAGAGATTATGAAGATATAGTTAAGCAATACTTTATGAAATGTGTAACACCAAGCGATCATAAATTTGCAGCATTACATGGTGCAGTTTGGTCAGGTGGATCTTTTGTTTATGTTCCAAAGGGAATTCATGTAGATATTCCATTACAATCATACTTTAGATTAAATTCACCAGGAGCAGGACAATTTGAGCATACATTAATTGTTGTAGAAGAAGGAGCAAGTTTACACTTTATAGAAGGATGTTCAGCTCCTAAATATAATGTAACTAATTTACATGCTGGTTGTGTTGAACTATTTGTTAAAGAAGGAGCTACTTTAAGATATAGTACAATAGAAAACTGGTCAAAGAATATGCTTAATCTAAATACTAAGAGAGCAATAGTTGAAAAGAATGGAAGAATAGAATGGGTATCAGGTTCATTTGGATCTAGAATATCAATGCTTTATCCTATGAGTATTTTAAAGGGTGAAGGTGCTAGAGCAGAATTTACTGGGGTATCATTTGCAGGTAAGGGTCAAAACCTTGATACTGGAGCTAAAATAATTCATGCAGCCCCAAATACATCATCTACTATAAATTCTAAATCAATTTCAAAAAATGGTGGTGAAGCTACTTATAGAGGTGTAGTTAAGGTAAATGCAAATGCGCATAACTCTAAGTCAGTAGTATCTTGTGAATCATTGATGTTAGATAATTTATCTAAGTCAGATACTATACCTGTTATAGATTTAATGAATGATGATGTAGAAATCGCACATGAAGCTAAGATAGGTAAGATTAGTGATGAAGCTATATTCTACTTAATGAGTAGAGGTATAACTGAAGAAGAAGCTAAGTCAATGATAGTAAGAGGGTTCGTTGAACCGATATCTAAGGAATTACCATTAGAATACGCAGTAGAAATGAACAACTTAATTAAGCTTGAATTAGAAGGGAGCATAGGATAATGAACAGTAATATAAGTTTTAATAATATTAATAAGACTCCTGTAAGAACTAAAAGCTGGTTAAAAGTTAATGATGTAACATTAAAAGATTATAATCCTCCTAAGATTGGAGAGTTTAATAATTATAAAGTAACTGGTAGCGATTTAGATGGAGTTACAATAGAAGAGTTTAGAAAAGGAAAAGTATTTCCATTAAATAAGAAATTTAAATATGGAGCATCAGAAGAAATAGTAAATCAAGGAGAATTTGATTTTAATAGAGGCTTCATAATAAATATAGATAAGAGAGCTAAGGTAGATGGATTAATAGAAATTGAATTTAACTTAGATGAAAAAAACAATGCCTTAGTTGATAATATAATAGTAGTTGCAGAAGAGGAATCAGAAGCAAAAATATTAATTAAATATAATTCAAAAGATCAATCTGAAGGATATCATAATGGGATATGTAAGATATTCAGTAAGGATAATAGTAAAATTCAAGTAATTAAAGTGAATTTATTAAATAACAATACAGTAAATGTAGATTCAAACCTATCAGATGTAGGATACTACGGAAATGTAGACTTTGTTTCAATAGATTTAGGTGGAAGTGTTAGTATTACTAACTACCATGGAGATTTAGCAAAGGAAAGTTCAGAATCAACATTAAGCTCTATCTACCTAGGTGGAGATAAGAAAATTATAGATATGAATTATGTTATTACTCATACAGGTAGAAGAAGCAACGCTAATATTACTACAAGAGGTGCTTTAAAAGGTGAAGCAAGTAAAATATTCAGAGGAACTCTTGATTTTAAGAGAGGAGCATCTAGAAGTAAGGGTGTTGAAGATGAATATTGCATGATCTTGTCACCTAAGGTAAAGGCAAAAGCATTGCCATTATTATTATGTGAAGAAGATGATGTATCTGGAGAACACGCAGCAGCTTCAGGTAAAATAGATGAAAATAAGTTATTCTACTTAATGAGTAGAGGATTAGATTACAATGATGCTAGAAGAGTAATTATTGAAGGGGCATTTAATCCTATTATAGATAAGGTTTGTGATCAAACAACAAGAAATGAAATCTTAGCGTTAATAAAGGAATCACTAGACAATGAATAAAGATTATTTAAAAGATTTTCCGACATTAAGTAAAGAGAAGAATGGTAAAAGAATAGCTTATTTAGATAGTGCTGCTACTACACAAAAGCCAATAGCTGTAATTGAAGCTATTAAGGATTATTATGAAAAAATAAATGCGAATCCACATAGAGGTGCCTATGAATTAAGCGTACTTGCAACAGAAGCTTATGATGAGGCTAGAGAAAAAGTTAGAGAGTTTATAAATGCTGAACATTCTAAAGAAATAATATTCACTAAAAATGCTACAGAAGCATTTAATTTAGTAGCTATGTCATATGGAATGAGCTTCATTAATGAAGGAGATGAAATAGTTATTTCTATAGCTGAACATCATTCAAATTTAATTCCATGGCAACAAGTAGCAAGAGCTAAGGGTGCAATATTAAAGTATATGTACACAGATGAAAATGGTGAGCTAACAGACGAAGAAATAAAATCAAAGATAACAGATAAAACTAAGATAGTAAGCATTACTCAAGTGTCTAATGCACTAGGAACTATTAATCCTGTAAAAGAAATAGCAGAATATGCTCATTCAAAAGGGGCTATAGTTATTGTAGACGGAGCTCAAAGTGTTCCTCATATGAAGGTAGATGTAAGAGACATTAATGCAGACTTCTTAATAATAGCAGGTCATAAATTGCTAGCACCAATGGGAATTGGAGTTTTATATGGTAAAAAAGATTTGTTAGAAAAGATGCCTCCTTTAATGTTTGGAGGAGATATGGTAGAATATGTATATGAGCAAGAAACTACCTTTAATGTATTACCATATAAGTTTGAAGCAGGTACACAAAATGTTGAAGCTGCAGTAGGTTTATCTAAGGCAATAGACTATCTAAATGAAATAGGAATGGAAAATATAGAAAAGCATGAAAAAGAACTCGTTTCATATGCTTTAGATAAGATAAATAAATTAGACTATGTTAAGATTTATGGTCCTAAAGAAGTTGAGAAGAGGGGTGGAGTAATATCCTTTGAAATAGAAGGGGTTCATCCTCATGATGTTGCATCAATCTTTGATACTTTTGGTGTATGTATAAGGGCTGGAAATCACTGTGCACAACCTCTAATGAGATATATGGGAATAAATGCTACATCTAGAGCAAGTATATATTTATACAACAATGAAGAAGATGTTGATAGGTTAGTGGAAGCAATAGAAAAAACATATGAGATGTTCTCAAAATGGAGGTAGAGCAATGGATTTAAATGAAATTTACACAACCCTAATAATGGAGCATAGCTCTTCTAAGCATAATAGAAGAAAGTTAGAAAATCCAGATTTATGTGAAAAGGGTCATAATCCAAGCTGTGGAGATGAAATTGAATTAGAATTAAAGCTTGATGGAGATATTATTGAAGACTTAGCATTTACAGGCCAAGGATGTGCTATATCTCAGGCTTCAACTTCAATGATGATAGACCTATTAAAGGGGAAAGATAAAAAAGAAGCTTTAGAATTAGTTGAAACTTTTATCGGTATGATAAAAAGAGAAATTAATGATGAAGAAGAGCTTGAAGCACTTGAAGATGCTATTGTACTTAAAAATATTTCTAATATGCCAGCTAGAGTTAAATGTGCTGTACTTGCATGGCATACTTTAAAAGAAGCATTCAATAAATAGAGCTGATTTAGACAGCTCTATTTGCAATTAAAAATTAAGAATGAGAAATTAAAAATTAAGGATGTAATTCTTTCAGAATTACTACAATAAATTATTAAAAAAAACTCCGTAAGGAGTTTTTTCATTAGTTCTTAATTTTTCACTCTTCATTATCAAGAGAAATGCAGATAATTAACGTTTTCTTAAGAGAAACTAGAGTATATCAATATAAATATTAATAATTTGAATAATTAAGATAATTTAGACAGTATAGTTATAAATAGAAATTTGAAATAGTAATAATTATTATGATAGAATAAATTCATTATATTTAAAAATAAGGAGAAGAAGTAAATGGAAGGTAGTCCCGGGAGTAGTTTAATTTTAATTTTAATCTTAGTTGTTATTAATGCTTTTTTTGCATCAGCAGAAATGGCTATAGTATCATTGAACAAAACAAAAATAAGTATTTTAGCAGATGAAGGAAATAAAAAAGCTATATTGTTAAAAGGAATAATGAAAGATCCTAATAACTTTTTATCAACAATACAAGTTGGTATAACATTAGCAGGTTTCTTTGCATCAGCTTCAGCAGCAACTTCAATTTCAGTTGGCTTTGCAAATCTATTAAGGAACATTAATGTACCATATAGTGATAGTATAGCATTAGTACTTACTACAGTTGCTATATCATATATTACATTAGTTCTTGGAGAACTTGTTCCTAAGAGAATAGCTCTTCAAAATTCGGAAAAACTAGCTATGTCATCTATTAAAACTATTATATTTATATCAAAAGTGACCAAGCCTTTTGTATGGTTTTTATCTTTTTCAACAAACTTAATACTTAAGATATTAGGGATAAAAACTGAAGGCGTAGATGAACAAATATCTAGAGAGGAAATAAGAAGCTTAATTGAAATAGGAGAAGAAAATGGTGCCATAAATCAATCTGAAAGAGAAATGATAGATGGAATTATTGAATTTGATGATACAACAGCTAAGAAGATAATGACACCTAGAACTGAAACCTTTTTACTAAATGTAAATGTAAAAATTAGAGATTGTATAAAAGATGTATTAGACGAGAATTTTTCAAGAATTCCTGTTTATGAAGATGATGTCGATAATGTTATAGGAATTCTTCATATGAAGGATTTATTCGCTAGCATAGTAGAAAAAGGTGTTGATAATGTCAATATCAGAGATTTACTAAAAGAGCCAAGTTTCTTTATTGAAACGAAGAACATTGATGACTTATTTAAAGAGTTAAAAGAAAAGAAAGCTTATATAGCTATACTTATAGATGAATACGGTGGTTTTTCAGGTATCGTAACTATGGAAGATATAATAGAAGAAGTTATGGGAGAGATACTTGATGAATATGATGAGAATTTAGATATAGAGAAAATCGATGATGACAATTTTATTGTAAGTGGACTTATGACATTGGAAGATGTTAATGACTTCTTAAATATAGAGTTAGAATCAGAATTTTCAGATACAATAGCTGGGCTATTTATAGAAAAGCTTGGTGAAATACCTAAAAGTACAAAAAATTGTGAAGTTACATTTGATAACATTACATTAAAGCTTTTAAAGCTTGATGATAAGAGAATAGATAAGATTCAATTAATAATAAATTATAGAGCAAAGGAAAAAGAAGAAGAAGCAGTACTTTGTTAAAAAAGTAGTATATAATGCATAGCACTCCTTTATATTAGAAAAACTAATATAAAGGAGTGTGTTTTTTTATGCAGGATAAATTAATAAAAGAATTAAACTCTCATTTACAAGGTGTAATAATGGGAGAAAATGAAATGACTAAATTAAAAGAAAAAGTAAAAGATTATAGACTTACAGTTTTAATTAATAACACTTTACTTACAGTAGAAGAACATAAAAAGATTATTTTAAATGAAATAAAAGAGTTAAATGGCGAAGCTGTAAAAGAAGAAGGAATGTTTGGCAAGTTAGTTGAAATATTCAATGGTATTAAGGAAATGACTATAGATACAGATAAACAAATACTAGAAAAAGCTATAAAAGGAACGGAAATGGGATTTAAATCTATTTTAGATTTATTAATCAAGGAGTCAAATTTTCATGAGCATCTTGAAAAGAGTTTAATTAAAATATCAGATATGTACAGTGATCATATAAAAGAAATGCAAGAGTACTTAATAACAATTAAGTAGATTATAAATTTAGAAATAGCAATCTTAAGGAGGCAAAAGATGAGTGATAGAACTATGGTTTTTAATGATGAAAATGGAAATAAGGTAGAATATGCAATTTTAGAACAAAAACTTATTTGTGGTAGTGAGTATGTTGCTATGGCACCTGTTAAAGAAAAATCAAATATAGAAATATATAAGATTAAATTTGATAAAGATTGGAATGAAACTTTAAGTGAGGTTGAATCAGAAACAGAAATAAAAATGTATAAAGAAGTTTCTGCATTAAATTTCTAATAATAATTTGAAGTAGATATTCATTTAAATAGGCTATCTTAGGATAGCTTATTTTTTTGATTAAGATATAAGTAATTGAAGCTTTTATATCTAATTTGTTCTTTTAAGTTCACAAATAAAAATAACTATGAATAATATAAAGTAAAATATTTTTTAGGAGTAGTATTCAATGAATAATTATAATTTAATAATGAGACTCCAAGCAAAGATGCAGGACCCTAGATTTGCCGAAAGATTTAATAGAATAGCCTCAGAGCTTAATAGTATTCCTGGAGTTCAACAAGAAGTATTAAGAATTGCTCAAATTGATGATGAGAAAAGAAGAGAAAAAGCTATTTCAAGACTTCCTGATAGAGTTAAGCAACTAGTAAGAGAGATAGTATCTTTACTTAATGACTAGAAATTAATATTTAAGAACAAAAGAGTAAGATAAGCATAATATGTAATATAAAAACAGTACAAGGAGATAAAAAAGATGGGAACTAATAATGAAAAATATTCTGGAAATCTTGATGAAATTTTAAATAGGATTCAAGATGATGGGACAGAATTCAATTTTAATGAAAATATTAATTTCGACAACTTTGCAGGTGATTTTGACTTTTCATCTTTAGATGATTATGATGATTTTACTAATTTTAATGCAGATACTTTTAATAACTTTAATGCAGATAATTTCAATAATTTTAATGAGGATACTTTTAATAACTTTAATGATGCAAATAATCTAAATACTGCAAATAATGTAGATGATGTAAGTGATGCAAGTATAGACAACGAAGTAGATGCATTCGCTAGAGAATCTGATAATTCTAGACGTGATCCTGGATGTAACCCTGGATGTAACCCAGGATGTAATCAGAATGAATGTGGAGTTGTTGATACTAGATGTTGGTTTGAGAAAGGCTTAAGAGAAGGTTTAGCACGAGGATTTTCTAAAGGGTATAGATGTGGATTTGACAATGGTAAAGAAGCTGGATTTAGAGAGGGATTTAGAGAAGGTTTAGAAAGAGGTTTAAGTAGGGCGGATGAGCTTGCTAGAGCTAGTTTCCAAAGGGGCTTAAGAGAAGGTTTTAGAAGAGGATATAGAGCAGGTTATCAAAATGGATTCCGAGATGGATGTAGACAAGGCTTTGAAAGAGGAGCTAGAGTTGGATTTAGACGAGGATATGACAGAGCATTAAGAGATATGCAAAGATTTATTAATCAAAACTTATCTAATAATGGATGCAATAATAACAATGGAAATTGGAGAAGTTGCTCATAAAATTTAAACATGATATATAATAAGAATTGATTTAAATAATATAATATTTTAATTAAATATAATAAAAGAGAGACTTTAATAATATTAAGGTCTCTCTTTTATATATTAATTGAAAAATAAAGCAAGTCAGTGTAAAATTAACATATATGAATAAGGAGGTAATATATGAATAATGTAGGACTAGCTTTTCTAATTACATTATTTGCCGGACTTGCCACTGGAATTGGAAGTTTAATAGCATTTATAGCGAAAAGTACAAATAAAAAGTTTTTATCAGTAAGTTTAGGATTCTCTGCAGGGGTTATGATATATGTATCAATGATTGAAATATTTACAAAGGCAAAAGATTCATTAGTTTCAGCATTAGGAGAAAAGCAAGGAAATTACTTAACGGTTATTTCATTTTTTATAGGAATTTTTCTAATTGCAATAATAGATAAGTTTGTACCAAGTGGTGAAAATCCACATGAATTTAAGAACTTACCATCAGAAGCTGATGAAGAGACTAAGAGGAATGCAGGGCTTCTTAGAATGGGAATGTTTACATCATTAGCAATAGCAATACACAATTTTCCTGAGGGGCTTGCAACATTTGTTTCTGCCCTAAATGATATGAAGATAGCAATTCCAATAGCTATAGCAATAGCCATACATAATATACCTGAAGGAATATCAGTATCTGTACCTATTTACTATGCAACTGGAAATAAGAAGAAAGCATTTTTATATTCATTTCTATCAGGAATGGCGGAACCTGTTGGTGCATTAGTAGGATATTTCTTTTTAAGAAGTGTATTTAGTGACTTATCCTTTGGTATTATTTTTGCAATGGTAGCAGGAATAATGGTGTTTATATCATTAGATGAACTGCTCCCAGCTGCTGAAAAGTATGGTGAACATCATTTATCTATTTATGGATTAATATTAGGAATGATAGTAATGGCAGTAAGCCTTTTATTATTTATTTAGATGAAGGGCACGGATGTGTCCTTTTTAAATATAATTTTTACATTAATAAATTATGAACTTTACAAATTATATAAAATAATGGGGTATAATAAACTATAATTGTAATGACAGAATAAATATATTAAAGAGAGGTAAATTATGAAAATTAATTGGAATAATAAATATACGACTATAGCGGCATATTCATTTATAGTTGCAGTTTCAATCATCTTATTTTATTTAGCAATATCTCAAGTTTCAATATTCACAGACAAGCTACATTCAATATTAATTATACTTCAACCTTTCATAATAGGCTTTGTTATAGCTTATTTAATTAATTTCTTATTAGAGTTTTATGAGAATAGAGTATTTGAAAATAAGTATATAAAGAAAGTTAACTTAAAATCTAAGAGAGGCATATCAATATTTTTTGCTTATATATCTGCATTTTTTATAATAAGTATGGTAATAAAATTTCTATTACCACAAGTTACAGAATCCATTGTGGGTTTAATTAATGATATACCTGGTTACATTACAAATACCACTAACTTTGTAAATGACATAATTATAGATTTAAATATTGAAGAACAGTATTCTGCAATTTTAATGGAAAACTTCAATAATTTAGTTAACTATATCCTTGCTTTCTTAAGAGATCTTATACCAGCAATAGGAGGATTTGTTGCAAGACTTGCCTCAAGCATTTGGAATTTAGTATTAGGGATTATTGTATCAGTTTATCTATTAATTGATAAAGAAAAGCTATGTGGATTAAGTAAGAAAATAACTTATGCTTTATTTTCAGAAGATAAAGCGCAGTCTATAATTGCATTAGTTCACAAGAGTAACTATACATTTGGAAGATTTTTAATAGGTAAGATAATAGATTCATTAATAATTGGAGTATTAACATTTATTATTTTAACTATATTTAAAATGCCTTATACAATTTTAGTTTCAGTAATAGTTGGAATAACAAATATAATACCGTTCTTTGGACCTTTTATAGGAGCTATTCCTTCATTTATTATTATATTATTTATATCTCCAGTTCAAGCTTTGTGGTTCTTAGTAATAATTCTATTTATACAACAATTAGACGGTAATATAATTGGACCTAAGATATTAGGAGACACAATCGGAATATCTGCATTCTGGGTATTATTTTCTATTTTAGTTGCAGGAAAGGTCTTAGGGTTAGTAGGGATGATTATTGGAGTTCCATTATTTGCTGTATTCTATTCTGTAGTTAAGACTTTTATAGAAAGTAAATTAAAGAAAAAAGGATTGAAAACAGAAACAAAGGATTATATAAAATAGATAACAATAAAAGAACTTTACTACTAAATATAAATTATTAGTATTGGCTGCCTTACGGCAGTCAATACTAGAGTAAATATTATCGTCTAATTAGCATTAGAAAGATAGTATTTATTTTTTACCAATTACCTGAGGAACCTCCACCACCAGAAGAACCTCCACCGAAGCCACCAAAGCCACCACCGCCGGAAGAACCTCCACCGAAGCCGCCGAAACCACCTCTACCACCACGTCTATTACCTCCAGTAATGAAAAGGATCTTAAAGATTAACATTGTGAATCTTCCACCATTAAAAATTAAGTCAATCAATACGAGTACTCCAACTATTCCTATGATACTAAATCTAGAAATATCTCTATAATCATAGTTTTCCTCCGGAATAGTTATATTTAAGGATTTATCTAAAGTAACTCCATACTCATCTGCAATTATATCACTAAAGGCACTATAGCTATTAACGATACCAGTTCCATACTCTTCTGTACTAAATTTCTCCTTAGCTAAGGATTCCATAACTCTATTACTTAAAGCATCTGGAATAGCACCCTCTAAACCTCTGCCTACTTCAACTCTCCAAGATCTATCTTCAAGAGCAATTAAGATCAGTAGACCATTATCTTTATTTTTTTCTCCAATCCCCCAAGTTCTAAAGAGATTCAGAGCATAACTTTCAATTGGTTTTCCATCTGTGCTATTTACTATAACTGTAATAGCTTGTGCTCCAGTTTTATCTTCTAATTCTTTACCGATAGATATTATTTCCTCTTTTTCATCTTGAGTTAAGACTCCTACATAATCATTCACATATTTATAATTAGTAGGAGAGGGGTAATTAGTTTCAGCAGAAGTAATTTGAAAAAAACTTATTAATAATAAAAGAGAAGATAATAAAAAGACTTTTAAATTAGATATAATTCTCATAATTATCTAGTAAAATCTACTGATGGCACTTCACTAGCATTATCACTTGCTTTGTAAAGTGGTTTTTCTTCAAATCTAAAAATTGAAGCTACTATATTTGTAGGGAATCTTCTCAATTTAGTATTATAATTAGTTGTTGCAGTATTATAGTCTTGTCTTGCAACAGCTATTCTATTTTCAGTTCCTTCTAATTGTATACTTAAGTCTTTAAAATTCTGATTTGATTTTAAGTCTGGATATCTTTCAACAATTACTAATAATCTAGATAAAGCATTTGATAGATCGCTATCTGCATTAGCTTGTTCTGTAACATTAGTAGCTCCAGATAATTTACTTCTTGCATTTGCGATATCAGTAAAAATATCTTTTTCCTGTGAAGCATAGCCTTTAACTGTATTAACTAAGTTAGGTATTAAGTCAGACCTTCTTTGAAGTTGAGTATCTATATCTGAAGATGACTTATTGACTTGTTGCTCTAAGCTAACCAAGCTATTATAACTAGATATTATTGGGAAAGCTATTATAGCAATAATTACAACTATAGCTATTAATATCTTTACTCCATTTTTCATAAAAAACACACTCCTTTCCATATATACATAGTATATGTAGAAGAGAAGTGTGTTATTAAAAATTATCCTATTAATAATGTAACAATAAGTAATAATGTAAAAGTCCAATGTAGGTTATTAGTATATGGAATACCAAGTTTTTCAAAGCTACAAACAGCCTTATGAGCTTTAAGAGCTATAGGCAAAGTAATAAAAACTAATAAAGTTATGATAGGATAAAATCCTAATATTACATATATTGCAGTTAGAATGTATGCACCAAAAACTAAAAATCTATAAATATAAGTGCTGATCTTACTTCCAATCCTAACACTTAATGTTCCAAGACTTAAGTTAGAATCTCTTTGGAAATCTCTCATTTCATTACTTATCATTAATGCCGGTATAATAAACGAAGCAGGTAATGATAGTAAAATAGGATATAAACTTAACTCCATAGTGAAGGGATATGAGGCACCAAGTACCATCAATGGTCCCATTGTTATAAAAGAAATTGGAACTCCTAGACCTTTTCTTTTAAATACAAAAGGTTCTCCAGTATAGGAATAAGCTCCAAATATACCTATTAACCCTATAATAAGCATTTTATAATCAGTTATGTAAACTAGGTATAAGCCAATTAAAGATGCTAGTCCAAAGCAAGCCATAGCCCAAAGGAAAACATAAATATCAAAGTAAGTTCTATTAACTCCTAAAAATTTTACCTTTCTTCCACTAGGTCTATAATATCTAAAACTACCTTCAAAATAATCATTAACTAAATTAGCACCTGATTGAGCTAATAGTCCAGCAATTGTTACAAGAATTACTAATAATAAGTCCTTAGAATCTAAAAAATTAATTGATCCCATTTTATAGGCAGATACTATACCCAAAGTTGTGGAGCCTATTGCAAGTGTTAATGAGAAAGGTCTAAATGCTTTCCATGAATCTTTAATAAACTTAACTATATATTCTTTATCCAAAATATCATCTCCTTTTATGTTCTGCAAGTTAAAATAATAACATAAACAAAATATTCTTTCAAATATATAAATAAAATAAATATTAATATTGACAAGGCTACTAAAAATGATATAATTAAATCATAGTATTCCGATATGAATAAAACGAAGATGAGGAGAGTAGTTAATAAATATTATTAAAGAGAGGGTTAGTTTGCTGAGATAACCTATAATATTGTTAATGAATTGCACCTCTGAGTTTAATCCCTGAATAAAGTAGGGGGTTATGGGTTCTCCCATTATAGAGATAAGGTATTTTTGTACCTAAGACGAGATGGATTTTATATCTAATCAGAGTGGAACCGTGGAAGTTAATCTTCTGCCTCTGTAATTACAGGGCAGGGGATTTTTTTATTTACTTAAAATCAAATAAAAGTTATTCACTAATTAATATACACTAATATGCTAAAGAATCAATATTTAAAGTAATAATTTATAATAGGAGGAATAATATGAATATAAATATTAGTATTAATTTAATTTTATCAGTACTTGTATCATTATTAGCATTTTACTTAATTTATTTAGTAAAATCTAAAACAAACAAGTTTTCATTTGCAACTTTAACAGCTTTAGTTTTAGGACTAGTTATAGGTGTATTTTTCAAAGATAGTGCTTCTTACTTAGAAGTAGTAGGTAAGGGATATATATCATTAATTAAAATGATTGTTGTACCATTAGTTATGGTATCAATAATAACAAGTATCGTTAGATTAAAAAATCTAGATACATTAAAAGCAATTGGCTTCAAAACCTTAGCTATATTACTTGGAACAACAGGTGTAGCAACAGCAATAGGTTTAGTTATAGGAAAAGTATTTAACCTTGGACAAGGATTAAGTTATGTAGGAGTTGAAGGATTTAAGGCAAGAGAGATACCAGCTTTTTCAAAAGTTATTTTAGATTTCTTACCTTCAAATCCAATAGCTTCAATAGTAAATAATCAAATAATTCCAGTAGTTATTTTCTCATTATTTGTAGCAATAGCTTTAGTTATAGAAGATAATAAGAATCCAGAAAAAGTTAAAGCTTTCAAGGATGTAATATTATCTGCTTATGAGTTAGTATTAGGTATAACAAGAATTGTATTAAAATTCATACCATATGGTGTATTCGCATTAATAGCAACTGCAGCAGCAAAAAATGGACTAGATACTTTAAAATCATTAATAGCCGTTATTTTAGCAGTTTATATAGCATGTTTATTACAAATATTACTAGTACACACACCATTAGTAGCACTTGTTGCTAAAAAGAATCCGCTTAAGTTCTTTAAGGATATCTTCCCAGCACAAGTTGTTGCATTTACTAGTCAAAGTAGTTATGGAACTTTACCTGTAACTATTAAAAGCTTAGTTGAAAATGCAAAGGTATCAGAAAATATAGCAAGCTTTGTAGCACCGCTTGGATCAACAATTGGAATGAATGCATGTGGTGGTTTATACCCAGCAATAGTAGCGGTATTTGTAGCAAATGTATTCAATGTAGATTTAACACTATATCACTATTTCATAATCATAATAACAACTATAATATCATCAATAGGAATTGCAGGGGTTCCAGGAGCAGCGACAATTTCAACAACAGTAGTACTTTCAACAGCAGGCTTACCTATAGAAGGTATGGCAATGGTAATGGCAGTAGACGCAGTAATAGATATGATGAGAACTTTAACTAATGTAACAGGATCAGCAGTAACAGCAGTAGTAGTAGATGAAACAGAAAAGAGAAAAATAGCTAAGGCTGAGAAGAAAATAGTAGAAGCATAGACAAGACAGGCTACCGAAAGGTAGCCTGTTTTCAATTAATATTAATAATAATAAATAAATAAATAAATAAATAAATAAATAAATAAATAAAAGAGGCTGCCATTTGACAACCTCTTTTAATAGTTATAATTAATATTAATTTATTTAATTAAGTTTAGAATATCTTGAAGCTTTTTACCACCAAAGTAAACTTTAGAGTCATCAACTATAATGGCTGGTACGCTCATTATTTTATGATTGCTCTTAAGTTCTGGGAAGTTTGATAAATCTAGCATTTCAGTTTCAATATTCGGGTTTTCAATAGCAATTCTTTGAGCAGCAACCACTACATCTGGGCATACGTGGCAAGAAAGAGATACTCCAACCTTAATATTAACTTTTCTATCGATTGATTTTATTTCATTTAGTATAGATTCTTCTATAGATTGACCAGGTCCAGCTACGTTATACATAGCTAATATAAATGAATTTAATTCATGACCACCTGGAACTCCATGGAATTTAACACCACTATATTCTCCATCTTTATTTAGTATGGAAACTACAGGGTATTTATCTGCATGAACTTTTTGTTCTACTTCTGGATTTTCACCCTTTTTGTATATAATTGCTTCAACTTTGTCGCTTAAGTCAGCAATATCTAGAACTAAATCTCTTAATTCTATAGACTTACCATTACTTTCATCAACAATTGAAACTAGTGAAATTTTATTTTCAAATTTAGCTAATACACCTTTTAATTGAGTTCTTAAAGTATCGTTTAAAAGAGCACTCTTACCAGGCTTTGAGCTTACCTTAGGAGCTTCTTCTTTTACTTGAACCTTTTCTTCAATTACTTCTTCTTCAACTATTCCAAGTCTTTCTTTTTCAGATGCTACATATCTTTCTGCATCAGTTGCAGCTATAGCTCCATCAGAAACAGCAGTAACCACTTGTCTTAACATCTTAGGTCTTAAGTCACCAGCTGCGTAAACACCTTTAATATTAGTTTGCATATTTTCGTCAGTTAGTATATAACCCCATCTATCCATTTCGATTTTACCTTTAAATACATCAGTTTGAGGTTGATATCCAACAAATACAAATATACCAAAAGTACCATCTTCCTTAGGTGGGAAGTATTCAGATCTTTCATTAGTAACATTATTAATTAATTTTACAGATCTTAAAACGTCATCGCCAACAGCTTCAACTACTTCAGTATTAAATCTTATTTCAATATTCTTATTAGCCTTTACTTTATCTCCAATTGATTTAGCACAAGTAAACTCAGGTTCTCTTGCTATAATAATAACCTTCTTTGCAAATCTTGTTAAGTAAATAGCTTCTTCAGCAGCTGCGAAACCTGCACCAATTACTAATATTTCTAAGTCTTTAAAGAATTCACCATCACAAGTAGAACAATAAGCAACACCTCTACCACCATATTCTATTTCTCCAGGGAATCCTAACTTTCTAGGTGAAGCTCCAGTAGCTATTATTACAGCTCTACCTTGGATATCACCTGAATTAGTTTTTATTGTCTTAATTTCTCCTTCGAGATCAACATCTATAACATCAGCTGTTTGGAAGTTAACTCCAAAATTTTCAGCTTGCATTCTCATTTGATTAGTTAAGTCTGGACCAGTAGTCTTAACAATTCCAGGATAGTTAACAACTTCAGCAGTACTAGCAATTTGACCACCTGTATGTTCTTTTTCTATTATTAAAGTCTTAAGTCTTGCTCTTCCAGCATATAACCCGGCAGATAAACCAGCAGGTCCACCACCAATTATAAGTAAATCATATATATTATTCATACAAAGCCTCCTATATCATAATCATTCCATTATTATCTAATAATTATTATCTGTTATTTATTAAAAAAATAGCGAGTTTCCTCGCTAATTTTTAGAAGGGGAGTAAATCCCCTATATGTTATCTATTAAAGTTTTCCTACTAAATCTAAGCTTGGTACTAAAGTATCAGCACCTGGAGTCCAGTTAGCTGGGCAAACTTCATCACCATGTTCTCTTACGAATTGAGCAGCTTGAACTTTTCTTAATAATTCTTCAGCATTTCTACCAATTCCGTTTTGGTGAACTTCATAAGCTTGAATTATACCATCTGGATCAACTATGAATGTTCCTCTTAAAGCAACGCCTTCTTCTTCGATAAGAACTTCAAACATTCTAGCTAACTTACCAGTAGGGTCTGCTAACATTGGATATTGAATCTTTCCAATTGTTTCAGTAGTATCAGCCCATGCTTTGTGAACAAAGTGAGTATCTTCTGATACTGAATATATTTCAGCGCCTATTTCCTTGAAACCAGCGTAGTGATCTGCTAAATCTCCTAATTCTGTTGGACAAACAAATGTAAAGTCTGCTGGATAGAAGAAGAATATTCCCCACTTTCCTACAACATCTTCATTTGATACTTCTACAAACTTTCCATTATGGTAAGCTTGAACCTTAAAGTCTTCTATTTTTTTTCCTATTAATGACATAAATTTTTCCTCCTTAAATTTTCTAATATTCTTTATGTATTAATAATAACTATTAATTAATAATTTGTCAACACTTTTTAGAAAACTAATTGATAAAAATTATCAATTAGTCATAATATCATATACTTGATATATTATTCCTTAAATGTGCTTTATAAATGCGAATAATAATTAAATAAAAATTAAGAATTTCAAATCAGGTTGTAAACTAGATATATTTGGTATAAAATATATTTAAAAGTAGATTTTTTAGGGAGGATAATATTCTTGAATAAGGGTGTAATTAGACTATATTATAAAAATCAAGAGGAGCTAAGCTATGCTTTGAGAAACTACATAGATAATTATTTTGAAGGAAATATTGAAGATGAAGATTTAGAAGAAAAGATCTTTTCAGTAATTCAAGCAAATAAAAATAAGTTTTACAAAGATGGCGAGATAGCTAAAAAACCAAAACAAATTCTAGGAAAAACCAGATTAAATGTTTTAGAACAAATCCTAGATAAAAAGAATTAGATAAAGGCATAGAGTAACAAAAGATTAAATAATATAGAAATTCATTCTATAGAACTAAAAAGTTCCACTAAGATTGAACTACTAACATTATAAATGATATATTTTAAAGGAAGAGTACAGACAGGCTCTTCCTTTTTTATATTAAATAATTAAACTGTATAATTAAGCTCACTATATTCTAGAAGCAAACTTATATTAAAACCCATAGATTCTAGAATAATATTATCAGATTGAATATAGTTTAAATTGAATCCAGTAATAATATTAGTATCTACTTTACTTAAATAGAGTTTCATATATTCTTTATATTTATCTAAATCATCTTGTAATTTGTAGCAGAAACTTAAAAGTAAAAATATTTCTCTAAAGTAGCCATACTCATTTTCTTTAAAAAATTCAATAGCTTTATTGTATTCCTTCATATTATAGTATGTTTTTATTATAAGTATATTTAAATAGGAATTAATATAAAAATTATTACTTAGGTTCATAGAAATAAGATAATTTTCTATAGCTGAATCAAATTTTTTTATAATGTAAAATTCATTTCCTAAGTTATAATAATATATAAAATCTTTTTCTTGCATCTCATAATTTTGATATATAGTTAAGTTTTTATTAAACCTATCTAATAGCTCGCCCTCATCTTCATTAAATGAAAAGTTATATATATAGTAGTCAGTATTCTTAATCTCATTTATGTGATCTTCTTTATTATATAGAACTTCGTCAATTCTGCCTTTGTAGTAAAAACCAGATTTAT
The DNA here is from genome assembly GCF_902652255.1 of Clostridium tertium. Classification (GTDB taxonomy): domain Bacteria; phylum Bacillota; class Clostridia; order Clostridiales; family Clostridiaceae; genus Clostridium; species Clostridium tertium_A. The sequence goes on from NZ_CACRTO010000019.1 coordinate 115,623, forward strand.
TTCTAATAATTCTTAAATAATAGCCTCCATCAAAATTAGTATTATTAATTATATTAATAATTTTAACCCTATAACCAATATAATGTGATTTGCTTAGTAGTTTTTTTAAATTATCGATTTGAGAAGAGTCCAATGCCTCATTAGAATTTATTGAAAGGATCCAATCCATTTTTGCAACTTCTAAAGCCTTGTTTCTAGCAGAACTATAATTATTATCCCAAGGAAATTTTATTACCTTAGCATTAAATTTTTCTGCAATCTTTGACGTATAGTCTACAAATCCAATATCTATTAAAATTATTTCATCTGCAATATCTTTTAAACTTTTTAAGCATCTAGTTAAATTAGATTCTTCATTATCACTAATAATACAAACACTTAAGGTATTCAAAATAAAACTTCCTCCAGTAAAAGTTGTACATTATAAAATATGATAAATATTTAAATATGCTAATAATAGAAAAGTTCATATTTTTATTAAATTCTACTTTAAGTTACTAATTTAAGGTGATTTTATTATTTTTAAGCATAATATGATAAGTAGTGATTAATTATTAAGGAGATTTTAATGAGAATATTAATTGGTAGTCCTATTAAGCAAAAAACTAATATTTTAGATGAGTTTTTACTTTCCTTAAAAGATCTTGAAAAAGGAGAAATAGAAGTTAAATATATATTTATTGATGATAATGATTTAAAGGAATCATCAGATAAGCTATTAGAATTTAGAAGAAGTGAAAATAATGTAGATATTTTTAAGCTTAATAATATTGATAATAAGTATATTTGTGATAATTATACTCATAGGTGGTCAAAGGATATAGTTAATAAGGTTATAGATTTTAAAAACTTTATTATTGAAGTTGCAAAAAAGGAAAATTTTGATTATTTATTTTTTGTAGATTCAGATTTAGTATTACATCCTAAAACTTTAAAAAGATTATTATCATTAAATAAAGATATAGCCTCAACAATATTTTGGACTAAATGGTATCCTAATTCATATGAAGAGCCACAAGTTTGGCTTAAAGATAATTATACTCTTTATGATAGTGATTATGGGGAGGAAATTACGAAGGATGAAGAGGAAAAAAGAAAAAGGTCTTTTATAGAAATGTTAAAAAAACCTGGAACATATGAAGTAGGTGGTCTTGGAGCATGTACATTAATTAGTAAAGTTGCTTTAGAAAAGGGGGTAAATTTTAATAGACTTTATAATGTCTCTTACGTAGGAGAAGATAGACATTTTTGCATAAGAGCAGCTGCTTTAGGAATAAAGTTATACGTAGATACCTATTACCCAGCTTATCATATTTACAGAGAAGGGGACTTAGTGGGAATAGAAAATTATAAGAACAATAATGTATGCGTAAATATTAAAATTGATAGTGAAAGTGCATTCATTATATTAAAAGTGGCACTAGAGGGAATAGGGGACTATAGCTATGATAAGCCTATAGAAGAGGAGTACTTAAGTTTTTTTTGGAGAAGATGTAAAAATTAAAATTATCAATGATAATAATGAAGAAACTATTATTAATGAAAGAATTAAAAATAATAGAAAGATATTAACTCATAAGATACAAGAAATAAATAATACAGGTGAAGTTAAAATAAAAGTTATTTATTCGGATACAGGTTATAGGAATGATTATAGTTACTATAAAGAATTTTTTAGTGACTTTATATTAAAATATGTAAATAATGAATATAAAATTATAAGCTGGGATAATAAGAAGGAACGAGATGCATTAGTAACACCTCTAATAAGGAAAGCGAAGATAAAAGATAATAAACTAACACTTTCTATGGTTGTTAAAAATGAAGAAAAAAGATTTTTAAAAGAAGTCTTAAAGTTGGCAAAAGAATATATAGATAATGCAGTAATTATAGATGATGGTAGTACAGATAATACTGTGAAGATAATAGAAGAGGTTCTTAAAGACATACCGTATATATTAATAAAAAATAATGAATCTAAATTTAATAATGAAGTTGAACTAAGAAAACAGCAATGGGAAGAAACGATTAAGACAAATCCTGATTGGATAGTATTTTTAGATGCTGATGAGATCTTTGAAGATAAGTTCAAGGATTATGTAAGATTATTAATAGAGAATATTGAAGTAGATGGATATTTATTTAGGCTTTATGATTTTTGGGATAAGGACCATTATAGAGAAGATAACTTATGGTATGCACATAATACCTATAGGTTATTTTTAATAAGATATCAAGAGAATTATAATTATTTATTTAAAGAAACAGCTCAACACTGTGGAAGAATGCCATATAATTGTATAAATTTATCGTATTTTATAACAACATTAAGACTAAAGCATTATGGTTGGTCTAGAGTCGAGGATAGAATTGAAAAATATAATAGATATATGAATCTAGATCCAAAAGGAGAGTTTGGAAGCTTAGAACAATATAAATCAATATTAGATGAAAATCCAAATTTAATCCATTGGATTGAATAACATGTAATGTTTCTTACTCAAGTCGCAAGCTCCAATTCGTCGAAACATTACATGTTATTCTTTAGTACTAAAGGAAGAAATTCAGGCGAGCTGAATTTCAGTGGGGTTGTATTGCTTGTTCAAGTTGAATTGCGACCATTCACCGCAATACAATATGTTATTCCTTGGTACTAAAGGAAGAAATTCAGGCGAGCTGAATTTCAGTGGGGTTGTATTGCTTGTTCAAGTTGAATTGCGACCATTCACCGCAATACAATATGTTATTCCTTGGTACTAAAGGAAGAAATTCAGGCGAGCTGAATTTCAATTGCGTAATGTTTCTTACTTAAGTCGCAAGTTTCAATTCGTCGAAACATTACTTGTTATTGTTATGGGATAAAGGAAAAAATTCAGCTCTCGCTGAATTTTATCCATAACTGTTAATTGTTAACTGTATAATGTTGATTGTTTTAGAAGTTTCTGTGGAAAATTTCTGTTTTAGTATGATCTTCAAAGTCTTTTAATGATGTAATGTTTAATTTTTCTAATACGCTATCCATAGTTGAGCTGTGGGTAGCTATTTTTATTGGCGAATCATAGGCTAAGTTATCTACAGATATTTTTCCTTGTTCTTTAGGAATAAGAGCTTTTGGCCCACCAACACAGCCACCAACACAGCCCATGCCTTCAATAAAGTTAGCTTCTATTTCACCAGTTAGAGCCTTATTTAATATATCTTTACATTCTCTTACACCTTCAGCTTTGATAGATTTAAATAGTTTGGCCTTATGTGGATATAACTCCTCAACAGCTTCCCCAACTGCAATAGAAACTCCACCAGTACGAGCATATAATCTACCACCTCTTGAAGCATAGTCTTTAGTTGGGATTCCTTCTAGTTCTTCAGGAGTTACATTAAAGGCTTTAAATATATTATCTAATTCTTGGAATGTTAATACAAAATCTATATCTTGAGCTAAATCTTTTTCTTTAGCTTCTGCTTTTTTTGCAATACAAGGACCAACAAAAACTACCTTAGCATCTGGATTTAGTTTTTTTATAACTCTACCTGTGCCTATCATAGGAGAAACAGAAGGTGATAAATCTGGTACTAATTCCTTATAGACCTTTTTCAGCATTCCAACCCACATAGGGCAACAGCAAGAAGTTATCATCAGATCTTTAGGAGAATTTACATGATTGTTAAACTCAACTGCTTCCTTAATAGTAATCATATCAGCTGCAAAGGCAACTTCAACCATATCACTAAAACCAATTTTTATAAATGCTGCCCTTAATTGATCTAAGGTTACGTTTTCACCAAACTGACCAATAATTGCGGGAGCAACAGCAGCAATAACTGTGTTATTATTTTTTACTAAATCTAAAATAGGCATGAAATCTACTTTATCTAAAATCTTTCCTTCTCTGCAGGAATCAACACATAATCCACAGCCTACACAAAGATCATAGTTAATATAAGTAGTCTTATTGTCACTATCATACATTATTGCATCAAAAGGACAACTTAGTTGACATTTATATTTTTCATCCCCATTCTTTTTACAACTAAGGCTGCAACTATCAAGTTTTTCTATTAATCTTTTGCTTACTGAATAATTAGTGATTGCTTTTTTCAAATTGTAAATATAATTATTGTCAAATTCTAGAGAGACTCCACATAGTGAAGATATAATTTTAAATGTTTCTTGAGGTGAGATTTCATGACAAACCATTATGTTTGAGAGAGTTTCTTCAAAATTTCCTTTGTAATAAGACTTTACTAAAGTGTCAAAAAGATCGTTGTACTTGTTATGCACTTTTTACACCACCCAATAAATTATTTCTTTTTTAGTAATACCCTATCCCATTAATTAATATTATACACTTTTAAAAAAATTAAACAATAAATAATATTATAAACAAAATTAAAAAATGTTTACTAATATATAGACTATAGTGAGGAAATGTTTTATTATATAATTAGAAAATATTGGAGGGGTAAAAATGGAAAGTGAATTATTTTGGAATGCATCTATTGAAGAGTTAGAAAAGGGGATTATAGAGAATGAAGAAGAAATAAAATGCTTAATATGTAATGAAACTTTTGAAAAAGGTAGGATTTATGAAATAGATGGTAACCTTTATGAAGCTATAAAGGCTGCTAAACTTCATATAGAAGATAGACATAAATCCATGCTAAATTATCTATTAAATATGAACTCAAATTATACAGGTATTTCACCTTCACAAAAATCAGTTATTGAACTTATCGCGTCTGGGCTTACAGATAAAGAAATTGCTAAGACTCTAGGTATTGCTAATTCTACTATAAGAAATTATAGATATAAGTTAAGGGAAAGAGAAAAACAGTCAAAATTATTTTTAGCTACCATGAATTTATTATCTAAAAGCACTAATAAGGAAATTAATATTGTAGGTGATGACGTAATATGTGATCCTCATAAAGGGGCTACTACATTAGATGAAAGATTCAATATAACTAAAGAAGAAAAAGTAAAAGTTTTAGAATCTTATTTTGATGAAAATTCTGCATTAAGAAGTTATCCATCTAAAGAAAAGAAGAAGATTATTATCCTAGAGGAAATAATCACTAATTTCAGTGCTGGCAAGAAGTATAGTGAAAAAGAAATAAATAGGGTGTTAAAAAGGATATTCGAAGATTATGTAACAATAAGAAGAGCGCTAATTCAATATGGATTCTTAGATAGGTCTACAGATTGTAGTGAATACTGGGTGCGAGAATAGTGATAAAGAGTTATTTAAATTTAGATGATAAAGAAAAGGAAAATGTACTAGAATTCATAAAAGAAAATAAGAATACCTATAAATCTTTTAAGGAATTTGAGGAAGAAGTAGAGGGGAAAATATGCAATTATGGAGAAGGCGTATTATTCTATTTAGATAACAACGGAGTAAAAGGTAAAATATCAGTGATACTAGAGTTGCTTAAAAAGATTGATACAGTTTATTTTAATAAGTTAATTTGTCCATATGATAATAAGGAAATCCTTAAGGAATTAATTAATGAGGCTAAAGCACTAGCTAATAAATATAATGCAAATAAGATTTTATTAGGCATAAGGGATGAAAATTTGCTTGAGCTATCTGAATCTATAGGTCTATTTAAAAGTTATTCTTCCTATAATATGATTTTAGAGAAAAAAGAGATTATTTATCCTACATTAAATAAAGTTGGACTATCATCTGATAATATTAAAGATTATATAGATATTTACAATAAATCATTTATGGATATGCCACATGGTACTTTTATAGACTTTGATGAAGCAAGAGAATATTTAGAAAATCAAAATACAGGAGAAGAGTATTTTATGGTTACTAATGATGATGGTGAGAATATAGGTTTTTTAAATATTTGGATTAATGATAATAAAGGCTTTTTTGATATAGGATTAATAGAAGAATATAGGGGAAGAGGTTATGGAAAGAGGCTTTTAGAAACTGCAATCAAATCTTTAATGGATAAAGATATAGAAGATGTATGTTTAACTGTTATTGAAAAAAATAAAATAGCATTTGAAATGTATAAGAAGAGAGGCTTCAGGATATATCACAAAATAAGTGACTGGATTGAATAACATCTTGTGTACTAAAGGAAAAAATTCAGCCTCGGCTGAATTTAGTAATATTGTGTTGTTTTCTCAAGTCGCTTCGCTCCAATTTGACAAAATACAATATGTTTTTAATAGATACAGGCAGGCAAAATTAAAAATTAAAAATTAAAAATGAAGAATTATTAATTTTTAATTCTTCATTCTTAATCTTTCATTATGTGATAGCATCTTTATGCTAGCCCTGATAAGTGTTCAATTAGTATTTTTGCTCCTATAAATATTAATATTATACCGCCTAATAATTCAGCATAATTTTGCATATACTGCCCAAGCTTTTTACCAAGGAACATAGCTAAAAAGCTTAATACAAAAGTAGTTATTCCTATGATTATTATTGAAGGAATGATACTTACACTTAAAAAAGCAAAGCTAACTCCTACCGCAAGAGCATCTATACTAGTTGCTATACCTAATATAGTTAGTTTCTTATAGCAGAACTCATCTCTTTCACATTCTGTAGGGATATCAGTGTCGCCACCTCTTATAATATCCCTAATAGATTCAACAAGCATTTTTCCACCTATAAGTCCTAGTAATATGAAAGCTATCCAGTGATCAAAAGATTTTATATAGCTTTCAAAATATGTACCAACCCACCAGCCTAATAATGGCATTAAGGCTTGAAAACCACCAAAGAATAAGGCAACTCTAAAAGAATATTTAAATTCATCTTCCTTTAAGCAAAGACCTTTAGCTAGAGAGACGGCAAAGGCATCCATTGACAAACCTAGTCCTGTCATAAAAATTGATAAGAATCCCATTTTATTAGTACTCCTTTTATTGTGAATTTATTTCAAACTTAGCGATAGCTAAGATTTAAGCTAATAAAAACAAAAAGAGACTTATGCGCAGAATAAACTACGCATAAGTCTCGCTATTTAATACTAAGCCAGAACAAAGTTCAATATGTTGACTTAGTAACTCCTACTAATCTAGAGCTAACTACTCCCTTATACAATCAATATTATAATAAATATAATATCAAAAGAAAATAAAAATTTCAATGGAAAATATATAGTAATATATTTTTATATATAAATTATATATAATGGTATTAAATATAATAATTAGAGAAATTTAGGAGAGGAAATGGTTGTATTAAATAAAATAATATCATTATTTTTAATTATATTAATAGGTGTCTATGGAGCAAAGAAAGGAATAATAAGCGAAGAAGTAAATAAGGGACTAAGAAAAATATTATTACAAATAACTCTACCTTTATTAGTTATAAATTCCTTTAGTTTCACTTTTAGTGAAGAAATAAAGGGAGATATAATTAAAGCATTTATTTATAGTACTGTATTTTTTATAGTAGGAGGAATAATTTCCTATATATTATTAAAGCCATTTAAAGGAGAAAAGAAAAAAATACTGCAATTTGCAAATGTATTTTCAAACTGTGGATTTATAGGATTTCCAATTATAAATAGTATTTATGGTGCTGAAGGAGTAGTTTACACATCTATATTTAATATGGTATTTACTATAGCTCTTTGGACTTATGGAGTTATACTCTTCACTGGATCTACATCTAAAGAAAATATAAAGAAGGTTTTAATTAATCCGGCTATTGTTGCAGTTTATATTGGAATTATAGTTATGATATTTAATATTAAATTGCCATTAGCTATTATTGATACAAGTAAGATAGTAGGAGAAATGACAGCACCTATTTCAATGATTATTGTTGGTAATATACTTTCTAAAGTAAGGATAAAAGATATTTTTAAAGAAAAAACTATATATTATGGTTCACTTATTAAGCTAATAATTATTCCATTAGTTTTGTTTACTATAACAAGATATATATTAAAAGATAATTCTATAGTTATGAATACCATAATAATAATCCAAGCTATGCCGGCTGCTGCTATGACTTCAATCTTTGCAGCTGATTTTAATAAGGAAAAAGAGTATTCAGCTATGGTGGTATTTGTAACTACCTTGTTATCAATAATAACTATACCGATTATTTCCAGAATATTAGGAGTATAAATAAGTGATAATATTTTTTTTAATAATAACTTTTATTATTTACAAAAATATTATATAATTTATTTGAATTTAAGATAATAAATTAAAAAATGTAAAGAGGTGTACTAATGGAATTAATTTGTCTTTGTAAAGGCGTAGAAAGAGATACTATAATTAATGCGATAAAAGATGGAGCAGATACTTTTGAAAAAGTAAGAGAAGCTACTGGAGCAGGCACAGGATTTTGTGGTGCTAGCAGATGTAGAGCTAGAATAGAAGCTTTAATCGAAGACAATAAATAAGATAAAAATAGGCTTTGGACTTATTCCAAAGCCTATTTTTATTTTCTCTAGTTAGAATTACGTAAAATTAAAAACTATCTATATAATATACTGCTTTATGGATAAGAAGAAGTTCAAATTTTTTTATTATTTAATATATTATAGGGGACTTAAGCTAAAGGAGCTCTTAAAATCAATATTAATGCATTAAATTTATAGAATAGTAAACATGTATACAATTAATAATTATTATTAAATGAAAATAATTATTAATTAGGTAGCTTTTTTGTTTTTTGTATGATATAATAAAGAAAAAAAGGGAGGGAACTTTATGTATAAAAGAATAGAATTACCATATGGTTTTAATTCACTAGAACCTTATATAGATGAAGCAACTATGAAAACACACTATGGAAAGCATCATCTAGCTTATGAGACTAATTTAAATAAAGCATTAGAAAATAATGAGGAATATACAAAAGGAAAAACATTAGAACAATTATTAAAGAACATTAATGAATTACCAGAAGGAATAAAAACAGCAGTTATTAATAATGGCGGAGGAGTTTCAAATCATAACTTGTATTTTTCAATACTTTCTCCAAATGCAAAGAAGGCTCCAGAAGGTAAATTATTAGAAGCTATTAATAAAACTTTTGGTAGTGTAGATAACTTAAAAGAAGAATTAAATAATGCATCTATATCAATTTTTGGTTCTGGATTTGCATTTTTAGTTAAAGATAAGGACGGAAACTTATCAATAGTTAAAAGACCAAATCAAAACTCACCAGCTATGGATGGTTTAGTACCAGTTATCGCTATTGATGTATGGGAACATGCATATTACTTAAATTATAAAAATTTAAGAGCTGATTATGTTAAGAATATATGGAATGTAATTGATTGGGGTAAGGTAGAGGAACTTTACGCAGAAGATTACAACATATAGAGAAAAAAATAAATATATTATAAAATAAAAAAAAGTGCATTATCAATGCACTTTTTTATTTAGTTTTAAAGTAAAACTATTAATTTATTTATAACTTTTTTATATCTTCATATTATCTATATATTTATGAAGTACAATAATTATCAAAGAATAATTATTATTTTGTGGAGGTAATTATGAAAAATAAGAAAATATATTTTATAGCAAGTGGGATTATAATTTTAATAGTTGCTATATATTTTATAATCTCAAAGGTAAATTTAAATAAAGATAAAGATATGGTCCATAATACTCATAACGATGAGAGAATTAGTGAAGGAAATGAGAAATCTTATAGTGAATTACCAATACCTAAGATTTTAGAAGATATGAATCCAGATCCTAATATTGCAGAGTTTACTTTAGAGCCGAAAGAGGGAAAGACTACATTCTTGGACAATAAGGAAACTGAAACTATGGGCTATAATGGAAGTTATCTTGGACCAGTAATAAGAGTTAAAAGAGGAGAAGAGGTAAAAGTTAATGTAAATAATCAGTTGAATGAACCTACAACATTACATTGGCATGGCTTAGAAGTAGATGGTGAAAATGATGGGGGGCCTCATCAAGGAATACAGCCAGGAACTACTTGGACTCCTAATTTTATTATAAAACAGCCAGCAGCTACTTTATGGTACCATCCTCACTTTATAGGAAGTACAGCAACACAAGTTTATAAAGGATTAGCAGGACTATTTTTTATTGAGGATGAGGTTTCAGGGAGCTTAAATATACCAAAAGAATATGGTGTTAATGACATACCTTTAGTAATTCAAGATAGAAGCTTTAATGAAGATGGAAGTTTTCTTTATGAAACAAATATGATGGATGGAGCTATTGGAGATACTATCCTAGCAAATGGAGCAATATATCCAACTTTAAAAGTAGGTACTGAAAAGGTAAGATTAAGAATAATTAATGGTGCTAATGCAAGTAATTTTGATTTAAGGTTAAGTAATAATGATGAGTTTCACCAAATAGCTTCTGATGGAGGATTTTTAGAAAAGCCAGTAAAGAAAGATTCAACATTTTTATCACCAGGAGAAAGATCAGAAATTATAATTGATTTTTCAAGCTATAAGGTGGGGGATGAAATTGAGTTATTATCTGGAAATGATAAAATAATAAAAATAGTAGTTGATAAGAAGGTAGAAGACACAACAGAAGTTCCAGGTACCTTAACAAAGATTAATGGATTTTTGGAAAAGGAAGCTGTTATTGAAAGAGAGTTTAAGCTTGAAGGTATGGGGAGAATGGTATCAATAAATGGAGAAAAGTTTGATATGAAGGAAATAAATGAATTTGGCAACTATGGAGATACGGAAATTTGGACAATTACAAATCCAGCTACCATGATGCATTCAATGGGACATCCATTCCATATACATGGTACACAATTCCAAGTTCTATCAAGAAATGGAGAAAAACCTTCAGAGGAAGAAAGAGGATTTAAGGATACTGTCTTTATAGATTCAGATGAAGAAGTTAAGTTATTAGTTAAGTTTAATGAGACAGGAACCTATATGTATCATTGCCATATACTTGAGCATGAAGAAGAAGGGATGATGGGGCAGATAGAAATAGAATAAACTTAATGAAAGTATACTATCTTAAAAGTAAAGAATAAATAATTAATATATGGCAAAAATATAAATAACATTGTATTAGTGAAAGGAGAAAATATGTATAACAAAATTGAATTACCATTTGAATATAATGCTTTAGAACCATATATTGATGAAGAGACAGTAAAGACTCATTATGGAAAGCATCTGCAAACTTACGAGACTAATTTAAATAAGGCTTTAGAAGGATATGAAGAATATACTAAGGGGAAAACCTTAGATCAACTTATTAAGAATCTTGCTGACTTACCAGAAGAAATAAGAACAGCAGTTGTAAATAATGGAGGGGGAGTATCTAACCATAATCTATACTTCTCTATATTATCTCCAAATCCTAAGAAAGCTCCTGATGGAAAGTTATTAGAAGAAATTAATAAAACCTTTGGAAGCTTAGAAAAGTTAAAAGATGAATTAACTAATGCTGCTATTACTCAATTTGGTTCAGGATATGCTTTTTTAGTAAAAGATAAAGATAGCGAATTATCAATAGTAAAAAGAGTTAATCAAAATTCACCAGTAATGGATGATTTAATACCTATTTTAACTATAGATGTATGGGAACATTCTTATTATTTAAAGTATAAGAACTTAAGGGCAGATTATGTTAAAAACATTTGGAATGTTATAGATTGGAGTAAAGTCCAAGGCTTATATGAAGATTGCCATAACATTTAATTAAAATATAGTGAATTCTTTCTTATGAAAGTATTCACTATATTTTTGCTTAAATAAATTTTGATATTAATATTGACGATAGCAATTACAAGAATTATATTTTAATTAAAATGACTCTTTAAGGGGATGAATTACTATGGATAAAATAATAAGAGATAATAAGTATTTTAGTGATTTAAAGTTTATATCAAAAAATAAGAATATAGAAGTTATTAATGGGTTAGAAGTTGAAATTAAGGATTTTCCTAATAAATTAAAGGAAAGCGAATTATATCCTAGAGTTTTTATAGAAAGAAATAAACCTAAAAATATAATATCCTTGAAGGATGGATATACATATAAAGGTATTCCAGTAGAAGAAATGAGACTTTCCATGGGATATAAAAATTTAGATATTTCAAATGGGATAGAATCTATAGATAAAGTAATAAATACGGGAAAATATACAGTTCCTATTAAAATTTATAGACCTAAAAGTGATAAAAGTAAAATGAAATGTATGGTATTTATTCATGGGGGTGGATTCTATGGAGGGGATATAAATGTAGTTGAAAATCCTTGTAAAGCAATAGCTGATAAAGGCAATATTACTGTAATATCTATAGATTATAGTCTTTCACCAGAAAATAAATATCCAATAGCTATTAATGAATGTTTCGAAGTATTAAAATATATTTATGATAATAGCAGTGAATTTAATATAAATAAAGATAAAATCTTTATTTCAGGAGATAGTGCAGGTGGAAATTTAGCATTAGTATGTGCAATTAGAGATTCAATAGAAAATCTAAACATAGTTAAACAAGTAAGTTTATTATACCCTTTAGTAAGTTTAGATGATTTTCCGTGGAGCATAGAGAATTATAATATAAGGAAAGAAGATATATATTCAAAAAGAGCAGCTGAAAGCTTAGGAAAAGTGATGGATATAGTTAGAAAGTTATATTTAAATGCAGAAGAAGAACAGGAAAACTATGAAGTATCTCCATTATTATTTAATGAGAATTATAATATAGAAAATATTTTAGTTATTAGTGCAGAATTTGATTATTTAAGACTGCAAATAGAGGACTTTGTAAAGAAAATAGGTAAAGAGAAGAATAATGTTAGATATATATTATATAAAGGGATGGATCATGCTTTTTTAGACAAGCTTGGAGTGTATCCACAAGCAGAAGATTGTATAGATGAAATAGTAAAAGAAATTAATAAATTATAAAAAAAGAGGGGGCTGTCGCACAAACTGCCCAAATTAAGAATTAAAAATGAAGAATTATTGATGTAATTCTTACAGAATTACTAAAATTAATCTCTTTTTAAAACTCCTTCGGGAGTTTTTTCATTAATTTTTAACTATTCATTCTTAATTTTTCATTGTGCGACAGCACCTTAAAATCTATAATAATTAAAATTAGTTTCTTTTTATAATTTTAAAGGATTATTTTTATAAAATTATGATATTTATTTTTTTACAAATTAATTGAATTACTTATAGTATAATTAGGTTAATAAATTTATTAACGAGGAGAAGATATCAATGATTAATTTTGCTCATAGAGGAGCTAGCTCAGATTATCCTGAAAATACTATTCTTGCATTAAGAGAAGGGATAATGTCTGGAGCTAAGGGGTTAGAAATAGATGTCCACAAAAGTAAGGACAATAAGTTAGTAGTAATTCATGATGAGGATATAGAGAGAACTTTTTTAGGAAAAGGATTAGTAAAGGACTATACTTTAGAAGAATTAAAATCCTTTAGAAATAGAAAAAAGTTATTTAGAGACAATGAAGAATGTCATATTCCAACTTTAGAAGAGGTATTAGATTTAGTTAAAGATAAGGATATAGAACTTAATATAGAATTGAAAACAGATGTTATTCATTATGAAAATATAGAGGAAGATGTTGTAAACTTAATTAATAAATATGCAATAGAAGATAAAATTATATTATCTAGCTTTAATCATGATTCCTTAAAGAAGGTTAAGAAAATAAGCAATATAAGAATTGGAGTTTTATATGAAAACCCTATAGAGAATATAATTGGTTATGCTAAAAATTTAGGGGCTTATGCTATTCATCCAGATTTAAGATTAGTTTCTGAGGAGTTAATAAAAGAAGCTCATAAAAATAATATAAAGGTAAATATTTTTACTGTAAATAATCCTATTTTTATGAGGATGCTTATAGTCAATAAGGTGGATGGTGCTTTTACAGATTATCCAGAATTATTGAAAGAGATTTTAGAGGAGAGTTTATTATAGAAAGTATAGTCATAAATATAGAAAGATTAGAATAAGGTGTAATATTTAAATTAAATAAGCTTTGATTAAGAATATAGAGATAAGATTTTTAATATAATATAATAGAAATTTTATGGAGGAAAGCTATGATAAGCCGTAAAAGATATATTTCATTATCTTTAGAACTACACCTATTTTTTGCACGAATAATGAAAGAACATTCTTTGTTTTTGGAAGCAGGATTTACACCTAAAAACACTAAACTTTCTAAGGAAGCAGATAATTATAAGGTACAATTTGAAAAGATATTATTAGAAGCTGTTAAATTAAGTGAAGGTAATATTAGAAGGCGAGTATTGGAATCAGGTGAAATAGTTACAGATCATACTTTAAGTACTGAAAGGAAGACGGAGTATTATACAGGTATAGAAATAAACTCAAAAATCACTGTTTTGGAATCAATGTTAGATTGCAAGCGTGAGATGGAGTTCGATTCTAAGATGATTAGCCCTATAAAGAAGCTTAATAACAAAGCTATAAAATTGCTAGATGGGCTTATAGATTTAAAGACTAGAATTTTAAATGAAGTATTATCCTGTAAGCTATTTACTGGGAATTATCCATTACTTATTGAACATATTATACGTGAAGCTAAGTTATATCGTTCATATGTATATGATATAGAAAATAATGAGGATATTGATGAGAAAAACATTAAAGAACAGGAACTATTTTGGAATCAAATTATGATGGAACATGCTTTATTCATTAGAGGATTATTAGATCCTAGTGAAGAGCAATTAATAGATACTTCAGATAAGTTTGCAAAAGAATATAAAGAGTTAATTGAAAAAGCAAAGAGTATGACGGATGCTACACTTTCAAATGTTACTAATGATACATTAACTGAAACTATTAAGTTAAGAGATTTTAAGAAGGCAGGAACAGAAGGCATAGAGGAATGTAAAATAAAATCTATAATTCTACCACTTCTAGCTGACCATGTATTAAGAGAAGCCAATCATTATGTTAGGATATTAAAAGAATATAAAGAGGGAAAATAGATTTCCAAGTTAAGATTATAAAAGGCTATTACAGAATAACGCTGTAATAGCCTTTTAATAATTTACCTTTAATATGTATTTAAGTATTAAAGGCAAAATACAATTACTTTGATTTGTTTTAGTGCTAAGGAATAAAAGGAAATTCAAATAAGAGTAATGGATAAATTAAAAAGTAAAAATATGGGGTAATATGTATTTACAAGAAAAAGTATATTTAATATAATCATATTATGGGGAAAGGAGAGGTTTTATGAATATCTTAATCTTAGAGGATGATGAATATCAGAGAATGTACTTAAGTAAAATAATTAAAGATAAATTTATAGATGTAAGAGTTTATGAAGCTGGAACAGAAGATGAGGCAAGAAGTCTTATTAATGGAGAAAAAATAATAGATTTATTTTTCTTAGATATTAATTTAGAAGTTGGGTCAGGATTAAACTTTGCTAAAAATGTAAGAGGAATCGAAAAATACGAAGTAAGTCCAATAATTTTTATAAGTGGACAAATGTCATATATAACACAAGCCTTAAAGGAAGCAAATTGCTTTGATTATTTATCTAAACCATATTCAGAAGATGACATAATAAAAGTAATAGAAAAGTTTTTAAGACATATAGAGAGGGTAGAAGATAATAGTTATATATTTTTTAAAGATACAGAAGGAAATCAAAAGAGAATTTATTATAAAGATATAATATTCCTAGAATACTTTTTAAAGAAATGCACTATACACACTAAAATAGGAGAAATAAATGTAAGGTCTTCTAATTTAGATAATATAATTAATAAAATTAATTATAAAAATATATTAAGGACTCATAAGTCATTTGCTATAAACCTAGATCATATTAAGGAAATAAAAAAGGTTAATTCAAAGCTATGGGAAGTTAGCTTTTATAATTATTATAAAAAAGCTGATTTAAGTTATAGTTATAAAAGTAATATACCAATATTTAAATAACTAAGTTAAGGAGTTAGAATTTTAAGAAATTCTAGCTCTTATTTTTTTGTTTACTAAAGTCTTATTATGGAAAAATAATGATCTTAAATACATAAAAAGCAGAAGGAAATGAAAATAGAGATGAAAAAAGGAAGATAAAGACTTATTTTAAGTAATTCATAAAATTTCCAGTAAAATAGATCTAGGGGATGGAGGGAGATAAATGAGAAAGAATTACTTAGTTAAACAACACGATATTACAGATTGTGCAGCTGCATGTTTAGCAACAATATGCATGTATTATAAAAAAGAAATCACTATAACAAAGTTAAGAGATATTCTTGGAACAGATATTAAAGGGACAACATTACTAGGTTTAGAAGATGGAGCAAAAAAGTTAGGCTTTGATACAAAAGCAATAAGGGTTGATAAAGAAGGCTTTAAAGAAAAATATACATTACCAGCTATTGCCCATGTTATTACTAAAGAAGGGCTAAGTCACTTTGTAATAATACATAAAATTAAAGATGGAGAAGTAGTAATATTAGATCCAGCAAAGGGGAAAGAAAAGAAAAGTATAGATGAATTTTTTAAGACTTTTGATGGAGTTTTATTACTATTAATACCTAATAATGAATTTAATCCAGGAAAAATAAAAGGACAAGGGATTTTATCTAAGTTTATACAACTACTTTTACCTCAAAAATCACTTTTTATATATAGTATAGTTGCATCAGCAATCCTTACAATACTAGGTATAGCCTCTGCCTTTTTTAATAAAATACTTATGGATGAAATACTTCCATATAATTTAAAGAATCAGTTAAATATTTTTGTTATTGGCTTCTTACTTTTAGCAATAACTCAAGTAGGACTAGGAGCTATAAGGCAACATATTTTACTTTATTTATCTCAAAAAATAGATATTCCATTATTGCTTGGATATTTTAAACATGTATATAAACTGCCTATGAAGTTCTTTGCTTCAAGAAAGGTAGGGGATATACTTACTAGGTTTAGTGATGCTTTTACTATAAAGAATATTTTAACTTCAGTATCATTATCATTAATTATGGATATTGTACTAGCTGTTGTATCAGCTTCAATATTATATATTATGAATCAAAAATTATTTATAGTTATTTTAGCTTTAACAATAGTAAGTGCTGCCTTAATTTATATATTTAAAGCACCATATAAGAAAATTAATTTAGAGCAAATGGAAGCAGGAGCAAGGCTTAATAGTCATATTATTGAAAGTTTAAAGGGAATAGAAACTATAAAGGTTCATGCAGCAGAAGAAAAAAGCATTGAAAAGCTAGAAGGAGAATATATAAGGAATTTAAAAATAGCCTTTAAAGAAGGAGTTTTATCAAATATTCAAGGTTCAATATCAGGAGCAGTATCTAGTGTAGGAAACCTAGTTCTTATGTATATAGGAGCTAGGATGATTATGAATGGCGAAATTACCTTAGGAAGTCTTATGGCATTTTCAACATTAGCAGGATACTTTATGGATCCAATAGGAAGACTTATAGGACTTCAATTAAGTATTCAAGAAGCAAGTATATCGTTAAAAAGAATTTCAGAAATATATGAAGTAGAAAAAGAGCAGGAAGAAGATAAAGACCTTGAAAGAATTAAAATAGATAAGGTAGATGGAGATATAGAATTAAAGAATATAACCTTTAGATATGGAAGTAGGGCACCAGTATTAAATAATATTAGTATAACAATACCTAAGGGTAAGAAGGTAGCTTTAGTAGGAGAATCGGGAAGTGGAAAAACAACTATATCTAAACTTTTATTAAAATACTATACTCCTGAAAAAGGAAAAATAAATATTAATGGATATAACCTAGAGGAATTAGATTTATATAATTTAAGAGAAAATATTTCATATGTTCCTCAAAATGTAGAGCTATTTTCAGGGTCTATTAAAGAAAATATAACACTAGGTAAAGCTAATGCAAGTTATGAAGAAATAAAATCAGCTTGTGAAAATTCAGGTTGTAAGGAATTTATAGAAAAATTACCAGGTAAGTATGGAACCTTCTTAGAAGAAGCAGGTGGAGGACTTTCTGGTGGTGAAAAGCAAAGAATAGCCTTAGCTAGAGCTTTAATTAAGAAACCAAGCTTTTTAATATTAGATGAGGCAACTAGTAATTTAGATTTTATTAGTGAGGCAAAAATCTTCGATACATTATTTAAAAAAGGTGAAAATATTACCATGCTTATGATAGCTCATAGATTATCTACTATAAGAAATTGCGACATAATTTACGTTATGGATAAAGGGAGAGTAGTTGAAGAAGGAAGTCATGAAAGTTTATTAGAAAAAAAGGGATATTACTATAAGCTTTATATAAGTCAAGTTGGTTCAATAGAAGAAAAGGAATTAATATATAAAGAAGATTTATCAAATAAAGATATTAAAGAAGAAAAAGAAAATATTATAGAAGAAGGTGAAGAGTATGAATACAATTGAAAAAATAGCTATAAGAGAAAATAAAACTTTAAAACTTAATAATGTATTACGTAGAAATGTAAGTGAAAATGAACTAATAGATATAGATAAGATTAGTTATATGATGGAAAGTTATATAAAATCAAAGGGGAATTCTACTCTTGGCCCTATGATAAATTACTCAGCAGTGGAAGTAGATGAAAGTGGAAATCCTAAGATGATAATAAAGCTAATAGTTCAATTGAAAAATCCAATTCATAGTGTAGAAAATCCTTATGAATTTAAATCACAATTAAAAATAACAAACTGTCTATTTGCTAGATTTACAGAAAAAGAAGAAAATTTACAGTTTGCCTATCAAAAGCTAGGGATACATGCTTTTGAAAATGACATTAAGTTAAAGGGTGATTCTTATACTGTATTTGTAAAACAAGAAGAAGATAATATTGTAGCTGATGTGTTTATGGAATGCTTGAAAGGTGGAGATTTACTTGAAAGTATATAACTTAAGTGAAATTACTGATAGCAAGATACTTTATGATAAGAAACCACCAGCTTTTATGAATTACATTATTCTAATAGTTACAGCATTAATTATAGCATCCTTAATTTGGGCAAATAAGTCTGTTAAAACATATATGGTAAAGGGACAAGGACTAGTAGTCTCAGAAAATAAATCTCATATTATGACTAAGGGATCAGGAGAAATAAAAGATGTTTTTATAAGTGAAGGTATTGAGGTAAAAGAAGGAGATGTACTATTTACAACAAATGGACTTGAATCAGAACTGCAATTAGAGCAAATAAATGCTCAAATAGATATTTTTAGTAGAAGGATAGAACTGTTAAGTTTGGCAGAAGAAAATGCAACTAATGGAACTAATTATTTTGATAGGTATAGTGAGGAAGAAAGTGAATTTTATAATAAATTATCTGCAGCTTATATAGCTAGAAAAGAATTTAATGTAGATAAAGAATCCTTAAAAAAACAAGGTTACGATGACAAGCAAATAGAAGAATTTGCAAAGAGTCAAAAAAATAAAGCTGATGAGCATTATTATAAGACAATTAATGAATTTACAAATGAAAAAAATCAATATGAAGTTGAATTATCTAAGTTAGTAGCACAAAAAGAAGCTTTAGATAAAGGAAAAGAGCAATTTGAAGTTCTAGCGCAAAAGAGTGGGGTAATACATTTAAATACTCCATTGACATCAGGTATGGTACTTCAAGGAGGAACCTTAATAGGGACTATAACAAGTAAGACAGAAGAATTAATAGTAGAAACTATGCTGCCTTCAAGTGATAGACCTAGAATACATCTTGGAGATGAAGTAGCTTTAGCTGTAGGAGGATTACTACAATCTGAATATGGAACTATACCAGGAAAAGTAATAAGCATAGATGAAGATGCAACAATAGATAATGAAAAAGGAAATGTATTTTTTAAAGTTAAGGTCAAACCAAATAAAACTTATTTAGAAGACTCTAAGGGAGAAAAGGTTAACTTAACTTTAGGAATGGTAACTGAAACTAGAGTTAAGTATGAAAAAATTACTTATATGAAATATATTTTAGAACTAATAGGAATTAAATTTAACTAATTAATTTGCATTAGAAGAAGTTTAAATAAAGTAAATTTAATATATAAAGCGCGCAAATTAATTATTTATATGTTAAATATTTACAAAATTTTAAAGTTCTTTTAAAATAAATATATAAATGGAGGAGAATAAAATGAGCGCATTTGTTTTAAACAGAGAGTTTGCTTTACAATTACCAAATAGCTATGTAGAAATTGATAGAGATGAGATGGAGTATGTTGATGGTGGAGCGACAAGATATTATAATCTTACAGGAATATTTCATGCAATAGTTGGGGTAGCAACTGGAGCAGGAGCAGTATATAGTGCAGTAAAAACTTTATATACAGTGACAGCATTAGCAGCTAAAACTGCCCTTAAGGCTTGTGTTGGAGGAATACTTGGATACTTAAGTTTAGTATATTACGCATCTCAAATAGCACTTGCTTGCACATATCTGAATAGATATGGAACCTATGCACTTGAGTCATTTGGAATAGGTAGCTATGACATAGCTGCATATGTTGTTAGATAGAAGTTGAACTATAATTAATCAATATTATTAGATTTATATACAGGAAGTTAATTTTGAAGTTAATATGTGAAAAAATTATTTCATTGATAAAATGATTTAATAGTAGGAGGAATATCGTATGAATCTTTTATCAGGAACGATAGTTTTGGTTAATTGCTTTTTATCAGTAAAGTATTTACATGATATAACATATGTTAGAGGAATTATTATAGATAAAGATGAAAAAGTAGATAAGAAAAAAATAATAATCACTAGTATAGTAGCTTTTATATGTAGTTTTATAATTACTATATTTGGATATATACAAAATTGTATTTTCCTTAAAATGGAAGATAGGATTTTAGGAGTGAAACAATTTCTAATATTTATAATAATCATGGCAATTATAAATCTATTTACTAGTGAAAAAAATATTTATCATTTAAAGAAAAAATTTAAATATGAAAAATATTTAATACAGACACGACTTATTATTTTAATTTCTATATTAGCTACTCTAATAAATACTTTTTTGATATATATAATATAATTAAATTATATTATAGAAATTAAAAGATGTAAAATGAAGTATAGTTTTTTAGAAGTTAATACGATTAGTACAATTCATATGTTTAAATGATAAATTGACTTATTTATTAAAGTTAGGTGTTTAAAGGGCAAAATTTAATATCTATTTAATTAATAGGGGGCTATCGTATTAGCTGGTAAAAAAATCCGATAACGATAGCTCTTTTTTTATATTTAAAAGAAATTCATTCAATTTGGCAGAAGAAAATGCAACTAATAGAACTAACTATTTTGATAGATATAATGAGGAAGAATAATAAGTTATCAGCAACTTATATAGCTAGAAAAGAATTTAATGTAGATAAATAATCCTTAAAAAAACAAGGCTATGATGATAAGCAAATAGAAGAGTTTGTAAAGAGTCAAAAAAATAAATCTGATGAACACTACTATAAGACTATTTCAGAATTTACAAACGAAAAAAATCAATATGAAGTTGAGTTAGCTAAATTAGTATCCCAAAAAGAAGCTTTAGATAAAGGAAAAGAGCAGTATGAAGTTGTAGCACAAAAAAGTGGAGTAATACATTTAAATACTCCATTGACATCAGGTATGGTACTTCAAGGAGGAACTTTAATAGGAACTATAACAAGTAAGACAGAAGAATTAATAGTGGAAACTTTACTTCCTTCAAGTGACAGACCAAGAATACATTTAGGAGATGAAGTAGCTTTAGCTGTAGGTGGCTTGCTTCAATCCGAATATGGAACTATACCAGGGAAAGTAATAAGCATAGATGAAGATGCAACAATAGATAATGAAAAAGGAAATGTTTACTTTAAAGTTAAGGTTAAACCAGATAAAACATATTTAGAAGATTCTAAAGGGAAAAAGGTTAACTTTAGGTATGGTGACAGAAACAAGAGTTAAGTATGAAAAAATAACCTATATGAAGTATATTTTAGAGCTTATAGGAATTAAATTTAATTAGAAATAAAAAAGGAAACTCCTTGTTGCTTGGTTACAATGAGTAAGTTCCATGAGCCAAATCAAAGATTTGGAGTGTAACTTAAATCGCATTAAAAGAAATTTAAATATAGTAATTTTAATATACATAGCGCGCTAATTAATTAACTGTATGTTAAATATTTGCAAATACTTAAAGTTCTTTTAAAATAAATATATATGGAGGAAATGAAATGAGCGCATTTGTTTTAAGCAGAGGGTATGATTTACAATTACCAAATAGCTATGTAGAAATTGATAGAGATGAAATGGAATATGTTGATGGTGGATGGAGTGCTTATAAAGTTGGAGTAAATCTATTAAGAATTGGAGCGGCAGCATGGGGAGGATATTTACTTGTACAAGCAGGAAATATAATGTTACAAGCTGCAAGGGCTGGCATAAGTTTTTGGGGAGCAGTTGCTAAGGTTGGCTATGCAGCTAAGCAGGCATTTATCTTATTACCACTTTGGGCTAAAGTAGCAGTTGGAGTAGGTACTTCTGCAACTATTTGGGCGCTAGGCACATATGATTTTTAAAAATAAAAAAAAATATTTTAAAAAATATCCGATATATTTAATAACTCTAGGTATTGTACTAATAACTTTATTTATTTATAGAATAGGTACAACAGATATTAGTACAACTGAGCTAACATTATATGTGGCTATTATACTATTAACTATATTCTCTAAAAAAAGTTAATAATAAGTAAAAATGAAATTTAGAGTGAGTTTTTAGGAACTTGCTCTATTTTATTTAGTATCATAGGAAATAAATCTCGGTAAATTGAACGAAAATTAAATTTGCATTCAAACGAAAATAATTTTTATTAGATTGAACTGATATTAATAAATAAAAATGTACTAGTTTAGTGGTATTTACATTGTATTAAAAGAAATTTTAGTATAGTAATTTTAATATGGATAGCGCGAATTAATTGATTATTTCTTAATATTAAAAGTTTTTTTAAAATAAACATATATAATTTAGTAGACAAATGAGTATATTTTCATTAAAAACTTAATGAAGCTATAGTTAAATTTAGTGTGAAAGCCATCTTAGGAAAGTAACTAAATAAGATGTTTCTTTGAAAGAGAATGAATATACATTACAATTAGCAAATAACTATGTAGAAATAGATAGAGATGAAATGGAGTATGTTGAAGGTGGAAGTGTTAGGAAAAAGTGGTGGAACTCAACGAAATGGGTAGGAAGATATGTTGATATTATAATTATTGCAGTATCAGGTGGAAGTGGAGCATTTTCTATTTATTCTGCAAAAAATTATATAAGATCAATTATGGGAAACCAGTTACAAGAGTAATAAAAAGCAAATTAATGGGTTATGTAGGATCTGCAGTTGCAGGATTATTTACTAGTGCATTAGATATAGCACTTGTACTAGCAAGAACAAGTCTAGGTGGTATGATTGCTGATGGAATGGACAGAGTGGATGGTAGAAATGACGGATATGTATTTGCATAAAACATTATATAAGGAGTTTTAAATATGAAAATTTATAATAAATTTATGTTAGTTTCTAATATTATTATGACAATAATTTTTATGATACCTATTACAATACTATTCATAAATATTGTAAAATTGAATTTTAATTACCAGGAAATTAAATATTCATTAGCAGCCTCTATATTTGGGATAGTATATTTATTATTTTCATGGCATTTTTATAGATTACAAAAAGAATAGCTTAATATTTGGATTATAGTAGTATAGGTTTTAATATTGTTTGGTTAGAGAGAGTAAGTTTGTCGCTTAAAAACACTGAGTACTCAATAGCTATGAAGTTTAAAATTTTAAGTTTTCGATAGTGAGGAAGATTTAGAGTTATGAAAGTACTACTAGGATAAACAGGAAATTAAAGTGGCAGGCATTAGCTTGTCACTTACTTTTTATAAAGAAAAACACTAAAGGCTCAGGAGAAAAATGCGTTTGTAAGTAAAGTGTGACTTTAGGGAGAAATGCTTGAAAGGTGGAGATTTACTTGAAAGTATATAACTTAAGTGAAATTACTGATAGCAAGATACTTTTTACAACAAATGGACTTGAATCTGAGCTTCAATTAGAGAAAATAAATGCTCAAATAGATATTTTTAGTAGAAGGATAGAACTGTTAAGTTTGGCAGAAGAAAATGCAACTAATGGAACTAATTATTTTGATAGGTATAGTGAGGAAGAAAGTGAATTTTATAATAAATTATCTGCAGCTTATATAGCTAGAAAAGAGTTTAATGTAGATAAAGAATTCTTAAAAAATCAAGGTTATGATGACAAGCAAATAGAAGAGTTTGCAAAGGGTCAAAAAAAATAAATCTGATGAACACTACTATAAGACTATTTCAGAATTTACAAACGAAAAAAATCAATATGAAGTTGAGTTAGCTAAATTAGTATCTCAAAAAGAAGCTTTAGATAAAGGAAAAGAGCAATTTGAAGTTGTAGCACAAAAAAAGTGGAGTAATACATTTAAATACTCCATTGACATCAGGTATGGCACTTCAAGGAGGAACCTTAATAGGGACTATAACAAGTAAGACAGAAGAATTAATGGTAGAAACCATGCTTCCTTCAAGTGATAGACCAAGAATACACCTTGGTGATGAAGTTGCTTTAGCGGTAGGATGATTACTTCAATCTGAATATGGAACTATATCAGGGAAAGTAATAAGTATAGATGAAGATGCAACTATAGATAATGAAAAAGGAGATGTATTTTTTTAAGTTAAGGTTAAACCAGATAAAACTTATTTAGAAGATTCTAAGGGAGAAAAGGTTAACTTAACTTTGGGTATGGTTACAGAAACTAGAGTAAAGTATGAAAAAATAACCTATATGAAGTATATTTTAGAGCTTATAGGAATTAAATTTAGTTAGAAATAAAAAAGGAAGCTCCTTTTGTTGCTTGGCTCTAATGAGTAAGTTCCATGAGACAAATCAAAGATTTAGAGTGTAATTAATTTGCATTAAGAGAAATTTAAATATAGTAAAATTAATATACATAGCGCGCGAATTAATTAATTGCATGTTAAATATTTACAAATATTAAAAGTTCTTTTAAAATAAATATATATAAATGGAGGAGAAGAAAATGAGCACATTTGTATTAACAAGAGAATACGATTTACAATTACCAAATAGTTATTCAGAAATAGATAGAGATGAAATGGATTATGTTGATGGAGGCGTCGGTGTTTATTTTACACAAAGATTAGCGAATTACTTACAAGCTATGCCAAAAACAAAGTATTGGTGGGGTGTTGCTTGGGACTTCTCAGCATCTTCAGCCGATGATGCAGGAAATAAATTTTCAGATTTGGCTTTTGAGATAGGGATAAATGGAAGTTTATTGGCAGGAGCTGCTAGGATAATAACTGGAGGTTTAGGAGCTTTGTATTTTGGATTCCTTACTGGGGTTACTGGATATGCATTTTATAAAGTGTACACACAATTGAGGGATGCTAATAGTGGAGCAACTTTGAGTCTACACTCTGGAGGATTTAGGGTTAATCCATGGTAGATTTAAAAGAAATTTAAATATGAATAAATAATAGATCAATATATTATAATAGATTATATAAGATTAAGTAAATATAAGCAATAAATGGAAAGTATATACTTATTTTAAATAAAATATTTTAATATTTTTGGTCTATAATTCAATTTTTTATACAAGATTAAATATAACTACCAATAAAGTATAGTATATACTTTGTTAAATTTTTAAAACTTTAAAATATTATTATATTATAGAAGGTGGTGTTGAGTTTGATAAAAAAACATAAAATTAAAGATATAATATATGGAATAATGCCGTTGATTATAATAATGATTACACTTAGAACTGAGTATATATTAAGCAATAAAGTAGACATAAGTTCAGAAAATTTTATTATAGCATCACATATGATTCACTTATTTGTTCAAATACTATTAGTGATAGATTTATTTATGTTAGTAAAATATTGGGCAAAAGATGATCATAAAAAGTAGTATCACTAAAAATAAATGTATTAAATAAAGTTAAAGAGCATAGTAGTGAAGATAGAAAAATCATATGATAAAAAATCATAAAAGTAATAAAGGTGTTGAAAACTATAATTTTTCAGGCTGTCATTTAAAATACTTAAATTTACTTTAGTTATTAGATAAAATTGAATTGGTTAAATAAAGAGAGAATAAAAAATAAGCTTTAGATATGTTAATTTAAAGCTTTTTTTTTGCACTTTAAGCTTAATTTCTAAAATTAAGCTTAAATTTTCATATAATTATACTAATTAAGTTAAGTATAAATAGTATTTTGAGTGATAAGCATTTTTTTAACTTAATTAAAACTATATGTTTTAATTAAGTATTAAAATAAATATATAAAAATGGAAAATGATAAAATGAGTATATTTGTTTTAAAAAGAGGATATGCTTTACAATTACCAAATAGCTATGTAGAAATTGACTGCGATGAAATGGAATATGTTGATGATGGATGATGATAAATATATACATTTGGTAAAAGTTTAAGTAATTGAGTTAACTTCTTAGAATATATATAAGTCCAAGTAGAGAATGTGCTTATTCAGTTATTATATTAATGAATGATTTGAAGTTAACATAAAGAAGGAGATATTATGTTTAGTTTATGGTGTAAATTAGTTTTTGATGGAGAGGATATTAAAAGTAAAATTAAGAAATTTATTAATTTTGTTTGTATTTATATTTTACCCACAAGTATAGCTATTATTATTTCAGATAAAGTTTTAGTAATAGGTCAATATTATTTATCTGATACTATCATTAATATAATTAGTTTAAATTTACTATATAGCGGTATTATTCATATATATATTCAGAAAAATTTATTTCACTCTTTGGAAAAGGATGTAATAGTAAAGTTTGTTCCTCAGAAACTTAATATATACATAATATTAAGAATATTGATGATTTTTATAAAAATATATATGCGAGTAATAACACTATCAATACTAGCTTTTAAAGATGTTTTTACAAATTATAATTATACTTTTTATATATGCTCTATAATATTTATAGTGTCAATTATATTTTTTAATGTTATAATAGCTATTTTTTATAGATATTTATTAAGTGTAATAAATAATATAACTTGTAAAGTAATAAATTTAATTTCTTTTATTTATATTAGTACTTTATTTGTTTATCAATCGTTTATTACACCTATATGGTATTTAGAGAGTTTAGAGAGATATTTAAAAAATGACTATATAACTATAAATAAAATTCATATGAATTTTTTTCAAATTATACTTATTATGATAATATTTATGATTTCTATAATGGGTATTAAATGTTTAAAAAATTTTTTAAACATAATAGGTAGAAATTTAATTTCTATAAAAAATATAACTATAAATAATAAAAGCAATAAAATAACAAAAGTTATAGAGACTTATTGTGAAACAGTCTATTCCTTTTATTTTTCTAATATTGGGAAAAGTTTTTTTTCTAAGGATATAAAAGAAACAATAAGAGAAAATAAATATACTTTACTTTTTATTTGTTTCTATAATGTAATTAATAGTGGAAGCGTATTATTTTTCTTCCTTGCAGACAATATTAATAACATAGAAATAGCTATTATTAGTTGTAAGATATCACTAGGTATTGTGATTGTTCAAATTTTTATTAGTTATTTTTTAGGAAGGATGAGTTTTGAAAAAAATATAAATATAGATATAGATTATAAAGTTTTGAGAAACTACAATATTAAAGTAACAATAAATGAAATAATAAAAGTTAAAACAAAGGTATTATCGTCAATAGTATTTCCAAAAGTACTATCTGTTTTTAGTATTATTATTATTTCAAGTCTAATTATTTATTCTAATATCTACTTAGCTTTAATTTATTTTATATTAATGATCCAACTTTTATTTTTAAAAGAAACAATTCAGCTTTGGCTAGTAAAATCTATAAATAAGTTTAATAGTAATAAAATTATTATTGAAATTTTGAATACTACTTTAATAAGTATTGCTTTCGGGATAGTGATATATGTATATTTCTGTACAGAGAAAATTCAATTTATATATGGACAACTACTTCTATTAACAATTTTAATAAGTTTGTATTTGTTTAATTTATTTATAAATAAGGAGAAAATAAATGTTAGAAATAAATAATTTAAATTATAGTTATGATGCTAAATTAAAGGTTCTTGACAATGTCACTTTTAAAATAGAAAAAGGGAAAATATACTGCTTACTGGGTATAAATGGAGCAGGAAAAACAACATTATTTAATTGTATTACTGGATTTTTAAATAGTAATTTAGAATTAGATGAGAAGTTAATAAATGAAAAGATATTGTATATTCAAGATGAAATGAACTTGTATAGAAATCTATCTGGAAGAGAATTTATCAAATTAATATTTTCTTTAAAGGAAAAGTCATTAGATGAAGAAAATTTTAAAATACTAGTACAAGATTTAAAAATGGAAGAGAAAATTGGTGATACTATTTCAACTTATTCATTAGGAACAAAACAAAAATTAGTACTTATAATAGGATTTCTATTAAAGTATGAATATATTTTTATGGATGAACCTTTTGGAGCTATTGATTTTATAAGTGCTGAATATATTATAAATATATTACAGAAATATAGAGATGATAATAATGGAATAGTTATATCTACACACTTAATTGACATAGCTCAGGAAATAGCTGATGAAATTTTATTTATTAATAATGGTAAAATATATCAAGTAAGAAATAATTTTATTGATAGTAAGCAATTAAAGGAATGGATAAGAAAAAGGCTTTAACTTATTATATATGGTAAAACATAACTAAAAATAAAGTGTAATATATACTATGTTCAAATATTACTAGTGATAAACTTATTTATGTTAGTAAAATATTGGGCAAAAGACGATAATAAAGAGTAGTTTCACTAAAAATGAATGTATTCAATCAAGTTAAAAAGTATAGTATTGAAGATCAAAAAATCATATGACCCAAAAATGATAAAATTAACAAAGATGATGAAAACTTTAATTTTTCAATGTTGTCATTTTATATACTTAAATTTACTTTAGTTATTAGATAAGATTGAATTAGTTAAATAAAGAGCGAATAAAATGTAAGCTTTAGGGGGTAGTCTTTTACAGATTATTTTTATGCATCTAAAGTCTGTTATATAAAAATAATATTTAATTTTCATATAATTACATTAAATATGTCAGTAGGTACAAGTGGGAATATTCTATTCTCTAATGTATGGTACTTCACTTTTATTGGCAGCATTGTTTTACTACTTACTGATGCTTATTGGAGTGGTATTGATAGCAGGATAAAAAGGTAAATAAATTTAATTAATAAAGAGTATAGACATTTTCAAGTAACTGGGTTCAAAAGAATTTTGAAGAAGATTTTTTGAAATTCAATAAATAAATAGTTTTAAGGAGATTATCTTTATGCCTAAAGTGAATTGTAAAGCAGATGATTATGTTTATATTAAGGAGGATCAGCATCTGATATTCTTTAAGGATATTTACGAAAGTAATTCTTGGTTACTACTACTAATTTCGTTTCTTGAGTTGTCATTTCCAGGGCCAACAACCTTCGATGTGCCTATTTCCATTGAAGTGAAAGTAGATGATAATTCAATGATAACAATAAATAAGAATCTAGAAGTTAGCGGTTCTGAAGATTATAGATATTTTATTTTAAAATCACATTATGAAAAGTGGAGAAAGACCTATTTAATATCATACTGTATTCTTGTTGCAAGTATAGTTAGTTTGTCAGTTTTGTTTTTATATGGTTTTATTGACTCAAATTTAAATTATTTAATGGGGGTTGGATTTTCAGTAGTAGCTTTATTTAGTATTTTAAGTATAGTAAAGTTATTTAATCAATTTAAAAAAATTAAATTGTATGGAATTGAGGATAGAAAATTATATGTAAAAAAAGAATAACGATCAATGAAGATATAAATGAAAGAGTATTAATTAAAAATACGAAAAAAATATGTAAAATAGGTGCAGTGTGTTGTATATCAATAATTTTACTAGATAAAATCATTAAGTGTAATGCATTAGCAGTTGTAATGGAATATTTTATTATTCCCATTATAGGGTTATATTTATTAGAAAAGGAAATAAAATGGTAGAGCATAGTAAAAAGCTTTTAGGTATTTACTAATAATTCCGTTAAGGCTTATTTTTTTGCACTTAAAGGCATTAAAGTAAAAATAATTTATAGTTCATGCTATTGTTAAGTAAAAATATAATCTAATAATGGAGATATTATTTTATGGGTAAAAAAGCTGTAGTTATAGTATTTTCTATAATTCAAGGGATGTTATTTATAGTACTGTCATTATTGATAGTTCTATCATCAAAATTTAATTTTTCAATTATTCCATCAGTTCTTTGCCTTTTAACAGTCGAAATAGCATTATTAATAAATTTTTATAATTCTATTATTAGGAAAAAAGAGGTTAGAAATGAGAGTGATATCGTTGATATAAAATTAGTAGTTGTAGTATTTATTATAATGCAATGTACAATATTAATAATCTTATTATCACTAATCTTTGTTTCTATAAAATTTAATATATCACTTATACCATCTCTATATGGGCTAATAACAAGTGAAGTAATTGCAATAGTATTCTTATTTAATGGTATTTATAAAAAATTGTAAAATATATAGCAATTTAAAGGATAAAGATGTATGGACATATTGAAAATATATTTTATAATTTTTCTAATAGTTATTTGCTTTTTGAAATATTATTAATAAGTATTTCAATATTTCTAATATTAATTTTTAGAGAGTTAATAATCATTTTAATATTAATATTGAGAAATTTTGTTGTAATACAAATTATTATAATTAAAACAATAGGGCGAGTTAGGAAGTGTCTTTAAGTTTTATATAAATTAAAATAAATTGAGGAGGTAAATTATTATTAAAATCATAATTGTATTAATATTATTATCTATCATAGAAGCTAGTATGTTTACTATAGAAGAAAGATATTATAATTCGAATTTTATATGAATAACAAATAATTCCTTTAAAGTTTATTTTTGTGTATTTAAAGCCTAATTAATTTTGAAATTACTTATTTACATAGGTTCTTATATGATTATAGATGTTATTTATAGGTTAATAGTTAAAATTAGTAAAATATCTAACTTATAATGATATTTAAATATATAAAGGGGATTGAGTATGAGTAAAAAGATTATTTTCCTTGTAGCAATAATAATTTTATTAATGATTCTAAATGATATATTTGCAGTAATAGATTTAGTGTGGTATATACAGCTATTACCATTAGCAATACTTATACTAATTTCAGTAATATTGAAAGTTAAGGATTTAATAAGTAAATCTAATTAGAATATGAAGATGAAATTGGAAGAAGAATTAAAATAAAATACTTAAATAAA
The DNA here is from genome assembly GCF_902652255.1 of Clostridium tertium. GTDB lineage: Bacteria > Bacillota > Clostridia > Clostridiales > Clostridiaceae > Clostridium > Clostridium tertium_A. Next base: position 147,098 of record NZ_CACRTO010000019.1, read on the forward strand.
TATTATTAATTAATAAAAGAGAAGAGAGGATTTAGAACATGGATATAGATTTCTATTCTAAAATTATTGATTTAGCTTTAATATCATTTCCGTATTTAGCTTATAATCTTGTGAGAAGATATAAGTTTAAATTAATAATAATTACAATGCTCTTTATTTCTATAATTTATTTTTTATCTTCTATTTATTTAGAAAGAATCAATTATACCTATAATATTTTACATAATTTATGAGTTCAGAATAGTGAAAAGAAAAAGGTTAAATAGGGGAAAGAGCATGCATCAGTTTGATTGGATTTTTCAAGGAGGCTCTATAGGGAGTATTTTTAAGAGGTTAGGAATTTTTATCTTATTAGTAATTTTATTAGTGTTCTACTTTTTTGGAATTACATATTTAGTAGAAAATTTTATAAATTATATAAATAAGGATTACTTATTTATAGCCACTAAAGTTTTTGATAATATAATTTGCTTACTTACTCCAGCAGTAGTAATTTTAATGATTACATCTAGAATTATATTCAAAATTAAAACTAGATACGAGAAACGTAGGAGTAAAGTATTTAGTATTATTTTTTATATTATTCTTTTGGTTATAGTATTAATTTTCATAAATAGTCTAAATAAGTATACAGTTTTCTATGAAGATAAGATTGTACAGCATAATATAATCACTTCATTAGAAAAGGGATATAGTTATTCAGATATTACATCAGTAGATATAGGCATAAATTATAAAAATAGAAAACATCCAAGCTTTTATTATAAGGTTAAGCTTAATGATGAAAATACTATAAATCTTGCTAATGGAAGATTCGTTGGAAGTTATGATATTAAGGAATTAGTTGAAGTAAATAATAAAATAAAAGATGTAAAGATTACTAGGAACATAGACTCAATTTATCTAGAGGTTTACTTAGTAGATTATAATGAAGAAATAAAATCAGATTATAAATCAATATTTTTAGAATAGGTTAAGGAATTATTATTTTATTTAAAATAGATCTATTGTTTATTAAGGATTAAATCTGATATTTTAGTAGGTTCTATAAAAACATTGTGATACTTGGTAAAAAGACTGAAAGTTAATTATATGGTAATAAAGAGGAGGGGGATAATATGAAAAATAATAAAGTTTGTCCAAAGTGTAGTAGTAATAAGATTCTAAGAATAGAAGGAACAACAGGGGTATATGGAGTAGGAAATAATATTCCAGCTGGTTTTTTAAAAGGAACTGTAAATGTATCTAGATATTTATGTTGCAATTGTGGATTTATAGAAGAATGGGTAGAGGATAAGTCAGATATAGAAAAGTTAATTAAAGAGTACGGAAATAAATAATGAAAGAATGTAAGTGCTAAGGCACAATGAAAAAATGAAGAATGAAGGAGGTTTTGCATTGCAAAACCTCCTTTATTCTGAAGATATCTATATAAAATCTATGAAGATTTATACAGTGATTTTTTCATTCTTTAATTCTTTCATTTTTTCATTATTTTTGCTTTATTATATTAAGGAAATATTAAAAAATAACACTTATATAGAAAATATTACCAATATATATTAAAATGGAAAAGAGAAGAGTTTTTATATAATAAAATCAATTTAGGTAGCTTTAATAAAATAAGGAAATTTTAAGATTTTGTTAAGGTAAAGTTATATTGTTTCGTCTAGAATTAAAATATAAAGAACTGCAAATTAAGGGGGTAAATCATGAAGTCATTTTTAAAGAAGTTTATCGTAGCTTTTATGGCAATATTATTTTTTATGACATTGCCATTAATGGATATGAAGGCTAGAGCAGAAGATAAGAAAGAAAGTTTTGATGTAAGGATCAGTTCAGGAATAGAAGGAAAGTTTAGAGCTTTAAAATATATTCCTATAACTGTTGAATTTACAAGCAATGAAAAGGATTTTAAAGGAGAAGTAGAAATAAGAGTTACTGGAGATGGTACAGGAAGCTATGATGCTTATAGTAAAGAAGTTTCAACTACTCAAGGAGAAGCTAATAAGGTAGTTATACCTATTAAAATGTCAGAAGGAAGCAGTAAGATATCAGTTAACTTTGTTGAAAATGGCAAAGTATTCTATGAAAAGAAGGGCTTAGTTTCTAGTGGAAGAGTTAGTGAAGCTAATTTGCTATTAGGTGTATTGACAGATGATCAAACAGGTTTATCTTATATTGGTAGCACTAGTTTTGAACTAAATCCTGACCAAAAGGGTGGAATTGAAAAAGTTAAGCTATATGAAAATATAATTGCAGAAAATAACCTTAATATAGATGGCTTAGATGTAATAATTATCAATAATTACAATATGGCTAATTTAAAGGATGAACATTACACTACATTAAATTCCTGGATTAATAGAGGCGGATTATTAATTATAGGTGCTGGAGCAAATGAAGGTAAGACTATAAATAATATTAATAAGGACTTCCTAAATATTAAATCATCAGGAGTTAAAGAGCAAAATATTAAAGTAGTAGATGATAACTTAAACTTAATTACATCATCATTATCAGCTAATGAAGGAAAGGTTAAAGCTGGATCAAAGGAAAATCCATTAGCCTATTCTTTTAGTAGAGGCAGGGGTGAAATTATAGTATCAGCCTTTGATTTAGGTATAGAACCATTAATATCATCTAAAGATGCAAGTAAGTTTTTAAGCACTCTATTAGTAAGTAAAATTAGTGAGCTTCATAATAAAAATTATTTTGGTGGATTTTATCAAAACACATATAGAATTCAAGAGATTTCTAGTAATATTCCAATAAATAATATAGTGGGAACGACTCCATTATTAGTAGTACTTGCTATATATGCTATAGTAATTGGAATAGCTTTATATATTATATTGAAAAAGTTAAATAAAAGAGACTTAACTTGGATTATGGTACCTACAATATCAATAGTATTTGCAGTAGTTATTTACTTTATGGGTTCTTCAACTAGGGTAAATGATATTGTTTTAAATCAAAATAGCATTATTAAAGTTGATAAGAATGGTAAGGGAACTGCAAAGGGATATCTAGGTATTGGAACAAAGTATAAAGATGATGTAAAAATAGAAAAACCTGAAGATTTAACTATGAATTATTTAATTAATGATAATCACTATTATGGTGGTCCAGAAGAAAAGATAAGTAACAAATTAAGAGTTAAGACAACTTATAGTGGTAATAATTCATATTTTACTTTTGAAGACAGTGATGCTTTAGATATGAAGAGTTTTGAGATTATAGGAAAGGAACAAGTACTTCCAACTATAGAATCTTCTTTTAATATTAATGAAGGTAATTTAGTGGGTAAAGTAAAAAACACTCTAGGATATGATATAGAAAAGTTATTACTTGTTACAGGTACTAGTGTCTGGGATCTTGGAAATATAGAAAAAGATGAAGAAAAAGATATAAGTAGCAAAGCTATAGCAAGTTCTTATGGACTACAATCTTATTCAGATACATTAAGTCAAAAGTACTATGATGCTAGATGGAATGATAAGGATAACTTAAAGAGTAAAGATTATAAGAATATTTTAAGAAATGCAACTATGATAGGAGTTGCTGCAGAAGAATTAGCTTCAGATAAAGATGTTAAGTTAATTGCAATTACTAATATTCCAATGGACTATAGTGTTAATTTTGAAGGAAAGTCAATTAGTAAGTTTGACACTACAGTAATAATTCAAGATGCTGAAATTGACTTTAAAGATAAGGATGGAAATTATAATTTCCCAGAGGGATATTTCAATCCAGAATTAGAGGGTACTTCAACTAATGTTGGCGTAGATGAATATAATGGATATATTTATGGTAATGGGGAAATAGTTTTTAGATTTGATATACCTACTAATATTGAAATAGTAGATTTAAAGATAAAACAAGGTGTAGATAGGTATGGTAACGGAGCTTCTAATGCATCTGAAAAATATATTTACAATTATAGTACTGACAGTTATGAAAGAATATACATGGGTCAAGGTTATGAAAAATTGAAGAATGTTTCTGACTATGTTGAAAATAACTCAATTAAAGTTAAGTACATTGTAGATGATTTAAAAGGCCAAGAAACTTTACCAAGAATTTCTGTTAAGGGGAGGGAAAAATAATGCTAGTTATAAAGAACCTTGAGAAATCTTATGGTAACTTCAAAGCATTAAATGGAGTAAATCTAGAAATAAAAAAAGGTGAGATTTTTGGATTTATAGGACCAAATGGTGCTGGTAAAAGTACTACTATGAAGATAATTTCTGGACTTCTTTCAGCTGATAGTGGAGAAGTTTATGTAGATGGAATAGATGCAATTAAAGATAATAAAGCTTTAAAAGATAAAATAGGTTATATGCCAGACTTCTTTGGAGTTTATGATAACTTAAAGGCTATTGAATACTTAGAGTTTTATGCTTCAATATATGGAATCCTTGGAGATGAAGCTAGAGAGTTAGCTATGGATTTATTAGAATTAGTAAATCTTAAAGACAAATGGGATGCAAATGTAGATGGATTATCAAGAGGGATGAAGCAAAGACTTTGTCTTGCTAGATGTTTAGTTCATAATCCAGAACTTTTAATATTAGATGAACCTGCATCAGGGATGGATCCAAGAGCTAGATATGAAATGAAGGGTATCTTAAAGAATTTAAGAGAAATGGGAAAGACAATAATAGTATCTTCTCATATATTATCTGAACTTGGTGAAATCTGTACTAGAATAGGAATAATAAAAAATGGTTCTATAGTTTGTGAAGGAACTGTAGAAGAAGTAATGCTTATGGCATCAGGTACTGCCCCTATTAATATAACTGTAATGGAGGATCCAGATAAGGCCATTGCAGTCTTAAGAGAGATACCAGAAGTAAAGGAAATGTCTGTAGATGAAAATAAAATTACTGCATCTATAGTTGGAGGCGATAGGGAAGCTAGAGACATATTAAAAACTTTAGTTTCTAAGGATATTCCTGTTATAAGCTTTAGTAGAGCTGCAGGTAATTTAGAAGAAGTATTTATTCAAATTACTGAGGAAAATAAATAAAAGGGGGGAAGTAATATGAAAATAAATCCAGTTTTAAGAAATGAAAGTAAGCTTACTGTAAGAACACCTAGATTTACAGTAATGCTATTAATATATGTAGCTGTTTTATCTGCTGGAGCACTAATATTTTATAACTCATATAGTAGTGAAATATATGCTTCAGGAATAAATATGCAAGGGTCAATTACACTATATATAATTATGGCTGTTATTCAAGCAGTATTATTAATGTTTATAGTACCATCATTAACAGCAACTTCAATTTGTTCTGAAAGGGAAAAGCAAACTTTAGATATACTTTTATCTACTAGATTAAGTCCCCTTCAAATTATTTTAGGAAAGCTATCAGCATCTTCCTTAAAGGTAATAATGTTAGTAGTTTGTACAATACCTCTATATGCAATTTGTGGATTAATTGGAGGAGTTAAGCTTAGTAATATTTTAGCCTTAGTAGGATATTTTATAGTTTGTACTATTTTTGTTGGCTCTTTAGGTGTATTAGTATCTAGTTATTCTAAAACATCTAAGGCTGCTACAGCATTAACTTATGGATTAGTATTATTTATATTTATTGGTACATTAATTATTGCTTATGTATTACTATTTTTAAAAACTTTTAGAGGTGGATATATGGGGAATACTGTAGAACTTTCACCAATAATATATTTAAGCCCAGCAGTTGGTTTCTTTACATTATTATCAAATCAAGTTGGATTTGGAGATATGATGTATATGTCAAGTCAATCAGGAATATATCATCATTCTGAATATATATCAGTAGTGATTCAATTAGTCCTAAGTACAGTATTTATACTTTTAGCAGCTAGAAAGCTTAATCCATTAAATGAAAAGAAAATGTCTAGAAAGAAAAAGGTAAAGGCTAACAAGAAAGTAAAGGAGTAGAGCTATGAATTCTTTAAATAATGAAATAATTACCTTTATTAAAAAGGCATCAAAAAGAATTAAAGCAAACTTTATACTTGATTTAAGTGTAGTAGGTATTAAGTACCTACTATGCTTAAATTTCTTGATTTTATTGATATCATTATTTATTACTATTCCATATGTAGAGGAAGTTACTATAGGAATATTAGTAATAGGTATAATAGCAATAATTATTTATGGAGCCTTTAAAGCACCTAAAGATAAAGAGGTTGCTTTAATAGTAGATTCAAAGGGGTTAAAAGAAAGAGTTACTACTTCATTAGAGCTTATAAATCATGATGATGAAATAACAATAGCTCAGAAAAAAGATACAGTAAATTATATTAAAAACTATAATTTAAAAGAAAATTTAAAGATAAAGACAGAAAAAAAGCAAGTTCTTGTAGTTATTGCTTTATTAGCAATGTGTATATTAACAGCTTTTATTGATACTTCAGCTAAAAAAGAAGCTAATAACATAAGAGAATTTAATAAATATCAACAAGAATATATTAAAAAAGTTGAAGAAGAGAAGAAAAAAGTAGATAAGTTAGAAGATTTATCAGAAGAAGAAAAAGAAGCTATTAAAAAGATACTTGAAGATGCAAAGAAGGAATTAAAAGAAGCTGATAAAAAGCTTGATGTTAATAAGACATTAGAAAGAATGGAAAAGAAGCTTGAAGAAGCTAAGAATCAAGCAAAAGACGAGAAAAGTAAAGAAGCTATGGAAAATATGCAAAAGAATTTACTAGATAAGTTTAATAAAGATAAAGAAGAAAATGCTAAGAAAGATTTGAATAAATTAACTAATGAATTATTAAAGAAGAAGGAATCTAAAGATTTAGCTGAAGCTATATTATCAAAGGATAGCAAGGAGCTAGAGAAAGCTTTAGGAAACTTAAAGAAATCCTTAGGAAATATGAGTTCAAGTGAACTAAATAATCTATCTAAAGCTTTAGCAAGTGCAGCTGAAGGTATGGAGGATGAAAGCTTAAAAGAAGCTTTAGAATCAGCTTCAGACTCAGTTTTAGATGGTAAGCTTGATGCTGAAACCTTGAAGGAAGCATTAGAAAATGCCAAGAAGAATAGTGAAGGTAAAAAAGGCGAAGGCTCTAATAAAGGTGAAGGTTCTGGAGAAGGCGAAGGAGAAGGTTCTGGAGAAGGAGACGGATCTGGAGAGGGCGAAGGTCAAGGAGAAGGAAATGGTCAAGGACAGGGCCAAGGGAATGGTCAAGGTCAAGGAAATGGAACAGGCCAAGGCTGGAATACAGGAAGTAGCGAAGGCGAAGAAAATGATATAGATAATAAAAAGGGAGAGCAAGTTTATATTCCAGGAAGAGATACTGGCAATGATGGAAATTTAACTGGAAATAAAAATGAAGATGGTGACTCTCAAAGTATAGATTCGCAAAATGGATTTAACTTAGATGGAAGTAAAATAGATTATGATAAAGTTATTGGAGATTACACTAATAGTGCATTAGAAGGTGCAAATAATAGTAATCTTCCTGAAAGTTTTAAAGATCTTATAAAAGAATATTTCCAAGGATTAAACTAAGGGGTGAAGAAAATGGAAGTAAATGAAAAAGATATATTAGAAGTTTCTGAGAAAATTAAAAGATGTGAAGAAGAAATTTCTAAAGGGATAATAGGTCAAAAAGATATAATAAGAAATGTATTAATAGCAATATTTGCTGATGGTAATGTACTACTTGAAGGGATGCCAGGTATGGGTAAAACTCAGCTTGTTAAGACTATTGGGAAGGTTTTAAATTTAAAATTCTCAAGAATACAATTTACACCAGACTTAATGCCTGCAGACGTAGTAGGTACTAATATAGTAGTTAAGGAAGGGGATAATACCCTATTTAAGTTTGAAAAAGGTCCAGTATTTACAAACCTTCTATTAGCAGATGAAATAAATAGAGCAACACCAAAGACTCAATCTGCTTTACTTGAAGCCATGGGAGAAAAGACAGTTACTGTTGGTAAAACAACATATGAGATGTCAAAGCCTTTTATGGTTCTTGCAACACAAAATCCTATTGAGCAAGAAGGAACTTATCCATTACCAGAAGCTCAATTAGATAGATTTTTATTTAAACTTAATGTAGATTTTCCAAATCTTCAAGAATTAAAGGAAATTATGGATTTAACATTAACTAACGATAAGGTTAATTTAACTTCAGTTCTTGAAGGTGATGAAATATTAAGAATGAGAAGTATTATTAAGGAAATAAAGCTTGCTGATGCAGTTAAGGAATATGCATTAAAGCTTATACTTGCAACTCATCCAGAAATAGAAGAGGGTGCAGAAATTACTAAAAGATATGTGGAAGCTGGTGCAAGTCCAAGAGCGGCTCAAGGTATTATAAGTGGAGCTAAGGTTAGAGCAGTTATGGAAGGTAGATTAAATGTTTCCTTTGAAGATATTAAAGCTTTAGCTTATCCTATTTTAAGACATAGAATAATTCTTAACTTTGATGCTATTACAGAAGGCTTAACAGAGGAAAGTATTATAGATAAGATACTAGAAGATTTAAAGGTTGTGTAGATAATGGGGGAAAGATTATTTAATGAGGACTTCTTCAAAAAGCTAAATAAGATCAATATGCATATTAATTTAAAGCTTTCCTCTGGAACTCAGGGAGGAAGAAAGTCTAAGGCTAAGGGAGTATCTGTTGAGTTTTCTGATTATAGAGAATATGCCCCAGGAGATGACTTTAGAAGAATAGATTGGAATGCTTATGGAAGATTTGATAAGTTTTTTATTAAAGTTTTTATGGAAGAAAGAGAAGGTGTATTTAATTTCTTTATAGATAAGAGTAAATCTATGGATTATGGTGAATTAAGTAAGAAAGATACTGCCTTAAAAGTAGCTGCAGCTTTAAGTTATATTGCTTTAAATAACTTAGATAGAGTAAATATTTCAACTATGGAAAGTGGAGAAATAGAGAGTATGAAATCAGCAGCAGGTAATAAAGCCTTTAGAAGAATATTAAAGGAACTTGAAGATATTGAGTTTAATGGAAGTACTGATTTAACAAAGAGTATAAAAAGAAGACCTTTATCTCCAAGAGGTGTATCTATAGTAATATCAGATTTCCTAAATAATCAAGGTACATCTAATCTTGAAGATGCTTTAAAATACTTAGCTTTTAAGAAGCAAGATATTATATTACTTCAAATATTATCTGAAGAAGAAATTAACCCGGATTTTAATAATGAAATCACTTTTATAGATTCTGAAACTGGTGAAAATGTAAAGATGAGCATTACACCTAATATTATTAAAGAGTATAAGTCTATGCTAAAGTCATATAACAAATCTATTGAATCTTTAGCTAGAAAGTACGGTGGAAAATTTATTAGTGTAAGCTCATCAATGGAAATAGAAGATATTATTTTAGGTGAGTTTAGTAAGAAAAGAGTATTGTATTAAGGCACAATCAAATAAATAATAAACCAGTATGCTAGCCTGTTTTGTGTAATACTGCGTCAGCAAATCCTTAGATAACCACCAGTATCTGCGGCTTTACTTCCTTGTCTTACACAAAACATTCGTCGCATCTTTGGTCTATTATTTATTTTCATGTGCCTAGAGGAGGATGTTATGGGATTTACTAATTTATGGCCATTATTTTTATTAATAACTATTCCTCTTTTAGTACTACTTTATATATTGAAGAGAAAGTATAGAGAAGAGGTTATATCTTCAACCCTTTTATGGAATGAAGTATATAAAAATACTAGAGCTAATACACCTTGGGAAAAGCTTAGAAAAAATATAATGTTATTACTTCAAATAATAATACTATTATTACTTATTTTTAGTTTAATGAAACCATTTTTAAATTTTGGAGGCAAAAGCTATAAAAATATTATTTTATTAATAGATAATACAGCTAGTATGAGTGCAGAATATGGAGATGGCACAAGACTTGAAGAAGGTAAAAAACTTGCTAAGGAGTTTTTAGCTTCAACTAAGGATGATACTAATACCTATATTATTTCTTATGATGGTGATAGCAAATTACTTCAAAATGGAGATTTTAATAAAGAAATTTCAAATGAGATAATTTCAGAGATTTCTCAAAGCTATAATACTGGTGATATAAGTGAAAGCTTATCCTTCATTAAGGCTATAGGAGAAGGAATAGAAGAAGAATATGAAGTTATAGCATTTACAGATAAAGACTTTTCTTTAGGCGATGTTAATGGAAAAATAGTTTCTTTAGCAAACTCTGGAGTTAATGCTTCTATAGATAATGTTTCACATAAGTTTTTAGAAGATAAGGTAAGGGTAATAGCTACTGTTACTAATAGAGGTTCAGGAGATTATGCAGGAGACTTTTCTCTTTATGATGGTGAGGAATTGCTTTCAGTAACTTCTTTAGAACTTAAAGAAAGTGAAAGTAGAACCTTAACTTTTGATTTACCGACTATTAAATCAGAAGTTCTAAAGGGAGAGCTTTCTAGAAAAGATATGATTCTAGAAGATAATACTTATAATCATGTAGTTGGAAAGAAAAAAGTGAACAAGGTTTTAATAGTTACTGAGCAAAACTTATTCTTAGAAAAAGCCTTTAGTAGCATAGAAAATACAGAGGTATATAAAACTAATAGCACTTCAAATTTAACTAGTGCAGATAAGTATGATTTATATGTTTTTGATAATGTAACTCCAGATGTTATGCCTAGTGAAGGAAGTTTACTATTTATAAATCCATCTTCAAATGAATACTTTAATGTTATTTCTGGTGGAGAAGGTGGAGAAGCTAAAGCAGTTATAGGAGAAGTATCTAAATATTTAGAAGACACAACCTTTACTGCAGCTAAGTATAATTCTATAGAAATACCTTACTATGGAAGAGGTTTTTTAAATATAAATGAGGATTATATAGGATTTAAAGGGGAAGTAGATGGAAGAAAGATTGCAGCGTTATCCTTTGACCTTCATGATAGTGATTTCCCATTAAAGAAGGAATTCCCTATATTAGTTTATGACCTTGGAGAAAATATGATTTCTAGTGGAATGGTGTATAAGAGTAACTTTAAGGCTGGAGATAAGATTATAGCTAGAGGCATATCTTCAGAAAATAATATTGTATTAACATATCCAAATGGTGAAACCTTAGATTTAAAATCTGGGGATGAAGTTAAAGAAGATAATCAGCTTGGAGTATATAAGCTAAATGTACTAGAAGAGAAGGAATTATTTTCAGTAAACTTCCCATCAGAAAAAGAAAGCAATACTTCTATAAGTAATATAAGTGAAAGTGAGAATATAGTAAAAGCTAAAGCTGATTTAAAGAGAGGCTTAAATATTTCACCACTTTTAATACTACTTGCAATGGGAATAGTAGCTTTTGAATGGATAATGTATAAGAGAGGAAACTAGAGGAGGCAAGGAATATGAAGATTGAAATAGGAAACCTATATTTTTTAATATTAATCCCAGTAATTTTTGCCTTTATGTACTATAGCTATAAGAAATATAAGCCATGGAGTAAAAATGAAATATTTATCTTTATAAGTAGGATAGTTATTTTTACTTTATTAATATTAGCCTTTGGAAATATAACTATTAATTTAAAGGGTAGAAATATATCAACTGTATTTCTTTTAGATGTCTCTGATAGTATTGGAGATTTTGAAGAGTCAGGGAAGGATTTTATTAATACTGCTATTGAAAATATACCTTCGGGGAATAAGGCAGCAGTAGTTTTATTTGGTGATAATTCAAAAATAGATAAGGTACTAAATAAGAAGAAGACTTATAAGACATTAAATGAAAATCCTGTAACTACAGCAACTAATATTCAAGAAGCTGTAGAAAGTGCATTAAGCCTATTTGAAAGAGGTGGCTCAAAAAGGATAGTTTTAATTACTGATGGTGAAGAAAATCAAGGTGATATATTAAAATCTATACCTTTAATAAATGAGCAGAAAATAGATTTTAAGGTTTATAAGGTAAGTGGTGAAAAGGGAAATGAAGTTTATGTAGATAGTGTTAAAGTTCCAGATAATATAGCTGTTGGCGAAGAATTTTCAGTTTCAATAGATATAAGATCTAACTATGCTACAGATGCAAAACTTACTTTATTTTCTGGTAGAAACAAGGTAGGAGAACAAGAAGTAAAGATACAAAAAGGGAAAAATACCTTTGTATTTAAAGATAAGCAAGCTTCAGGGGGCTTTAAAGGATATAGAGTATTAATAGAAGCAGCAGATGATACCAATAAGGCAAATAATGAATATAGCACCTTTACTAATGTAATGGATAAACCGAATATTTTAATAATCAATGGTATTAATGGAGATTCAACAGCTCTTGAAGGAATATTATCAAATTCTGGGGCTAATATAAAGAAAATAACTGCGAGTTCTTCTCCAAGTACATTAAATGAATTATTGGAATATAAGACAATAGTATTAAATGATGTTCATAGAGATGATTTAACTAATGGATTTATGGATAATATAGAGGCCTATGTTAAGGATTATGGTGGTGGGCTTATTACCTTTGGTGGTGAAGATTCTTATGCTCTTGGAGGATATAAAGATACTTCACTAGAAAAAGTATTACCTGTATATATGGATAAGAGAGGTAAGAATGAAGTTCCTGCTATAAGTATTAACTTAATTATAGATAAATCAGGAAGTATGAGTGCCGAAGGTGGAGGAGTAAGTAAACTTACCTTAGCAAAAGAAGCTGCTATGAAGGCCTTAGAAAACTTAAGAGAAGTAGATGAAATTTCAGTAATTGCCTTTGATGATACTTATGATGTTGTTGTACCACTTCAAAAGGTGGGAGATAAGGATGAAATTAAAGAACTTATTTCTGGAATACAAATCAGAGGTGGAACTTCAATATTCCCAGCTCTGCAAAAGGGATATGAGATGCAGGTAGAAAGTTCTGCAAAGATAAAGCACACTATATTATTAACTGATGGTCAAGATGGATATAGTTTTGATAATTATGCAAGCTTACTTCAAGGATTTAATGATAATAATGTTACTTTATCTACAGTAGCTGTAGGGGAAGGTGCTAATAGTGATCTTTTAGCACAATTAGCATCAATAGGAAGAGGAAGAAGTTATTATACTGATATATATACTGATATTCCAAGAATATTTGCAAAGGAAGTATTATTATCAGCTGGAACCTATATAATTAATGAAGAATTTACACCTAAAATATTAAGTAACCATGAAATATTATCAGGTGTTAAAACTTCAGATGGAATTCCAAGCCTTTTAGGATATATAGGAACTTCTATTAAGGAAAATGCAGTTGAAATATTAAGTTCTAGCCATGATGAACCAATATTAGCTGCTATGCAATATGGAATAGGTAGGACAGTTAGTTTCACTTCAGATATAAATGGACAGTGGAGTAAGAATTATTTAGCTTGGGAATATGGACCACAGCTTATTAAAAATATGGTTTACTTTACTATTCCTAAGTATGGAGAAGATGGATATTTAAATATTACTCAAGAAGGAAATGAAGCTAAAATAGAGTTTTATAATGATAAGATATCTAAAGATGCTAAAGTTAATGGAGTATTTAATGGAGAAAATGGAGAAGAAGGAAGCTTTGAATTATCACAAGTTGAACCTGGAAAATTTGAAGCAAAAGTTCCATTATCATCATTAGGATTCTATAACTTTAGTGTAAGAGAAGAAGAAAGTGGAGAAGTAAAGAATACCTATAAGGGAGCCTTTGCCCTTCAATATTCTGATGAATATAAGTTTAATACTAATGCAGAAAAGTTAGATGTAATAGTAAAGGAAACTAAGGGTAGCTTTATAAATAAACCTGAGGAAGTCTTTGAAGGTAAGCTTGAAAGGGATTATAAGAAGATTAACTTAACTACACCACTGCTATTAATAGCAATTTTATTACTTATGCTAGATATTGCATATAGAAGATTAAACTTTAATTTAATATCCTTCTTAAATAAGAAAAAACTTAAGATAAAGAAGGATAAAAAAATAAAGGAAAAGGAAGTAGTAAAGAATAGTAAAAATAGTATTACTGAAAAAACTTCAAAATCTAATGAAGTTCCAGCTTCTAAAGTTATTTTAGAAGAAAAACAAGCAATAAGAGATAAGGCTAAAGTTGAATTAACTGAAGAGATAAAGAAGGAAGCTAAGAAAGAAAAGAGTAATAAGAAATTAAATAAAACTTCTAAGAATGAAGAGAAAAAATCTTCTTCAATAGATACTAGTGCTTTACTTAAAAAGAAAAGTGATAGAAAGAAAATATAGTAAGGGTGCTGTCGCACAATGAAAAATTAAGAATGAATAATGAAAAATTAATGAAAAAACTCCTGAAGGAGTTTTGAAATAAATTAATTTTAGTAATTCTGTAAGAGTTACATCAATAATTTTTCATTTTAAATTTGGTTTGCTTATGCGACAGATTCTACTTTATTGCTTTTAACTAAAATGATACCTATAGACTAGATACTTATAAAAAAGTGTTTAAGTCTATAGGTATTTTTTATATAATTAAGGTATTATTTTAATAGATGTAATTTAAAATCAAAAGTGAGGTGTAGTGGTGCTGCCGCACAATAGAAAATTAATAATGAATAATGAATAATGAAAAATTAATGAAAAAACTCCTAAAGGAGTTTTGAAAAGAACTTGATTTTACTAATTCTGAAATAATTACATCAATAATTATTTGTTTTTAATTTGGTTGTTTGTGCGACAGACTCAATTATGAATATACAAATATTTGGAACTAAAAAGTGTTTTGATACGAAAAAGGCTGAAAGATTTTTCAAAGAAAGAAGAATAAAGTATCAATTAATAGATATGAAGGAAAAAGGTATGAGTAAGGGAGAGTTATCATCAGTTAGAGCTGCTGTTGGTATAAATGAACTTATAAATGCTAAGGCAAAGAATTATATAAAATCTAATTTAGGGAATGTAAGAAGTGCTGAGATTAAAGAAGAGATATTATTAAAGGATCAAACTTTAATTAATACACCAATTGTTAGAAATGGAAGAAAAGCAACTGTAGGTTTTAAGGCGGAAGTTTGGGAAGAATGGATTAATGAAGGTAAATAGGTCTTTATATGAAATTGAAAAGTAAGAGTAAAAAATTAAGGAGAAAACTCCTATCTAAGTTTTTGAAAATTTTGAGGATGTAGAAAGATTTGTGTAAAAGCAAATCTACTACATCCTTTTATGTATTTTTAAGTGGTAGATTTGGAATAATATTCTTATAATTAAAAGGAGGATTCCAAATGAAAGAAATAAAAGTACCA
>NZ_CACRTO010000020.1:0-298358 GCF_902652255.1 Clostridium tertium
GATACTTTTGTTTAGCCTGCTTATTAAAACCAAACTTATATAGTTTATCAGAATGACAGCGTGGGCATTTTATATTAGTCTTGTTCATTGTTCTTCTCTCCTTTTCTAAGGGGGTATTATTTAGTTTTGCAAACCTATTGTATTTCCTTTGGTTGAGAAGAGCAATGTTCATATAACTTAACAGATCGAATATTTTATCAGGGGGATAAGATGGATAATATTAATGTAAATATTAATGTTGAAACAAAAAATAAAGAAAATAGAATAATATATGAATTTTTAAAGAGGACTTTAGATATTATGGGCTCACTTTGTGGTCTGATTTTATTAAGTCCTGTTATTATGATTATAAGTATTTTAATAAAATTAGAGTCTAATGGACCTATATTCTTCAGTCAGAAAAGAGTTGGACTAAACGGCAAAGAATTTAATATGTATAAGTTTAGATCTATGGTAGTAAATGCGGAAGAATTAAAAGAAAAGCTAAAAAGTAAAAATGAAATGTCTGGACCTATGTTTAAAATAAAAGATGACCCTAGAATAACTAAGGTTGGTAAATTTATAAGAAAGACAAGCATAGATGAATTACCACAGTTAGTTAATGTTTTAAAGGGCGAAATGAGTCTGGTTGGACCTAGACCAAGTTTACCTAACGAGGTTAAGGAGTTTGAATCTTGGATGCTTAGACGTCTAGATGTAAAGCCTGGTATAACTTGTTATTGGCAGGTTATGGGGAGGAATAATATAGATTTTGAAAATTGGATGAAACTTGATATTAAGTATGTAAATGAGAGAAATTTTTGGTTAGATATAAAACTTATTTTTAAAACTTTTTTTGTCCTATTTGGAGATAAAAATGCAGCTTAGTTCAATAGAATTAATTTATTTGGAGGATGAATTATGAATACATGTGCTTTAATAATGGCGGGGGGAAAGGGAACTAGATTTTGGCCTTTATCTACTGAAGAGAAGCCTAAACAGTTTTTAAATCTTGTTGGGGATAAGACTATGATACAAATGACTGTTGATAGAATAAAGCCAATAATACCTATTGAAAGAATATTTATATGTACTGGTGAGAAGTATGTTACTTTACTTAGAGAGCAACTACCTGGTTTGCCAGAGAAAAATATTATTATAGAACCAGAAGGAAGAAATACGGCTCCATGTATAGCTTTATCAGCATTTATAATTAATAGATACTTTGAAAATGCTACAATGGTTGTTTTACCTGCTGATCATCTTATAAGGGATGAAGAGAAGTTTAGAGAAATAATTATTAATGGCTATGATTTTTTAAAGTTAAATAATAATAGTATTTTAACCCTAGGTATGAAGCCGGATAGACCTGAGACTGGATATGGTTATATAAAATGTGGGAAAGATATTCAAAATGGAATAAAAGAAGTTGAAAGATTCTTTGAGAAGCCAAATGTAGATTTAGCACAAAAATATTTGGATGAAGGAACTTATCTTTGGAATGGTGGTATGTTTGTTTGGAAAATAAAGCATATATTAAATCAAATAAAAGAATATTTACCATTAACATATGAGGTCTTACATAGTTTGGAGAATGTAAATGAAGAAGAGATTCAAAATTATATAGATATAAACTATAAAAAAACAGATTCAATATCTATCGATTATGCTGTTTTAGAAAAAAGTAAGAATATTTTTGTTATACCGAGTGAAATTGGTTGGGATGATATTGGTACTTGGAAATCTCTTGAAAGATATAGAGAAAAAGATATAGATAATAATGTTATAATAGGGGATGTGAAACAGTTTAATTCAATGAATAATATAATTATTTCTTCATGCAAGCCAATAATATTAGATGGAGTTAAAAGTCTATATATAATAGAAACTGATGATAGAATTATAATAGGAGATAGGGAAAAGATAGACAAGATAAATGAAATTAAGAGTAAGATATAGGAGAGTTAAAATTGAAAATATTATTTGTAGATCAGATAGCCACTGTAAATTATAAATATTCCTTTAGCATTTTAGAAAAGTTGAAAACTAATAATGATATTATTTTTGTTTCAGATGAAAAAATCTTTAAAGATGATTGTGTAACTTCATATGATTATTTCCAAGGGATTACCAATAAAGAAAAGAGTAAGATTGAAAAGGCTAAAAATTATTTAGTTGCTTGGAATAAAATATTAAAAATATGTAATGAATTTAAAGTAGATATTCTGCATGTTCAATGGTTTATTTTATCGCCAGTTGATTTGTTTTTTATTAGAAAGATAAAAAAAATGGGGATAAAAATAGTAGTAACTGTGCATGATATATTACCATTTAATGAGAAGTTTTATGACTATAAGAGCCATAAGAAAATTTATGATTTAGCAGATAAAATTATAGTTCAAGCAAAACCTAATGTAGAGAGAATTAATTCGTTATTTAATAATATTAGTAATAAGGTTACATATATTCCGCATGGTAATTTTATTGAACATGCAAATATTATCTCTAAAGAAGAAGCAAGAGAACTGTTAAATATTGATAGAGATAAAAAAGTACTATTGTTTTTTGGACAAATAAAGAAGGTAAAAGGATTAGATATATTAATTAAATCATTTAATGAATTAATCAAAGAAATAGAAGATGATGTTTTATTATTAATAGCAGGTAAGGTTTGGGAAGATGATTTTTCTATGTATGAAGAATTAATTAATAGTGTAGATAAGTCTAAAATAAGATGTGATATTAAATATATTCCAGATGAACAAATAAGTTGGTATTACTGTGCATCGGATATAAATATATTACCATATAGAGAAGTTTATCAAAGCGGTGTAGTACATTTAGCATATGCTTATGAAAAACCAGTAATTGCTACTAATATAGGGTCATTTCCGGAAGTAATCCTTAATGGTGAAACGGGTATTCTTGTAGAGAAAGAAAATTGTGATGAATTAAAAAAAGCTATTATATTATTATTAGATGATGAAGATAAAATTATTGATATGGGTAAACGTGGGAAGAATTATATTGAGAAGAAATTTTCTTGGGAAGTAATAACTAAAGAAATTGAGAATATATATTATAGTTTGAAATAGGAGAAATTTAAATGAGAAATATTTTTATTATAGGATCAAAGGGAATACCTGCTAATTATGGAGGATTTGAAACTTTTGTAGATAATTTAACTGAAAGAAAAGTTTCAGAAGACATTAAATATCATGTATCCTGTTTATCTGATAGTAATGATGAATTTTATTACAATGAAGCAAGATGTTTTAATGTAAGTGTTCCTAATATTGGTCCTGCTAAAGCAATATATTATGATGTAGTATCATTAAAAAGAGTTATAAAATACATAAAGGAAAATAAAGTGAATGATGCAACGATATACATATTAGCTTGTCGAATAGGACCGTTTATAGGTCATTATAAGAAAATATTGAATAAATTAGGTGTAAAACTATTAGTAAATCCAGATGGACATGAATGGAAGAGAGCCAAGTGGAACTATTTTATAAAAAAATATTGGAAATTTTCTGAAAGATTGATGGTAAAGAATTCTGATTTATTAATTTGTGATTCTATTAATATAGAGAAATATATAAAAAATGAATATTCAAAATATAATCCTAAAACTGAGTTTATAGCATATGGAGCAGATACTAGAAAATCAAAGTTAGATGATAATGACCCTAGAGTAATGAATTGGTATAAAGAGAAAAATGTGAAAAAAAATGAATACTACTTAGTGGTAGGTAGATTTGTTCCTGAAAATAATTATAAATTAATGATTGAAGAATTTATGAAGAGTAATACGAAAAAGGATTTTGTGATTATCACAAATGTAGAAAATAATTCTTTTTATAAAGAGTTGAAAGAAACTACAAAACTCGATAATGATAATAGAATTAAATTTGTTGGAACAGTATACGATCAAGAGCTTTTAAAGAAAATAAGAGAGAATGCTTTTGCTTACTTCCATGGACATGAAGTTGGGGGGACTAATCCTTCGTTATTAGAGGCATTGGCATTAACAAAGTTAAATTTATTACTAGATATAGGTTTTAATAGAGAAGTAGCTGAAGATTCAGCTTTATATTTTAATAAGGAAAACAATAATTTGAAGAAATTAATAGATTATTCTGATTCATTAGATCCAAATATAATAAATAATTTGGGTATAGAATCATCAAAAGTAATTGAATATAGATATAATTGGGATAATATAATTAAAAATTATGAGGAGTTGTTTAATGAATATTAAATTCAATTTAAAAAATAATAATAGGATTATTTATTTAATAATAGCTTTTTCTCCATTAATAGATATTATTTATACCATAAATACTAAATTTTTAGGAATAGAATTTCCAATACAGCAAATTATTAGAGCTATGATAGTTGGATTTTTATTTTTTAATTTGAAAAATAAAAATAATATATGGAAAATTGTTGGATTAACATCAATCCTTTTACTAGGTCAAATTTATATAATCTTAAATAAATATGATTATAACTTAATGAGTAATTTTTCATATATATTAAAAATTTTGAATTTATTTTGTGTAGTAATGTATATTATAGAAAATTTAAATACTTCATTCATAAATGTAAAAAATATAATAAAATCTATAAAAATTGCGAGTTTAATATTATCTATTAATATCATAATATCAAATGTATTTAAAATTGGACTTAAAACTTATAATTATGGTGATAGGTTGGGATATAAGGGTTTTATAGAGGCTCATAATGATGTCACTATAGTACTTCTTATGATATTACCAATTATAATATATGAATTTCTAAAATGTAAAAAATTGCAGGATTTTGCTTTAGTTATAACAGTAACAATAAGTTTATTATTAATTGGTCCTAAAGCAGGTAAAGCATTGTTAATTTTGGAGATAGTCGTAGTCTTTATGAGTTATATTATAAAGGCTAAAAAGAAAAATTACACTAAACAAATATTAATATTTTTTAGTATAATGGCTACCTTATTCATATGTACAAACTTTTCTTCAATAATGAATATACTTGAAGATTATTCAAAAGACAAGGGATATAGAAGTTTATATAGTTATATAGTTTCATATAGGGATATACAACCACGTCTAATTGATAATGCAATATCAGGCGATTTTGATGTTCATCCTAAGTATTTGTTTGGTATGGGATATTTTTATGCCAATAAAGAACTTAATATTGAAAAAAAAGAGTTTTTTTCAATAGAAAATGACTTTGAAGGTCTAATATACTATAGTGGTTTATTAACAGCAACTATTATAATTTATTTAATTTTTAATTATATAGTGAAATTAATAAAGAATAAAAATGTAAATAAACAATTTAAATTTTATATTAGCATTTCACTTTTTATTGGTATAATACATTCTTTCCTAGGAGGACACGTCATATATTCTGCAATTTCTAACACTTATTTTGCTATTATATTGGGCTTAGGATGTTATAGTTATACAGATATAGAAAAAGAGGTGTATAAATTAGAGGTGAATGATGGAAGCAAAAGTTGCGATAATATTAGTTAATTATAATGGCGAGAAATATAATGAAGAGTGCATTAACTCTATATTAAAATCAACATATAAAAACTATGAAATTATTGTTATAGATAATAATTCTACTGACAATTCAGTTAAGTTATTAGAGGAAAAGTTTAATAGTGATATAAAAATAATAATGTCAGATAGTAATTTGGGATTTTCTGGAGCAAACAATTTAGGAATAAAGTATGCTTTAAACAACGGGTTTGACTACGTTATGTTGCTAAATAATGATACTATTATAGAGAGTGATATGATCGAATTGATGATTGATGCTTCTGATAGTAAATATGTAATATCTCCCAAAATATATTATTATGATAATAAAAATATCATTTGGTCTGCTGGTGGGGGAATGAATTGGATAAAAGGTTTACCTATTCAGTATGGAATAAATGAGTTAGATAGCTATGAAAATAATAAGAAGAAAAATATTGAATTTGCGACAGGGTGTTGTATATTAATTCCTATTGAATGTATAGAGAAAATAGGGCTAATGAGTGAAGAGTACTTTTTATACTATGAAGATACTGATTATTGTGTAAGAATGATAAGAAGTGGATATGAGATTTATTTTGAGCCTAAAGCAGTTATGTACCACAAGGTAAGTGCTTCTACAGGTGGAGAAAAATCTAAGACATATTGGTACTATATGATTAGAAATAGGCTTTTATTTAATAAAAAATTTAACGAAAAAATTTTTTCTTATAGATTGTATTTTTTCTTAACTACATCTGTTAAGTTATTTAAATATCTATTTAAGAGAGAGAGAGTTAAGTTAGAAGGAACTATTAATGGAATATTTGATTTCTTTAAAGGAGCAGAAGGAAAAGTAAAGGTTAATAAATAGAAAGGGGATTATTGATGAAAGGGATAATATTAGCAGGGGGATCAGGAACAAGACTGTATCCAGTAACAAAGGCAATGTCAAAACAAATGGTGCCAATATACGATAAACCAATGATTTATTACCCAATGTCTGTATTAATGCTTGCAGGAATTAGGGAGATATTAATAATATCTACACCAAGAGATATAGTTAATTTTAAAGAACTTTTTCAAGATGGGTCAGAGCTTGGACTAAAGATTGAGTATGCAATACAAGAACAACCTAATGGATTAGCAGAAGCTTTCATTATAGGTGAGGAATTTATTGGTGATGATAATGTTGCAATGATATTAGGAGACAATATATTCTATGGACAAAGCTTTTCTAAGCATTTAGTAGAAGCTGCAAAATTAGAAAAGGGAGCAATGGTATTTGGATATTACGTTCAAGATCCAAGAGCCTTTGGAGTAGTTGAGTTTGATGATAATAATAATGTTATATCTTTAGAAGAAAAGCCAGAATATCCAAAATCAAAGTATGCAGTTCCAGGTCTTTACTTCTATGATAATTCTGTAGTTAAAAAATCTAAGGCTTTATCTCCTTCAGCTAGAGGGGAGTTAGAAATAACAGATTTAAATAGAGTTTATATGGAAGAAGGAACTCTAAAAGTAAACTTGCTAGGTAGAGGAATGGCTTGGCTTGATACAGGAACTCATGGGTCAATGCTTCAAGCATCTAACTTCGTAGAAGCAGTACAAAATACTCAAGGAACATACATAGCATGTCTTGAAGAAATATCTTATAGAAAAGGCTGGATAACAGCTGATGAAGTAAAAGAACTTGCGAAACCTTTAATGAAGACTGGATATGGAAAATACTTAGTAGATGTGGTTGAAGAGTTAGAAGCTAAGAAGAAATAGATTAGGAGATGTAATTATGGGGAATTTTAATTTTAAAGAAACAAAAATTAAAGACTTATACATAATAGAACCTAAGGTTTTTGGAGATAACAGAGGTTACTTTATGGAAAGTTATAATAGAAATGACTTTGTAGAAGCTGGATTAACTATGGAGTTTGTACAAGATAATGAGTCTAGATCTAAAAAAGGAGTTCTAAGAGGAATGCACTTTCAAACTAATCATACTCAAGGAAAACTTGTTAGAGTAACTGAAGGAGCTGTATATGATGTTGCAGTAGATCTAAGAAAGGGTTCACCTACCTTTGGAATGTGGGAAGGAGTTTTATTAACTTCTGAAAACAAGAAACAATTCTATGTTCCAGAAGGCTTTGCTCATGGATTTTTAGTAGTTTCTGATACAGCTACATTTAATTATAAATGTACAGATTTCTATGCTCCAGAATATGATAGTGGACTTTTATGGAATGATCCAGAAGTAGGAATAGAATGGCCTCTAGACGGAATTGAAGAAATACTATTATCTGATAAAGATAAGAAGCAAAAAACTTTGAAAGAGTTAGATTTACCTTTTGAATATAAATAGATTTATTTTAAATACATATGCAATTAGAGGAGAAAAAATGAAAAAGATAATACTAGCAGGTGCATCACTAAATTCAGGAAATAGAGGCGTAAATGCATTGACAAGGGGGCAAATTCTTTTGCTTCTTGATAAATATGGAATTGATACTGAAATAGCTATTCTTTCGTATACTGTAAAAGAAATTATAGAAAATAATATAAAATATAATGATTCTAATATAGTTGTAAAAGAAATTCCTTGTGGTAGAAAAAAAATGGTGGAAGCATATTTAAAGAGCAAGACTTTTGGTGAAAATTATATAACTAGAAAGCTGAAAGAAAGTGACTTAATTCTTGATATTAGTGAGGGAGATAGCTTTAGTGATATATATGGATTAGAAAGATTTATTCAACACTCATTAATCAAACTAATATCAATAAATTTGAATAAAAAATTAGTTATTATGCCACAAACATTAGGTCCGTTTAAAAAGAGTATAGTAAAAAAAATTGCAAGAAAAATATTAAATAATGCAGACTTTGTATTTGTTAGAGATGAAGTAAGTAAAAAAGTTGCAATTGAGGATTTAAAAGTGAATAGGGAAATTATTTTTAGCCCTGATATGGCATTTTATATGAATCCTGATTATAGAGTTAATATTGAAAGTTTTGTTGAAAATAATCACAGTGTAAAGATTGGAATTAACGTTAGTGCTTTATTGTATAATGGTGGATATAATGGGAAGAATATGTTCAATTTAAGAGTCAATTATAAAAGGCTAATTGATTCTTTAATTAAAGAATTAAGCTTAATATCTAATGTAGAAATAATACTAATTCCACATGTAATGGTAAAAGATATTGAAGTAGAAGATGATTTTAGAGTATGTAAAAAAATTGCTTCTGATTTAAACTCTAAATTAAATATAAATATAAAAACAATAGATAAGTATTATAGGGAAGATGAAATTAAAGCTATAATAAGTGGATGTGATTACTTTATAGGAAGTAGAATGCATGCTTGTATAGGTGCTATTTCTACTTGTGTTCCGACAAGTCCTATTGCATATAGTAGAAAGTTTATTGGTATATGGGATAATATTGGCTTAGGATATTGTGTGACAGACCCTCGAAAACAAAATGAAGATGAAATAATAAATTCTATTATTACTAACTTTAATGGTAGGATGAAAATAAAAGATAAGTTAAGTAAAGAAATTCCATTATTAAAAGAAAAAATTGAAACAATAATTAATATAATTGAAGAAAAGTAATTTATGGGGGAAGAGATGTGTTAAAAGATTCTTTAATCCTTACATTTAGTAAAGGCATAAGAGGTGTTCTTATGCTTATCTTTAATATGATTATAGCGAGACTGTTTACAGAGAGCCTATATGGTACATATAAGCAAGTGAATTTAATTATGAATTTAGCTACTTCTATATGTGTTGTGGGTATCCCAACAACTATTAGTTATTTTTATGTATCTTCTACTAAAAAAGATAAGGAAAAATTAATAGGTAATACAACAGTTATATTATTAATAATAGCTATTATAAGTAGTTCATCTATAGTAATATTTAAAGAAAAATTAGCACTATTATTAAACAATCCTGATATTTTAAACTATATAAGCTTATTAGCAATTGAAATTTTCATAATGATAATATCGAGTTTCTTAGAGAATATATATATATCAAGCAATAATACTGTAATGCTAGGGAAAATATATATTGTCTATACTATTATAAATTTTATTGCATTGGGATTTGTTACTATAAAGATGAGAAATCTATACTATATTCTTATTTGTATTATAGTTATAGAATTTTTAAGAACGATATTTATGTATTTCTTTATAAAAAAAATAGAAGGCTTAACGTTCAAAATTGAGTTTAGACTGTTATATAAGCAAATTAGATTTGCAATACCTCTAGGAGTAGTAGCTTTAGTACAGAATTTAAATATGTATATAGATAATTTATTTATATCTAATAGATATACTCCAGAGCAATATGCATCATATGCAAATGCTGCTACAGATATACCTTTAGTAGGAATAGTAACTATTTCCATTGCATCGGTTGTTTTACCAAGAATGTCAAAGAGTTATACAGAAAATAAAAACTCAAATGATGTATTAGCAATTTGGGGAGATTCTTGTGAAAAAACTGCATTAATAATGTTTCCAATATTTTGGATAGCACTTTTATTTTGCAGAGAATATATAGAATTAATATTTTCATATAAATATGTAGAAAGTAGTACACCTATTTTTATTATATATCTTATGAAATTTCCGCTATATTTCACTGTATTTGGAAACATATTAATTGTTATTAAACAACAGAAGTATGTTATGATAAATTCGATAATAGGAATACTTTTAAATATTACATTGAACACAGTTTTTTTAAGGCTGTTCGGAATAGTTGGGCCTGCTATTTCAACTGTAATAGTTCATTATTCAATGGTATATCTACAATTGAGAAAGATAAGCAAAGGTTTTAATATAAGATTGAGGAAAGTACTACCTTATAAAAAACTTATAAAAATATTTCTACTTCCATCTATCGTAGCTATTCCTTTATATATTATTAGTACCATGATAGAAATCCCAGCTAGTGTTAGGTTTATAGTATTTGGAGGAGTAATATATTTAGTAACTTTATTTATTTTTATAAAAATGGGATATATAAAAAAAGAAGATATTAATTTAATTAAAAGAAGTTAAATGTAATGGAGGTAAAATGAAACTATTAAAGATTAATGAAGTAGTGAATGAAAATTTATGTATTGGATGCGGAATTTGTACTAACTTTTCTAATGGTTCTAAGATTGATTACAATAACGAAGGATTTTTAACTGTTAGTGGATATGAACATAAAAGTAATAAAATCACTGAAGAGGATTTAGTAAATGAAGTATGTCCAGGAATAAAAACTTTTGCAGTTGAAAATATAAAAGATAATGTTTGGGGAGATTATAAGGAGATATTTCTTGGATATTCTACAAATGATGAAATTAGATTTAAAGGGTCTTCTGGAGGTACCATAACTCAAACCTTAGTTTATTTAATAGAAAATAATCTTGTTGATTACGTAATACATATACAGCAAGATGAAAAAGATGTATTAGGAAATAAAGTTATAATAACAAATGATATAAATAGTATAATTAATAATACAGGTTCAAAATATTGCCCATCTTCTCCATTAAATGAAGTTTTGAATAATCTTGATAGAAACTTAAAATATGCTTTTGTTGGACGTCCTTGTGACGTAGTGGCTTTAAGAAATTATGAAAAATTAGATGAATCAATAAAAAAAATTATACTATATAAAATTTCTTTCTTTTGTGCAGGTACACCAAGCATTGAAGGGACTATGAAAGTATTAGAAAAATTCTCTATTAATAAGAAGGATATTATTGATTTTAGATATAGAGGAAATGGTTGGCCAGGATTTACTACAGCAGTAAATGCATTAGGAGAAGAGTTTAAGATGCCCTATGCTGATAGTTGGGGTAAAATATTAAATAGACATTTACACCCAAGGTGTAAAATTTGTCCAGATGGGGTTGGTATGTCAGCAGATTTAGTCTTTGGTGATGGATGGGATTGTGATGAAAAAGGATATCCAGTATTTGCTGAAGGTAGTGGTAAAAGTTTGGCTGTAGTTAGGAATAAAATTGGAGAAGATTTAATTAATAGATTAATTGCTGATAAAAGAATTGAAAGAGAAGTATTCTTAAAAGAAAACTTAAAATTTGTGCAACCTTATCAGTTTGAAAGAAGGACTACATTGACTGCTAGACTTAATGCCATGAGGCTTTTTAATAGAACTATTCCTAAATATGAGTGCGGAATAAAAAAAACTTCTAAATATCAAAGTAGAAAGAAACAATTAAAAACATTTTTAGGAACTGTTAAGAGGATTGTAAATAAAAGAATATAAATTAAAGCTTTTAGGAGGGTATATGAGTAAATATATTCTATATAATATTAAATCAAATAGGATAAGAAAATATATTATTAAATTTTATAAAAAAATAGAAAAAGGAGAAATGTGGTCTGAGACTACAAGAGAGTTATATAGTAAGTGGTATAATATTGATATAGGTATAGGTAGTTATGGAGGATGCTTTAATTATGAGAGGATTGCACCAGGTACTAAAATTGGAAGGTACTGTTCTTTCGCTAAAGATGTATATATATATAATGCAAATCACCCGCTAGAATTTATTACAACCCATCCTTTTGCTTATAATCCTGCTGTTAATTTTGTTAAAGATGAAAAGATTGAAAGAAGTAAATTGATAATCGGTAATGACGTTTGGATTGGACAAAATGCTATAGTATTATCAAAATGTACAAGAATAGGTGATGGGGCAGTAATAGGTGCTGGGACTATAGTAACTAAAGATGTACCAGATTATGCTATAGTAGTCGGATCACCTGGAAGAATAGTTGGATATAGGTTTACTGAAGACGAAATTAAAAGTATAAAGGAATCTAAATGGTGGGATTATGATATAAATCAAATCAAGAAACAAATGGAACTGTTTATTGATAGGGATTTGTTCTTAAAAAATAAGAAGGTATAAATTTGATAGTTTATTAAGGAGAAGAGCTATGAAGATATTAATAACAGGTTCTAAGGGACAATTAGGAAACGAACTTCAAGATATAGTTAAGACTGGAGAAGCTGAGATAGGGAAAGTTAGTGAATATATAAAAAATGCTGAAATTTTTCCTTTAGATATTGATGAGTTAGATATAACTAAGTTAGAAGATGTTAGAAGAGTTTTAAATGAAATAAAACCAGATGTAGTTATTAATTGTGCTGCAGCTACTAATGTAGATGGATGTGAAAGTAATAGGGATTTAGCTTTTAAAATAAATGCTATAGGACCTAGAAACTTAAGCTTAGTTTGTGAAGAAGTTGGAGCTAAGATAGTTCAAGTTTCAACTGATTATGTTTTTAGTGGAGTAGGTGACACTCCTTTAACTGAATTTGATTTAACAGCACCTTACAGTGTTTATGGTAAAACAAAGCTTAAAGGTGAAGAGTATGTAAGAGAGTTCTCTTCAAAATACTATATAGTAAGAACAGCTTGGCTTTATGGATATGTAGGAAAGAACTTTGTGTATACTATGATGAATTTGGGAAGTCAAAAGGATGAGTTAACTGTAGTTAATGATCAAAGAGGAAATCCAACTAATGCTAATGATTTAGCATATCACATATTAAAACTTATAGAAACAGATGAATATGGAATATACCATTGTACAGGTAAGGGAGAATGTAGTTGGTATGATTTTGCCTCAGAAATAATGAAGCTTTCTAATAGAAAATGCGTAGTTAAGCCATGTAGTTCAGAAGAGTATAAGGCTATGTATCCAAACTCTGCTAAGAGACCTGAGTATTCATCTTTAGATAATATGATGCTAAGATGTACAGTTGGCGATGAAATGAGAGATTGGAAAGAAGCTTTAAATACATTTATAAGTAAGAATAAAAATTTATAATTTACTTATTTATAATCAAAAGTTCAATTTGAACTAGGAGGTTACACATGTGTGTACTCCTTTGATTTTGTTAAAGAAGTTTAATAGTAAAATAATATTTAATAGTTTCAAATAGCTTAATAAATATTTTGAGTTTTAAGGAGAGAATTAAATGAAAACTTATTTAGTAACTGGTGGAGCAGGATTTATAGGCTCAAACTTTGTATTATATATGCTTAAAAAATATGAAGATATAAGAATTATAAACTTAGATAAATTAACTTATGCAGGAAATTTAGAAAACTTAAAGAGTATAGAAGATGATTCTAGACATATATTCGTTCAAGGAGATATATGTGATGCAGAATTAGTATCTTCATTATTTGAAAAATACGAAATAGATTATGTTGCTCACTTTGCAGCAGAATCTCACGTTGATAGAAGTATAAGAGAACCTGAAGTATTTGCTAAGACAAATGTTTTAGGAACAGTTAACTTATTAAATTGTGCAAAAAATGCTTGGGAAACAGAAGATGGATGGAAAGACGGAGTTAAGTTCTTACATGTTTCAACTGACGAAGTGTACGGATCATTAGGAGAAACAGGTTACTTTATGGAAACTACTCCATTAGATCCTCATAGCCCATATTCTGCAAGTAAGGCTGGATCAGATATGATGGTTAAGGCATATGGAGATACTTATAAGATGCCTATTAATATAACAAGATGTTCAAATAACTATGGACCTTTCCAATTCCCAGAGAAGTTAATACCACTTCTTATAAATAATTGTCTTCAATTAAAGGATTTACCTATTTATGGTGATGGATTAAATATAAGAGATTGGTTATTCGTTGAAGACCATGCTAAAGCAATAGATATGGTTATAAATGGTGGAAGACTTGGTGAAGTTTATAATGTTGGTGGACATAATGAAAGAACTAACATCCAAATAGTTGATACAGTTATAAAATACATTAATGAAAATGTAGATAGCAAAGTAACTGAAAACTTAAAGAAGTTTGTTGAGGATAGAAAAGGTCATGATAGAAGATATGGAATAGATCCGACTAAGATAAAAGAAGAGCTTGGATGGTATCCAGAAACTACTTTTGAAGTAGGAATAGTAAAGACAATAAAGTGGTACTTAGATAATAAAGAATGGATGGAGAATGTTACATCTGGTCAATATAAAAAGTATTATAATGAAATGTATAAGTAATATTGTAAATGAAAAAGGATAGATGCTATAAAAGCACTATCCTTTTTTTATTTATTTTACATCATTAAATATATAATCTCTCATTTGTTGTTTTGCAGTTTCAATATCGAACGTTAGATAATAAACTCCGCCAATATTAGCACCTTCACCATAGCCATCTCTTGGGAATCTATCTTGTTCTAAATTAACTCCTGAACTAACAACCTTAGTACCTAATGAAAGAATGTCAGTTGTACTTAAATTAGTTTGAACATAAGGTAAAACTTCATTTAATAATGAATTATATGAACCAATAGATGCAGAAGTTAATTGATTAAATAAAGCTTCAAGTACTGTTCTTTGTCTTTCAGTTCTCTTATAATCTCCACCAGCAGTATATCTAATTCTAGAATATGCAAGAGCTTGGGTACCATCTAGATGCTGAACACCTGCATAAGTAATATGAGGAGAACTTGTTCCATCTTTTTTATTAATATCATCTATATATCCGTTTATGTATTGTAATTCTTCATTAGTAATTTCTATATCTACTCCACCTAGAATATTAATAATCTTAGGTAATGAAGAGAAGTTAACTGATACGAAATCTTCAATATTTAATCCAAAGTTTTCATTTATTGTTCTTATTGCAAGTTCAGGTCCACCATAAGCATAAGCATGGTTTATTTTATCCATTCCGTATCCATCTATATTTACATAAGAGTCTCTCATTATAGAAGTTAGCTTAAGTTTATTGTGAACTGGATCGATAGTAGTAATCATAATAGAATCTGAACGTCCAGTTTCGCCATCAGTAGCATCAACACCAAATAAAGCTATATTTTTAATTTTATTTACGTTGTTATAATCTTTTAAATCATCTTCTACTATTCCAAGGTTATCCTTGTTAAGCTTAATACTATCCATTTTGCTTAATAATCCAATAAAATAGCCACCACCAACAACAGTTAATGCTAAAATTACGCACAAGAAGCCTATAAATATTTTAAAACCTAAGGATTTTTTCTTTTTTCTCTTTCCCCTTTTTTTATGTGTATCAATTTCGTTTCTTGACATATATACACTCCCTTTCAATATGATATTTTACCACAGTAGTTAGTACACTTTCAATTCAAGTAATTTATTTGTAATAAATTATATTATAATCCAGGTTCATGCAAGTAAGAAGGAGTTAATGGATTAGCAGTTAAAGGATCAAATAATGAGGCTACAGATTTATATCCTATTCCTTCTCTTATCATATCTTTATTGTCTAATCGATATTCATAACATGCCATTAATACTTTATTTTTTTCATCGATTGTATCAGCAATACTATTAATTAGGAGTTTTTTATTGTTTGTTGGAATTAGTTCACGTTTACCGAAGAATCTACAATCATTAATCAATCCTTTTTTATATAAATTTAACATAACTTGTCCTGTTTTAATATGTTGAGGATGTGAATCATATTTATAACTATGTGTTATATGAGTAACGTTAGGATACATATTTTCAAAATTAATAATTATATTTTCTACTAAATTTAAATCAACATTTTTTTCAGGTTGATTTAAGAATATTAAGTTGTTTTCTGGTACACCTAATTTAGAAGTTGCTGCTTTAAATTCATTATTTCTTAAAGTAGATTTTTCTGATATAGTTAAATTCTTGTATCTATCATCTAAAAAAACTCCACTTTCATCACCATCAGTAATCAATACAACATAAACATTTTCTGCACCAACAGATTTAATTGCATCCACAATTGTGCTACCAGCAAATATTGTTTCATCGTCCTGATGTTGTGAGTAAAAGACAACTGTATCACCATATACATAACTTTTAGAGGCGTTAACAGCAGTCTGATCGACATTTCCATATGCCGTTAAGCTACTAGATCCTGCAATAGTTGATTTATCAGAATAAGCATCTATTAAAACAACGGGCTCTTTTAAAGCAGATGATGTTAGCGCATCTATTAACTCTAATGATTTACTTAAATTTACGTTATTCTTAGTTGGATAAAATTTATTTACAACTTTTTTGTTTGTTTCGAATCGATCACGTCCACTAATTCTATATGAAAAGTTATCAAAGTTATTGCTTAATACACTTGTTCCTCCTATGGAATATGATGTCACTTGCTTTTTATATGAAGTAGTATAGCCATCAGTTAATATTACAGGATTACCATTTTTAGCTGCTACTGGAGCTATACTCATAGCATCAGCTTCGCCAATTAGTCCATTTACATAAAAGATTTCTGAAATGCCTTTTATATTATTGATTTCATTTGCAACTATATGGGATGTTATAAATCTATCACTTCCACCTAACCTTACTACTTTTTTTCCATCTTTTTTTAATTTTGACTCTATATTTTTTGATATAACACTTTCTCCACCTACCAAGTATACTTTGTTTGCTTTAGATAGCCTAGATAGTGTTGAATTTGGTATACTATCAGTTTCTGTCAAAAGGATTGGTGAATTAGTAGCACCGCTTAATCCACTAGCTGATAGTCCATCTACTAATGAGTATCCATTAACTAAAATAGCAGAATTATAATTAAGATTGTCCGATATCATTGCAGCTGTCTCGTATCTATCTTTACCAGCTATATACTCAACATTTACTGCATAAGCGTCTATAGTAGGCAAAGATGAAAATAATAATGATAGTAATAATATTTTTATAAATTTCTTTTTCATAGCATTCTCCTATATTTATTAATAAAGAAAATTATATCATATTTTAAAATTTATAAAAATTATATTTTTAGAGAGTATTAGAGAGATTTAGACTAAATTAGATAAAATGTAAATATAATAGACTTAATTTAACAATGTTTATACATAATGATATTGAGTAGAATTGGAGTTTAATATATAATTATTATATGTTGACTTAATCAATAAAAATATACGCTTGAAAGGATGGGGATTTTGAAAAAGAAAGATTATAAGAAAGTAATATCAATTATACTTTCATTAAGTATGGCTATATGCTTATTTACTGGAGTATTTACTGTTAAGGCTTATGCATATACTAGTAACTCTACAGAAGTAGAAGAAGAACTAAAATCAATAGTATCTAGATATGGCGAAGCTAATGTTTTATTTGAAGATGGTATTTATTTAGAATATGGTGAAAGTATTAATTTATCAGATTCTGAAAAATATCAAGGGGTTTTATGGACGTCTGAAGATAATGAAATTTTAGAGGTTAATGGTAGTGTAATTAAAGGAATTGACTATGGAACTACTTTTTTAGTTGGTAGCAAGGACAATAAATATTTCATTAAAGAAGTATATGTTCATGAATCACAAGAAAATCAACCTAGAGCTATAAGCTATATGGATTCAAAGTCAAGTTCACAATTTGTTGCATATATAGATGCAGGTCATGGTGGTTATGATCCAGGGGCTGTAGCAAATGGATTAAAAGAGAAAGATTTAACATTAAGTATTGCTTTAAAAGTTAAGGCTAAACTTGAGGCTAAAGGTATAAAAGTTGTTATGAGTAGAGATACTGACAAGTTCCTTTCGCTGCAAGATATAGCTAATACTAGTAATCCAGATATATTTATTTCAATACATATTAACTCAGCTGGAGCTACAAGTGCTTCAGGTATTGAAACATACTACTACAAAGGTGTGGACAAGCCTTTAGCAAGTAACATTCAAGATAAGTTAATAGAATATACAGGGGCGAATAACAGAGGAGTTAAGTGGGAAGAGTTTTTTGTTGTAAAGAATACTAATATGCCTGCAGCATTAGTTGAGTCTGGCTTTATAACTAATGTAAATGAAGCAAATAAGATGAAAACTGCAAGCTATCAGGATACTTTAGCTAGAGCAATAGTAGATGGAGCCACTTCTTATTTATTTGATCAGAATCCATTAGTTGCAAATAGATTATATGGATTAAACAGGTATGAAACTTCATATGAAGTATTTAAAAAAGGATGGAGCAATGCAGATACTGTAATACTAGCTTCAGGTATTGATTATCCAGATGCTCTTTGTGCAACTCCATTAGCAAGCAAATATAATGCTCCGATTTTATTAGTGGAGAATACTTCATTAAAGAATCAATCTGGACTAACAAGTTTATTGAAATCTCGTGGGGTTAAAAATGTATTTATTATTGGTGGGACATCAGCAATTCCATCTATAGTAGAAAAAGAACTTAAAGATATTGGGATAAGTAGTAAGAGATTAGGTGGATTAAATAGATATGAAACATCTATAAAAATTGCAAAAGAAGTGGGAACTGCTAGTGGAGAAGTTGCATTAGTTTCAGGATTGGATTTTGCAGACGGACTGTCTATTTCATCAATAGCTGGAAATAGAAATATGCCAATACTATTAAGTGAAAATAATTATATTCCACAAAATGTTTTAAATTATATAAAGAGTTCTAATACAAAAAAGACATATGTTATTGGATCAACAAGTGCAATTTCAAATAATATTTCTTCTAAACTTCCTAATGTTGAAAGACTTGGAGGAAAGAATAGATATGAAACGAATAAGATAATATTTAATAAATTTAAAAATGAATTAAACTTAAGTAATTTTTATATTGCTTCAGGACTTGATTTCCCAGATGCTTTAGCCTCTTCAGCTTTAGCTAGTAAGCAAAGTAGCTTTGTATTATTATCTAATGTAAATTACGTAGAACCAGAAGTTAAACAAATTATAACAAATAATAGACTTAATATAAATAATTTATACGTATTAGGTGGAACTTCTGCAATAAGTAATAGTACATTATATAATTTAGGTATTAATTTAATTAGATAAAAAAAGTAACTTAGATTCATATTTTGAATCTAAGTTACTTTTTTTATCTAAAATAATTTTTGATAGTTAATAATATAGAATTTAAAGTGTAGTAAGGAGTTAGCTCACCACCAAATTTTCTAAAGTATTTTTCTATAGATGGAATCATAGATCCTTCAAAATCAAATACTTGTAATTTCAATTCGTTTTTAGTATAAAGCATAGCTTCCCAAAGTAAGAATGACATTCCATAATTATTACTTCTATCTACACCGCCCATTATATAATAAGCTCTTTTTGTATCATAAGCTAATACACAACCACCAACTGCTGTATCAGTTTCATCAAAGACTATTCCTATTATACAATTGTTGTTTTTATTTAAGTTAATTAACAATTCTTTAGTTAAGTTATTATCAAAATTATTTATATTTTGACTACTAAAACTCTTATTATTTAATTCAAAATATAAATCTAGATATTCATCAAATCCCCATTTTATTTTAGCATTAAGCTTATTTCCTTTATTAACTGAAGTTTTCTCTTGAAGATTACTCCACATAAGTTTTTCATCAATTAATGGAACTCTGTAGGTGTATCTAACAGAAGTTATAAACTTATTCCATATAAATGGTTGAATATCAGTATGTTCAGGTGAAAAACTATAGTATAGTAGAGTTTTTTCTTTAAGTTTACTTATAAATAAGTCATTTATATCTTTAATATTAGAAATTCTTTTACTTATAGTTAAGTTATGAATTGATTTCGATATCATTACCCCACCAAATGGAGTCATATGGGGCATTACTATAAATTCTTTTCCAAATTTTTTGGAAGTTGAAATATAGAAAGCAGCAATCCACTTATCATTTTTATCTGTTATTGAGTAAAACTCATAGTTTTGTGCTGATTTATACTCTTTACCAATATTATTTAGTAACCAGTAACTTTTATGATAGAAAGTTCCTTCAGGTGACTCATCTACAAAGTTATCCCATAAAGATAATATTTCATTATCAGTCTTATCTAGTTTTATTATTTTCCAGTTCATTTACAACCTCCTGATAGCTTATAAATTTTATGTCATTATTATAGCAATATTCTACAAGCCACATATACCAGTTTTTCCAATCATTCCATCCTTTAGAGAAGTATTCTTGATGAAAATTTATATTTAAAATAATATCATTATTAATATTTTTATCTATTATATTTTTAGTATATTCAATAGCGTATTTTAAATTGTTTTTTTGTAACCCTTTTTCTTGGAATAGATAGCTATCCATAATATGAAATGGTATTTCTATAAGTCCTTCTTCAGTTATATAAGGCTGTTTTAATTCTGGAGAATATTCTGTAGTATCGAAAGTATAGCCTATTTTTTTCATAAAAGAAAAAGTTTCAGAGTTTCTTCTTAGATAATGCATTCTTATTCCGATATTTTCTGTTCCATGTATTTCATTAAACTTATTATATTCATTATTCATTTTAGTATAATCATCAAAAGCTATTCCGTGAATACCTACATTTAATCCATTTTCTAAAATATATTTAGTATGTGGTTTTGCAGCTTCAGCCTTATAAGCCAAAGTATTGTCATTAGAAGTTGCAAAAAAGTAAGTAGCTTTAGTATTATATTTTTTATCAAAGGCTACTAATTCTTCTATATTAGTAAAGTTATTTTTCATTATCAAGCTTAATCTTGAGAAGAAAGTTGATAAATTAATTCTAAATAAAAATAGTTCTAAAAAGGCTCTAATTACCATCTTTATTACTATTAAATCATCTTTATGTTCTTTTCTAGTTAAATTATCAACATCGTGTGAAAGTATAATTTTCATAAATATCTCCTTCTATTTAATTTTATTTATATAATACATATAGAATTATAACATATAATTCTAAAATTACTCATATAATATATTTTTTAATAATTCTTTCATAAATTTTTGCTTCAAGTATGTTAATATTATTAATATATATTTAATTAGTGGAGGAAGACAATGGATAATATAAATGTATTGCATTTATGTTCTTATTATTACGGTTCAAGATTATATGAAAATCTATTTACTGATTTTAGTAATCAAGGATTGAATCAAACTGTTTATATACCTATTAAAAATGGTACTAATATTGGAAAGATTAATGCTATTAGAAATTGTGAATTTTTGATTAAAGAGACTAGTACTAATTTTGATAGATTCTTTTTTTATAGAAAAGCAAATAAGAATTATAATGAATTAATTTTCAATGTAGATTTAAAGAAATTTAATATGGTGCATGCACATACTCTTTTTACTAATGGATTTATGGCATACAAATTAAAACAGGAGTATAACATTCCGTATATAGTAGCTGTTAGAAATACTGATGTTAATGTTTTCTTTAAGTATTTTATTCATTTAAGAAAATTAGGCGTAGATATTTTGAAGGGTGCGGAAAAAATTATTTTTATTTCTCCTTCATACTTAGAAAATACTATAGAGAATTATGTTAATAATACTGATAAAGATGAGATAAGAAGAAAATCTATAGTAATACCTAATGGGCTTAATAATTATTGGGTTAATAATAAAATAAGGAATCCTAAAAAGCTTGATAATGAAATAATAGATCTTGTTTATGTTGGAGAAGTAACTAAAAATAAAAATATCCACAAAGTAATGGAAGATGTAGAAAAAATGAATAAAAATGGCTTAAATGTTAGTTATAAAATAGTTGGAGATGGTGATTACTTAAAAGAAATAAAATCTATGCTAGATAAAATGGAGTATAAACAAAAGATAATGATAATGGGAAGAATTAATGACAAAGATAAAATAAAAGAAATATTGGATAAGAGTGATATTTTTGTTATGAATTCATCATTTGAGACTTTTGGATTATCTTATATAGAAGCATTAAGTAGAGGATTACCAGTGATATATACAAAAGGTCAAGGTATATATGGTTATTTTGATGAAGGATATATTGGATATGGTGTTGATAAAGATGAAAGCATTGAAAAATATGTGAAAGATATTGTTTCTAATTATGAAACTATGTCTAAAAATACCTTAGATATAATAGATGATTTTAGATGGGAAATCATAGGAAAAAAATATATAGATATATATAATGAAATATTATAAGTTAGGGGAGTATAGAAATGCATATTTTAGTTATACCATCAGCTTATCCTACTGAGGAATTTCCTTTAAGTAGTATATTTTATAAGGAACAAGCCTTAGCTATAAAGGAGCAAGGAAATAAAGTTGGAGTAATATTTTCAGAAACAAGAAGAGTTTCAAAAATTAATTATAAGATGCTGGCTAAAAATCATTTTCAGATAAGTAAATATAATGAAGAGGGGTTAATTACGTATAGGTTACATGGTTGGAATATATTTACTATGAGGGGAACAGCAGGGATTAACTTATGGGTAAAACAATCAGTAAAACTATTTGAAGAGTATATAAAGTCAGAAGGATTACCAGATATAATTCATGTTCATTCTGCATTATATGGTGGTTTAGCGGCTATAGAGATAAAAAAGAAATATAACATCCCATTTGTAATAACTGAACATTCATCAGGAGTTTTGCAAGGGGTACTAAGAAGTCATGATATTTCTATGTTAAAGGATATTTATGATAATGCTGATTATATAATAAGCGTAGGTGAAAGATTAAGAGAAGCAATAGGTGTTTATTCTAATAAAAATGTAGAAGTTATACCTAATATTGTTGATGTTACTAGGTTTTCAATAAATCCTAGTAAAGAAGATGATAATTTTACCTTTATATCAATATCACACTTGAAAGAAAATAAAAATATAGATTTAACATTAAAGGCTTTAAAGGAAGTAATAAATGTTCATAGTAATACTAGATTAATAGTAGTTGGTGATGGACCAGAGAAAGAAAATTTAATGAATATATCTAAAGACTTAATGATATATAATAATATAAATTTTGTAGGAGCTATATCTAGGGAAAAGCTAAATGATGTTATTAATAAAGCAGATGCATTTGTTTTACCTAGTAAATATGAAACTTTTGGAATTGCTTATATAGAGGCATTGGCATGTGGTTTACCTATAATTACATCTAAATGTGGTGGCCCAGAAGATTTCTTTAGTGAAAAGATTGGATTAATGATTTCAGAATGTAATGTACATGAATTGAGTAATGCAATGATCAAAATTATTGAGAGTAGTAATAAATATAATCCAAGCTACCTAAGAGAATATGTAAAAGAGAGATTTTCGAAAGAAGTAATAGCAAAAAAAGTTTTAGATGTTTATAATCATGTTTTAAATGAGAATGGAGATATAAATGAATAATTTATTTAAAAAGTTT
This sequence comes from Clostridium tertium, assembly GCF_902652255.1. Classification (GTDB taxonomy): domain Bacteria; phylum Bacillota; class Clostridia; order Clostridiales; family Clostridiaceae; genus Clostridium; species Clostridium tertium_A. Next base: position 23,697 of record NZ_CACRTO010000020.1, read on the forward strand.
GTAGAGTTTGCAATAGGAAATGGATTAGTAATGATATTAGGTTTAATATCAACACCTATTGTGTCTAGAATGATTTTACCTATAGAAAAGGGTAAGGCAGATATTTTTGTTACTTATACAAGCTTAATTGTATTAGTTCTAACTATGGGAATAGATCAAGCCTATATAAGATTTTTCAATGAAGAAGATGATAATTGTAAGGGTGATTTATTAAGAAGGTCAGTTAAGCTACCTATTTTATTGAACGTAATATTAGGATCTATACTTATAGTATTTTATAAGCAAGTTTCATACTATATGGTCAAAGAGACATCATTAGTTTTAGTAGTATTATTTGCTTTTCATAGTGTTATTAGTATTATTGCTAACTTTGCACTTATTAATGTTAGAATGAAACAAAAAGCTAAAACTTACTCTATGCTTGGAGTAGTTAATAAGATTGCTTTTATTATTTTTATAATATTAATATATAAGGTTTTTGATGGTAATTATATTACATTAGTTTTAGCAACAGTATTATCAAATCTAGTTATGACTATAATGGGAGTTTTAATAGAAAAAGAAGATTGGTTAAAATTTAGTAAAAAGTTTAAATCTAAAACTACTGCCAAAGAATTAATTATGTATGGTAGTCCATTTATATTATCAATGGGTATAACTTGGGTTTTTCAATCTATTGATAGAATATCAATTCAGCTATTTAGTGATTATGAACAGTTAGGTTTGTATGGGGGAGCTATGTATTTCATAGCTATATTGAATACTGTACAAGGAGCTTTCACGACATTTTGGACTCCTGTAGCTTATGAAAAATTCTCGACTCATCCGGAGGATAAGAAATTTTTTAGCAATATAAATGAAATTGTATCATTATTTATGTTAATAATAGCAATAGGAGTAATTGCCTTTAAGGATATATTAATAATAATTTTAGGTAGCGACTATGAAGGAGCTCAATTTATTTTTCCTTTCTTAGTTCTAATGCCAATTATGTACACAATATCCGAAACAACTGTTTTAGGAATTAATTTTAAAAAGAAGACAAAATATCATATTTATATAGCACTTGCTGCTGCAATAGCCAATATTATTGGTAACTTTATATTAGTTCCTAGGCTTGGAGCGAAGGGCGCTGCAATATCTACAGGTTTAGCTTATGTAGTCTTCTTTGGATTTAGAACATATTTTGGAACAAAACTATATAAATTTGATGTTAATTTTAAGAAGTTTTTTGTGGGAGTATCAGCAGTATATGTATTAGCAGCACTCTCAAGTATGTATAAAATAAATTTACCTATTATAACAGTAACAATAATAAGTACAACAATAGTATGTTTATTATATAGAAATGTTATTAAAATGTTGTTAGATGTTGTTATACAAAAATTAAAAGCAAGACAATAGTTATAATTTATGAAATTATGGACAGTGGACAATTAATAAAAGTTAGTAGTATAATTGTATAAGTTAATTAGCAAGAGTAATGACTAATTTAAGTTGGGAGATTAATAATATGAATAGAATAAAAACTTTTATATTAGTAATAATAGATGTTTTTATGATAAATATGGCTTATTTATTAGCTATAAATATAACATTTTATGATAGGTTTACAGAAATAGCAACTATTTATCAAAAGGACATTTTTGTTGTTACTATAATTTATATAATCTGTTTTACTTTGTTTAAGATGTATAGTTCATTATGGCATTTAACTGGGACTGATGAATTTCTATTAGGTGCTGGTGGCGGTATTTTAGCTGGAGCTATTTCAATTGTTTATACTAGAACTATTGGAGCAACAATCCCTCTTAATGTATCAGTAATCGGTACTATTTTGACATGTATCTTAGTATTAGGATATAGGGTTCTATATAGAGTATATAGAAGAGCTTTATTATATATGCCATATAAGTACTCTGAAGATCAAAAAAGAGTAATGATTATAGGGGCAGGTTCAGCTGGAACTATGATTATAAATGAAATGCTATCAAGAAGGAATCTGAAGTTAAATCCTATACTTTTAATTGATGATAGAGATTTTAAACAGGGAAAGCGTATTAGCGGAATTAAAGTTGAAGGTAAGAGAGAAGATATAGTAAGGCTAGCAGAGGAAAGAGAAATAGATACTATAATTTTAGCTATACCATCTATAGATAATGAAAATAAAAGACAAATTTTAGATATATGCAAGAATACAAATTGTAAAATTAAGATAATACCTGGAATTTATGAAATAATTTCTGGTGAAGCAACAGTAAGTAAAATAAAGGATGTTGAGTTAGAAGATTTATTAGGAAGAGATCCAGTAGTGTTAGATAATAAAGGGATTTCTGACTATTTAAATAACAAAGTCGTATTAGTTACAGGAGCAGGTGGCTCTATTGGATCAGAACTATGTAGGCAAATAATACAATTTGGACCTAAACTTTTAATTTTATTTGATATATACGAAAATAGTGTATATGATATTCAAAATGAATTAAAAGATGGGTATCCAGATATTAATATGAGAGTTCTGATAGGCTCTATTAGAGATAAGGAAAGACTAGATGAAATATTTGATGCTTATAATGTTAATGTAGTATTCCATGCAGCAGCTCATAAGCATGTACCATTAATGGAAGGAAGTCCTAAAGAAGCTATTAAGAATAATGTTTTTGGAACATTAAATTTAGTTAAAACTGCACATGAACATAAGATTGATAGGTTAGTTTTAATTTCTACAGATAAAGCCGTAAATCCTACTAATATTATGGGGGCTTCAAAGAGATTATGTGAGATGATAATCCAATCATATAACACAATAAGTGGTACTGAATTCGTTGCAGTTAGATTTGGAAATGTATTAGGAAGTAATGGGTCTGTTATACCATTATTTAAGAGACAAATAAAAAATGGTGGTCCTGTTACAGTAACTCATAAGAGTATTACGAGATATTTCATGCTTATACCAGAAGCAGCACAATTAGTTCTTCAAGCTGGATGTTTTGCAAAAGGTGGAGAAGTATTTGTATTAGATATGGGTAAGCCTGTTAAAATTTATGATTTAGCAATTGATTTAATTAGATTATCTGGCTTTGAGCCTAATAGGGATATAAAAATTAAAGTTACTGGATTAAGACCAGGTGAAAAGCTTTATGAAGAATTATTAATGAGTGAAGAAGGGTTAACTGAAACAAGTCATAATAAGATTTATATTGGAAAGCCTACGTTTGAAAGTATAGAAAGCTTAAATATTAAATTAGAAGAGCTTAAAGAACTTTTAAAAGAAAATGATATTAATCTAATTAAAGAAAAAATGAAACAAATAGTTCCTACTTATAGGGAACCAGAAGAAGTAAATGAAGTAGCAGTTACAAAAGAAGATATTTAAAATATATTTATTACAAAGTAGAGGAAAAGAAATGAGTAAATTTAATCAGGGAATAAAGAGATTATTTGACTTTTTAGTTTCTTTAGTTGGAGTTATAATACTTTCTCCGATATTTATAATAGTCAGTATAGCAATTAAACTTGATTCTAAAGGAAATGTTTTATTTTTACAAAAAAGAGTAGGTAGATATGGAAAAGAGTTTAATATTTATAAATTCAGAACTATGGTTACTGATGCTGAAAAACTTGGTAAACAAATTACTGTAGGTAAAGATAGTAGAATAACTAAGGTAGGAGCTTTTTTGAGAAAGTTTAAAATTGACGAGTTACCTCAATTATTGAATGTTTTAAAAGGAGATATGAGTTTAGTTGGTCCAAGACCTGAAGTACCAAAGTATGTTTCATTATATAATGAAACACAAAAGAAGGTATTATGTGTAAGGCCTGGAATTACGGACATAGCTTCATTAAGATATAAGGATGAAAATGATATACTTGGAAAAGTAGAAAATCCAGAAGAATATTATATAAATGTAATAATGAAAGATAAATTGGATTTGAATCTTGAATATATTGAAAAAAGTAATTTATTTTTTGATATTTATTTAATAATAAAAACTATAGTCAAATGTATATAGATGTAAGGTGGTAAGCTAAATGAAAAAATTGAATTTTGCAATTATTGGTTGTGGAAGAATCTCATATAAGCATGTTGAAGGATTATATGAAAACAATGATGTAGCTAATTTAGTTGCAACATGCGATGTTAAGGTAGAGCTTGCAGAAGCTAAGGCTAAAGAATATAAAGAGAAGATGAATGATAGTTCTTTAAATATAGGAATATATGAAGACTATAAGGTAATGCTTGAAAAAGAAGATATAGATGTAGTTACTATAGCTACAGAAAGTGGATATCATGCAGAAATTGCAATTTACTGTATGAACAAGGGAAAGCATGTTATAGTTGAGAAACCAATGGCTATGTCAATTGATGACGCTAATGAAATGATTGAAGTTGCTAAGAAGAACAATGTTAAATTATCAGTAGCTCACCAAAATAGATTTAATAAACCTATTCAAAAGCTTAGAGAAGCTGTAGAAGGTGAAAAGCTTGGTAGAATAATGAATGGTACAGCAAGAATTCTTTGGAGAAGAGATGATAATTATTATAAGCAAGCTCCATGGAGAGGTACTTGGGACCTAGATGGTGGTACTTTAATGAATCAATGTATCCATAATATAGATTTATTACAATGGATGATTGGATCTGAAGTAGAAAGAGTTTACTCAGAATGTGATACTTTTAGAAATCCAATAGAAGCTGAAGATTTTGGAGCTATAGTAATTAGATTTAAGAATGGAGCTATAGGTATAGTTGAGGGAAGTGCTGTTGTATATCCTAAAAACTTAGAAGAAACTTTAAGCGTATTTGGTACTGAGGGTACAGTTGTTATAGGTGGTCTTGCTGTAAATGAACTTAAGACTTGGAGATTTGAAGGTGAAGACGAGGAAACAGTTAAGAAGGATTTACAAGTTGAAATAGATAGTGTTTATGGGAAAGGACATACACCTTTATTTAGAGATGTAATAGAAGCTATAAATGAAGATAGAAAGCCATACGTAAGTGGTGAAGATGCAATAGTTCCACTATCTATTATTTTGGCTGCATACAAATCAAGAAAGACTGGAATGCCAGTAAACTTCCCGTTTACTAATTTTTCTAGTTCAGATATGAAGAAATAAAATAAAAATGTCAAGTAAATTTACTTGACATTTTTTATTGTATTATTTAAGCTAAGTCCAAGGTATCCAAGATAAATCCATAAAATAGTTGGCATATAGCTTTGCGTAAGAAGTATTACATTTTCAAACATGCCATTAATAGCTATTGCAATAATAGGCGTTAATAATAGAATAATAAATGTTTTTTTATTTGAGTCTATATCGATTCTAGTATTAAATATAGCTATTATTGAATCCTTAGCAATCATGACCATAAATATTCCGAAAAATAGCATTCCTAAAATACCGTTTGAAAGTAGAATTTGGATATATCCGTTATGCATATTATTTGTAATTACATATTTTGAAGTATCATTTGGATATAATTTTTGCTTTGCTAGTCCTATGTTTCCAGGACCATGTCCAAATAAAGGGTTAAATTTCAGTGTATTTAGACCATATGACCATATTTCAGCTCTACCAGTGGATAAATGTCCACTCTTAATTTCTCTATCTAATGTAATCTCTGTATCGGTTGGTGTACCTGTATTCTCGTTATTATCTTTTATGCTCTCTACAAAGGTTGGAATGTATGAAAGTATGTTTCTAGATAATGAAACGGATAAGTTGTATCCAATTAAAATAACAAAACATATTAATATAGAAATAACCAGTGTTTTAAATATACTTAATTTATTTATAAACTTATTATATGACTTTAAAAATATTATGAAAAGTATTGATGCAAGTAGAGATACTGTCGCACCTCTAGAATTACATAGTACTAAATATAACCATTGTATTATTATATTGAATATGTAGTAGTATTTTCTTGCGCTAGATATCTTTTTTAAGTCATACATTTTATATATATAAATATTTACTGCTGTTAATATAATTGAAAGAGTTGCAATCATACCTCCAGAGTTTGGATTACCATACAGCCCCCATAAAGCAGGAGAGTCTGGATATACAAATCCTTGAGGAATATCATTAAAAGTAAACTCAATAAGAAAAATAAACATTATTATAGCTATAAAGCTAGTTATTGAACTAATAAAGATAACTATATTATTTATGTTTCTTATTTCTTTCTGTGCAGTAATTATTTCTTTATTAGAATCATATGAATAAAGAATAAATAAGAAAAATCCTGTATAAACAAAAGTTTTAATATTATCTACTGGATTATTTTTAATATTTATTATTATTCCAATTGCAAAAACAATCATATATAATAGTAGAAAAAATTTGTGCCTAGACTTAATACAAGTTTTTTTTGTAAAAAAGTCATATAAGAAATATATAGCAGCCCAAATTAAAATTAAAATATTAAATTCAGTAGTAATTGGTGCTATTATTGATATAGTTGAAAGCATCATTATTGTAACTAAACTATATAGTAAATTTACTTTATTTAAAAATAATTTTTTTGTTATATTCATTGCTATACCCCTTCCAGTACACAATATAGTTATTTACTAATGTTATTATTATACGTACCAAAAACTTTTGTGTCAATGTAATACAAATACAGATGTCTTTAAAAATGATTAAATTAGCAGTTTTATGTAACTTTTAAGAAAATTTTAAGATTACAAAAGTTTTATTAAGAAAATATTTATTGTTAATAAAGTAATTTAAAAATATAATACTAAGTATAGGAGTTTTATACTTAGTATTTTTTATAATCAATCATATTAGGAGAAGGAAGAATGAAGAAGTCTACAGTACTAGCCTTTATTGGTGTTGTAATAGCTTTCCTTATAGTGGGGGCATTAGGGAATAAGAAAGATATATATGAAAAACAAACAACATTTAATACACCTAAGGAAGCTATAGTGAATTTTATAGGACACGCAAATGTAACTGAAACTGTAAAAGTTGATAATGGATATTACGATAAAGTTTCTAGAAAGTTTCTAGAAAGCATTTCTAGAAGATATAGATTATATATTGGTGAGGATAGATGGAGTTCAATAAATTCTCAAATACCACTATTTTTTAATTATGAATTAAAAGAAATTTCTATGAATGATTCAGATTTTATAATAGAGAAGTACGAGCATTCTTTAGAAGGAATACCTAACTATATTAAACCAGAGGATATAAAATTATTTCGTTTAGATGGATATGGAGCGTTTATCAGTTTGTATAAGAATATTACTCCTAAAGATGATGGTACTTTTGAAAATGTATTTGAGGCCAAAGAAGAGCCAATGACTTTATATCTAGTTGTAGTTAATGAAGGAGAAGGATACGTAGTTGATTATTACTATGTAAATTAATATATTGAAAGGTTAAATATATATGTTAGAAGTTAAGAATTATTCTTTTAAATATGGAAACAATGCAATATTAGATAACATAAGTTTCACCTTGGAAAGTGGAAAGATACTAGGCTTAGTAGGGCCAAGTGGAGTTGGTAAAACTTCTTTAATTAGGGCTATTGTTGGTTTATATAAAGGTGAAGGATCTATTTTACTAGATGGGGAGGAAATTTATGATAACCCTAAAGCTAAAAGTAAGATAGCCTTTGTACCTGATGAACATAGTAGTTTTTATTTAATTAAAATATCTGAAATTATAAATTATTATAAATCAGTGTATAACAATTTTGATGAAGAAAAGTTCTATGAAATAAACAAGATTTTTAAGATTCCTCTAAATAAAAGATTTCTTCAGCTTTCAAAAGGGATGAAGATGAGAGTGAATTTAATGATTGCGTTTTCTTTAGATTCGAAACTTCTTGTTTTGGATGAACCACTTTCAGGTCTAGATCCAATACTAAAGGAAAAACTTTTAAAACTTATTATAGAAGAAAGATCTAAAAATAATAAATCTATTATAATGAGTACTCATAATCTTATTGAGCTTGAAAAAATATGTGATGAGGTTATTATTTTGCATAATGCTAGTATAGATTATCACAATTCTTTAGAGAAGATTAGACGTAATTTTAAAAAGATACAAGTTGCTTTTGATATGCCTGTGTACTTAGAAGATTTGAATTTTGAAGGAATATTTAGAGTTACTCAAGTAGGAAGAGTATTTACTATAATAGTTGAAGAAAATTGTGATGAATTTAAAGAATGGCTTAAAAAGTTTAAACCTTTATTTTTAGAAGAAATAGATCTAACTCTAGAAGAGGTATTTATTAATAGGATAGAGGGGAAGTGCATTGATGAAAAAATATTTTAATAAGACCATATTTTATCAAGGTGATGGTAGTATCCTAATTCCTTTATTAGTTGCCTACGTTGGAGCTTTTGTAATAAATCTACTGGCAATATCAAACTACTTTAATTGGACAATAAGAATGTATTTGTATAATGATATTAATAGAGAAAATATATTTTCCTTTGTTTATATATTTTTCTTTGGACTATATTTATTAACTGTTTATGTGCTTACTGTTGGAGTTTTTAAAAGAAAAAAATGGTCTACCTTACTTTCGGGTCCATATTCAAGAATGGATATAAGAAAGAGAGAGCTTTTTATAGTCTCTATTTCTGCACTAGTATTTATTATTTCTTTTTTATACTCTATATTAAGAGGTTGGTGTAGAGAAAGAGAGATATTGAGTTATATAGGAAATTTACAGGAAGTTGTGCTTATGGATACTCTTAAATTGATAAGCATTGCTATTATTGTTATAGGAGTTTTAGCTATATTAGATTCTATTTTTTCGAATATTTATTATTTATTTGGAACTTTAATACTTGGCCTTATATATTTGATATTGTTATATGCTAATTTTGGTCAAGCTCTAAGTTATTATAGAGATAACTACATATACGGATTAGATTATGTAATTAATGGACTCATGGAATATTTTAATTATAGTAATTACGGAAATCTAATGACCAATACTCAATTAATAGTTATATCTACTATTCTAATATTGGTTGGAATAATATTAATAATTATTGCAAAGAGATTAACTAATAAAATGTTGTTAGAAAATATGAATGAAGGAATAATATTTGATTTTCCTAGAAAAATAGCTAAATTCTTGATAACTACTTTTCCAGGGGTTATATTAGCTTTATTTATATCAGAAATAGTTAATTCAAGGTATTTATATACTTTAGGACCATATAAATTAGCTGTTATAAGACTAGGGTCAATTATAGTAGTAAGCATTATATGTCACTTTATATTGAAGAAAGTTAAAATAAAACCTAAGGAAATATACAGACTGTAAAAATGAATAATGAATAATTAAGAATGTAGAATTGAGGATGAAACTGCAGCAGAGCTGAGTTTCTAAAATTAAATAAGTTAATATAAAAAGGTTGCCTATGTGGCAACCTTTTTATATCTTAATTATTAAAACTCCGAAAGGAGTTTTTTCCTTCATTTTTCATTATACATTTTTCATTATTAATTATGCGATAGCATTTTCTTCTTTTACTTCTCTAAATATAACATGTCCTAATGCAATAGAGATTACAGTAGGGATAAACCATCCAAATCCTATTTCAGCAAGAGGAATAAAGCTTAAGTTAATTCCTGGAATAGCAGATAATACTCCGAAAAATAGTGAAGTATATACTCCAAGTCTTACAGCTTTAATGTTAGTTAAAAATTTTGACATTAGTGTAGTTAAAATTAATGTTATAGAAACGGGATATAATATATTTAATACTGGTACTGATAGTACTACTATATTATCTACGCCTAAGGTTGCAAGAAATAAGCTTATTATAGATATTATTATTGCATTCAATTTGAAAGATAACTTTCCTTTAGTAATCTTTTCGAAGAAGGATGAGCCAGCAGTTAATAAACCAATTGAAGTAGTTAAGCATGCAAGGAACATGGCTATCCCTATTAAAGCAGGTCCTATAGAACCTAAAATGTTTCTAGATATTAATAATAATAATCCAGTCTTACCTATTTCAGAAGTAGTAAATTCAGTAGTTTGAGCGCCTATATAAGTTAATCCACCATAGACGAAAGCTAGTCCAATAACAGCAACTAAGCTTGATTTTAATATCATCTTAGGCATTTCTGAATCTTTATATCCCTTACTTTTTAGTGATGTAGTTATTACTCCTGCAAATAATAATGCTGCTATAGCATCCATAGTTTGATATCCCTCTAATAAAGAAGTAGGGAAAACATTTATGGCATTAGTTTCAGTAATATTTCCTATTGGCATAACTAAGCCTTTAACTATTAACACAACTAAAAGAGTGATAAGAGCTGGAGTTAAGAACTTACCTATTGTATCTATTATTGAAGTTTTTCTTAGTACAAAAAATAAGTTAACTGCAAAGTATATAGCCATTGCTATAAAAGGTCCAATATTCGGGAAAAAGGGATTTATAGTTAGTTCAAAGGTAGTTGCAGCAGTTCTAGGTATAGCAAGCATAGGTCCAATAGCTATAAATAAAATAGCAGTGAATATTATTGAAAATTTAGGCCCTATTCTACTAGATAAAGTTTTAAAAGTACCATCGCCTTTAGAACAAGCAATTATTGCAAGAAGAGGTAGTCCAACTCCTGTTATAACGAAACCTATAATTCCAAGTATGTATTGATCGCCAATTGTATTTCCTAGGAATCCAGGAAATATTAAATTACCTGCACCAAAAAACATTGAAAATAATGCAAATCCAACGATAATAGAATCTCTTATTGATTTTTTCATTTGTATCCTCCGATATATGAATATAAATTTCAACAATATTTTTTTATAAAAATTATAAAAAGTTTAATATTTTGATAGAAATATTAAATAATACTTATTGATATTATCATATTGTTGAATATTCTTCAATAAATAATTAGCTTATAAATAGTGGAAAATTTACATGCTTATATTATCTTGAAAGTTCTATTTATTGTTTTAATAAGCACATATGATATAATTAATAAATGAATTATATTTAAATATAATAACTAAGATAGGAGTTGTAATAGTGAATAAGACAGTATCTATTGTTATTCCATGTAGGAATGAAGAAAATTATATAGAAGAATGTATTAGATCGTTTTTAGTTCAGAGTTATCCTCAAGAATTAATTGAAATAATTGTGGCTGATGGAATGTCTACTGATAATACTAGAAAAGTAATAAACGAAATAAAAAAAGAACATAAAAATGTTGTGCTATTAGATAATTTAAAGTTTTCAGCACCTGCTGGAATGAATCTTGGTATTAAAAAAAGTAAGTCTGATATAATAATTATTTTTGGAGCTCATGCTTATGCAGATAAGGATTTTATTAAAGAAAATGTCATGGCATTAGAAGGAGATAATATAGGGTGTGCAGGGGGCGTTATTACAACAATAAATGACAGTATTAAAGGAGAAGCTATAGCTGAAGCTATGAGTTGTCCTTTTGGTGTTGGAAATGCTCTTTTTAGATATGCAGAAAAGGAAGCTTTTGTAGATACAGTTGGTTTTGGAGCTTATGATAGGAAATTTATAATTGATATAGGGCTATTTGATGAAGAATTAGTTAGAAATCAAGATGATGAATTAAATTATAGAGTTCAAAAGGCTGGTAAGAAAATATTATTGAATCCTAAAATAAAATCAACTTATTTTAGTAGAGGGGATTTTAAAAAATTATGGAGACAATACTATCAATATGGATTCTGGAAAGTTAGAGTAATACAGAAGCATAAAAAGCCTGCATCTATAAGACACTTAATTCCACTTATGTTTGTTTTGTTTTTATTGGGTTGCGGAATATTAAGTGTATTTTCTAAATTCATATTCGGTGGATATTTACTTACGATATTATTATATTTATTATTGGATCTTACTTTTTCAATTAAGATATGTAAAAAGAAAAGTATTAAACATTTACCATATCTTTTCATTACATTTCCTATTTTACACATATCATACGGAGTTGGATTTATTAATGGATTAATGAACTTCTATATATTTAAAAGTAAAAATGTAGAAGAGAAAAATAAAAAGATTTCTAGATAGGGTATGTTATTTAGGAGGAGCTTATGTTATTAAGTGAAGTTATTAATTTAAAAGAAGGGCTAGAATTATTAAAAGAAGGTGAATTTACTTCTTTAGGTTTAGCTATTGCTGAATGTGAAGAGAAGATCCTTACTTTTATAGAAAGTGAAAAATATATAAGTGGCTTAAGTAATAAGATAACAGCTCTTATTACAACTAGAGAAATAGGAGAAAAGCTAAAGGATAAGTATGGAATAATTATTTCTGAGAGCCCAAGATATGATTATTTTAAGTTACATAATATTCTTTCTTCAAATGAAGAGTATAAAAGAGAAAGCTTTAATACAACTATAGGAGAAGGATGTAAAATAAGCAAATTATCTTCAATTAGTGATACAAATGTAGTGATTGGTAATAATGTAATTATAGAAGAATTTGTAGTTATTAGAGAAAACACTGTAATAGGTGATAATAGTATTATAAGAGCAGGAGTTATCCTTGGTGGAGAAGGATATGAGTATAAAAGAACAGATGGAATAATTATGAATGTTAATCACTGTGGTGGAGTTATAATTGGAGATAATGTTGAAGTTCAGTATAATTCTTGTATCGATAAAGCATTATATACTTGGGACAATACCATAATTGGAAATTATTCAAAGCTTGATGATTTAGTTCACATAGAGCATGGTGTTAAAGTTGGAGAAAGATGTTTAATTGCATCAAGAAGTACTTTTGGAGGAAGAACTGTAATTGGAAGTGATTCATGGGTAGGACTTGGAGCTGTAATTTCTAATGGATTAGTGTTAGGAAATAAGGTAAGCGTAAGCTTAGGATCTGTAGTTACTAAAAATTTAAAAGATGGAGAAAAGGTTTCTGGTAACTTTGCCATTGACCATGATAAATATATAAATTTTATAAAAAAAATAAGATAAAATCTTTTATAGAATGAAAATATTTAACATATGATTTATAAGTATTGAAGTTAATATTTAACAGTTTATAATTGTTTTATACATTCTACTATGATAAAATTATATGTGATATTATGTAAAGATAATGGATTGTGAGGGATAACAATGAAAGTAAGAAAAGCCATTATACCAGCAGCAGGACTTGGAACAAGATTTTTACCTGCAACTAAAGCTCAACCCAAGGAGATGCTTCCTATAGTTGATAAGCCTACTATTCAATATATTATTGAAGAAGCAGTAGCATCTGGTATTGAGGAAATATTAATAATTACTGGTAGAAATAAAAAGTGTATTGAAGACCATTTTGATAAGTCGGTAGAACTTGAAATGGAGCTTGAAAAGAATCATAAAGAAGATCTTTTAGAGTTAGTTAGAGATATATCAGATATGGTTGATATCCACTATATAAGACAAAAGGAACCTAAAGGATTAGGTCATGCTATTCTTTGCGCTAGAGCCTTTGTAGGAAATGAACCTTTTGCAGTTTTACTAGGTGATGATGTAGTTGATTCAGAAGTTCCATGCTTAAAACAATTAATGGATTGTTATAAGGAATATAAAACTTCTATACTAGGGGTCCAAACAGTTAATAAGGAAGATGTAAATAAGTATGGAATCGTAGATGGAATTCATATTGAAGATAGGGTATATAAGGTTAAAAAATTAGTTGAAAAGCCAGCAGTAGAAGAGGCACCAAGTAATGTAGCTATATTAGGTAGATATATTATTACTCCACAAATATTTGAAGTATTAAAAAATACTGCACCAGGTAAAGGTGGGGAAATTCAATTAACTGATGCTCTTCAAACTTTAATTGACAGTGAAGCAATGTATGCATATAACTTCGAAGGAAGAAGATATGATGTTGGAGATAAGTTAGGATTCTTACAAGCAACAGTAGAGTTTGCTTTAAAGAGAGACGATTTAAGAGAACCATTTATTGAATATTTAACTAATAAGGATTGGAATAAATAATTTATAGTCTATAAAAGAGATAATAATCACAATAAACAAGATATGTAACTTTTTAAATATAGCTTATCTATGATGGAATATTATAGAGTGTATTATAACAATAGATCTATATTTTCTTATTCTTACTTTGACAGTTTATTGAATATATAGTATTAATATGGTAGAATGTAAATGATGTTAGGAATATTTGGAAGTGGGGTAACTATTATGAAAATAAGTAAAATTAAAAAGTATATATCTATATGTGGAATTATTTTTCTTACAATACTTATTCCATTTAATATTGTTAAAGGGGATACGGGGCCAAAGCCTGAATTGCAAATAATAGTTGAAAATCCACCTAAAGAAGAATACTATTTAGATTTGCTTGTTGATTATGAAGTTAAAAATGGTTATACATGGCTTGATGAAAAAGAATATAATCAGGATAAAATTAAAGTGTTCAAAGAATTTAGGGATGGGAATTGGAGACCTGCACTATTAACCAAAACACGTGCACCTATGAGTGGGAGACTTGTAGGGGAAAGAGATGGAAATAACGTTATTCATGATTTTGGTTATACATTACCAGAAAGTTTTAAAATAGCAATATTAGATAGTAATAATAATATTAATGTATCAGATGAGATAACATTAAGATCTTTTAGAACTACTATTAAATATGATTATGCTAGTAAAAAAATAAGTTATGAAACTGAATCATCTGCAATGGGATTAGTTAGAGGGAATATTAAAGAAATGTTGTCCATTAAAGGGATAATGTTAACTATTATTCTTACATTAATAGTGGAAGGAATAATACTATTATTATTTAAATTTAATATTAAGGAAAATATTAAGCCCTTTATACTAATTAATTTACTTACTCAAATAATATTAAATATATTACTAACCTTAGTTGTTAATAATAATGATTTTGGAGCTTTTACATTTACCCTTATAATACTGGAATTCTTAATAATAGTTATTGAGAGTTTTTCATTTTCAAAATTATTAAAAGGACATACTCCTAAGAGGAGAGTTGCTTTTGGTATAGTGGCTAATATAATAAGTTTTCTTAGTGGATATATAATATATATTTTCATATAAAAAGGTTGGATGATGTAGTTTCATCCAACCTTTTTATTATTATCTTGGAATAAATCCAATCTTCTTTTGCATTTTTCTTAATGTTTTCATTGAGACATAGCTAGCTTTTTCAGCACCTAGCTTATAAATTTCTTCAAGGGATTTTTTATCCTTAAGAATTTCATTTACTTTATTTTGGACTGGCTCTAATTCAGAAACTATTGCATCTGCAACATCTTTCTTTAAATCAGCATATCCTTTATCTTTATAGTAAGCTACTAATTCTTCAGCTGTAGAACCATTAATAGCTATTAATATATCTAAAAGATTTTTAACTCCTGGTTGTTCATCAGTGTAATTAATAACACCAAGACTATCTGTAACAGCTCTAGAAACCTTCTTTCTAATTACTTCAGGTGGGTCCATAATTAGTATATAACTATTTGGATTATCATCTGATTTAGACATTTTCTTTGTAGGTTCTTGTAAACTCATAATCTTTGCCCCTATTTTAGGGATATATGGGTCTGGTACTTTAAATGTTGGACTATAAGCATTGTTAAATCTATTAGCAATATCCCTAGCCAACTCTAAATGTTGCTTTTGATCTTGGCCTACAGGAACTAAATCTGTATTATATAAAAGGATATCAGCAGCCATTAATACTGGATAAGTAAATAGCCCTGCCCCTATAGAATCACCATATTTTTGAGACTTATCTTTATATTGTGTCATTCTTCCTAGTTCACCCATATAAGTATTGCAAGTTAATAACCAAGCAGCTTCACTATGAGCTGGAACATGTGATTGAATAAACAATGTATTTTTTTCTGGAACTATTCCTGAAGCTATATATATTGCAAGAACTTCAAGGGTTCTTTGTCTTAAATCTTTTGGCTCTTGTTTTACAGTTATTGCATGTAAGTCAACTACACAAAAATAACAGTCAAATTCATCTTGTAGCTTTACCCAATTTTTTATAGCCCCAAGATAATTTCCTAAGGTTAATTGTCCAGAAGGTTGAATACCACTAAATATAACCTTCTTCTTTTCTGTATTATTTTCCAATTAAAGCACTCCTTTCATTTGTGCAAACCAATTACTATATAACGTTTAACTATATAATTAATTATAGGTATGGTAAATCACCATGTCAATTGTAATAAAATGCGCAGCATTTTATTAATTAAGAATTAAAAATTAAAAATGAAGAATTAAGGAGGTTTTGCACAGCAAAACTTAAATTTAAATTGGTGCAAAGCACCTTTTTTCCTCAATTCTTCATTCTTCATTCTTAATTTTTCACTATTTTGCTTTGCAAAATTTCACGATTGTTATTGATTTATCAATCAAAATAGTTATATACTATTAAGGCAATTATATTATTTAGATTTATTGATTTAGATTTAATAATTTATATGGAGGTGATTTAAATTAGTTATATAGAGTTTGATAATTTATCAAAAAAGTATAAGAATGCTGATAGATATGCCTTGAAGAATATAAATTTTAATATTGAGAAGGGTGAATTTATAGTTATATTAGGTCCTAGTGGAAGTGGAAAATCTACTCTTTTGGATTTGATTTGTGGATTTGAGGATATTACTGAAGGAAAAATAAAGGTAGATAATAAGGTTATTAATGATATAGAACCTAAGAGTAGAGATGTCTCCATGGTTTTTCAAAGCTATGCTTTGTATCCTCATTTAACAGCTTATGAAAATATTGCTTTTGGAATGAAGATAAGAAAGGCTAATAAAAAGGAGATAGATGAGAAAGTAAAATGGGCAGCTAAAATACTTAAATTAGAAGAGTGCTTAAATTCTAAGCCTAAGAACTTATCAGGTGGACAAAGACAGAGAATAGCTTTAGCTAGGGCAATGGTTAGAAATCCTAAGTGCTTTTTAATGGATGAACCTTTATCGAATTTAGATGCTAAATTAAGAAACTCAACTTCAAATGAAATTAGGAATTTACACAATGAATTAAATGCTACAACTATATATGTTACTCATGATCAAGTTGAAGCTTTGTCTATGGCTGATAAAATAGTAATACTTAATAATGGAGAAATTCAGCAAATAGGAAGTCCTTTTGAAATATATAATAATCCAAGTAATGTTTTTGTAGCTACTTTTATTGGAAGACCTCAGATAAATTTATTTGATTTATTTATAGATGATGATTATATTCTTTTAGGTGAGTCTATTAAGCTTAATAAGCCTAAAGAATTTAATGATTTAAATAAAGGAAAATATATAATTGGACTAAGATCAGAAGATACTATTAAGGTAGATAATTCTAATGATGAATCTATTGAAAGTATTGTAGAAAAGATTGAGTATCTTGGAAGTGAAACAATTTTTTATATTATCCATAATAAAATGAAATTTACTTTAAAGGATTATGGAGTAAATAATATAAAAATAGGGGATAAAATTAGTATTAGTTTTAATTTTAATAGGGCTAATATTTTTGATATATTAACAAAACAAAATATAAGGAGTAATTAATATGAAAGCAAAAAAGATAATAGCAACTTTATTAATGTTACCAATGTTTATGGTGGGATGTACTAAGGCTAACGAAAAGAAAAGTGAAGAAATTGGAGGAACTATTAAGGTTGTTACCTCTAGAACAGATGCTGACAAATTATTTGAAAAAATAGAAGAAGATTTTAAAAAGCTATATCCAAATGTTGAAGATATAGTATGGGAATCATCTGCTGATTATGATAAATACATAATGACTAGAATGAATACTAAGGATTATGGTGATGTTTTATTCTTACCTTTTAGTATGAATGGAACTCCTGAAGAATATGAAAATTATTTTGAGCCATTAGGAACAGTTGATGAACTTAAAGAAAAGTATATTGATGTTACAGAAGCAGATTACAATGATGTTGCATATGGACTACCAGTTGCTTTAAATAGTTTAGGAATTATTTATAATGAAGAAGTTTTAAAGAAGGCTGGAGTAGAAGAAATGCCAACTTCTACTGAAGAATTTATAGAAGCTTGCAAAAAGATAAAAGAAAATACTGATGCTATACCTTTCTATACAAACTACAACAAGACTTTAGGAACTTGGGGTGGAACATTAACTTCTTATGGTGGAGAGCAATATAGATCTGCAATGCTTGAAGCTTGAACTGGATTTAAAGAAGGTCAACCAATACGTGAAATAATGGATTTATTTTATGGATTAGCTTCAAATGGATTAACAGAAGCAGACCCTATAACAGGTGATTTTGCTAAGTCTCTTCAAATGCTTGCAGATGGAGAAGTTGCAATGATAATGAAGGGTTCTCAAGATGCAAAGATGATTCAAGAACTTAGCACAAATGGAAGCAAAATTAATATAGCTCCATTACCAGTTAAATTTAATGGTCAAACAAGTATTGCTTTTGGAGCACCATCAGTAATTGTAATGAATAAGAATAGTGAAAATAAAGCAACTGCTAAGGCGTTTTTAGAGTTCTTTATTTCAGCTCAAAGTGGATATGCAGATGATTTAGGTGGAATGTCACCAAATAAAGAAGACTTAACTGCAGAACAAAAAGAGATGTTTGAAAAGAATAATATAGTATTAACATCATCTACAGAAACTCCAGAAATTGATAGTAAGTATGCTGCAATTACTAATGAAGTAGGTGTAGGAAGATTAACAGATGTACTTCAAAAAGTTATTAATATAGGTTTATATCCAAATGAAAATGAAAGTTATATTGACTATGTAAATTCATTAGAAGCTAAGTGGGAAGCTGCTGCAAAGGCAAATGAATAATGTAAACTTAATAAAAAAAGAAAGACAAATTATTTTTCTCTTTCTTTTTTTTCCTATTTTATTATTATTCTTATTTGGATTTTTACCTATAATTGAAATAGTTATATATAGTTTTACATCTTGGAATGGTATATCAAAGGTTAAGGAGTTTATTGGCTTTGATAATTATATAAAAGTTTTAACGGATCCTACTTATTTTCAGGTTTTTAAAAATAGTTTATATTACTTTTTATCTGGAATCCTTCAAATTATAATAGCTATGTTTTTTGCTATTATGCTATCTTTTAAAGTTAAATTTAAAGGCTTTTTTAAGGCAAGCTTTGTTTTTCCAACTCTTATAAGTGGAGTTGCAATATCAATGATGTTTAGAGTGTTTTTTGAACCAGGAGGAACATTTGATGCAGCCCTTGGAAGCTTAGGACTTGGAGAGTTTGTACATTATTGGCTTGGAGATCCGAGAATAGTTAATTATACATTAGCTAGCATATCCCTTTGGAGATTTACAGGTAGAAGCTTTATTATGTATTTTGGAGCAATTCAATCTATACCAAGGGAATATTTAAAGGCTGCAGAAATAGAAGGAGCTTCTATAATGCAAAAGGTTAGATATGTAATATTACCTAATATCCACACAATAATTAAGATAAACTTTATTTTACTTATTATTGGATCTATCTCAGTATTTGAAATACCTATGATAATGACTAATGGATCTAATGGTACTAGCACATTCTTATTACAAACTATAAAAACTGCCTTTGAGCAAAAGAAAATAGGACTTGCAGCTAGTATGGCTGTAATAATTTCAATAGTAATTATATTAGCCACAATTATTCAAAAGAAGGTATATAGTAATGATGAAGATGAGTATTAAGTCTATAATAGCAAAAATATTAAAATATACTGCTTTAATTGCTTGGACAATAATAGTGTTTTTGCCAATAATAACAGTTATTTTTGGATCCTTTAAAACTTATGATGAATTCACTAGAACAAGTGGAATTACTCCACCAAATAGCTTTGCTTACTTTGAAAATTATATAAAGGCTTTTGTAGATGGTAAGATGCTTATGGGCTTTATTAATACATTTATATTAATATTTTTTGGAGCTACAGGTAGTGTAATTATAGGTTCTATGGTGGCATTTGTTATAAGTAGATTTGATTTTAAATTTAAAAAGTTAATTTTATTTATGTATTTGCTTGTATCAATAGTGCCTATGGAAATGTCTCAAGTTGCAACCTTTAAGATAGTTGATGCACTAGGTATATACAATACTAGGCTTGCACCAATAATAATATATTTAGGTGCAGATGTATTAATGGTTTATATTTATATGCAAGCATTAGAAAAAGTTCCAAGGGATTTAGATAAAGCAGCAATGTTAGAAGGAGCAGGATATTTTCAAATATATAGAAAGGTAATATTTCCTTTGCTAAAACCTGCAACTGCAACTGCAATTATGCTTAAAATAATTTCAATATATAATGATTTTTATGTACCATTTTTATATATGCCAGGGGAAGGGTTAAATACTGTATCAACAACATTGTTTAACTTTATAGGACCAGCATCTACAGAATGGCAGGTTATATGTGCAGGGATTGTAATAAGTATGATACCAATGATTTTATTTTTCGTATTTTTGCAAAAGCATATTTATCAAGGAATAACATCAGGGAGTATTAGATAATGAAAAATAATTTTTTAAAACGAATATATACAGTAATGGAGATTAGAACAGGCTTTGCAACAGGACTTCCAGCTTTAAGTGGTGGATTGTTTGGAGCATATTTAGCAAGAGATATAAAAATACTTCCATTAATTTTAATGTTTATTTCAGGCTTTAGCTTAAATATAGTAGCTAATATAGCAAATGAAATAAGAGCATTTTTAAAGAATGAAGAAAATGAAGATACCTTTACAGGGCACTTAGGTAGTGAAGGTTTAGTTAGAGGAGACGCTAAGTTTTTAGATGCAATAATAGCTTTAGGTTTTATGTTAGCTTTAGGTGGAGGAAGTGGACTTTTAGTAGTTTTAATAACTAAGGATATAAGTATATTAATTATAGGTATAGTAAGTGCCTTAGCAGCAATAACTTATTCCTTAGGACCAAAACCATATATAATTTATCCTATTGGTGAATTAGTATCAGGAATATTTGCAGGTGGTATAAGTAGCTTTGTATCTGCTTATATACAGCAAGGTAAAGTAAGTATAGAAATAATTTTATATGCACTAATATCAATGATAATGACTATATTCTTAATGTCCACAAACAATACATCTGACTATGAGAAAGATAAAGGAGTTAGAGTAACTCTACCTCACGTTATTGGTTTTAGAAACTCAATTAAGATAATAATACCAGAAGCCATAATTATGGTATTAGCTTGGATAGCCCTATTTTTAATGTCAAAAATAAGCTTAATAATATTTATATCAGGACTTATGATATTTTATTATTATGGATATGTTAAATGGTATAAGGATTATTATAAAATACAAGAAGTATATAAAGAAATGGGAAGAGAATGGGGACCAAGACCTCTGCTTCTTATATATAGCTTTCACTTCATAATGTCATTAGAATTTTTAATATATACAATATTGTTATAAAATGCGAATAAAACATAATGATATGTATTAACTTTCCGATTTTTAGATAATTTCGAATATAATTCTAAATTTAAGCTATCTAAGCTGGCTAAATTTTTATAACTCGCTTTGCTCAAACAATAAAAATTCTTAACGCCATCTTAGCTATCTTAAATAAGAATTGTAGTTTCTCATTATAATAAAATCTCCAATTTAATACATATCATTAATGTTAGAAACGTTTTAAATAATTTAAACTTGGGGATTCTAGCCTACTAAAAGAAGAAATTCAGATGAGCTAAATTTCAATAAAAGTTAGTGTAATCACCTAAAATATTTAAATGATGAATTACTAGCAAAGATAAATTGATGGTGAAGTAAGCATATGGCGAAAAATTAGAAGTTCTTGGTGAAGTAAAAGCTACTAGGCCTTAGAGTTGTTGGTTTGTCTGAGCGCATGCGAGTTTTACCAAAACTCTTGGTTTAGTAGTTTTTACGAGCCTTAGAACTTATTTTTGTAGCAATTTGTCTTACGAGCAGTCAATTTATCTTTGCAGTTATATTCGCATTTTATTACAAGGGAGGAAGTTATGGTAAAGATAAATTTAAATTTAATAAAGAAGAATCCACTAAGTCTAACTTCAATATTGGCAGATAAGCAAGGGATATTTAAAAAATATAATATAGATATGAACTTATATTTAGATGAAGACTTTTTCTTTAAAGGAAATGTTGAATTCTTAGAAGGTAGATCAGATGCAATGATGGGAGATACAACATTTTTCTTCTATATGCTTGAAAAGGGGAAGAAGGCAGTTATAACTTCTAATCTAACAAGAACTATAAACTTAGTTGGTGGAAAAGATTTACCTAAGGATTTAAATGGAATTAGAGTTGGTGTTAATAGAAGTGGATTATTTAGATTATTTTTAGAAAATGATTTAAAGGATATTATAAGGAATCCTAAAATAGTTTGGATTAATAACACTTATGATAGAATTCAGGCATTAAATAATAACGAAATAGATGCCTTAGTTGCAATTGAGCCTTTTGTATCTAAATTAGTTAATAGTGGGGGTAAGATTATTTGGGATTCAAGAAATAGTGATAAAAATCTAGTAATGTGGTGCTTTGATGAAGATTTTTATAATAACAATGAAGAGGCAGTTAAAAACTTTCATAAAGCATTAAATGAAGCAGCAGAAATTTTCAATAGTTCATCTAGTGAAGCAAAGGTTAATTACTTTATGGAGTACTGCGGATTTCCAAGAGAAGTAGCAGAGGGATTTAAAAACTTCAATTTTGAGATTAATGGTGATTATAGAAAAGAAGATTTCGATTTATGTCAAGAATGGATGCATAGAGAGGGAGAAATTAAAAAATTGTATGATGGGGATTTATTAATAAGGGGAATATAACACAATGATATGTATTCATCCTTTAGTTATCTTAAATTGTGGAATATAGTATAAAGGTAAATATAGTAGTATATTTACCTTTGTCTTTATTCGCATTTATTTATAATTTCCTTATCTTACTTTCAAGTGAGTATATATAGGTTTGTAACGACTTAGAAAGTCGCTAAGGAATAAGCATTACTTAGATAGGACTCTATTATAATAAAAAACATCTCCTAAGAATAATAAAGTTGCTAGAATTAATATAGAATTAACAGCCCAAAAAGAATATTTAAAAAGTAATGATATAAGTACCATTAATACTAAAATAGTAAATATTGATTTTAAAAAACTCAAAATTTGTTACCTCCTATATCCATACTAAATATAGCTTGTGCAAATTTACAATAATAATACTTGAAAAATTCGAAAAAAAATAGAGTTAACCAGGACAGGTTAACTCGGTAGAGAAATTATCTTCTATTGTTTTGAGCTTTTCTAGCTTTTCTACAGTCAGGACATCTAACTGGATCGTTATCAAATCCCTTTTCTTTATAGAATTCTTGTTCTCCAACAGTGAAAACAAATTCCTTTCCGCAATCCTTACAAACAATTTTCTTATCTTCCATTTATAAATCCTCCTTAAAATTCATAAGAACAAACTTGATATATTTCTTCCTTAAGGTGATTATGAACTTTAAGGGATAGAACGTATCGAGATTTTTCCTAATCATTTAAATATTCAAACTAATTATATCATAATAAGGATATTTTTCAAGGAATATTGAGATAAAAATTTATTTATAAATCTACATTTTATTTGCTTTTCTTAGGGAGAAATTTAAAGTAATAAATTATGAAAACTATAAATGGTATCACTATAAAAGCAATTAAATTTACGCCTTGAATATACTTTGAAATATCATATAACATATAATTATTTACTCCAAGAAAATTAGATAAAACAAATACTAAGAATGTATATACTCCAATAAAAACAGCTTTTCTTTTTATAAATTTATTACATATTAATAATATGCTATAGGTTGATAGAATATATTTAATAAATAATCCTACAACTGTTTGAATTATAAAGAATAGTTCACCGAATTCTAAGAAGCCAGCTAATTCTATTCTTTGGCTTAGAACGAATTCAGGATAAAAAATATTAGCTGCACGCAAAGGACCAAAAGCAGTGATAACTCCTATAAAAGATAAAATAATAAAAGCAGAAGAAATTACTCCAGCATATAAGCTGTGAATTCTAATATGCTCTGTTTTATCAATATACTTTAAGAATGGAGTAACTATCATAAAACTTGACATACTACCTAGAATCATTAATGCAGAATATAAAAAATTAGAAATAGGTTTATCACCTAATATAGGTAATAAATTATTAATATCTTTATAACTTTGGGTTAATAAGAAGAATAGTATACCATTTACTATTATAATTGAAAAACTTATTATTAAAAAAATAAGTAGTGTACGTATTTTCTTACCAAATATAAACAATGAAGGAACTATAAAGAAAGCTAAAGCATACCAAATAGGTGTATCTATAAATAAAGTTGAATGAAGAACATTAGCTTCTACAGCAGCAGCTTCAATTGCATTTAAAAATAAAGCTAATATAAATATTATTAAAAACAATGAACTAATAAATTTAGGTGTAGATTTATTAAAAATATCAACAATATCAAAATTATTTGTTTTCTTGAAAGTATTCATTATAAATAAAAGAAAGCAAACAAAAATAAAGGAAGCTAATATTGAAGCAAGCCATGTACTTCTCCCCCCAACATCTACAAATATAGATAGATAAGTCTTACAAGATATAATAGATGTTCCTAATATAAATAATATAAAGTGCTTAGTAGAAATTTTATTCATAAAAAAATCCTTTCTTTCAATAACAAATAGTAACAATTAGCAATTGACAATTAATAATTAACAATTTTGGATGAAACTGCAGCGGAGCTGAGTTTCTTATAATTAGATTTATTTAATTAACAATTAGTAATTTTATTATGAAATATAGAAAAAATTAAACTTTAAAATTAGAAGTTTTCCTATGTTACTGAAATAAATAATTAGCAAGTAACAATTAGCTATTAATGAAGTAATTCAACAAAGATGAATTACTAAAATTTAGCGTTTAGTAATTTGGAACAAATTACTTCCTCAATTCTTTAATTCTTTAACTTTTCATTCTTTAATTATTTCATTCCCCTATAGTATTAGCAAAAAAATGAATATTAAACAGTTTTCAAACAAATAATACAAACAGGTGATGTATATGAATAATTTAGAATATGTGAAGGAGAAATTAAAAAACTCCTTTGATGTTAAGTATAGGCCAGTAAAAACTGTATTAGGAAAAGCTACAATAGTATTTATTGATGATTTATGTAATAGTGAATTGATTAGTGAATATGTAGTATCCCCTTTAAGAGGATTTGGAGATTTACCTCCTGAAAGTGGGGAATTCACTTCGCTACAAGAGGTTATAGAAAATGCTCTAGACATAAATGCAGCTGGAATTGCAAAAGATGTTGATGATGCTATAATGCATATTTTATCAGGAG
Source organism: Clostridium tertium (assembly GCF_902652255.1). Classification (GTDB taxonomy): domain Bacteria; phylum Bacillota; class Clostridia; order Clostridiales; family Clostridiaceae; genus Clostridium; species Clostridium tertium_A. Next base: position 49,119 of record NZ_CACRTO010000020.1, read on the forward strand.
ATCCAGCAGTTATTTTTGATAAATACAAAGAAATAATGTATGTAGAAGCTAAGGGGTTTCCTGTAAGAGGAATTGGAACACCTGAAACTGAATCTGTTTTAAAAGGTCCAAGAGAGGGGTTTAATGAACTTATAGTTAATAATGTAGCTTTAATAAGAAGACGTATTAAAAATCCAGATTTAAAATTTGAAGCTATTGTAGTAGGGGAAAAATCACAGACTTCTGTAGCTGTTTGCTATATTGATGGAATTGCACCTATAGAATTAATAAATAAAATAAAAAATAAGGTTAAAAACTTAGACCTAAGATTTATTTTAGATACAAATTATATAGAAGATGCTTTAAAGAAGCAGGATAGCTTTTTTGATACAGTTGGATATACTGAGAAACCAGATGAAGTATGTGCAAAACTTCTAGAGGGAAGAATAGGAGTAGTAGTGGACGGTACTCCTTTTGTAATTACAGTACCGTATTTCTTCTTAGAAAACTTTCAAATGCCCGATGACTATTATTTAAATAGATATTATACAAACTTCAATAGAATATTAAGGTGGATTGCTTTTTTTGTGGCGGCTTTAGTTCCAGGTCTTTATGTTGCGGTGATAACATACCATTTTGCTATGATACCATCCTTATTTATGTTTAGGCTTGCTGTATCTAGGGCGGGAGTACCATTTCCTACTTTTCTTGAAGTAATACTTATGATGATTGCATTCCAATTTATAAAAGAAGCAGGACTTAGATTACCTCAGCCGATAGGTGGAGCAATGAGTATAGTTTCGGCTTTAATACTAGGAGATGCTGCAGTGGCAGCTGGTATAGCATCTAGAATTACAATAATAGTAGTGGCATTAAGTACTTTGTCATATTTCTTAATTCCAAAGCTTTATGGAGCATTGTCTTTCTGGGCAATAATATTAGTATGTTTTTCAGCAGCTTTTGGAATACCTGGATTTTTATCTGGAGCCATAATATTCTTAATTCAACTTTCAGAACTTGACTCAGTAGGATACCAATTCTTATTTCCAGTTGGAAGTACAAACGAGTATAAGTTTAAAGATGTAGTGCTAAGAGGAAAATTGAGTAGGATATCTAAAGATTTTGTAAAAGAAGGAGAAGAAGATGAGAGCTAGAAGATTTTTTAGTTTAATAATAGTAGCTTTTTTATTTCCAATCCTTTTAGTAGGATGTTTTAATTATAGAGATATAAATAAGGTTACTTTTGCAACAAGTATTATATTTGATACAGATGATTTTGGAAGATCTGTTGTTTACGTAGATTGTATTAAACCATATAGAAGTACAAATGAAAGCTCAGACAAGGGAAGAAGAATGATATACAAAGGAATAGGAAAGACAGCTTTGGAAGCATTAAGGGACGTTAATTTAGCTTCAAGTTATGAGTTGAACTATTCACAAAATAGGGCTTATATATTTACTGAAAAAGCTGCAAGAGAAGGGGTAAAGGGATATTTAGATTTAATAAATAACAATCAGGAGTTTCAAATAAAACCAGATATATTTGTTTATTTTGGAGAAGTTAAAGATTTACTTAAAGTAACTTCTAGTGATGAAGAATATCTTGGACTATATTTAGAAGAGTTAGTACATAAAAACAAGAGAAATCCTAGGGCAGTGAGAGCCAATATTAATGAATATCTAAGCAAGTCTATAGAGGATGATAAGACATATATAGTTGGAGCTATAGAAATAAGAGAAGATGCATTAGATAAGAAGATTGAAATTGGTGGAGGGGCAATAATAAAAGATAGTAAATTAATAAATAGATTAAAAGCAAATGATACTTTGAGTTATAATTTATTAATGAATAATGTAACTAAAGGAACTTTAGAAATATCAAACCCTCAGTCAGAGGAAGGTTTTATAACTTTAGAGATATTAAGTAATTCAACTAAAACTGAATTAGAATATGAAGATAATAAAATTAGGCTTATAAAAGATTTAGAGATGAAGGTATCAGTGGCTGAAGCTCAGGATAAATTAATAGTTGATAAAAATACATTAAATTATATTAAAATAGTAAAAGAACAAGAAGTAAAAAACTACTTAAAAAACATTTTTAATACATATAAAAAAGAAGGCTTAGATATATTTGATATTAAAAGATTATTAGATGTAAAGAATTTAGATATAGAAATAGAGGACCCATTAAGCATTACTGAATTGGAATTAAATGTGAACATAATTATAGAAGGAACTGGAATTGTTAAGGATAGTCTTTAAAAATAATTCACAATTGTGGTTTTTTAAGGAAATATAGGCAAAAGATATTGATATTAATAAAGAAATACAGTAATATTAAATTATAGGGGAAATAATTCGATTCATACTATTTAGAATAAAATAGGGAGGGAGTATGGACGATTATAAGTTAAAATATGAGCAAATAAGATCTGAGTATGAAAGTTATCAAAGAATTACTGAAAGTAAGTTACAAGAATTAAGTACAATTAATGTACAGTATGAAAAAAACTTAGATATGCTTTCTAATGTGCTCTTTATTAGTAATTATGTAAACTCTAATTTAAGCAGCAAAGATATAATACCAATTATTAATGATATGATAATTGGGATTATTGGTGTTACACAATCTACTGTTTATTTAAAAGAAGATGAAAGTTTTGTTATAAGTGCTACTAATGGGACTAATGAAAGTATTAAATTAACTGATGATTGTAATAAATACATAAGTCAGAGAAAAACTTTTATTTTAAATTCTAAGATACCTATAACTAAAGATGATAATAATAAAATATGTATTCATTCAAGAATGGGTGTACCTATAAATGTTGGAGAAGATTGTATAGGTTATATTGTAGTTGATCATACACATTTTAACTTCTTAAATGAGTTCCATGAATTATTTTTAAATACGATAGCAAATCAAATAGCAATAGCTTTAGAAAATGCTATTTTGTATAAAAAGATAGAAAAAGCAGCCAAAACTGACTCTTTACTTGGAATATATCATAGAAGAACCTTTTATGAAATTATAAATGAAAGGTTTAATGAAGAGGATGTTAAAGAGTATGCAATAGTTATGATAGACTTAGATGATTTTAAGAAGATCAATGATACGTTAGGACATCTATTTGGAGATAAAGTCTTAATAGAAACTACTAAAATGATAAGAGAAAAATTAGGACCAAAGGATATAATAGCACGATATGGTGGAGAAGAATTAATCTTGTACATAGATTGTAACTGTCCAGCTAATGAAATATTCAAGAAAGTAGACGGAATTAGAGAAGCTATTAGTAAAAATTATATTCAAGATGGTAATATAAGTAAAAGTATAACAGCGAGTTTTGGGCTAGGATTTTATCCCTATGATGGTGATACTATAGAAGCAGTAATAAAAGCTGCCGACGAATATCTATACATGGCAAAAGACGCAGGAAAAAATAAAGTTATAAGTTCACATAAATATATGTATGTAGAGTAGCAAAGATAGGGAAACTAATTAGTGTCTCTATCTTTTTGCTTTATTATTGAATTTATTGTAAATATTTTCAGTAATAAAGAATATACTAAAATTAAGAGAATAAAAAATTTTATTAAAGGAGTGGATTCCAATGATTCAAGTTTTTTGTGCAAAGAGAGGTTCAGGTAAATCCAAAAAGTTAATTGAGCTAGCTAATGAGGCCTCATTAAATTCTAAAGGTGATACTGTTTATATTGACGACGATGCAAGACGTATGATGCAACTTAATAAGAAAATAAGGTTTGTTGACACTGAAGAGTTAGACATAGTTGATTGTGATAGCTTTTATGGCTTACTTTGTGGTGTAGTATCACAAAATTATGATGTTGAGAATATTTATATTGATGCTCTTTCAAATATAATTAATAAAAATATATCTGAATCAATTACTCTGTTCAAAAAAATAAAGGAATTCTCTCAAAGGTTTAACGTGAATTTATTTATTAACTTAAACTGTGAATGTCTAGAAGAACTTCCAGACTTCATAAAATCCTACGCAGCTTAATAGCTTCAAATTTTGTAGGAGTCTTTAACATATTATGCTCCACCGACCTTGTAAACTTCAAGTCAATTTACGCACAATATGTTAAAGACTCCTTGAATGATTTAATTTTGCCCAAGAAATAAAACTAAATGAAGAAATTCGGATTAGTTGAATTTCAATGATTATTTATAATGAAGAAAGATAAAAATAAAGTATCAATAATTTCATTTGTTTTCTTAAAAGTAAATGAAATTATTGATACTTTATCTTTTTTAGTAAATGTTGATAAATAGGTATAATAGAAGTGGAAAACTTTCTGCTAAGTTCAATTATAATACTACCCCTACAAATTCTTATTTATATTTGTCTTTATATTTTAATTTATTTGAATTAAATAGATTTATAGCAGATAAAATACATATAAGAAAAGAAAGTCCTAATCTTAACCAATACATTCCAAGGCAGAAATCACTACCTAATACTGAGCTTTGAGTTATGTTAAATATTAATTTATGTATTTTTTGATTTATTAACCTCTGCTTTAACTTCATTTAATTTCTCAATTATTATATATGTACATACAATAATAACTGCACATAAAGTCATTAATCCTGTATAGGTAAATAAGTGATAAGAAAGAGTAACGGGGTCACCAACAAAAATAAATTGTCCAATAATTTGCATTATAAACATATTAAAAATATAAAATACCATCATTCCTAATATGCCTTTTAATACTTTTTTCATTTAATTCCCTCCATTTACTAGTATTATAATTATTTCTTAGTAAATTTAATATTGTCTATTAAGTTTATTGAAGAATAGGGTGGTTAGAAATTTTCTTTATTTAACAATACATATTGCATATCATCAAAAGTTAAATCTAGTTGTTTAGCAAAATATTCGCTTTGTTTTACAAATTTAAATCCACATTTTTCTATAACTCTTTTAGACTGTGTATTAGATAAGAAGTGGCATATTGTGAGTGCATCTACCTTGCAGATATTAAAGCAAAATTTAATTACTGCTGTAAGTGCTTCAGGCATTAATCCATTTCCCCAATAGTCTTTAGATAAAACGTATCCCACTTCCTTAAGTTTAAGATGTGAATAATCACTTTCATCATTAGCCCATGAATTATGTAATCCTAATGAACCAATTACCTTAGTATTTTCTTTATAGACTATAGCAAAGACATTTTTCCATGAAATAAATGACTGTAATATTTTTTCTGAAATTTCAATTGACTTATGATGTTTCCATCCTGCCATTTAACCTACCCCTAGGATTGATGCATACTGGAAAAACTCATTTAGATTTGTTTCTTTCCATGGTCTCAAAATAAGCCTATCTGTTTCTAAAATTATTTTTGAGATATTAATAGTTATATCCATGTTATTCCCCCTAATACCCAAAATTCATATTATCTATTTATGTTTTTTTCAATAAATAGATTTATTAATCCTAGGAAAAATACTAGAACACCAATTATAATAATTGAATGTATAAAGCCATTTAATAAAGTAGTGTATTCGCCTGATAGATTTTTATTAGCATATAATGTATTGATCATAAAGTAACCTATAGGTGAACTAAATAATATTATGATAATACCTGATAAAAAGTATTTAAGTTGACTTTTCATAAAATACCTCCTTATAATTCTTGAAAAATTAAATACAATTATTCTTAATTATAACATATTTTACTAAAAATATGTTGGAGGATTTGTGAATGCTATAATTTTTAATTACTTGCAGGGATTTTTAATAGAAAAAGTATGGAACTTCAAATAAAAAATACCGTATATTCATTATTGAATAGTACGGTATCAGAATTTATCTATATTTAATTTTATCCCATCGCTACCATTGCTAATACTCCACTTTCTACAAGTGGGAGCTAAGCATTGCTACTCGCCTTGATTAGTTCTTCTAACCTTCAGCTGGAGTAGGCATCCTGTACTCTGTAAAAGTGATTTACACAAAATACAAGATTTTGGTTCTCTACTTTTTAAGAAAACTCCACCTGAAGATAAGAATCACTTTATATTCGTAAATTAAAAAAGACTTTTTATAAATTAATTAGATATATAAATATTGCTAAAGTTCCTAAAAGAATAGATAAATCAATAATAGCTAATTTACTCTCTTTCTTTATAACTGCTATTATAAGAGAAATAATACTTAATATAATATTAATACAAGCTAATATTGGATTAGTAAATAGTCCAGCAAGAAATATAGATTCTAATAGATATAATCCTGTAGTAATAAATAGAATAATATGCGTTATTTTAGTTAATTTACTTTTGTTAATAAAAATATTATTTAGCATAGTACTGCACCTCCTTATTAGTATAAATCTACTTAATGCAAAATTATAATTTCATTTTGGTATTTATCTATCAATTAGAATTGTTAAATTTCTTTATAATATTAAATTTTTAATTATTATACTATACAAAATAAATCTATTTCAATATTTCTTGCTTAGTATAATTGAAGGATAGAGAAGCAATAAATAAAAAACTTAGATAAATTATGTTTTCATATTAATATAAATCCTAATTGGCTTGATGAATAGAAGTTTAAGACTAAACAAAATTATATAATAGTTAGTACTAAGTTGAATAATATAATTATTTAAGCTTAATATAAATTATAGATTTAGATTGGTTCATTTAAACTTTTACCCTAATTTAAGTTAATATAAGTGATATTTATTTTAGATGATTAGAGTTTATAACTGAATAAAAAGTAGGTAGAATTTCTATTAATTCAACATTGATATTATGTCTATAAAAAGATATACTATAATAAGTAATAAATAGGAGGTTACGTGGAATGGCTAATGTTTTAGATGAATTATTAGATCGTGGATACATAAAGCAATTTACTCATGAAGATGAGACTAGAGAACTTTTAGAAAAGGAAAAAATAACTTTTTATATAGGATTTGATCCAACTGCTGATAGTTTACATGTTGGACATTTTATTGCTTTAATGTTTATGGCTCATATGCAAAGAGCAGGTCACAGACCAATAGCTCTTGTTGGTGGTGGAACAGCTATGGTTGGAGATCCATCAGGAAAAACTGATATGAGATCAATGTTAACTAAAGAGCAAATTCAACATAATGTTGATTCTATTAAAAAGCAAATGGAAAAATTTATAGACTTTTCTGATGATAAGGCTATATTAGTTAATAACGCTGATTGGTTATTAAATTTAAATTATGTAGATTTCCTAAGAGAAGTAGGAGTTCATTTCTCAGTAAATAGAATGCTTACAGCTGAATGTTTTAAGCAAAGATTAGAAAAAGGACTTTCTTTCTTAGAGTTTAATTATATGTTAATGCAAGGATATGATTTCTATGTATTAAACCAAAAATATGGATGTAAGATGCAATTAGGTGGAGATGACCAGTGGTCAAATATGATTGCAGGTGTTGAATTAGTTAGAAGAAAAGCTCAAGGTCAATCAATGGCTATGACTTGTACACTTTTAACTAATAGCCAAGGACAAAAGATGGGTAAAACTGTAGGAGGAGCTTTATGGCTTGATCCTAATAAAGTATCTCCATTTGATTTCTACCAATATTGGAGAAATGTTGATGATGCAGATGTAGAAAAATGTTTAGCATTATTAACTTTCGTACCTATGGATGAAGTAAGAAGTATTTGTGCAGTTGAAGGTGCAGCTATTAATGAAGCTAAGAAGAGACTTGCTTTTGAAGTAACTAAGTTAGTTCATGGAGAAGAGGAAGCACTTAAGGCTAAGACTGCTGCTGAAGCTTTATTCTCAGGTGGAGTAGATATGAGTAACGTTCCAACAGTTACTATATCTAAAGAAAAGCTTGGCTCAACAATCTTAGATATAATGGCTGAAAATAAAATAGTGCCATCAAAGGCTGAAGGAAGAAGATTAATTCAGCAAGGAGGACTTTCTTTAAATGGTGAAAAAGTAACTGAAGTTACTAGGACTCTTGAAGAATCAGACCTTGAAGATGGAGCTGCTTTATTAAAAAGAGGTAAGAAAAACTACAACAAAATAGTAGTAGAGTAAAAAAAGGGCTGCATATGCAGCCTTTTTTCAATTAATAATTAACAGTTAAGAATTAACAATTAACAATTAACAATTAAGGAGGAAACTCAGGTAAACTGAGTTTCTTTTTTTATTAATTTTAAATTGTGTGATAGGCCCTCTTCATTTTTTAATTTTAAATGCTAAGTTACAAGCGAATATAAATATAATATGTGAAATAAGCATATGGTGAAAAATTAGAAGTTCTTGGTGAAGGAAAAACTGCTAGGCCTTAGAGTTGTTGGTTTGTCTGAGCGCATGCGAGTTCTACCAAAACTCTTGGTCTTAGTAGTTTTTACGAACCTTAGAACTTCTTTTTGTAGCCATTTGTCTTATGGAGCATATTATATTTATATTTGCAGTTATATTTGCATTTTAAATGGGAAGGGATACAGTTGCTTCGACTTTATTGCCATTTGATAAAGTAATACTTCCATTATGATCTTTTATTATTTCACTACAAAGATATAGTCCTAGGCCAGAACTATAGTTGTCCTCATCTGAATTAATTTTTATAAAGGGTTCAAAAACATGGCTATATATTTCTTCTGGAATTGGATTAGCTTCATTAATAATTGAAACTTTGTATAAGTTGTCCTTTATATATCCGCAGATTTCAATATTATTATCATTATTGTTAATAGAGTATTTAATTGCATTATCTATTAAATTTATAAACACTTCTTTTATTTTATTAACTTTAATCTTTAAGATACTATCTTCTAAATTATAGATTATGTTTAAATTATATTTTTCAGCTTTTATAGACATATCAGAAATTACTTGTTCTAGTAGTTCCTTTATATTAAATTCTATATATTCTTCTTTTATTGAAGAAAGACCTTTAGATATTTTTATTATTTCTAATACAAGGGTATTTAATCTTTGGCTTTCTGAATATATTCTACTTACGGCTCTTTTTTTGAATTCTTCATCATCTACTACATTTTCTAATATCATTTCTGAGTATCCAATTATTGAAGTAAGTGGAGTTTTAAGTTCATGAGTTACTGTATCAAAAAATATTTTTCTACTTAGTGCTAATTTTTCCACCTTTTCTTTTTCACTTTCTATATCTAATATTTGCTCTTTAATTTTATTTTTCATATTAAGGAACTCCCTAGATAAAATTGATATTTCATCAGTACCTTCAGTGTTTAATAATACATCATAATTACCTTCTCCAAGGCTTTTTGATGCTATAGTTAAGTTTGTAATAGGCTTTGCTATTTTATTAGTTAACCTAGTTGATAATAGAAATATAAAGATTATTAATATTACTTCAATTAATGTTAAAATATTTGTTGCTTTATAATATTCCTCATATAAAGGAGTATAATCTTTATTTAAATTTATAATTCCAATATAACTTTCATTTATTATTATAGGGTAGGAAAGAATTCCTATAAGTTTATTATCTTGATACTTTATATTAACTATAGTTTTACCTGCCTTAACTTCACTAAGGTTTTGACTTATTTCTATTGGTTTAAATGAGAGATTTGAAGCTAAAACATTTCCACTAATATCACAAATTTGTAGTGTACTATCAAAGTTTTGTGATATATAATCTAGTAAATAATTTGCTTCTTCTTTTAAAGCCTTATCTTTATATAAGTAGTTTCTTTGAGATAAGGTATATTTTATAGATTCTCTAGTACTTTTCATAACTTCTTTCATTGAAGAGGTAATTGAACTTTCCATATTATCCTTAAGTATTTTTCTTACAGAAATATTTAGGGAGAGTCCCAAAATAATAAGAATACTTGTAATAATTAAGGTGAATTTATATTTAATTTTCATAATCTACCTCATAATATATCCGACAGAGAAAACTGTTTCAATTATTGATGGGGTACCCTTAGTATCTAGTTTACTTCTAAGTCTTCTTATATGAATATCTACTGTTCTTAAATCACCATCATAAGAAAACTCCCAAACATTATCAATAAGCTGTTCTCTGGAGAAAACTTTATTCCTATTTTGAACAAAGAATTCAAGAAGCTCGTACTCTTTTGGTTTAAGTTGCATAAGCTCATTATCTTTTAAGACTGTTCTATTTTTAAAGTTAATTTTCACACTTTCATTTATATTGGTAAAGCTAGAATTAGTACCATTAGTAGTCTTTTCTATTCTTCTAAAAATAGCTCTAATTCTGCTTATTACCTCTTTAATATGAAAGGGTTTAGTAATATAGTCATCTGCACCAAGTTCGAGGCCAAGAACCTTGTCCACAATATCATTTTTAGCAGTAAGTATTATAATTGGAATAGAGTTATTTAAGTTTATTTCTTTGCATAACTGAAATCCATCTCCATCAGGTAAGTTTAAATCTAATAATATTAAGTCAGGCAAATTAATATTTAAATAATTTCTAGCATCTTTTAAAGTGAATGCACTATAAGGAAGATATCCTTCTGATTTTAATGTGTGAAATAGTATGTCATTTATTGATTTATCATCTTCGATAATTAATATTTCATTATTCATTTCCTACCTCCTTTAGAAAGTAATATAGCTTAATTATAACAAATTTTTACAAAATAATAAATAGTTTACATTATTAAGAGTGGTTGAATAGATGAGAAATAATCAGGACTGCCATAAAGACAGTCCCTAAAAAATAGAATGAAAAAACTACGATAGTATTTGGGGAAGCCAGTTTATTTAGCTAATTCCTTAGGAATTACTGAAAATACATTTTTATAAAAACTTCTCTAGAAGTTTTAACATTAATTTTTCATTCTTCATTTTTTAATTATTCAATGTGCGACAGCAGCTATGGTGTGTACTGTCTATATATAGATTGAGCTATTCCAGCATCTAATTCAATCCAGCACAATTTTGATCTATTAGTAATTGGTCTACCTTTATCATCAAATTCTTCTTTTTCAAATTCATTATATAATTTTATAACTTCCTTAAAATCTTTAGCTGAACAATCAAAATTAATATCGGATGTTCCTTTATTATCAATCTCATAACCTAGTCTTTCTTCTAAATCATGTTCTAATAATTTATAATTACAATTATCTGAAACCTCGTAGGTAGTTATAGTTGTATAGTTGTTTCTTATATAATAACCATCAGATAGAAAATATTCTCCTCTTTCTTCATCATACACGGCATTATCATCTTTCATAGCTTCAGGTAATGCTATCTTACTTCCAAAGTAAAACTCAACTAAATCTACATCAATATAAGTTTTGCCATTAGAAGTATATATATTTTTAATTGAGCCAATAACCTTTTCTTTTCTATTTAAAATATTAACCTTAGCTTCAATATTTCTAAAATGCTCTTCACTAAATCCTTTATAAGAGTATTCACCAACCTTTTTTGTATTTACAGAGGAATTATCCCAAGCCACAATTAGTGTAACCTCCTTATTATCCAATGTAGTAGTAATAGTAGATGGTAAGATAAAGTTTGATTCTTCATAAGTTGAATAGTTAACTTGTATAGTTTGAAAATTTGAAGCAATATCCTTAGCTATTTTATTCATATTATCTACATCTATATTATTATCAATAGCTTTTTTAACTACATTATAAGCATCTTCATATCTATTTGAACTAATAAGGTTATCTTTAATCTCTATATATAAGTCCTTATTTGTATTATCTAAGGAAAGTGCTTTATTATATAAATCATTAGCTTCAGTAAATTGATTATCAGAAAGAAGTTTTTTGGCAGTATTTATAGACTCAGCTATTTCATCTTCTTCTACTAATATATCTTCTCCAGTGTTTTCAGAAAGTGTAACTTTTTTTGTACTATCGGTACAAGAGTATAAAAATATTGATAAAGATAAAATGATAAGAATTATTCCGCATTTTTTTACTTTCTTAAACATATTAATTCTCCTTTAATTTTTGTTGAATACAATACTGGGGGTATTTTATTAAAATGCATATCTTCTATATATAGATTGTGCTGTATTATTTTTAAGTTCAATCCATGATAATGTTGTAGCAGTGCTTTCAATTTCTCCATTTACAACGTGTCCAGAATCTACTTGCATTTTGTATCTCATATCAATATAACTTTTAAAAGTTTCATAAGAAACTGTATTAAGTTCAGGTATTTGTGATTCACTATCGTAACCTAAAGCGAATAAATCAAGAAAATATAGTTGGTAAATGGAATCTTTTGAAACTTCATAAGTTGTTATAGTACTATAATTGTTTCTTATATAATTGCCGAATGGAAGGAAATACTCTTCTGTTGTTTCATCATAAGCAGCAGCATTATCTTTTTTTGCTTCAGCTAAAGCTTCCTCACCTGTATAAAATTCAACTAAATCAATATCTATATAAGTTTTTCCATTAGAAGTATATATTTTTTTTATAGAGCCTATTTGCTTATCATAAACATTCTCTAAAACAGTGAGTTCTACAGTTATATTTCTTCCATATTCCTCGTTATATCCTTGAAAAGCGAAAGTTCCTATATTAGCTGTATCTACTACTTGGTTTTCCCAAGATACTGGAATATTAACTTCTTCACCTGAAATCATAGTGGAAACTTCTTTAGGTAATGAGTAATTGCTATTTTGATAAATTGAATTTGATAACTTAATAACTTCGAAGTTGTCAGATATATCTTTTAATACAGATTTCATTTCTTCAACGTCAACATTATTATCAATAGCTCTTTTTATTACAGTATAAGCATCTTCATATCTATTTGAATTAATGAGGTTATCTTTAATCTCTATATATAAGTCCTTATTTGTATTATCTAAAGAAAGTGCTTTATTATATAAATCATTAGCCTCAGTAAATTGATTATCAGAAAGAAGTTTATTTGCAGTATTTAGGTATTCAGCTATTTCATCTTCTTCTACTAATATATCTTCTCCAGTGTTTTCAGAAAGTGTAACTTTTTTTGTACTATCAGTACAAGAGTATAAAAATATTGATAAAGATAGAATGATAAAAATTATTCCGTATTTTTTTACTTTCTTAAACATATTAATTCTCCTTTATATTATGGTCTATATTGCTGAGAAATTTTTGTTACTGTACCATTCTTTATATCGAACCATACCATTAGCCCATAGTTAGAATCATTGAGATACTTAGTATTCATTGCAGAAAATTCATCTAAAGAAACAGGTACTTCATCTCCAGATTTTAATTCTGATTTTTCTGGAAAAAAATTATGGGCGCATAAATAATAAGAGGTATTATTATCAACTAAATAAGTGGAAATAGTATTATAATTATTTCTAATATAAATTGGATCAGGTATAAAGTATTCTTTTCTTTCTTCGTCATATCCAGCTTTATTATCTTTTATAGCTTCAGGTAAAGCTTCATATCCTAAATAGAGTTCTATTAAATCAACATATAGATAAGTCTTTCCATTCTCAGTTTTAATATTTTTTAAGAAACCATATTGTCTTTCGTAAGAATTTTCTAAGACAGTAAGATCTAATACTGCATTTCTTCCATACTCCTCGTTATATCCTTGAAAAGTGAAAGTTCCTATATTGGCTGTATCTACTACTTGGTTTTCCCAAGATACTGGAATATTAACTTGTTCACCTGAAATCATAGTGGAAACTTCTTGAGGCAATGAATAATTGCTATTTTGATATACTGAAGTTTGAATGTTTATTTTTTCAAATTTGTCAGATATATCTTTTAATACAGATTTCATATTTTCAACATCCACATTATTTGTAACAGCAGTTTTAATAAAATAATAAGCTTCATCTGTCTTATCTACAGATAAGTATTTATCTTTTATTCTTAGGTACATTTCCTTATTAGTCTTATCTAAATTAACTGCTTTAATGAATTCTTCTTTTGCTTCCTCAAATTTTCCTTCATCGATAAGTTTCTCACCATCTGTTATTGCACTTAAAACTTCACTTTCTTCTAAAGCAATTTCAGTTTGAGTATCTTCTGATATAGTTATTTTTTTAGTAGAATTATTACAAGAGACAAATAACAAGGGAACTAAAATAATAGATGATATTAATATTTCTATTAGCTTTTTTCTTATCATAATAAAACCTCCTTCTAATTTTTATCTTTGATTTTATTATATAAGGCAATATTTTCTAAAGATAATAATAATATTTCCAAGATGTTTCCAAATCAAAAGTTAAGATTTTTTTTTATATACACGATATTATAAGTAATATAGATGATAATATGAGGTGAAATTATGCCAGGAATTTTTAATGTTGGTAACTCCTATAATATAAATAATAAAAGAATAAGTAGTAAGATGACTTTCGATACTGGGGAGAGATTTTCAGGGAAGATAGTAAAGAAAGATGGAAAAGAAGCAGTTATAAAGTTAGTAGATGGTTGGGAATTTGAAGCGGAGATAGATGGAGATATAGACTCATTAAGCAAAGGCTTTCATAGATTTGAAGTTGAAGGTTTTGAAGAAGGAAAACTTAAACTAAAAATAGTAGCTAAAAATATAGATATAGAAGATTTAGGTTCTGGAGACTTTGAAAATATAATAACGAAAGAAGGACTTAGTAAAGAGAATATTGATCTACTAAAGTCTATGGTTAAATTCAATATACCTTTAACTAGAGAAAATATTAAGGAGCTTCAAGCACTAGGACAATTTTTAGATAAGATTAATCTTAATGAAAGTGAAATAGATGAGTTTATTTCAAAGTACCTAGAGACAAAGGGAATATCCCCTGAAAGTACAGAAGGAAATAAGGTAAGTGCTGAACTTAAAGAATTCCTAAATGTTTTTAAAACCTTAAGTAAGGAAGATTTACTATTATTATTTGAAAATAATATAGAGATTACAAAGGACAATATTAAGGCATACAATAATGTTTTTAAAGGAGATAATAGTATATTAAAGGTTCTTAATAATATTCAAGGAGAAGCTACGTTTTTAAAGGAAGCTTTAGCGAATAATATGGGTATAAGTATGGAAGAACTTAATGAACTATTATCACAATCAGCAATAGAGTTACAAGGAGAGTATGAAGGTGATTTATTGGGGAAGGATAACAATTTATTAGAAAAAATTAATTCCAATTTAGAAAAAACAGTGACATTAGATAGTAATATAGAAAACTCTATTGAAGGTAATGAATTATTAAGTAAGGCTAATAATGAAAATCAAAATGAAGGTAAAAGTATAAATAAAGCATTAAATGCCTTATATCAAAAATCAGAAACTCAAAGTTCTAAGGTAAGCTTATTATCAATTTTAAAATCAATTTCTGGTCAAACAGAGGATTATTTAAATTTAAGCTTAAGAGATATACTATTGAATAGAAGAGCATCTTTTACAAGTGCTGAGTTTGATAGGTTATCAAATTTAATAAATAACCTAAAGCCAGAGGAGTTCATAAATAACCTTAAGTCAGTTATTGCTGAATACAATGAAATAGGAGAAAATTCATTAATAGATAATTTCAGTAGCTATGTTAATAAATCTAATAATGAAGCATTAGGAATTACTAATGCTTTAGAGTTTACTAAGGGAGAAGCTGAAACTGTATTATCTAATCTTATGGGCAAAGGGATAACTTTAACAGAAGAGGAGTTTACTAAGTTAACAGATGGGATAAACTTAAAATATCAAGAAATAGTTGAAAAAGAGGAGTCACTTAAAAGTCAGTTAAATGATTCTAATATTAATGCAAAAGATATAAAAGCAGCTGGAACTAAAAATAATGATGAAGTTTTAAATAGTTTAAATAGTATTAAATCTGGAACAGAAGATTTAAATTCAAAACTTCTAAGCAAGGATATAATTAAATCATCTATTAATAATACTGGAGAAGCTGGTAAAGAAATAATAAAAGACATTATAAATTCTATAAAAAATGAAAATATTTTATCAGATAAGATTATTGAAGTTATTAAAAATAATATAAATGAAATAAAATTATTTAATAAGTTAAGTACAGAATATTATTATGCAGATATTCCAGTTAAGGTTAGGGAAAATGAATACCCATGTAAGATTATAGTTAAGGATAAAAGAAAAGATAGTAAAAAAATTGATAGTACAAATATTAAAATGGTAATAACTATAGATACGAAGAATTTAGGCATAGTAGATGGGTATATGAAAGTTTTAGATAAAAAAATAGATATTGATTTAAAATGTGAAGAGAAATTTGTTAAAATAATAGATATGGCAAAAAACAAATTAATATCCAATATAGAAACTATGGGATTTTTAGTAGATGTAAGGGTTGATAAGAAAGTTGAAGAAGTTTCATTAACTACATGTAGGGATTTCTTTAATCCTGACTCTGGAATTTCATTAGATAGAAGGGTTTAAGAAATAATTTAAATTAATTAATTTAGAAAAAAGAATTTATATAGATATATGAAAAAGGAACAATATAATAGAAAGGTAAGTAAAACAGGGGGATATAATGAAGTGGAGTAAAAAGGCAGCAGCCTTGAAATATGAAGAGAATTTAATAGCTCCAATAGTTACTGCAAGTGGAATTGGACATATTGCAGATAAAATAGTTGAAAAAGCAGAAGAAAATGATGTTCCTATAGTGTATAATAAGGAATTGACAGATTTACTTTGCAATGTAGATGTTGGTGAATATATACCAGCGGATATTTATGAAGCGGTAGCACATATAATTGCATATATTACAGATTTAGATAGCTAGCGCTAAATGAAGAATGAAAAATTAAGAATGAAAAATTAAAGAAAAAACTCCTTTAGGAGTTTTGAAAAGTAATTAATTTTAGTAATTCTGTAAGAATTACATAAATAATTCTTCATTTTTCATTTTTAATTTTAAATTTTAGAAAGGTGAGTTAAATTAATGGCTTTATACGCTATTTCAGATCTTCATCTTGCTAATGCAGCAGATAAGCCTATGGATATATTTGGAGATAAGTGGCTTAAGCATGATGAAAAGATACAGGAAAATTGGACTAATAAAATTACAGAAAATGATATGGTATTGATTGCAGGAGATATATCTTGGTCAATGAGATCAAATGATAGTAAGGTAGATTTAGATTGGATTAATTCATTACCTGGCAAAAAGATTATATCAAAAGGTAACCATGACTATTGGTGGGGTGGAATATCAAAGCTTAATAATATGTATGAAGATATGAAGTTCCTACAAAATAACTTCTACATATATGAAGATTATGCTATTTGTGGTTCAAGAGGATGGATACTTGAAGGAACAGATAGATTTACTGAAAAAGATAAGAAGATATTTGATAGGGAATTAATAAGATTAAGACTATCTTTAGATAAGGCAAAAGAAGCTGGATATGAGAAGTTTATAGTTATGATTCATTATCCACCACTAAATGATAAGGGGCAACCATCTGCCTTCACAGAATTATTTAAAGAATATGGAGTGGAAAAGGTGATTTATGGTCATTTACATGGACCATCATTAAATACTGCCTTTTCAGGAGACTTTGAAGGAACTGAATATATAATAACTTCTTGCGATTATTTAAATTTTGATCCTATAAAAATACTTTAGGATTAATAAAGAATGAAATAATTAATAATGAAAAAATAATTTAAGAAACTCAGGAAAGCTGAGTTTCTTTTTTTAGTTAATTTAATAAGTATGTAAGTCTACCAACAATATTTTAAACAAAGAAATACGTAGATAGTAGATTATTTATAAAATTTTTTAGGTAAGAAAAGTAAA
Organism: Clostridium tertium; assembly: GCF_902652255.1. Taxonomy (GTDB): domain Bacteria; phylum Bacillota; class Clostridia; order Clostridiales; family Clostridiaceae; genus Clostridium; species Clostridium tertium_A. The sequence goes on from NZ_CACRTO010000020.1 coordinate 66,851, forward strand.
ATTAATATAAGTATAAAAACTAGTATAAATATATCCCATAGACCAGTTATTACAGCAATTATAGATAAAGCAAAAATAGCTAATTGTAAAACTTTAACTTCTCTTCTTTTTTCATATTTAAATTTCATTTTATACAGCCGTTCTATATATATTATAGATAATATTAATAAGGTTAGAATTATTATAGTGTCCATTTTACACCCCGTAAATACATTATATTACAATTATATCATGTATCTCACATAATTAAGGGATTTATTTAAGTAGAAGTTTTTTAATAACAATTAATAGTAAATAAATATATAATGGTATATAATAGGGAGGAAAATATTTACTTTTAAATAAGGTGGGTTTAATATGATTAATTTATTATTTCAGATAGTTATTTTATTAGTTGTAGTATTTGGATTAGTTATGATAGTTAAAGATAACAAGTTAGTTAATAAAAGAAAAGAAGAGAGTAAAAATAATATAACAAAGAAAGATAAAAGGAGTGCCTATATTATTATTCTTAGTACCATAATTGGATATTACATATTAAGTTACTTATTAGATTTAGATATCCTAAATTTTATCACCTTTAGAAAAAATGGCAGTACTTTTAGCTTTATAGGTCTTATTTTGTTAATAGTTACATCTTTAATCATAAGCTTTATTTATGAAAATATTAAAAGAAAAATTCAAATATATAAAAGATAAGGGCTATCAAAAGATAGCCCTTAATTAATAATTAAAAATAAATAAAATAGAAATTAATTTTATTCCAATTATAAGAAAAAGGTGTATTTCATTAATGTGAAATACACCTTTTTATATTGGATATTTCTAGATGTTACAGAGGAGATTATTAGTGAAATTAGAAAAAAACATGTTAAAATTTTAATTTACTATTGAAAATGGATATCATTTAGGCTATACTATCAAATGTAATTATCATGTATAAATGAGTATCAATATCAATTAAGTGAGGAGAAGATATTATGATGATCAATAAAAGGCTAATAAACTTATGTAGCCAATCGAAAAAGTATATCGGACTAACTATACTAGTAAACTGGCTTGCAATCATTTGCAACATAATAATTGTTTTTCTTATTGGACAGTTTATTAATAAAGTTTACACTGGTGAATTAACTTATATAAATCTCAATTCAATTTTAAAACCAGGAATTATTATAGTTATTCTTTTAACTATAAGATTTATTTCTAATATCTTATATGCGAAGTTTTCAAATTTAGCTTCATCAGAGGCTAGGACAACTTTAAGAGAACTTGTATATAAAAAATTACTTAGACTTGGTACAGGATATAGCAGTGTAGAAAGTACATCTTCAATAGTCCAAGTAATGGTAGAAGGAGTAGAGCAGTTAGAAATATACTTTGGGAAATATCTACCTCAATTCTTCTATTCTTTATTAGTACCAGTTACATTATTTATTTTTATGAGCTTTGTATCTTTTAAAGCGGCATTAGTATTCATACTTTCAGTACCTCTTATTCCTATTTCTATTATTGCAATAATGAAGATTGCAAAGAGGATTTTAAAGGATTACTGGAAAAGCTATTCAGACCTAGGTGGAAGCTTCTTAGAGAACCTTCAAGGACTTACTACATTAAAGGTTTTCGATATAGATGAAGAAAGACATGAAAAGATGAATGTTGAAGCTGAGAAGTTTAGAAAAATTACTATGAAGGTTTTAAGTATGCAGTTAAATTCTATTACAATAATGGATTTAGTTGCATTTGGAGGAGCAGCTCTTGGAACTATAGTAGCATTAATTCAATTTAGTAATGGTGATTTACTTCCAGGAAGTTTACTTATAGTAATACTTTTATCTTCAGAATTCTTTATACCACTTAGACTTTTAGGATCTTACTTCCATATAGCTATGAATGGTATGGCAGCATCAGATAGAATCTTTGGGATTCTAGATGCTAAGGAAAGAGAAAAAGCGGTAGATAATTCTATAAAGAAAATTAAGGATGATATTAATATAAGTCTTAAAAATGTTACTTTCAGCTATGATGGAGAAAGAGAAGTTGTTAAGGATGTTAATATGGAAATAACACCAAAGGGAATAGTTGCAATAGTTGGAGAAAGTGGTTCTGGAAAGAGTACTATAGCTTCAATAATCCTAAATAACCACAAAGTTAATAAAGGACAAGTTCTATTAAACTCAAAAGATATTGAAAACTTAGATTCAAATCTTATATATGAAAATATAGCTTTAATATCAACTAATAGCTATATATTTAATGGAAGTATATTAGATAACCTTTTAGTAGGTAAAAAGGATGCCACTACAGAAGAAATAAATGAAGCCTTAAAAGTATCAAGATTAGATAGTTTTATAGAAGGCTTAAAAGATAAATTAAATACTAACGTGGGTGAGGCTGGAAGTGCCTTATCTGGAGGCCAAAAGCAAAGATTAGCTCTAGCTAGAGCAATACTTGCAGATAGAAAGATGATAATATTTGATGAAGCTACATCAAATATAGATGTAGAAAGTGAAGAAGCTATATGGGAAGCTATATATGAACTTTCTAAGGATAAGACTATATTAGTTATATCTCATAGATTAGCTAATGTTAAAGAAGCTAAAAGCATATATGTTATGAATAAGGGAGCTTTAGTAGAAGAAGGAACTCATAATGAGTTAATGAAGGCTGAAGGATATTATAGTAACATGGTTAATAAACAAAATGAATTAGAAGAAATTAGGGAGGTTTGTTAATATGAAAAGAAGATCAGGCTTCCAAATAATGAAGAGGTTAATAGTTGAACTAAAACCTTTAGCACCAATAATGTTAATAACAATATCTCTAGGAGTTTTAGGATTTCTAGCAGCTATTTCTATTGCTGCTTTTGGAGCAGTTGCTTTAGGGGCTTATATTGGAGATATAACTTTTGTATCCTTCAAAGGAGCATTAATAGTTATGGCAGTTTCAGCCATACTTAGAGGATTTCTAAGATATGGAGAGCAATTATCAGGTCACTATATAGCTTTTAAGATTTTATATATTCTAAGAGATAAAATTTTTACAGTATTAAGAAAGCTTGCACCAGCTAAGCTTGAAGGCAAGGAAAAAGGAAACTTAATAGCATTAATAACTTCTGATATAGAGCTTTTAGAAGTATTTTATGCTCATACAATAGCACCAATTTCAATAGCAATTATAACAAACTCTATAATAGCTATAGTATTATTTACAATAAGCCCTATCTTTGGAGTAATTGCAGCTATATTTTATTTAATAATTGGTTTTGTAATTCCATATGCATCTTCAAGTTTTGCTAAAGAAGCAGGCGTAAATTACAGAAATGCCTTTGGAGAAAGTAATAACTATGTTTTAGATTCTTTAAGAGGCTTAAAAGAAGTATTACTATTTAAAAATGGTGAAAAAAGATTAGAAAAAATAAAAGAAAATTCAGCTAAGTTAAATAAAAGCTTAGATAAGATAAAAGAACATGAAGGAATAATAAGAGCTTTAACAGATCTTACAATTATGATAGCAATATTAACTTTTGTAGTTCTAGGAATTCACAAGTTCTTATCAGGAGATATTACATTTACAGCTGCAATAGTAGCTATAGTAGTAATTGCGTCTTCTTTTGGACTAGTAGTTGCCTTAAGTAATCTTTCAAACACATTACTTCAAACCTTTGCTTGTGCAGAGAGAATATTTGCGATTTTAGATGAAAATCCATTAGTTGAAGAAGTAGAAGGAAAAGCAGATATAAACTGTGAAGATATAAGATACAATAATGTAACATTCTCTTATCCAAACAGAAAAGAAACTATATTAGATGGAACTAATATCAATATTAAAAAAGGAGATAAGGTTGCATTAATAGGTGAAAGTGGAATAGGTAAGAGTACATTTATTAAGCTTATAATGAGATTCTTTGATGTAAATTCAGGGGATATAAAAATAGACAATATAAACATAAAAGAAGTTAATACAAAATCTTTAAGAAATACTCAAAGATTAGTAAGCCAAGAAACATTTTTATTTAATGAATCTATTAAAGAGAACATTAAGATAGGAAACAAAAATGCTACTGAAGAAGAAATTATAGAAGCATGCATAAAAGCATCAATTCATGATTTTATATTAACATTACCTAAAGGATATGATACTAAAGTTGGGGAACTTGGATCAAATCTATCTTCAGGAGAAAAACAAAGAATTGGACTAGCTAGAGCCTTCTTAAAAGATAGTGAAGTACTTATATTAGACGAACCAACAAGTAATTTAGATGCTCTAAATGAAGGGGAAATACTTAAGTCTATTAAGGAAAACTGCGAAGATAAAACTATAATTCTTATTTCACATAGAAAGTCTACAACTGCTATATGCGATAAGGTTTATAAATTAGAAAATAAGAAAATCGAACTAGCATAAGAAATAAGGTGCTGTTACACAATGAGAAATTAAGAATGAATAATGAAAAATTAATGAAAAAATTCCTTCAGGAGTTTTGAAAAGAAATTAATTTTAGTAATTATTTAAGAATTACATCAATAATTATTAAATTCTTCACTTTTAATTTTTAATTCTTAACTTGGGCTGTTTTAACGACAGCCCCTTATTTAAAAAGATACACTGATAATGATTATCAGTATCTATAAGGTGTTTTTAATATACACATTAATATATTTTATATGGAGCGTAGGAGTGAGATATATGACTAAAGTTGAAAGGGAAAAAAGAACTATTGAGCTTATGATAAATATTTATTGTAAGAAAAAACATAAGAATAAGGAGTTATGTGAGGAATGTAAAGAGCTATTAGAATATGCTCATAAAAGACTTAGCTATTGTAAATTCGGAGAAGAAAAAAGTACATGTGCTAAGTGTCCAATACATTGCTATAAGAAGGATATGAAAGAAAAAGTTAAAGAAGTTATGAGATTTTCAGGTCCGAGGCTACTTATATATAATCCAATAGAATTATTTAGACACATGACATATTAGTGAATTAACAATTAACAGTTAACATTTAATAATTAATAATTAAGGAAAAAACTTATAGGTGAGTTTTTAAGAACAGGGATTTTAGTTGATTTATTTTAAATCACTTCAATTTAATATTGGGATTTAGGTGTTTTAATTTAAATATTTCAATTTAGAGTGAATTTTTATCCAATTGATCCTTGAATTTTAAGCTGGTAATTCTTTAGGAGTTAGATAAATATTGAAAAATATTATCAAGGTTTTTTAGTTACTATTAGAAATAAATAAAAATCTATATGTGGAAAATTATTAAATAAAAAGGGGAATTATTATGAAGTCTATTAAAAAATATATCTATATAACAGTAGGTCTTATTGCAGTAGTATTAGGGGCTATAGGTGTAGCATTACCTATATTACCAACTACACCATTTCTATTACTTGCATCTTATTGTTTTGCAAGGGGCTCTGAAAGATTTAATAATTGGTTTATAAATACAAAGTTATATAAAAATCATTTAGAATCCTTTGTAAATGAAAGGGCAATGACATTGAAACAGAAAGTTACTTTATTAGCTTTTGCAGACTTTATGCTAGCCTTTCCGTTAATACTTATAGATAGCTTATTTATGAAGGGATTTATAGTAGTACTTATTTTATTTAAATTCTATTATTTTATCTTTAGAATAAAGACTATTTTGCCAGAAGAAAAAGCACTTAGAAAACTTAAAGAAGAACTATAAGTTGCAATAAAGTTTCTACATTTTATTAATTTATACTTCATATTAGAACGTTAAGAAATTGAAATAGCTTGACAACTTATATAAAAATTAAAAGATCGATGCTTTCAATTGATGTAGCTTACTTTAAAACATTTTTACTTAAAATAACATAAGTACTAAAAATGTAGATTACTTATTGAAACATATATAATTGGAGGAACTATGGAAAGAATATCATCAAATTTATTTATGTTAGCACTAATAATATATTATATACCAAAGCTTTTCAAAATAAGGAAGTTCAATTATAGAAAAGCTCATATTGCTATTGGTACTTTATCTGTAGCAACCATGTGCTTTGCTTTAATTCAAAAGATAGGAAGTGCAGATTTTATTAAATATATAGGTTTTACCTTAGTTATGCTATCCATTGGTATAACAGGATATTTATCAATAAAAAGGAGAGGTATATCTAGAAAACTTCATATAGTTAGTACTATTGGATTTTTTGTATATCTATTCTTAGTTGTAGCTGTTATAAAATAATTTTGTGACTTTGTTACAGTCAAAAAAGGCACTTAGGAATATACTTATATCATAATAGAATTTATGATTCGGAGGAATTCAAAATGAATAATATAAAAGTATATACAAGTAATACATGTCCATGGTGTACAAAGGTAAAGAACTACTTATCAAGTAATCACATTGGATATGAAGAGTTAAATGTTTCTTACGATAGACAAGCAGCTATGGAAATGGTAAATAAGAGTGGACAAAGAGGAGTTCCTGTTTTAGATATAAATGGGAATATAGTAGTTGGATTTGATAAGAGACAAATTGACTATTTATTAGGGCTTAAATAATATTAATATATAGGAAGTATTGATAAATAAAAGGAGTAAAGCTACAATTAAAGTAGTTTTACTTTTTTTATTTTAGAAAATTAGTAATTCAAATGAATTTTTATATGTAGGTGGAGTATGGATGTAATAAAAGAGATATGTAAGAGTTATCCGTTTTTAAAGGAATTTGATAAAGAATTACTAGATTTGTTTTCTGATAGAATAATATTAAATAATTATAAAGTTGGAGAAAGTGTATTTAATAACAAAGTAAGTTGCATAGGATTTTCTTTTATATTAGGAGGAAGGCTTAGAGTTTATAAGTTAGGTGATGATGGAAAAGAAATTACTCTTTATAGATTAGGAAAGGGGGACAACTGTTTTAATACTATTCTCTGCGCTTTAACAGAATCAGATGAAGTATCATTTGCTGAGGTAGAAGAAAACGCCTTAATAGCGATACTTCCAATGGATTTATTTAAGAAGTATCTGCTTAATAATACTGGCTTTTTAAAGTATATATTTAAGAATTTATATATTAAGTTTGAAGATGTTGTTGAAGGGTTACAGAAGGTTACCTTTGATAGTATAGAAAATAGAATAATAGATTATTTTAATACTACAATGTCTAACAATAATGGTAGTAAAATAATCTATACAACTCACGAAAGAATTGCTGCTGATATAGGATCTTCTAGGGAGGTAGTAAGCAGAAGTCTTAAGTCACTAGAGAAGAGGGGCATAGTAGAACTTGGAAGAGGAAAGATAAAAATTAAGAATTGGATTTACTAATCATCTTGACAAAATATTAACAATGTTTTAAAATTTGAATATAGTAATCAATTGATGTAAAATGGGAAAAAATAAATGAGGTGGTATGGTGGATAGTAATTACAAACAATACGAAGAAGTCGCAGAATTCTTAAAGGTATTAGCACACCCAGTAAGAATTTGTATAGTAAAAAACCTTTTAGAAAAGGGATGCTGCAATGTAACAAATATGCATAGCTGCTTAGGGATGCCTCAGTCAACTATTTCACAACATTTGCAAAAATTAAAAAGCATAGGAATTATTAAAGGGGAAAGAAATGGCCTTGAAATAGTTTATGAAGTAGTAGATAAAAGGGTAGAAGAAATAATTAAGGCTCTAATAATTGAAGAAAATTAATTGAGAAGAAGATAATTACAGAAGAATAAAATTTTTTAATGAATAGAAGTAACAAGAGAAAGTATCAAGAATTTTATTAATTATAGTACACAATATGCTAGTAATCATATTATGTAAGTAATATGATTGAATGAATCGATAAAATATTTAGATACTTTTTTTACAAAAACTATATCCAATTATCTGAATATAATGATATAATGATTTTAATTAATATTTTAGGAGGAAATTTAATGAATAAAAAAGCATTAATAGTAGGGGGAGTAGCTAGTGGAGCCTCTGCTGCAGCAAGACTTAGAAGACTAAAGGAAGATATAGACATAGTAATATTTGAAAAAGGTGAGCATATTTCCTTTGCTAATTGTGGATTGCCTTATCATATTGGAGAAGTTATAAAAGACAGGGAGAGTTTATTATTACAAACTCCTGAAAAAATGAAAGATAGATTCAATATTGATGTAAGAGTTAATAGTGAAGTTATTGATGTAGATACTAAGGAAAAAAAGGTTAAGGTAAAATCATTTGGTAATGAATACGAAGAAGAATATGATTATTTAATTTTAGCTCCAGGAGCTAAGCCTATTAGACCAAACCTTCCAGGTATAGACAGTAATAAAATTTTTACAGTAAGGAATGTAAAAGATGTTGATAGAATAAAAGAGTATTCATATAACTCTAAAATGAAATCAGCTGTAGTTATAGGTGGTGGTTTCATAGGTATAGAAATGGCTGAAAATTTAAAGCATAAGGGATTAGATGTAACTATAGTAGAAGCAGCACCACATCTTTTATCTAACTTTGATGAAGAATTTTCTAGATTAATAGAAAAGGAATTAAATGATAACAAGGTTAGTATAATTTTAAATAAGAAAGTAGTAGCCTTTAAAGATGAGGAAGCTACAGTTAAGGTTGTACTTGAAGATAATAGAGAAGTAGAGACGGATATAGTTATTTCAGCTATAGGGGTATCTCCAGATACAAGTTTTATAAGAAATAGTGGAATAAGCCTTGGAGAAAGAGGTCATATACTTGTTAATGAAAAAATGGAAACAAGCGTTAAAGGAGTATATGCAGGAGGAGATGCAGTATTAGTAAAAGACTATGTAAGTGGAAAAGAAGCTTATATTCCTCTAGCAGGGCCAGCTAATAAGCAAGGAAGAATAATTGCAGATAATATTTCTGGAATTGATTCTAAATACAAGGGAAGCCTTGGAACAGCTATTATAAAAATATTTGATATGGTAGCGGCTGCAACAGGGAATAATGAAAAAGCTTTAAAGAGAAATAATGTAAATTATAAGAAAGTATATCTACATCCTTTAAGCCATGCTGGTTATTATCCAGATGCAACTAACCTAAACATTAAGGTATTATATGATGCTGAAAATGGTAAATTACTAGGAGCTCAAGTATTAGGATACGAAGGTGTAGATAAATTTATAGATGTAATTGCTACAACTATTAAATTTGGTGGAACTATGGAAGATTTAAAAGATCTAGACTTAGCATATGCACCTCCATTCTTATCAGCCAAATCTCCAGCTAATATGGCAGGATTTATTGCAGAAAATGAAGCGAATGAATTAGTAGATATAATTAACATAGAAGATTTAGAAAATCTAGATCTAGATAAACAAATCCTATTAGATACAAGAGATGAATCAGAAGTAGCTTTAGGAAGTATAGAAAACTCAATTAACATACCAGTTAATGAATTAAGAAACAACTTAGATAAATTAGATAGGAATAAAGAAATAATAGTATATTGTGCAGTTGGTATAAGAGGATATATAGCTGTTAGAATTTTAAAAGCACATGGATATAAGGCTAAAAATTTAAATGGTGGATACAAGAGTTATGTTAACTGGAAGTATGAGGCTAAGGATTTAAATAATAGTATTAGCAATAGGAGTGAAGATTTAGCAATGAAAGAAGTTGCCTTAGATAAAATTAGAGAGTTAAATGCTACAGGATTATCTTGTCCAGGACCATTAATGCAAGTAAAACAAATGATGGATATGATGGAAGAGGGAGAAGTGTTAAAGGTAAGAGCATCAGATGAGGGTTTCTATAGAGATATAGAAGCATGGTCTAGAACAACTAATAATAAGCTTTTAGATATTGAAAAGAATAAAGGCATAATTGAAGCTACTATTTTAAAAGGCAATGGAGAAGGACATTCTATAGATAATAGAAATTCAGATACAATAGATAAGACATTAGCATCTTCCTCATCAAATCAAATAGTAGAAAATAAGAACGGACAAACTATGGTAGTCTTTAGTGGGGATTTAGATAAAGCAATTGCTTCATTTATAATAGCAAATGGTGCAGCTACTATGGGTAAAAAAGTTACAATGTTCTTTACCTTCTGGGGATTAAATATTTTAAGAAAGCCAGAAAAAGTTAATACACCTAAAAACATTATAGAAAAAGCCTTCGGAATGATGATGCCAAGAGGAAGTAAAAAACTTGGTTTATCAAGAATGAACATGGGTGGAATGGGCGCTAAAATGATAAGAGGTGTCATGAAAAATAAAAACATCCAATCATTAGAAGACTTAATGTCAGCAGCTATAGAAAATGGAATAGAAATAGTTGCATGTACAATGTCAATGGATGTAATGGGAATTAAGAAAGAAGAATTAATAGATGGAATAACTTATGCTGGAGTAGGATACTACTTAGGTGAAGCAAACGAATCTAACGTAAATTTATTTATATAATAAACTAAGAACTTTATACATTTTATGCTTTATCCTCCGTCGCGAGCTCCAAGTCGGACTTCAGCATAAAAATGTATAAAGTTCTTTTGTTATAAATAAATTTTTGAGATGTGTTGGTACTGAAGGAGGAAACTCAGGCAAGCTGAGTTTCTATAATTTTTTTATTCAGTCGACCTTGCAAGCTCTAAGTCGACATATGGAATCAATATACATAAAGTTCTTTTATTATAAATAAATTTTGAGGATGTGTTGGTACTGAAGGAAGAAACTCAGGCGAGCTGAGTTTCATACATTTTATGCTCGGTCATCCGTCGCAGGCTCCAAGTCGGACCTCCGCATAAAGATGTATAAAGTTCTTTTACTGTTATTATAATAAATTGTGGGATGGGTTGGTACTAAAGGAAGAAACACAGATGTGGCTGAGATTAAACAATTATTGTTAATTGTTTAATCACACATTCAGTCATTGAAATAGAATTAAATATAATTACATTAGCAATATTATCAATTATCTTAGCGCTCTAGCATTCTTAGTTTTGAAGACCTAATAGTATGCTTCCTATATTTCAAGGTAATATTAAAAGTTCTCTATTTAAGGAATAGTCAACTGATTTTACAGATGAGTATTGGTAAATTTATATAAAAATATCAGTAGAGAAATGAAAAAAATTATATTATAATATGTTAATAACAAAATTAGGATATCATTTTTTATTATTATGATGATTCTACTGTCTAACGTACAGAAAATGGAAGTGAATTATATTTTTTATGAACTACTAGAGAAAATTTAATATGCAAATATGAAACTACTAGAATATATTTTAAACTTACGGAGGATAGAATATGGCGAAATTATTAGTTATTGATGATGACCTTGATATGCTAGATTTAGTACGTACTGCTTTGGAAAAAGATTGTCATCAAGTGGATACTGAAGTAGATTCTACTACAATACAGTCTACGAGATGTCAACAATACGATCTTCTCTTACTAGATGTAATGATGCCAGGTGAAGATGGCTTTTCCCTTTGTAGCCGTATACGTTCTGAAGTGGATTGCCCAATTCTTTTCTTAACCGCTAAAGCAGAAGATACAGCTATTGTACAAGGATTTGGATTAGGAGCTGATGACTATATTAAGAAGCCTTTCAGCATTGCAGAATTACGAGCGCGAGTAAATGCTCACCTACGTCGAGAAGTTCGTCAACCTACTCACACATTTAGCCGAGGTGGTGTGCGTTTTAATATGCAAGAAAAAATGGCTATTGTAGGTGAAGATACGCTACCTTTTACTAAAGGTGAATATGCAATTAGTGAACACTTGGCTTTACATACAGGACAAGTATTTACCAAAGAACAATTATATGAGGCTGTTTTTGGTTTTGATGCCAATGGGGATGCCTCAGCTATTGTAGAACATATAAAAAATATTCGTGCTAAACTAAAAGTTTATGAACTTAATCCTATTGAAACTGTTTGGGGGGTAGGCTACAAGTGGCGAAAAGACAACATTCTATAAGTCTTTCTTTTGTACTTTTAAGGTTTGCTATCGTTATGCTGGGAAGTATGTTTTTATGTTGCATAATATGGTTGATTACCTTACAACTACTTCAACAAAATGAGATTATTTATCATGGATCAATGTCTAACCAACAAGTGGAGAAAATGTTAGCTGCAAAACCTCAAAATTTTGTTCTACCAGATAATAATTTTCTAGCAAAGTACGCTTTATTTGACAAAAGTGGGAAGATGCTTTATAGCAATATAGAAGGAAAAGAATTAGAAAGATTGGCTGTTTATTTAAGGGAAAATACAAATGACATACATACTTCACAATATACTTACTCAGATGGAAGTACCATAGTTATTCATTGGAATTACAGAAAAGAGTTCGTAAACCCTACTTTACGAAGTATGTTGCCTCCTTTCGAATATCTATGGTGGGCTACACTAGCTATTGCATGGATTCTTTGCTTATTCTTTAATACTTTGTGGCTTCGCCATAGACTTGCTAGTAAATTGAAACTATTTGGTGAAGTAAGTAAAAAAGTAGCTGCACAAGAGTTGGAGTTTGAAATTCCTCATGCTGGCATACGTGAGTATGATCAGGCACTTGATGCTATGGAACATATGCGAAAGGCATTGTATAACTCTTTATCTTTACAATGGTTGGCGCAACAAGAACGTCAGTCAGAAATAGAAGCACTTACGCATGACTTAAAAACGCCACTCACACTAATAGGTGGTAATGCTGAACTTCTGTTAGAAGAAAAACTACCAGATGATAGCCGAAAAATGGTGCAGACAATCATGTCAAGCAGTAATCGAGCAAAACAGTATGTAGTAAGTTTACTAGAAACTTCTATAGGTATGGATGAAGAATTTGAAAAAATCAGATTATCAGATATACTTGATGAGTTATATCAAAATAATATTCCTATTGCAGAAAATAAGAAAGTTTATTTGCAAAAACAAAATAAGTTAGAAGGTATAGCAAATATTCAAAAAGACCGTTTGCTTCGTGCTTTGGGAAACATAGTACAAAATGCTATTGAATATACACCGGTGGGGAGAAATGTCTATTTAGAAGGTAAAATGATAAATGGCGGATGGCAAATTATTGTGCGTGATGAAGGTCCTGGTTTCAGTAATGCAGCATTACAACATGCAACTGAACGTCTTTGGCGTGATGATACAGCTCGTGTTAAAAGTGAGCATAATGGTCTTGGTTTATGGTTTGCTTTGGAAGTAGTAAAAATGCATGCAGGACAGATTAAATTACAAAACTACGATTCTGGCGGGGTGGTAACACTTAAATTCACTACACACTAGCTAATAGTCCAAAACATTAAATAAGTACTAATTCACTATTTACTAATTCATCAATCAAAAGAAATAAGTTACTGGAACGTATTCTAGTGACTTATTTTTTTATTTCAATAATATATTTCTGTTTCCTTATAAAATCCTTATAATTGATTGTTACTATGATTATGGAAAAATCATAGTAGTAACAATTAATAGAAATTGTATTCTATGGAATAGTCTCTGTTAAATACAAAAAGAAAGAAGGATATAATAATGCAGGAGTATATTATAAAAACACATAGTGTTTCTAGAAAATTTAAAAAGACCTATGCAGTAAAAGATTTATCTATGGCTGTAAGAAAAAATTCTGTCTATGGTCTATTAGGACCTAATGGTGCAGGTAAATCTACCTTATTAAAGATGATTACTGGAATTATTACCCCAACATCAGGTGAAATACTATTCAATAATCACAAATGGACTCGAAGAGATTTGTTGAATATTGGTTCGTTGATTGAGTCACCTCCATTATATGAGAACTTAACAGCCTTTGAAAATTTACAAGTGCGTGCAATTCTTTTAGGTATTCCACTGAATAAATGTAGTGAAGTTTTACAAAAAGTGGACTTGATGGATGTAAAAAATAAAAAAGCCTCAGATTTTTCCTTAGGAATGAAGCAAAGGCTGGGCATTGCATTAGCGCTATTAAATAATCCAAAACTGCTTATTTTAGATGAGCCTACAAATGGATTAGACCCTTTTGGAATTGAAGAATTAAGAAAAATGATTAGAACTTTAGCAGACTCAGGAATTTCTGTTATTATATCTAGTCATATTTTAAACGAAGTACAACAAGTTGCAGATGATATTGGAATTATATATAATGGAACACTCCTATACCAAGATAAAATTGATGCAAATGAAAATTTGGAGCAGTTGTTTATGGATATTATTAAAAAGGAGCGTGAATCCTAATGTTACAAGCATATTTAAAAGCAGAAAATCTAAAATTTAGGCACTCACTGTTCAGAAAGCTCACCATATTAATACCATTAGTTTTAATTTTGGTAGCGATGGTTTTCATGTTTGTTGGTATTGGTTTAGGAGGCTTTTCAAGTTCTATAGTTTGCAATTGGAGTATACCAATTGCATCATTGTCAGTTATGTTTTTATGTCATCAAGTGAATAACAAAGAAAAAAAGCATAAATACAGAACTATTTATAGTTTGCCTATTGATCTAAAGAAAACATTTATTTCTAAAACGATTTTAATAGCACTTAATCTTTTAGTAATATCATTGTTACTGTCATTTATATCTATTATCTCTGAATTCATATTATCAGGATTTTCAGTAGCAGTTGATTATATTGGATATTATATTTTAGGATACATTTTATTGTGGATTTCCTTATTATGGCAGATTCCTTTATGCTTATTTTTAGATCAAAAAGTTGGGTTTATTGGCTCTATGCTATTAAATTTATTTGCTAGCGCATTCGGCGGATTATTCTTTGCATTGACTCCTTTATTTTTGATCTTCCCATATAGCTGGACTGCAAGATTTATGACTACATTATTTGGGGTTCTACCAAATGGATTATTAGTTGAATCTGGCTCAAGATATATTCTAAGTCTAGGACAAAGTTTGATGTTAGTTTTAATTTCACTATTTACTGTAATTGTTCTTACTGTATTATTTTCACGTTGGTATAGAAGGCAGGTGTATCGTAAATGACAATTTTGAGAGAGTTCCTTTCTAACTTTATCAAATTTAAAAGGACTCCAATTTTTTTATTGCATTTGTTATCGCCTATAGTGATAACATTATTATTTTTATATTATTACACCATTGGAGGATATCGTATCATTACTGACGTGAGAGTATTTTTCGTTATATTACAAATATGTTATCCAATTTTTGTAGGTATTGTTATGTCTGTTTTTACTCACTTGGATAGAAATATTAATGTAATTCAAAATACTTTGGGTCTAGTGGAATCTCGAACAAGTATATACCTAGGGAAATTATTATTTATGGTATTTCTTTCAGCTATAAATTTAATATTGTATGAAGTATGTTTTTATATTGTAGTCAATTTATTTTTAGATACTAATGTAGCTCCATTGAATTCATATATTGGTATATTTCCAATATTCTTATTAAGTAACTTGTTTTTATATTCGTTACATTTACCAGTTGCTTTTCGATTTGGTTCTAGTGTTTCTATATTACTAGGAATATCAGGTACAATTCTAGCAGGTTACTTTGAAACTGCCATTGGAGATAAAATTTGGCCAATCATTCCTTGGGAATGTGGTGTCCGATTTTTAGAAAACTATTTTAATTTTTCAAGTATACCTATTATTTCGGGAATTATTTCTATGCTCATACTGACTTTGATAGTTTTAATTTTATCAATTCTATGGTTTAACAAATGGGAAGGAAAAATAACACAAGAGTAAAATACAGGTAAAGATTAAGTTAATACAAAGAAAGGGATGTCTATATTTATGACGAAAAAATTATATAGGATTAGAGAAGGTAAATTGATTGCTGGAGTGTGTGGTGGAATTGCTCAATATTTTGATGTAGATTCTAAGATTGTGCGATTACTTTGTGGAGTGTTTTGTGCAGCATATGGAAGTGGAATATTAGCATATATTATATTTGCAATTTTTATTCCCAAAGAACCTAAAAATTAAACAGATAGTTATACATAATACTCTCTCTGATAATTTAAATTTATAATTAGATTTTATGATAATCTAAGATTATTATGAACTAACTAAGAATATTCGATTTTTAAAAATTGAGTAATATAGTATTAGGATGATATATAATTGTATTACAAAATAGGTTGGTATTTTTTACCGGAGGATAAATTAGAAGTTTGTTCTTTTTTTATTCAGTATGTTATTTAATTAATTTTTTTTTATATGTTTAATTTCTATAATAATTTGATATAATATAGTTAGAAAAGCTTAGTGCGTCAACACTAAGCTAAGTCTTAGAACATTTATTTTGTTTTAGGGCTATTGAATAAAATTTATGATATTAATTTAAGAGTTAAAAGCACTATTCTTTGGCGGATGGGTGCTTTTTCTCTTTGCTATTAAGTTCAATATAAAGACCAATAAATTTAATCTTTATTATTAACTTAGATATGAAAAGATTATGTTTTAAAACCAATCTAATAATATAAATAGCAACTAAGCTTTTTATAATTAATTCTAGCATATTCAATACCACCCCCTAACTATGATGAATATCACCAATAGTCCTAGGGAGATAAAACGTTCAAAACCTCCGTAGCCATCCACTACAGATTTCAAAATATTACTTTAGAATTATACCATAATTATGTAGAATATATACACAAGAATAAAATGGAAAGGGGTTATCTGTGATAGTTTAATGAAATGGAGAGCAGTGGGAATCAAATAGATGGATACCTAGATTTATATACAAAATTATAGGCATTTAGCGGTTCTATAGAGCTATAAAAAGTGGCAAAATGTTATAATAGTATTAATTTTTAAGTAGAATAAATTAGTACTTTTTGAAGGGAATATAATATGGGTAATTATAGAATTATGAAATACAAGAACAACAAGAGTTAAGGAATCCTGTTGTAAAATGGTTTCATAAAAAGTGGAATATACCGTCTGAAGCATATCTTGAAAGTATTGATGAATGTCTGAAAAATGAAAATGCTATTCCACAATGGTATATAGTGATGAGTGGAGATAAAATTGTGGGTAGACTTGGAGAAATAGAAAATGACTTTCATAACAGAAAGGATCTGACTCCAAATATTTGTGCTATTTACGTAGAAGAAGAATAGCGTTGCCAAGGTATTGCGGGTAAAATGTTAGGCTTTGTGTATCAGTTTACTTTCAAAACTGTAAGTGTAATTGGATAGTGTCCTTGATATAATCTAATCGTATTCCAAAATCAATAAATGTGGCAGGAAGAAAGGAGCGATTTTAGTGAAACATATTTTAAATTTAGAACAAGTAAAAAAATATTATGGAGGAAATACTGGTAATATAACAAAAGCAGTAGATGGTATTTCTATGTATGTAGACAAGGGCGAATTTGTTGCAATTATGGGAGCAAGTGGTTCTGGAAAGACTACTCTCTTAAATTGTATCTCGACGATTGATACCGTAACTAGTGGACATATCATTGTCAATAATCAAGATATTACCAAAATTAAAGATAAGGATTTTGCAGATTTCCGCCGTGAAAATCTTGGGTTTATTTTTCAAGATTTCAACCTTTTAGATACCTTGACGATTGAAGAAAACATCTCCTTGTCATTAGTCATTAACAAACAGAACCCTGCTGATATTGAGAAAAGGGTTCATGCTATAGCTGATAAATTAGGGATTCGAGATATTTTATCGAAATTTCCTTACGAAGTTTCGGGCGGACAAAAACAGCGTTGTGCTTGTGCGAGAGCTTTAATCAATGAACCGAAACTGATATTAGCTGATGAACCAACGGGAGCTTTGGACTCAAAATCTTCCAGATTGTTACTAGAAATAATGTCTGACATCAATAAGAAAATGCAGGCTACCATTTTAATGGTAACACACGACCCGTTTAGTGCGTCTTTCTGTAAACGTATTTTGTTCTTGAAAGACGGTAAGATATTCAATGAAATTTTCAGAGGGGAAAAAAGCAGAAAAGATTTCTTCAATGAAATACTGGATATATTAACCTTGCTCGGAGGTGAAGTGGGAAATGTTAGGTAAATTAGCTGTTAGAAATACAAAAAGAAATTTAAAAGATTATTTGATTTATCTGATAACCATTACAATTTCATTTTCACTCATACTGGCATTTAATCTGATAGTAAGTTCTGAAGAAGTCATAAAGCTATCGTCTGGTATGAACACATTTAAAAATGTTTTAACTTTTGTGAATATCGTCATTGTATTTGTTGTATGTTTCTTGATTAATTATACGACAAGATTTATGTTTGAAAAACGAAGCAAAGAATTAGGAACTTACATGCTTCTTGGAATAAAGAAAAAAGAAATTGCCCGTTTGTTAGTTCTGGAAAACATTTTACTAGGATTTCTGGCATTTGTATTGTCTATTCCTTTAGGATTTTTATTCAGCCAGTTTGTATCATTAGTCATTGTAAAAATGTTGGGTATTCCAGAGGTTATATTTATTTCTTTAAATCTTATTTCCATAGGATTGCTTGCGATATATTTTTTTGCAATATATGTATTAGTTTTGCTTAATCTTTTGAGAAGAATTAGAAAAATGACGGTACATGATTTCCTTTATTTTGATAAGCAAAACGAAAAGAAAATGTTCCGTAATGATAAAAAGAGAAATGTTATCTTTATTATAAGTATTATTCTTGGGATTGCTTCTCTCTTTTTATGGAACTCCCGTTGTAATTTTGAAAAAATGAACGAACAATCAACCATGACATACATGTTGATTAGTATAATTTTGCTTATTATCAGTATGTATGGTGTATCTATAAGCTGTGCGGATATGTTGTTGTCTGTTCTGCTAAAGAACAAAAAGATGAAATACAAAAAAGATAATCTTTTTGTTACAAGAGTGTTTGCTTCAAAGGCTAGAACGATGAGTTTTACGTTTGGGACACTTTCTCTATTGATATTTTTATCTTTGTTGTGTCTTAATTTTTCTAGTATCAATAAAGGTGTGTATAAGAGCAGTATAGAACAGACTGCACCGTATGATGTTCATGTCTTTGACCAAAAACAACCATTTGATGACTTTAATGAATATGTAGCTGTGATTGATGAAGATTATACAATCAATAAAACCTTTGAATATAATGTTTATAAAGATCCAAATCATCAATTACAAAGTCTTTATGGAGACGAACAATTTTATAAATTTGATCCAGTGATGAAGTTAAGTGATTACAATACTTTATTGAAATTAAGAGGAATGGATACGATAGAATTAAAAGAAAATGAGTATTTTCTTTTAACTGATAGTCAATCACTTTATATAGTTGAAGATAACAATGATATAAAAAATCTTAAAATTTCTAATAGAGATTTACATTTAAAAGGAATTGACACAAAATCTTTTTGGCTTAGTATGACGAGTAGAGGCAGATTTATGGCTGTTATTCCTGATGAATATGTAGAAGGACTGGAAATATTAGAAGAACATTTAATTGTTGATACAAAAGAGGAAACGGCTGCAAAATTAGAAGAAAAGATAGCAACGGAATTAAATCATTTATTGGTAGTAGAAGATGAAGACGGAACAACACATAATGAATATTATAGAGTATCCATAAGAGGTACTGCGATTGAACAGCAAAATTCAATGACAGCAATAGTTGCAAGTATTGCTTTATATATTGCATTTATTCTAATTTCTGCTGTTGGAACAATTCTTGCAGTACAGTCATTAAGTGACGCTACGAAATATAAGTATCGCTATCAGACATTACGAAGATTGGGAGTAAGTGATAAATCTCTATTTAAGACAATCAGAAAACAATTGTTGATATTATTTGGTGTTCCAGTTGTTTATTCTATTATTGCAAGTTTTTGTATGCTGACTTCAATAAACAATGTTTATCAAGTTTTATTGGAAAGTCAATATACTTATTTGTTCTATTTCATAGGTGGTTTGGCAATTTTCTTCTTCATATACGGAATTTATTGGATTGCAACGTATATCGGTTTCAAAAGAAATATCAATGAGGAGAGTTAGATTTTTCTAGCTCTCCTGCCGTGAAATTATTATAATGATAAATCAAGGGGGTGTGAAAATGAGAATAGCGATTATTGAAGATTATGAAATCACTCGTCTGGAGCTTTCTAAATTATTGAACACACAAGGATATGAAATAATCTTATTGACTGACTTTGAAAATCTGACAGAAGAATTAAAGCAATATTCCGTGGAGCTGGTTCTGCTTGATATTAACCTGCCGTATGAAAATGGCTATGAAGTATGCAGAAAAATAAAACAAATCATGCCAGTACCCATTATCTTTGTAACAAGCAGAGATACAAATGCTGACGAATTAAAAAGTATTCAAGTGGGCGGAATTGACTTCATCACAAAGCCTTATGACACGCTTATTCTTCTTGAGAAGATCAAGCGTGCATTGCAATTGTCAAACCCGAATAATTTCCGTGAGCTTGTCAAAAAAGATTGTACCCTTGATTTGCATTTATCAATATTGAAGTATCAAGATAAAAGTATTGAACTGACGAGAAATGAGTTTCGTATCTTATATTATTTCTTTATGAATGAAGATAAAGTGATAAGCAAAGAGGAACTTCTAGAAAAATTATGGAATGATAAATACTATTTAGATGAAAATGTTCTGCTGGTTAATATGACTAGATTAAAAAAGAAAATGAAAGAAATTGGTATCGTTCATCTATTGAAAAATATACGAAGAAAGGGCTGGAAATTATGAGTTTTTTTACATTCTTAGAAGAAAAGATATTTGAAATATTATTTCAGATTTTCTTTTTGGCATTGGTTGCATTTCTATTGATTTTCTATGGTATAGATATAGTATTTGTCATTTTTTTAAGTGTATTTTTTATTGCTGTTCAGGGAGCTTTCCAATGGTGTCTGTATAGAAAAAAGCGAAAGACATCACAACATATCATTGATTTAGTTGACGAACTAAGAGAAAGCTACTATATCGCTGATATTTTACCAAAACCAAAAGAACTTCAAAATGAAGCCTATTACTATGCGTTAAAAAGAGCCTGCAAGTCTATGAATGATGAAATCGGTAAAATTACAGAAGAAAAGCAGGAATATAAAGAATATGTAGAGAGCTTTGCACATGAAATCAAAATACCCATTAGTGCTTTATCATTGACTTTCGATAACACCAAAAACTACACACTTAAAAAAGAAGCTGATAAGATATTTAAGTTAGTGGAACAAATGCTCTATTATGCTAGAAGTGAAAATACAGAAAAGGACTATTTTGTAAAGCAGTTGAATTTAGGAGAAGTTATGCACAACGTCATTTTGAAATTCCGTCACGCTCTTATGGATAATAAAGCAAATATTGATATACATAATATGGATAATGTGGTTTATACAGATGAAAAATGGCTTATGTTCATTCTATCTCAAATTGTGCAAAATTCAATTAAATATTTTAATAAGCAGGTAAATAGATTGACGATATTTAGTCAAGATAACGGCACAAATATATTGCTGATAATTGAAGATAATGGCTGTGGAATAAAGTCGTCTGAAATCTCCAGAGTATTTGAAAAAGGATTTACTGGTTCAAACAGAAATAAGTCAAATGCAACAGGTATGGGGTTATACCTTTCTAATAAATTATGCGATAGATTAGGTCTGAAATTAAATATTGTTTCTAAAGAGAATGAATATACGAGATTGACAATCACATTCCCTAAAGGAACGGTTCATAACTTTTAAGAGTAATTTTGAAATATAACAATGCAATAAGGACAAGCAATAAATATCTGCCTATAAAGTGCTTCAATGGGGCTTGTGTTATGGAAAGCTTTAAGTATTATTTCTACACAATCAAACATAACCTAACAGCATATCACTAATAACTGAATATACAACAGATTTAAAGGTTCTTACAAACTATATCTTTGTGCGGGCTTTTTTGTATTTAGAATAATAAGGGTTTAACCAGGGGGTCTAGAAAGATTCTAGTGGTGAGTAGAAATAAAAAAACTCCATTATAAAATTATGGTAAGTTTGCCGACAAAAAACTATAGTACAAGGAGGTATCCAATATAAATAATAGTTGTTTAGCACATAGTAAATGGAATTGTAGATATCATATTTTTTTACTCTTGATGCTCTTGATGCTATTGTTCTTATTTTTTATAAATTTATATAGCTTTAATAGAACTAAAGCAGTTAAACAAATCAATATTATATAAATATATGGTAATGTATTCATATGATAGTCAGTATTAATATTTTGAGGTAGTCTTGAATCATTATCTATTTTTATAGTTATGAAAAAGCTAAAAAGTGTTACTACTGATATTGAAATATTAAATAAATATGCCTTTGTATTTTTTATCATATGCAAATTAATCTTTATATCAAAATGTAGAGATAATTTGGGTTACTTATAAAAAAGTTATATAATAAAAATATTAACTAATGAAAATTTTAATTTGATAAGGAGATCCTATGAAGAATTTTAAAGGAATTGTTAAATCTATTACTGGTTATGGATTAGTCGTAACTTTACTTATTACCATTATATCTATTTTGGCTATTTTAGGTGGTGGTATTATGAGACTTTTTGGGTTTAGATATAATTCTGTAGGGAGCGTTATTTTATATTTTACAATAGTTGCAGTTGTAGGTTTTCCACTGGAAATTATAATCAAAGCTGTACCAAAAGCTTTGAATTTACTTTTGAAAATTGATAGAAAAATAGAGAGAGTTTTATTTATTTTAATGGATACCCTTGGAACAGGAATTACTATGGCAATAGTTGATTATTTTATGGAAAGTGTATCTGCATCAGATTTATCAATTTTAGTAATATCTTTTATAATAGCTATTTTATCCCTGGACAAGGGAGATGATTAACAAAAATAATTGTTAAATGATAATTGTTAATTGAAAAAGGGAACTATTGTTATCAGAAAAAAACAATAACAATAGCTCCCATACTTTAATTTAGTAATTTCTTCGAAATTACTTCCTTAATTCTTCATTTTAAATTTTTAATTATAAAAGAGCACCTACAGGTTACTATTTAACACTGAAATTGTACCATCTAATTCTTCCAGACTTCCAGCTTGAAGATCCATATTTGCAGCTATCTCTTCACAAAGTGCAGAATGTTCTTGAGATAATGTAGAAACTTTCTCCATTATTGATAAAACATTATCTTTTTCTCCAGAGGCTACAGTAAGATTTTCTATACAGCTATCAATTTCTGTTATAGATTCACCTATAGAAGTTTTAATATTATTAAAGCTTCCCTTAGTATATTGAAGAGTTTTTTGTTGATTATCTATAACATCATTTGCAGCTTGCATTGATTTAGATGTGTTTAAAATGTCAGATTTAATATCATCTAATATATTAGTTATACTTTCTACAGATTGCTTTGAGTTTTCAGCAAGTTTTCTAACTTCTCCAGCAACTACTGAGAATCCTTTACCAGCTTCACCAGCTCTTGCAGCTTCAATAGCAGCATTTAATGATAATAAATTAGTTTGAGTTGCAATTTGGCTGATTGAGTCTGTAATAGAATTTACAGATTCTAATTTTGAAACTAGAGAACTAACAGTAGAACTAACTGTTGTAAATGCTTCTTGTAAGGATTTTAATGATTTATCTAAATCAGTAAAGGTATTTAAACCTTCATCAGCAACTTTATCAGTATCTAAAACAGAGATTTGCACATTAGTTATATTATATGCAAGTTGTTCCATACGATGATTAAAAGTCTCTAAGATTTCACTTGCACTACTTAGTTCCTCAGCTTGTGATAATGTTGCATTAGTTAATGAGGAAAGAGAATTATTTACCTCATGAACAGCTGAAGAAATGCTTGAGCTGCTTTGACTTAATTTAGCCATTTCATCTTTTAAAATTTCATTTGATTCGTCTTTTTCATTCACCTCATAAGCAGGCGTTTCGTTTACATTTTCAATTTTAGTTTTTTCTTCAACTAAAGCATTACCTTTAGATCTAGAAAATAAACCCATATTAGTACCTCCTAATTTTATCTTTACTATCTCGAGCCATTTCTTTTACTTTTTGTGGAGCACCTATAGATGTAATGACTTCTGAAAACCATCTTAGTGCTAATGTTTCTTCACCAATTCTTCTGTTTAATTCACCAATAAGATACATAATGGAAAATCTGTCTAGACCGTAAATAGGTAGCTTCTCATTTGTATATGCATCTTCAAGTGCAATTAAAGATTGTTTTAAGTAATTTTTTTCATTAGTTTCATCTAATAGAAGTCTATACATCCAAGCTATTTTTAAACAAATTATTCCCTTAGTGCTAGACTTACTTTCAATAATTAAAGAATTCACTAGAGCTAGCTTGTACCTTTCTATTGCAATACTTTCATTAAAAGGTAGAGCATATTCTCTATTAACCCATTTTGGAGTAATTTTTTCTTTAACTAATTTAGCTTGAAAATTTCTAAGCTTTGGAAAATCAGTTTTTAAAGCAGCATACCCACAAAATGGACAAATCCATACTTCGTAAAAATAAGGGTTGTCCTCAACATATCTAATAAAAAGATCAGAGTCTCTTGAGGCAACTCTTGGAGCATTAACTTTCATTGTTGGTGTTTTAAAGGAATTTTTACATATTGGACAATTAACTTCCTTTAAAAATAAATTATTAATTTTCTTAGTATCATTATCGAGTGTAGATGAGGATTCTTTAGTATTTATAGTCTCATTACGTTTATCTATATTAGTATTTATCATATGTATCACCTCAAATTTGTAGTCATATCTAATTATAGCATAATATAGCATTAAATGTAGATATATGAATTTTAAATAATAATTCAATAATATAATTACACTTTTTTAGATTTTTGATATAATGATTAAGGTGAAGTTTGAAAAGGGTGATGAATATGGTTAATCATGATTGGAAAAAATTTTTCATGCCTTATGAACAGGCGGTAGAAGAACTAAAAGTTAAACTTAGAAGCATAAGAAAGGAATATAGAAAAAGAAATGAATATTCACCTATAGAATTTGTAACAGGTAGAGTTAAAGAGCTATCTAGCCTTTTAGAAAAGGCAAATAAATTCGAAATTCCTTTAGATAGGCTTAAATATGAAGTTGAAGATATAGCTGGAATTAGGATTATGTGTCAATTTGTAGACGATATAGATAAGGTGGTTGAAATATTAAGGGGAAGGCGTGATATGCAAATCCTTTATGAAAAAGACTATGTTAGAGGTGTTAAGGAAAGTGGATATAGAAGTTATCATATAGTAATAAAGTATCCTATTAACATGGCTGAAGAACAACTAGAGATATTAGCAGAATTTCAAATAAGAACTTTATCTATGAATTTCTGGGCTACAATAGAACATTCACTAAATTATAAATATAAAAAGCAATTACCAGATGTAGTAAGAGAAAAGCTTAAAAAAGCAGCAGATGCAGCCTTTGAACTAGATGAACTTATGCTAGATATTAAAGATGAAATAAAAGATGCCCAAAAGTTATTTGAAATTAAATCAGATATAATTTCAAATATAATGCATAACATATTGGTATTAAGATCTTATGGGAAGAGCGCTGAAGCAAGTAGATTTGAAAGTTCATTAAACAAGTTAGTTGAAGATGGCGAAATAAATGAACTTAATAATTTATTAGTACTAGTAAAAAAAGAAGTAAGTAAATATAGGGAGTAAAAATATCAGTTTGCTGATATTTTTACTCTTAATAATTAATAATGAGAAAAGAATAATAATGTAAAAGAAATTTAAGAAAAAGTAGTATAGGTTTGACTAGGATGCATACTTTTTTCTTTGGTTGAGAATTAAAAAAGATACTATTTCGCAATAAGCATAACGAAATAGTATCTTTTTTATAAGTAAATTTAAAGTAAACCAAAAACTATAAATTTATTGTATATATACTGTTTATCGGTAAGTGAAGTAGATGATTATATGAAAATATCACGTCATGCAGTAAATCAAAGTAAAAACTGATCACTAAAAAAGATTCGAGAATTATATTTATATAAATAGTAAAATAATAGATAAAAGAGGCAGTATCAAATTAAAAAATTAATTTGATACTGCCTCTTTTATTAATTGAATTTCACTTATTAGAAAATGTTTCTAAAAAATGTACAAAAAGATAATTAAATATATTGACAATGATAATCTTTATCAATTATAATAGTATTCAGTTGATACGGATTATCAAATAGCGGGAGTGAGTATATGACTAAAAAATCTTTATTGATTATTACTATAATACTATCAGTGATATCAATCTTTATCGGAGTATCAGAAATAAACATTCTAAATATGGAGTCTAAGGATATAGAAATCCTTATGATAAGTAGATTACCAAGACTTTTAAGTATATTGGTGGCAGGGGTAGGAATGAGTATAAGTGGTGTTATTATGCAACAAATAAGTAATAACAAATTTATATCACCTAGTACAGCAGCAACAGTAGATTCAGCAAAACTTGGAGTTCTATTTTCTTTAATATTATTTACATCAGCTAATATATTTCAGAAAATGATGCTAGCATTTATATTCTCTTTAGTAGGAACATTTATATTTATGGCTATCCTAAAGAAGATAAAAATAAAGAATATAATATTTATACCACTTGTTGGTATTATGCTTGGTAATGTAATAGGATCGATAACAGATTTCTTTGCATATAAATACAACTTAAATCAAAGTATGGGAGCCTTTTTACAAGGAAACTTTTCAACTGTTTTAAAAGGAAACTATGAAATACTTTATTTGAGTATTCCCTTAGTAATTATAGCTTTTTCGTATGTACATAAATTTACATTAGCAGGTATGGGAGAGGAAATGTCAGTAAGCCTTGGATTAAATTATAAGAGGGTTACTAACATAGGAATTACAATAGTAGCATTAATCTCATCGTTAGTTGTAATAACAGTAGGTAGTATTCCTTTTGTGGGACTTATAATACCTAATATAGTTTCTATATGGAAAGGGGACAACCTTAAGAAAAATATGCCTATAGTTGCTCTCCTAGGTGCAAGTTTTGTACTAGCTTGTGATATTATTAGCAGATTAATAATTGCACCGTATGAAATCCCTATAGATTTAACTATTGGAGTTATTGGAGCTGTAATATTCCTTTATCTAATATTTAGGAGGAATAAATAATGAGAAATAATAAGAAAAAAATAATTATAATGTCCGTGCTTGCAATAACATTCTTAGTATTGTTTGTAGTATGGGGATTAAATGCAAAAAACTATAGATTTAATTTATCTCTTAGGATTCCAAAAGTATTAGGGATTCTAATAGCTGGAAGCACTATTTCAGTAGCTTCACTTTTATTCCAGACAATAACTAATAACAGAATCATAACACCAAGTATTATTGGGTTAGATTCATTATATGGGTTAGTACAAACCATAGTAGTATTTATCTTTGGATCAACATCAATATTTATGGTTAATAAAACAGTTAACTTTTTAGTATCAGGAACCTTAATGGTAATCTTAGCAATGATTTTATTTAAGGTGGTTCTTAAGAGTGGAAGAAACAATATATTTTTCTTACTACTTGTAGGTACTGTAGTTGGAACATTATTTAGAAGTATGTCATCTTTTATGCAGGTTCTTATAGATCCTAATGAATTTGATGCTTTGCAGGCAAAATTATTTGCTTCCTTTAGCTTAGTTAATACGGAGATATTAGTAGTTTCAGTAATAATACTAGCTATAATAGCAATTTTACTATATAAGGATTTTAATAAGCTAGATGTTATGTCCTTAGGAAGAGAACAAGCAGTAAACTTAGGAGTAGAATATGATAAGTTTAGTAAAAAGATATTAGTAATAGTAGCAATATTAGTATCATTATCAACAGCCTTAGTTGGTCCAATAACCTTCCTAGGAATTATAGTTGTTAACTTAACTTACGAAATAACGAAAACTTATAAACATTCAGTCCTTCTTATAGTTGGAACTCTTATTAGCATAATTGCTTTAGTAGGAGGACAGTTCTTAGTAGAAAGAGTATTTAACTTTACTACAACTATAAGTATAGTAATTAATTTTATCGGAGGAATATACTTTATAAATCTATTATTAAGGGAGAGTAAGCTATGATAGAAATAAAAAATATTAATAAAAGTTATGGAAGTAAAAAAGTTGTAGATAATGTTTCTTTTAATATAGAAGAAGGAAAGATAACTTCTTTTATAGGACCTAATGGAGCTGGTAAGAGTACAGTTTTATCAATAATTTCAAGGCTTTTAGATGCTGATTCAGGTGAAGTTTTTATAGATGGAAAAGAAATAAAAGCTTGGGATTCTAAAGAGTTATCTAAAAAACTATCAATACTAAAGCAAAATAATAATTTAAATATAAGATTAACTATAAGAGAATTAGTTTCCTTTGGAA
Source organism: Clostridium tertium (assembly GCF_902652255.1). Classification (GTDB taxonomy): domain Bacteria; phylum Bacillota; class Clostridia; order Clostridiales; family Clostridiaceae; genus Clostridium; species Clostridium tertium_A. The sequence continues at coordinate 95,212 of NZ_CACRTO010000020.1, forward strand.
GATTCCCATATTGTGAAGGAAAGCTTAAAAAGGAAGATGAAAAGTTTATTGAGGATGCTTTAAGCTATATGAAGCTTACAGATATTCAAGATAAATATATAGATGAGTTAAGTGGTGGTCAAAGACAAAGAGCATATATTGCAATGATATTAGCTCAAGATACAGATTACATACTTTTAGATGAACCGCTAAATAACTTAGATATGAAGCATTCAGCAGAAATGATGAGAATGCTTAGACAAATGGTAAATGATTTTGGAAAAACTATAGTAATAGTAATTCATGATATTAACTTTGCATCATGTTATTCAGATACAATAGTAGCTCTAAAGGACGGAAAATTAGTTAATCATACTTCAACAGAAGAAATGATAACTGAAAATAATTTAAAGCGTCTTTATGATATGAATTTCAATATTAAAGAAGTAGATAATCAAAAAATATGTATTTATTTCTAAAAATATAAAAATTAAATTATTTAATTAAATAGCTATTTATTAAAAAAATAAACAGAGAAATTTTATACAAGCTTTATAAATAATAAATTTTAGTAACTTAGAACAAATTACATCAATAATTATCAAATATCAATTAATAATTAAATAACCGGAGGTATTATATAATGAAAAAAAGAATCGCAGCCATCTTAGGTATGGTTATGTTATTAGCAGTAGGAGTCGTAGGATGTGGAACTCAAGGTGGTTCAGGTGAACAAGCACAAGAAGAAAGCAAGACAGTAGTAGTTACTGATCAAAAGGGTGAAGTTGAAGTTCCAGTTAACCCTAAGAATGTAGTAGTATTAGATTATGGTTCATTAGATATAATGACTAAATTAGGGGTTGAGCCAGTTGCTCTTCCAAAGGGTTCACTACCATCATATTTAGAACAATATAAAGATGAAAAATATGTTGATTTAGGTTCTTTAAAAGAATTTGACTTAGAAAAAATAAATGAAGCAGCACCAGACTTAATTATAATTGAAGGTAGACAAGAATCATACTATGAAGATTTAAAGAAGATTGCTCCAGTATTATACTTAGGTACAGCTAACAGTGATATATTTGCTTCAGCAGAAAATAATGCTAAAGTTTTAGGTAAGATATTTGATAAAGAAGAAGGCGTTACTACTGAATTAGAAAGCATCAATAAGAGATTAGAAGCAGTAAATGCTAAGGTAAAAGAAAATAATACAACAGCTTTAATGGCAATGTTTAATGAAGGTTCATTATCAGTTTATGGTGAAGGATCAAGATATGATATGGTTTATAGCAAATTTGGATTTACTCCAGCTGATGCTAATATTGAATCATCTAACCATGGACAAAACATTTCATTTGAATACTTAAAAGAAAAGAATCCAGACTACTTACTTGTTTTAGATAGAGGAGCTATAACTGGAGCTCAAGCATCAGTTAAAGAAGCTATAGAAAATGAATTAGTAAAGACAACTAAGGCTTATCAAGATGGACATATTGTATATGTTGATCCACAAGCATGGTATGTTGGTGGAAGTGGAATAATGGCAATAGATACTATTATTTCAGATATGGAAACAGCAGTAGGAATTAAATAAGAAGTTTTAAAGATTAAAATCACCTGTAAAGAGACTTTTAAACAGTCTTAAATTTACAGGTGATTTTTTATTTAAAAAATTTTAAGTTTCCTCTTTACAAACAATAATTACTATTATATAATAATCATTGTTAGCGGATAATAATTATTAATTAAAAGATTAATTACCGCTAAGAAAAATTATAGCAAATATTTAAAATATGTAAATGAAAATTTAGTTGTGAAAGAGGAGGAGTTTAATAATGAAGAAATTTGTTTGTACAGTATGTGGATATGTTCACGAAGGGGATATGCCACCAGCACAATGTCCAGTATGTAAGGTTGGGGCAGATAAGTTTATAGAACAATCAGCTGATTTAGCATGGGCTGATGAACATAGAGTAGGAATAGCTAAAGATGTAGATCCAAGAGTTATGGAAGGTTTACAAGCTAACTTTATGGGAGAATGTACAGAAGTTGGAATGTACTTAGCAATGTCAAGACAAGCTGATAGAGAAGGATTCCCAGAAGTTGCAGAAGCTTATAAGAGAATTGCTTTCGAAGAAGCAGAACATGCTGCTAAGTTTGCAGAATTAATTGGGGAAGTTGTTGTTGCTGATACTAAGGCTAACTTAACAGCTAGAGTTAATGCAGAACACGGAGCTTGCCAAGGTAAGATGGATTTAGCTAAATTAGCTAAAGAATTAAACTTAGATGCAATCCATGACACAGTTCATGAAATGTGTAAAGATGAAGCTAGACACGGACAAGCATTTAAGGGATTATTAGACAGATACTTCGGTCAAAACTAGGATTATATAAGTAAAGAGGTTTAGTACAATATTGTACTGAACCTCTTTTAGTTTAAGAAAAATGAATAATTAATGATGAATTTCTGAAATTAGAGTTATGGAGCTGCCTTATTAGGTAGCTTTTTTTATAGAAAAATTATTTTTGAGGTTTAATGGGGATTATTAAGAAATGTAACATTAATTAAATAATCATGATACAATTAAAAAAGAAATTATAAAAAGTTTATTTTATAATCAGAGAAATATCTATTGTAGGAAGGTGTAATTATGTTTACTGAAAGACAGTTTAAAATAATAGCAGCTTTAAAGGGAGCTGGAGAATGGGTAAAAGGCTCAATATTAGCTGAAACTATTGGAGTAAGTGTGAAAACCTTGCAGATGGATATTAAAAAAATTAATGAGCAGTATCAAGATAAACCTGTAATTTTATCCAATAATAGGCTTGGATATTTATTAGATTGTTCCGACATAATTTTTAATGATATACAAAATTCAGAGGATAAAAAAGAGCTAAATTCTCAGGGGGTTTATGGGAGATCTAAGCAAATATTAATGTTACTACTTTTTGAAAAAGACTATATTAAAATTGGGGACATAGCTGATAAATTATTTTTATCTAAATCTACAATTAATACTAACTTAGCACAAGTTAGAAGGATTATAGAGAGAACTTTAGGCGTAAATATTGAAGTGTCAGCATCTAAGGGGATTCGTATACAAGCCTCTGAAAATAGGAAAAGAATAATTTGTATGAAGGCTATGGAAAATAAAGTAGACTACGCTACTATTTTAGGAATAGATGAATTCAATAATATATATTATTATGAAGAAATATTAAGTGATATAATATCTAAATTATTTATAGATTATGATATTATTGCTACAGGTGAATCTTATAAGGATTTTATAAGATTTCTTTCAATTAGTATCCTTAGGTCCAAGTTAATGTTTGAAGAAGTAGAACTAGAAAATAACGATATTGATATTGAGGATTTAGTGATTGAAATATCCTTAAAAGTAAAAGAGAAAATTAATTATGTCTTTAGCAATTCAGAATTATATTATATTCAATTAAGAGTTCAAGAGTTGAATTTGATAAAAAAGAAAAGACAAGAAAATCAAATGATTATAGACTCTTTAAATAGATTTGAAAAAGAAGTATATATGCAAACTGGCTATAACTTCAATATGGATAAGGAATTAATTGATATCATAGCTAATCATATTATGCGTATGAAGAAAAGGATTTTAAGTGGAAGAACTAACATTGGAAACTATACAAAAGAGCTTTCTATTAGATATCCATTGGAGCAACATTTATTAAAAACATGTCTATGCTCAATTTTAGGGTTTGACATTCCAGAATCTGAATTAGATTATTTAGTTTTATATCTTACAGCAGCTATAGAGAAGAATAGAGAGAAAGTTAAGCTTCTTCTTGTTAGTGATAAGAGTGCATCAATTATATATAATTTGCAGCAATACTTAAAGTATTACATTGGTGAAAGAATAACTGAAATTGAAACTATACCGTTATACATATTTAAACAAAAACAAAAAGAATATATTTCTAAATATAAGCTATTTATAACAACAGAAGAAGAACTAGCATTAAAAAGTAAAAGGTTTTTCCTTATTAATCAATTTATAATATCAGATGAAATAGAAAGCATTAGAAAAAAAATAAAAGATATAGAAAAGGTAGAAGCTGATAATAACGTAAAGGAAATGTATGATAGATATTTTAGACGTGAATTTTATGGGGTTGAAAAAGATGAAGAGATAACATTAGATAATCTATTAAGAAGATTTAAAGTAAATAAGGATAATAAAGTTTCAATAGAGAGTATAGGAAGTAAAATTTTATGTGTAACATCACATTCTAGAACAAAAGAAAGTAGTATTAAAGAGGTTATAGTAAAAAACGCATTTACATATAAGAGAAAGCAAATTTCAAAACTACTTATTGTTCATTATGGAGGCGATGAGGATATGGTGAAGTTTTTTGATTTGGTAAAAACAATATTAAATTCATATGTGTAAATATATTGTAGCTTGGTCTTTTTCGCTATTAATAGCGAAAAAGACCAAGTTTCTTATGGGGAATTTTAATATTATAATACAAATGTAAACGTAATAATTAAGAGGAACGGAGAAGATAAATTATGAGTAAAAATTATGATGAGCTTGGAAAGAAAATAGTTGAGAAGCTAGGTGGCCCAGAAAATATCACAAAAATTTATCACTGTGCAACTAGGTTACGTACAGAACTTAAAAACTTAGATGTTGTGGACCTTGAAGAAATAAAAAAAATTAATGGTGTATTAGGTGCTGTTAGTAGTGTGGGAGGAATACAAGTAATTATAGGTAATGATGTAACTAAGGTATTTAATGTAATAACAAAAAAATATAACTTAGGTACTAGTAATGATTCAGCTGAAAAAATAGAGTCTAATAAGCAAAACATTTTTTCAAAATTATTAAATGTTTTATCTGCTATTATGGGACCAGCTATACCATTAATAATGTGTAGTGGTTTGATTTCAGCCTTACTTGTAATTTTAACAAGGTTTGGATTAAATCCAGAAAGTAGTACTTACACTATTATAAATATGGTTGGAAATGCAGCACTATATTTTTTACCTATACTTTTAGCCTATACTTCAGCTAAAAAATTTGGTACTGATATTATGATTAGTATTTTTCTTGGGGGTATAATGATTAGTCCAGTATTAATAGGACTTACTGAAGTTGGATCATATGTAGATTTATTTGGACTTCCAGTAAGAACAGTTAATTATACATCTACATTAATTCCCATTATATTAACAATATTTGCTTTCAGTTATGTAGAAAAATTAGTTGATAAAATAGTACCAAGTTCAATTAAATTTGTATTTAGACCATTACTTTCTTTAATAATAATGATTCCAGTTATGTTATGTGTAACAGGTCCAATTGGTAGTTACCTTGGAGAACTTTTATGTAAATTAATGACATCAATAAATAATGTTGCTCCTTGGGCATCTGTATTAGTTATAGGAAGTCTTGTACCATTATTAGTACTAACAGGTATGCACTTAGCACTTATACCATTAGTTATGACAATGTTTAGCACTGTAGGATATGACAATATGCTTTTTGTAGCATTTATTGGTATGAATTTTTCTCAATTTGGAGTTGCATTAGCATGTATGATAAAAACTAAAAACTCAAACTTACGTACATTAGCATCTTCTTGTGCATTAACATCATTTTTAGCTGGTGTTGTAGAACCTACATTATATGGTATTTCTGTACGTATGAAAAAGCCATTAATTGCAACTTGGATAGCATGTGTTGTAAATGCAGTATTTTGCGCAATTTTTAGTGTACGTGTATATAGCTTTGGAGCACCATCATTCTTTACTATGCCTATTTTCCTAAATCCTGATGGAACTATGACTAATTTCTATTTTGCAATTATAGCAATAATCTTAACTATTGTAGTAAGTTTTGCAGCAACATGGTTAATTGGATTTGATGATAGCTGTTATGAGTAGGAATATGATATTACAAGAATTTAAGAAGGTGACAAAATGTCAGAATTAAATAAAATAAAAAAATTATCCGATGATTTATACGTAATTACAGAAACAGAGAGTGTACATTGCTATTTAATAATAGGTAGTGAGAGGGCATTAGTTTTTGATATAGGATATGGTTATGAAGATATAAAACCTTTAATTCGTGAAATCACAGATTTACCAATTATGTTAGTATTAAGTCATGGTGATCCAGACCATGGGTTAGGGAGTTCGCATTTTGATGAGATTTGGATTCATGAGTTAGACTATGGAAAATTACTATGGAATGATAATTCAGAACTTAGAACAAAAGCTGTTGAATATAGAATTAATAAAATGCCGTCATTAGGAAAAGTAATAAATAAAGAAGAGTTTATAGAGACTAGAATTCTAAATAAAGTAACTCCACATTTTTTACAGGATAATGATGTAATTGATCTTGGAAATAAGAAGTTAGAAGTCATTCACACACCTGGGCATAGCTATGGTCATATTATGCTTTTAGATAAGGAAAATAAAAGACTATTTAGTGGAGATCAAGTTACAGGGCATAATATTTGGTATTTTGCAACAAGGGATCACCAAGCACCATTTTCAACAGCTTTAAATAGTCTAAAAAAGATTATGAAATATAAAGAAGAAATAAAAGATATTTTCCCAGCACACGGAAAATCACCTATAGATATTACATATGTGGAAGATCAGATAGAATGTCTTGAAAGAGAATTAATAGATAATTATAAAAATGATAAAGAATTCAGATCTTTTATGGGGAATGGTTATCAACATTTTTATAAAAGCGTAAATTTAATTTATTCAGATGATAGATTAAGTGAGTATATTGGAAGGAAAATCAAAAGATAGGAAGGTGAAATCATGGGATTTCCAAAAAGTTTTTTATGGGGAGGAGCCATTTCTGCTAATCAATGTGAAGGTGGTTGGAAAGAAGGGGGCAAAGGTTTAACAATTCAGGATTTTGTAAAGGGTGGAACTGCATCAAAGCCTAGAATGTTTACGCCAGTTATTAATGAAAGTGAATATTATCCTAGTCATAATGCAATAGACTTTTATAATAAATATGTTGAGGATATTGCATTATTAGGAGAAATGGGATTTAAATGTTTTAGAATGAGCATTAGTTGGGCAAGGATTTTTCCAAATGGAGATGACTTAGAACCTAATAAAGAAGGCTTACTATTCTATGAAAATATATTTCTTGAATGTAAAAAATATAATATAGAGCCCATAGTAACTTTAAGCCATTTTGATATTCCCTGGGAAATTGTAAAAAAATATAATGGTTTTTTAAGTCGTGAGACTATTGATATTTTTGTAAAATATTCAAAGACTGTTATGAAATATTATAAAGGAAAAGTAAAGTACTGGTTAACTTTTAATGAAATTAATTTTGGCGTTTTACAAATGGGAGCCTATAAGTCATTAGGATTAATAAATAAAGAAGATTTAAATAGCAAAGAAGATATAGCCAAAGGTGATTTGAAAGTATCTATGCAAGAGCAAATTCAAGCTTTACATCATCAATTTTTAGCTAGTGCAGCTACGGTAATTGCAGCACATGAAATTGATCCTGAGAACAAAGTTGGATGTATGATTGGTCATATAACTCAATATCCATTAACTTGTAATCCGAAGGATGTATTGGAATGTCAACGTAAAGATAGAATTCTTAATAAGTTTTCAGGTGATGTAGTAGTTCGTGGTGAATATCCTTCTTATATCTTTAGATGGATGGAAGAAAATAATATAAATATAGAATTTAAAGAAGGAGATATTGAATTACTTAAAGCAGGTGTAGTAGATTTTTATAGCTTTAGTTATTACATGTCAAATTGTGTTAGTGTACAAGATGATGTAGAAGAAGTAAGTGGTAATTTAATGGGAGGAGTTAAAAATCCTTATTTAAAGGCATCTGAATGGGGATGGCAAATAGACCCAGAAGGATTACGTTACACATTGAACGAGTTGTGGGATAGGTATAGAATTCCATTAATGATAGTAGAGAATGGTCTAGGTGCACCTGATAAGGTGGAAGATGGTAAGATTCATGATGATTATAGAATTGACTATATGCGTGATCATATAAAAGCTATGGAGGAAGCTATAGCTGATGGAGTAGATTTAATTGGATACACTTCATGGGCACCTATAGATTTAGTAAGTGCAAGTACTGGAGAAATGTATAAAAGATATGGCTTTATATATGTAGATCGTCATGATGATGGAACAGGCGATTATAAAAGAATAAGAAAAGATAGTTTTTACTGGTACAAAAAAGTTATAGAAACTAATGGTGAAGATTTAGACTAGGATTGTATGATAAATGGAGGTCAGATTTGATAAGATCTCTTTATAGTAGATAGCTTAAATAATAAAGCTGTAACTATAGAGGAGCAGATCAGATTATGACTTCCTTTTCTTGTATAACTATAATGAAAATGTAGTGAATGTAGAAGTGGTTTAATTAGAAGTGTGGAGTATAGTTTTAGGTGCTTATATACCTTGCTAAAGGCTATTTTTCTTGTTAAAAATCGGTTGTAAGAAAAATTATTTACAAAAAAGGTTGTTATTGAACAAAAGGTGTGTTATTATAAATGAGTAGCAAAGTTGCTAACAATAAAAAGTTTCATTTAGGTAAATAGTTTCTCATAATTTAGAGATTATTATATCAATTTAGAATCTTTAATTTTAGGAGGACTATTTATGTCAGATAAAACAATAACATGCAGAGATTGCGGAAGCGAATTCATATTTTCAGTAGGAGAGCAAGAATTCTATAAAGAAAAAGGATTCGAAAACGAGCCAACAAGATGCGTATCTTGTAGAAGAGCAAGAAAAGAACAAAATAGAAGATAATTTTAGATTGTTATAGGTTGTAGTTTATACTACAACCTTTTTTAATTCTTAATTTGGGCTGTTTGTGAGACAGCCCTTTTGTTTTTTTAGTATATTAATATACTTATTGATATAGTTTTAAGAAGCAAATAATAGACCCATTATAGACCCGTATATGATAGAAGCATATGGATTCGAAGTTATTGGACATGTTCCACTAGCGCAACCAATTTTTTTATAATATAAATAACCTAATGATCCGCCAATAATTGGAGCAATAATATATTTTATCATCACTAAAACTCTCCTTATTATATAAATAAAATTTTATGTATTTACTATATTAAATTAAAACTAATATTTTTTATGTAACTTAATTACAGAAGTATTTATTTAGTTAAGGTATTATTGGGGCTACTTTTCTTGAGACTTTTTCTATAGCAATTGACACTAATGTAAATAATGATAGTAAGAGAATATAATTGATAAAATGGAAAAGTTGACTTTGAAATACACTTTATGATAAACTAAAGTGGATAATAATTATCCGAATTATCTAAAATAAATAAAAATTATAAAAAGGGTATGTATAAAGGTGGTGCTTATAATGAAGATGAAAACTGGGGTTGAACAGTCTGTGTATGCAATACTTATCTTGAATATGTTACCAGATAAGGCTGTATTACCAGGAGAAGTAATCAGTCAGCAATTGGGTGCCTCTTCAACATATTTTCAAAAATTATTAAGAAAGTTAGTTAATGCAGATTTAATTATTTCTGTACCAGGTGTTAAGGGCGGATTTAGATTAAGTAAAAGACCAGAAGATATTAGGATATATGATATATATCTTGCTATAGAAGGACAGCAATCTCTTTATTATTCTAGAGGTGTGTTAAATGATATGCTTGAATTAGAATATGAAGATTGTGGGTGTTTACTAACAGGATTAATGAATGAAGCTGAGGAGTCTTGGAAGTCTGTACTTAAGGGTGAAACAATAGCATCCTTATATGAAAAAATGAAAAATGATTTTAAGCCTAAAGTACAATTCTTAGAAGAATGGATAAAAGAAAATATGGTTTTGTAATAAAAGCATTATACAAAACTCAAGGTGACATTAAGGAAATTTTATAAATAATATGAAAAGAAGGGATTACAAATATGAGAAATACACAAGAGGTTAATGATTTTAATGAAATTTTAAGAGGACGACGTTCAATTCGTACCTATGATACATCTGTAAAAATAAGCAAAGAAGAGATGGCAGAAATACTTGAAGAAGCAACACTTGCACCTTCTTCACTTAATATGCAGCCATGGCGTTTTCTTGTAATTGAAAGCAAGGAAGGGAAAGAAAAACTTGCGCCACTTGCAAGTTTTAATCAACTTCAAGTTAAAACATCTTCAGCAGTAATAGCTATATTTGGAGATCTTAAGAATTTTGATTATAGTGAAGAAATTTACAGTAAGGCTGTAGAGCTTGGATATATGCCTATAGAAGTTAAGGAAAAACAAATAAGAGGTATTACAGCACATGCAGCAACAGTAGATCCACAAGTAAATAAAGAGACAGTATTAATTGATGGTGGTCTTGTAGCTATGCAATTAATGCTTGTAGCACGTTCACATGGATATGATACATGTCCAATAGGTGGTTATGAGAAGGATAAGATTGCAGAAGTATTCGATTTAGATAAAGATCGTTATGTTCCAGTTATGCTTATTTCAATTGGTAAATCAGCTGACAATGGCTTTAAATCGGTACGTCTCCCAGTTGACCAAATTGCACAGTGGAAGTAAAGTTGGTAATCTAGAGTTTTTTAAGTCTGAGGTGATTAAAGCTTAGAAACTATGAAATAGTAATTATTTAGATGTAGACTATAGTTTATTAATATAAAATTCACCCCATAGTTAGACAAGATGAGAATGTCTATCTATAGGGTGTTTTCTATATTATAAAAAATTAATAGCAATAGCTATTTAAATAGAAGGAGAGGTTTAAATATGAAATTAAGTGTTTTAGATCAAGGTATAATATCAAAGGGAAATACAGCTATTGATACTATGAATAATACAATAGAGTTAGCTAAGGTTACAGATGAATTAGGGTATCATAGAATATGGTATTCTGAGCATCATTCTAGTGAAGGATTAGCTTGTACAGCTCCGGAAATATTAGTAGCACATATAGCTTCTGTAACAAAAAATATACGTGTTGGAACAGGTGGGGTGATGTTAATGCATTATGCTCCTTATAAGGTTGCAGAAGTATTTAATATGCTTAGTACATTGAATCCTAATAGAATAGACATTGGAATTGGTCGTGCACCTGGTGGGGATTATGCATCTATGCTTGCATTATCTCAAGGAAAAGATCCAGAAATGCATAACTTATATAGTAAAATATCAGAAACATTAATGTATATTAGTAATAATCACCCAAATAAAAAGGCTTTTGCAGCACCTATAGGCTCACCCCTTCCTGAGGCTTGGATGTTAGGTTCAAGTGGAAATAGTGCTGTTCAAGCAGGAAAGCTTGGACTTGGATATTCTTATGCACATTTTATTGGGGGGAGATTATTAGAATCTGTTTTTGATGATTATAGAAGAAACTTTATTCCATCAGAGTTTATGCAAAAGCCACAAATAAATGTTGGATATTCTGTTGTAGTAGCAGAAACAAAGGAAGAAGCTGAGTTTGAAGCAGCAAGTCTAGATTTAATGTTTTTAAATATAGAAAAAGGTATTTCAAGCTTTCTTGTATCTCCAGAAGAGGCATTGAGTCATTCTTATAGTGAAATTGATAAGATGAGAATTCAAGCTAATCGCAATCGTATGTTAGTAGGATCTTCAAAGGAAATTGCAGATATTTTAAGAAGTAATGAAGAAAAGTATGGCATTGATGAGGCTATGATTGTTGGAATAAATTATTCAATGGAATCAAAACTTAGGACATATAAATTATTAGCTAAAGAATTATTATAATTAATTTCTTTTCAAAACTCCTTCGGGAGTTTTTTTCATTAATTTTTCATTGTGCGACAGCACCTTTTTTATATGAATAGTTTTAAGTTTTTGAATAATTTACTATATAAAATTAAGGTGAATTATTATGACAAAGAGAATTAATATAAACTTTTACTACAATAAAGAAGCTAGGAAATGTAAAATCATTGATGATGTAATTGGTAGAAATGGACTTTTCGTGCTCTAAATACTGATATAAGACTAGTCTAAGTAATAAATAGAAATTAGTTCAACTTCCTATTCTATTTAAATATAAAAATATTGAATTGTCACTCTGAATAACATAATATGAGGTTTGAAATGCTTTACTTAGGGTGATAAGATTTAGGTGTAGTAAGAAATAAACAAATTAACTGCATAAAAATAATATTAAATCTATATTAAAAATGTTATATAAAGGGAGGAAAAATGTTATGAAAAAAGTAATAGGAGTTTGCGCATGTCCAACAGGAATTGCCCATACATATATGGCGGCAGATGCAATAGAGCAAGCAGCAAAGAATATGGGGTATGATTATAAGGTTGAAACACAAGGATCTATAGGAATTGAAGACAGATTGACTGAGCAAGATATTAAAGAGGCTGATTTAATAATAATAACTGCAGCAGTAAAAATAAGAGAAAGTGAAAGATTTGATGATTATAAAGATAAGTTAATAGAGGTACCACTTCAAACAACAATTGCAAGAATTGATGAAATAATAAAAGAAAAAATTGGGTAATAATTACTGATATTAAAAGGATTTTATTGATACAAGAATTGATTGTATATGCTTGGGAGGTATATAAATGAATAAAGAAAAATTTGATAAAAAGTTAACAGAAGTTCAGAAGCATATGTTAACTGGAATATCATATATGATTCCTGTAATTGTTGCTTCTGGTACTATACTTGGTATTGCATCTTTAGCAGGTCAAGCTTTTGGATTTAATCCTGGAGATTTAGAGTTACTTGAAACATCTAGTAGTGAATTTGTAAAGTGTATGGTTTGGTTAAACAAGATTGCTGGTGGAAACTTTATGAATTTAATGTATCCGATTTTAGCTGCATTTGTTGCTTTTTCAATTGGAGATAGACCAGCACTAGCACCAGGTTTACTTGGCGGTATGTTAGCTCATAATATGAAATCAGGTTTTCTAGGAGCATTATTAATTGGTTTCTTTGCAGGATACCTAATCACATTTATGAATAAACATATAAAGATTAAAAGGCAATATATTGGTGTAAAATCAATGTTTATAATGCCAGTATTTGGTTGTTTAGCGGTAGCTATAGTGAGTAGATATGTAGTTGGGCCAATCGGGCAAGGATTTACTTATGGATGTACATGGTTAGTTAACACTATAGGACAAGCTGGTAATACAGCATTAGCTGCTGTATTAGGGGGAGCTGTTGGATTTGACTTTGGTGGTCCAGTAACAAGAGCAGCATCAACTATATCAAAGCAATTATATTTTGATACTAATTTTACATACGTGCCTAATATGTTAGGCGGAATAATACCACCAATTGGTATAGGTTTGGCTACTATTATAGATAAGTATGTTGTTGGAAAGAGAGTTTTCCCACCACAATTAAAAACTAGTGGTACTCCATGTATGATTTTAGGTTTCTTAGGAATATCAGAGGGATCTTTACCTTTTGCAATTTCAGATCCATTAGGAACTATACCAGTTACTGTAACAGGTGCAGCAGTTGGTTCTGCTATGGCATATAACTTTGGATGTCATACATTTGCGGGTGTACCATGTGGATTTTATGGATATCCTTTAGTAACTAATTTAGGAGGATTCTTTATCTCATTAGCAACAGGTGTAATGATAGTTGCATTAGGAATGATTTTTAGAAGAAATTATTTATATAAAAAAGAACAAAGAAAAATGGCTGTAGAACAATAAAAGTAATTAAAACTTAGAATTAAATAAAAAAGAGTTGTTTGTTTCAGGCAACTCTATTTTTGAAATTATGATGTTAATAAGTTATCCTAGTATTACTAATTTATATAATTTAAGAAAATATTAGGAGGGTTTGAAGTGGCAGTAGATAGGAAAAAGCTAATTATTAATACGTTATATGAAAATGATGGAAATTTCGTAACAAGTCAAGAGTTAGCAGAACTGCTTGGAACTAGTACGAGGACTATAAAAAGATATTTAAAAGAGCTATTATCTGATAATGATGATTTTGGATATAGAATAGTAAGTTCTAATAAAGGATATATATTGACAGTTATAAATGAAGATATATTTAATAATAAGGTTATTGGAAAAGAATTGGGGATTTGTTCAAATAGAGAACAGAGTTCAAGACCAGATATAATAGCAATATTTTTAGTTTTAAATGAAAATATTACAATGGATGAATTATCAGAGCGTTTATATATAAGTAAGTCAACAATTAGTAAAGAAATTTTATATTCAAAAAAAATACTTAAAAAATATAATTTGAAGTTAAAAAATAAGCCCTATTATGGATATTTTGTTGAAGGTAGTGAAAGGGATAAAAGAAAATTAATTTATGCATACTTAGAAAATATTATTAATAATAAAAGATTATTTCAAGAGTATTTCTATATGAGGTTAGAAGAATTTGAGAGTGTAAAGGAAAAAGTTATTTCTATATTAATGAATAATAATATATATAAATCTGACAACTATATAGAATATATAACTAAAGTTGTATTTGTAAATATGGAAAGAATTAAGAGTAATAACCTTATTATATTAGAAAATCAAGAAATTTTTACATTAGATAAAAATACTATAACAGCGGTTAAAGAAATATTCTCATATTTTAATATGGATTCACCAATGGAGGAGTATATATATTTATCATCTTTACTAGGTAATTCATATTATAATAATAGTTTATATTTATCTGGTGAACGATTAGAAGTTAATAATGAAAGTATAATAGATTTAATGTTTATATGTATCGAGAAAATAAAAGATGTTATGAAAATAGATTATACAGATGACTTACATTTGATTAATGGCTTGGCATCCCATATACATTCTTCTTTAGGAAGATACTCAATGGGAGTTGAGTTAGATAATCCAATATTAGAAATGATAAAAAGTAAATATATTGAATCGTATAATTGTGCACTAATTTGTAGAGATATTTTACTTCAGAAGATGAAAGTATCTCTATCTGAAGATGATATTGGGTTTATAGCATTACATTTTGCTGCTGCAAATGAAAGGAATTTTGGATATTTAATCAAGATATGCGTCATTTGTGAGAATGGTATAGGTTTTTCTCAATTAGTTAAGTCTAAACTAGAGGAAAAGTTATCAGGAGTAGAAATAGTGCATACAGTTCCGAGTTATATGCTTTCAGCTATTAATGAAGATAAATATGATTTATTAGTTAGTACTACAAATTTAACTAATACTTTATTTAAGAAGCCTTTAGTTAAAATTAGACATGATTTAATTGAAGACGATATCAATAAAATAAAGGATATTGTAAATAAAATAAAGGTTAGAAAGTATTATTTTAACAAGATACCGAAAGATTTATTTTTCAACAAAGTTAGGTTTAATAATAAGGAAGAACTTTTAGATTGTGTATTTAGACATATGTTAGAAAAAGGATATATTACAGATAATCAAATAGTAGATATTATGAGAAGAGAAGAGTTATCAGAAACTATTATAAACAACAATGTTGGATTACCACACTGTATAAAAAATGGAGAGAGTATAGGGGCTATAGTTACCTTAGAGAAACCTATTAAGTGGGGTAATGGTGAAGTAAGGGTTGTGATAATATCTTGTATAAATCCTAAGATAGGTATAGAAAGAATACTATTTCCTTTAATAAATAGGAATACAGCTAGTGAAGAAAAGATTAACAAATTAATTGAGGCAAATAGCTTAGAGGAGTTTGTTAATGTAATTAGTCAATAATTGTAATAAACATTTGTCTACTAATTCGAAGAAAGCTTATATGACCTATTAAGATAAATTAAAGAGATTTACTAATATTTGGAGGTAAATATGATAGAATTAACAGAAAAAAATATAAAGTTTATAAATAAAAGTACCATTAAGGAAGAAGCTTTAAGAAATTTTGGAGAAATGGCTTTAAATGTAGGATGTATTGATAATAAAGATTTGTTTTATAGGGGATTAATAGAGAGAGAAAAAGAGTTTAGCACTGGTATAGGATTTAAGATAGCAATTCCACATTGTAAATCTATTGCAGTAAAAAAGGCATCTGTATTTATACAAAAGTTTTCTGAAGGTGTTAAATGGGGTGGAATAGATGATGATGATGTTATAGAAGTTGCAATTTGTTTAGCAGTACCAGAAGAAGAAGAAGGTACTACCCACTTAAAATTATTATCCAAAATAGCAAGAAGTCTTATGAATAAAGAGTTTACAAAGAAATTATTGAGTATAACAACTACAGAGGAAATGTTAAAAGAGATAACAAGCATAATAAATAATGATTAGAATTTTATTGGGAGTGTGAGGGGCTATGAATGTTATTTTTCAGCAAGAAAATACATTGACTAAGGAAAATTTAAATTGTCATACTTATCATAATTTAAACTTAGCTAAAGAATATAATAAGTTACAAGTAATATTTGAGTATGGACCAAAATATATAGAAGATCATAAGAGAGAAAAAGAAATAATTGTTGATACAATAAATAAATATACTGAAGGAGAAGACAGAATACGTGAGCTTAAGTCATGGGAAAAGTATAAAGGTATAAAGAACAATATAACTATTTCTATTGATGATTCAAATGGGTTTAGAGGTATGGCACACAGAAGAGATCAAGTTCAAAAACATATATTAAGTAAAGATGAAGCTTCTCCTGGATTTATTAAGGGAGTAATTCCAAAAGGTGAATTTATAATGACAGTTAGTGTTCATGCACTAGTTACTGAGGAGTGTAAATATAAAATAACTGTTGTAGATTTGGAGGATGATTATGTTTAAATGGTTACCTTACGAGCTACATACACATACAAATCATAGTGATGGCAAACAGACCATAGAAGAGTTGTCATGTGAGGCAAAAAAATTAAATCTTTATGGATTTGCTATGACTGATCATAATACAATTTCTACATTTAATATGCTAGACAATATGAGTGAAAAGTATCAAATAGATATTATACCAGGAATGGAATGGACAACATTTTATGGACATATATTGCTGCTAGGATTAAATAAATATGTTGAATGGCGAGATGTGAATCTAGACAATATAAATGAAAAAATTGAAAATATACGAAATGATGTGAAGTTAATTGGGATAGCACATCCTTTTTCAATAGGTGGTCCTATTTCCACAGGTTCACATTTTGAATACAAAATTAGTGATTATAATAATATTGATTATATTGAAGTTTGGTCAGGTCTTTTACCTGGAAAAAATTATATAAATAAGAAGGCTTTTGATTGGTGGACAAGTTTATTAAATAAGGGATATAAGATATCAGCAGTATCAGGTAGGGATTGGCATCATACAAATGGGACAGAAAAATATATTTCATGTACATATCTAGGGCATAAGGATAATGAGAAGTTTGATGGTATAAATTCAATTAAAAAGGGTAAAATTTCTGTTGGCTGTGAATACTTCTTAGATATCATATGTAATATTGATAAAAATAGTTATTATATTGGTGATTCTATAAATAAAGATCAGATTAATGATATGGATATAACCATAATGATTAATGAAAGTAAAGTAAAGACCAATTATAAGTATGATGATGATAAATATATTATAAAATTAGTAACTAATAATGGTGAGGTTTATAGCAACATTATTAATAATAAGGATAAAGTAGAGGTTAGATTGGAGAATATTGAATTTAAATGGATTAGAGGAGAACTCTATAGGAATATTGACAATGAAGAAATCATAATTTCCTTTACTAATCCAATTTACTTTAAATAGAGGATAGAAATAAATGGGGCTGTCGTACAAACAGTCTAAATTAAGAATTAAAAATTAAAAATGAAGAATTACTAAAATTAATTTCTTTTCAAAACTCCTTCGGGAGTTTTTTCATTAATTTTTCATTATTCATTCTTAATTTTTCATTGTGCGACAGCTCCATATTTTTGAGGTGAATTATGAGAAATGAGGAAATAATATTAAAGTTTATATTAGCAATAATAATAGGTGGGGTAGTTGGATATGAAAGAGAAAATAAAAATAGGCCGGCAGGCTTTAGAACACATATATTAGTTTGTATGGGAACAACTGTAGTTTCTTTAATACAATTAACTATGGCAGAAAATGCAATGCAATTAGTTACTTTACAACCAGAATTAGCAGAAGTTATAAAAGTAGATTATGCTAGATTAGGAGCACAAGCAGTTACTGGTATTGGGTTTTTAGGAGCTGGAACAATCGTGCATTCAAAGGGAGCGATTAGGGGATTAACAACAGCAGCATCTTTATGGGTAGTAGGAATTTTAGGATTAGCAATTGGGATGGGATATTACAATATAAGCATAATTGGAGGAATATTTATTGTAATAACGCTGTCTGCACTAAAGGGATTTCAAAAGAAGTTTATAACTAGAGCTAGATATGTAGAACTTGAAATTATATATGAAAATGATAAGGAAACATTAGAGTATATAACTAGAATATTTAATTCAAAAGATATAAGACCAATTAAGTTAGAAGTGGATAAAGAAGAGGAAAAAGATGGGTATAGGTATAAATCGATGATATGCAAAATCTCTGTTCCAAGGTATGTTCACATAAATGATATTATAAATAATTTGATAATAAATGAAAATATACAAAATGTTAAAAAGATTAGTTAAAAATTAATGTAATAGAAATGTCACCTAGAAGACTTATTAAAGAAATTGAAGTGATTTCATATAAGAAGTACAGTTATATTGTAGGGAGTAATGATAAAAAAAATGGAAGATTTAGATTTATAAATTATATTCCTATTTTCACCCTAATGGATAGTTAAATTAAATAGTGAATAAAAGTAGTAGCCTTTATAGATTTAATATAAAGCTTTTATGGAAAGTATATTTAAAAATAGATCTTTTATAAAGTAGAATAAGTGATTTTAATAGAAAATATAGTTTTTATAAAGCTTAGGATAAATATGAAAGAATAATCACAAGTACGGAAGTGAAACTTTTTGAAATTTAATTAATAAAATAAGTTCCATGTATAAAGGTTTCGAAAGAAAAAGTTACTATTTTAAATAATTGTTATACGTTTTCAGATGATATAAGATTAAATCAAGAAAGAGATAACAAACAATTAACTAAGCATTTAGGAGGAAGTAGAGTATGAATTATGAAGAGATTAGTTTTTCAATAATATCTTATGCAGGAGATGCATTTGCAACAATGAGAGAAGCAATTAACTTTGCTAAAAAAGGAGAGTTTGAAAAGGCAGAAGAAACTTTTCAAAAAGCTAAAGATACATTAATGGAAGCACATAATGTACATACTAAGTTAATAGTAGCAGAAACGGAAGGTAAAACACCAGAGTTTTCAATATTATTATCGCATGCTCAAGATACTATGATGAATGCGATACTATTTGAAACAATTACTGAAGAATTTATAGAAATGTATAAAAATAAGTAATTATTAAATTAATAAAAAGGAGTGTTTAATTATGAATTTTGATAGATTACATGTTTTACTTTGCTGCAACTTAGGAGCATCAACAGGTGTTATGGTTAATAAAATGAGAGAAATTGCTTTAGCGAGTAAAAAGTTAGAAGGAACAGATATAAGAATTGAAGCTCATCCAGCAGGAGAAATTTTAGAATTTATAAATGATTTTGACGTAGTGTTAATAGGACCACAAATTAAGCATAGATATGAAGATTTAAAGAAAATTTGTGATCAACATAATAAACCAATTGAAGTAATTGATACAAAAGATTATGGAACTGTAAATGGAGCTAATATATTAAAACAAGCTATTTATTTAAAAATACAATCAAGCAAATAATTTTGTTATTTATAATGATTAATTAAGTTTATAAGAATTATAAAACTACTGAAAAATGTAAATACAAAGTTAAGAAGCGAGGGAGGAAGAAAAATGTCAAATAATAAAGGAAAAATGGATAAGTTTGTTAATAAATTAGAAAAGCACTTAGGTCCAATTGCAGCTAAAGTAGAAAGACAAAGACATGTACAATCAATTAAAAATGGTATGATGTCACTAATTTCAATATTAATGGTAGGATCATTTACGCTAGTTATATCAGCTATAGGACAATTATTCCCAGATGGTAGTGGAGTTAAAGAGTTTTTTGTTAATAATGCAGATATATTAAATATACCATTTAATTTTACTTTTGGATTATTAGCATTATATTGTGCAATTACAATTTCATATAATCATGCAAAACAATTAAATATTCCAATTGCACACGGAGTTTTAGGTGGTGTACTTGCAACTTTAATGCTTAATATAAAGATAGTTGATGGAGTAATGGATGTACAATATCTAGATTCAAGAGGTATGTTTGTTGCTATTATATGTTCTTTAGTAGCTGTAGAAATTATGGCATTTTTCATGAGAAAGAAGTTCACTTTAAGGTTTGATGGACTTCCAGAAATGATTTCTCAAACATTTGAATCAATAATTCCATTAGTAACAGTTTTACTTATAGCTTTATTTGTAAGCTTAGGCGTTCAAAATATTACTGGAGGACAAATTGTTCCTGAAGCATTTACAACATTTTTAGCACCATCATTAAGTAGTATAGATACTGTATGGGCAGTAATGTTAATTTCATTCTTAGAGATGTTATTCTGGTTTGTAGGTTTAAATGGTTACGCGATTTTAGTAGGTTTTGTAATGCCATTTATGACTCAATACTTAGCAGCAAATGCAGCAGCTTATCAAGCAGGAGAAGCAATTCCACATGTATTTGCACCAACTTTTTGGGATTACTTCTTAGGGGCAACAGGATCAGGAATTACAGGAGCATTAGTTATTTTAGCTATTATGAGTAAACGTAAAGAGCTTAAGGCTGTAGGTAAGGCATCAGTTTTACCAGCAATATTTACAATTTCAGAACCAATAGTATTCGGATTACCAATAGCATTTAACCCATACTTATTTATACCATTTGTATTTGGAACTCCTTTAGTTGGAGCATTCTCATTTATGGTATTTAAATCAGGAATTGTAAGACCACCAGTAGTACATGTAGGTGGAACACCAGTACCATTAGCACAATATTTAACTACAATGGATTGGAAAGCAGTAATATTATTCTTCGTTATTATAGCACTAGGAGTAGCAATGTATTATCCATTCTTTAAGATGTATGAAAAGAGTTTAGAGAAAAAAGAAGAAACTAAGTCAGATAGAGAAAAAGAATTAGATGCTTTAGATTTAGATTTCTAAATTAAATATAAATAGGGAGGGTTTCATAAATGAAAGTAATAGTAAAAAAAGATTATGATGAAATGTCTAAGGACGTTGCAAATCATATTATTAATTATATAAACAATAAGCCAGATTCATTATTGTGTTTTGCAGGTGGAGATACTCCATTAAAAACATATGCTTATTTAGTTGAAGCAGCAGCTAATGGACAAGTTGATTTTTCAAAGTGTAGTTTTGTCTCATTAGATGAATGGGGAGGCCTAGGACCAGAAACTAAAGGAAGTTGTGTAGAAACTTTATATAATCATTTATATAACAAGCTCCCTATAAATGTAGAAAAACAAGTATGCTTTTTTAATGGAAAAGCAGAAAACCTAGAAGATGAATGTAAAAGAGTAGATGAATTTATATTTAATAAAGGGAATATAGATATATCTTTACTTGGTATAGGAATGAATGGACACTTAGGTTTTAATGAACCAGGAGCAGATGAGGAAATGTACAGTGGAGTAATTCCTCTAGATCCTATAACAAAAACTGTAGGTTCAAAGTATTTTGAAGAAGAGTTAGATTTAAAGGTTGGAATTACTTTAGGATTAAAACATCTATTAAATTCAAATGATGTTATTTTAATAGCTAATGCATCTAAGAAGGCTGATATAGTAAAAGAAACTGTTGAGGGAGAAATATCAAATAAAGTACCTTCTAGTTTAGCAAGAAAATGCAATAGTTCATTTATATATTTAGATGAAGAAGCAGCTAGTAAGTTAGAAAATAGATAAAGTAGGAGAGGTGTTTAAAATGAAAAAATTTGTAATTAAAGGATTTAAGGATGGAAAAGAAATTAACATTGAAGCTTCAGCATTACTTATGGGATCAGGAGATTTTTTAAGAGCAGATAATATGGAATTTGCAGCTCCAATTTTAGATAAGTTTGTAGAATTAGGCGGAAATATTTTTGATACAGCAAGACACTATAGACATAGTGAAAAAGCTTTATGTGCATGGATGAAGGAAAGAGGAAATAGAGATGACTTAATTATATTTACAAAAGGATGTCATCCAGTAAGAGAATTTCCAGATACTCCAAGAGTTAAACCAGAATGTATAAGAGAAGATATTGAAACAAGTTTAGAAATGCTTGGAACTGATCATGTTGAGTTATTTGCATTACATAGAGATGATAGAACACAACCAGTTGGACCTATTATGGAAGAGCTAGACAAGCTTGTAAAAGAAGGAAAGGTATATGCAATAGGGGTATCTAACTGGGAGCTAGATAGAATAATTGAGGCTAATGAATATGCAAAAGAACACGGATTAACACCATTTACATTCAATAGTCCAAATCTTAGCTTAGCTAAATGTAAAATTCCAAGATGGCCAGGATGTGTTTCAGCTAATGAAGAAATGATAAAATGGCATGAAGAAAATAATATGGCAATGATATCATGGTCATCACAAGCAGGAGGTTTCTTCTCTGGAAACTTTGCACCAGACAAATTAGATAATGAAGAAATGGTAGAAGTATATTACTGTGATGAAAACTGGGAAAGATATGAAAGAGCTAAAAAATTAGCTAAAGACTTAGGAGTTACTCCTATTCAAGTAGCATTAGCATATGTTGTTAATCAAAAATTCCCAACAGGAGCAGCTATAGGACCAGAAAGAATGGAAGAACTTTTATCTTCATATGAAGGATCAAATATTAAATTAACAGAAGAACAAGTTGAATGGTTAGATTTAAAATAATTATTTAGGAGGATAGAAGTATGAAATGTAAATTTGCAGCTCAAATGTACTCAGTAAGAAAAGAATTTGAAAAAGACTGTGAAGGAACTATTAAAAAATTAAAAGAGATTGGCTTTGATTATGTACAAGTAGATGGTATGAGAGGTCATGATGAAAGAGTAGTGGCTGATTTATTAAAGAAATATGATTTAAAACCTGTAGGTTTACATATTAAACATGATAGATTTATGAATGATTTAGATGGAATAGTTGAAGAAGCATATCTTTTCGGATGTAAAACTATCTATGATAAATATATTGATGATGAAGAGCAAAATGAAGAAGGTTATAGAAAAACTAAAGAAGCTTTAGTAGAAGCTGCTAGAAAGCTTGGAGCATTAGGATTTAGAGTTGGACTTCATAATCCTGAATATGATTATAACAACCAAATTGATGGAAGAAATGTTATGGAATATATAACTGATCCAGTAAATGGAACTTGTGTATATGCAGAGCCAGATACATATTGGATTACTGTTGCAGGCAAAGATCCAGTAGAAGAAATAAAGAAATATTCAGGAAGAATGCCAATAATTCATTGCAAAGATATAATTAAGTCTTTAGATCCAATGGATTTTGAAAATAATTTAACTGAAGTAGGTTCAGGGGATGTTGATTTTAAATCAATATTAAAATATGGTGTTGAAAATGGAGTAGAGTACTTCTGTATAGAACAAGATCATTCAAAAATAGGTATGTTTGAAAGTTTAAAGATGGGATTAGAATATCTAACTAATTTAGCAAAAGAAATTTAAAAAAATAGTAGGGAGCAAGGAATAGAGAGCGATATTGTTCCTTGTTCCTTTAATTTATAGGAGGGCGTAGTATGGCTAATTTATTTGTAACACCTAAATATATAATTACTGGAGAAAATGCATTAAGTTTATCCAAAGATTATTTAGAGAAGTTTGGGAATAAGGCTTTTATCGTTACTGATGAAATGATGGTGAAGCTTGGAGCTTTAGAAAAGGTTTTGACAGTTTTAAAGGAAATAAATTTAGAATATGAAATTTTTTCTGAGGTTAATTCTGAACCAACAGACCTTATAGTAGAAAAAGGGATAAGAAAATATAAGGAAAGTAATTCAGACTTTTTAATAGCATTAGGAGGTGGAAGTCCTATTGATGCAATGAAGGCAATAGGAGCCATGATAAGCAATGAAGGTGAAATTGTAGATTATTTAGGCAAAGTTATTCCTAATGAACCACCAGTATTAGTAGCAATACCAACCACAGCTGGAACAGGGTCAGAGGCAACTCAATTTACAATTATATCAGATACTAAAAATAATGTAAAAATGTTATTAAAGGGACCAAGTTTAATTCCAACATTAGCAATTGTTGATCCAGTATTTACAGTTACAGCTCCAAAACAAGTAACAGCTGCAACTGGAGTTGATGCATTATGTCATGCAATTGAAGCCTACACATCAAGAAAAGCTCAGCCTATGTCAGATACATTTGCCATATCAGCAATTAAAAGGATATTTGAAAATCTTTCTGTAGCATATGAAAATGGTGAAAACTTAAAAGCCAGAGAAGAAATGTCAATAGCATCATTAGAAGCTGGTATAGCATTTAATAATTCTTCAGTAACAATTGTACATGGTATGAGCAGACCAATTGGTGCATTATTTCACGTTCCACATGGCTTATCAAATGCAATGCTTTTAGATGAATGTTTAAAGTTTGCAAAGGATGGAGCTATAGAAAAGTTTGATAAGTTAGCACAGGCTATTGGAGTTTATAAAGAAGGTATGTCAAAGGGCGAAAGCGCTACAGAATTTGTTTTAGCTACAAGTAAGTTATTATCAAAATTAAATATTCAAACATTAGATGAATTTGGAGTAGATAAAGAAGAGTTTATGAATTCTGTAGATAAAATGGCATCAGATGCATTAGTTAGTGGAAGTCCACAAAATACTATGAGAATACCAACAAAGGAAGAAATAATTGATATTTATAAAAGACTATGGAAGTAGGTATGAACAATGGCATTAGTAAATATGAAAAAGTTATTATATGATGCAGAAATAGGAAATTACTCAGTGGGTTCATTTAGTGTAGCTAATATGGAAATGGTTATTGGAGCAATAAAAGCTGCAGAAGAATTAAAGTCACCAATAATTATTCAAATTGCAGAAGTAAGGTTAAATCATTCTCCATTACACTTAATAGGACCATTAATGATAGAGGCAGCGAAAAAAGCGACAGTTCCAGTTGCAGTACATTTTGATCATGGATTAACTTTAGAGAAAATAAAAGAAGCATTAGAAATAGGTTTTACATCTGTAATGATAGATGGGTCAAAGCTTTCATTAGATGAGAATATTAATCTTACAAATAAGGCAAAAGAACTTGCGAATATGTACAATGCATCAATTGAAGCAGAAATAGGGATTGTTGGAGGAAGTGAAGATGGTTCTGAAAATATAAAAATGATATATACAGATCCATTAGAAGCTAAAAAGTTTTTTGAGGAAACTAATGTAGATGCATTAGCGGTTGCAATAGGAAATGCTCATGGGGTATATAAGTATAGCCCAAAGTTAAATATAGATATTTTAAAGGAAATAAGGGACAAGGTTAAAGCTCCATTAGTATTACATGGAGGGACAGGCATAACTGAAGATGATTTTAGAGCTTGTACCCAAAATGGAATTAGAAAGATAAATGTAGCTACAGCAACTTTTAATAGTGTAGCTAAAAAAATAAGTGGAATATATAAGTATGTTGAAAATAATGAATATTTTGATATTCATCAAGCTGAAATTCAAGGAGCTTATGAAAATGTAAAGAAACATATTAAAATATTTGGTAGTAAGAACAAAGCTTAGGAGGAATTAATTATGAAATATATTGAGTTTGATAATAGTAGGAAGTTAGATATTATTCCAATAGGAAGAATTGCAATAGATTTTAATCCAGTTGATATTAATATGGAATTATCAGAAAGTACAACTTTCAAGAAATATTTAGGGGGTTCACCAGCAAATATAGCTGTTGGATTAGCTAGGTTAGGGAAAAAGGTTGGATTTATAGGAAAAGTTTCTGATGATCAATTTGGAACATTTGTAACTAATTATTTTAACAAGGAAGGAATAGATACAAGTAATGTTACAAGATGTACAAATGGGGAGTCTCTTGGATTAACATTTACTGAAATTAAGAGTCCTACTGAAAGTAGTATTTTAATGTATAGAACTGGAGTAGCTGATTTAATGCTTTCAGTTGAGGATATTAATGAAGATTATATAAAAAACGCTAAGGCAATTGTAATTTCAGGTACAGCTCTATCTATGAGTCCTTCAAGAGAAGCTTGTTTAAAAGCTTTAGAATTAGCCAAGAAAAATGGAACAGTTGTAATTTTTGATATAGATTATAGATCATATACTTGGAAGAATAATGATGATATAGCAATATATTATTCAATGGTAGCTAAAAATAGTGATATTATAATTGGTTCAAGAGAAGAATTTGATTTAACAGAAGCATTAATGGTTAATGGAAGCACAGATGAGGAAACAGCTAAAAGATGGTTAAACTATGGAAATAAAATAGTGGTAATTAAGCATGGTAAAGAAGGATCTACAGCTTACACAAATGATGGAAAGAGTTATAAAATTAAACCATTCCCAGTTAAATTATTAAAATCATTTGGTGGTGGAGATGCTTATGCTTCAGCATTTATGTATGGATTATTAGAAGGATGGGATATAATGGATGCTTTAGAGTTTGGATCAGCTTCAGCAGCAATGCTAGTTGCAAGTCACAGCTGCTCAGAGGATATGCCACATGTAGAAGATGTTAAAGCCTTCATTAAAGAAAAGAAAGAAGAATTTGGAGAAATGGTTGCAAGGGGATAGATAATATGTTTAAAAGAGATATAAAAGAAGTAGTATGCGAAATGAACGGTGAACATTCAAATATGCTAATGGATGTTAAAACATATAAAATAGCAGAAGGTGAGTTAAAAGAATTATTTGAAGATGAAAAGGAAATGGCAGTACTTTTAATAGATGGTGAAGGAAGTTTTGCTTGGGATGATAGAGAAGAGGCAATAAAAAGAACTTCATTATTTGACGAAGAACCAACTTGTTTACATTTAAGTAAAGGTAAAAAGGTAGTTGTAAAAGCTACTAAAGATATGGAAATATTAGTTCAATGTACAGATAATAATGATGAATTTGAAAGTAAGTTCTATACGCCACAAAATATTAAAAGTGATGTTTTTGGAGAAGGAGTACTTCAAGGAACATCAAGAAGAATAGTAAGAACAATTTTTGATTATAACAATGCTCCATATTCTAATATGGTTATGGGAGAGGTTATAACTTATCCAGGAAAATGGTCAAGCTATACACCACACCATCATCCACAACCAGAGGTTTATTATTACAGATTTGATAGAGAACAAGGTTTTGGAGTATCAATTATAGGTGATGATGCTTTTGTAATAAAGGATAGAAGTGCAGCCTTTATTCCAGGAGGTCTAGTACATCCACAGACTTCTGCTCCAGGATATGCAATGTACTATTGTTGGATGATTAGACATTTAGAAAATAATCCTTGGACAGATAGAATTGAAGATGAAGCTCATACTTGGATGCTTAAGGAAGATGCGAAAATTTGGGAAGGGAAATAGAGGTGAAAGGTATGAAAACTATTAGGTTAACAATGGCACAAGCATTAGTTAAGTTTTTAAACAATCAATATGTAAGCTTTGATGGAAAAGAAGAAAGATTTGTAGAAGGAATATTTACAATCTTTGGACATGGTAATGTAGTAGGACTTGGACAAGCACTAGAAGAAAATCCAGGAGACCTAAGGGTTTATCAAGGAAGAAATGAACAAGGAATGACTCAAGCAGCAGTTGCCTATGCTAAACAAAATAATAGAAAGAAGATTTTAGCATGTACTTCTTCAGTTGGTCCAGGAGCTGCAAATATGATTACAGCAGCAGCTACTGCAACAGCAAATAATATTCCAGTACTTTTATTGCCAGGAGATACATTTGCTACAAGACAACCAGACCCAGTTCTTCAACAAATTGAACAATTACATGATGCCAGCATTTCAACAAATGATGCATTTAGGGCAGTTTGTAAGTATTGGGATAGAGTTTCAAGACCTGAACAACTTATGACAGCAATGATAAATGCAATGAGAGTATTAACAGATGTGGATAATACAGGAGCTGTATGCATTGCACTTCCACAAGATGTACAAGGTGAAGCATATGATTATCCAGAATATTTCTTCAAAAAGAGAATTCATAAAATAGAAAGAAAAGTTCCTACAAAATTTGATATTGAAGAAGCAGTAGAATTAATTGTAACTAAAAAGAAACCAATGATAATCTGTGGAGGTGGGGTTAAGTACTCAGAAGCAGGTGAAGCTTTAGTTAACTTTGCAGAAAAGTTTAATATTCCAATAACAGAAACACAAGCTGGTAAGAGCGCAATTAAATCATCACATAAGCTAAATTTAGGTGGTGTTGGAGTTACTGGAAATCTAGCAGCGAACTTAATTGCTGAAAAAGCAGATTTAGTAATTGGTGTAGGAACAAGATTTACAGATTTTACATCAGGATCTAAGGCATTATGGAAAAATAAAAATGTAGATTTTGTAACTATTAATGCATCAAGATTCCATGCATTGAAAATGGATGCAACATCAGTAGTAGCAGATGCTAAAGAAGGGCTTATAGCTTTAGGAAAAGCCTTGGAGGAAAGAAATTATAAGAGTGATTATAGCTTGGAAATTGAAGAGGCAGCTTCAAGATGGCAACAAGAATTAGATAGACTATATTCAATTGAATATAAAGATGGATTTGTGCCAGAAGTAAGTGGACATAATGATTCAGTGGCTAAAGAGTTTAATGAATTATATGAAGGAAAAGCTCTTCCTCAAACTAGAGTTCTTAAAGAAATTAATGATTTCCTAAAGAAGGATTATGTAGTAATTGGAGCAGCAGGTAGCTTACCAGGAGATATGCAAAGATTATGGGAAACTGATGAAAAAGATAGTTACCATATGGAATATGGATATTCATGTATGGGTTATGAGATAGCAGGAGCTTTAGGTATAAAAATAGCCGAGCCTAAAAAAGAAGTATATGCTATGGTTGGAGATGGAAGCTTTCAAATGTTACATTCAGAATTTGTAACATCACTTCAAGAAGGTAAAAAAATAAATGTTTTATTATTAGATAATGCTGGATTTGGTTGTATAAATAATCTTCAAATGGGAAATGGAATGGGAAGTTTTGGAACGGAATTTAGGTATAGAAATGAAGCCACAGGCTTAATGAATGGAGATTTTATGCAAATAAATTATGCTAAAATTGCAGAAGGTTATGGAGCCAAAGGATATTCAGTTAAAAACTTAGAGGAGTTAAGAGAAGCTTTAGAAGATGCAAAAAAACAAGAAAGATCAACTTTAATTGAGATAAAAGTAATGCCAAAAACAATGACTAATGGATATAACTCTTGGTGGCATGTTGGTGTTGCTGAAGTAACAGATGAAGATTCTATAAGAAAAGAAAAAATACAAGAGAGTTATAATGAAAAGGAATCTAATTTAAAAAGAGCTAGAAGATATTAAATTAATGTGGGGATGTTGCAGAAACAGCCCAAGTTAAAAATTGAAAATGAAGAATTATCTATTGTGTTGTTGCACAATAAAAAATTAAGAATTAAGAATTAAAAATTAATGAAAAAACTCCTTCGGGAGTTTTTTCACTGTGCGACAGCACTATTTAATTTTTAAGAAAGAGGTGTTTTATGTTAAAGTCTGATGTTGATGTCATAGGAATTATAGCTAAGAATAAGGCTAACACTTGTAAAAATCAACCATATAAATTTGTTTTAAGGGGGATAATGGCAGGCTTTTATTTAGTTGTTGCAATTATATTATCATATACTTCAGGGGCGCTTATGAATAATATTTCTATTGAACTTGGAAAAATTACTTCAGCAATGACATTTTCAATAGCCTTAGCTTTAATATGCTTTTTAGGAGGAGAACTGTTTACTGGAAATAATCTAGTTATGGGAATAGGAGCATATTCTAAGAAAACATCCTATAAAGATCTATTAAGAGTATTTGTATTTACTTACATAGGAAATCTTATTGGTAATATTGCAATTAGTTATCTTTTTGTTAAAAGTGGCTCAAATACAAGTTTATTATTAGAATATATGCATCCAATAATTGATGGGAAGCTATCATTATCTCCAAGCGAAATGCTAATTAAAGGAATTCTATGTAATTTTATAGTTTGTATATCTGTAATGGCTAGTATAAAAATGAAGGAAGAAGGAGCTAAGATGACAGTAATGTTTTGGTGTATCTTTGCTTTTGTTATTGCAGGTTTTGAACATAGCATTGCAAACATGGGGATATTTTCAATTGGTTATTTTTTAATGGGAGAGTTGCCTATATATGATGTTATTAATAGTATGTTTTGGGTTACTATTGGAAATATTCTAGGTGGAACAGTTTTATATGCATTACCATTATATAAGATGGCCATTGATTAAAGATAGTATTAAATGGAGCTGTCGCACAATGAAAAATTAAGAATGAATAATGAAAAATTAATGAAAAAACTCCTGAAGGAGTTTTGAAAAGAAGTTAATTTAAGTAATTCTGTAAGAATTACATCAATAATTCTTCATTCTTAATTTTTAATTCTTAATTTGGGCTGTTTGTGCGACAGCCCTATTTATAACAATTAAAGAGGCTTTCATATGGAAGGAAACTTCTATTTATGTTATAATTATAATAAATAATTATTTGGTGGTGGATCATTTAATGTATATAAGTAGCAGGTTATTAAAGGTTATAGATTTCTTGCAAAAGAATAATGTAACTACAATAAAAGATATTGCAGAAGGATGTAATATAACAGAAAGAATGGTTAGATATGATATTGAAAATCTAAATTTCTTATTAAAATTAAATAATATTGTTCCGATTGAGAAATTGCCAAAAGGGAGAATTATTGCTTCAGAAGAATTTATTTCAAGCAAAATAGTAAAGGGTTTCAAGGACTTAAATAAATATTCTAAAGAAGAAAGAATTGAGTACATAAAAGCACGATTATTAATAGATGGAAAGATAAATCTATCACATCTTGCAAGAGAATTAGATGTTAGTAGAACATCTATTAGAGGCGATTTAGCTATGGTTGTAAATGAAATAGAGGATGAAGATATAAAGGTTATAAATAATGAATTAATATCAGATGAAAGAAGCATAAGAACTTCTATATTAAAAAATTTTTCTAAACCATTATTAAAGCTGCAAAGTAAATCAATAACAGAAGAAGAAAGTTTATTAGATAATTATTTAAGAGATTTAATTATTGACGTTAGTCAAAGTAAACTTAGAGGTGTAATTGAATCTATTGCTAAAGATATGGAAAATAAAAATATTAATTATTTTTCATCAATATGGTTACATATTATAGTTTCATTTATGAGATTAAAAAATGGAAAAGTTAGAGAGTGTATTGATGAGGATAAAATTATTAAAGAAAAGAATGCTTATAGAGTTTTAGAGAAGTATATAGATAGTCTACAGGAGATTTTAGGGATAGAATATACAGAAACAGAAATTATAGGTTTGGCTAAGTGCATCGAGGGATGCATGTCAAATAGCATAAATAGTTATGTGTATGAAAATTGGATTGATATAGTATTAATTATTAAAGATACAATTAATGATGTAAGTAAGTTTAGTGGTATAAATCTTACTAATGATGAAATGCTAATTAATGGATTATTAAATCATATAAAACCAGCAATATACAGAATAGTAAAAAATATATCATTAGAAATAGATATATGTATGGATATAGTAGAACCATATACGGATTTGTTAAACTTAATAGAGAAGAATTTTAAAAGACTAGAAAAGATAATTAATATTGAAATTTCAAGGGATGAAATAGCGCTAATAGCTATTCATTTTTTAGCAAGTATAGAGAGAAATAAAGATAAATATGGAGAGTTTAAAAACATATTATTAGTGTGTGGAGGGGGATTTGGAACAACTTCCATTGTAGCTAATAGAATAATTGCAAATTACAACGTAAATATTATAGATATGGTAGCTTATTCAGATTTTCTTGAATATGATTTATCTAATATAGATTATATAGTAAGTCTTTTAAAGATAGATGGAGATTCATTTAAAGATAAACCTATAATTAAAATAAGTCCTTTTATAACTGAAAAAGATAAATCTATTTTGGCTAAGTATTTACCAAAGGTAGATTCAAATAGATATAGATTAAATGAAATTCTAGAGATAGTTAATGATAGTACAGAGATTAATAATAAAGAACAAGTAGCTAATTATTTAGAGAAAGCTATAGTAGAAAAAAATAAAGGTGTTCAGGCTAATAAGACTTTAAGAGATTACATAGATATAGATAAAGCAGCAATTATTGATAAAGTATATTCTTGGCAGGAAAGTATAGCTAGAACTGGAGAGTTATTAGAAAAATCAGGTGATATAGAAAAAAAATATACTGATAGCATAATAAAAACATCAGAAAATTTTGGCGTGCATTTTATTTTAAATAATGGTGTTGTAATACCTCATGGTGAAGTAGATCATCATGTAAATAGATCATCAATAAGTATATTATACGTAAAGGAACCTGTTCAATTTAATTATGGAAAGATAGGACATTTATTCTTTATGATTGCTGCAAAGACAACAAAAGATCATGTTAAGAGCATAGAAGAAATAGATAAGCTTTCTAATAATGTTGAAGCCATAAATGAGTTAAAGAATGTTAATAGTAAAGAAGAACTTGTAGAGGTAATATTAAGACATATTGATTAGTTTATAAAATAATATATGAAAAATAAATAAGTGGAATAGAAGATAATATTAAGCCAATGATACTAAAAAGTGTTATTGGCTTATGTTATAATTATTATGGTAAATTATTAGAAGATATAGTAGATAAAGTGAGGTTCAAGATATATGTAAAATAATAATTTACATAAGAGATAATGCATTAGAGGAGAATTTTCATGAAATATAAGTGTTTAGTTTTAGACCATGATGATACAGTGGTGAATAGTACTTCTACAATTCACTATCCAGCTTTTTCTTTAGCATTAGAAAAGCTACGTCCTGAAGTGAAAATTTCATTAGAAGAACATTTTTTATATAATTTCGAACCAGGGTTTAGTGTTTATTGTAATGAAGTTTTAGGATTCACAGAAGAAGAAATGGATTTCCAAACAAAGAATTGGTTAGAGTATGTGGAGTCTCATATTCCAAAAACCTTCCCTGGAATTAACGAATTAGTATGGGAGTTCAAAAATAGAGGCGGATATATTTGTGTTGTTTCTCATTCTATGAAAGATAATATTATAAGGGACTATAAAGCAAATGGATTACCAACTCCTGATATGGTATTTGGTTGGGAGCTGTTACCTGAACAGAGAAAGCCTTCTCCATATCCTTTAGAAAGTATAATGAAGGAATTAAAAATATCTTCAAAAGATATGATAATGGTAGATGATTTAAAGCCAGGAAAAGATATGGCTGATAGTTGTGATGTAGATTTTGTTGGAGTAGGATGGGCACATTCTATACCTAAAATTATGAATTTTATGAAGAGAAATTGTATTAATTATTGCACTTCTGTAGAGGAACTAAGAAAGATTCTTTTTGAAGTATAAATGGACAAGATAGCGAAATTAGAGAATCAAAATTAAAAATAGGTGAGTATTTGTGTAATAAGCAGGTATTATTTTTATAGAAACATATTAGAGCATAATAG
Source organism: Clostridium tertium (assembly GCF_902652255.1). GTDB lineage: Bacteria > Bacillota > Clostridia > Clostridiales > Clostridiaceae > Clostridium > Clostridium tertium_A. Next base: position 128,998 of record NZ_CACRTO010000020.1, read on the forward strand.
TTTTTTATTAAGATGAACTTAATATGAAAGATAAAGAAGTAGCTAGTAAAAATAGATTGAATTTTTACTAGCTATTTTTATAGTATATATGATGTTTATTACTTACAAGTCTAACTGTTATTGCTATAAGGAAAGGTTATATTTTTTTACTGTTATAAATTCTATAGTCATATATATAAGTATAACTTGTTAACATTTGGCTGATATACAGAGTTACGTTAGTAATAATGATTGAATAAAAGATTTTTCTATAGGAGAGAAATGTTTATTTTTTTTACATGCAAAAAATAATTTTCTTTTTAAATTTAATCCTTCAATAGGCACTTCTATTAAGAGTTTATACTTAAGCTCCGAAGTAATTGCTTTTTTAGGTAATATAGAAATTCCGTGGCCATTTATAATAGATTGCTTTATTCCCTCAATGTTATAAAGATTATAAATATTATTTAAAACTACTCCATTAGTGGCTAGTTGAATTTCAATAAACTTACGTATGGCAGAATTAGGTTGAGATACTAAAAAAGTTTCATTATTTAAATCTTTAATATTAATAGAGTCCTTAGTAGCCCATGGATGATTTGGAGAAACAACAAGTATGAGTTCATCATCTCTAAAGAATTCTGTTCTTATATCTGGATATTCTGACAATAGGTTAGATTCAGATATGAAGGCAAAGGAAAATTTATTTAAGTGTAAAAGTTTTAAAATATTAGGTATAAAATCAATTGTAAAAGAAATAGACACTTCTGGATGATTTTCTTTAAACTTGCTTATATAAGGTGTTACAACGTGTACTCCAATAAAATTAGTAGCTCCAAAAGATATTAGTGGGGAAAGTGGATTGTTAAATTCTAGAAGTTTACGCTCCATTTCTGAAAATTCATCTAAAATTTTCTTTGTATGTTCATATACTATTTTACCATTAGAATTTAATACGACTTTTTTCCCATAACGGTCAAAAAGAGAAAATCCTAAACTTTTTTCTAAAGACTTTATTTGCTTTGATATAGCTGGTTGGCTACAAAATAGTACTTCTGAAGCTTTTGAAAAGCTATCATATTCTACTACTGTATAAAGAGTTTTAAGCTGCTCTATATTCATAATTACCTCCTAATAATATTTAGCATTATTATTTATTATAACCAAAGGTTATATATAAAGTAAATAATGGAATTGGACTGGTATACGGTTTCACTATATAATTAATGTATAAACGGCGTTTATATTTTGGTCTAAAAAAACTCAATATATAACTAAAAAGTTATAATTATATACTTAGGAGGATATTATGAATACTTCATCTTTATCAAAATCATCTAGTAATAATGGAAAACGTGACTGGATGAAAATTTTAGGTATTCCAGTAGCTTTAATTATATTTGGATTACTTATGTCAATGAATACACCTGTTGGAATGTCATTTCAAGGAAAGACTGCGTTAGCAACATTCCTTTCAGCATTAGTTCTTTGGGTTACTCAGGCTATTCCTACATATGCAACAGCATTATTAGTTGTAGTTGTATTGGCAATTACTGGTGGCTGGGACCAAGGTTCGATTTTTGGGGTTTTAGGTTATGACGTTATTTGGTTAATGCTATCTGCTTTTATTATAACATCAGGTATGGAGAAGTCAGGATTTGCAGAGAGGTTAGCATTGTTTGTAGTATCTAAGTTTGGAAAAACTGCTAAGGGAGCACTTCTTTCATTGATGATTGTAAACTTCTTATTAGCTTTTGTAATTCCATCAACTACTGCTCGTGCAGCATTATTATTACCAATAACCATGATGATTTGTAAAATATATAACGCGGTGCCAGGGAAAAGTAACTTTGGACGTCAAGTTATGCTTCAAGAAATACATGTTAATAATATAGCTACATCAGGTATATTAACTGCTACAGCTGCTCAAATAATGGCTGTTGGATACATAAAAGATTTAGCAGGAATAGATGTTACATGGGGTAAATGGTTTATGGCTGGTATGCCTATAGCAATATTAACTATGGTTGCTTCATTTGTTATTGCACAATTTCTTTATCCATTAGAAGTTAAAAAACCTAATTTATCTACTGGAAAAGATGGTCAAGAGAAATCTCTTTCTGAGCAATATAAAGATTTAGGCAAAATGTCTAAAAATGAAATTAAGGCACTTATTATATTTTCTATTACAGTTTTATTATGGTGTACAGATGGATACCATGCCCAAATATTTGGGGTAAAGATAAGTCTAGCGATGGTAGCTGTTGTTTCAGGAGTGCTGTTCTACATGCCATATATAGGATTCCTTAACTGGAAAGAAACAAAAATTCCTTGGGATCTTATGATATTCTCTTGTGGAGCTTATGCAGGAGGATTAGCTTTAGATAAGTCTGGAGTTGCAGCGTTCTTATTAAATAAGGTATTTGGTTCCTTTGACTTAGCTTCTATGAATCCTTTCATATTATTTATGATTGTTATGTTTATAGCAAGTTTTAGTCATATGGTATTTACAAGTAAAACAGTTCGTACTGTTATATTAATTCCAACTACTATTACTTTAGCAATAGCAGCTGGTGTTAATCCATTATTATTTGCACTTCCTGCTTCATTAACAATTTGTGATAGTATTACTCTTCCACCACATTGTAAACCAAATTTAATATTCTATAGCTCAAACTACTTTACTATAAGTAATCAGTTAGTATATGGTTTATTAGTTCTATTAGCTAAGTGGTTAATTATGGGAGTATGCTATTTTACGTGGTTCCGTATTATAGGATTAGTCTAGTTTAAAGCGAAGAAGTGAAATAAGGAGAAGGTTTATGAAGAAGAAAGTAAGTAAATTTTTAGCAATGATTTGCATGGCCGTTATAACTATGTCATATCCAGTAGTTGCTCATGCAGCACAGGATTCTTTCATTATTAGTAAATATAGTGAATCTTTTGTTCCAGCAGAAGATAACAATGCCACTTTAAGTATAGAAATGGTTGCAAAATCTTCTGATGAAGGACTAGTATATATTCCTATGAATGTGGCTGACTCAGAGCTTATTAGTGCAACTATTGATGGAAATGAAGTTTTAGGACAAGTTATTAAAGTAGGTAGTGTTTCATATTTTGTATTAGATTCTAAAGTGCCTGAAACAGAAGTAAATATTACAGCGGAAATAAATTGCCCAGGATTTTATGATGTAAAAGACAGTAATCCTGATACAGGAATTCCAAGTTTTCAGATGAGTTATAAGTTTACTAATAAGAGTCCAAATAAGATTGACTCTTATAATCTAACTATTGCTCTTCCTGAAGGAATGGAGCCAATGACTATTAGTACACCTAAAGATGTAACTCAATATGTATTAGATATGAATGAAAATGGACAACGTACACTTTCAGTAAGTTCTAATGTTGCAGTTGCAGGAAACTCAGCTTTAGAGTTTACTTTTGGAAAATCATTTGTAAGTAGCACTATAAGCAAAATTGTACTTTGGGCAATTATTATAGGAAGTTCTATATTTGTACTTAAAAAGAGATTAGGGGAGGAAGAATAGATGAGTAAAGCTAGAGGGATTTTACTTATTTCTGACGGATTAGGTGATCGTCCTATAGCTGATCTTAATGGACTAACTCCGTTAGAATATGCCAATACACCAACTATGGACTTATTATGTAAGGAAGGAGCAACAGGACTTGTTCATCCATATAAACCAGGGTGCCGTGTAGGTACAGATTGGGGACATATATGCCTATTTGGATATAATCCAGATGATTATTATACTGGACGTGGTGCTGTAGAAGCATTTAGTGCAGGACTAGATATGAAAAAAGGTGATGTAGCTTTTCGTGGTAATTTAGGAACGGTAGATAATGAGTTATTTGTTTTAGATAGAAGAGCAGGACGTATAAATGATAAAGATGAAATTGAAAGTTTAATTTCATCAGTTGATGGATATGAAGTAGATGGATGTAAATTTAAAGTTCTTTCACTTACAGAGCATAGGGTTGCTGTGGTTATGAGTGGAAATGATTTATATTGGAATATAGCAGATACAGATCCAGGAACAGCTTGCGAGGGAAGTAAAATAATATGTCCTATAAAGGAAGATAATATTCAAAGAAGTGCTAAAGCATTATGGAAATTTCAACTTTATGTAAAGGAAATATGGGATAATCATCCTGTAAATAAGTCTAGAAAAGAGAGAGGACAGCTTCCTGCTAACTTTATTATAACAAGAGGATCAGCAGCAGCAATGGAGCTACCATCTATAGAAAGTATTTTTCCAAAGGTTAAGGTTAGTGTTATAGCAGGTGATGAAACAATAACTGGAATCGGTAAAATGTGCAACTTTGACTACGTTGTGGATGAAAGCTTTACTGGTGGATTTGAGACAAATTATATGGGAAAAGCAGAAAAAGCTATTGAAGAGCTTAAAAACCATGATTTAGTTATCGTACATATTAAGGGGACAGACCTTTGTGGACATGATAATAAACCACTACTTAAGGCTGAAATAATCCAAAAGATTGATGAGATGTATAAATATTGGATGTCAAAAATAGATAAGGATAACACTTATCTAGCACTAGTATCAGACCATTCTACACCTTGTCATGTAAGAGATCACAGTTCAGATCCAGTTCCTGCATTTTTATGGGGACCTAATGTAAGAGTTGACGAATGTATAAAATGTGGTGAAAGAGATGTAGCTAAGGGGATTTTAAATGGGTACACTGGTTCACAATTTATGAGCACAATTATGGATTATTTAGGGCATACGAAGAAATATGGTGCTTAATAAAGAAAATGGAGGAAATGATGATTAAATTATATTCAGTAGGTGGTAGCGGTGAAAATGGACGAAACTGTTATGCTATTGAGTGGTCAGAAGGGGCAATTTTATTAGATTGTGGTGTAAAAAGAGAAATTAATGATGATAGAGTAGGGGATTATCCTATTTTAACTAAAGAATTAGTATCTAAGATTAAGTTTGTACTACTATCTCACGCCCATGAAGACCACAGTGCAGCCTTACCATTAATATATAATATGGGATATGAGGGAAAAGTTTATACTTCGAAGCCAACATCAGAAGTTACACATAACTTTATAAATAAATGGAGGAACTTTGTTAAAGAAAATAATGGTTCTCTTCCATTCAATGATGAAGATGTCGCTAAGGTTAATTTTGAAATACTTAATTTAGGATTAAATACTATTGATGGTATTAATATATTTGTTGGTCGTAGTGGACATGTGATAGGTGGAATCTGGTTTGAGATAAATGTCGAAGGTAGGAAAATATTTTATTCAGGAGATATAGTATCGGAACCAATGCTACTGAGTAAGGATATACCAAGTAAATGTGATGCAGCTATTATTAATTGTGCTTATGCAGGAAAAGTTCTTGATCAGAATGAACAGTATAATTTATTACTTAAAGCTATTAAAGAAACACTAGCATCAGGTGGAAAAGTTATATTACCATTACCTCCTAATGGCCGGGGATGTGATATTTATAAGTTTTTATCAGATAAGATTCAGGATCATCCACTATATGTAGATAAAGAAATAATTGAAAACTATAAAAAGCTATCCTTAATGACTGAATGGATTAAAGAAATTAACTATAGAATAAATTCAGATAATATTGTGCCTATAAGTACTATGGAGGAACGTGAAAAAGTATGCGATAATGACGAAGCTTCTGTTATACTTACACAAGATGGTATGCTTACTACTAAGCAAGGAAAATATTATTTTGAACGTTTAAAAAGTGATAGTAAAAATAAAGTTATTATTACAGGACATGTAGCAAGGGGAACTATAGGTGCTGAAATATTTAATGAAGAATATTCTAAGAATAATTCAGTAAACTTAAAAAAAGAACATATAATTTTTAAGGTGCACTTAGATGATGCTGATGTAACTGTATTAAATACTTATCTTCAAGCTAAAGTAGTGATTTTATTCCATTCAGCCAAAGAAAGAACAATAAATGTTATATCAAATCTAGCTAAATTTGGGACTGAGGCAATGTGTCTTTCTCCTGATGATAGCTATGAACTATAAATAGTTATATTATAAAATTTTACGGAACTTAAGATAATATATTAATAAAAATATTTAATATGAGGCTGCCTTTTAGGCAGTCTTTTTTCATTTAAGCTAAATTTTTGTTATCAATTATTTAATTATTATTTTCTAGAAAATTAGGTTATAATTAAATGAAGGAAAATTGTTGAAAAATGAGGTGATAATCATGAATAGTTCTATATTGTTAATAATAGCTTATGTAATTAGTATTTTATCAGCAATATCTTTGATTTTTATAGAAAGAAAAGAACCTAATACAACTTGGGCATGGTTACTAATATTGTTTGTATTACCTGGAGTAGGGTTCATTATATATTTGATATTTGGGCAGAACTTAAGCAGGCAAAAGATATTTAGAGAAAAAAAGGTTGTAGATGAAAAGAAATCAAAAGTTTTAATGGAAAAGTTTAAGGAAGAAAAAGAAAAAGGAGCATCATCAGAATTTATGGAGCTGGTTAGAATGAATTATACTCATTCTGGAGCTTTGTATACTGAAGGGAATTCTCTTACTACCTTTATAGATGGGGAAAAGAAGTTTGAAGCTTTAATAAATGACATAAGAGATGCAAAAGAATTTATACATATAGAATATTATATATTTAGAATGGATAACTTAGGAAAAACCTTAATTGATGAACTAAGTAAAAAGGTCAAAGAAGGTGTAGAGGTTAGATTTGTAGTAGATGCTATGGGATCTAAAAGTATAAGGAATAAAGATATAAAATATATAAGAAGTCTTGGAATTAAGTTTAACATATTCTTTCCTGGAATATTACCTTTGATTAATATACGTCTAAACTTTAGAAATCATAGAAAAATAGTAGTTATTGACGGGGAAGTTGGATATGTAGGAGGCTTTAATGTTGGAGATGAATATGTAAATAAAGGTGATCAATTTGATTATTGGAGAGATACTCATATAAGAATAAAGGGTAAGGCAGTAAATGAATTAAATAAAAGATTTATATTAGATTGGGACTATGCCTCAGAAGGTGAACTTAAAAATTATGATAAGTACTTTAAGTTACAAGAGGATTCAGGTAATATTGGAATTCAAATAGTTTCATCAGGACCAGATCATAAGGAAGAATATATAAAAAATGCCTATATGAAGATAATTAACAATGCAAAGGAAAGTGTTTATATTCAAACCCCTTATTTAGTTCCAGATGAGCCAATGAAAGAAGCCTTAAAAATTGCAGCTTTATCTGGAATAGATGTAAGAATAATGGTTCCAGGTAAGCCAGACCACTTCTTTATGAAATGGATATTAAGTGCTAATATGGGAGACCTTATGGAGTGGGGTGTGAAATTTTACACTTATCAAAAGGGATTTATACATTCTAAGACAATAGTTTCAGATGGTAAGGTATGTAGCATTGGAACAGCTAACTTAGATATTAGAAGCTTTCAGTTAAACTTCGAAATAAATGCTATTATTTATGATGATAAGTTCTCTAAAGAACAAGAAGATATATTTATTAAGGATATTGAAGATTGTAAGTTAGTTACTATGGAAGAATATGAAAATAGAAGTAGAGCATTAAAGATTAAGGAAGCCTTAATAAGACTTGTAGCACCTATTTTATAGATTAATTAATATGTAAATGTTAATAAAAATTCTATAATAATATTGAATTGAAAAAATATTCTCAAAAATATTGACAATGAGCTATTGTTTGGTATAATTAGGGAAAGAAAATTTTTGAAAATAAATTTATGGAGGATTCTTATGAAAGGAATTATAAATAAAGCAGCACAATTTTATAGCTTTTTTTACTTTATATTCTGGGGCTTTTTCTTTAGCGCTGGCTATTTGTTCTGCAAAAAAAATAATAATTCCATTCTTATGAGTGCATAGTATAAATTTATATATTTTTTAAGGAAAATATTTTGATTATTCAAGAGAACTCATAAGAGTTCTCTTTTTTAATATAGAGAGTTATTACTTTCAAAATAAAAAACAAAAAATGTAAAATATAAACAATATAAAAGGGGGCTTTATTCATGGTAATAATTTTAAAACCAAGAACAAAACAAGAAGAAATTGATAAATTAACGAATGAATTAGAAAGAGAAGGTGTTAAGGTTAATCCAGTAATAGGAACAGATCTTATTATCCTTGGATTAGTTGGAGATACTAGCAAAATTGATGCTTTAAAAATTGAGGCTAATGATAATGTAGAAAAAGTAATGCATGTTCAAGAGCCATTTAAGAAGGCTAATAGATTATTCCATCCTGACAATTCAATAGTTGATGTTAATGAAAGTAAAATAGGTGGAAATAAGCTAGCAATGATAGCTGGACCTTGTTCAGTTGAAAGTGAAGAACAACTAACATTTATAGCTGATGAAGTTAAGAAATTAGGGGCAAACTTCTTAAGAGGAGGAGCTTTCAAACCAAGAACTTCTCCATATAGTTTCCAAGGATTAAAATATGATGGATTAGAACTTTTAAAAATTGCAAGAGAAAAAACAGGATTACCAATAGTAACTGAAATTATGTCACCATATGATATAGAAGTTTTCGAAAGAGATGTAGATGTTATTCAAGTTGGTGCTAGAAATATGCAAAACTTTGACCTATTAAATGAACTTGGCAAGACTAGTAAACCTATATTATTAAAGAGAGGTTTATCAGCTACTATAGAAGAATGGTTAATGTCAGCTGAATACATTATGGCTGGAGGAAATGAAAATGTAATTCTTTGTGAAAGAGGAATAAGAACTTTCGAAACTTACACTAGAAATACATTAGACTTAAGTGCTATTCCAGCTGTTAAGAAGCTAAGTCACTTACCAGTAATAGTAGATCCAAGCCATGCTACAGGAAAGAGATTCATGATATCTCCACTTGCAAAAGCAGCAGTAGCAGTAGGTGCAGATGGACTTATAATAGAAGTTCACAACAATCCAGAAAAGGCGTTATGTGATGGTCCACAATCAATTAGACCAAATGATTATGAAACATTAGTACAAGAATTAAAAGCAATAGCAGCTGCAGTTGGAAGAGAACTTTAATTATAACTCAGCGTGCTGAGTTATAATTAAAGAATGAATAATGTAGAATGAAGAATGAAAAATGAAGGAGGAAACTCAGCAGAGGCTGAGTTTCTGAATTAAATATAATATTTAATAACTTAGCTTTGCTAAGTTATATCCCTAATTTTTCATTTTTCATTCTTAATTCTTAATTTAAAAAGAGGGGTGTAGAAATGAAACTATCTATAGATTTATCTCATAGCAAGTATGACATAGTTATAGAAAGAGGCTTATTAAGTAGGATAGGTAAGGAAGTTAAAGAAGCTTTTGTAGGTAATAAGATTTTTGTTCTAACTGATGAAAATGTTGATAAATATTATGGTGATAAGGTGGTTAAGGCTTTAGAGGCATCAGGATATATGGTTAAGAAGCTTGTTTTAAAAGCTGGTGAAGAAACTAAATCTTTTAATACTTTACCTATGGTTTATAATGAACTTTTAGATTTTAAGATTAATAGAAGTGATTTAATATTAACTTTAGGAGGAGGAGTTATAGGGGATTTAGGTGGATTTGTAGCATCTACATATTTAAGAGGTGTTTCTTTTATCCAATGTCCAACTACTCTTTTAGCTCAAGTAGATAGTAGTGTTGGTGGTAAGGTAGGAGTAGATTTAGAAAGAGGAAAGAATCTAGTAGGAAGTTTTTATCACCCTAAAAAAGTTATTATAGATCCAGAGGTATTATCTTCATTAACTGATAAATTCTTTAATGATGGAATGGCAGAAGTTATAAAGTATGGATGTATAAAAGATAGCGAGTTCTTTAAAAAACTTCAAAGTTTTAAGAATAAAGAAGAAGTTATGAACAATATTGAGTATGTTATTCACAATTGTTGTAAAATTAAGAAAGAAGTTGTGGAAAAGGATGAAAAAGATACTGGAGATAGAATGCTTTTAAATTTCGGACATACAATTGGTCACGCTATTGAGCAATATTATAATTTTAGTAAATATACTCATGGTGAAGCAGTAGCAATTGGAATGTATGAAATAACTAAGCTAAGTGAAACTCTAGGAGAAACTAAAAAAGGTGAAGCTGAAATAATAAAGGATATTTTAATAGAATATAATTTACCTTACAAATTAGATGTAAGTATTGATGAAATAAAAGAAGCTATGACTTTAGATAAAAAGAATTTAGGTAAAAAGCTTAATTTAATTTTTATTACTGAAATAGGGAATAGTTTTGTTAAACCAATAGATCAAAGTCAATTATCTATTATCAATTAGTGCTGTTTCACAGGTAAGAGTTAAAAGGTAAGAAAAATGTGCTGTCGCACAATGAAAAATTAAGAATGAATAATGAAAAATTATTGAAAAAATTAATTTTAGTAATTCTGTAAGAATTACATTAATAATTCTTCATTTTTAATTTTTAATTCTTAATTATAAAAAAGGTGGTTTTTTATGAATATTGAAGTATTAAATACTAAATTAGAAGGAAAGGTTAAGATACCTCCTTCAAAAAGTATGGCTCATAGAGGAATAATTTGTGCATCGCTTAGTAGTGGAATTTCTGTAATTGATAATATTGATTATTCAGATGATATTAATGCAACAATAGATGCAATGATATCACTTGGAGCTAGTATAGATAAAAAGAATGATAAATTAACAATTACAGGAGCATTTCATAAAGATGCAAAAAGAAATGCTACAAGAATTGTTAATTGCAATGAGTCAGGATCAACTTTAAGATTTTTAGTGCCAATATCTTTATTATTTGACGGAATTACTAAGTTTATTGGAAGAGGTAACTTAGGTAAGAGACCTCTAGATACTTATTATAATATTTTTAAAGACCAAGGAATTAGATATAATGCAGTTGAAAATGAATTAAATCTAATGGTTAAAGGGCGTATAAAGGCTGGGGAGTTTGTTTTACCAGGAAATATTAGCTCTCAATTTATAACAGGTTTATTATTTACTCTTCCATTATTAGAAGGAGATTCAAAAATAATAATAAGCACGGAATTAGAATCAAAAGGATATATTGATTTAACCTTATCTTGTATGAAAGATTTTGGGATAGATATAGAAAATAGAGATTATAAGGAATTTATAATAAAGGGTGGTCAAAGCTATAATTCAAGAAATTATAGAGTTGAAGGTGATTATTCTCAAGGAGCTTTTTATCTTTCTGCTAATGCTTTAGGTTCTAAAGTTGAACTTTTAGATTTAAGAGAAGATTCTCTTCAAGGAGATAAGGAAGCAATAGATATTTTAGATAGAATGGGCGCAGAATTCGAATTTAATGATAGTTTAACTATAAAAGATCATTCTAAATTAAAGTCTACATTAATAGATGCATCTCAATGTCCAGATATTATACCCGTAATATCTTTAGTAGCAGCTTTATCAGAAGGTAGAACTGAGATTATCAATGCTGGAAGACTTAGAATTAAAGAGTGTGATAGGTTAAAGGCAGTAGCAACTGAACTTAATAAATTAGGTGCTAAGATAATTGAAAAAGAAGAAGGTCTAATAATATATGGAGTAGAAGAATTAGAAGGTGGCATTGAAGTTTGGAGCTGGAAGGATCATAGAATTGCTATGACATTAGCAATTGCAGCTACAAGGTGTAAAAAGCCTATAATTATAAAAGATTATGAATGTGTAGCAAAGTCCTATCCAAGCTTTTTTGAGGATTATAAAATGCTAGGAGGAAAAGTAAATGAGTGCAGTATGGGGCAATAACTTAAAGGTTTCTATATTTGGAGAATCTCATGGAAATGCAATTGGAATTAATATAGATGGATTACCAGTAGGATTTGAACTGGATATGGATAAAATTTTAGAGGAAATGGCAAGAAGAGCGCCAGGTAAAAATCAGCTATCTACAGCTAGAAAAGAGGCAGATTTACCTGAAATATTAAGTGGAGTTTTTCAAGGAAAAACTACTGGGGCACCACTATGTGCAATTATTAGAAATGGAGATACAAGATCTAAGGATTATGAGAAAACTAAGGACTTTATGAGACCTGGACACTCAGATTTTGCAGGTAATGCAAGGTACTTAGGTTTTAATGATTATAGAGGTGGGGGCCACTTTTCAGGAAGAATAACAGCACCACTTGTATTTGCTGGAGCAATATGTAAGCAAATATTAGAAGATAGAGGAATAGTAGTAGGAGCTCATATAGCCTCTGTTAAGGAGATTAAGGACAAAGTTTTTGATAGTACTAATATATCTAAGGAAGAATTAAAGGGAATTAGAGATAAGGAAATTCCTTTAATAGATTCAAGCTTAGAAGATAAAATTAAGCATAAAATAATGCAGGCTAAATATGATGGGAACTCTGTAGGTGGAACTATTGAATGTGCAGTAGTTGGAATAAAACCTGGAGTTGGTAACCCATTCTTTGATTCTGTAGAATCTACTTTATCACATTTAATCTTCTCTGTCCCAGCAGTTAAGGGAATAGAATTTGGAAGAGGTTTTGATATTACTACTTTATATGGTTCAGAAGCTAATGATGAATTCTACTATGATGGAGATGTAGTTAAGACTAAGACTAATAATAATGGTGGGATTAATGGGGGTATTTCTAATGGAATGCCAATAGTATTTAAGGTAGCTGTTAAGCCAACTGCTTCTATATTAAAGGAGCAAAATACTATAGATATTAAGAATAAAACTAATGTTAAATTCCAAATTCAAGGAAGACATGACCCTTGTATAGTTCAAAGAGCAGTACCTGTTATTGAAGCTGTTACTGCAATTGGAATACTTGATTTATTAAAGGGGAGAGAGTAATGGGGAACTTAGAAGACTATAGAAAGGAAATTGACTCCATAGATAGGGAGTTAGTTTCCCTTTTTGAAAAGAGAATGAATGTTGCTTTAAAGGTAGGAGAATATAAGAAGGAAAGAAATCTACCTATTTTTCATAGTAAAAGAGAAGAGGAAGTAATAGAAAAGAATATTTCTCTACTTAAGAATAAAGAATATAGTGACATAACTAGAGGGTTTTTTGAAAATATTATGGAACTAAGTAGATCTCTTCAAGGAAATTTAATGGATAATTGTGAATCTGAAAATTTATCTATTAATATTAATGAAGAAGAGGTTATAGGATATCAAGGAGTAGAAGGCTCTTTTAGTGAGGAAGCTCTTATAAAATACTTTAAATCCTATAATAAACTACAAAATTATGAGGAATTTTCTGATGTTTTTAAGGCTTTAGAAAATAATGAAGTAAAATATGCTATTCTTCCAATCGAAAATTCTTATACTGGAGCAATTACATCAGTTTATGATCTTTTAGTAAAATACAATTTTTATATTATTGGTGAAGAATGTATAAAGATAGATCAACATCTTATGAGTGTTGAAGGTGCAAGCCTAGATACTATTAAAGAAGTATATTCTCATCCACAAGGCTTTGAGCAAAGTAAGGGATTTTTGAGTAAGTATCCAGATTTAAGATTAATTCCATATCACAATACTGCAATAAGTGCAAAACATATAGCAGATTTAAATGATAAAAGCAAGGCGGCTATTGGAAGCAGAAGAGCAGCAGATATCTATGGATTAAATATAATTAAGGAAAGCATTAATGATAAGAAGGATAATCATACTAAATTTATTATAATAGGTAAAGATTTAAAGTATGATGATTCTTGTAATAAGGTTAGTGTAGTATTTTCTCTAGATGATAAGGCTGGTACACTATATAGATTACTAAGCCATTTTGCTGAAAATAACATCAATATGATTAAGATAGAATCAAGACCTAATAAGCATGAGTCTTGGAAATACTTATTATATGTTGATTTTGAAGGGAATTTAAAAGAGGAAACTGTTAAAAATGCTCTAAAACTAATAGAGAAGAATAGTGGATACTTTAAAATAATAGGAAATTATAAGAATAGTTTTTAAAATGTGAATAAAACTGAGAGGATAAATAGAATATGTGAAATAAGCATATTCTATTTATCTTTTCTAGTATATTTGTATTTTAAAATCATATAAATATATTTTTTTAGAAATTGGACTAGATTTTTATAAAAAACTATTATATAATAAAAATATAAATATTGAGAATTTTCTGAAAATTAAAAAGCTATGGGGGTAGCGAAATTTTCAAAAAGGGGGGACAGTGCTATGATAGGCTTTGATATTAGAAATATACATACTAAAGATTATGAGACTATAAAAAAACTTAATAGTAATTTTGACTATAAAAAAGTTAAGGTAAATAAAGGGGATAAAAATTTCATAGCTTATGTAGCACAGTTAAATGATGAAGTTGTAGGATATGCAATTTGTCATACATTAAATGAAAATGATTACAGTGAAGTTATGGATATTGATGATATAGTAGTAAATAAAATGTATAGAGGATTAGGTGTTGGTCATCAACTTATGATTGAAGTAGAAAAGACTGCTAAAGATCATAAGGTTAATTATATAATAAAATCTGATGATAATTATGATGAAGAAGGAGGGAATTTCTTAAGAAGAGAAGGATTTAAATATAGTAATGAAGGGGGTTATGAGAAAAAAAGTATTATTCAATAAAGAAAAGGAGTGATGTATAACTTAGATAAGATATTTTAAATAATTCAATCCTTAGAAATATGTTTTAAAAGGGGGCGGGCTTAGAGTAATAGAGAAAGTAATATTAAGGCTAGCAACAAAATAGTAAAGGAGGAATAAGTCTAGATTTAAAAGAAAATCAGTCAAATATTTATATGAATAATTTAAGTAATAAGGAGTGATGTAAAGATTTGAAGAAAGATAGTAAGGAAGGGGTAAATAAACCTACCTTAACGAAAAAAGTGCAGACAAGAATATTTAATTATAAAGGAGGAATGTACTATTATTATTGATTTAAAGATGAAGGGAGGAATGCTCAATTACAAAATTTAATTACGAAAGGGGGAATAGGAAAATTATTTGCTCCATAATCAGAAGGTAGCGAAAGTTGGTTATAGATATCAATTTTTGCTACCTTTATTGTTATGTAATTATGTTATAATATATAGTAAAAAAAGGGGGCATGATTATGGAATTTTACGGTTTACTTGGAGAAAAGCTTTCACATAGTTTATCACCAGAGATTCATTTAGAAATCTTAAAATCAATAGATAAACTTGGGGCTTATAAATTATTTGAAATACAAAAAGATAAATTATCTGATTTTGCAAAAGCTCTAAAACTTCTAAAAGTAAAGGGATGCAATGTTACTATTCCTTATAAAAAAGATATTATGAAAGAATTAGATGGAATATCAGAAGAAGCAGTTAAAATAGGGGCTGTTAATACTATTTATTTAAAGAATGGAGAGCTTCAAGGCTTTAATACTGATTATTATGGCTTTGGAATTATGCTTAAAATAAGTAATATTAATGTTAAAGATTCTATAGCAGTTATTTTAGGTAATGGAGGTGCTTCTAGAGCAGTTCTTCATTATTTATTAGATAATGGGGTAAGGGAAGTTTACATAGCAAGTAGAAGCCCTAAAAATAATGAATATAACTTAAGTAATGTAAAGATAATTAGTTATGAGGAATTAAAGGACATAAAGGGAGATATATTAATAAATTCAACTCCTGTAGGTATGTATCCTAAGATTTCTGATTCACCAGTGTCAAAGGATATTATAAGTAATTTTAATTCAATAGTTGATTTAATATATAATCCAGCTGAAACTAAGTTTTTATCTTATGGAAAAGAGTTAAATAAGAAAGTAGTTGGAGGACTTTATATGCTTGTGGGGCAAGCTGTGAAGGCTCAGGAGATATGGCAAGAAGTTGATATAGATGAAGCAATTATAAGGGATATATACAATAAAATTAATGATAGATTTATTTAGTAAATAGTTTGAGATTATAGTGAAATAGGATGTTTCAAAATAGATTATAGAAGGTTTTAAGAGAGGATAAACTTTATAAATATGGATAAGAATGTAGTTTTATTAATTGGAATGCCTGGATGTGGCAAAACTACTATTGGATTAGAAGTTTCAAAAAGGTTAGGTTATGACTTTTATGATATGGATAATTATATAGAAGAAATATCTAATTCCACAGTTAAAGAGCTTTTTAGTGAAAGTGAAGATTACTTCAGAGATTTTGAAAGTAGAGCATGTAAAGAGCTTAGTAAATTAGCAAAAAAGACTATTATCTCTAGTGGTGGAGGAGTAGTTAAAAGAAAATCTAATATAGAGTGTTTTAAGGCTAATGGAATTATTATTTTTATAGATAGACCAGTTGAAGAGATTTTAAAAGATGTAGATGTAGCTTCAAGGCCATTACTTAAAGATGGTAAAGAAAAGATATATAATTTATATAATGAAAGATACGATTTATATAATAATTATTGTGATTATAAAATAGTAAATAATGAGAATTTAGAAGATATTGTAGATAAAGTTATAGATATTATTAAAACTTGTGAATAAGAGGTAGAGAATATGAAGATATTAGTAATAAATGGACCTAATCTAAATATGGTTGGAATAAGGGAAAAAGGCATATATGGAACTAGAGACTTTAATGATATTTGCGATTATATTTTAGAAGAAGGTAAGAAAAGAAATTTAGAAATTAAATTATTTCAAAGCAATATTGAAGGTGAAATAATTAATGAAATTCATAAAGCATATTATGATAAATATGATGGTATAATAATTAACCCTGGAGCATTCACTCATTATAGTTATGCTATTTTAGACGCTGTAAAGGCTGTTAATATTAAGACTATAGAAGTTCATTTATCTAATATCCATTCTAGAGAAGAATTTAGACATAAGTCTGTAATAGCACCAGCGTGCTTAGGACAAATAGCAGGCTTTAAGGAATATGGATATGTAATGGCTATGGACGCACTTTTACAATTAACAGTTAACGATTAGCAATAAATGAGGTGATTCCTTTGTAATTACTTTTATTTAAGGAACGGAGATAAGAGATTTTCATATTAATAATTATATATTCTATAATGTATATAGTTATTAGTAGAATAGATTATCGTAAATTTGATTTTGTATATTAAATAGTAAGAAAAAACAAAAAAAGATTGTATGAAATTGATTTCTGACACTTGTTTTTTTAGTGAATAATTGGTAAATTATTATAAAGGCATTTATATTACCTGATGAATGCTAATTATCGTAGTATGGAGGGATAGGATATGATTATTGTAATGAATCCAAAATGTAGTGAAGAAGAAGTATTGAAGGTTAAGAGAGAATTAGAAGGTAAGGGATTAGGTGTCCACTTATCACAAGGAGAAACTTTTTGTATTATAGGAGTAGTTGGAGAAACTAGAACTATAGATTCAAATAAGCTTCTAAGATTCCAAGGGGTAGATAAGGTACTTAAGGTAGAAGAACCTTATAAGAAGGTAAATAGATTATTTAAACCTGAGGATACAGTAATTGATGTAAAAGGTAGCTTAATTGGGGGTAACAATTTAGCTGTTATGGCAGGCCCATGTTCTGTTGAAAGTGAAGAGCAAATAATTGAAATTGCTAAAAGTGTTAAAGAGTCTGGAGCGACATTCTTAAGAGGTGGGGCATTTAAGCCTAGAACATCACCTTATAGCTTCCAAGGTCTAGAATTAGAAGGATTAGAACTTTTAAAGAAGGCTAGAGAAGTTACAGGACTACCAATAGTTACTGAAATAATGTCAACAGACTATATAGATGTTTTTGAAAGAGATGTTGATGTAATTCAAGTTGGTGCTAGAAATATGCAAAACTTTGATTTACTAAAACAACTTGGTAAGACAAGTAAACCTATTTTATTAAAGAGAGGTTTATCTGCAACTATTGAAGAATGGTTAATGTCAGCTGAATACATTATGGCAGCTGGGAATGAAAATGTAATTCTTTGTGAAAGAGGTATAAGAACTTTTGAGACTTACACAAGGAATACTTTAGATTTAAGTGCAATACCTGTAGTAAAGAGAAAATCACACTTACCAGTAATAGTAGATCCAAGTCATGCTGCTGGATACTGGTACCTTGTTGAACCACTAGCAAAAGCTGCAATAAGTGCTGGAGCAGATGGTTTAATGATAGAAGTTCATAATAATCCTCAATGTGCATTAAGTGATGGTCAACAATCAATTAAGCCAGAATCATTTAAGAGAGTAATGGATAAAGTTAGAATCTTAGCTGAGATGGAAGGAAAGAAGTTATAATATAAATAAATATTATACTGCTTGTTCAAGTCGCTTTGCTCCGATTCACCACAGCATAATATTTATTTATATTAGTGTGAGTGGCGCTAAAGGAAATAACTCAGCAAGCTGAGTTATCTTAAGTGAGAGCTTTATAAGTAAGAATTAAAAATGAATAATGGATAATGTATAATTTAGGAGAAAACTCTTTATGGAGTTTTTAAAGTAGATTTTTATTTCAGGAACTCAGCTTAGGCTGAGTTTCATCAATAATTATCAATTATAATTTATTATTCATTCTAATTGTGGGGATTTGGTACAAATCCCATCCATAATTGTTAACTTTTAATTGTTAACTGCATAAAGGGGTGTTTTATGAATATTTTAATAGTGGGACTTGGTGTTATAGGGGGAAGTTATGCTATGGCTTTAAAGGAAGCTGGGTATAACGATGTTTATGGTATAGATAGTAATTTAGATACATTAAAGAAGGCTGAAGAGTTAGATATTATTAAAAAGGGTTTTTTAGCAGGTGAATGTAATAAAGAAGCTATAAGTAAAGCAGATTTAATTATACTTTCTATTTATCCAAGGCTAATTAAGGCTTTTATAGAGGAAAATAAAAGCTACTTTAAAGAAGGAACAATAGTAACAGATGCAACTGGTATTAAGGGTCCTTTTGTAAAGGATATATGTAGTAGTTTACCAGATGGGATAGACTTTATCTTTGGTCATCCGATGGCTGGAAGAGAAAAAAGAGGTATAGATTATGCATCTAAAGAGGTCTTTAAAGGAGCAAACTATCTTATTACTGTAACTGAAAGAAATAAAGAAGAAAATATAATATTTTTAGAAGATATAATATATAAACTTGGATTTAAGAACATAAAGAAAATAACTCCAGAATATCATGATATGATGATTAGCTTTACTAGCCAATTACCTCATGCTATTGCTGTAGCTTTAATTAATAGCGATGAAGAAGGTAGAGATACTGGTAGATTCATAGGGGATAGCTATAGGGATTTAACTAGAATTGCTAATATTAATGAAGATCTTTGGAGTGAGTTATTCTTTGGAAATAAGGACAACCTCATTGAAGTAATAGAGCATTTTTTAAATGAAATGAATAAAATAAAATTTGCTCTAATAGAAGAAAATGAAGATGAGTTAAAATCATTATTTATCAAATCCAGTAAACGTAGAGAAAAGTTATAATATAAAAGCACTAGTATTAATTGTTATGAGATATTAAGATTAATTACTAGTGCTTTTTCTATATTTGATTATACATAGATAGAATGAAAAAGGTGAGGGAAAATGAGAAAAACTAAAATTATATTATCAATAACAATTCTAGTAATTATAATGGCTTCAGTTGTAATTATAAAAAACAATAGCAGTAAATTTAAAAATGACACATTAGAAAAGGCTATTGAAGATTATTATTCTAAGAATTTACCAGAGAATAAAGGAGAACTTAAAATCAATACTATAAAGGAAATTGATGATGGATATTTAGCACTAGTCGAAAAGAATTATGGAGAAGGAGAGCCTTATTCTACATTATTTCTTTTAAATAAAGAAAAAGAGATAGTTTCTATGACTTCAGGAAACATACCTATTAGTCCTGGATTTTCTGTAAATAGTCTTGAATATAATGATAGTAATATTATTTTTGGAACTATAAATGATTCTAAAATGAATGGGATTAATGAAGTAGGAAGAATAGGTATTGATGTAAGTGAGATTAAATTAGAATTTACTGATGGAGAAGAGTTAACTGATAAAACAATAGAAAATAGAAGTTATATAATGATAGTGCCTAAAAAGGATATTAAAGATATTCTATTATATAATAGTAAGAATGAACTTCAAGATAGGATGAGTGATTATGATTGGGGAAATTTCATAAATAATGTTAAGCTTCAAGGAGTCTAAAATCAATTATTTTGATTTTAGTATTCTTTTCAAGAGTGAAATACCTAAAATCAAAGATAAGACTCCTATAAGTATGAAGCTACTCCATATAACATTCCAATAATGGTTTGCAGTTTCAAACATATATAGAAGCAGTTTGTTCCATATTTCTAACTTTATACTGATAGCAAATAAATCAAACAAAACATGTCCGCCACCACAAATATAAAACCAACGCCATCAATAATTTTTGCAAATACTTTTGAAAATGATAATAATTCCAGCAAGACATAAAATAGATAAAATACCTATAAGTATAAAGTACATTATACCTCTTTCGTTCATAAATGAAAGCCAGAATTCTGAATATGATATTCTATCTAACAATCCCCATATTCGATGTAAAATGAAAAGCCCAAAAAATATAAATATAGTAGACTCAAAAAATATATTTTCGATTTATTACTCACTTTGATTATCCTTTCAAAAATAGACTTTTTAGTAATTTGGTACAAATTACTTCATACATGTTGCATTCTACATTATAATATGGTGCTACCCAATGGTAGCACCACATTATCTATTTTTTTGATATTTTTTTAATTTATTATTTAAGTCTTCGGTATCAGATAAATTTACTACGTATATACTGTATTTCATAGCAATCAACGATATTTCTAATACAGCTATTAGTATAATGTATCCCCATAGTGGTAAAGGTGGGAACAAGTTAAAGATAACTGAAGAGGTTATTACAATTATATTAGTTAATATAGCCCAAATAATAGTATTGGATGTTTTCTTTTCTTTTGATAGTTCATCATAGTTGTTAAATAAAAAGTATTCTATTAAAGCAATTACTAATGCAATAAAGAAGCACTCAAGTAAGGTTAGTATTTTAACGTAGACTATACCATTAAATAAATTAGCAACACTTATAAAGAGTACTAAAGCTAGAGAATATAGAGAAGCTTTAGGTTTAACATCAGAACCAAATTTATAGAATCTATTGAACAAATTCATAATTATCCCTCATTTCATATTTTGAATACATTTCTCAATTTGTAATATATATTTTATATATCTAATTTTTGTCTAAGCATAGGAGCATAGTGTCTAGAAACTATTATCTTTTCATCATTTTTCATAATGACTTCAATTCTACCCGAAGTATAGCTCTTAAGCTTTTTGATTTTATAAAGATTAACTATCATTGACTTACTTATCCTTAAGAATCCAACGGATGAATAGCTATTTTCAAGCTCTAATAAATTGAGAGCTGTTTGATAGACATCATCTTCACAGTAGATAAAAGTTTTCTCATCAACTGATTCGCAGTAATAAGCTGAGTCTGGAGATAGTAAAATTAGTTCATTTTTTTCTTTAAATACACAAAGCTTTTGAGATCTTGATTTTAAAAATGATAGTATATGAAGCATTTCATCATCAATACTTTTGCACTTTAGAACTATCTCATTTTCTTCTATATCCATATGCTGAACGGTAATTTTCATAAGCACTCCCCCATAAGTTATTTAAAGTAAGGACCTTATCTTTAATATTAGTATAGTAGTCATGAAGCAAGCTATCAACATCCATACCTTTAAGTTGCAAATTATAATTGGTAAGATGCATAAAAAGTGTTTTTATACTATAAAGATAATTTTAAAGTTAAATTATATAAATATTAATATAAAAAATCCTCTGCTTAAGACAGAGGATTTCTTTTGTATTTATTTTAGTAATTTGAAACAGAGAATTTCTTTAATTATACATTATAAACGTTTCAATCTTAATTTCTAAATAATCTCCGTTATATGAAGATATGGTGATTTGCTTAAATCAACAAACTCATTATTAGTTAATACTAAGGGTAAATCGATATTATTAGTATTAAGCTGAATTATTTTACATGTATCGTTATTATTTAGTATTGCATTTTGCCCTACATAAAAGTTTTTTAAACCATTTAAGAAGATGTTACAAAATTTAAAATCAAGTTTTGACAAACTTTCTTCTTGAATGATTTTTAAAGCTTCAAGAGGTCTTCTTTTTTTCTTATGCACTCTATTAGAATTAAGAGCATCAAAGGTATCAGAAATAGCTATTATCTTACCAAAGTCATGAATTTGCGGTCCTTTCAAGCCAAGGGGGTATCCACTACCATCATTTCTTTCATGATGCATAAGTACTCCATAAAGAACAGATTGACCTATAAAAGGTATTTCTTTAATTTCATTATAAGTGAGTCTAGGATGAGTTTTAATAATTTCAAACTCTTCTGTAGTTAGCCTTCTAGTTTTATTGATGATTTGCTTACTTATTTTTGTTTTTCCAAAGTCGTGAAGTAATGAAGCGTAAACTAAAGAATGAAGCTTGTTTTCACTAAATCCAGCCCACTTACCTATTATGTAGCTTACTGCAGCAACATTAACTGAATGTCTGTAGATACTGTCCTCACCACTTCCATTTAGTACTATGTTCTTTAAAAATAGTGAGTTGTTTTTAAGTTCATCTAATAACTTTTCTGCATACTTATTTACTTCATTTGTAGTAGCAGACTTTAGCGTGTTTGTATTATCAAAAAGTAATTTAACATCTACAGTAATATTTTTTAATGTTTCGTCAATCTTCTCTAAGGCTATAAGTTCTTTTGATTCTTCCTCGCTTACATAAATCTCCACTTTATCTAAAAAGTATATTAAATTTAATTTATCTAGTAAATGGTTAGTTAGTTCGATGTCTTTTCCTATAAGAATAGATCCATTGTAAATTATTTCTTTTGCGGTTACCATACCTGCCTTTAATTGGCTAACATCTAATAATTTAGTTTTAATTTCCATATTTACCTCTTAAATACCTATAGTTTTTAATAATCAATGCAAAATATAGTATTATTGTAAATTAATGCCCCACATTTTATATATCGGATAGAAGGCTGAAAATTTTATAACCTTATTGAAATATTTATATATTATATTACTAATATATTAACATTAGTAATATAGCAAGAAAGCTATATATGATATAATTATGATTATCAATTAAGGAATTTAGTAAATGAAAAACATTGTTTTAGGAGGATTTGTCATGAAAGAATTAGAAACTAGAGTGGTAGATATAGATGTAGATAGGATTAGAGAAACTTTAAAGAGATTAGGTGCTGAAAAGGTAAAGGAAGAATATCAAACTAATAACATATATGATTTTGAAGATAATAGATTATTAAATGCTAAAGGATATGCAAGAATTAGGATTACAGATGATAGACTTAATAATAAAGAAGTAGTATATATGACTACTAAAAAAATGTTAAGTCAAGATACTTTTAAAGTTATGGAGGAAAATGAAACTGTAGTAGAAGATAAGGAAGCAGCATCTAAAATATATACTTCATTAGGATTGATATTAAAAGAATCAATTAAGAAGTATAGAGAAAGTTATAGAATAATGGATTCTTTAGTAGAAATAGATATAAATGATAAGAGCTTTTGTCCTTTTCCTTATTTAGAAATTGAAACAACTTCTGAAGAGAAACTAAAAGAAATACTTGCTTTACTTGGATATGGAATTGAAGATACTACTTCTAAAACTATTTATGAGTTATTAGAAGAAAGAGGATTATCTAAAAATAATAAAGGTAAGGGACTATAAAATTAAAAATTTTTGTAACAAAAAGAAAATCTTCTTAGTAACTTATAATAAGGATTTTATAAATACTAAGGAGAATAGGTATGGAATGGTTTATTAATCAAAGTCCAATTGTTCAAGGATTACTTGCAACAATTTTTACATGGCTTGTTACTGCACTTGGAGCAGCATTAGTATTTTTCTTTAAGAAGTTTGATAAAAGAATATTAAATACAATGCTTGGCTTTGGTGCAGGTGTAATGGTAGCAGCTAGTTTTTGGTCATTATTAAATCCAGCAATTGAGCTTTCAGAAGAACTTGGTTATAGTGGATTTATAATTCCAAGTATAGGGTTTTTCCTAGGAGGAGTATTCTTAATTTTTGCAGATAAGCTTATGGATAAGTATTCATATGGAACTGTTATAAAAAAAGAAGATGAGAATATTTCAAAGGCTGAAAAATATAGAAAGAGCGTATTACTAGTTTTAGCAGTGACACTTCACAATATTCCTGAAGGATTGGCTGTTGGAGTAGCTTTTGGTGGAGTAGCGGCTGGAATTCCAGGAGCGACAATAGCTGCAGCTATTGCTTTAGCAATAGGAATAGGACTTCAAAATTTCCCAGAAGGTGCAGCAGTATCTTTGCCTTTAAGAGGTGAAGGGCTTTCAAGACTTAAAAGTTTTTTATATGGTCAAGCTTCAGGTCTAGTAGAACCTATTGCTGGAGTAATTGGTGTTATAGCAGCTTTAAGTGTAAGAAGTATGTTACCATTTTTACTATCATTTTCAGCAGGAGCAATGATAGCTGTAGTAGGTGCAGAATTATTACCAGAGGCATCTATAGAAAATAAAAAGCTAACTACATTGGGATTAATACTTGGATTTATAGTTATGATGACTTTAGATGTAGCCTTAGGTTAACATTACCCTAAAATTTAGCCTAGACTAAATTTCTTAGGCTAGATTAAAAGTATGAATATAAGCCAAAGATAAATAGAATAGGATCGATAAGCTTAAAAGATACAAAAAGAAGTTCTTGGCGCAGTGAAAGCTACAAGGTCTTAGAGTTGTTGATTTGTCTGAGATTAACCTCAGCTATACCAAAACTCTTGGATTAGGAGTTTTTATGTGCCTAGAACTTCTAAAATTTTTGCTATATGTGCATTTTACATATTCTATTTATGATTTTAATGAGATTTTACAATTTAAAATTCGTAAATGGAGAATATATTATAGAGTCTTTCACAATCTACTTCAAAAAAAGAAGTACCACATAAATGTGATACTTCTTAAATTTATGGAATTAAGCTTGGTTAATTGAACCGAATAATTCCATCTTTTCTTTAACTGTAGCCTTAATAGCTTCAAATCCTGGAGCTAAAAGCTTTCTTGGGTCAAAGCCTTTTCCTTGTGTATCTTTTCCAGCTTCGATGTACTTTCTAGTACCTTCAGCAAATGCTAATTGACACTCAGTGTTAACATTGATCTTTGATACGCCAAGAGAAATAGCTTTCTTGATCATTTCTTCTGGAATTCCAGTACCACCGTGTAATACTAGTGGAACGTTGTTTGTAACTTTGCTTATTGCTTCTAAAGCTTCAAAGCTTAGTCCCTTCCAGTTTTCTGGATATACTCCGTGGATATTACCGATACCAGCAGCTAACATTGTAACTCCTAAATCAGCAATTGCTTTACATTCATTAGCATCAGCGATTTCGCCAGCACCAACTACTCCGTCTTCTTCTCCACCGATTGATCCAACTTCAGCTTCTAAAGATAATCCTTTTTCTGAAGTTAATCTAACCATTTCTTTTGTCTTAGCAATATTTTCATCTATTGGATAGTGAGATCCATCAAACATGATTGATGAGAATCCAGCTTCCATAGCTTTTAAAGCACCTTCGTAGCTACCGTGGTCTAAGTGAATAGCAACTGGTACAGTGATGTTTAATTCTTCCATCATTCCGTTTACCATTCCAACTACAGTTTTGAAACCACACATATATTTAGCAGCACCTTCTGAAACTCCTAATATAACTGGTGAATTATTTTCTTGAGCAGTTAATAATATTGCCTTAGTCCATTCTAAGTTGTTGATATTGAACTGACCTACAGCGTATTTGCCCGCCTTAGCCTTGTTTAACATTTCCTTTGCAGAAACTAACATGGTATAAACCCTCCATAACTTTATATTTTATTACAATTAAGCTGTAAAGCTAACTGTAGTAAGGAGAATAACTAAAAAGTTGTCCTCATTACTATATATTATAACTCAAAATAGATTTAATTTAAACAAAAAAATTAGTTTTTAGGTTCCAAGCTATATAAATACTGAGAAATTTTCCATATTTATTTAATATTCATTAGTTTTAAGTTATATACTTAAATATTAATACTCTATATTATTAATAAGAATTAGACATTAAAAAGATATTGATATAATATGATAAAAGTAGAGAGTTTTACCAAAATATGAAACAAAATTTCAGAATTGTGGTATAATATTGAAAATACAGAATGTAAGTTATACTATAGGTATATAGATGGAGGTTATCTTATGAAGAGTGTAGTTGTAAAATTACAAAATTATATTGATAAGGCCAGTGAAACAGAAAAAGGAATAATAGAGTATTTATTAAAGAATCCGGATTCAACAGTAAATAGTAATATATATCAGCTTTCAGAGAAAACCTTTTCTTCACCGTCTACTATTATTCGTCTGTGTAAAAAAACTGGTTTTAAAGGATATAAGGATTTAATTCATTCATTAGTTTATGAATTGGCAATTAGGAAATCAACTGAGGAAGAAAGAGTTAAGAATATTAATAAAGAGGATAGTTTGGAAAAAATTGTAGAAAAAGTTACGCTAAAGAGTATTTCATCCTTGGAAAAAACAGAAAAATTATTTGATATTAAAGTATTAGAAAAATGTGTGAGTCTTCTAGATAAATCTAGAAATATTTGTTTATTTGGTGTTGGTGCTTCTTTATTAGTTGCAAAGGATGCACATTTAAAGTTTTTAAGAATTAATAAGAGTTGTTATATTAACGATGATTTCCATGCACAGTTATTACAAGCACAAAATATGAGTAAAGATGATTTAGCAATAATTATTAGTTACTCTGGTTTTACAGAAGAAATGATTAAGTGTGCAAATATAGTGAAAGAAATAGGTGCACCTATTATTGCAATTACAAGATTAGAAGAATCACCTATAAGTAGAATTGCTGATTTTGAATTATTAGTACCTTCAACAGAACTTGTTTTTAGAGAAGGAGCTATATCTTCTAGGATAGCACAATTAAATATAATAGACATACTATATACGGCATTCGTAAATAAGCATTATGATTCCAATATTCAACAGTTTAATAGAACTCACATACAAAAACCCAATTTACCCTTTAAGTAAACGTTATCTTATTAAATTTAGGAGGAGTGTTATGGTAGATTTAACTAAATTAACAACTGAAACTAGAAATAAGAACACTATGGATTTAGATAAAATGTCTTCTATTGAGATTGCAACAGCTATGAATATGGAAGATGAAAAGGTAATAAAAGCAGTAAGGGATGCTTTGCCTCAAATATCAGAGGTTATTGATATATGCACAGAAAAATTAAAAGGAGGTGGAAGAATTATTTATATGGGCGCAGGTACTAGTGGAAGGCTAGGGTTATTAGATGCAGTTGAGTGTCCTCCTACCTTTGGAGTATCTAGTGATTTAGTTGTTGGATTAATAGCAGGAGGTTCATCTGCTTTTATTAAAGCGGTTGAAGGTGCAGAAGATAGTAAAACACTGGGAATTGAAGATTTAAAAGCTTTGAATCTTACTAATAAAGATGTAGTAATAGGAATAGCAGCAAGTGGAAGAACTCCTTATGTGATTCATGGACTAAAATATGCAAGAGAAATTGGATGCAAAACAGCAGTTGTTGTTTGCAACAAAAACTCTGAAATGGCAAAGTATTCAGACGTAGCTATAGAGCTTGTTGTAGGCCCTGAAGTACTTACTGGATCAACAAGACTAAAGGCTGGAACATCACAAAAGATGGTCTTAAATATGATATCTACTGGTACTATGGTAGGTATAGGAAAGGCTTATCAAAACCTTATGGTAGATGTGATGCAAACTAATGAGAAACTAGTGGTAAGAGCTGAAAATATAATTATTGAATCAACTGATGCAGATAGAGAAACAGCAAGAAGAGCTTTAAAAGATGCAAATGGAAAAGTTAAGACTGCCATTATAATGATACTTCTTAATTGTAATTACGATGAAGCCGAAAGAAGGCTTAAAAAAGCTGAAGGGCATGTAAGATATGCTCTAGAAAATATTAATTAAAGAAAAGAGGAGGATTATATGACAAATTTAGAATTAGCTAAAATGATTGTTAACTTAGTTGGTGGAAAAGAGAATGTAGTTAAGGCTACAAATTGTATGACTAGACTTAGAATTACAATAAAAGATGTCAATGCAGTTAAAATGAATGAGCTTAAGAATACAGATGGTGTTTTAGGCGTTGTTGAAGCTAATAATTACTTACAAGTAGTTTTAGGCCCTGGTAAGGCAAAGAAAGTTACAGATATTTGCATAGATGAATTAGGTCTTCCTAGAGATGGAGTTGTAACTGATAACTGGGAAGATAATAAGCAAAAAGTTAAAGATAATCAAAAGCAAAATAAATTTAAACAGGCAATTAATGTTATTGCA
The DNA here is from genome assembly GCF_902652255.1 of Clostridium tertium. GTDB lineage: Bacteria > Bacillota > Clostridia > Clostridiales > Clostridiaceae > Clostridium > Clostridium tertium_A. Next base: position 157,505 of record NZ_CACRTO010000020.1, read on the forward strand.
AATATATTTATCCCATTAATACCTGCGATTATTGCAGCTGGTATTTTTAATGGATTAGGAAGTTTAATTTCTACATTACAAGGACAAGGAACACTTCCAACTGAAGGATTTTGGCAAGCAACTCAATTAATGTTTGCTTTAATTGGAGGAGGTTTCTTATCATACTTTGCTATTTATACAGGTATTAATTCAGCAAAACAATTTGGTGCAACAGAAGCATTAGGTGGTATGATTGGAGCTATTTCTATAGGTGGAAACATAGTAGCATTATCAACTATGTTAGGTCTTTACGATGAAGCAGTACCTTTAAATTCTATTTTAACAACAGGAAAAGGCGGTATTATAGGTGTTATTATTGGTGTATATATCCTTGCTAAAATAGAAAAAGCAATTCGTAAGAGAATCCCAGATGTTTTAGATTTAATTTTAACTCCATTATTAACTTTACTTATCACAGGAATAATTTTCGTATTTATAATAATGCCATTAGCTGGTTTCTTATCTGATGGATTAGTTTCCGCATTAAGTGTAATAATTAACTCTTCAAATCCAGTTGTAAGTGTAATTAGTGGATTTGTATTAGCAGCATTATTCTTACCAATGGTTTTACTTGGATTACATCATGGATTAATTCCAATCTATGCAGTTCAATTAGAGGCTATGGGTGGAGTTTCATTATTCCCAGTACTTGCAATGGCTGGAGCTGGACAAGTTGGTGCTGCAATAGCTATTTACTTCATTGCAAGAAGAGTTAAGAATATTAGATTACAAAAAGTAATAACTGGTGCTCTTCCAGCAGGATTCTTAGGTGTTGGAGAACCATTAATATATGGAGTTACTCTTCCAATGTTTAAACCATTTATTACAGCAGGTTTAGGAGCAGGATTCGGTGGAGCTTATGTTATGCTAACACATGTTTTAGCAAACTCTTGGGGACCTTCAGGATTAGTTGCTATTCCTATTATGAAACCAGAAAGTATGCTTAACTTTTTCATTGGGTTAGTTATTTCTTATATAGCAGGCTTTATAATTACTTACTTCACAATAAAAGAATCAGACGTTAAAAATGCTTAATTGTGAATGTAACTAAAGCTTATAAGAACTTAAGTGACGCTTTTAGAAAATGAAAAATAGCAGATCAAAATAAATAGTAAGCAAAATTAAAAATAGGATTTATATCTGAAAATAGATATAAATCCTATTTTTTTAAATAATTTATATTATAATAGATATTATACAAAAGAGTGGAGGTTTACATTATGAAGAACTTAGAATTAGTTATTTTTGATATGGACGGACTAATATTTGATACAGAAAGACTATCTTATGCTTCATGGAAGGAAGCTGCTAAAAAATACAATATTAATTTTGAATTAAGCCTGCTTTATAAATTACTTGGAACTAATCATGAAAATGTGCGTAATGCTTTATTTAGAGAGTTTGGTGATAAGATAAATGTTGATGATTATATGGCAGAAAAAAGAAGAATTTTCTTTAAGAAGGTAGAAAATGGTGAAGTAGTAAAGAAGCCAGGTTTAGATGAACTTTTAGAATACTTACAAGATAAAAAAATAAAAAAAGCTGTTGCTACATCATCAAATAGAGAAGTTGCATATAACTTACTAAAAGAGGCTAATATTTTTCATTATTTTGATTATATATTATGTGGTGATGAAGTTAAAAAATCAAAACCTGATCCAGAGGTCTTTTTAACAGTTGCTAAAAAATTAGGTGTAAAGCCTAGTGAATGTATTGTATTAGAAGATTCAGAAGCAGGAACTATAGCAGCAAGTAGAGGTAGGATGGTGCCTATAGTGATTCCAGACTTAAAAGAACCAGATAAGGAAATAGAAGAATTAGCATATAAAAAGCTAAATAACTTAAAAGAAGTAATAGACGTAATTGAAAATCTGTAGTAGATTATATTTTGCGAAGCAAAATAATGAAAAATTAAGAATGAAGAATGAAGAATTAAGAAAAAAACTCCATTATGAGTTTTAATAACAAATATTTATTTTTAATTCTGATTTAATAAAATGATTAGCTTTTTATTAATGAAAAAATGTTGAATAAAAATATTTATAGATTTTTTTATAATACTATATTTGTAATTTAGTTAGTTTTGCTATGCAAAACCAATTAAATTCCTTCATTTTTTCATTTCTTCATTATTTCATTTTTAAGGCTTTGCATTTTATTATATATATGCAGTTATAAGAATGGTGGTGAAATTAGATAAAGGGAATCCCTTTTCTATAAATTATGGAGTACATAAGTGAAATTAATATACAAGAGGCAGTCATTCATATACTAGACTCTAATGGTGAGGAGCCTGTTTTAAATGAATATAGCCTTGAACTGAATGAAGATATATATAAATTCCTACATAGACATATTGAGAAGTGCTTTAAAGATGAGGAACTTAAATATGCTGTTTTTAATGAAGAAAGAAATATAGTTAAGGAAGTAGTACAAGATTATTTAAATGGTATAGATAATAATTTAATAGGATTATCTCAAGAGCTTGCAAGACAACTATTTATAATAATGAAGGGAAATGTAAATATTCCTTCTTGTGATTTACTTATAGTTTCAATAATTACTGATCAAGGTCCAATGATAGGAATACTTAAAATGGATTACGTAAGAAATTTTACTCATCAAGTAGATTTTATTGATAATAAGATTGGAATAGGTATTGTACCACAATCAGCAGGTCTTCCAGCTAGCAGCCAAAGAATTCAAAAAGCAGCTTTCATAAAACCTATAAGAGAAGATGAAAGATACAATCTTATGCTTATAGATAAGCAAAAAAAGAGCAAAGAGGAAGATGAGTACGGTGCAAATTACTTTGTAAATAATTTTCTTGGCTGTAGTATAATAAACAACGAAAGAGATATGACAAAGACTTTCCTTAAGGCTGCAGAAAATTGGACTAGAAATAATATTACAGAAGATGCTGATAAGGCTGAAAGAATAAGAACAGCAGTAAAGGCTAAGTTAAAGGAAGAGGAAGTAATAAATATAGATAACTTATCTACTGAGCTGTTTAAAGAAGATCCTCAAGTTCAAAATGACTTTTCAAATTTCGTTAAAGGACATGGATTAGATGAAGTAGCTATAGATAAACAATGGGTAGAAAAGAAGCTTAAAAGAGTAAGATTAAAAATAGATAAAGAGATAGATTTATATATTGATGAAGAAGCTTACCATGATAATAGTAAATTCGAAATACAAAGAAATGGTGATGGAAGTATTAATATGGTAATAAAGCATGTTATAAATTATATAGAAAAATAAAATTCAAGATATAGATAGAATAAGGTCTTATTTTTATTTTAAAGCAAAAGAGATAATAAAGCTAAAGTAGTTTTATTATCTCTTTTATAATTTTATTACTTAGTTTTATTATCTATTTAATAAATATTAGATTAAAAATTATATAATTTTATAAATTACATAATTTAAGAAGATAAATAGCTACTTTAATAAATAATAGTAATTATTACTTAAAAATTGATAAAAGTTAATAATGAGTATTGACAATATAAATGTAAAGCTTTACTATTTAAGTATATAATACATGTAAATCCTTGAATAATTAATAAGAATTTACAAAAATAGTAGATTATTTAATAGAAATAGGGATTTACAGAAATAGAGTAGATTTAAAATGGTTAAGGGAGAATTAAAATGAGAGAAAATAATATATCTAAGGAAAAGTATATTACAGTAGATGAAGCTTTAAGTTTAATTAAAAGTGGTGATGTAATAGTTACAGGTTTAGGAGGTGCTGAGGCAAGAGAGATTTTAAGTAACTTACATAGGATAGCAGATAGAGTTAATGATATTACAGTTACTACTTGTCTACCTCAAGTATCTGCTGAGTATTTTATGAATCCAGAATATAAAGATTCATTCAGAATGGATGGGTGGTTTTATACTGGACCTATGAGAAAAGCTCAAAAAAATGGAAATGTATCACTTATACCTAATCATCTTCATTTAACAGCTTTTAAGAGACAGTTTCATAAAAAGACAAATATATATATGGGAACAGCTACACCTCCAGATAAGCATGGGTTTTTATCTTTATCATTAAGTAATATTTATGAAAAAAGAATATTAAAAGAAGCGGATTTAGTAATATTAGAAATAAATAAAAATTATCCAAGAACATTAGGTGATGTAGAAATTCATATAAGTGATGTAGATTATGTAGTTGAGACTGATTATCCAGTTCCAGTGCTTCCAGATTCTGAGCCTAATGAAAAAGACTTATTAATTGGAAAATTTATAGCTGACAGAATTAATGATGGAGATTGCATTCAACTTGGGATAGGAGGTATTCCAAATGCAGTTGCAGCTTCATTAATGGATAAAAAAGACTTGGGACTTCATACAGAGATGTTTACTACTGGAATAATGAATTTAATAAAGGCAGGGGTTATAACTGGTAAGAGAAAGAATTTTAATTATGGTAAACATGTTGCAGGTTTTGCTCTTGGTACAAAAGAGCTTTATGATTTCTTAGATGATAATCCATCAATTATGATGATGGATGGATATTGGACAAACGATCCGTATGTAATTGCACAAAATGATAATCAAGTTTCAATTAATACTTCTATTGAAGTAGATTTAACTGGTCAATGTGCATCAGAATCAATAGGGCCAATGCAATTTAGCGCAACAGGTGGACAATCTGATACTGCTGTTGGATCACAAATGTCCAAAAACGGACGTTCCTTTATAGCTCTTTATTCTACTGCTATGGTAAAAAATAAGGAAACAGGAGAGAAAGAGGAGATATCAAAGATAGTTCCATTTTTAAAGCAAGGGGCAGCTGTAAGCTTATCAAGAAATGATGTAGATATGGTTGTTACAGAATATGGAGTTGCAGAACTTAGGGGGACAACCATTGCAGAGAGAGTTGAAAGATTAATAAGTATAGCACATCCAAAGTTTAGAGAGGAATTATTAAGACAAGCTAAAGAATTTGGAATAATTTATTAAAGGTTATATCTTTCTTAGATATAACAATAAATCAAGTGAAAGAAGTTATAAATACTTATATAAAAGGATGTAGTTTATATAGATTTTATTAATTCTGAATGAAATAAAAAAACTTAAACTACATCCTTATTATTATTATTATTATTATTATTATTATTATTATTATTATTATTATTTATAATACTTCTCATAATTAAAGTTTTAAACATTTTTTTATATATACAAAAGAAAGTGTATCCATGTTATGTGAAAGTCGACTGGGAGATTGCCAGATCCACTCAGCATAACATAGACAGTTTTTGTTTTAGACTAAAATTATTTAAGGTACTACATGTACAGTAACAGTTCTTCTACCAAAAGAATAACAGTCTGCAACTGTATTAAAGTAGAGGTCAATTTTATTACCTTTTATAGCTCCACCTGTATCTGAAGCTATAGCATATCCATATCCCTCAACAAATACTTTTGAGCCTAATGGTATTACATTTGGGTCTACTGCAACTGTGCTTAGTCCATTTGGATTTCTTACAGGTTTAAGGCCTAAAGCTGTAAGTCCATGACCAGTGTAAGCTGTTGCAGACATTGAATAAGTTGATAAATATTCAGAGTTTGAACCACTTACATCTAAGCTACTACCATCTTCAGAAGTAGAAGCTTTAGCGCTTTCTAAAGAATCAATTTTATATTTTGCATTAGAAATTGATTCTTCAACTAAACTAATTGCATAATTACTATTAAGTTGAGGTAGTATTCCTGTTAATGTATTTAAGGCATCCTTCAGTTGTGAAATAGAATCACTACTATCAACTGTAGAAATAGTATTAGAAACTAAATTAACTTCATTAGCTTCTATAATTGACATTACTGCATCTTTTTCTTCGTTTAGTTCTGCTAGAAGAGATTCTTGTTCTTCTTTTTTCTGATTAACTATAGATAGATCATTTTCAATAGTAGCTGATAGAGTTTTAAGTTCTTTTTGTTTATCCTCTATTATCTCACTATCTTTAACTAAACTGTCTTTCTTATCATTAATATCAGAAATAATATTCTTATCTACAGAAATTAGCTTGCTAACAGCTTCAATTCTTGAAAATAAATCAAAGATATTTTCAGATGTTAGTATATAATACATCATATCAGTTGTAATATTACTTTTATACATTGAACGAAGACGTTGACTCATTAACGCTTCTCTTTCTTCAATTTCAACTTTTGAATCTTCTATTTTTTTATTTATATTTTCTATTTCTGCTTCAGTATTCTTTATTTCAGAATTATTTTTTTCAAGTTTATTATTTATTTCTTCAATTTCAATATTTAGTTTACCAACTTCAGCATCTAGCTCTAAAGCTTTTTTATCTAGTTCTTTATATTTTGTTACATTTTCGTCTATAGACACATTACTTGAAGAGTTAGGCTCTGCGAATACTATGTTATATGTATTATTCAAGCATAAGAATAATACTAAGACTACAGAGAAAACTTTCTTTTTACTCAATAAAGCACCTCCTGAATTTTATGTTGAAATTATACTATTACTTAAAGTTATATATTAACAATATAATATATATGTGCAAATTTTAAATAATATTTAAAAAAGTATAAAATTAAGCTAATATGAGTTTATATAAAGATATCTAATAATATTTATGATACTACAAGAATTAGATAAATAGCAAGTTTTGAAGATATGGACTTAAATAATGAAAAAAAATACATACTTAAGCTTAATCGAATTTCAAATTAAGTTTAAGTATGTATTAGGTGTAATTATTATTTAATTTAAGCTTATTTTACAAGTTTAACTAAGACTGCTTTTTGAACATGAAGCCTATTTTCAGCTTCTTCAAAAATAGTATCAGCATGATTTTCTAATATTTCTTCAGTTATTTCTTCTTCTCTATGAGCAGGTAGACAATGTAATACTATTGAATCTTCTTTTGCTAAAGTCATAAGCTCAGCATTTACTTGATAGCCCTTAAAAGCTTTTATTCTTTCTTTAGCTTCATCTTCCTTACCCATGCTTGCCCAAACATCTGTTATTACAACATCAGCATCCATAATTGCTTTTTCAGGATTATCTACTATTTCAAATTTTAAATTATTTGCTTCAGCAATTTCTTTTCCCTTATTAATATAATGTTCTTTAACCATATAATTATTAGGAATTGCTAAAGATATATTCATTCCAACTTGTAGACATCCAACGATAAGAGATTGAGCCATATTATTTCCGTCTCCAATGTAGGCTACCTTAAGTCCATCTAAGATGTTTTTATTTTCTCTAATAGTCATTAAATCAGCTAATACTTGGCAAGGATGCTCATCATCAGTTAAACCATTTATAATTGGAATACTTGAACATTTAGCAAGGGATTCAACTTCTCCTTGATCAAAGGTTCTTATCATAATTCCATTTACATATCTTGAAAGAACCCTTGCAGTGTCTTCTATAGGTTCTCCACGACCAATTTGCAAATCATTAGAACTTAAGAATAGAGGATAGCCTCCAAGTTGATACATTCCAGCTTCAAAAGAAACCCTAGTTCTAGTAGAAGCTTTTTCAAATATCATTCCAAGAGTTTTACCATCTAAGTGATGATGCTTTATATTATGCTTAAGTTCATACTTTAATTGATCAGCTAAGTTAAGTATATCTAAAATTTCATCTTTCGATAAATCTTCCATTTTCAATAAATCTTTTTTCATAAATACCCCCAAAGTTTCAGTTAACAATTAACAATTAACAGTTATTGTAGAAATTAAACATAGTTTAATTTCTTAATTTTAAATAATATTGCAATGAAGAATGAAAAGTTAATAAAAACATTAGTTTTTATTAACATGAAAAAATGAAGGTTGAAATTAAGCTTAGATTAATTTTTTATAAAGAATTAGAGTTAGAAATTCATCCCAAGCTGAATCTATTTATATCTTTTCATTATTTCATTATTAATTCTTCATTTATAATTTTTAATTATGCATTATCCATTATGCAATATTCATTAATTATGCATTCTATAATCCTTGCTCCAGCTTCAATTTCTTCTTTAGAAATTACTAGTGGAGGAAGTAGTCTAACTACGTTCTTTCCAGCAGTTAGTACTAACAAGCCTTTTTCTAGTGCCTTTTTTTGAATTTCAGCAGGTGGAACAGTTACTTCTATTCCTATCATTAATCCATTTCCTCTTACATCTTTTACAATAGAAGAGTTAATGTTTTTTAATAAAGATTTTAAGTATTGTCCTTTTTCTTCAATTTCTTTTAATGCATTTTCAGTGCAAAGTTTTTCTAATACTACTAAAGCTCCAGAACATACAACAGGATTTCCTCCAAAAGTAGTTCCATGATCTCCAGGATTGAAAGTTTGTGATAATTTTTTAGTACATAAGAATCCACCTATAGGAAGTCCAGCTCCTAATCCTTTTGCAACTGTAACTATATCAGGTTTTACATCGTAGTATTCATAACCAAATACTTTTCCAGTTCTTCCAATTCCACATTGCACTTCATCGAAAATTAAGATAATGTCTTTTTCTTTACAAGTATCATAAACTTCTTTAACAAAATCAGAGTCTAAAGGATGAACTCCACCTTCTCCTTGAATAGCTTCCATAATAATAGCGCAAACTTCGTTACTTGCTTTATTTTTAAAGTCTTGTACATTATTAGCTTCCACATAATCAAATCCATCTGGGAAAGGGAAGAAGTAGTTGTGGAATTTATCTTGACCAGTAGCTGTTAATGTAGCTAAAGTTCTGCCATGGAAAGATTGTTTTAAAGTTAATACTTTATGTCTATTTAATCCATACTTATCAAAACTATATTTTCTAGCAAGCTTTATAGCTCCTTCATTAGCTTCTGCCCCAGAATTACAAAGAAAAACTTTATCCATCTTTGTAATTTCAACTAGCTTTTCAGCTAAAGTTAAAGCCTTTTCATTTAAGAAAATATTTGATGTGTGTTGCAATGTAGAAACAGTGTCAGTAATAGCTTGAATCCATTCTTTGTCCCCATAGCCAAGGCTATTAACACCTATTCCACTAGTAAAATCTATATATTTATTTCCTTTATCATCAAAAAGGTAAGAACCTTCTCCTGTAACTAAATTAACAGGAAGATAGGAGTAAGTTGACATTAAAGGTAAATTATTTGACATTTGAAAACCCCCTTTTTTGAGTTAACAGTTAGAAATTAATGGGGCTGTCGAAAAAACAGCCGGAATTAAGAATTAAAAATGAAGAATTATTGATGTAATTCTTACAGAATTACTAAAATTAATTTATTTTCAAAACTTCTTAAGGAGTTTTTTCATTAATTTTTCATTATTCATTTTTAATTTTTCATTGTGCGATAGCACAGTCTAGTAGATCATTGTTCCAATTCCTTCATTTGATAGTAGTTCAAGTAGTATTGAGTGAGGTAAAGTTCCATCAATGATATGAGCTGTCTTAACTCCCATTCTTACTGCTTCTACGCAACAATCTATCTTTGGAATCATTCCACCTTGTACTATTTTATCTGCATATAATTTTTTAACTTCATGTGGTCTTAATTTTGAAATTAGTGAAGCTGGGTCTTTTGGATTTACCATTAGTCCAGGCACATTAGTTAATAATATAAGCTTTTCTGCTTTTACTGCAGCTGATAATTTAGATGCACATGTGTCAGCATTTATATTGTAGGCTTGAGTAGAGTTTTCACCTATTGCGACTGATCCTATTACTGGGATATATCCATCTGAAAGGGCCATATCAATTATATTAGTATCTATTGATGTTATTTCTCCAACATATCCAAGATCTACAGGACCTTCTAATTTCTTTGCTTTTATAAAGGATCCATCTAAACCAGTTAAGCCAATAGCTTTACCACCAGCACTTTCTATTAATGAAACTATATCTTTATTGACCTTACCACCTAAGACCATTTGTACTATTTCCATAGTCTTTTCATCAGTATATCTAAGACCATCTATAAATTTACTTTCTTGACCTATTTTACTTAGGAAGCCTGAAATATCAGGGCCACCACCATGTACAATAACAGGCTTTAAACCAACGCATTGCATTAATACTATATCAGTTGCAACGCTTTTCCTAAGTTCTTCACTAGTCATAGCATTTCCACCATATTTTATAACTACAATCTTTCCAGATAGGGATTGAATGTAGGGAAGTGCTTGAGTTAGTACCTTAGCATGTTCTGTATAATTCACTTTCTAGCGCCTCCTTTAGCTTCTATAATCTCCATTGATTTTTACATAATCATAGCTTAAGTCGCATCCCCAAGCCTTTGAAGAACATTCTCCTGAATTCATATTTACTAGGATTTGAATTTCATCTTTTAATAATATTTCTTTTGCTTTTACTTCATCAAAAGGTATAGGCATTCCGTCTTTGCATATATCTATTGACCCAACAGAGCTTTTAAATGCAAGATTAACCTTATCTGGATTAATATTTATTCCAGAATAACCAAGAGCACATAATATTCTGCCCCAGTTAGCATCACTACCGAAGATTGCGGTCTTTACAAGTGGTGAATTTATAACACTTTTAGAAAGTATTTCTGCATCTTTTTCAGATTTACAGTTACTTACTATGCATTCAATAAGCTTAGTAGCCCCTTCACCATCTTTAGCAATCATTTTAGCAAGAGTAATATTTAAAGTGTTTAATACATCTAAGAAAGTATAGTAAGCATCGTTCTTTTCAGTAATTTCTTCATTAGAAGCTAAACCATTAGCTAGTACTAGAACCATATCGTTAGTACTTGTATCTCCATCAACACTTACTCTGTTATAGCTTATTTTAGTACTTTCTTTTAATGCTTCAGATAACATTTCACCAGAAATATTTAAATCAGTTGTAATAAAGGAAAGCATAGTTCCCATATTTGGCTCAATCATTCCAGATCCCTTAGCCATAGCCCCAATTGTAACTACCTTATCATTTATTTTAAATTCAAAGGCAAGTTGCTTTTTATAAGTATCTGTAGTCATTATTGCTGTAGCAGCATCTTCGTAGCCTTCCTTTGAAAGTCTTTCAGTTAGCATTGGAATTCCATTTTTGATAGCATCAATATTTAGAGGAACCCCAATAACTCCAGTAGAAGCAACCAGTATATCACTAGTTTTTAATCTAAGAGCTTTCCCCTGAAGTTCAGCCATTCTTTTAGCCTTTACTAATCCATCATTTCCATTGCATGTATTAGCATTTCCACTATTAACGATAATAGCTTGAGCTTTTTTATTAGATAAATGCTCCTTAGTTATATAAATAGGAGCTCCCTTAACTTTATTTTTAGTATATACTCCAGCAGCAGTAGCTGGCACTTTTGAGTATATAAGAGCTAAATCTAGCTTTAAATTATTCTTTTTAAGTCCACAGTGAATCCCAGATGCAAGGAATCCCTTAGGTGCTGTAACACCTTGATTAGATAGTAGTTTCAAAATAAATCCCCCTTTTTTAGTAATTGGAAAAATGAAAAAATGAAGAAATTAAAGGTGAAGTAAAATTTAATATTAGTAAATAATTTACAAAAATTAATAAAATCAATATTATAAAGCTAATAATCTAACTAGAGGTGATTAAGTTTATGAAAAATGCCATATTAGATAAAAGTTTTAACTTCAGTTTAGATATAGTAAAATTATATCTAAAGTTAAAAAACGAAAAAGAATATATTTTATCAAAACAGTTAGTTAGATCAGCAACTTCGATTGGAGCGAATGTAACAGAGGCTCAATATGCTCAAAGTAAGAAAGATTTTATCAGTAAAATGAGTATTGCATTAAAGGAAGCAAATGAGTCTGAATACTGGATAAATTTATTAATTAAAGCAATTCCTTATAACTCTCTAATATCACAATTCCTTAATTCTTTTATTACTTCATTACTTCATTACTTAATTCCTTCATTATTGATTTTTTTCATTTTTTCATTCTTTCATTAAAATTAATTTCCTGCAGAAATTAATTTTAACCCATCAGTTTCTTCGAAGCCTAGAATTATATTCATATTCTGTATGGCTTGTCCGGCAGCGCCTTTTATCATATTATCAATAGCGCTTACTATTATTATTCCGTCTTTTCTGTGATTTAGATGTAATGAAATATTGCAGAAATTAGTGTGTTTAACTTCTTTTATTGAAGCTATTTCCCAAAGTGGAAGCACATTTACAAATGCTTCGTTTTTGTAAAATTCTGAATATAATTTATGAAGTTCTTCTAAGTTTACATTCTTAGATTTAGGACTACAATAAATTGTTGAAACTATTCCTCTGTTTATTGGTAGTAGGTGAGGAGTGAAGGTTACTTGTACCTTTTCATCAGCTATTTTAGATAAACATTCCTCTATTTCAGGAGTATGTCTATGTGAGCCTATACCATAAGGCGAAAAGTTTTCATTTAGCTCAGGATAGTGAGATTTTAAAGTAAGACCTCTTCCTGCACCAGTAGCTCCAGATTTTGAATCACAAATTATATTATCAGTTTTTATAAGAGAATTTTTTAACAAAGGCATAAGTCCAAGTTCTATTGATGTTGGATAGCAGCCTGGATTAGCTATTATCTTATAGTCCTTTATTTTATCCCTATTAAATTCAGGTAAAGCATAAATACTTTCTTTATGAAGATCTTTATAGTTATATTCTTTGCCATACCAATATTTATAGTCTTCTTCATTTTCAAGTCTAAAATCTGCCCCAAGATCTATTAAGACTTTATTTTCTTTATATACGAGTTCTGCAATTTCTTCGCTTAATCCATGAGGAAGTGCAGCATATATTACATCACATTTTTTTATTACTTCATCTTGATTTTCACATATTAAATTAGTTACCCCATAAAAGTTTTTGTATATAGATGATATTTCTTTACCTTCATAAGATACAGAACTTATGGCTTCAACCTTAACCTTTGGATGGTTTAATAAAAGTCTAAGTAGCTCTGCACCAACATAACCTGTAGCTCCAATAATCCCTACTTTAAGCATGCGATAGCCTCCTTAGTATTTTTAATTGATTCTTTTAGTAAATCTAATTGTATTTTTACTGAAGAGGAACTAGGTCCTCCAAATACTTTTCTTTCTTCTAAACAAGTGATTAAATCTATTGTTACATAAATATCTTCTTCAAATATTGGTGAGAAGTTTTTAAATTCTTCCATAGATAAATCATCAATTGCTAAATCTTTCTTTATACAATAAAGAACTATTTCGCCAACTATTTCATGAGCTACTCTGAAGGCAACACCTTTTTTAACTAAGTAATCTGCTACATCAGTGGCATTTGTAAAGCCTAAAGCAGCTCCTTTTTTCATATTAGTCTTACTAACTTTTAATGTGTCTAACATACCAGTGAAAGTTTTAAGAGAAAGCTTAGCTGTATCTAATGCATCAAATAAAGCTTCTTTATCTTCTTGCATATCTTTGTTATAGGCTAGTGGTAACCCCTTCATAACTGTTAAAAGAGTCATTAAGTCACCATAAACTCTTCCTGTTTTTCCTCTTACAAGTTCAGCTACATCAGGATTTTTCTTTTGAGGCATTATACTGCTACCAGTACTGTATTCATCAGCTAATTCTATAAAGCTGAATTCATTAGTTGCCCAAAGAATAATTTCTTCTGAAAACCTTGATAAATGCATCATTATCATTGATAAAACTGATAAGCTTTCTATTGCATAATCTCTATCTGAAACAGAGTCTAAACTATTATTAGTAATAGAGGAGAAGCCAAGTTCCTTAGCTACCATATTTCTATCTATATTGTAAGTGGAGGTTGCAAGAGCACCACTACCTAGAGGCATTTCATCTAATCTCTTATAGCAATCTAAGATTCTGCTTAAATCTCTCTTAAACATTTCAGCATAAGCTAATATGTGATGCGCGAATGTTATAGGTTGTGCCTTTTGCATATGAGTATATCCAGGCATTATTGTAGTTACATTTTCTTCAGCCTTTTTATAAATGACTTCTTGAAGATTAATAACATCCTTTGATAATTCTTTTAAAGCTCCCTTTAAATATAATTTTGTATCTAAAGTAACTTGGTCATTTCTACTTCTACCAGTATGAAGCTTCTTTCCTTCATCACCAATATAGTAAGTTAAAGTTCCTTCAACAAAGCTATGAATATCCTCAGATGACTCATCTATTTTAATTACTCCATTTTCTATTCTTTCTAAAATTGATTTTAATCCTGCTATTATTTTTAAACTATCTTCTTCTGGAATTATATCTTGCTTACCTAACATATTTGCGTGAGCTAAACTACCTAAGATATCTTCTTTATACATCCTTGAATCTACTCTTATTGAGGAGTTAAAGTCATTTACTAATGAATTAACTCCTTTTTCAAAACGTCCACCCCAAAGTTTCATAATTATTTACCAGCCTTCTTTAGGGATTCCTTCATTTTTGAATTTACAGTGATAGGTAGTCCAAATAGATTAATAAATCCTGCTGAATCCTTTTGATTATATACAGCATCTTCTCCAAAAGTAGCATATTCTTCACTATATAAAGAGTATGGAGATGTCATTCCAGCATTAACTAAATTTCCTTTATATAATTTAAGTTTAACTTCACCAGTAACATTTTCTTGAGTTTTATCTATAAAAGCAGTTATAGCTTCTCTAAGTGGTGTGTACCATTGTCCATTGTAAACAAGTTCTGCAAATTTTAATGCAATTACTTCTTTATAATGAGCAGTTTCTTTATCTAAGCAAAGTTCTTCTAAATCCTTATGAGCCTTATAAAGAATAGTTCCACCTGGAGTTTCATAAACTCCTCTAGACTTCATTCCAACAAGTCTATTCTCAACCATATCTATAATTCCAATGGCATTTTCGCCACCAATTTTATTTAATTTCTCTATTAAAGTAACACCATCCAATTCTTCACCATCTAAAGCAACTGGAATTCCTTTTTCGAATTTTAATGTAATATATGTTGCCTTATCTGGAGCCTTTTCTAAGGTGTTAGATAATTCTAAGATTTTATCATATTTAGGTTCATTACTTGGATCTTCTAAATCTAAACCTTCATGACTTAAGTGCCATAAATTTTTATCCTTGCTATAATTAGTTTCATAGCTTATAGAAATAGGAATCTTTCTCTCTAATGCATATTCTATTTCTTCTTCCCTTGATTTAATATCCCAAATTCTCCAAGGAGCTATAATATCCATGTCAGGTGCAAAAGCCTTAACGGCAAGTTCAAATCTAACTTGGTCATTTCCTTTACCAGTACAACCATGACATATAGCATCTGCTCCCTCTAAAAGTGCAATTTCAACCAATCTTTTTCCTATAATGGGTCTTGCAAAAGAAGTTCCCAGTAGATATTTTCCTTCATATATTGCATTAGCTTGAATAGTAGGGAAGATATAGTCATTAACAAATTCCTTAGTTAAATCTTCTATATAACACTTTGATGCCCCAGTTTTAAGTGCCTTTTCTTCTAATCCTTCAAGCTCGTCCTTTTGTCCAACATTACCAACTACTGCAATTACTTCACAGCCATAATTTTCTTTAAGCCAAGAAATGATTATTGAAGTATCAAGTCCCCCTGAGTATGCTAGTACAACCTTATTATATTTTTTCATATTAAAAGCCCCCTTTTTTATAATTAACAATTAACAGTTAACGATGAATAATTTAGGATGTAATTTGTTCCAAATTAATGAAATAAAATTCTTCTAAATTTTCTGTTATTCATTTCTAAATTTTCATTATATTTTAAATATGTTTATAATTATACCTATCTAAGTATAATTATGCAATAGCAATATTAATATTTATACAATATTTCTGCATAAAAATTAAAATTATGTAATAAAAATAATTAATTATGCATAAAACTTTTGAGTTGTATGAATGTTTATATATTGATTAAGAAGTAGGAGAATGAAAAAAAGTTTATGATTGAGTTTCATGGTGTTGCAATGAAAGATCTTATAAATTATGTATTGGTTTAAAAGGATAGAATTGTTTAAAACTGAAAAAGATACGATAAGGTGTAAAAGATTATTTACTATTTTCAATATTCCTAACATATATAGTTAAACAAATTACAGTGCATCTACCTTTAAGTAAGGACAAGTAAGTTATATTTAGCAAATCAAACTTATTCTATTTGTCAAGTCAATAATGCCAAATTTAAAAGTATTTTTAAATAGAATAAATTTAAATATTAACAATGTTGAATAATATTGTAAATAATGATAACCTTATAAAAGAAAATAGATGTTTATAAATATGGGGCTTATCAATACACATATTATGAACATAATCTAAGATACTCTTTAGGAAGGTCATGGTATGCTGTTTAAGAATGAAAAATAAACTTTTGATTTTATTAATTTTATTTGTTATTTTCTTAGCTACTTCATGCAGTATCACATCAGGTGGACAAGACAAGATTGTTGATAAAATCTTAAATCTACCTGTGGATTATTCAATTGAACAAGCTGAAAAAGATGGATTTGTTGTAATAGACTCAGGTTTAAATGAACAAATAAAAGAAATTGACTCTTTTATAGAGAATTTCTATTCAAAAGATAAAAAATTAATAACTATTGATGAGAATTATATAATTAATTTTTATGAAATCTTTGATGCACGTATCATACTTTTTTCATATGATTTAAAAAACCAAAATGTAATACAACAACATAAGGATTTTTTTAGAATTAAAACGGAAAAGTCTGACGATGAAGCAGAAGTATTATTATATCCTATAGATGATTCAAATTTAATTATAGAAGAGGAAAAACATCTTATTTATAGATATAAAATAGTTAAATAAGATCCATTTGTCAATAATCTAAAAGTAGTGACAGTTTTTATAATATGTAAATTTAAAGGTAGCAACTTTTTTTATGCTACCTTTTTAATATTAAGATCTGTCTTAATAAATAACGAACTAAAAGGACCAATGATTCATCGGTCCTTTTTAAACATCTTATTTTCAAAACTATTCTTAAAAATAGAGTTATATTTATAAATGTATAAAGTTTTTTATGCTTTAAAGAATTCTTTACAATAAATTTTTTATATTAGGACTTTGTAACTCTTTTAAATGCTGGGCTGTTGAACGTAATGCGTGAAGAGTAGCTAAGGATTCTGCTCTGTCATCTCCTCTAATATATAAGGAAAGCTTTAAAGAATCATTTTTTAGTAAATCATAGTCTACATGATTTAAGTATATAGCTGGTATATCAGCTTTTTCAGTTATTAAGTTTAGAAGATTTACTGATTTCTCATAAGCACTTTCTTCATCATAATCATTTAGCAAAATCTCAATGTCATCACAATTAAGAACTATTTCATCACATAAATCAGTAAACTTATAGTTTAGAAAAAATAATACTGCTATTAATACTGCAAAAAGGACAACTGATATGTAGGTATTTTTCATATTCGAGCCTCACCATCCTTATGCAATTGATATATAAACTTACCATTAGTATCTGTCATTGCAATTACAACATCCTCAATTGAACTTACATGATGCTTTTTTAATTCTTTTATTATCCAATCACTATCTTGTTTTGATTTAGTTAATGTATTTTTATTAATTTTTCCATCAAGGACATAAATTACAGGCAATTGAGGCCTTTTTCTGCCTTGTGAGTTATTACTACTTTGGCTTTCACTGCTATTTTGACTACTATTTGAACTACTAGAATTATTTGAAGTTAAAAATGACATTTGTCCGTTATTTTCTAGTATTCCAAATTCTATTTCACTTAAATCAAAATATCCAGCCAATCTTATTTCTTCCATAAGCTCATCTAAATTAATTTGTTGCTTTTTCAGGGCATCAAAACGAATTTTCCCTCTAGAAATTAAAATGCAAGGTTCACCTTCGAGTATTTGCCTAGCTTTTTGGCTTTTTAATTGAATTAAGGAAAGTATAGTTTTGATAAAAAGTAAAGTTATTATTGGAATTATACCTAAAATTAACGGAAGCCTAGTGTCCTGCATAGGAAGAGCAGCTAAGTCAGAAATCATAATTGTTATTACAAATTCATAAGGTTGTAATTCTCCAACTTGTCTTTTACCCATAAGTCTTATGACTAATATAACTAAGGCATATAAAAATATAGTACGTATTAAGACAATAAACATAAAACTAACCACCTCTAAATTATTATTCCATTTAAGTATGGATTTATACTGATGAAATGGTAGTTATAAAATTAAGAAATGAAAGAATGAAAAAATGAAGGAAGAGGTTTTGCAACGCAAAATCTCTTTTGTTTTAAAGATTTTCTTAAAAAAATATGTAAGGATTTTTTTAGACATTCTTTCATTTTTTAATTCTTTCATTAATAAAATGCTTCGCATTTTAGTACAGAAGTACTTTTCAGTATATAATATAAGGTATAGAGATATTAATAAGTAGTAATGAGATATATGGAGGCAAAGATATGATTTATAAGATTAAATATAATAATAAAGAATATATTGCAGAAAGGGGTACTACATATAAGGAATTTATTGATAGTAAATTAAAAATTAATTCTAATGATGTAGCATTATGCAAGTTAAATAATAAATATTTTGAATTATATAAGACTATAGAAGAGGATGGAGACTTAGAGCTTATAAACTTTAGTAGCACTATTGGTTATAAAATTTATACAAGAACATTACAGTTCATTTTTATAAAAGCAGCTTTAGATTTATTTAAAGAAGCAACTATAACTATTGAGCATAGTCTTAGTGATGGAGTATTTGGTGAGCTTCATAAAGAAGAAGCTTTAAATGAAGAAGATATATATGTAATTAAAGAGAGAATGAAGGAGCTTATTGATAAAGATCTTCCGATTAATAAAATAAAAGTTAAAAGAGAAGAGGCAATTGAGATTTTCAGAGGATATGGTATGGAGGATAAAACATCTCTTCTTAAGCATGTGGATTTTGAGACTGTAAATTTATATGAGTTAGATGGAAGATATGATTATTTTTATGGACAAATGGCTTATTCAACTGGAGTTATAAAGGCCTTTGATTTAATTTATTATAATCCAGGTTTTGTTATAAGATTTCCACTAAAAAATGATTTAGAAAGTTTAGGGGTATTTAAAGAAAATAGAAAACTATCTAATATATTCTTAGAAACAGAAAGATGGCTTGATATTATTGGAGTAGGTGAGGTTGGTTCATTAAATGATAAGGTGGAAAAGCATGAACTTAGAGATTTAATTATGGTATCTGAAGCGCTGCATGAAAAGAAAATTGCTCAAATTGCAGATATGATTAATGAAAGAAAGGAAACAAAGGTAGTACTTATTGCAGGTCCAAGTTCTTCAGGAAAGACCACTTTTGCAAATAGACTATCAGTTCAGCTAAGGGTAAACGGATATGTGCCTGTACCTATTTCTTTAGATGATTATTTTGTAGATAGGGAGAATACTCCAAAAGATGAAAATGGAGAATTTGATTTTGAAAGTATATATTCTATAGATATTGAACTTTTCAATAAGCATTTGGCTAGTCTCCTTAAGGGGGAGGAAGTAGAAATCCCTAGCTTTAATTTTAAAAAGGGGGAAAGAGAATGGGTTAATAATATTATTAAACTACCTAATAATGGAGTGATATTAATAGAAGGAATTCATGGTCTAAATCCAATGCTTACTTCTTTAATTTCAGATAAGCAAAAGTTTAAAATATATATTTCAGCTCTAACGCAACTAAATTTAGATAATCATAATAGAATTGCAACTACAGATATTAGAAGAGTTAGAAGAATAGTAAGAGACTTCTTATCTAGAGGGTATGGAGCAGAAGATACATTAAAATTGTGGCCATCCATAAGAAGAGGTGAAGAAAAAAATATATTTGTATTCCAAGAAGAAGCAGATGTTATGTTTAACTCAACATTAGTATATGAATTATGCGTTTTAAAGAAATATGCCTTAGAAGAATTAGACAAGATAAAGGAAGATAGTCCAGTTTATATATTAGCAAGCAGACTTAAATCCTTCCTTGGATTCTTTAAAGAAATTGATAAGGAATATGTTCCAACTAATAGTATTCTTAGAGAATTCATTGGAGGCAGTGACTTCTACAAATATTAGATTGCGTAGGACTCTGTAACATATTATGCCCTGTCGACCTCGCGAGTTCCAAGTTGACCTACGCATAATATGTTACAGAGTCCAAAAACAATATAATTTTATAGAACTAAGGATAACTGAAGGAAAAAATTCAGACAAGCTGAATTTCAATAGGATCGTTAATTGTAGGTCTGTTGCAACTTCTTAATACAGTACTTTAAATGTTAAATTGCTTAAAGTAGTTAAATTAAGAATGAAGAATTATTGAAAAAGCTCCTAAGGGAGTTTTGAAATTTCAGTTGTTTTAAATTTAGTATAAGCTAAATTTTTCTTTAAATTTTGAGAGGTCGGACTGAGCATAATATGTATAAAGTTTATGTGTATAATAAGGAGAGTTTATGGTTCTAAAAGATGATTACGGAAAGAATATGATACTTTTAGATGAAGAAAATTTAATTTACAAAGGAACTTTTAGAAAGAAAATTATAAAAAGAGAAGAAATAAGAAGTGCTTTTTATGACGAGGTTTTATTAGGAATATTAACTTATAGTGGAAGGATATATTCCTTAAATATTGCTAAGTTATTATTTAGTGAAAGAGAAAAGTTAGAGAACTTAAGACTAGAGCTTAATAAGGAAAATATTTTATTTGATTATATGAATTATAGAAGTTCTATTGCTAGCTTACCTTTCATTATATTTTTTATGCCAATGATAATTGGTTTTGGGAATAGAGATATAGTAATATCATTTATTTTACTTATTCTGTTTATTTTTTATGCAATGATATTAAAGAAAATAGTACCTAATAATGTGTACAATATTGACAGAGATGAAGTTGAAATTTTAAGAGGAAAACATACTTTTAAGTATAAAAAAACTGAAATTGATAAAATTAAACTTAGAAGAAGTACTGATTTAAATACTATTGAATTTAATAAGAATGGTAATAAATATGTAATGTATTTTAAAGAAAGTCCATACTTAATGAAAATATATAATTTAAGCTTAGGTAAACTTTTTAATTAATATAGGGTAGCGCTATCTCGTAATTAAAAATGAAGAATTTATGGAAAAACTTCTAGATGAGTTTTAAAAATTATTATATTTTTTTAATTATTCATTGTTATATCATTACGATGGCTCTATAATTATATTGGTTTTTAATAAATACGATTTACTAATTTTTATTTATAATAAGACTGTTCTTACCACAGAACAATAATTTATACAAAAGGAGAAAATGCATGAGTGGAATGGGTGTTTTTGATATACTAGGACCAATAATGATAGGTCCATCTTCTTCTCATACAGCAGGGGCAGCAAGACTTGGAAAAGTTGCTAGAACTATAGCTGGAGATGATGTAATTGAGGTAACATTTTTACTTCATGGTTCCTTTGGGAAAACTTATAAGGGACATGGTACTGATAGAGCTTTAGTTGCTGGAATAATGGGAATGGATCCCTCAGATGAAAGACTAAGAGATTCATTAGAAATTGCTAAAGAAAAGGGAATTAAAATTACTTTTAAAGATGTGGATTTAGGAGACTACCATCCTAATACAGTTAAGTTTTTAATGAAGCTTAAGAATGGTAATGAATGTGAAATTACAGGTTCTTCAATAGGTGGAGGAAATATTGAAATAGTTAATATTAACGGTAATGAAGTTAAGTTTACTGGAGCATATTCAACAATTATAACATCTCATAGGGATATACCAGGGACTGTAGCAAAGGTTACTAATATTTTATATGATAGTGAAGTTAACATAGCTTTTTTAACACTTGGAAGAAGTCAAAAAGGAAAAAATGCTACTATGACTTTTGAGTTAGATGGAAAGGTTTCAGATGAGTTAATTGAAGAAATTAAAAAGGTTGAAGGTATAGAAAAAGTAATATTAATTAACAAGATAGAGGATGGTGAGTAGTTTGGACATAGCAAGATCAGGAGAAGAGTTAATTAAGATTTGCGAAGAAAATTCTATTTCTTTAAGTGAATATGCAATTAGAAGAGAAATGGAAGATAGAGAAGTTTCAAGAGAAGATTTATTTTTAAAAATGAAGAAAACTCTTGATGTAATGAGACATGGAGCAACAGAAGCAAGAGAAAAAGAAGTTTATTCAGTAAGTGGACTTATTGGTGGAGATGGATATAAGCTTCAAGAATATTTAAAAAGTGGTAAATCACTAACTGGAGATACTATGATTTTAGCTATGGCAATGGCTTTATCATCTTCAGAGGTAAATGCTTCAATGGGAAGAATAGTAGCTTGCCCAACAGCAGGATCTTGTGGAATAATTCCAGCAGTAATTTTAACAGCAGGAGAAAGGCTTGGAAAATCTGATGAAGATTTAATAAAAGCTTTATTTGCATCTTCAGCAATTGGAATGATAATTGGAAGAAACGCTACTTTTGCAGGAGCAGAAGGTGGTTGCCAAGCAGAGTGTGGTTCAGCAGCAGCTATGGCAGCAGGTGCTGTAGTAGAAATGATGGGCGGAACTCCAAAGATGTCATTAGATGCTGGAGCAATAGTATTTAAAAATGTAATGGGACTTGTATGTGATCCAGTTGCAGGATTAGTTGAAGTTCCTTGTGCAAAAAGAAATTCATCAGGAGCGATAAGTGCCTTATGCACAGCTGATTTAGTTATGGCTGGAGTAGAATCAAAAATTCCTTTCGATGATGCATTATCAGCAATGTATAAGGTAGGTAGAAGCTTACCAGCAGCATTAAGGGAAACAGCTCTTGGAGGAGTAGCAGTAACAAAAGCTGGGCTAGAATTAAGGAAAAAGGTTTTTGGAGACGAATAAATTATAATAAAAACCATATAATATTGCTTAAAAATGTTGCAATATTATATGGTTTTTATTTATTCATAGATATGTATTCTTCTCCATAATTATGCATGGCTTTTAAGACAGGAATAATTTTCATTCCAACTTCTGTTAATCCATATTCAACCTTTGCTGGAACAACTGGATACACTTTTCTATAAATTAAGTTATCTTCTTCTAAGCTTCTTAATTGATTCGTCAACATTTTTTGTGTAACATTTGGCAAACTTTTCTTTATATCTGTAAATCTAAGAGGTCCATCACATAAGTACCATAGTATTAGTATTTTCCATTTACCAGATATAAGTTTGTGTACTAAAATCATAGGACAAACCTCGTGGTTATCAGAATTCTTATCATAAAAACAATCTTTATGTTCAATTGTAAATTTCTCCATTAGTTATCTCCTTTAACGTTAATAAATGAGAATTAGTATCATTTTTGATACTAGGTATAATAAAAGTGTCTACTTGAAAGTTGATAAATTTTAAACTATCATTTATATTATAACAAATAAAAGATATATTTCCAAAAAGGATTTATAGTGGAGGATAATGATGAAAAAAGTATTATATATAAAAGCAAATATTAAGCCGGAAGGACAATCAAGAACATTTAAGGTATCAGATAGTTTTATTGAAGAATATAGAACTTTAAATCCTGAAGATGAAATAATAACATTAGATTTATATAATGAAGGAATAAACTTCTTAAAAGCTGAAGATTTAACTGCAGTTTTTGGTGAAAAGACATCAGCAAGCAGAAATCATCCAATATTAAAGTATGCTTACCAAATAGCAGAAGTAGATAAGATTGTTATTGCAGCACCAATGTGGAATTTAGGAACACCAGCTATAGTTAAAGCTTATTTTGACTATACAAGTGTTACAGGAATAACATTTAAATACACAGCAAATGGTCCAGTTGGAATTTGTAAGGCTAATAAGGCTTTAATAGTTTCAGGTAGAGGTGGAGATTACTCTAGTGAAATAGGTTCACAATTTGAAATGGGTGAAAGATACTTAAGAACTATACTTGCATTCTTTGGAGTTAAAGATGTTAAGAGTATAGCTGTTGAAAACCTAGATGTAATGGGTATGGATATAGATAAGATAGTTTCTGATTCAGTAGAAGAAGCTAAAGAAATTGCAAAAAATTTCTAATAACATAAAACTGTAATTAATAAGCTATATCAATTTTTTAGAGAGTGATATAGCTTTTTTTGTATTGAAAACCACTGGCTATGCCGGTGGTCAAAAGGGCTTAAGCTCTGAACAGAAAAACTCCTATGATAAAATTAAAACGACTGACAATCGTAAAATAATAAAATCATAGGAGGTGTGTCGTATGGGTAACGACATAGAAAGCTTAGCACATACAAAATGGAGGTGTCAATATCACATAGTATTTGCACCGAAGTATAGAAGACAAATAATATATGGAAAATATAAAGTAGAGATAGGAAAAATATTAAGAACTATATGTATGAGAATGGGAGTAGAGATAATCGAAGCGAATGCATGTAAAGATCACATACATATGTTAGTAGCTGTCCCACCTAAAATGAGTGTGGCAAAATTTATGGGAACATTAAAAGGTAAAAGTAGCTTAATGATTTTTGATAGATTTGCACATTTAAAATATAAATATGGGAATAGACATTTTTGGTGTAGAGGATATTATGTTGATACAGTAGGAAGAAATAAAACTGCAATTGCAAAATATATACAAAATCAAATCGAAGAAGATCAAATAGCAGAACAAATAAGCATGAAAGAATATATTGATCCCTTTACGGGATCGCCAGTAAAAGGTAGCAAATAAAAAAACACCCGATGAGGGTGTTAGCTGTAAAAGTTTTGCGATTGGCAGTTTTTCAGAGCACGAGTAGTGCTGCCAGTACCATGCCCTTATAGGGCTTAATCAAGCCACCAGCTAAGCTGGTGGTACATGACTGTAAGTTTTAAAATGCGAAGCATATTAAAATGAAAAAATTAAGAGAATGAAAAAATGAAGGAAGATGTTTTGCAATGCAAAATATCTTTTGTTTTAAAGATTTCCTTTAAAAAATCTGTAAGGATTTTTTAGGAATTCTTTCATTTTTTCATTCTTTCATTACTAAAATGCTTCGAATTTTAGTACATAACCTACTTATTCTAGATTTTACATTATTAAATTATATATTTTTAGGAATAGTATAAAATTTAACGTAAATACTAAGAGGGTAAGGTGGTGATTTTAATGGATAAGAATCCGAATATAAAGTGTACAGTTGAACAATGTAAGTATAATAATACTTCTGAAAAATATTGTACATTAAATGTAATTCAAGTTGGAACTCATGAAAAGAATCCAACTCAAGTACAATGTACAGACTGTAATTCTTTTGAATTAAGATAGTAATACCTTATAAAGGGGCTGTTGCATAATTGATAATTGAGAATGAAGAATAAAAAATTAATGAAAAAACTTCTGATGGAGTTTTGAAAAATAATTCTTTATTAGTAATTCTTTATTAGGCTGATTTTGCAACAGCCTCTTTTGTGTAATATATTTTATTAGTAAAGTTTCATCATTTCTATAAGGCGCCTAAAAACTTTCTTTAATAAAAGTATATAATTCAAATTAAAAATATTTTCGAAAAACTATTGCATTTTGGGTTTATATTCCATATAATAACATTAAAAATTAAAGCCTGTGATAAGAAGTAGTATGTAATAGAATTTAGATCCAGCGAATTTGGGGTGGTGGGAGCCAAATACTGTAGCTATTATTGAATGGATCTTTGAGGTGGTAGCCAGAAGTTTTAGTATGGGTGCACGGGAGTTAGCCGTTAAAATAACAGGGTATCGAGTTTTCTGTACCTGGAGAGAAATGCATAGGTGGCATTATTGAAGTATTTTATATTTCATCCTATTTGAGGATGGAATTTTTTTATTTTATGGACTAATTATTATTTATATTAATTGTTTAGTACAAGGGTTAAAGGATAAGTATAGCTATTAAGCTATATTAAGTATTAATTATTTAATCTGTATAATATAATTTTTAGTAAAACTATAAAATATTAAATATTTTAGTATTAATGTTTATTTATGTATAAATAAAATGGGTGGCACAAGTCACTTTGTCCCATTAGGGGTGAAGTGGCTTTTTTTATTACCTAAAATTATGCATTTCCTATCTAAGTGTGGAATAAGAGAGAGTTAATTTTATAAGGGGGCTATTTTATGAACAGAATCGTTAATATTTCAAAAGAAGAATTTTTAAAGAATAAGAGTGAAAATCTTACCTTCTCTGTAATTAGTGAGTATAGAGGTGATGAAGTAACACCTATTAAGATTTTTAATTCTTTAAAGGGAAGTAACAAGTTTATATTTGAAAGTGGGGAAAAAAGAAATTTAGAAGGAAGGTATTCCTTTATTTCTGAAAATTCCTATTTAGAGATTCAAGGTAATGACAGTGATACTATAGACAAGATTAATAATGAGCTAAATAGAAATTTTAATGTAGAAAGTAATCAATTGCCTTTTAAAGGTGGTGGAATTGGATATATAGGTTATAATGCAGTAGCTTTTTATGAAAAGACAATAAAGATTGATAATGAAGATAAACTCAATGTACCAGTAGTTAGGTTTAATTTTTATAAGAGATATGTAGCATATGATCATTTTAGTAGCAAGTTATATATAGTGAATAATATTTTTCAGGAAGATGATAAGTCTTATGAAGAAGTTTTAGATTCTCAAAATAAATATTACAAGGAGTTTATTACTTCAGAAGTAGTTATAGTTGAGGAAAGTAATAATTGTAAGAAGAATAATAAAGATAGTTGTAAACATGATAATTACAAAGATAAATATGAAGATATTATTAGCCAAGATAATGAGGAGAAAAATGTGTTTAAGTACAGTGATAGTGATGAAAATTTCTTTAGTATAGTGGAAGAAGCGAAGGAGCATATAAAATCTGGAGATATCTTTCAAGTGGTTTTATCTAGAAGAGGAATTATTAGAACAGAAAAGTCAGCCTTAGAAATTTATAGATCATTAAGAGAAGAAAATCCTTCACCATATATGTTTTTATTAGATTATAAGGATTATCAAGTAGTGGGAGCTTCACCAGAAAGCTTAGTTTCTATAAAAGATGGGATTATAACTACAAATCCTATAGCTGGAACTAGAAAAAGAGGACATGATGTAGAAGAAGATTTAAGGCTTGAAGAAGAATTGAAAAATGATTCTAAGGAACTTGCAGAGCACGTTATGTTAGTAGATTTATCTAGAAATGATGTAGGAAGAGTAAGTGAAATTGGAACAGTAGAAGTTTCAAGTTTTATGAAGATAGAGAAATTCTCACATGTAATGCATATTACAAGTACTGTTCAAGGGAAGCTTAAAGATAAAAATAATCAGCTAAAAGCTTTATTTTCTTGTTTTCCAGCAGGAACAGTTTCAGGAGCTCCTAAAATTAGAGCAATGCAAATTATAAATGAGCTAGAAGATTTAGATAGAGGAATTTATTCAGGAGCTATAGGTTATGCATCCTATGGCGGAAACCTAGAAATGTGTATAGCTATAAGAACTATAGTATTAAAAGATAAGATTGCAAATATTCAAGCTGGAGCTGGAATTGTATATGATTCAATTGCAGAAAAAGAATGTGAAGAAGTAGATAATAAATTAAGCATTTTAAGGGAGGTAGTACTAAGATGATAGCACTTATAGATAATTATGATTCCTTTACTTTTAATTTATATCAATATTTATCAGAGTTTTCAAAGGTAGAAGTATTTAGAAATGATGAAATAACAGTTGAAGAATTAAGAGATTTAAAACCAGAAGCAATAGTTATATCTCCTGGACCTGGAAGACCTAAAGAGGCTGGAATTTCAGTAGAATTAATTAAAAGTTTAGAGGGGGAAATACCTATCCTTGGAATATGTTTAGGACATCAGGCAATAGCTGAAGCTTATGGTGGGAAAATAATAAGAGCAAATAGTATTCTCCATGGTAAAAAGTCTAATATTAGAGTTAAAAAAGACTGTATCTTTGATGGTATAAGTAGAAGGTTAGATGTAATGAGATATCATTCTTTAATAGTAGATAAAAATGATTTGCCTGAAGAGTTAGAGGTTATAGGAAAGAGTTTAGATGATGATGAAATAATGGCAATAAAACATAAGGAATACAAGGTCTATGGATTGCAATTTCATCCTGAATCAATATATACAGATCAAGGTAAGAGGATAATAAGAAATTTCATAGTGGAGGTGTGCAATATTTATGATTAATGAAGCAATAAGAAAATTATCACTAAAGGAAGACTTAACAGAGGATGAAGCAAGAACGGTAATAAATCAAATAATGAATAAGGAAGCAACATCATCACAAATAGGAGCCTTTTTACTAGGCCTTAAGATTAAAGGTGAAACTACTGATGAGATACTAGGATCTATAAGAGCATTAAGGGACAATATGATAAAGATAGATGTAGCTCAAAATAACTTAATAGACACTTGTGGTACTGGCGGAGATGGTGGGAAAACCTTTAATATTTCAACTGCTTCAGCAATAATTGCAGCTAGTGGTGAAGTAAAAGTAGCCAAGCATGGAAATAGAGCAATATCAAGTAGAAGTGGAAGTGCAGATGTATTAAAAGAGCTTGGAATAGACATTAATATGAAAAAAGAAGATAGTGAAAGAGATATTTTAAATAAAGGGATGAGCTTCTTATTTGCTCCAAATTATCATAATGCTATGAGAAATGTTGCAAATGAAAGAGCTGAACTTAAGATAAGAACTATATTCAATTTAATTGGACCTCTTTCAAATCCAGCTCCATTAACTGGACAATTACTTGGAGTATATGATGAGAAGGTTATGAAAACTATAGCAGAAGTTTTATCAAAGCTTGGATTAAATAGGGCATTAATAGTTCATGGCGATGATGGATTAGATGAAATAACTACAACAACAACTACTTCAATTTATGAAGTTACTTTAGGAAAGATAAAAAATTATAAGTTAGATCCAACTACTTATGGTATTAAAAAAGCATCTTTAAATGAGATAAGTGGTGGAGATCCTAAAGAAAACTCAAAGATAATATTAGATATATTAAAGGGAGATAAGGGAGCCAAAAGAGATATAGTTGTACTAAACTCAGCAGCAGCTCTATATGTAGGGGAAATGGTAGATTCTATAGAAGAAGGAATAATCAAAGCTAATTATTTAATAGATTCAGGCCTTGCATATAAGAAATATATTCAGCTTTCTAATAAGGGGGTATCTTAAACTTGGAAGATATACTCGAAAAGATAGTAAAAAGAAAGAGGGCAACTATAGAAGAAAGAAAGTCCTTAATAAGTGAAGAAGAACTTTACAATAAGGCAATTGAGCTAGGAAAAAATAAGAAGGACAATTTATTTAAGAAAGAGATTTTTTCTAATAACTTAACAGTAATTGGTGAGTTTAAAAAGGCTTCTCCCTCTAAAGGAGTTATAGTTAAGGATTTTAACTTAGAAAAAATATTAAGTTATTACAATGACTTAAATATTGATGCATTTTCAATATTAACAGAAGAAACCTTCTTCTTAGGTAGTGATGAAAATCTGAAGTTTATAAGAAAAAATTCTAATAAGCCAATATTAAGAAAAGATTTTATAGTAGATTTTTATCAAATTTATGAAGCTGTATTTTTAGGAGCAGATTCAATACTACTAATTGCTTCAGTATTAAAGGAAGATTTATCTAAGTTTTATAAGGAAGCTAAAAAGTTTAATTTAGAACCCTTAGTAGAAGTTCATAATGAGGAAGAAGTTAAACTATCTGTAGAAGCTAATTGTGAAATTATAGGAGTAAATAATAGAAATCTTAGAAATTTCAATACATCAACTGAGGTTACTAAGAATTTAATAAATAGTATTCCAAGGGACAAGGCTATAGTAGCAGAAAGTGGATTGTTAAGTATAGAAGATATTCAGTATATGAAAAATCTTGGAGTTAATGGAGTTTTAATTGGTGAGATGTTTATGAGAAATATAGAAAATAGGGATTTCATTAAAAAGTTTAAAGAATTTAGGAAAATTAACTTTTCTCTTTTCACTAAAAACAGGGGTTATTATGAAAATAAAAATATGTGGTATTACTAAACTTCAAGAAATTCAATATATAAATGAACTAAAACCAGACTATATAGGTTTTGTATTTTCTAAAAGCAAAAGAAAAGTATCTAAAGAAGAGGCTAGGGAGCTATTGGTTAGCCTTGATAATGAAATAAAGGTAGTTGGAGTTTTTAGAAATGAAAAAGCAGATTTTGTTTCAGAAGTTTTAAATTATACAAATATAAAAATAGTACAACTTCATGGAAGTGAAGATAATGACTATATAGAAAATATGAGAAGTAAAGTAAACAATAAAATAGAAGTATGGAAAGCTATTTCAATAATAAATGAAAAAAGCATTGAAGAAATAAATAATACTAATGTAGATAATGTTTTACTAGATGCAAGTACTCCTGGAGAAGGTAAGAGATTTAAGTTAAAAGATTTAGGTGATTTTGAAGAATTTAATAGAGTCTTTATAGCAGGTGGAATAAATGAAGAGAATATACAAGATATAATAGAAAGCCTGAATTCCAAGGGGATAGATGTATCTAGTGGAGCTGAAGTGATAGATGAAAATGGAATAAGAATGAAATCTTATGAAAAAATGAAAAAGATAATTGGGGAGGTAAGAAAAAATGACAAAAGGAAGATTTAATAATTTTGGGGGACAATATGTACCAGAAACATTAATGAATGCATTAAAGGAACTAGAAAGAGAGTATGAAATAGCAATAAAGGATGAGGAGTTTATAAGAGAGTATAACTATTATTTAAAAGAATATGTGGGTAGGGAAACACCCTTATATTATGCTGAAAATATGTCTTTAGATTTAAATGGTCCTAAAATTTATTTAAAAAGAGAAGATTTAAACCATACAGGTGCTCATAAAATCAATAATGCCATTGGACAAATACTGCTTGCTAGAAGAATGGGGAAGAAAAAGATAATAGCAGAAACAGGAGCAGGACAACATGGAGTAGCAACAGCAACAGTTGCAGCTAAATTTAATATGGAATGTAAAATCTTTATGGGAGAAGAAGATATAAAGAGACAATCTCTTAATGTAAAGAAAATAGAACTTCTTGGAGCAGAAGTAGTTCCAGTTAAAAGTGGAACAGCTACTTTAAAAGATGCGGTTAATGAGGCTATAAGATATTGGGTTTCAAATGTTGAAGATACTTTTTATATTATTGGATCAGTAGTTGGACCTCATCCTTATCCTATGATGGTTAGAGATTTCCAAAGGGTAATTGGAGACGAAACAAGGAAGCAAATACTAGAAAAGGAAGGAAGACTTCCAGATTATATAATTGCAGCAGTAGGTGGAGGAAGTAATTCTATGGGAATATTTTATCCCTTTGTTGAAGATAAGAAAGTTAAGCTTATAGGAGTTGAAGGTGCAGGACTTGGATTAGATACAGATATGCACTCAGCTACTATGAAGGATATGAAAAAAGGTGTTATGCATGGAATGATGACTTATGTTTTAAGAGATGATGAAGGAAATATAAAGGAAGCATATTCAATATCAGCAGGTCTTGATTATCCAGCAGTAGGTCCTGAACATGCATATTTGGCAGAAACAAAGAGGGCAAAGTATGAAAGCGTAACAGATAAAGATGCTTTAGATGCCTTATTATATTTAACTAAGATTGAAGGAATTGTACCAGCTTTAGAGTCTTCTCATGCAGTTGCTTATGCTATGAAATTAGCTAAGAAAGTAGATAAGGATAAAATAATAGTAATTAATTTATCTGGAAGAGGAGATAAGGATATGGAAACAATACTTGCTTACTTAGAAGGAGATAAAAATGAATAGAATTTCTTTGGAGTTAGAAAAGATTAAAAATGAAGGTAAAAAAGCACTAGTTCCTTTTGTAACCTTTGATAATTTAAATAAAGAAGAATTAGCAGAATTAATAGTTAATATAAGAAAAGAAGGTGCAAATATAGTAGAAATAGGAGTTCCTTTTACAGAACCTTTAGCAGATGGTGAAATAATACAAGCTGCCTATGGAGAAGCGATTAAAAATGAAATTAAGCTTAAAGATGTTTTTGATACAGTAAAATTGGTAAGAAAAGAAAGTGATATTCCAATAATAATCATGGCTTATTACAATATTATTTATTGCTATGGAATAGAAAAGTTTTTAGACCTCTCTAGAGAAATAGGAGTAGATGGATTAATAATTCCTGATCTACCACTGGAAGAAAGAGTTGAGACACTAAATCTTTGTAAGGATAAAAATATTGCTCTAATTCCCTTAGTTGCGCCTACTTCAAGAGAAAGAATTAAAGCAATATCAGAAACTGCTGATGGATTTGTGTATTGTATTTCATCAAAAGGTATTACTGGTGAAAGAAATAAAATAATAAATGATGAAACTATAGATTATTTAAAAGAAGTAAGAGGATATACTAAACTTCCTTTATTAGTTGGTTTTGGAATTTCAAATGTAGAAACAGCTAAAAATATTAAGGATTATTCTGATGGAATAATAGTTGGAAGTGCAATAGTTAAGAGATTAAGGAATAGAGATAATGTTTTAGAATTTATAAGGGACTTAAGAAATGCATTAGATAGTTAAAGAATAAAAGAAAAAAGATAGAGTAAAATAATAGTTATAAGAAAGAAAAGAACCAATCAAGACGCATACTATTGCTTAAGCACCATTTTGATAAGAGAGGTATTATAGCAATAGTGGACATAGGATAAGTGCAGTTAAGGAGAAGCTATGGATATACTAGAGGAGGTTATAAAGACATTAATTCAAATAAGTGTAAGCAAATATATAGCAGCATTTATGATAATACTAATAGCTCTTATTTTTAATAGATATGTAATAACTAGAATATTTGATTACATTATTAGATTAGCTAAAAAGACTAAAAATTTAGCAGATGATAGTTTAGCTTGGTCTTTAGAAAAGCCAATTAAGTTATATATAGCCTTATATGCAGTTTATGCTTCTTTAATAATTATTGATTTTGATGGATTAAACTTTAATTCACTTACCAGCGATAGGATTAAGAGGCTTTTTATTGTAATAGTTATTTGCTATTTTTTTTATAATTTAACTTTAGAGAATTCTTTTTTATATAGTAAGCTAAAAAAGAATGATATTGTATTTCCCTTTGTTTCAATAGTAATAAGGCTTTTGATTGTGATAATTGGAGTAAGCTGTATTGCAAGGGAATTTGGATTTACGGGATTTATTGCAGGCCTTGGTATTAGTGGTGTGGCCTTTGCACTTATGGCTCAAGATGCATTTTCTAATCTATTTGGTGGAATGATTATAGTATTAGATAGGCCTTTTGCTAAAGGAGATTGGATACAAACTCCTCAAGTTGAAGGGATAGTTGAAGATATAACTTTTAGAAGTACAAAGGTTAGAACTTTTACTATGTCAGTTGCAACTATTCCAAATTCAAAGCTTGCAAATGAGGAAATAATAAATTGGAGTGAAAGAAGCCTTAGAAGGATTCACTTTAAATTTACTATTAAATCTAATACGCCTATTAAGAAAATTAGGAGCCTTTTAGATAAGATAAAAGATTATTTAAATAACCATGAGAAGATAGATAAGGATTTAATAATAGTAAGCTTTAATGATTTATCAAATATGGGATATGGAGTATTTATGTATTTTTATACAAATGAAATGAATTTTATAAAGTATGAAGAGTTAAGAGAAGAAATAAATATAAGAATATTAGAAATGGTTGAAGAGGAAGAAGTAGAATTAATGTTTATGTTTAACTTTGCAGCTATGAATAATAATAGTAATAATAACAACACAGCAAGCAATTTACGAGAAAAATGTCAAGAAATTGAATCAATGAAGAAAATAAATGAAGAACTTGGTAGAAATAGATAGAATCATAATATTCTATCTATTTTTTTCTGCATAAATGATGGTATAATTTATACATTAAGTAAATTATATGAAGAGTTTTATTAGTA
This sequence comes from Clostridium tertium, assembly GCF_902652255.1. GTDB lineage: Bacteria > Bacillota > Clostridia > Clostridiales > Clostridiaceae > Clostridium > Clostridium tertium_A. The sequence continues at coordinate 191,500 of NZ_CACRTO010000020.1, forward strand.
TGTAATGAGGTGGGGTTATGGTAAGGGTCGGAATTCTAGTTATTGCCAAGAGCAAAGAAGAATTTATGTTAAAAGAGGATGTTCACAGATTAAAAGTAGTTAAGCGCTATTTAGAAAATGATGGGCATGAAATAGTAATTAACAAGATGATAACAAGAAATCAAAAACGAATAGAAGAAGAAATGATAGAAATGTCAGATGTTCATAAAGTAGACTTAATACTTACGATCGGTGGAGTTGACTTCAAGCAAGGGGATGTTGTTCCTGAGGCGACAAAAAATATTATTCACAGGGAAGCTAATTGCTTAATGCAAGGAATTGTATGTTTTTGTCTTCAAATATCTAAAAAGTCTATGTTAAATAGAGGTGTAGCAGGAATAAGAAATAACACTTTAATAGTGAACTTTCCAGAAGACTCTAAGTTATTAATATTCATTTTAGATTTTGCTTTAGAAACTATACTTCAAGGAATTAAAATGATAAAGTCAAATAATTTATAATATATAGAAAAAATACACTAGGAATTTCTTAATGTTCCTTAGTGTATTTTAGCGGTCTTACTAATATAGTTTACTTAATTCAATATTTAAAGATAACAAACTTATAAGTAATATTTTTTTATTCTATCATTAAACTTCTCATAAAGCTTGACCATATCAGCCTCAGTAGAGTACTTTGATACTTCATCAATTGGAATCCATTTTACTCCACTATTTTCATCTTCTTTTATTACAAGTTCATCATTTTCATCTGCTTCTAATAGATAAGCAACTGATAAATGAAGATGTGAAGCTATATTCTTTCCTCTCTTAATATGTGCAGGTACTGGAAGTACATCTAAAGAAAAAATCTTATTATCAAGAGCTTTTATATTTTTAACTCCTGTTTCTTCTTTAGCTTCTTTAATAGCCACATATAATAAATCATCATCTCCATCAGCATGTCCACCAGTCCAAGACCAAGATTTATAAATATTATGATAAATCATAAGGACTTTAGTTTTATCTTTATTTACTATGTATCCTGAGCTAGTTATATGGGCTAAAGGGTTCTCCCTAGTTAATAAGTTATTAAAGTTAGCCATGGAATATAGAATAGCCTCTTTATCTGAAGCCTCTTGTTCATTAAAAGGCTTATAGTTTTTTATATCATCAATCCAATTCATAAATACTCTCCTTTTTAAATACTAAGCTTTATAAATATTAAGTAGTCTTGCTTCAGGTTAATCTTTGCACTAATATGTATAAAGCTGTAATAATATCAATCTATTGATTCAATTATCCTAAAGGAAACTATGATACCAATAAATTCAATATAGTAATTATAAGTAAAAATATTAAATAAAGCAATTGTAGTAGATTATACTATTCAGATTCAGAGAAGAATAAAATGATTTAAAATTAATGCTGGAACATATGCAAATAAAGTCGAATAATATGTACAGATAATACTTATATTATCATACAATTTTTAGTTTAAGATGTAAGAGAGGATACAAAATGCAAATTGGTGTAAGAGCCTTAGACGAGTGCTTAAGCTTGCAGAAGAAAAGTAAACCTCTTATATACTGTATTTCAAATTCATTATTATTAAAGGATTTAGCTGAATGTATTACGGCATACAATGGAATTCCTGTATTTCTATCTTCATTAATTAAATATAATATAGAAAATGAAGAATTGGCTTCATTACTGGTAAGTTTTGAAGATTTAACAGAAGATAAGGTACAGGATATAGAGAAATCAATCAGAATAGCTAGAAGAAGAAAAATGCCAATAATTTTAGATTTAGTAGGAGAAGATATTTCTTTTATAAAGAAGGAAACTGCTTTAAGTTTTATTAATAGATATAATATAGATGTTGTAATTGGAAGCATAACTGAGTTTAAAGCTATAATTAATAATAAAAACACAATGAAGGAAGAAATCTCCTATACAAATAAATTTAAAGAGGATATAGAAGTTAGAGTCAGCTTAAGAAATTTTTCAAAAGCAAACAATATGATAGTTGTAGTAAAGAATGAGGAATACTATTTAACAGATGGATACAGCGAATTTTTTATTGATAGAGAAATGAATAGAGAAAATTATAATTTATTTGAAGCTATTAAATTAGAATATATGTTAGCTGCTTTAATATCTGTTGGGGTTGCTGCTGCGGGGACTAGTGAAGAAAAGTTTATTAGCGTCTTAGTTGCTATTATGACTATGGCAGTAAGTGAAAAAATAGTTGTACAAAAGAATTTAAAAGATGAAAGTATTTTAAATAAAAAATACTTAATAGATGAAATTATAAATGTAAATTCAGATAAATTAAATAAATTATCAAAAATTGATTATTTATTTGTGAGATAAATGAAAAATGGCACTTAGGTGCCTTTTTTCATTTATATACTGCTTTTTGTTTAATTTCTCATATTTAATTTAAGTATAACGTACTATATAGTATAACTATATTATGATTAAGATTTTGAGTAAAGATAGCAGATAAATATATAAAAGGTGGTATAAGATATGAAAAAACTATTAGTATATTTTTCATTTCTTACTTTCGGTATGATTTTATTTGTAGGATGTTCTGAAAATAATAAAACCTCTATGACTGGAATATATTTAAGATCAACTAACGGAAGTAGTATTATTATTGCTTGGAATAACGCACCAATTGTTATGACAAATGAGACAGGGAGTGAAAATATTTTTGATGATTTAGAAAATGGAGATAAAATAGAAGTTACTTACGATGTGATTATGGAAACTTATCCTGGAAGGACTACAATATATAGTTGTATACTTATAGAAAAAGGAAGTGTAAATAATATACCTAAAGATACACTAGATAAACTAGAAGAAATGGGTTGGAGATTTGATTTATTAGAGTCAAGAACATATAAACTATGAAACTAGAACTAATATTATATAAATTTAAAAGGGATTGATATCCTAATAAAATGAGGCAATATAAAGAGTGTTTAATCCTTATATTGCCTTGTTATCTTAAATAACTAAATTTTAAATTGTATTCATTTTTAGAGCAAATTTATTTATATTATCTTTTAATATATTTGATTTATCAGTAGAAGTTTTTGCAATCATTTTAACTATCATTTTCTCAAAGAATTTCATTTTAGAAATTATAAATTCTCCTCCAAAATGTGCTTTTGCAATTGAAGTATCAAGTAATTCTTTAGGAAAGTTTTCATTTATTTCTGTATTTATGGATTCACCTTCTTGCATTCCGCAGATAAAAAGACCAATTTGTTTTCCTTTTAGTATTTCTAAATTATTGTTACAGAATTCTTTCACTTCTTTTTGAATCATCCCCATATAGATAGATCCGCCAATAATAACTTTATCGTATTTTGAAAGATCAATATTGTTTGGAGTTTGCAAATTAATAATATCTACATTATCAGTAAGTTCTTTTTGTAAATTATCTACACATTTCTTTGTGCATCCGTATTTACTTGAATAAGCAATTAAAGTATTCATATAAATTCCCCCATTCTAATTAGTTAGAGCATTTTCTATTGATTTTAGATAAGCTTTTGAAGTAACTGTTGCTCCAGAAACAGTATCTACAGTAGTATTTTGAGATTCAATAACATTTTTAAATAACTTTTCACTTACATCTGGCATTGAAAATTTAACATCATCTTTAATTTTAACTTCTGTTATTTTATGGCCTGTTACTGTAATATCAAGAGTATTATCCCATCTTCCTTTTTTATATTCTCCAAAGTAAATTCCATCATCAATCTTAGATAAGTCTACACTGTTAATGACAAGATTTTCACCTTCTTTAAGGCCTCTAGTTAGATAAAAAATTCCACTAACAAAAATTAATACTAAAATTAGTAGTAGTGATATTGTTATTTTTAAAAACTTTTTCAAATTATCATCCCCTAATTATTAATTTGAATATTATTTGCTATTTTTAATACTATCTCTTTTGAATAAAAATCAATTAATTTTTCCTTTTGTTCTTCTGTTATTATTTCCTTTTCAACTATGAGCTTTATAATAAGTCCAAGTGTCGAAACTGCTATAATTTGAGCTGTTAATTCAATTTTTTCCTCATCAATTAATTTTTCTTTTTGCATCTCAGTAAGACATTTATACAATGATAATAAAGCGGGTTTATCTTTTGCTGCTCCTTTAAATAAATAAGATGTATGATTCAAAGCTTCTTTAGAGGTATTTAACTGAGCTGCAAGAAATTCATCAGGCATACTTAAGGCTGTATTTATATAGTTTTTAGTCATTTTAGTTAGTCTTTCTTCAATAGAAAGACTCTCAGTATTTACAGAAGATACTGCAGATATAATTTTTTTATATCCTCTTTGCATTAAAATATTAATTATTTCCTCTTTATCTTTGAAATAATGATAGATAATAGCAGGAGAGTACTCAATATTTTTTGCTATCTTTCTAATCGATATTTTTTCAAATCCCTCTGATGCAACAATAGTGCTTGCTGATGAAAGAATTAGTTCTTTCATTTCTTCAATTTCACGTTCTCTTCTATTTTCTATAGCCATTAAAATTCTCCTTAAATAAAAAAAATATCATATTATTAAACAGTGTTAATTTATTGAACAGTGTTAATTTATTGAACAGTGTTTAATAATATGATATCAATATAGGTATTATATGTCAATATATTAATATAATTGAAAAAATATAAATATAAAATAAAAAAACAGTGTAGAACTAATTTAGTTTTACACTGTTTCTATTGGTTGCGGGGGCAGGACTTGAACCTACGACCTTCGGGTTATGAGCCCGACGAGCTGCCAGCTGCTCCACCCCGCGATATTAATTTTTGGCTACAAATATCATTATACAACTAATATTTACAAATGTAAAGGAAATATTTATATTTATTTAAATTAAAAAAATAATGGCAAATACAATTTGAAAATTTTTAATATTGTGATAAATTATATGTATAGGATTAATTTAGGGGGAAGATAAATGGATTTCATAATTTACGGATTAGTTGTTGATTACTTAAATAGGAAAGTAACGAGTGACATTAAAGATGAATTTATAAATGCCTCTGTACATTTTAATGTTAATAATGATATTTACAATAAGTATTCATCTGTAGAAATTGAATATATGCTAAGCAAAATTGAAGATGAAAATATAATAGATTATGTTGAGTTATGTTCTGTATACGGATATATATTATATAGAACTATTGAAAACGGTAACTTAAAAGATGATGATAGAATAGAAGCTTTGCAAATTGTACTCGAAATAAGTAATTCAATAAGTGGATTTTTAAGAGGAGCCTTTAATGAAAAAGAATTATATGAAAAGTTATTAAAGGTAACTAATGAGTTAAATTTAACAGAAAAACAAAATAAAGAAATTCTAGATTTATTGAACTAGCAGAAATGCAATTATATATTCATGATGGCTCCCTCCGTCGCAAGCTCCAAGTCGGTGCCACCATGAATATATAATTGCTATTATCAAAGTTGGAAATAAATTTGTATTAAATGTGTGATACTAAAGGAGGAAATTCAACGAGTTGAATTTCTTTTAATAAGTTAATGGTACATCTCGACTATTCACCACAGCCATGTATATAGTTCTAAGAAGTTAATAAAAAAATCTACTATTCTAAGGGGTACTAAAGGATGAAATTCAGCAAACTGAATTTCTATTTTTATATGTGGTATTTAGAATGATAATGTATTTATGACTTACGTCGCAAGCTCCAAGTCGGTGCCACCATGACGATAATTGCTATTATCGAAGTTGGAAATAAATCTGTATTATATGCGGTAATTAAAGGATGAAATTCGGCTAGATGGATTTATATTTTTTTACAAATAATAAAGGGGAGATATTTATGTTTAAGAAACAAGAAAAAAGGTTTGTTGAAAAATACTCACAGGGATTAGGACTTGGAGGAATGCAAATTGTCGTTGATACTGTTACAGGTGTTAATTACCTATGTACTATTGGTACGGGTGCTTTTGGAATTACTCCTTTGCTTGATAGAAATGGAAATGTTGTAGTTGATGAAATAGAATTATATAAAGAAAAGTAAGTTTTGAAATATCACATTAGTATTATTGAATAATGTGATATTTTTTTGTTTAGTATATAAAAAATATGGTAAACTCTTAATAGGAAAGAGGTGATTGCCATTTTAAGTAATGCTTTAGAGATATTAAATAAATATTATGGATATTCTTATTTTAAAGAAGGTCAAGATAAAATTATTTCTAATATTTTGAGGGGAAGGGATACCTTGTCTATTATGCCTACTGGAGCTGGAAAGTCTGTTTGTTACCAGATTCCTGCCTTGATTTTTAATGGCATAACCTTAGTAGTATCGCCGCTTATATCTTTAATGAAGGATCAAGTAGATTCTATTAATGATATTGGAATAAGTGCAGCATATATAAACAGCACTCAAAATTTAGATGAGATTAAGGAAATATTGAACCTTTGTTATGAAGGGAAAATTAAACTTTTATATATAGCACCTGAAAGATTAGAAAGTGAATATTTTAATAAGATGCTTAGAAGACTTTTTATAAGTCAAGTTGCAGTTGATGAAGCTCATTGTGTTTCTATGTGGGGACATGACTTTAGAAAAAGTTATAGATATATATTACCTTTTGTAAATAGCTTAAGGATTAGACCAGTTGTCACAGCTTTTACAGCCACAGCAACTGCAGAGGTAAGAAAAGATATTTTAAATTTATTAGGATTAATTAATCCATATACATATATAGGTAGTTTTGATAGGGAGAACTTAAATATATCTGTTCACAAGGAAGAAGATAAGGCTGAGTTTGTTAAGGACTATATAAGAGAGCATGAAGAGGAAAGTGGAATAGTTTATTGCTCCACAAGAAAAGAAGTAGATGCTTTATATAATTATTTAAAAGAAAGAGGATTATCTATAGCTAAGTATCATGGTGGGCTTAAGGATGAAGAAAAAAGTTATTATCAAGATGAATTCTTAAAGGATAACTATAATGTAATGATTGCAACTAATGCCTTTGGAATGGGAATAGATAAATCTAATGTTAGGTATATACTTCATTTTACTATTTGCAAGAATATTGAAAGTTACTATCAAGAGATTGGTAGAGGTGGTAGAGATGGAGAAAAAACTGAATGTCATCTTCTATTTAATAGGGATGATATAAGGACTTTAGAATATTTAATATATACAACAGCTGGTAATAATAGAAAAGAAATAGAAATTAAAAAACTTCAAAGTATGATTGATTTTTGTGAATGTGATAAGTGCTATAGAAGTTTTATATTAGAGTATTTTGGTGATGAAAATGTAAAACCATATTGTAATAATTGTAGTAATTGTTTAAATAATGAGGAGCTTAGGGACTTTACTACAGAGGCTCAAATGATATTATCCTGTGTTTATAGAAGTAGAGAAATGTATGGAATATCAGTGCTTGTAGATGTTTTAAGAGGATTTACTGGACCTAAAATAATTCAAAATAGATTAAATGAATTAACGACATTTGGAATAATGAAGGATTATAGTAGTAAGTTTATAAGAGATTTAATTAAAACATTAATAGATTTAGGGTATGTTAATTTAAAAGATGGTACATATTCCATGTTGAAATTAAATCCTAGGTCTATAAGGGTATTAAAGTCACAAGAAAAAGTTATTTGTAAGTTGAGTGAAGATATAGAAGAAAAGATAATAAATAAAGATTTATTCAATAAATTAAGACTTTGGAGAAAAAATAAGGCTAATTCACAAGGGATAAAGCCATATATTATATTTTCAGATTCAACTCTTATGGAATTAGCAAATAAGCATCCTAAGACAAAGGATGAACTTATGAACGTAAGAGGAATGGGTGAAAAGAAGTATGAAAAATATGGAGAAGATATACTTAAGATAATGAATAAATAAGTTTATATAAGTAACATATGATGTAACTATAGGGGATTGGAGAATATAAATGGATATAGAAAGATTAATTAATGAGCTATCAAGAAATATTGGTAAAGCCTTAGTTAATAAAAAGGAGAATGATATGTTAGTAGTGAACTTGGAAAATGATGGGTCATCTGAACTTCTTCGTATACTTTTAAAAAGCTTAATGTCTAAGAAAGAATATAATAAAGCAGAAGATCTTTTATTTGAAGAAATTGAAAAGAATAAGACAGAAGCAATATATAAAGTTGCAGTTGATTTTTATGAAGAATTATCAGAGAAAAGTGATGAGGATTTAAGAGAGAACAATTTCTCAAAAGAAGAAGTTATACAAGGGTTAAAGGATATAGAAGCATTATTTAATAAAAAATAATTTGCTAAGGGGAGAATTTAAAATGGGAACTAGATTTACCTTAAAGAAAGGTGATAGCATAGGTGTTTTTTCACCATCTTCACCAATAACTAAGACATCTCCTAATAGAACAAAAAGAGCTATTGAATATTTGGAAGATAAAGGATTTGAAGTGGTTAAAGGCTCCTTAACAGGGAAAAGTGATTTTTATAGATCAGGCAGTATAAAGGAAAGAGTAGAAGAGTTAAATAGCCTTATAAGGAATCCTAATATTAGATGTATTATGTCAACGATTGGAGGAATGAATTCTAATTCACTGCTTCCATATATAGATTATGAAGCCTTTAAAAAAGATCCTAAAATAATAATAGGATACTCAGATGTTACAGCTATACTTTTAGGCATTTATGCAAAAACAGGTATTTCTACTTATTATGGACCAGCTTTAGTAGCTTCTTTTGGAGAGCTTGAGCCTTATGTTAGCGAAACTTATAAGTATTTTAAAAATATACTTATGGATGAAATACAATGCCCTTATGAAGTTAAAATGCCTAAGTTTTGGACAGATGAATATATTAATTGGGAATCTCAAGATAGGTCTAAAACTCCTATAGGGAATAGCTTGATTACAGTTAATGATGGAGTATGTGAAGGAAGATTAATTGGTGGTAATTTAAATACTATGATGGGAATTTGGGGAACTGAGTATATGCCTGAAATTAAAAAAGGAGATATACTTTTTATAGAAGATTCATTAAAGGATTGTGCAACTATAGAAAGAAGTTTTTCATTATTAAAATTAAGTGGAGTTTTTGATAAGATATCAGGAATAATTTTAGGTAAACATGAGTTGTTTAATGATAATGGAACTGGAAGAAAACCTTATGAGATATTATTAGAAGTTATGGGATATGCTAAGATCCCATTTTTAGCTGATTTTGATTGCTGTCATACTCATCCTATGTTGACTATGCCTATCGGATGTAAAGTTAAGCTTGATGCAACTAACAAACAGATATTTATTATTGAATATTAAGTTAGTTAAGATATTTTATTGAGTAGCAAATTAAAAAGAATTAGTCGCTAAGAAAATTATGAATGTAGAAAATCAAGGAACTATTGAGAATAAAGAAATAGAAGAATATAAATAATTATAGAAACTATATCAATATCGATATAGTTTTTTTATTGATATTATCTATGTGTTATTATATGGGTTTGTAGTATGTAAAACAAAAGAAGAGGTTAAGGAGATATTAGACAAATATAAAGAATGATTAATAATTACTACTATAGTTTGAACACCCAAAATATAATTTTGGTCAGCATATTTAGTATAAAAGTGTGAAATGATATAGAAAAAAATGGTTTAAAACATATGTTTTTCCATTATATTTCTCAAGTTTAATATTGGGTAGTTTTATTGAAAGATTAAATTGAATACTATAGAGTTATTATTATAGAAGAGGATGCATCCATCGTAAAATAGAGCACTTCTAATAAATAATAGATGGAAGGAACTATAAATATGATAAGGGTAGAGAATTTAAGTAAGGAATTTAAGATGAGCAAGAAGTATCCAGGATTTAAAGGCGCAATTAAGTCGTTTTTTTCAACGCAATACACTATAAAAAAAGCAGTGGACTCTATTGATTTTGAAATTAATGATGGGGAGATAGTTGGGTACATAGGTGCAAATGGTGCGGGAAAATCAACAACTATAAAGATGATGACTGGGATTTTAACACCAAGTAGTGGGACAGTAACGGTTAATGGATTAATACCCTATGAAAATAGAGAAGAGAATGCAAAAAATATAGGTGTTGTCTTTGGACAAAAGACTCAGCTGTGGTGGGATCTTCCTATATCAGAAACCTTCACTTTATTAAAGGATATTTATGAAGTTAGTGAGGAAGATTTTGAAGAGAGAATGGGATTTTTAAAAGAAGTATTAGATTTAGAAGAGTTCTTTTTAAGTCCAGTTAGAACCCTATCTTTAGGTCAGAGGATGAGGGCAGATTTAGCTGCAGCACTTATTCATAATCCTAAGGTTATATACTTAGACGAGCCAACAATAGGTTTAGATGTTGTTGTAAAGGAGAAGGTTCGTAAAGCTATAAAAGAGATTAATGAAAAATATGGGACAACTATTATATTAACTACTCATGATTTAAATGATATTGAGGAGCTTTGTAGTAGGATAATCATAATTGATAAGGGTAGAAAAATATATGATGGTGATCTTCAAGTATTTAAAGAAAAATATTGTTATTTAACCATAGCTGAAATTCTAGTAAAAGAAGAGATAGATTTAGAAAACTTCAATATATTTAAGGATATAAAAGATGATGATTCTAATATTGAGTTTAAAGAGGGGAAGTTATATATTACCTTTAATAAGAATAAATTATCTTCAGCAGATGTTATAGGAAGGGTTATGAAGGATTTCAGTGTTATTGATTTTGTAGTTAAGGAAACAGGAATTGAGGATATTATTAAGAAGATGTATAGGAATGAGGTTTAATATGAGAGAAATTAAGGGGATAAGGCCTTACCTTCCTTTCACAAGAAATGTATTTCAAAGACTGATTTCCTATAAGGCTAATGTAATTATATTTATGATTGGTGATTTCTTTATGTTAGCCGTAACTTATTATTTATGGAAAGCTATATATGGAAGTGCTGACGGAGATATTTTAAATGGATTTGGTTTTAATGAAATGATAATTTACATTTTTATATCATTTATAACTTCAATAATGATAAGTGTAGATATAAGTTATGATATTTCAAGAGAAGTAAAGGATGGCTCTATAGCAATAAATTTAGTAAGGCCATTAAATTATGAAAGAAGAATGTTTTTTCAAGGTTTAGGGAATGTTTTTTATAATTTCATAGTCATATTTATAGGAGGATTTTCTATAACTACCTTTCTATTTTATAAGTTTTTTGGATATGTAAGTCTTGGGGGAATATTATTATATCTTCTTAGTGTTATAATGGGGATTTTTATAAACTTCTATTATAGTTATATATTTGGATTGATATCTTTTAAGATAACAAATATGTGGGGCTTATCACAAATAATGCAATCAGTAATGAATTTACTATCAGGAATGTTAATTCCAATAGCATTTTTCCCAGAATGGGCCCAGGCGATAACAAAGCTTTTACCTTTTAGTTCTTCAATATATACACCTACCATGATTTACTTAGGTAAGATTAATGGAAGTGAAATTTTGTGGGCTTTAGGATTACAATTATTTTGGATAGTTATACTTATGGTAATAAGTAAGTTCATGTGGAAATCTCTAATTAAGAACTTAACTATTTTAGGAGGTTAGGATATATGAAGAGGTATTTTAAGTTATATTTAAAGTTTTTACAGCAGTATATCAAAACCTTAATAGAGTATAGAGCAGATTTTGTTTTAGGACTTATAGGGTTTTTCTTTGTACAAAGTGTAGGGGTTATTTTTATTGGATTAATATTTAATACCATACCAAGTCTTCAAGGGTGGAGTTTTTATGAAATACTATTTATATATGGATTTGCACAAATACCAAGGGGGATAGACCACGTATTTACAGATCAACTTTGGATATTTAGTTGGCAGACTATTGTAGAAGGTAAATTTGATAAATATTTAGTAAGGCCATTAAATCCATTATTTCAAGTTATAGTAGAAAAGTTTCAGCCAGATGGATTTGGGGAAATAATTATTGGAACTATTATCTTAATAATTTCATGGACAAAACTTGGTATTGAAGTTACTGCCTTAAAGGTGATTTTATTAATAGTAGTTATTATTTTTGCAAGTTTTATTTATACAGCTATAAAGCTAGCTGTTACCTCATTAGCATTTTGGGTTAAGTTTGCTCAAAGCTATCTTTTTATGGTATATCAGCTAAGTACTTTCGTTAAGTATCCAACTACTATTTATCCTGGCTGGATTAAGGGGATATTAACTTTTATAATACCTTTTGCTTTTACAGGATATTTCCCAAGTGCTTATTTTTTAGGTAAGGGAAGCTTTGTTAGTGGAGTCTTATTAACTATTGTTGTAGCTATTGTGTCTATGTTTGTTGCTTATAGAATTTGGCTTATAGGAATGAATAGATATGAGAGTACTGGAAGCTAGGGAGAAATGTGCTGCGCACAATTAATAATTAATTCTTAAATAAGGATGTTTGAGCCACATTCACAGTGTATAAATTCAATGCTTTATTTTTAAGATTTAAATATATTATGTTATTTTATGGATTATTAGTATATAATTGTATCAATATTGTTTTATATAGAAATATAAAGTGATTTTAATGTAAAAATAATGTTTGGGGGAAATATTATGTTAAATCATGTAGGTACATTAACAATTGAAACAGAAAGATTAATTTTAAGAAAGTTTACTTATACTGATAATGATTGTATGTTTAAATATTGGATTAGTGATAAAGAAATCCAAAGTTTATATGGTGAACCAGTATATGAAACAAAAGAAAAGGTTAAGGAACTTTTAGATAAATATATTAGTTCTTATGACAAAGATGATTACTATAGATGGGCTATTATTAATAAAGAAACAGAAGAATGTATTGGTCAAATTGCATATTTTTTAGTAGATAGTAAGAATCATTTTGCTGAAATTGAATACTGCATTGGAAGTAAGTTTCAAAGAAAAGGACTAGCAACAGAAGCTACTAAATCAATAATTGAATTTGGATTTAATAAAATAAATTTACATAAGGTTCAAATATGCCATAAATCAATAAACAATCCCTCTAAAAGAGTAATTGAGAAATGTGGATTTACTTATGAAGGAACTTTGAGAGATTATTTTTATGATGGTGAAAGATATACTAGTAGACTATACTATTCAATTTTAAAGAATGAGTTTATAAATAATTAAATAATGAAGCTATAAGACTGTATTAATATTATTTTACATCAATATTATACAGTTTTTTTGTGTATACAACATTTTATATGTTATTATATGGGTGTATAGTATATAATTGTATTAACTTTAATTAAAAATGAACATTTTAAGGAGCAGGATATAATATGAAGGGAATTAAAATTGGAAATAGCTGGTGATGCTACCATTGTTGTTGTTTGCTGTTTATTATATATGAAGTACGAAAATATTTTAGCACCGATGGTAGTACACTTTATAAATAACTTTATTGCTGGATTAATGCTTTCATTTTCATATTTTATGGGAACTTCAAATGAGCAAATAGAAACAATTACTAATGCAGATATTAAATATTACTTTATAGTAGGGGGAATAGTTACTGCAATTTCACTTATATTATTTATAAGGTTTGTTGCTAGAAATAAGAAATATGCTAAGAGAAATAAGGGATATATTAATAGCAATATTAATTAGGTGTTAATAGATTAATGTCTAGAAAGGATTACTATAAATGAAATATATAAAAAACTTACCTTCTACAAATAAGAAAATTAGTGAAGAATTAATTTCAGGTGGATGGACAAGACTTAAAGAACCTTCTAGTATAAGTAAAACAATTCTATTTTCATTTCCACTAATGATTATTAATTTACATTTTATCTTAAAATTATTTGGGCTGTTGAATGGGTTTACAATTGCTTTATGTGTAATTAATGCTATGGGTTCCTCTGTAGATTGTTTAAATATACTTTTAATATTAAAGCAAGTACCAAAAAACTCATATATTGTTAGTAATGGTAGTGAAACTTATTTTAAGAAAAAATATTGTGGATAGCAATGATTCACGTAACTATAATAAGGTGAAGACTTTAAAAATAGAATTGCAAAACTTGTTCAATATTTACTTTTAAATGGAATTATAATCTATTAATAATATATAATAAAAATATATATTATTAAATAAATGTACTAAATTTTTAAGAATAATATGAGGGGTATTTGATATGAGAAAGTTACTGATTATAATATTGTCTTTAATGATTACTCTTGTACTTTATGGTTGTACAAAGCCTAACAATAGCATTTTAAAGGGATTTTATCAAAGTGAAAAAACAACCGATGGATATGTTATTCAAGTATCAATACAACCAGAGGAAAATGGTTTTGTGCAATATATTGACAATAGAGAAGTTGATAGTGGTACTTATGACGAATTAGATGATAAAGAATATAATTTAAATGGGAAAAATAAAACTGTTAAAATAACTTTAGATAAAGATGACTCTTTTGAAGTATTGATAAAAAAAATTAATGGAGGCAATCCAATTAAAATGAAAAATATTGATAAAGTACCTACATATTTTTCAACAAAATTTGATGATGTTGAAAAATATCAAAAATTATTAGAAGAATAAAAATTGGATTGTAGGATAAAAGTAGACACTTATATTACTTACTTTATTAATTTTCAATAGCAAAATTTGTTCGAAATAGAGCCTTAATATTAAAGCAAGTCCCAAAAGACTCATATATTGTTAGTAATGGTAGTGAAACTTATTTTAAGAAAAATTATTATTAATTCTGACAAGCATTATATAAAGGGGATAATATAAGATGTTTAAGCTAGATCATTTTGTAGTAAATATTAATGGAAGTTATCAGAAGGATAAGGATGAAATAAAGAAGATAACTGAAGCAGGTTTCCCATATGAACCATCATGGGGGAAGGGAACAAAAGGCTTTAAGGCTTCTAACTTATGGATAGGAAATGAATATTTTGAAATGATAAATATAATAAGAGCTGATGGCGGAGGATGGAAAGAAGATTGGGTTGAATTATACAATAAAGGTCATAGAGGATTAGTTTGCTTAATGTTAGATGTAGAAGATATAGATAAGATTTATAAATCATTAACTAACAAATATATTGAAGTAACTAAGCCAGAATATTTAAAATTTAAATGGTTTTTTAATTTACTTACAAGGACCATGCCTTGGAGAAATAGTTATATAAACTTCTTTGAAGGAATTCCTATGCAAATTGGACTTCAACAAATGAAAGATGAAAAGTCTCTTGACTTTATGAATCAATATATGGTTCCTAACAGTAGTGATAATGAGATTTTAGGAATAAGTAAAGTTATTATAAGAGGAACATTAACTAGTAAAGATATTAGTCTTATTGAAGGAGTATTCGAAGATTTAATAATTAACAGAAAGCCTTTAACTATAGAATTAAATCAGGGACAGACTATTGTTTTTGAAGAAAATGAAGACTATTCAGTTGAAATGTTTACTAAATGTAAAAATGAGAATTACATTAATAAAATTATAAAAATAGAAAATATTACTGTGAGGAATGAGAATTAAAGGAGAGTACGTTTTGTTGGAAAAAACAATATTAAACTTAGAAAAGCAATTATTAGATCCTGTAGTTAGAAAAACACCTGAGAAGTTAAGAGAGTTTTTATCTGAGGACTTTATTGAATTTTGTAGTTCAGGGACAATTTATAGATATAATCCTAATGATACTTTTTTTGAAGAGAATGTATCATTTAAGATTATGAATTTTACTTGTGCTGAACTAACTGAAGGATATGCTTTAGCGACATATAAAGTAGATAAAATATACGAGAAGGAAAACACTATTAAGAGCTCGATTCGTAGTTCAATATGGAAATTAATCGATTCTAAATGGAAGATGATTTTTCATCAAGGGACCTTAATAAAATAATGAAGAATTTATGGGAGATACGTTATGAGAAAAATGAAATTTACTCCGCCAACTAATTATTATAATGAAGAAATTAAGGAAATAGATGAGAAAATTTGTGAGTTAATAAATAAACGTAAGATTGTTTCAGAGAATAAGCCTGGATTTCCTAAGCTTGAATATATTTCTAAATGGGCAGAAAAATATAACATTTATAATGATTTATTAACTTCATTATTTGGGTCACTTTATTATGAAGATAAATTTAAGTCTTTAATTGAACCAGAAGAATTTAGAAAAAATATTTCAATTTTAAAGTCTGTTGAGAAGGACAATAAGATTTTATCAGTAACTAGTATGCAACAATATAATAATGCTAGTGCCATTAATGTAAGCATCGAATGGGATTATAATGGTGAGGATGAACTTATAAATATGAATTTTGATTTACATATATCAGAAAAATATAGTTGCAGAATGGATAGTGGATCAGGTGCAAATGGACATAGATATCATCGATTTATAGTAATACCTGCATTATCTGATGACGTTACTGGTATAGAACTTACATTTAAAGAGATGAACTTAGAAACTAAAGAAGAAAATGATATTATTTTAAAACTTTAAGCATAAGAGTTAGAACCACTGATTATAAGGAGGGAGAACTATTGGGTAAAGTATTAATATTTATTTTCGAAGGAATGACTGATTATGAAATTACATTTATTTCTCATATTTTATCTGCAGATGCAGGAAAAGAGATAATTACCATTGCTTATGAAGATAAAATTATAAAAGGTCGATCAGGAATATTATATAAACCATCAAAATTAGTTAATGATGTTTTAGAGGAAGAGGTAGATGGTCTTATAATAACAGGCGGATGGTATGGGGAAATTAGAGGAGAATTAATTAGCTTAATAAATAATTTATATAATAAAGGAAAATTAGTAAGTGGTATATGTGGTGCTGGAACTGTATTTTTAGCTAAGGCTGGAGTTTTGAAAGATGTAAAATATACTACTCCAGTGAATGAGTGGACAAGTGATCATAAAAAAGTTTTTGGAGAAGAAGATCCATTCCCAAGAGAAAATTATATTTCTAAGAGAGTATTTAGAGATGAAAATGTAATTACTGCACAAGGCATAGCATTTATAGATTTTACAGTAGAAATTTGTGATTGGTTTGGATTATTTAATGATAATAATGAAAAGAATGAATTTCATAAAAATATAACTGGACATATTTAATTTAGATTAGAAGATGGTGAATGTTTGAAAGAAATCCAAGATAGAAATGTTAGAGCATTACATAAGATTATTACTGAGAATGATAATGAAAATATAGTTATAGGAACTCATGGAACTGCTTTAAGTACAATAATTAATTATTATGATAATACTTTTAATTATGAGTCCTTTAATAAGATAAAGAATATAATGCCTTTTATAGCTTGTATAAAGTTTGAGGGAACTAATGCTACTAGCATAGAATTTATATTTGATTTCTAAATTAATAATAATAGTAATATTAATAGATATTGGATTATACTATGTTTAAGAAATATAATAAATAATACTAAATGGCAGCAAAGACTATAAATTTAAATATTAAGGGAATATATAAAAGTTTAAGTAAAAAAAGATAAGTTATTATCTTTTAAATAAATTTAGAAGGGGAGAATAATAATGGAGAAAAAATTTGAGTTATTATGTAGTGACAGTAATAAAGTGCTAAAAATTAATGCAACTAGGGGAGAAGAGTATACAGTAGAATCTGGAGCTATGGTTTCTATGACCCCAGTATTTGATGTAAAGGCTAAAACAGGAGGACTCGGAAAAACTTTAGGAAGAATGTTTTCTGGTGAAGGATTATTTATTCAAAAATTTAAAGCTAAAGATGATGGAGAACTACTTTTAGCACCACAGTTTTTAGGGGATATTCAATTAATAGAAATGGATGGAAGTATCTCTTATAGACTTGGTAGATCAACATTTTTAGCATCTACTCAGGGGATAGAGGTAAGCACAAAATCAGGTGGAATAGGTGGAATGTTCTCTGGAGAAGGATTAATCCAGATGCAAGCTTCAGGAGTAGGTACTTTAATTATTAGTTCCTATGGAGCAATAATGAAAAAAGAACTTCAACCAGGAGAAAACTACATAGTAGATAGTAACCATATGGTGCTTTGGGATAGTAGCATGAAATATAGTGTGGAATTTATGTCTGGAGTACTTAGCTCAATAGCTGGAGGCGAAGGACTTGTATGTAAATTCCAAGGACCAGGAGAACTTTGGATACAAAGTAGAAATCCTGCTACATTAGTACAAACACCCAAATAATTAATAAAATAAGAAAAAAGTATTGCAATTAATTATTTAATATGGTATTATTAAGAAATAGCGAAAAGCTAACAAAAAATAGGTTTCATTTAGGTAAATAATTTCTCTTAAATTAGAGGTTATTATCAATTTAAAATCTTTAATTTTAGGAGGAAGTTATGACAGATAAGACTATAACATGCAGAGATTGCGGAAACGAATTCGTATTTACAGTAGGAGAGCAAGAATTCTATAAGGAAAAGGGATTCGATAATGAGCCAACAAGATGTGTATCTTGTAGAAGAGCTAGAAAAGAACAACAAAGAAGATAGTTTAAGAGAGTTAAGAGTTTTAAGTATATCTTAAAACTCTTTTTTAATTTTAAACAAGGTATGTCTAGTAATGAAAGAGGAAAATAAAGTGAAGTAATATATATCTTTATAATAACTATATTAATAAAGAGAAAGGTTTTGAGTAGTATCCTTTTAAAAGCTACTTTCCATAATTAAAAAGAAAAAGTCAGTACCCAGATAATTAGTTTGGGTACTTTTTTTATTTCCAAATTTTTTGGCTTCTGGGTGCTTAGAGAAAAAGATAGTGATATAATATTAATTACTCTTTATAAAGGAGGGATAAAATGATTTTAAGAAATATGATAAATTCTCTTTTAAAGCTTTCATCGAGCATTTCTAAAAATAATGGAGAAAGCTTATTTAAAAAGGGATTAGTTAATAAAATTACAAGTAAAAAGATAGAAGATACATATCATATATATGGAAGAATTATAGAAGTTAACTCATCTGGAAGTAATTTAGATAGAAAAGTTGAATATAGTACTCACATAAAATTTAATTTAAAGAATGAAGTTAAAGAAGTTAAATGTACATGTAGTCAGTATGAAGAAAATAGTAAAGAAATAAGAAACTATGCATGTAGTCATATAGTTGCTACTATGTATAAGTTTTACTATGAAGTTATTAATAAAGCAAAAAATAAAGTAGATAAAAATAATTTAGTTAAGGGACAGGAAGCTAATACTACAGGAAACCTGAGAAAAAACTTAAATCTTGATATAAAGTTAAAGCAAGTTAAAGTAAATAATAAAAATGAATTTTATATTGAATTAAGATCTGGAATGGAAAAAACTATTGCAGTTGAATCATTATGTAAATTCTTATTGGACTCATTTAATAATTTTAGTGAAGAAGATAGCTTAATAATAGAATTATTGAAAGATAAACTTAAAAAAGATAGTACAAGAATTATTGATGGAAGAAGCTTTAAACTTTATGATAATGAGCTTAAAGAACTTTTACTATTAATTGATAATAAAAAAGAAATTAGCTTAAACTATGATTATATGAATTATAATTCTAAAATTCACAAAGAAGACATCCCTCTAATTTTTACAATAAAGAAAAAAGGTGAAACTATAATAGTAAAGCCTCAGAAGAAAACTATCATACCTTTAGATTCTAGTAAATCCATATGGATTTATGATAAGAAAATATATATACCATCAGAAAAACAATTAAAATATTATAAAAGTATTTATGAAAAACTAAAGGAAAAGGACAGTTTATTTTATAAAAGTACAGATGAAAATCTTAAAAAGATATTATTTATTTTAGGTGAAGCTTCAAAAAATATAATTATAGATGAAAGTATAAAAGATGAAATAAATAAAGTTAATACACCAAAGTTTTATATAGATAAAGAAGGAGCTAATATTATTTGTACTTTAAAAATAGAATATATTAATAACTTAGAAGGAATTAAGGATGTAAAAAATATAGATAAATTAGAAATGGCTCTTGAAAAATATAGGTTTATAAAGAAGGATAATAAATTTATATTTATAGGTAATGAAGAAGATAATTATAATCTTTTAAAGGAAGGTCTAGAATATTTAAATAAAGTAGGAAGAGTTATATTATCTAAAGATTTTAAAGATATAGGTCTTATTGATTATAAGAGTATTGTAAGTAAGATTAGAGAATATGATGGCAGATATTATTTTGAGTATAAAATAGAAGGCTTAGAATATGAAGAAATTCCAGATGCCATAAGAGAAATGAAAATGGGAAGTCCTTTTTATAAAACTAAGAAAGATAGATTATTAGATTTAAAGGATGGAAGAGTAAATGAATTTTTAAGCACAATAGAAGAGTTAAATCTCTTCAAAGATGTGTATAAAGAGGAAATATATGTGGATAAATTTAATTTACTGCATTTGGAAAATAAGATAAATAATAAAAAACTTCCTTTTATATCTGGAAAAGAAAAAGTAAATATTTTATTAGAAAAGTTGAAAAATAAAAATGAGGAATATAGTCTTCCGGATAATTTAAATGCTAATCTTAGAGAATATCAAAAAATAGGATATAACTGGCTTAGATCTATTGAGGATTTAGGTTTTGGAGGAATACTTGCAGATGATATGGGACTAGGAAAAACTATTCAAACTATAACCTTATTATTATCTAAAGTAGGAAAAAGAAGTTTAGTAATTACGCCAACATCAGTTTTATATAATTGGGAAAGTGAATTTAAGAAGTTTGCACCTAGCTTAAAGGTTGGAATTATTCATGGTAGTCTTAAGGAAAGAAGTAGCCTTTTAGATGATTATAATAATTATGATGTTTTATTAACTACATATGGGACTTTAAGGAGAGACTTACCTTTATATGAAGATAAGAGTTTTGATTTTTGTATAATTGATGAAGGACAAAATATTAAAAATAAATCCTCAAAGATTTCAGAAGCTGTTAAATCTATAAGAGCTAATACTAAAATAGCTTTAACTGGAACACCCATAGAAAATAATTTATTAGAATTATGGTCAATTTTTGATTTTATAATGCCTATGTATTTATTTTCAGATGAGAAATTTAAAGAAAAGTTTGTAAAGGGTAGTGATGAAGATTTAATAGAACTAAAGGAGCTTATTTCACCATTTATCTTAAGAAGGCTAAAAGAAGATGTATTAGAGGAATTGCCTGAAAAAATAGAAAAAGAATATATAATTCCAATGGCAACTAAACAAAGACAAGTTTATAATTCTTCAATGAAGGAAATAAAAATTAAGCTTAAGGAAAATAGGGATAATAAGGTATTAATATTATCATATCTTACAAAGCTTAGACAATTGTGTTTAGATCCTTCATTATTAATTGAAGATTTTAAAGAAGAAAGTTCAAAAATAAAGTCTATAGAAGAAATAGTTAATGAAGCTTTAGTAGCTAATAAGAAAACTATTATATTTTCACAGTTTACTTCAGCCTTAAGTAAAATAGGAAATAAACTAAGAGAGGATAATATAGAATATTTATATTTAGATGGAAGTGTAAAGGCAAAAGAAAGATTAAAACTTGCTAAGGAATTTAATGAAGGAAGTACAAATGTATTTCTAATTTCATTAAAGGCAGGTGGAGTAGGGCTTAATTTAACAGGAGCAAATGTAGTTGTACATTTTGATCCATGGTGGAACCCAGCAGTAGAAGAGCAAGCTACAGATAGAGCCTATAGAATAGGTCAAAAGAATGTTGTAGAAGTTATAAAGTTAATTTCAAAGGATACTATTGAAGAAAAAATTATAAAACTTCAAGAAGAAAAGAAAGAGTTAATAAGTAAGGTTATAGATGGAGACATCTTAAAAGGAGATAAATTAAATTCAATTACTGAAGAGGAATTATTAAATCTTTTTAGTTAATTAATATAGAGTTGAATAATATGGGTATCCCAATTATTCAATTGAGAAATTAATAGAGCTGTTAAAACACTATAAGTTAAACATTATATTAAATATATAAAGGGCTGTTACTAAAACAGCCCAATTAAAAATTAAGAATTATTTATTTAATTCTTCTAAAAGTACGAAAATGAATTACTTTTTAAAACCCTAAGGGAGTTTTTTTATTAAATTTTCATTGTTCATTCTAAATTATACATTGTGCAACTGTTATTTTTCTGTTCCATTAATTAATCGCTTTATATTAGCTCTATGTCTCCAGAAGCAAAGAACAGCTGTTATAAATGTTGATACAACTAAGTATTTATCATATCCTAAAAGCCAAGTAGAAACACATAAAACTACAGCTGCAGTTAATGATCTAATGGAAACTATTTTTGTGAAAAGTTTTAGACCAAAGAAGACTATAGCTGTAACTATAAAAGCTTTAGGTACTATAAACATAAATGCAGCAGCAGAAGTTGCAACTCCTTTACCACCTTTGAATTTTAAGAATATAGTATAGTTATGACCTAATATAGCAGCTAATGCAACTAATCCTAAACTTAAGCTTTTATTAGTTGTTAATATATTATTAGCTAATAGAAATTGTGTTAAAAGTACTGGTAATATAGCTTTTAACATATCTAATATAGCTGTTATTTTTCCAATTTTTTTACCGGCTACTCTCCCGACATTTGTAGCACCTATGTTTCCACTTCCATAATCTCTTACATCTTTATTTAACTTTTTCTTAACTATAAGGTATCCGCAAGGTATAGACCCCATAATATAACTAAAAATAATTAATAATGCTAACATAATACACTCCTATAAAACTCTAAATCTTAATAAAAATAAAATAATGTAATATTATATATCTATTAAATAATATTATTTTAGATTTAGAAAATATTCAAGTGAAACTTAATATTATAGATTGAAAACAAGAATTTATAACAAAAAATAAACTAATATTATATTAAAGGTGAGAAAGGTAAAGTTATGTTTGATATATATACAATAGGTCACTCAAATTATTCTATGGAAAAATTAATAGAGATGTTAAGGTATTATAATATTAATACTGTTGTAGATATTAGAGGAACTCCTTACTCTAAATATAATGTTCAATTTGATAAAGAAAGAATTCAATATACTTTAACAAAGGAAGGGTTTATATATATTTATATGGCAAAGGAACTTGCAGCAAAGAGAATAAATAAAGTCTCTTATAACGCTGAAGGTTATTCTGATTTTGAAAAAGTAGTAGAAGAAGAGGATTTTAAAAGAGGTATAGAAAGATTAAAAGATGGATGTAATAAGGGATATAGAATTGCATTGCTCGGAGCTATGCAAGATCCAATAAGATGTCATAGAAGTATTTTAGTTGGTAGACCACTTAAGAAAGCTGGATTTAATGTTATGCATATATTAGATGATTTAAGTATTAAAGAGCAAGATTATATAGATGAAAGATTATTAGATAAATATTTTCCAGATAGGAATCAGTTAACTATAGATGCCTTGTTAGGTAATGAAATGACTAGAGAAGAAATGATTGAAGAGGGATATAGAAGAGCTAATAAAGAAATAGGATATAGAATTGAAAATTTATAGTAAAGTGCGAGCATTTCATTAATGTTAAAAACCTCTCGAATAAATTAGTTTTGAGGATGGAAGAGCCTACTAATGGAAGAAATTCAGGCTAGATGAATTTCAGAAATTAGTATTGAGTCCATGTACTAAGTGAAAATACAACTTTACTAAGAACTTCTAAATTTTCGGAATATAGTTATTTCATATATTAAATTTATCTTTATTAGTTATTGAGGTTTAGATGATGAAGGAATTATAGAATTAAGTATGTTTTTCAAGGGAAAATTTAAATAATTAAAATGAAAGCATAAAGGAGGAGAGGTATTGAGATATGTAATAGTATGTGTAGTAAAAGGTGAAGGTGGAAGATTTAATAACGAAATGAGAAAAGATATATTCAAAAAGTTTAATGCTAAGTCCTCTAAGCTTCCGGCACATTTTACTATTAAATCACCTTTTGAATATGAAGGAAGCATAAGAGAGTTAGAGGAAGCCTTATATAAGTTTAGTAGAGAGGAAGAAAAATCAAAGTTTATTATGGATAAATATAATCATTTTGATGATAGAGTAATATATATGGATGTTAGTATGTCAAAAGAAGGTAAGGAAGTTCATGATAGGCTAATAGATTTATTAAGTAAATTTGATTATATTCACTTTAATAAAAAAGATGGAAAAGGTAAGATTTTTCATGTTACATTAACATCTAAAAAAGTTCCACCAATCTTTGATAAGCTTTGGAAATATGTCAATCAATATACATTTAACTTTAATTGTTATTTTGATAATATAAGTATTTTTAAGTGGGAAGATAGTACGTGGAAACTTCATAGAGAATTTAAATTTGCAAGTAAAAATTAAAACTAAGTTTAAAGCTAAGTTTAAAGCTAAGTTTAAAGCTAAGGTTTAGAATAGTCTATTTAGATTAAAATTAAATGTATTATTTTAATCTTTAAAAAATAAATACAGAGAAATATTAATAATAAACATATTGTTAAAAATTAGTATCTAAATTTGATAGATGCTAATTTTTTGCTATTTATAAGAAGAAAAATTAATGGATTAATAATAAATTAATTAATAAAATATATTATAAATAAATAAAATCACTAAACTATAATATTTTATCAAATAATAATTGATTTTATTGATACTTTGATATATTATATATTTAATATTTGATATAGATTATGAAACATCAAAAGAAAAATGATGCAGATTTACAAGGGGGTAAATTCTATGGAAGAAAGTAGAGAGCAATGGGGATCGAAAATTGGATTTATTATAGCTGCTGTAGGTTCAGCAGTAGGACTAGGGAATATTTGGAGATTTCCTTACGTAGCGTACACTAATGGTGGAGGTGCTTTTTTAATACCATATTTCTTTGCTATTTTTACAGCAGGAATACCACTATTAATATTAGAATATGGATTAGGACATAAGTTTAAAGGCTCTACACCTTTAGCTATTGCAAAGGTTAAAAAGAAATGGGAATGGATAGGTTGGTGGCCTACTATAAATGCATTTATTATTTTAACTTACTATTCAATGATTTTAAGTTGGGCAGCAAATTATTTATGGCTTAGTTTTAATAAGGGATGGGGAAGTGATTCTAATCAGTTTTTCCATGCAGATTTTATAAAATTATCTTCATCTCCATTTGAATTTGGAGGATTTGTAACACCAGTATTAATAGGAATATTAGTGGTTTGGGCAATAAATTGGTTTATTTGTTATAAAGGAGTTAAGAAAGGTATAGAGAAGGCTAATAAGTTTCTTTTACCAACTCTAGTTATAATTATGATAATTATTGCTGTTAGAGCAGTAAATTTAGAAGGCGCATCTATTGGATTAAACACATTATTTACGCCAGATTGGTCAAAGGTTTCTGATCCTAAGGTTTGGATAGCAGCTTATGGACAAGTTTTCTTCTCATTAAGCTTAGCAATGGGAATTATGATAACTTATTCTAGTTATCTGCCAAAGAAAACTGATATAAATAATAGTGCATTTATGACTGCATTTGCAAATTGTGGATTTGAATTCTTATCAGCTATTGCGGTATTTTCAATTTTAGGATTTATGGCAAATTTAAAGGGAGTTCCAATGAGTGAGGTAGTTTCTAGCGGTGTTGGACTTGCCTTTGTAGTTTTCCCAGCTGTATTTAGTGAGATGGGAGCAGTAGGAACTTTCTTAGGAGTATTATTCTTCCTTTGCTTATTATTTGCAGGAGTGACTTCTTCAGTATCATTAATAGAAGCGGTTTCAGCACCTTTTATAGATAAGTTTGGATGGGCTAGAAATAAGGTAGTTGCAGTTATTTGTATAATTGGAATAGTAATTGGAAGTCTTTATTCAACAGGGGCAGGATTATACTTACTAGATATTATAGACAACTTTATAAATAACTATGGAATAGTAGTTGTTGGATTATTAG
This sequence comes from Clostridium tertium, assembly GCF_902652255.1. Taxonomy (GTDB): domain Bacteria; phylum Bacillota; class Clostridia; order Clostridiales; family Clostridiaceae; genus Clostridium; species Clostridium tertium_A. The sequence continues at coordinate 217,517 of NZ_CACRTO010000020.1, forward strand.
AAGTTGTATTAATTGGCTGGATTTCAAATGCTGATATAATAAGAAAGCATACTAATGAAATATCTTACTTTAAAATAGGTAAGTGGTGGAATATATGTGTGAAATTCGTAACTCCAGCAATACTAATATTTATGTTAGTACAAAGTGTATTAAACGAAATAAAAACACCATATGGAGGATATCCACTATCAGCATTATTTGCTTATGGATGGAGTATAATAGGATTTGGAATAATCCTTGCATTAATAATTAGTAAGAAAAAGTGGAAAAAAGACAATTTATTTGATGATAACTCATTAGAAGTATAAAGTGATAAAGTCTAATTAATGAGGTCAAATTAATATAGAATCAGATCACTAAAGGAGGGGTGAAAATGACAGGAATTTCATTAGTTTTTTTCGCAATGGGGGCAATTGTTCTATGGGGTGGACTAGTTACAACCCTTGGAATAACAATATATAACGAGAAAAAAGAATCTGTGTAAAATAAAAAAATTAGCATATGTTATCTTCCTTGTTCCGTCGCAAGCTCCAAGTCACCAGAAGACAACATATTGCTAATTTTTTTATTTCTATTTCATGCCTACTAAAGGAGGAAACTCAAGCGGAGCATTGAGTTTCTATAATTTAATATAGCATAAGTTATCTTATCGTTCCGTCGCAGGCTCCAAGTCGCTTAAAGATAACACGGCACTAATTTTTTTATTTATTATACCCAAGGAGAGATAACTTTTTCTTCTGATATTCTAAATTCTATTTGTCTAGTTATTTCTCTTGGTAGCTTAAAGTCTTTTAGTTTTTTATGGAATTCTTCTGAGAAGTTTTTAACAGCTTTTCCTATATTCTTAGTTGAATTATTAAACACCTCTATTGGTGTGAAAATTCTTGAGTCATCTCTATACTCATCTAATATATCTAATGTATTTTCAGCAGCTTCATTCGCGCATTTATTAAAATCATCAATTAATGCTTCACTAAATTTCTCAGGGTATTTTATTTCTAGAATTATTCTATAGCTAGTATTTCTATATAATTTAGTAGGAATTTTTAGTGTTAACTCTTGATCTTCTACTTCACCAATATAACTAGTTATATATTCATTTCTTTCCTCAGGAATATCAATGTTTTTTAGAATTCTTACATAAGTATTTTTCACATTATTTATACTATATTCTTTTTTACTGAATAAAAGATTATTGTTATGTGTAATAGTGTTATCTTCTGAAGAATCTTCTCTTAATTCATCAGTATCTAAAATAGTACTTGAGTTTCTAAAGCATACAAAAGAATCTATTTGTCTTAAATCTAAGCCGAAGAATACCCAATTGTTTCTAAACCAACGCAAACCTGAAATGCTTCGTCTATCTACATTTAATAGGAATGCCCAGTAGTTTCTACCCCTTCTTTCCCAAATATAAGTGAATTTAAAAAGACAAAAGCTTATAGAACCTGGACTTACAGCTTTAGCTTGAGGACCACCTTGTGAAAAACTTTTAACACCAGGGCTACTTTTGGTTGGCGTAAAATTTGGAGGAGGTCCTATATTTAAATTACTTCCACCAGGAACATTAGGAAATTTCCCAGGGAATACTGGGGGCTGTCCTGGGAAGTTTGGAATACGGCCTTCACTAGGGGCTCTAAAATCATTGATATCTGGATTGTTGATTGAATCATCATCATTGTAATTCATTTAAAATCTCCTATATAATATTTTATTATTATTATAAGTTTAAATAAGTATATTGTTACAGTTATTGGATTTGTTAAGAGTGTATGAAAGATATTTTTGTAATTGGTTGACAAATGATATCAATGCTGTATATAGTATACATATACAGTATTAACAGAAATCACAGTTATAGTGAGGTGGAAATATGAAAATATTAATAAGTAATTCCTCGAAGTTTCCTATTTATGAGCAGATAGTAAATTCAATAAAAGAAGGTATTATTAATGGGAGTTTAGAGCCTAATGAAAAACTTCCTTCTATAAGGTCTTTAGCAAAAGATTTAAATATCAGCGTTATTACTACAAAAAGGGCTTATGATGAGCTTGAAGCGCAAGGGTTTATAGAAACAGTAGGGGGAAAGGGATGCTATGTTTCTTATTATAATAAGGAGCTAGTATATGAAGAAAAACTAAAGGAAATTGAAGAAAAGCTAGAGGAAGTTCTAAGTATATCTAGGTCTATTAAACTAAAGAAAAATGATATTAAAAATATGATAGATTTGCTTTATGAAGGAGATTAGTATGATTGAGATTGAGAATTTAAGTAAAACTAGAGGGGAATTTAATCTTGAAGATATTTCTTTTGATTTAAAAGAAGGATTTATTATGGGATTAATTGGACCAAATGGATCAGGTAAGACAACACTAATAAAACTTTTAGTAGGCCTATTAAAGCCAGATAAGGGAGATATAAAAATTTTTGATAAAAATATTTTTGAAGATGAGATTTTTGTAAAAGATAAAATTGGCTTTGTTTTTGATAATTTTAATTTTTATCAACATTTAAATATTAAGGATTATAAGAAAATACTTCAAGGAGCTTATTCTAAGTTTGATGAAAGTAAATTTAATAGATATATTGATAGTTTTGGAATTAGTAAGAAAAGTTATATAGGTAACTTATCTAAAGGGGAAGGTATTAAGGTTATGTTAGCGGGTGCATTATCCCATGAAGCAAAATTAATAATCTTAGATGAACCTACAGCAGGACTTGATCCAATAGTAAGAAAAGATATACTTAAACTGCTTCAAGAAGTTATAGAAGATGGAGATAAAAGCATAATTATTTCTACTCATATTACATCAGATTTAGATGGAATTGCAGATTATATTACTTTTATTAATAAAGGCAAGCTAGTATTTACAGAAGATATGGAGTCTATAAAAGAAAAATATAGAATCTTTAGAGGATCAAAAGAAGAACTTGATAATAGTAATTTAGATTTTATATCTTATAAGAAAAATAAGTATTATGAAGAAGGTTTATTTATTAATGAGAATAACTTTGATTCTGAAAATATAAGCATTCCAAGTCTTGAAGATATAATGTACCACTATATAAGGGGGGAGAAATAATGGTTCAATTAATAAAAAAGGATTTATTAGTGTCATTAAAAATTAAATCCTTAAAAACAGTTATATTAACATTTGTAGTAGGATTATTTTTATTAAATGCTTTTTCTTTTATTTTTCCAACAATTTTACCAATAATATTTACTTATATGATAGTCATGAATAGTTTTTATTATGATAGTTTAAACAATAGTGAAAGTTATATGCTGAGTCTTCCAAATAAAAGAGAAGATGTAGTTTATTCAAAATATATATTGGTGCTGTTAATATTATTTTTATCGAATATACTAATGTATCTATTCTATGGAGCAAATGTTTTGAATTCAGTTAGGTCTATGGTCCTACAAGATGTAATTGTAAGTAGTTTAACTATATTATTTAGTTTTTCAATAATACTACCTATTACATTTAAATACAGATATAAAGTATCTAGAATAATAGCACCTTTTATTACTATTGCTATTGGATATTTAAGTCATAGTAGCAGTACTATTAATAAGTTTATTGAAAATGGGACAGAAACTATTTTAATAAGTTTATCTAGAAAAATAGGTGTTATAATTTATAGAATATTTAATTTCAAATATTATGATTATAAGATTTTATCATTAAATATATACATTATATTATTATTTATAATAGCAGTATTTATATTCTTAGTTTCAATTTATATATCTTTAAAAATATATGAAAAAAGAGATATAGGATAGGAGGTTAGAATATGAATAAAAAGTTTATATCTATATGTTTAAGTATTTTTACTATAAGTTTAATTTTTATAATAGGATTTAAATTTATTTTAGGTGATAAAATTTTATATAATGATTCAATGAATTATGATGAGGGTAAGCCAATAATAAAATATACTGGATTTGAAGAAGATGAAAATATTTATAAGATAAAAGTAAGTATAAAAAATAATAGTAAATATTATGCTAGTTTTATTGATATTAACCTACAGTTTTCAAGCGAATCTGGGTATATTGGAAATGCCAATCCTATTTTTAAGGGATATGATAATAAGATAAGAGAGTCTTTGAAAACTTATGATGAAGGAAGAGAAGTAGTAGGTTCATTTTTAGATCCTGAGGAAGAGAGGGAATATATATTTGAAATTTCCAAGGGATTAAGCTTTAATAAGGAAACTTTTGATACAAGTAGTATTTCGATATCATATGATGTTAGATATTTTAAGTATAGACTTAATGAAACAACTGTATTTTCTAGTGCCATTACTAGAACTGGAACAGAATTTATAGAGAATGCCTTAGAACCATTTACAATAGACTAATAAAGTAAAAAAGTAGAGTGCAATTATATACGCACTCTACTTTTATAAGGTTTTATATCATAAAGTATAAGCAAAGTCTAAGATTTATTTTTTATCATAAATTTCTTCATAAGCCTTTTGTTCATCATCCATATTCTTAACGATTTCTTTTGATTTTTCTCTTCTACACTTCTTACTAAGCATACATGCTAGTCCGTCCATATACAACACCCCTTTATGTTTAATTCTCTTAAACTCATTATACTACATTATAATCAAATTATCAATAAAAGTTACTAATTAATAATAGTTATTAATTTATCAATATTGATAATTAATAAATTATCAAAGTTTAATTTTTATAAAACCTTTATTTATATTGTTACCATAAATGGTTTGTTTTATTAAGAATATATTATGGAATTATAAATTATATAAAAATTAACAAAGAAATATTTTAAATAAACTTTAGAAAAGAGTTATATATATTAGAAGAAAATTTGTGAGCTACCTTAGTATGGCTCTATTTTAATTTTAATTTTTTAAAAGGGCTGTTGAAAAAACAACCCTTTTATATTTATGACTTTAAAATTTTATTTTTAGTGGCACTTTAGTTTATTAAGTTGCATATCTATAGAAAACAAAAGGAAATATTTTACAGTAACTTTGTAATATATTTTGTCATATATAAAGTAGGAGAATGAATATATTTTATAAAAAGGAGGGGTGTCATTTGGATTTTAAGGAATTTATAAAAAGCGATAGAGAAAGCAGGAATAAGGAAAAATTTGAAGGAACTTTTTTAGATTATTTAGAAATAGTAAAGGGAAACCCAGATATAGCTAAGCTTTCACATAAACGAATTTATGATATGGTAGTTAGTAAGGGTGTAGAAGTACTAAAGGGTGAAGAAAACCCTAAGGTTAAAAAGATATATGGCAATGATTCTATAAGAAAATATGATTTCTTTAAGGATGACTTCTTTGGTATTGATAAAGTAATAATGAAGCTCGTTAACTATTTCCACTCAGCATCTATGAATGGTGAAGAGGCAAGGCAAGTTTTATATTTAGTTGGACCAGTTGGAGCAGGTAAGTCTTCTTTAGTTGAGTCTTTAAAGAAAGCTTTAGTTCAATGTGAGCCTATATATTCAATTAAAGGGTGCCCAATGCATGAGGAGCCACTACATTTAATACCTAACCACTTAAGACCTGAATTTGAAAAATTATTAGGAGTTAAAATAGAGGGAGATTTATGCCCTGTATGTAAGTACAAATTATTAAATGAGCATAATGGGGAGTATGAAAACTTCGAAGTAGAAAGAAAAGGATTCTCTATAAGATCAAGAAAGGGAATAGGAGTTGTACCACCTGTTGATCCTAATAATCAGGATACATCAATATTAACAGGTTCTATTGATATTTCTAAGATGGATATGTATCCAGAAGATGATCCAAGAATATTCTCATTAAATGGAGCATTTAATGTAGGTAATAGAGGTTTAGTTGAATTTATTGAAGTATTTAAAAATGATGTTGAATATCTTCATACTATAATTACTGCCACTCAAGAAAAATCTGTTCCTTCACCAGGTAAAGGTTCAATGATTTATTTTGATGGACTTATAATAGCTCACTCTAATGAAGCTGAATGGAATAAGTTTAAATCAGATCATACTAACGAAGCTATTTTAGATAGAATAGTTAAAATTGAGGTTCCATATTGCTTAGAATTAGATGAAGAAGTTAAGATTTATGAGAAAATATTAAAGAAGAGTAACTTCAATGCTCATATTGCACCTCATACTATTGAAGTTGCAGCTATGTTTGCAATTCTTTCAAGATTAGCAGCATCAGCTAAGGTTGACCCTATAACTAAGCTTAAGATTTATAATGGTGAAGATATAGTTGAAAAGGGTGGAACTAAGAGGATTGATATTAGTGAGCTTAGAGAAGAAGCTGGTTCTTATGAAGGTATGAAGGGAATTAGTACAAGATTTATAATTAAGGCTATAGATAATGCTTTATCAAGTTCAGAGCATAATTGTATTAATCCTTTAAGTATAATGGAAAGTATAGTTAGGTCAGTTAAAGAGTTAGATATTGCACAAGAAGATAAGAAGAAGTATTTAGGGTTTATCCAAGATACTATTAGAAAAGAATATAATAAGATTTTAGAAAAGGAAATTACAAAGGCCTTTATACATTCATTTAGAGAACAAGCTGAAAGTCTATTTGATAATTATATAGATAATGCAGAGGCTTTTGTTAATAAGAGTAAAATTAAAGATTTATCAACTGGTGAAGAATTAAATCCTGATGAAGAATTTATGAGAAGTATAGAAGAACAAATTGGAGTATCAGAAAATTCCTGCAAGGGCTTTAGAGCAGATGTTACTTCTTATATGTTCTATTTAGTTAGAAATGGTAGCAAAATAGCTTATAATTCTTATGAACCTTTAAAGGAAGCAATAGAAAAGAAACTTATGGCATCTGTAAAAGATCTTTCTAGGATAATAACTAAGTCTAGAGTTAGAGATACTGAGCAAGCAGAAAAGTATAATTCCATGGTTGAGGAAATGCAAAATAACGGGTATTGCTTACATTGCTGTGATGTAATACTTAAGTATGCAGCTAACAACTTATGGAAGGATTGATAAAATGGCAATCTTTAGAGACAATGCAGACAATCCTCTAGAACATGATAGATCTATAGAAGATAGAAGGCGTCATAGGCAATTAGTTGAAAAATCTATAAAAGAAAATTTAGGTGATATATTATCAGAAGAAAGTATAATAGGTGAAACTAAGAATAAGAAGTTTAAAATACCTATTAGAGGAATTAAAGAATATCAATTTATATTTGGAAAAAATAATAAAGGTGTTGCTACTGGTACTGGTGAGGAAAAAAGAGGGGATAAGCTTTCTGATGGAAGCCAGAGTCAAGGGCAACAAGGAAATAAAGGGGCTGGAAACAGCCCTGGTGAAGATGTATATGAAACCGAGATAACTTTAGATGAACTTATGGATTATATAGTTGAGGATTTAGAGTTACCTAATTTAGATAAGAAAAAGTATTCAGAGATAATAACTGAAAGCGCTGCAAGAAAAAGGGGATATCAAAGATATGGTATTAATCCAAGACTTGCAAAGAAAAGGACAGTTCAGGCTAAGATTTCTAGAAAACAAGGTAAAAAGAGGGCTTTAATTGAAGCTGGCTTAGATGATAATATTGAAAGATTTCCATTTAGAGAAGATGACATTAGGTATTATAAAGTTAAGAAGAAGCCTAAAAAGGAAAGCAATGCAGTTATGATATTTATCATGGACGTTTCAGGGTCTATGGATAGTAGTAAAAAATATCTAGCTAGGTCTTTATTCTATGTTTTATCTAGGTTTATAAGTAGAAAATATAATAATATAGCTTTTGAATTTATATCCCATACTACAGTTGCAAAAGTAGTTAATGAGTTTGAATTTTTCCATAAGGCTGAATCGGGAGGAACTTATATTTCTAGTGGAATTAACACAGCTTTAAAGCTTGTTGAAGAAAAGTATCCACCAACAATGTGGAATATTTATCCTATTTACGCAAGTGATGGGGATAACTGGAGCGAAGATAATGAAAGAGCTGTCAATTCAGTGAAAAAATTATGTGAAATCAGTAATATGTTTGGATATGCAGAGCTGTTACCTTCAACTTACTCTACCACTATGTATTATAGGTTCAATAGAGAAGTGCCTTGCAAGAACTTTACTTCAGTGATAGTAAAGGAAAAAAAGGATTTGTGGGACGCATTAAAAGTTATGCTATCTAAAGAGCTTAAGGAGGAATAGACATGGAATACAATCTTAGGACTTTAGAAAATTGGAATGAAATTATTGAAGAAAAAGCAAAAGAGTTTGGGCTTAATTTTTATCCACAAGAGTTTGAGGTTATAGGTTTTAATGAAATGCTAGGCTATGAAGCTTATGTAGGTATTCCATCTAAATATCCTCATTGGAGTTATGGTAAGGCATATGATAAAAATAAAACTTTATACTCATTAAATATGACAGGATTACCTTATGAAATGGTAATAAACACAGATCCTTGCCTTGCTTATTTAATGAGAGAAAATACATTGCTTTTGCAAGTATTAACTATGGCCCATGTATATGGACATAATGATTTCTTTGCTAATAATAGAATGTTTACTGAAGGAACTAATGCTAAAGCAGCTCTTGAGATGTTTAAACTAGATGCGGAGATAATTAGAGGGTATATTAACAATCCCAATATAGGATATGAAAGAGTTGAGAAAATATTAGATGCAGCCCATGCAATAAGATATCAAATTCCAAGAGTAGTTGGAATTAAAGAAATAAGCAATGAAGAAGTTAGAGATAGTTTAGTAAAAGATTATTATACTAAAAAGGAAAGTAGAGGGCTTTTAGATGGGGAAGATACTACCCCATTTCCAGAGGTAAATAAAATCCCAATTGAACCAGTAGATGATGTTATAGGTTTTATTATAAAATATAGTTCTCTAGAGGGATGGGAGAAAAATATATTAAGAATAGTAAAGAGAGAAACTCAATATTTTATACCTCAAATAGAAACTAAGACAATGAATGAAGGATGGGCAAGCTTCTGGCATTATAATATATTAAAATCACTTGATTTAGAAAGTGGTCTTCACTTTGAATTCTTAAAGAGGCATAATGATGTTGTTGCACCAATGGTTGGTGGATTAAATCCTTATTATGTAGGATTTAAGGTTTTTGAAGATATTGATAAAAGATATGGAAGAGAAAAAATCTTTGAAGTAAGAAGAACAGAAAGAGATAGTTCCTTCCTAAGAAAATATTTAACTAAAGAACTTTGTGAGGAATTAAATTTATTTCAATATGCCAAGAAGAGTTTTGAGTATGAAATCAAGGAAGTATCAGATGATGAAGGTTGGAGAGAAATAAGAAATTATTTAGCTGATACTTGTGGAGTAGCCTCTATTCCTTACATTAGAGTAATAGACTTAAATAGAAGAGACTTAACATTAACCTTAGAACATTACTATGATGGAAGAGAACTTGAATTATCATATGCAAAAGAAACTTTAAAATATGTATTTGATCTTTGGGGATATAAAGTAAAACTCATAACAAAAACTAGAGATGGAAAGAATATAGAACTTGTCTGCAACGAGGATCGAAATATTTTTATTAATTAATACTAACAAAACTTTATACATATTATGCTGAGTCTCAGTCGCAAGCTACAATTCGACTTATGCATAAGTATGTATAAAGTTTTTTGTTGTATATGAATATTAATAAGTGAAGATACTATGCGACCTCGTAAGCTACAATTCGACGACTCAGATTATATGAAGGTAGTTCATTTATTGGGCTGAAAGTTTGAATAAGAGTAAAATGGTAGCTGCACAGCTTTCTAAACGTGGTGGAATTATTCAGTGTGAATTGTTAAATGATAAGAAAGTAAAAATATCAGGAAAGGCTACTTTATTTTTAAAAGGAAATATAATGGCTGATTTTAGATATTAAATTTAAATATAACTAAAGTACTTCAGTAGTTTAGTTACTATAGATTTCCTGTTTTTTAGAATTGTAGAAATAAGTATAATATAAGGTGCTGTCGCACAATAAAAAATTAAGAATGAATAATGAAAAATTAATGAAAAAACTCCTTAAGGAGTTTTTAAAAGAAGTTAATTTTAGTAATTCTGTAAGAATTACATCAATAATTCTTCATTTTTAATTTTTAATTCTTAATTTGGGCTGTTTGTGCGACAGCCCCTTTTAAGTTGTAATATATTAAGTGTGTTAATTTAAAGCCTAAATTATCTTTACATACAAATTGAAATTTATAGTGTATTTTAATAAATAACTCCTAATTCTTAATTAATTAGTTTTGACGCACTAAGCTTTTCTTATGATAGTATATGAAATTTATAGAGAGTAAACATACAATTTTTATAATTAGAGAGATATATTTATAAAATCATTTTTGCTTTTTTTAATCATTTATTACGGTTATAAAATGCCGATATATAATTTGATATTTATTTAAGTTTATGAAAAATTAATTTTTAATTTAGAAAAAACTTTACAGGAAGATTACATCGTGTTACTATGTATATAGTGATACGATGTATATTTGTTTTTATAAGGGGTGACTTTATGGATAAAGAAATAATGAAGGGAAGTATAGACATATTAATACTTTCAATTATTAATACAAAGGATACCTATGGATATGAAATAGCTAAAGAAATTAAAGAGAAGAGCGATTTTTCATATAGTATGGGAGAAGGAACTTTATATCCTGCTTTAAAACGTTTAGAAGAAAAAGAGCTTATTAAATCCTATTGGCAATCAGCTAATTTGGTTGGAAAAAGAAAATATTATAAAATTACTGATTTAGGGAAGTTAACACTTAAAGATAAGTTGCAACAATGGGGGCAAATTACAAATTTAATTAATATTCTTGGAGGTGAAGTATAATGGATAGACTTAATGATTTTATTAATGATTTATTAAGTGAAAGAGGAATAACTAAAGATGACAAGGAAGATTTAAGAATTGAGTTATTAGATCATATAATGTTACTAAAACAAGAATATATAGAAGAGGGATATGATGAGAAGGAAGCTATTAAGTTAGCCTTAAAGAATTTTGGAGATATAAATGAAATTGGGAATGGCATAAAAAGGACTTTACCATCACGTAATAAGTATAATAATTTTTCGAAATTAGAAATATTAAAAACTGTTTTATTTATGTTAGTTGGTTATTTTATTACTTTCTTCTATATGGTAAGTATTGGTGAAATGAATTTCGAAAGTTTTTTGAATTATATAATATTATCATCTATACCAATCATAATTGGATTTGTATATATAAATTTAAAGTTAACTATCAAAATCAAGAGAGTTAAAAATTTACTTATTTCTCTAACTGTTTTCTTTTTATGTGAAAAAGTATTGATGTTATTGATTTATGGAGTTGGTTATGGAGTTTATTCAAATAGAGCTGTTAATTTCATTGATTTGTTAGATTTCAAATTTATCGTTACATTTTTAATAATAGGATTAATTTCTATTGTTCTTACCAATTTTATATCTGACAAAGTGGCGTCAAAAATTAGAAATCCATATAATGCAAAGATAACAAGCAACTTATTATGGATCTTATCTGTAGCTTTAATGCTATTGTATTATTTATTCCCCAATAGATGGTATTTATTATACCGTTTTGTAGAAAGTATTATAAATAATGAAGTTGTCTATGTAAGTAAAAATATACTATTTTTGACTATAAATCATGAAATAGCTTTACCTAATATAGGGTTAATAATATTTATTATTATGGGAGTAAAACTCTTAAAACAAATAAATAAAAAAGGTATAGAAAGTTTATTTTAATTTTATAGTAAGTGATCATCTTTTCTAACTTCAAAGATATAGGTTTAATTACAAACTCATATTACTTATAGAATAAATCGCAAAAAAATAGTAGCCCCAAGTCTAATTGGGTAGCTACTATTTTTATTACTAAATATTCTTATACATTTTAATAGCTAGATTTATATCTATTCTAATTGTATTTCTTCAGAAGAAACAAATCCTTACTTTTCCCAAAAAACCAAGTACATTTTTTTCATAATCATATACAAGAGCTATTCTAATTCTTTTAGAATTCTTAGTTCTAAATAATTTCTTTAACTGATTATATATAATTCTACCTAATTCATTTCCTTTTAACTTAGCATCAATCATTAATAAAGATAAATAGACTTCATCTCCAATTTTAAAATCACATATACCAACTATATTACCTTTATTGTTTTTTTTATAACTAAAGAACTGAGCCCAATATTCTTCATTTCTTAGATTTCACTAATTATAAAGTTTTTAGAAAGCTTTGAAATACCCAGATGATTTTCTAAAAAGTTTTATTAGAATTATAAATATCTGGAATTTTAGGAATATCATTTTTCTCTACTGTATCAATTATGAAATTATCTATTTTTAATTTCCTACAATAGTATTTTAATTCTTTTGTAAAAAGACTATCCCGTAACATCTAAAATAAGGATACTCCATTTATTTCTTATGTACATATTATTCCTAAATGCACTTTGTAAAAGTTATGATATTTAAAAATGAGTTCTGAATCATCACTTTTGGTATGATTCTAAAGTAATATTTAGAATTCGTTGTAGTATGGCTACGGTGGTTGAATGTTTTCTGCCTTGGGTTATTTGATTATTTTCATTTAAACTTCTAGAATTTGAATTTAACATAGGTATTAAGTATTTCAAACTATCTTTTAAAACAAATGAAAACAGCACTCCATCCAACCAAGAAGAAGTGCTGTTTATATTTTTTTGTAAACTAAACTACAGTGAAATTTGCAACTTATCTATCTAAGAGTTTAATATCAATATAATTATTTTTGTTTTTTAGAAACTATTATATATCTGTGTTCAATACTTTCTACATAGCCTTTAATATTTATATCTTCATTTAGCTTACATAGTTCCTCAAAACAGTTTTCTACAGAGAAATTAGGGAATTCCCATTCAATAATTTTAGCAAAATAAACTATTACTCCAATATCTTTAAAACGTAAGAAAGGAAAATATTCATTAGCATATAAAACTTCAAATTGGTTATTTTTTAATTTTTTCATTCTTTCATTAATAAAATGCTTCGCATTTTACTACAATGGTTCACAACTAATAATATTGTTGCATAATGTATAAGTGTATAAATTTATAGGAGAATAAAATGGATTTAAAGGGAAGTAAAACTGAAAGTAATCTATTTAGAACTTTTGCTGGTGAGTCAAGGGCAAGGACTAGATATAATTTATATGCTGAGAAAGCAAGACTTGATGGATATCAGTGGGTTGCTGAAATATTTGATGAAACTGCTAGAAATGAATTTGCTCATGCAAGAGAGGTTTATGGAACTTACTTAAATTTGATTGGATGTACTAAAAATAATTTGATGGCTAGTATTTTAGGTGAAAATAGTGAGTTTCAAGACATTTATAAGGGATTTGAAGCAGATGCAAGAGCTGAAGGTTTTAATGAAATAGCTGATTTTTACAAGGAATTATCTGAAACAGAAGAAAATCATTCTAAGAGATTTAAAGAACTTTATGACAAGATAGAGGATGGAACTATGTTTAAGGGACCAGCAGGATCTTTATGGGTATGTATGAATTGTGGATATATTCATGAAGGTGAAGAAGCACCATTAGTTTGTCCGTTATGCAAGTATCCAAGAGCATATTTTAAACCTTACTGTAAGGTAACTAATCCTTAAGGAGGAAGCTTATGTTTATTTCATTACCAAAGGAGTTTTTTGTTCCAGTACTATTTAATAATGAGTTTCAGTTTAATAATGAAAATAATTCTATGGAATATGATTCTGAGAAAAAAAGAGAGGATAATAACGAAGGCTTTATTAGTAATATAAGCAGAAATGATGTTTTAGATAATAAAAGCTTAGTTAAGGATGAAAGATTAAGAAGTGATGGGGAATTTACAAGTAATTATTTTGAGAACATAGAAGATAAAGATATAGAAGAACAAATAGTTAAATATATTAACGGCTTTATGAGGTTTATTAGGGAACTTAGAGATGCTAACTGTTTAGGAAATAATGAAAAAGAAAGTATAAGACTTGTAAATTATTATGCTAGGAAATTTAAAGATATATATAATATGTATAAAGAAGAGATTCTTAATGTTAGAAGACCTCTAACCCCTGCGGATGTAGATGCATTCGTTAATTATTATATAAATAAGATAAGTGATATTTATAACGAGAATTTAGCTAAACTTAATTGCAAAACCTTAAATTATGATTCTATTGAAGCTGTCATTGATGAAATACTTAATGATGCTAGGAAGATTTTAAAAGATCAGATTGAAAATCTAAATTGTATGCTTGTAAATAAAAGAGTTGAATGCAAGAGTAGCGCAGATATAGAGGCTTTATTAAAAAATAGTGATAATATATATAATAAAATTGATAATGAACTTGTTAATGCAACTATAAATATGTAAGCAGGTGATAATTTGTCTTACAGGCATTTAATGAAAAATCAATATAATGATATAAATAATTTAACTAATTTGCTTGGTTCCATGGTTAACTCTTATAGACTACTAATAGGTGGTGCAAATGAGCTTAATAATATATCAGAAGCTAAAAAAGGTGATGTAAAAGAAGCAGTAAAAAGAGCTGACAATTTGGGTGAGATTATTGATGAAATAATAAAGACTCTTGATGACTGTAGTGGAGCTTATGTTAAATATTGTAAGCTTAAGAAGAATTATATAGATGATAAAACAATAAAGGATAATATATTAACAGAAATTGATTATGATTTACAATTTAACAACTCTGAAAGAGATGAAGATGAGGATGATGATGAAGAATAATCAATAAACATAAATAGGCTGAGTCAAAATATAAAATTTGATTCAGCCTATTTATGTTTCTATACCTTTTTTAACTTAAATGTACTAACCATTAGATATGCACCTATTGCTAATAATATGATAGGAATCCATGGTGTTATATTTTTATTTAAAGTGAAAAATACAAATACTGCAATGAAGCTACCAGTGATTGTTATTGGAACTCCTGTAAATACACCATCAAATGTTGAAGTGTTATATCTTGCAAGTCTATATGCTCCACAAATAGGGAATGCAAGAAGTACAGCTATTCCAATTATACCGGCTGGTCCAACTTTTGCTAAATCATACATTAAAAATGTTAATATTGAAGGTGCTACACCAAAGGACACTAAATCTGCTAGAGAATCTAGCTCTTTTCCAAGTTCGCTAGAAACATTTAACCATCTAGCAATTCTACCATCATATCTATCAACAAGTGCTGCTATTATTATAAAAAAGCACGCAAATAAATAGTTTTGTTCGAATGTGTATAAAATAGATATTATGCCACATGATAAATTAATAAATGTAAAAATATTTGGTATACAACTTTTCTTCATAATTATCACCCCTATTATATAAAGGAAGATAGAGTTAAGCTTTCCTTTATTATCAATGCACTATTATATCACATATTTAACATAAATATAAGGTCATAAGTATTAAAATAATTATTAATATAATCTTAAGACGAAAAAAGAGAAAATTAAGGTGTTATTAATATAATCTTAAGAAAAATAACTAATATTTAATTTTATTTATATGTAAAATATAGTAATACGAAAAAATATGATATAATAATTAGTATATTTATTTTATGAAATTTTTCAATAATTATTAGTTTAATTATTAAGGAGGGGTAAAGTGAAAAAGGTTAAGTTTATTTATAACCCATATTCAGGAGAAAATTTAATAATAGATAAACTTGATAAGGTTATAAAGATTCACCAAGAAGCAGGATACACGGTTGTCCCATATAGAATCGATAAGGATGAGGATGTAATAAATGCCTTTAATGACTTTAAAGATGTAAACTACTATTATGTACTAATAGCAGGTGGAGATGGAACTATAGATAGTGTAGTAAATGCTATGGCGAAAGCAGGAGTTTCAGTACCAATTGGGATATTACCTGTTGGAACTGCAAATGATTTTGGGAAATTCTTAGGAATGCCTAATGATATAATTAAAGCCTGCAAACAAATCATTAACTCAGAAGTAACAGCTGTAGATTTAGGAAGTATTAATGATAAATACTTTGTTAATGTAGCTAGTACGGGATTATTTACAGATGTTTCTCAAAAAACGGATGTTAATTTGAAAAATACAATAGGCAAGCTAGCTTATTATTTAAAAGGTTTAGAGGAGCTTCCAAACTTTAGAAAGTTAAAAATTAAAATAAGCTCTAAGGAAATGGAATATGATGGCCATATGTACTTTATGCTGGTATTTAATGGACAAACAGCTGGAAATTTTAAACTTGCAACTAGAGCAGCAGCTACAGATGGTTTATTAGATGTAATAATCTTTAAGGCTATCCCAATAATAGAGCTTATTCCTTTATTTGTTAAGGTTCTAAGAGGAGAGCATTTAGATTCAGACAATGTTATTTATTTTAAAACAGATAATTTATGTATTGAATCTTCTGAGGATATTGTAACAGATATTGACGGAGAAAAAGGACCAGATTTTCCATTAAACATAAAATGTATAAAGGGTGGACTTAAGGTTTTAGGTGTTAAGTCATAATTAGCGAATATATTATTTAGAAGCTCAACAAAAAAGAATTAAATTAATTCTTCTTTGTTGAGTTTCTGCTTTAAAATAATTTTACTATGATTTTCTAACAATATTATTTTAATACTAGAAAGGATAATGGTAACAATAATAAATAAAAGCATATATGGTAAAAATTGTGACTCAATAATATTTTAAGAAAATGTTGCCTTTTAGTTGTTTTTTAATATAATATAATATTGGAGATATTCCATAGATGAATTAAAATAGATTGATTTGAAAAAAATAAGGAGTGAATTTAAATGGAGGGTGTCCCTCAGAGTAGCAATTTATCAAAATTGAATATTATTGTTTTAGAGGAGATAAACTTCATTATAAATTAACATAAATATATTAATTCTCCTCTAAAATTGAGGAGGAAAAGATATGAAGAATATGAAGAAACTATCAGTATTTCTATACACAAATATCTTAGGACGAAAAATATACGATGAATTTGATGAAAGTATAGGAGAACTTAGAGATATTTATGTAACTACTGAAGATGGTTATCCTAGAGTTATTGGCTATAAGGTAAAGAGAGATGGAACTACATTTCATTATGAATTTAGGACAATAACATTTAACCAAATGGATAATAATAAGATTAAGATAGTTACAAGAGGAAGTAAAGAAATACTACCAAGGACATATTCCTATCTTTTATCAGAGCACTTACTAGATAAAAAAATTGTAGATATTAATGGAAAACAGGTAGTAAGAGTTGATGATTTAAGAATAGCAGAAATAGCTGGAGAATATAGAGTTATTGCAGTTGAAACAGGTCCTTATGCAAGGTTTAGAAGATTAAACTGTGCAAAGCTTGGAAGCTTTATATATAAGATTTTAAGAAAGGACTATGAAGATAGAGTTTTAATGTGGGATGATGTTGAATCATTGGAAATGGTAAATAATAATTTACAGATTTCAGTTCCATATAAGAAACTTTCTACATTACATCCAGCAGACTTAGCAGATATATTAGAGAACTTAGATGCAAGTTCAAGAAAACAAATATTTGAATCTTTAGATGAAGATTTAGCAGCAGATACATTAGAAGAAATAGACCCAGAATATAAAGGAAGTATTATTAAAGACTTAAGTGAAACTAAGACAGCTGAATTATTAGAAATAATGTCAAATGACGAAATTGCAGACGTCCTAGATGAATTAGATGATGAGGAAAGGGAAAAAATCCTTGTTAATCTTGAGAAGGAAGATGCAGAAGAAGTTAAAGAGATATTAGGTTATGAAGATGAAGCTGTTGGTAGTATTATGAGAACTGACTTCCTATCTTTTAATTTAGATATTACTGTTGGAGAAATTATTGAGATATTAAGGGAAATGGAAGAAATTGAAGAAGACGAGCTTTATAGGATTTATATTACTGATGAAGAAGAAAGAGTTTTAGGAGCTATTACTTCTTATGACCTAATATTAAATAAGTCAGATGCTAAAGTTAAAGATATTATGACAGAAGATATTGAAGTTATAAGACATGATGTAGATATTAATGAAGCTATAGAGCTTACCTCAAAATACGACTTATTATCTATACCAGTTATAGATGAAGAGGATAAGTTAATAGGTGCTGTAAATACACATGATTTAATAGATGAAATTCTTTATCCAGTATGGAAGAAAAAAATAAGGTAAGATCAGTTAAAATATTGACAATTAATTCTTTAGTCATATAATAAAATTATAAAGCTTAGTAATTTACTCAGAATTAAAAACAGTGAAGAAGAAAAGTAGTATAAAGGAAGGTTACAGAGAGAAGGGTAAGATGAGATCCCTTTACCTAGAGTTTATATGAAGTGCCCTTTGGAGTTGAAGTTTGAATTATTAGTAGAACTTTCCGGATTCATCCGTTACAATGAATGCTGTATTTTGCAGTAATAAGTGAGATTAATTGTTTAATCTAATTAGAGTGGAACCACGGAGTTGCCTTCGTCTCTATAAGTACTAGAGACGGGGGCTTTTTATTATAAAGTGATTCTTATCTTCAGGTGGAGTTTTCTTAAAAAGTAGAGAATCAAAATATTGTATTTTGTGTGAATCACTTTCACAGAGTGCAGGAATACCCTGTGCTCCATCTGAAGGTTAGAAGAACTAATTCAGGTGCGTAGCAGTGCTTAGCTCCCACTTACAGAAGCTGGGAGTGTTAGCAATGGTAGCGATGGGATAAATATGAAATACATATTAAATTAAAGTAAAATATTTATTGCAAATTATACAAATAAATTCAATTGGAATTTGAAGAGTAAATTTATTATATATAAAAAATGGAGGATATTATGATTTACAATAACATGTTAGATATGATTGGTAAGACACCAATATTAAAATTAAATAGGTTAGCAGATGAAAATAGTGCAGAAGTATATATAAAGCTTGAAAAATTAAATCCAGGAGGAAGTGTTAAAGATAGAGCAGCACTTGGAATGATTGAAAATGCAGAGAAGATGGGATTATTAAAGGAAGGTTCTGTAATAGTTGAACCTACAAGTGGAAATACTGGTATAGCTTTAGCTATGATAGGAAGATTAAAAGGCTATAAGGTTGTTATAGTAATGCCTGATAGTATGAGTAAAGAAAGAAGAGATTTAATAAAAGCATATGGTGCTGAGCTGATTTTAACAGATGGATCAGAAGGTATGAATGGAGCTATAGAAAAGGCTAAGGAGCTTTCAAAGAAGGAAAATTATTTTATGCCACAGCAGTTTGAAAATATAGCAAATAGTGAAAAGCATTATTATACAACAGCAGAAGAAATATATTCTGATTTAAATGATTTAGATTTATTTATTGCAGGGGTAGGAACTGGTGGAACTGTAACTGGAGTAGGAAATAAATTAAAAGAGAAAATAAGCAATATAAAAATAGTTGCAGTTGAACCTAAGAAATCACCTGTTTTAAGTGGGGGAAATGCTGGAGCGCATAAAATTCAGGGGTTAGGATCAGGCTTTATACCTGAAATTTATAACCCTAAAGTGATAGATGAAGTGGTAAAAGTTTCTGATGAAGATGCACTTAAAACTACTAAGTTAGTTGCTGAAAAGGAAGGCATATTACTTGGAATATCTTCAGGGGCAGCAATATATGTAGCATTAGAAAAAGCTAGAGCTCTTGGTAAGGGTAAGAAAGTTTTAGCTATTGCCCCAGATGGTGGGGAAAAGTATATATCAATGGGAATATATGACTAATTACCTTATGCAATTAAATTTAAGGAGGATTTGCTGTGTTTGATAGCTTAAGATATGATATAAATAATATATTAGAAAATGACCCAGCAGCTAGAAGTAAAATAGAAGTATTTTTATTATATCCTTGTATTCATGCTTTAGTAGCATATAGAATAGCACATTTTTTATATAAGCATAAAAGGTTTTTCTTAGCTAGATTTATTTCTCAAATAGCAAGATTTACTACAGGAATAGAAATTCACCCAGGGGCCAAAATAGGTAAGGGATTATTTATTGACCATGGTATGGGTGTTGTAATTGGGGAAACTACTGAAATAGGAAATAACGTAACTATTTATCATGGTGTTACTCTTGGTGGAACTGGTAAAGAAAAGGGTAAAAGACATCCTACTGTTGAAGATGATGTTATTATTGGAGCTGGAGCAAAGGTTCTTGGTCCAATTACTTTAAAAAAAGGATGTAGAGTTGGAGCTAACACTGTAGTATTAAAAGATGTACCAGGAAAAGCTACTGTTGTTGGATGTGCTGGTAGAAATATTATTAAAAATGTTAATGATATTATCGAAGTTATCGATGAAGATGGAAGGAGAAAAACAATATATAATAATATGATGATATAGGGTGTGCTGGCGCACAAATTAAAAATGAAGAATGAATAATGAAGAATTGAGGAAAAAACTCATGAATGAGTTTTGATAAAATAATTATTTTAGGAATTCTGTAAGAATTACATCAATAAAGTATTAAGTATAAATATTAATTGATAATGAGATGGATACTTAATAATATGTTTTTAAGTAATTTCTTTAAAATTATTTTTTATATTGAGATTCAAATTTTAATATTATATTTTTAATTTTTATATTTGTGTTATAGGTTCTTTGGATTGAAGAGTTTGTAATAACTTTTCAGTGCAATCTATAAGTTATTTTATATATTGTTATTAATATGAGAGAAAAAATTATAAGTTATTGTAATACTTTAGGTTTAGATACTTTAGGTTTTATAAAATGTAGAGAGTTTACAGAACTTAGAAGCTTTTTTTATGATAGAAAAGAAAAGGGACTTGAAAATGAATTTGAAGAAGGGGATGTAGAAAAAAGAATAAATCCCTTTATTTATATGGAGGAGGGGAAGACTATTATTTCAATAGCTTTCCCTTATCTGCATAATGTAGATTATTGTGATAATGGATTTTCAGTTTATACTAGAGGAACAGATTATCACAAAGTTGTTAAGTCTTATTTATCTAAGATCTGTGAATATATAGAAAGTTTGGGTGGAAAAGCTTCTTCTTTTGTAGATAGTAACTTTTTACCTGAAAGATATATTGCCTACTTAGCAGGAGTAGGTTTTATAGGAAAAAATAATTTGATAATAACTGAAAAGTATGGTTCTTATGTATTTCTTGGAGAGATAATTACTGACTTAGAAATAGATTGTGAAGAAAGAAATTACGAAGAAATAAAAGATTTTAAGGAATGTGGTAATTGTGAGCTTTGCTATAAAAGCTGTCCAAGTAAGGCTATAAATCCATATAAAAAGAATAGTAATATTTGTGTATCATACTTTACTCAAAAAAAGGATTTATCAGATAAACATATAAAGCTTTTAAATGGAAGAGTCTTTGGATGTGATAGTTGCCAAGAACCATGTCCTTATAATAAGGAAAAGGAATTTTCAAAAATAGAAGAATTTATACCTTTTGATTTTATGAATTCTGATAACACATTAGAACTTGCAAATGTAAATAATAAAGGATTTAAAGAAAGTTATTTAAAAACCTCCTGTGGTTGGAGAGGGAAAAATGTTCTTAAAAGAAATGCATTAATTAAAATAAATACTAGTAATGGAGATATAAGCAATATTAAAACAGATTCTCCTTATTTAAATGATTATGTGAATAGACTTTTAAATAGTAATAAAATATAATAATTATAGAAACTAAGAAGTGAGGTAGAAGGATGTTATCACCAATGGCAGTGAGAATAGTAAATGCTCTACCAGAATCAGTGGTAGTTAAAGTAACAAGAGTATTAGTAAAGAGATATTTTAAAAAGTATGCAAACATTAAAATAGAAGGATTAGATAAATTAGAAAATGTAAATGGACCTTTGATTTTTATTTGCAATCATTTAAGTAATGCTGATGGACTTGTTTTAGACAAGGTTTTAAGAGAAAAATTTGATCCAACCTTTGTGGCTGGAATTAAATTATCTAATGACCCTGTAACTAAACTTGGAACTATGATGATTAAGAATGTTGGAATTAAGCCAAATTCTGCAGATAAGGAAGCGATAACTAGAATAGTAAAATTAGTTAGAGGCGGAGAAAACTTAGTCATTTTCCCAGAAGGTACAAGAAGTAGAACTGGAGCTATGATTGAGGGTAAAAAAGGTGTTTTATTAATAGCTAGACTTACGAAAGCTACTATAGTACCAATAGGAATGCATGGTACTGAAATTCTTTTACCTATTAATAAAGATGGTGATATGGGAGGAGAAAAATTTAATTATGCTGATGTACATATAAAATTTGGTAATCCTATGTCATTACCTACTAAGGGAAAAGATGAAGATAAACATGAATTTGATGAAAGATCTATGCAGTTTTTAATGAAGTCAATTTCTGATTTATTACCTGAGAAATATAAGGGAGTTTATAAATAATAAAAGTTATAAACTATATAATATATAGGTTCTCATAAAAGGATTTTAATAATTTGTAACTAGTTACCACATTAATTGCACATTTCTAATTGTTAATTATTAATTTAGCTGTTTTTAAGATAGCTTAAGGTGGGTGATTTAATGAAAAAAAGAACTAAGGAAATTTTAGATATATTGAAGGTTGAATATCCAGATGCAAAGTGTGAGCTTAACCATGAATCTGCATTTCAACTTTTAGTTGCAACTATATTATCGGCTCAAACTACTGATAAGAAGGTTAATGAAGTAACTGAAACATTATTCAAAGATTATCCTGATTTAGATGCATTTTTAACTTTATCTTTAGAAGAGTTAGAAAGTAGAATAAAGCAAATAGGACTATATAGAAGTAAGGCTAAGAACTTAATAATGATGTGCAATCAATTAAAGCAAAACTTCAATGGAGAAGTTCCAAGTACTATGGAAGAATTAACTTCATTAGCAGGTGCAGGTAGAAAAACTGCAAATGTAGTTTTATCTAATGCTTTTGATGTGCCTTCTATAGCAGTTGATACTCATGTTTTTAGAGTTTCAAATAGATTAGGTCTAGCTAATTCAGAAAATGTTTTAGAGGTTGAAAAGCAATTACAAAAAGAATTACCAAAAAGGGAATGGAGTTTAACTCACCATTTATTAATCTTCCATGGTAGAAGATGTTGTATTGCTAGAAATCCAAAATGTGAGATTTGCCCTTTAACAAAGTACTGCAAATATTATAAGGAAAACTTAAAACTTAAGAAGAAATAATAATTCATCTTAAAATGCGAAGCATTTTAAAATGAAAAAATTAAGGTAATGAAAGAATGAAAAAATGAAGGAAGAGGCTTTGCTATGCAAAACCTCCTTTGTTTTAAAGATGACTAAAAAAATCTATAAAGATTTTTTTATATATTCTTTAATTTTTTCATTCTTTCATTAATAAAATGCTTCGCATTTTAAAACAACTATATTCTTTTCATAGATTTTATACAGTGATATAATTATGTAATGGGTTAATTATTTAATAGGATATTATGGAATTAAGATAATTATGAAATAAGTAACTTGAAATCTAAGAATAACAGTATAAGTATAAAAAATAAGTAAGTAATTTAATAGTAATTGGAGGACATTATGAAAGTTGGAGTATTAATGGGGGGAATATCCTCAGAAAGAGAAGTATCATTAAGTAGTGGTAATTCAATAATGCAGCATATTAATAAAGAAAAATATGAAGTAACACCTATAATTATAGATAGTAAAGAGGACGTAATTGAAAAGGTAAAAGGAATTGATTTTGCTCTTTTAGCTCTTCATGGTAAGTTTGGAGAAGATGGTTCAGTTCAAGCAGTTTTAGATACCCTTGGAATACCTTATTCAGGATGTGATACTTTAAGTAGTGCATTATGTATGGATAAAGACTTATCTAAAAGTGTTTTAAAGGCTAAAGGAATAAGAACTGCAAAGTGGTTAAATGTATCTTCAGTAGATGAAATAGACTATGAAGCTATAGAAGATATGGGATACCCAGTATTTATTAAGCCTACTAATGGTGGATCAAGTGTTGCTACATTTAAGGTTACTAAGAAGGAAGATGTAGAGCATGCAGTAGTTGAAGGCCTTAAGTGGGATAAGGAAGTAATGATTGAAGAATTCATTAAAGGAAATGAGATTACATGTCCTGTATTTGATCATGAGTTATTTCCAATCTTAGCTATAAAGGCTAAAACTGATTTTTATGATTATGAACAAAAGTACTCAGCAAATGGTGCAGAGCATTATCCGATTGAATTAGATGAAGAACTTTATAATGAAGTTAAAAAAATGGCTTTAGATACTTATAAAGCTTTAAAATGTTCAGTTTATACTAGAATAGATATGATAATCACTGAAGATAATGTTCCATATATACTAGAAGCTAATACTTTACCAGGTATGACAGCTACTAGTTTATTCCCTCAAAGTGCAGGAGAAAAAGGAATAGATTATTCAAGCTTCATTGATATGATAATTGAATACTCATTAAAGAAATAGTTTTAAAATGCAAAGCATTTTAAATTAAAAAATTAAGGTAATGAAAAAATGAAAGAATGAAGGTAGGGGTTTTGCTATGCAAAACCTCTTTTATTTATAGATGTTCTTACAAAAATCTGTAAAGATTCTTATAAACATTTTTTCATTATTTCATTAATAAAATGCTTAGCATTTTATGACAAGAAGAGTACTTTCCTGAAATCTAGAACGTATAATAATAAAGTAAAATAAGTGTTTATATATTCAATATATAAGGGGGAATAATTATGAACTTTATTCTTTTAGTTTTACTTGGTTCAGTTTTAGGTTTGCTTTTTTCAGCTTATCAAGGAAGAAGCATTATGAAAGAAGACGAAGGGGATGAAAATGTACGAAGCATTGCTATTAAGATTAGAAAAGGAGCAAATGCATATTTAAAGAGGCAGTACAAAGGAGTAACAATATTTTTTGTGATAATGTTTGTTATATTCCTTATTATGAGCCTTTTTGGGTATGTTTCAATATTTGTTCCTTTTTCTTTTGTAATAGGAGGATTTTTGTCAGGACTTACTGGTTTTATAGGTATGAAAGTTGCGACTCAAGCTAATTCGAGAACTACAACAGCTGCTAAGAAAAGTTTAAATGGAGCTTTGAAAATTTCCTTTAAAAGTGGATCTGTTATAGGGATTGTAGTAGTTTCTCTAGGTCTTTTATATATAGCTCTTGGATTTATATTTTTAGACTGGTATTATAGAGATTTATCAGAAGCAGAAAGAATACTGCAAGTTACAACTAATATTTTAACCTTTGGAATAGGGGCTTCATCAATGGCTTTATTTGCTAGAGTTGGTGGAGGAATATTTACAAAGGCTGCAGATGTTGGAGCAGATTTAGTAGGAAAAGTAGAAGTAGGGATTCCAGAAGATGATCCAAGAAATCCAGCTGTTATTGCAGATAATGTTGGTGATAATGTTGGTGATGTTGCAGGTATGGGAGCTGATCTTTATGAGTCTTATGTAGGTTCCCTAATTTCATCTTCTGCATTAGCTGTTGCTGCAGGACTATCAACAAAAGGAGCGGTGGTTCCACTTCTTGTTGCAACATTAGGTGTAGTTGCATCAATCTTCTCTACATTTTTTGTAAAGGCAAAAGAAGATTCAAGTCAAAAGAACTTACTTTCAGCCCTAAGAAGAGGTGTTTATATATCATCAGTAATTGTAGCAGTAGGATCTTATTTTATAGTAAGAGAAATATTAGGTTCTGAAAACATAGGAGTCTACTTTAGTATATTATCAGGGCTTTTTGCAGGAATTTTAATAGGATTCTTTACTGAATACTATACATCAGATAGTTATAAACCAACAAGAAATCTGGCTTCAATGAGTGAAACTGGACCAGCTACTATAATAATAGGTGGATTATCTTTAGGAATGGCATCTACTGCAATACCTGTAGTGATAGTAGCTATATCGGTATTAATAAGTTTTAATTTATCAGGAGGAACTCAAGATTTTAATTTAGGTCTTTATGGAATTGCTATTTCAGCTGTAGGAATGTTATCTACCTTGGGAATTACCTTAGCCACAGATGCTTATGGTCCTATAGCAGATAATGCTGGTGGAATTGCTGAAATGTCTGAGCAAGATCCAGAAGTAAGAAAAAGAACAGATGCATTAGATTCCCTAGGAAATACTACAGCAGCTACTGGAAAAGGCTTTGCAATAGGTTCAGCTGCGTTAACAGCTTTAGCTTTTATAGCAGCATATAAGGATTCTATTGAAAATATAGTTAAAAGCGGAACTTCTAATTTTGAATTTAACTTATCTATATTAAACCCTCAAGTTTTAATAGGATTATTTATAGGTGGAATGGTGACATTCTTATTTTCATCAAAGACAATGGATGCTGTTGGACGAGCTGCTTCAAAAATAGTAGTTGAAGTAAGAAGACAATTTAAAGAAATTCCTGGACTTATGGAAGGAAAGGGAGAGCCAGATTATGAGTCTTGTATTGATATATGTACAAAGTCTGCTCAAAGAGAACTTATTACAATAGCAATAATTTCAGTAGCTACGCCAGTAATAGTTGGCCTTATTCTAGGACCTAATGGAGTAGCAGGACTTTTAGCAGGAGCAACAGTAACAGGTTTTGCAATGGCTATAATGATGTCAAACTCAGGTGGAGCTTGGGATAATGCAAAGAAATATATAGAATCTGGAGTGCTAGGTGGAAAAGGCTCAGAATGTCATAAAGCAGCAGTTGTTGGAGATACAGTAGGAGATCCTTTTAAAGATACTACAGGACCTTCAATAAATATTCTAATAAAACTAATGTCAATGGTATCAATTGTATTTGGAGCATTAATACTTGCTTTTGGAGTACTATAGAAAATTTATATTAGAAATAAATTTTAGTAAGATATTTTATTAATTTCTTAGTGGATAGTTAAGTGGATAAATTTAAAGAGATAGCTTTAAAGATAATTAAGTAGAAATATTTTAGAAAACGCTTTTTGTAAGATGTTTTTTGATGGGATTTTAAGTAGAGATTTTTAAATAGATAAAGTTAAGTGGACACATATATGTTTAAGTTACCTTGCAGTTAAAATACTAGCAAGTGGAACTGTAACTTATATATGCCCGCTTATTTATTTAAATAGCAATATCATATCATTCCATTTCGCTCCACCATGAGAAGAGTCTGAAACTCCAACGTGTTTAAAACCAAACTTTTCATAATAATGGACTAAGTGATCCTTGCAAGTTAGAACCATTCCTTTTTTACCACGTTCCTTAGATATTCTTATAAAATGCTTTAATAATTCTGAGGCAACACCAGAGTTACGATATTCTGGTAATACATCTAATCCAAAAACAGTTTGATAATCTCCAGAAGGATTATGTAATTCAGTATTGTGATATAGTTCATCAGGTAATTCAGGTTTGTCAGTAGTACATCCATTTATAAAACCAATAACCTTTGAATCTTTTACAGCTACAAAAAAGTTTTCTTTAAAAGCAGCATATCTATTACGAAAATCTTCTTCTTTAGCTGCTTCAGCTTCAGGAAAACACTTGCTTTCTATAATAATAATTTCTTCTAAATCTTCTTTAGTGGCTTCTCTAATTTCCATATAAATCTCCTATCTTTAATATTTATATAATTTAAATTTATAGTATGCTGTTAATTTTCTATTAATTCACTATATGTAATGTTACTTTTAATATTATCAATAGCTACTTTTCTAATATTCATGATATCACTTGGAAGATCATCTAAGTCGAACCATTTTAATTCAGAAGCTTTATTTGGCTCCATTATCTTAGGGATTCCTTCAAATTTTTCAACTAAGAAATACATATCATAATAAGTTCTTCCACCGGATGAACTTACACGATGAGCTAAGTGAGCAAATGATAAATCATCTAGATTTATGTTTATTCCAAGCTCCTCTTTAGCTTCTCTTACAACAGCCATTTTAGCTGTTTCCCCTCATCAACATGTCCACTTCCTGACATATCCCACTTACCATCATCATATCCTGTATCTTTTCTACGATGTAATAGTATTTGAGTTTTATCTTCTTTTTTATTTATTATTACTGGCATTACTGCTGAATATGATTTGAAATGCTCTCCCATGATAGACCTCCTAAATTTGTCGTATTCTTTGAATAATTATAACATAATTTATAAAATTAATTTACATAATAATGCAATAATACATTTTACAAGTAAATAGAAATAATGGTAAATAAATATTGACATATATGGATTACACTTGTAAACTTAAATTAAAGATTACATTTGTAATCTAAGGAGGGGTATAATGAATAAGCTACCAAAAATATCTGATTCAGAATGGGAAATAATGAAGATAGTGTGGTCAAAAGAAGAAGTAACTTCTAATGAAATTATAGAAAGTCTTAATGGAAAGCAACAATGGAAAAGCACTACTATTAAAAGCCTTATTAGCAGACTTTTAAACAAAGAAGCTATTGGTTTTAGGAAAAATGGCAAGGAGTATGTTTATTACTCATTAATATCAGAAGAGGAATGTATAAAAGAAGAAAGCCAATCATTTTTGAAAAGAGTTTTTAATGGATCATTAAATGATATGATAGTAAACTTGGTAAAAAGTGAAGAATTAACTAATGAAGATATAAATGAGCTAAGGGATATTTTAAATGAAAAGTTAGATATGGAGGATGAATAATGAGTTATATTATTGAATCCTCAATAGTTGCAAGTTTTTTAATAGGAATAATTTTGCTAATAAGATTACTACTAAAAAATCATATGAAAAAGTCTATAATATATTACCTTTGGTTTATTTTATTAATAAAATTAATAATTCCTTTTGGCCCAGAAAGTAAATTAAGTCTTTTTAACTTAGTTAATGTTAATTCTATAGAAGAAAGTAATAATTCAATTATAAATAGCAATACACAAGTAAATAATCAAGATACAATTCAAAGAATACCTAATGACGAAATTAATAATTACATTTCTACAGATTTTAATTCACCAGCAAATAATATAGTTAATGATAATAATAAACAAAGCAATAATTTTACTTATAAAGAAATAATATTTTATCTTTGGATAAGTGTAGCTTCTATACTTATTTTAAGGGTATTAATATCTTATTTAAAACTTCACCTTAGTATTAAAAAGGAATATATAGAGTATAAGAATTATGATGTAGATATTGATATTACTAAGGAAAAGAAAATATTATCTATAAATAGAAATATTGAAATAAGAGTAACTAATGAAATTAATAGTCCTAGTCTTTGTGGGATAATTAAACCTAAAATATTAATTCCATTAAAGGTTGTAACCTCTGTAAGTGAAAAAGAAATGAAATATATAATTACACATGAGCTTTGCCATTATAAAAGAAAAGATATCTTAGTAACATGGATAACATCTATAATAAAAGCTATTCATTGGTTAAATCCAATAATTTATATTGGATTTAATATAATGAGAAGTGATTGTGAAGCTGCTTGTGATGAAATGGTTTTAACTAAAATAGGAGAAGAAGAAAATTTAAACTATGGAAATACAATAATTAATGTACTTCAGTTAATTCATTCTAAAAGACCTATTCCAGGGACAACATCCATGATAACTGACAAAAAGAGGCTTAAGGATAGAATAAAAAATATTGCTGAAAATAAGAAGTTTGGATTTAGGACTATGTTAGTAGGAATATTAGTAATATTTATTTTAGCTATAGCTCTCTTAACTAATAAATTAACTTCTGAAAAGTTTAACTTAGTTGATAGCTCTAAAATAAATAGTATAACAATAACAGTTATGCCATCGCCACCTAAAGTGAAATCTATTGATAATAAAGATGATATAAGTAAGATTGTAGATTATATAAATTCAATAGAAATAAAAGATAAAGAGCAAGGAAATTACAAGGGGTATGAGGTTAATATTAATCTTAAAGGTAAGGAAAATTATGATATAAGCTTTGTTGATGGCAGTATATATTTAAATGGTATAGTTTATAAAGTAGACAATAATGTAATAAAAGAAATTAAGGATTTTTATAATAAGCTAGAATATGAAGATACTTATAAAAACTCAGAGGGGAAAGTAAGTTCAGAAGTACATACTGAATTTTTAAATAAAATTGATGCTGATGGATATAATATTATTTTAGGAAGTAGGAATGGAGGTAGAATTTCTTTACCTAATATTATAGAAAATTTTACTTCTTTAAATAATGGATTTAATAAATCTCTAGAAAATGGATATGACTTATCTAATTATCTAGGGCTGGAGGTAGAACTTATTTCATATAATTTAGATGTAAGTCGTGGACTGCAAGAAGCTATAGCTATTATTTATAAAAATAAGTTAGTAGGATATTGGATATCTAATGAATATTATAATAAAGATGAAGGGGATACTTCTGAAATATTAAAAGAATTTGGAGTTAATGAATATACGGATATTTCCTATAATACAATATTTAAAAATTTAGCAGGGATACCTAATTTTAAAGCAGAGGAAAAGAAGAGGGAAGAATTAGAGACTAAGGATAATGCATATTCAGCAAAGGTTAATACTGTTGATATCAATGACAATGATATAATTATATATGAATATAGTGATGCCAAAGCTGCTTTAATTGAAATAGGTATATTTAATGGTGATGATTATCGTGAACCTAATTATGCCAGTGATTATATTTTAATAGATATAGAAGAGTTGAAGTCAGCTGAAAATGTATATTATAAGGACAATATAATATGTTTATATAATGGAGATTCCACTGAGATTAAAGGTTCATTATCTGAAATTTTAGGGGAGCCACTAGTTAAGCAAAGTAGAGATAACTTAAGAATTTCAGGTTCAGATATAACTATAATTTATCCATCACAATGGATGGGAGCAAGGAAACCAGTTGAATTAATTTTAGGAGATAAATCATATAAAATTGATTCTAGAAAAGTGAAGTTAAATAAGAATGTTTGTGAGCTTAAACTTGGTATGGAATATATAGATAAACCATTAAGAGAGTTTGATGGAAATTATATAAATATAAAATGGTCTGATAAATTAGTAAAAGGTACTGAAAAAACTTTTCTAACTCAAATAGAGAGAAGTGATTTTAAAAGAGTAGTTAAGACAAAATCAGGGTATATAGATTCAGCCTTAGCTTATCCAATAATTGAAACAACTTCTACAGATAAAGTATATATAGGGAAGACTATTTACGAAGAATATATTAATATTAGGAGTACAGATTGGTTTCATAACCTTGTTAATGGTATTAATAAGGAACCAGAACCTTCTTTAACAGATTATAAAATAACAGATTGTAAGTTATATTCTGAAGGGGAAAATATTTTTACAGTAGGTATTTCGTATGATATAAAGGCAACGAATGAATATAGTCCTTGGTATGCTGGTAATGGGGTAGATGGAGAGGATGGATGGATAATAAATAAGTTTGCTTTTGTAGATATAGAGAAAATTGGAGAAAATAAATACAGGATGATAAATGCTTATACAGGTTAAAAATTATATGTAATTTATATGATTCATGGGATAAATCTTAAGTAACTATGTTATAAAGCTAAATAAAAGGATATCTATATTGAGAAAGTTATAAGTTATAATTTTCTCAATATAGATATCCTTCTTTTAGCGTGATAATTTTGAATTACGCACTAAAAAATACCGCATATTCATTTTTAAATAGTACGATATTTTATGGACTAATATCTAATTTTATATTTATTTAATCCTTGTATATTTATGCCATCTATGAGGTAAAAAATCAAACAAAGATAAAACTATAAATAAAATAAAAAAATGCAATAGTATTTTTATTTTAAAATTACTCAAATTAATGTAATTAAATCCAAAAGAAGTTATAAAAACAGCTAATCCAGTATATACGCCCCTATATATATTAGGTTTAGGTTTATAAACAGAGTTACATTGTTTGCACTTCAAATATCCATTAAAACTTAAAATATTTTTTAATCTATCATAAACACTAAACTTATGATTACATTCAGTACAACTCTTCATAATAATCCTCCTAAATTAGTATTTTAACTAATTATAACATATTTTTACAATACTGTATTATTTAATTTTGAAAGAGCAAATTTTATTGACAGTTTTGCAATAGTATCTATAAGATTAACAATAATCATTGAAAATCAGCCCATCTGAATTTCCTCCTTAAGTAGCATTTAATCCATAAAATTATATTATTCAAGGGAGATTTAACATATTGTGAGTAAACCGACTTGGAGCCTGCGAGATCGACAGAACGTAATATTCTAGATGTTTTTGAAAAATCTAAAATTTAATCAAAACTCCACAAGGAGTTTTTTCATTTAGTACCGGTGAGTTTAAAAGATAAAATGATTCGAGGAGTATATAACATATTATGCGTAGGGCGACTTGGAGCGTGCGACGGAGACAGAGCATAATATGTTATATACTCCTGTACAATTTAACACAATTAAGATTTTTTTAAGGAATTTTATCCTTTATTATTAAGATATTTTACCTAAAATATAAATAAGGAATGAGAGTATGATAAACTTATCTTATAAAATTTATAAATGATTGTAGTTAGTTAATTATTTATAGGAAAGTTTTTGGAGGAAAGTGGAAATATGAGTAATGAAAGAATTTTAATAGTTGATGATGAAAAGGAAATAAGAGATTTAGTAGATATATATTTAAAAGGTGAAGGTTATGAAACTTTAAAGGCTGAAAATGGAGAAGAGGCTTTAAAGCTACTAGAAAAAGAAAAGGTTGATTTAATTATTTTAGATATAATGATGCC
Organism: Clostridium tertium; assembly: GCF_902652255.1. Taxonomy (GTDB): domain Bacteria; phylum Bacillota; class Clostridia; order Clostridiales; family Clostridiaceae; genus Clostridium; species Clostridium tertium_A. Next base: position 250,362 of record NZ_CACRTO010000020.1, read on the forward strand.
TAAGGTTAATGGAATAGAGGCATGTCTAAAAATTAGAGAAGAAAGAGAAATGCCAATTATTATGTTATCAGCTAAGTCTGAGGATATGGATAAGATACTAGGGCTTAATACTGGAGCAGATGATTATTTAACAAAACCTTTTAATCCTTTGGAATTAGTTGCAAGAGTTAAGTCTCAACTTAGAAGATATAAGAGATTTAACAAAACTACACAAGTGGAAAGTGTTAATAATATTGAGAATACATTAGAAGTAGATGATATTACTATAAACCTAGAAACTCATGAAGTTTTCAAAGAAGGAGAAGAAATTAAGTTAACTCCAACTGAATTTGATATCTTAGTTTTACTTGCTGAAAATAGGGGGAAGGTATTTAGTATAGAAAATATTTATAACAGTGTTTGGAAGCAAGAGTTTATGCAGTCTGATAATACTGTAATGGTTCATATAAGAAAGGTAAGAGAAAAGATTGAGGAGGATCCTAGAAAACCTAAGTATATAAAAACTGTGTGGGGGGTTGGCTATAAAATTGATAGGTAAAAAGAACAAAAAAGATAAGAATAATAATGAGAACAATACAGAGAAAATTAAGAAAGAAAAAGTTGGACTTATTAATAGATTTAAAAATTTCTTAAAGAAGTTATTTCATAGATTTGACAATTCAGGACCAGGAGTATTTATTAAGGAGTTATGTGAGTGGGTGTATAAGAATATAGAAAAAAGTATTAGATTCGAGCTTATGGTTGTATTTGCTATTTGTTTTGTCTTATCATTCTTTTTCTATGGTTTTGCTAATAATATGCTAGCAAAGAATAGAACTATAACTAATATTGAATATGATATTGGTTCAATTCAATCAACAGCAAACAATATTGCAAGGGATTTGAGTAATAATGAAAGTGTTGATGGATTAAGTGATAAAGCTACTATCGAGAGTTATTTAGAAAATTATAACTATAGTAAAGCTAAAATTTATATTACAGATTTAGATGGTAAGATACTATATAAAGTAAATGGTGATTTTCAAGAAAAATTAGATATTTATGCTGTAATAGATAAAAGCAATACTGCAACAAATGAAGGTGACGAGAAGGTATTTTTATATCCTGTGAATCTAGGAGGGGATAGAGCTTACCTTATTTATTATGAAACTCCGACTCCATATATATCTAATGAATATTATGTAGATGAAAATTCATTTTTAGCATTAGTACTTTCTGTAATTTTATTTATCTCAATATTTATAATAATTACTAATAGAAAAATGAAGTATATAGAAGAAATTGCATCAGGAGTTAGAATAATTTCTAGTGGAGACTTATCATATAGAGTTGAAGAAAAGGGTAAGGATGAAATAAAGAATTTAGCAGAAAATATTAATAACATGGCTTCAGAAATTCAAATTAGAATTGAAGCTGAAAGAAGATCAGAGCAGACTAAAAGTGAACTTATTACTAATGTGTCACATGACCTAAGAACACCTCTAACTTCAGTTATGGGATATATTGGCCTGATAAAAGACGGTAAATATGAGAATGAAGAAATGATGAAAGAGTATTTAAATATTTCCTTTAATAAAGCAACTCAACTTAAAGAGTTAATCGAAGATTTATTTGAATATAACAAATTAAATTCAAGAGGAATATCTTTAGAGAAAACTAATGTAAATATAGTTGAATTTTTATCTCAAGTAATTGAGGAATATATACCTGTTTTTGAAGAAAGTGAGCTAGAAGTTGTAACAAGATTTGTAGATGAAAAATCAATAGTAGAGATTGATGCTGGTAAAATGGTTAGAGTTTTTGAAAATCTATTCTCAAACGCAATAAAATATTCATTTAAGCCTGGAAGAGTAGTGGTTTCAGCTTATGAAAATAATGGGTATGCAAATATAGTAATAAAAAATAATGGGGAAAATATACCTAAAGAAAAAGTTGAAAGATTATTTGATAGATTCTATAGAGTAGATGAGGCAAGAAACTCTAATACAAAAGGAAGTGGATTGGGTCTTGCTATTTCCAAAAATATAGTTGAGCTACATGGGGGTAAAATTTGGGCTGAATGTGTTGAAAATGAAGTTAGCTTCTTTATTAAATTAAAAACAGTAAAATAAGAAATAATATTGATAGATATAAGTAACCTTTAAGAAAGTAATTTATAAAATGATATAGAGATTATTATTCTTGGAGGAAAAATGCAAAATAGAAATGCTAATAGTAGATTTGGAATAGACATAAATGAGTATAGTCAAGATGTTAATTTTGAGACTTTGGCGAGGACTATAGATTTCCTATATATTAGATCTTCAGGATCAGGGACTGGTAGATTTAGAGTAGATAGAAAGTTCTTAGAATTTGCAAAGTCAGCAAGGGACTATGGAATACCAGTAGGAGCTTATCATTATGCTATACCATCTTATGATTTAACTACAGCAGATTCTCAATGTGATGATTTTATTAACATATTACAGGAGGGGTTTGGAAATAAAAATTATGGTGATTTATTTCCTGTTCTAGATGTGGAAGCTCCTGTAGAGAATAAAATAAGTACTAAAGCTTTAATAGATTGGATTGATAGGTTTAGAAGAAGGTTTGAGAGAAAGACTAGAAGAAGGCTAATGTTATATACAGCAACATTTTTCATAGAGTTGTATAATGACTTTAAGTTACCAGATGGAAGTCAGCCTTTGAAAAATATGATATTATGGATCGCAATGTACATTGAGATACCAAGCAATCCACCTTATCCTCCTAATGTGGGTGGATGGACTAGGTGGAGAATTTGGCAATTTACTCAAGAACAAATTGTTAGAGGTGTTGGAAATCCAGTTGATGGAAACTGGGGACCAGATAGCGTAGATCTTCTTATGCAACCAAGACAAGTTAGAAATTTAAGAGCTGTTAAGAGGGACGGAGTTTTAAGAGTAAATTGGAGCAAAAATACTGATGTAGATTTACTAGGATATAATATTTTTGCAAATGGATATTGGATTGGAACTGTTGATAAGAATGATACAAGTTTTGAAATACCATTAAGGGAATTACCTGTTAAGACTAATGCACCAATAAATATATCAATAGAAGCTTTTGATAATGATGGTGAAACTTCTCAAATTAGAAGTAAAGTAGTTGTATAAAAAAATAAGCTGCTAATACTACAATGCTAAGTATTAGCAGCATTTTTATTTGCTTAACAGAATATACATATTTATGTAGTAATTATTTATTAAAATTAAATATTATTAACATATTTATGTTAAATTTAGAGAAAAAATATTATATAATATTAATATGAACGGTTATGTTTATTATACTTAATAAGAAGGGAGTGGGGCAGTTGAAAAAAATAAATAAGAATACTTTGATATTAGCTGGTATAGTAATTTTAGTGTTGATAATAGGTATAATAAGTTATATTTTTTCAGTTAATAAAAAAGTAGCATCATGGCAAGATAAGATATATCCAGGTGTAACTGTTTATGGTGTAGACTTAGGTGGATTAAATGAGGAAGAAGCAGCTAAATTGCTTGAAGAAAAATTACCTAATATGATTTTGGACAAGAAGTTAGTAGTTCAAGTTGAGGACAAGTCTTTAGAACTAACTTATGATGAATTAAAGCCAACTTATAATCCAGAAGAAGTAGTAAAGGCAGCTATGTTAGTAGGAAAAGATGATGGCATTTTTACTAAGAATTCATATGTAAAGGGAAAAAAGACAACTAATGTAGATACAAAACTTTCTTATAATGAAGAAGCTTTATTAGCCTTTGAAGATAAGGTTATTAATGAAGTAGGAGTAAAGCCTAAAAATGCTACAATTGAAATAAATTCAGGGAATATTTCTATTGTTGATGAGGTTTCAGGAAAAACTATAGATAAGGAAGAACTTCATAACAAGCTTGTTGAAAATATAAATGGAGATCCAAGTCACGAAGCGATACTAACATTTGATTTAGTAGTTGAAGAAGCTAGAATAAAAGCTGAAGATTTAGCTAGTATAACTGGTAAGATAAGTAGCTATAGTACATCTTATGTTAATACTGGTGATGGCAGAGTTAAGAATATGGAGCTTGCAGCTGATATAGTTAATGGAACCATACTTATGCCAGGAGACGAGTTTAGTTATAATGGATTAATCGGAGATACTACCCCAGAAAAAGGTTATGAAAAAGCTAATACTTATGTTGGAAATGAAATAGTTCCTGATTATGGTGGTGGAATATGTCAAGTTTCAACAACGCTTTATAGAGCAGTAATGAGAGCAAATATTAGATCAACAGAAAGAATGAATCACTCTCTTACAGTTTCTTATTCTGAACCGGGATTAGATGCAACGGTAGCTAATCCATATATAGATTATAAGTTTGTAAATACTTATGATTTCCCAGTATATATTCAAGGATATGTTAGTGGTGGAGAAGTTAACTTTACTTTATACGGAAATGTTGAAGCTATGGGAAATAAAACTTATGATTTAGTAAATGAAATTCATGAAAAATATAATCCAGAAGTTAAGTATGAAGATGATCCAACTATGGAAGAAGGAACTGAAAAAGTTGTATCTCATGGAATGCCAGGATATAAGGCTAGTTCATATCAAGTTACTTATGAAAATGGAGTAGAAGTAGATAGAGAGTTTATTGCTACAGATGTTTATATGACAACAGATACAGTTGTTAAAAAGGGTACTAAGAAGAAAGAAGCTCCTAAGAAAGAAGAGCCTAAGAAAGAGGACTCAAAAAAAGAAGAAACTTCTGATAAAAAGGATGATGAAACAAAGCCTGATACAAAACCAAACAACTAGGCATAAAATGCGAAGCATTTTATTAATGAAAGAATTAAAAAATGAAGAAATGAAAGAATGCTTATAAAAAATAAGGATTTTTTATAAGAGAGTATTTAAATTAAGGAGGTTTTGCATAGCAAAACCTCCTCCTCAATTTTTTCATTCTTTCATTACCTTAATTTTTTCATTTTAAAATGCTTTGCATTTTTTATGTTATTATCTTGTTAAGTTTATTGTTGAAATAAAATTATAATGATATCATAATTATAAAATAAAAGATTTCATGAAGGAGTATTTATGACATACAAGATGGTTTGCATTGATATGGATGGAACTTTACTAGGTAAAGGAAGAAAAATATCAGATGAAAGCAAGAGAGTGATTAAAATATTACATGATAAGGGTATAGAAGTAGTAGTAACTACAGGAAGAATATACAATAATGCTGCTTATTACTCTCATCTTTTAGGTGTAAAGTCTCCAGTTATTGCAGCAAATGGAGCTATAGTTAGAGATAAATACACAAACAAAATAATATATGAAAATCCTATTAAAACAGAAACATGCATTAAATTAGTTGAAACTCTTGAAAGTTTAGGTTTATTATTCCACTTCTATACATCAGATGAAATATACTGTGGAAATTATATTACTAAGCTTGCAACTAAATTATATATGACAAAGCAAATTGGTCATGATAATTTAAAGATTCACTATAATGTAATTAATAATTTAGAAAGATGGAAAGAATTCTTCGCTAGAAAAAATGGTAAAATCACTAAAAGCATAGCTTTTTCATTAGAGCCTGAAAAATTATTAGAACTTAGGAATAAATTAAATGAATTTGATGATGTTGTATGTTTTGGATCAGGAAGTAGGAGCCTTGAAATTAATAATAGAGGTGTATCAAAAGGTAGGGCAGTGAAAGCTTTAGCAGATTATTATGGCTTCAAAAGAGAAGAAATAGTATGTATTGGAGATAATGAAAATGATATTTCTATGATTGAGTATGCTGGGCTTGGAGTTGCAATGGGAAATGCTATAGATAGAGTAAAAGAACTTGCTGACTTTGTTACAGATACTAATAAAGAAGATGGAGTAGCTAAGGCATTAAAAAAGATATTTCATATTGATTAAATGAGTTTAATACTCTAGTTAAAAGAATATTAATTATAGAATATATTGAGATAAACTAGAAAAAAGTAATGCTTAAAATTAAAGAATAGTAGGATATCTTGTAGAAAATAGTGCTTTATATATTGAATAAAAAAATATTCTGTTAATAAAGTTCAAATGACTTTGACTAATGAGTTTTCATATAGTATTATTTTTATTATGGTATTATGAGTAAGATGGATTCATCTTACTTTTTTAGTGGAGGTAAGAATATATGAATAATTTAAATATAGTATTATATCAGCCTGAGATACCTCAAAATACAGGTAACATAGCTAGAACTTGCGTTTTGACTAACTCAACGCTACATTTAATAAAACCAATGAAATTTAAAATTGATGATAAACAAGTTAAAAGAGCTGGGTTAGATTATTGGAGCGAACTAAAATTAGAAATTCATGAAAGTTATGAAGATTTTATGAAAAAATATGGGAATGAAAGAATTTTCTTATCAAGTACTCATGCAGCAGATCATTATGATGAAGTTGAGTATAAAGAAGGTGATTTCATAATGTTTGGTAGAGAATCTTCTGGTGTTCCTGAAGAAGTACATATGGCTCATAGAGGAATTAGAGTTCCGATGATAAAAACTAGCACAAGAAGTTTAAATCTTTCAAACACAGTTGCAATAGTAGCATATGAGGCATTAAGACAAATTGGTTTTCCTGAAATGAAGTAAATTAGGGGGAATAAAAATGGAAAAAATAAAAATAGTTACAGATAGTTGTCTAGATATTCCAGAAGAATTAATAAAAGAAAATGATATTGAGATACTACCAGTGCTAATAAACTTTGGAGATAAAAGTTACGTAGATAGAGAAGAAATTAACCTAAAAGAAATGCAAGAAAAAATAGAGCAAGATAAGATATTGCCAACAACTGCTCAAATAACTCCAAGCAGATTTGAAGAGTACTTTAGAAAATCATTAGATGAAGGTTATAAAGTATTAGCAATTCTTATGTCTTCAAATATGAGTGGAACATATAACTCTGCATGTATAGCTAAAGATATGATAGAATCTGATGATATAGTTATAGTAGATACTCAAGTAATTACATCAGCGCAAGGATTCTTCGTATTAAAAGCATGTGAACTTAGAGATAAAGGATTTACTGCTGAAGAAATAAAGAAAGAGATAGATGGTATGAAACATAAGATGAATGCATCTCTTTGTTTCGAATCTTTAGAAAACCTAGTAAGAGGTGGAAGAATCTCTAAAACTGCAGGTGCTATAGGTACTGCCTTAGGTCTTAGAGTAATAATTGGATTTGAAGATGGAATGATGGTTGCTAAAGATAAGATAAGAGGAAATAAGAAGGTAATAAAGAAAATTATTTCTGATTATGAAAATGGTAATCCAGATAAAAACGAGCCAGTAATGCTAATAGAAATAGTAAGCCCAGAAATCAAGGCTGAACTTAAAAAGTATTTAGAAGAAAATAATATTAAGTATATAGAAACTACTCCAGGTTGTGCAGTAGGAATACATTCTGGAAATAGAGCTTGTGGATTTTTCTTTTTAAGTAAGTAAAAAGAATTAAAAAATGCGTATCATAAAATTATATGGTACGCATTTTTTATATGGATAAAAATATAAAAGGTATAAAATATAGTTTCTTTAAGTAAAAATGATAAAGTATCTAGTAAATAGCTCTATCATTGCTATATTTATATTAAATTGAAAATGTTTAAATAATTTTTATAAAATTAAAATAATTGCAAAAACCTATATTATTTAAAGTAATAATGAGAAACATCAAGAAAAATTTTGTTTTTGAAGTTATATATGGTTGATAGAATCTTAGAGTAGAGTTTATACTATTATTAGAATAAAGGTTAATAATATTTTAATAAAATTTTTAAATTATTAATAAAAATAATTTAAAATAAAAGAACATTTTATAAGAGTTTGTTTCATCTAGATAATTGAAGAATATAAGGTTTTATTAATTTTATAAAATACTAACATAATAATTATTAAATTAGAATTAACAAATAAGACGCAATAATACAATGTCTCTATAGGATGAAGGTGTGATATATGAAATTAGATTTTAATTTAAATCTTACCCAGGAACAAAGGTTAATAATGACTCAGCAAATGCAATTATCTATTAAGTTATTGCAGATGTCTACTTATGATTTAAGAGAATATATAGAAAAAGAATTCTTAGAAAATCCTATTCTTGAAGGCGATTTTGACTTCGTGCAAGAAGAAAAGAAGTTTGAAGATAAAATTGATTATAAGGAAATGATAAAGTACTTAGAATTCGATAATTACGGAAATCAAAGCTATGGTGATTATAATAAGGATGATGAGGTTTCACCCTTTAATTTTATATCTAAAAGCGAATCCCTTACTGAATATTTACAAGAGCAACTGATTGAAGCTGATGAAGATGAATATAAGAAGGCAATTGTTTCATATATGATAGAAAATATAGATAGCAGAGGTTATTTGGACATGCCTCTTGAAGATATATGTAAAGAATTGAACATTTCTATAGAATTAGGAGAAGAGGCTTTAGAAATTCTACAAGATTTAGAACCAGATGGAATTGGAGCTAGAGATTTAAAGGAATGCTTAAAGATTCAATTAATTAAAAAGGGAATGTTAGATGAGAATCTTGAAGAAATAATAGATGAGTATTTAGACTTAATTGCGGATAATAAATTTAATGTTATTGCTAAAAATTTAAAGATTACTCCTAAAGAAGCACAAGATTTAGGAGATATAATAAAAGGACTTGAACCTAAGCCATCAAGAGGATTTTTTACTGGAGATGATGTAAAATTTATTATTCCAGATGCGGCTATTAGAAAAATTGATGGTGAGTATTTTGTTATTATGAATGAAGGTGTAATACCAAGACTTTCAATTAGTAATTTATATAAGGATATTATTAATAGTGAAGAGGATAAAAACACCGAAAGTTATGTTAAGGAAAAGCTTAATAGCGCAATGTTTTTAATTAAAAGTATTGAGCAAAGGAAAAGTACCTTACTTAGAATATTAGAAAAAGTAGTTGAAAAGCAAAAAGATTATTTTGATAAGGGACAAAAGTATTTAAAGCCAATGACTTTAAAGGAAATGGCTGAAATGCTTAATATTCATGAATCAACAGTTAGTAGAGCAATTAAAGAGAAATATATATTAACCAGTTTTGGAACTGTAAAGATTAAAGACTTATTTACAAGTGGCTTAAGTACTTCAAAAAATAATGATGAAGAAGTAGCAGTTGTTAATATTAAGAAGCAAATTAAAGAAATGATAGATGAAGAGGATAAGAAAAAACCTCTATCAGATCAAATAATTTGTGATGAATTAAACAAAAAGAAGTTAAATATTTCAAGGAGAACTGTAGCTAAGTATAGAGAAGAACTTGGAATAAAGTCTTCAAGTAAAAGGAAAAGAATAGAATAAAGAAAAAAGATTATACTAAAATTAGATAAGTAATAAAGAGTTGTATAAGGCAATATAAAGTTATAAGAAGTAAGTAAATATGAATAATGAGGAAGAGGTTACAAAGATATATATTCTTCCTCATTAAAGGTAATATGCTAAATAATTGTAAAACTTTTAGAAAACTTTAAAGAAAGTACTTTTAAAATTTATAGAAGTGTTTTATAATATTAGATGTGGGACATATATATTATATATGGGACATTTTTTGACCAAAGGAGGGTTGACAGTGCAGGAAATATTATCTTTACAGAAAAAAATAGTTCCTGAACTTGTAGAAGTCCTAGAAAAGCGTTATAGTATTCTAAGGACTATATATTACAATCAGCCTATAGGAAGACGTGTTTTAGCAAATCAATTAGATCTTGGAGAAAGAATTGTAAGAAATGAAATAAATTTTTTAAAGTCTCAAAATCTAATTGAAATTAATACACCAGGAATGACAGTTACAGAAGAAGGGGAAGAAATAGTTGATAAACTTAAAGAATTTATTCATGAAATAAAAGGTTTATCAGATATTGAAGACAGCATTAAGAATTTCCTTGGATTAAAAGAAGTGATAATTGTTCCAGGAGATGTAAAAAAAAGCAAGACTATCTTAAAGGAAATTGGAAAAGCTACAGCTCAGTGTTTAAAATCTATAATTAAAGATAACAATATTATAGCCATAACAGGTGGAAACACTATAAAAGAGTTTGTTGAAGCTGTACCAAAGATTAATAATGTTTCGAATATTCTTGTTGTTCCAGCTAGAGGCGGAATGGGAAGAAAAGTTGAAATACAAGCAAGCACATTAGCTGCATCTTTAGCTCAAAAGTTAAATGGTGCTTACAAATTGCTTCATATTCCAGAAAATCTAAGCTTAAATCTCTTAGATACCTTATTAAAAGAAAAAGAAATAAAAGAAGTAATAGACAATATACATAAAGCAGATATTTTAATATATGGTATTGGTGAAGCCTTAGTAATGGCAGAAAAAAGAGATGTATCTATTGAAGAGTTCAATAAGCTTAAATCTTTAGGAGCTGTTGGAGAAGCCTTTGGATGCTATTTTAACAAAGATTCTAAAGTAGTATCAGAAAATACTTCAATTGGAATAAATATTAATGAAGCAAGAAAAATTAACACACATATTGCAGTGGCTGCTGGGGAAAATAAAGTTGATGCTATTATTGCGACTATGATGAACAATCATAATGCTATACTAGTAACTGACGAAGCAGCTGGCAAAAAGATTGTGGAGTTCATCAAAGAACATAATAAATTAGCTTAAAATTTTTAAAATTTTAAATATAACTATTTTTAGGAGGTAATTGCAAATGGTAAATGTAGCAATTAATGGTTTTGGAAGAATAGGAAGATTAGCATTAAGATTAATGATTGAAAACCCAGAATTCAACGTGGTAGCAATCAATGACTTAACTGATGCTAAGACTTTAGCTCACTTATTCAAATATGATTCTTCACAAGGAAGATTCAATGGAGAAATAGAAGTTAAAGAAGGAGCTTTCGTTGTTAATGGAAAAGAAATAAAAGTTACAGCTGAAAGAAATCCTGCAGACTTACCATGGAAAGAATTAAACGTTGACGTAGTATTAGAATGTACTGGATTCTTCACTTCTCAAGAAAAAGCTGGCTTACACTTACAAGCTGGTGCTAAGAAGGTTGTTATTTCAGCTCCTGCAACTGGAGACATCAAGACTGTAGTTTACAACGTAAATAACGATATATTAGATGGAAGCGAAACAGTAGTTTCAGGTGCTTCATGTACTACTAACTGCTTAGCTCCAATGGCTAAAGTATTAAACGATAAGTTCGGAATCCAAAAAGGATTTATGACTACAATTCACGCTTACACTAATGACCAAAATACATTAGATGGTCCTCACGGAAAAGGCGATTTAAGAAGAGGTAGAGCTGCTGCTGCTAACATCGTTCCAAACTCAACTGGAGCTGCTAAAGCAATTGGTTTAGTTATTCCAGAATTAAAAGGAAAATTAGATGGTGGTGCTCAAAGAGTTCCAGTTACTACAGGTTCATTAACTGAATTAGTTGTAACTTTAGACAAGAAAGCAACTGTTGAAGAAATCAACGCTGCTATGGCTGCTGCTGCTAATGAATCATTTGGTTACACTGAAGATGAAATAGTTTCATCAGACGTAATCGGAATCACTTACGGTTCATTATTCGATGCAACTCAAACAAAGGTTATGACTGTTGGAGAAGAGCAATTAGTTAAGGTTGCTGCTTGGTACGACAATGAAATGTCATACACTAACCAATTAATAAGAACTTTAAAGTACTTCGTAACTAGATAATTAAATAGTTAAGTAATACTTGAAATAGAGCATTAATTATTGGTCTGGTTTTATAGAAAATCTATGAGGCCAGACCAATTTTAAATTATAAGCAAATTATTTTTAATAAATAAAATAAATTAAGAGGTGAAATCAATGAGCTTTAATAAGAAAACTATAGAAGATATCGAAGTTAAAGGCAAAAAGGTTTTAGTAAGATGTGACTTCAACGTTCCACTAAAAGATGGAGTTATAACTGATGAAAATAGATTAAATGGTGCATTACCAACTATAAACTATTTAATAAATAATGGAGCAAAAGTTATCCTTTGCTCACACTTAGGAAAAGATGCTTCTAAGTCTTTAGCTCCAGTTGCTAAGAGATTAAGCGAAATGCTAAACAAAGAAGTAGTTTTTGCTAGAGATGAAGAAGTAGTAGGAGCTAATGCTAAAGCTGCTGTTGAAGCTATGAAAGATGGCGATGTTGTATTATTAGAAAATACAAGATGCAGAAAAGAAGAAACTAAGAACATAGAAGAATTCTCTAAAGAATTAGCTTCTTTAGCTGATATATTTGTTAACGATGCATTTGGTACAGCTCACAGAGCTCACTGCTCAACTGTAGGTGTTACAGATTATTTAGATACAGCTGTATGTGGATACTTAATTCAAAAAGAATTAAAGTTCTTAGGAGAAGCTGTAAACAATCCAGTTAGACCATTCGTTGCTATATTAGGTGGAGCTAAGGTTTCAGATAAGATAGCTGTTATAAACAACTTATTAGAAAAAGTTGATACACTAATCATCGGCGGAGGAATGGCTTACACATTCTTAAAAGCTCAAGGATATGAAGTAGGATCTTCTTTAGTAGAAGCTGATAGAATTGATTACGCTAAGGAAATGATCGAAAAGGCAGCTGCAAAGGGAGTTAAGTTCTTATTACCAGTTGACCACAGAATTGCTGCAGAATTCAAAGATGTTGAAGCAGTAGTTACAGAAGATCAAAACATTCCAGCTGGAAACATGGGATTAGATATCGGACCTAAGACTGAAGCTTTATATGCTGATGCAATTAAAGATGCTAAAACAGTTATTTGGAACGGACCAATGGGAGTATTCGAATTCGATAACTTCAACAAGGGAACAATTGCAGTTGCTAAGGCTATGGCTGATGCAGATGCAACAACAGTTATCGGTGGAGGAGACTCAGCTGCAGCTGTTAATATCTTAGGATTTGGAGACAAGATGACTCACATCTCTACAGGTGGCGGAGCTTCTCTAGAATTCTTAGAAGGTAAGGCTTTACCAGGAATAGAAGCTTTAAATAATAAATAAAAACAAGTTTTATTTATTAATGAAAAAATGAAAAAATGAAAATTATAGTTAAAAGTTGCACTTTTTACTATAATGAAAGAATTAAGGAAGTAATCCAGACAAAGTTGGATTAAAGAAAGTGAAGAATTGAAAAATGAAAGTTATATTTAAAGGTTGTACTTTTAAATAAAAATGAAAGGATTATGAAAATAATCCAGTTAACTGGATTAAGTAAATCAAAAATATTTATAATTTTATTTAAGTGAAGTTATAAAATTAAATTTGATTTTAATTATTCAACTTAGTTGAATAACTTCATAAATTTTTTCACTCTTTCATTTCTTCATTCTTCCCATTAAAAATAAGAGGTGATTTAAATGAGAAAACCAATTATCGCTGGAAACTGGAAGATGCATTATACTCCAGCTGAGGCTGTAAAAGTTGTAGAAGAATTAAAACCATTAGTAGCAAATGCTACATGTGATGTTGTAGTATGCCCTACTTTTGTTTGTTTAGATGCTGTTTTAAAAGCAGTTGAAGGATCAAACATTAAAGTTGCTGCTCAAAACATGCACTTTGAAGAAAAAGGAGCTTTCACAGGAGAAGTTGCTCCAGGAATGCTTGAAGCTATGGGAGTTAGCTATGTTGTATTAGGACATAGTGAAAGAAGAGAATACTTCAATGAAACAGATGAAGCTTTAAACAAGAAAGTTAAGGCTGCATTTGCTCATAACTTAACTCCAATCCTTTGCTGTGGAGAATCTTTAGAGCAAAGAGAAAACGGAACAACTAATGATGTTGTTGGAGCACAAATTAAAGCTGATTTAGAAGGATTATCTAAAGAATTAGCAGAAAAAGTTGTTGTTGCTTACGAACCAATCTGGGCAATAGGAACTGGAAAAACTGCTACAAATGAACAAGCAAATGAAACTATTATGGCTATAAGAGCTGTTTTAGCTGAAATGTTTGGAAAAGAAGTTGCTGATAAGATAAGAATTCAATACGGCGGATCAGTTAAGCCAAACACTATTAAAGATCAAATGGCTATGTCAGACATAGACGGAGCTTTAGTTGGTGGAGCTAGCTTAGTTGCTGCAGATTTCTCACAAATAGTTAACTTTTAATTGATTAAGGCTGTATAATGATTATTAGATAATTATTATACAGCCTTTTTATTCATTATTGGTATTAATTGTAGTAGATATAAAATTAAATTAACGAAGTAACTTTTATAAAAAAAGATGAAGATAAATATTGACAATGGCTATATTTTTTACATAAAATACAATAATTTCATTATTAATTAATAATTATTCTCAAATTATTTTCATGCAAAGGTTTAACAGGCTTGCACATTTATTGTTTAAATAAAGTAATTGTAGTATAATAAAGGTGAAATTAAAGAAAGATAATATTAAAGTATTGTCAATATAGATTTCAAATATAGATTAAGTAAATTTTGGAGGGAATTATGGCGAAGAAACCTGTAATGTTAATGATATTAGACGGATTTGGAATAGCTCCAAAGTCCGATGGAAACGCTGTAGAAGCAGCACAAAAACCAAATTATAATAGATTAATGACTCAATATCCAAACACACAATTACAAGCTAGTGGATTATTTGTTGGATTACCTGATGGACAAATGGGTAATTCAGAAGTAGGACATTTAAATATTGGTGCTGGAAGAATTATATATCAAGAATTAACTAGAATAACAAAGGAAATTGAAGAAGGCGGATTCTTTAAGAATGAAGCTTTAAATTTAGCAGTAGAAAATGCTAAGAAGAACAACTCTGCTTTACATTTATTAGGATTATTATCAGATGGAGGAGTTCACTCACATATAGATCACTTAAAAGGATTATTAAAATTAGCAAAAGATGCTGGTTTAACAAAAGTATATGTTCATGCTTTCATGGATGGTAGAGACGTTCCACCATCATCAGGTAAAGATTTCATAGTTGAAATTGAAAAGTACATGAAAGAAATTGGAGTTGGTAAGTTAGCTACTATATCTGGAAGATACTATGCAATGGATAGAGATAACAGATGGGAAAGAGTAGAACTTGCTTACAATGCAATGGTTCTAGGAAAAGGTGAAACTTCTACATCAGCTGTAGAAGCAATAGAAAAGTCTTATCACGATAATAAGACAGATGAATTTGTACTACCAACTGTAGTAGATTCAGAAGGAACTATAAAGAATGGAGACTCAGTAATATTCTTTAACTTCAGACCAGATAGAGCTAGAGAAATAACTAGAGCTATTAATGATAAAGAATTTACTGGATTTAATAGAGAAACTTTAAACTTAACTTTCGTAACTTTAACTCAATATGACAAGACTTTAGAAGGAGTTAATGTTGCTTACAGACCAGAAGGTATTAATAATACTTTAGGAGAATATGTTTCAAATAAAGGATTAAATCAATTAAGAATTGCTGAAACTGAAAAGTATGCACACGTTACATTCTTCTTTAACGGTGGAGTTGAAAAGGAATATGA
The DNA here is from genome assembly GCF_902652255.1 of Clostridium tertium. Classification (GTDB taxonomy): domain Bacteria; phylum Bacillota; class Clostridia; order Clostridiales; family Clostridiaceae; genus Clostridium; species Clostridium tertium_A. The sequence goes on from NZ_CACRTO010000020.1 coordinate 265,904, forward strand.
AGGAGAAGATAGAGCATTAATAGCATCTCCAAAGGTTGCAACTTATGATTTAAAACCTGAAATGAGTGCTCACGAAGTAACTGATGAATTACTTAAGAGATTAGATGAAGATAAGTATGACATGATTATACTTAACTTTGCTAACCCAGATATGGTTGGTCATACTGGAGTTATGGAAGCAGCAGTTAAGGCTATAGAAACTGTTGATGGATGCCTAGGTAAGATTGCAGATAAGATCTTAGAAAAAGATGGAACTTTATTTGTAACTGCAGACCATGGTAATGCTGAAATCATGATAGATTTCTCAACAGGAAATCCATTTACAGCTCATACAACTGACCCAGTTCCATTTATATGGGTATCAAATAGAACAGAGGGTAGAAGCTTAAAAGAAGGAAAACTTGCTGATATAGCTCCTACAATGTTAAATGTAATGGGATTAGAAAAGCCATCAGAAATGACTGGAGAATGTTTAATAGTAAATAACTAATTATAATAAAAGCGTAGCTTAAGGCTACGCTTTTTTATATTCAAAGTTAGTTTGAAAATCAAAACATTTGACAATGAAATGATTGGAAGTTATAATATCAATAAAAATGAAATTATAACTTATAGGAGTGAATTATATGAGTATTAAGTTGGTTACAGATTCAGCATGTGATTTATCTATAGATTTTATTAAAGAAAATGATATTGATGTAGCATCGTTAATGGTAAATTTAAATGGAGAGTTTATCCCAGATGACTTAGGACAAACTTTAAGTCATAAAGACTTTTTTAAAGCAGTAAGGGAAGGGGCTATGCCTTCAACAACACAAGTTAATGTAGGTACATTTCATGATATGTTTGAGAAGTATGTTAAAGAAGGTAAGACTATTTTATATATAGGACTATCATCAGCCTTAAGTGGTACAGTTAGTAGTGCTGTAACAGCTAGAAAAATGATATTAGAAGAGTATCCAGAAGCTAATATAAATATAGTAGATTCCCTAAGTGTGTCTGTGGGGCAAGGACTATTAATATATAAGGCTATTGAAATGATAAAAAACAATAATACTATTGAAGAGATAGTTAATTATTTAGAATCTATAAAAAGAAAAGTAATTCATGGAATCACAGTTGATGATTTAAATCATTTAAAGAGAGGTGGACGTATCTCTGGAGCTGTTGCTGTAGTTGGTGGATTACTTGGAATAAAACCTACTTTAAAAATTGATAATGATGGTGGAGTGGTTCCTGCTGAAAAGCTAAAGGGAAGAAAGAAAGCTCTAAAGCACTTAGTTAATTTAATTAAAGAAAAAGGCGAAAATATAGAAGATCAAACTATATTTTTATGCCATGCTGACTGTTTAGAAGATGTATTAGCAGTTAAGGAAATGATATTAAATGAGTATAATGTTAAAGGTGTAATAATTAACTCAATTGGAGCAGTTATAGGTACTCATGGTGGTCCTGGAACTATAGGAGTTGTGTTCTTGGGTAATGAAAGATAATTTTATAAAACTATGATTTTAAGGAATTCGTTAAACGAGTTCCTTTTTTTATTTTTCACCAACTATACTCTAAAACATAAACTATCTATTAGTTGTTGATGTTATTAATAAAAAAGTAAAGATCTCAGATTAATTCTAAAATATTAAATTAAAAATTTATTAGAAATTAAACAACATTACTAAGAAAAGATAATAAAATAAACATACAAATTACCCAAAAAATGTATTGACAAAAATAAACAGAATATATAGAATAAAGAATATAAACAACAAAACATATCGGAATAGTAGGAATAAATAATTAAGAAGAAATAAAACTGAATTTACACAGAGTTATGAATAAACTTATAAGATAAATTGTATTTATAGTTTGCGTATAGTGAGCTTTATTCGACTTTACAATGGGGGAATATAAATGAATATAGATTTTAATTTTATTAGAGAAATTATACCTACATTTATGCAAGGTACGATTATGACTTTAAAGCTTGGAGTGGTTTCTATTATATTATCCTTATTAATTGGGATATTTATAGAGACTGCAAGATATTTCAATTTAAAGGTTTTGAATTTCATATCCAAGGCTTACATTGAGTTTTCTAGAAACACACCTTTACTTATTCAAGTTTTTTTTCTTTACTATGGATTAACTAAGTTTGGAATAAAACTAAGTGGTTTCGCTTGCGGAGTTATAGGACTAGCTTTCTTAGGTGGAGCTTATATGGCAGAGTCTTTAAGGGGGGGAGTTGATGCTGTGGAAAAATCACAAATAGAGAGTGGTGAAGCCTTAGGTCTTAGTAAAATGCAAATACTATCTAATATTATAATTCCAATAAGCTTTTCTATTTCAATACCATCTATAGTTGCTAATTGTATTTTTTTAGTCAAAGAAACTTCAATTATTGCATCCATAGCAGTGGCTGAGCTTATGTTTGTGACTAAGGATGTTATAGGGATGTATTATAAGACAAGTGAAGCTTTAATATTAGTAGTAGTATTTTATCTTATTATCTTACTTCCAATATCTATATTTAGTAGATTTATAGAAAGGAGGTTAAGGTATGGAGAATTTGGCGAATAACGCAATTTTTAATATAGATAATTTTAAAAGATTAATGGAGGGACTAGTTGTAACTTTAAATATAGCCTTAGTTTCGGTAATACTATCAACTATTTTAGGAGTTATATTTGGAATAATAATGACTAGTAAAAACAAGGTTATAAAAAATATATCCTTTATCTATCTTGAAAGTATAAGAATTGTCCCAATAATGGTATGGCTATTTATATTTTATTTTGGAATTCCTAAACTTTTTAATATCCATATAGAATCAACATTAGTTGGGTATATAGTCTTTACATTATGGGGTACAGCCGAGATTGGAGATTTAGTAAGAGGTGCTATAACTTCTATACCCAAAATATATTATGAATCTTCAATGGCATTATCTTTAAATAAATTTAAAACCTATAGGTTTATAATAATTCCAATAAGTATAAGGAGGGTTCTGCCAGGAATAATTAATTTAACTACAAGAATGATTAAGACAACAACTTTAATGACATTAATAGGGACAGTAGATTTAGTTAAAGTTGGTCAGCAAATTATTGAAAGATCTATTTTAACAGAGCCTCTTACTCCATTTTGGATTTATGGCTGTATGCTAATTATTTATTTTATTATTTGTTTCCCTATTTCTTTAGGGGCAAAGGCACTTGAAAGAAGATTGAACTAAGGGGGAAGAGTTGTGAGTGATGAATTTTTATTAAAGGTAAAAGGCATAGAGAAGAAATATGGAGAAGTTGAAGCTTTAAAGGGAATAGATTTAGAAGTAAAAAAGGGGGAAGTAGTAGTAATACTTGGACCATCTGGCTGTGGGAAAAGTACATTTCTAAGGTGTATTAATGGTTTAGAGGAAATAAGTAATGGAGAAATTTATCTTGAAGGCTATGGTATTTTGGGAAAAGAGACACCTTTTGAAAAGGTAAGAGGAATTATAGGGATGGTATTTCAAAGCTATGAATTATTCCCACATTTAAATGTAATTAATAATATACTTCTTGGGCCAACTAAGGCTCAAAATAGAAAAAAGGAAGAAGTAGAAAAACAGGCAGATGAATTACTAAATAGAGTTGGGTTATATAATAGAAAATTTTCTTATCCAAGAGAGTTATCAGGTGGTCAAAAGCAAAGAATTGCAATAGTTAGAGCTTTATGCATGAACCCAGAAATAATGCTTTTTGATGAAGTTACTGCGGCTTTAGATCCAGAAATGGTTAGAGAAGTATTAATGGTACTTTTAGAGCTTGCAAAGAATGGTATGACTATGATGGTTGTAACTCATGAATTAGAATTTGCAAAGCATGTAGCAGATAAGATAGTTTTCATGGAGGAAGGAAAGGTGGTAGAAGTATCTACTCCTAAGGAATTTTTCAGTAATCCAAAAACAGAAAGAGCTAAGAGCTTTTTAGCTTCTTTTGATTTCTATTAGTAGCGATTTGTTAAAATGCGCAGGAGTCTTAAACATATTATGCTCTGCCTCCATCGCTAGCTCCAAGTCGGCTTACACATAATATGTTTAAGACTCCTTGAATCATTTTATTTTGTGAATGTAGGATACTAAAGGAAAAAACTCCTACGGAGTTTTGAATAAAAAAGTTTTTCTTATAAGTTGAATTTTAAGTTTTGTATAGCAAAACATCATTAATTCTTCATTTTTAATTTTAAATTCTTAATTAATAAAATGATTCGCGTTTTAAAATAAATAAATAATAAGTAATTAAATATAAAAAATAAAAAAGGGATGGTGTAAATAATATGAAGAAACTATTATCAATAATTTTAACATTTGTATTAGCAGTGGGGATATTAGTTGGATGCGGTCAAAAAGTAGATGAAAATAAGTCTTCAATCGATAAAATAAAGGCAGAAGGAAAAGTGAGAATTGGAGTATTTAGCGATAAACCTCCTTTTGGATTTGTAGATGAAAAAGGAGAGAATCAAGGCTATGATGTATATTTAGCAAAGAGAATAGCTAAGGACTTACTTGGAGATGAAAGCAAAGTCGAATTTGTATTAGTTGAGGCAGCAAATAGAGTTGAATATTTAGAATCTAATAAAGTTGATATAATTCTTGCAAACTTTACTGTTACTCCTGAAAGAAAAGAAAAAGTTGATTTTGCAAATCCATACATGAAGGTTGCTTTAGGTGTAGTATCATCTGATGGTTCTCCTATTAAGTCAGTTGAAGAGTTAAAGGGGAAAAAGCTTTTAGTTAATAAAGGAACTACAGCAGAAAGTTACTTTACTAAGAATCACCCAGATATAGAATTAGTTAAATTTGAGCAAAATACAGAAACTTTTGCAGCATTAAAAGATGGAAGAGGAGATGCTTTAGCTCATGATAATACTTTATTATTTGCTTGGGCAAAAGAAAATCCAGGATACACAACTTATATTTCTTCATTAGGTGATGAAGATACAATAGCTCCAGCAGTTAAAAAAGGAGATACTGAGCTTTTAGAATGGGTAAATAAAGAAATAGATACTTTAACTAGTGAAGGATTCTTTAAAGAAGCATTTAATAAGACTTTAGCTCCTGCTTATGGGGATACAGTAAAGCCAGAATCAGTTATTTTTGAATAAAGATTTGTTATAATATTTCTTTAATAATAATAGTATATAGTAATAATAATTTTTGGGGAGAACATTATGCCTAGAACCTATTCTTATTCAGCTGACTTTGATTCTGAAACGGAAGGGCTTTTTAAAGAAGCTTTATTTCTTGGAGAAGGTCATAATGGAATAGTATATGAATTACCAGATAACAAAGCAGTTAAGATATTTAAGGAGTCAAAATGTTGCAAAGAAGAAGGAGAAATCCTTAAAAAGGTTAGTAGATCTAAATATTTTCCTAGAGTATATAATATAGGCAATTTTTATATGGTAAGAGACAAGGTTCAAGGAAAGAGACTAGATCACTATATTAAGAAAAAAGGATTTAACTATGAGATATCAGAAAGCTTATATGATTTGATTGGTGAGTTTAAAAAATTAAAGTTTACTAAGCTTGATGCAAGATGTAGGGATATTTATATAACTGATGATAATAAAGTCATGGTAATAGATCCAAAGCAATGTTATAAAAAGAAAGTGAATTATCCGAGGCACCTTATGAAAGGTCTTGATAAAATTGGAGTTTTGGATAGTTTTCTTGAAGATATTTATATTATAGACAAAAAGACGGCAGCATTATGGGAAAAAAGATATAATCAATATACACAAAGTAAAGATGAGGAAGAATAGTGGCTATAATGGCCACTGTTTTTTTAGTTAATAATTAACGGAATAAATTGCTTTAAATTACCAAATTATCAATATTATCTTGTATTATCAATAAAAAGCTAATTATAATTCTCTTAATGTATTTGTACTTAATTGTGATTTTATGTATATAATTAAGTATTAATGTAAACAAAGTTAAATTAAACTATTAAAATGTGGATTTAATTTAAATTTAATAATGGGTAATTGTTTACATAAGTAAATACGTATTGAAATATATGGTCAAAGTGGTATAATAATAGTGAAAATGTGATAATGATTATTATATGCTATAAAATGTTATTTATTTTAAAATTTTCTTATAAGTAATACTATTATGAATAATTCTGTCGAGGATAGAGATAATAATAATGGTATGAATAGAAAAAGGTAAATAGTAACATTAAAATAAAGGAGGAAAAAATCGTGAAAAATTATAACGAAATAGTAGATGTCGTAGCTAGACAAATTTTAGACTCTAGATGTTTCCCAACAGTAGAAGTAGAAGTATACTTAGAAGATGGTACTGTAGGAAGAGCAGCTGTTCCATCAGGAGCATCAACTGGTATGTATGAAGCAGTTGAATTAAGAGATGGGGATAAGAGCCAATACTTAGGAAAAGGTGTTTTAAAGGCAGTTCAAAACGTTAATGATACAATTGCAGAAGAATTAATAGGATGTAACGTTTATGATCAACCATACATTGATAAATTACTTATTGAATTAGATGGAACTCCAAACAAAGCAAAGCTTGGAGCTAATGCTATCTTAGGTGTTTCTTTAGCTGTTGCTAATGCAGCTGCTAAATCTTTAGATTTACCATTATACCAATATGTTGGTGGAGTAAATGCTAAAGTTTTACCAGTTCCAATGATGAACATAATCAATGGTGGATCACATGCTGATAACTCAGTAGATTTACAAGAATTCATGGTAATGCCAGTTGGAGCTAAGACTTTTAGCGATGCTTTACAAATGTGTGCTGAAGTTTACCATACTTTAAAGAAAACTTTACACAATAAAGGATATTCAACAGCTATCGGTGATGAAGGTGGATTCGCTCCAAACCTTAAGTCAAACGAAGAAGCTATCGAAGTTATCATAGAAGCTATCACTGCAGCTGGATACAAGGCTGGAGAAGATATGTTCATAGCTATAGATGCTGCTTCATCAGAATACTACAAAGATGGAAAGTATGTATTAGAACATGAAGGAAAGACTTTAACTGCAGCTGAAATGGTTGATTTCTTAGAAGCTTGGGTTGATAAGTATCCAATTATCTCAATCGAAGATGGTATGGCTGAAGAAGACTGGGAAGGTTGGAAGCTAATCACTGAAAGATTAGGTAAGAAAGTTCAATTAGTTGGAGACGACTTATTTGTTACTAACACTGAAAGATTAGAAAAGGGTATTGATTTAGGAGTTGCTAACTCAATCCTAATCAAGTTAAACCAAATCGGTACTTTAACTGAAACTTTAAATGCTATCGAAATGGCTAACAGAGCTGGATACACAGCAGTAATTTCTCACAGATCAGGAGAAACTGAAGATACTACTATAGCTGACTTAGTTGTAGCTGTTAACGCTGGTCAAATCAAGACTGGTGCTCCTGCAAGATCTGAAAGAGTTGCTAAGTACAATCAATTAATCAGAATTGAAGAAGAATTAGATGACGTTGCTGAATACAGAGGAAGAAGAGCATTCTTCAACATTAAGAAGTAATTTCTTATAATCTTTATTAAGCAATAAGATTAATATAGGAGCTATAACAAGATTGATTTTCTAAACTTGTTATAGCTCCTTTTAATAATTTTCTTCCTTATAAATACAAATTTTAAGTATATTTAATAATAGTTACTTGTAATATTAGACTCAATATGATAAGATAACCTTATGTAAATACGACCATTTATATCTAGGTTGGGAGGTATAGCAATGAAGAACTTTTTATTAGTGTTAGAAGCAGTATTAGGACTAGTAATTATAATATCAGTATTATTACAACCAAGTAAAACAGATGCGTTAAGCGGTTTAATTCAAGGAAGTAGAAATGAAACTTTTTTCTCTAAGAACAAGGCAAAAACAAAGGAATCTATGTTGTTAAAGTTAACAATCATTACAATGACTTTATTTGCTGTTAACACAATAGCATTAAATTTAATATAGGGATTAAAACGAGCTGCTTAAATCATTAGTAGCTCTTTTATGCTTTTAAGGGATAAATTTTAGGGAATACTAATTTAAATAAATTTAATTAACATAAATTAAAATAAAAAAGGATGGTGTTTTTGGTGGGAATTTTTAATGGATTAATGGGAAATGCTTCAGAGATAAACTTAGAAAGCTTAAGAAAAGAATATGAAAATATACTTTCATCAACAGAAACTATTGAAAAAGGTTATAAGTTAGTAAGAGATTTATTTTTATTTACAAACAAGAGATTAATATTAGTTGATAAGCAAGGAGTTACTGGTAAGAAAACAGAGTATCATTCAATACCATATAAATCAATAACACATTTCAGTATTGAGACTTCTGGTCATTTTGATTTAGATGCAGAGCTTAAAATATGGATATCTGGAACAGCTCTACCTATTGAAAAGCAATTTAATCAAAGTCTTAATATTTATGAGTTACAATCTATTCTTGCTGAATACTGTCTTAGATAATAAAAGGAAAATAATAAATAGAAAAAAATATAGAAATAGAATATATAAATTATATCTGTATAATAAAAGATTATTTAACGTATATATGGATAAAATATAGAAGTATAGGTACGAAAGATGACTCTATATTTCTAATAAAGGAAGTGAGAAAATGGGAATTAAGCAAACGTTATTAAGCTTTATGAGAGAAGAAGCTTATAGACCAATGGATATACAAGAATTAGTATCAGTATTTGATATAAACCCTGATGAATATAAGTCTTTTAAAAAAGTTTTAAAGGCTATGGAAAAAGAAGGACTAATAGTTAGAACTAAGAAAGATAAGTTTGGAGTTCCAGAAAGACTTGGACTTATTAAAGGAAAGTTAGAAGTCCATCAAAAGGGATTTGGATTTTTAATACCTGAAATTGAAGGAGAAAAGGATGTATTTATACCTAGTTCTTCAATGAATGGTGCTATGAATGGAGATAAGGTACTGGTTCAAATTACAAGAGAAGATTTTAACGGTAAAAAACGTGAAGGTGAAGTTAAAGAAGTATTAGAAAGAGTTAATAATAAAGTAATCGGAGTTTACGAAGATAGTAGAAACTTTGGTTTTGTAGTGCCTGAAGATACTAGACTAAACCAAGATATATTTATATCTAAAAAAGATAGAAATGGTGCAAGTGATGGAGATGTTGTAATCTGTGAAATAGTAAAATGGGCAGATAAAAGAAGAAGTCCAGAAGGAATAGTTAAAGAAGTCCTAGGTAAAAAAGGCGATAAGGGATTAGATATATTAACTATTATAAAGAAGTATGGTCTCCCAGAAGAGTTTCCTGAAAAGGTACTTAATTATGCAGAGAATATAGAAGAAGAAATAGAAGAAAAAGAATATAAGAGAAGATTAGATTTAAGAGATTTAAGAATGGTAACTATAGATGGGGAAGACGCTAAGGACTTAGATGATGCTGTATCTATAGAAAGACTTGATGATGGTAAGTATAAACTTGGAGTTCATATAGCTGACGTATCTCATTATGTAAGAGAAAAGAATCCTCTAGATAAGGAAGCGTTAAAGAGAGCAACTTCAGTTTATTTGATAGATAGAGTTATTCCGATGTTACCAAAGAAATTATCTAATGGAATTTGTTCATTAAATCCTAAGGTTGATAGACTTGCCTTAAGTTGTTTTATGATTATAGATAACAAGGGAAAGGTTATTAAACATGAGATTGATGAAACTGTAATAAGAACTTCAGAAAGAATGACTTATACAGACGTTACTAAGATTCTTGAAAATAATGATGAAGAATTAATTAATAGATATGATTATTTAGTAGATGACTTTAAGGCTATGGAAGAGTTATGCAATATTCTTCGTGCAAAGAGGTTTAAAAGAGGCGCAATAGACTTTAACTTTGAAGAATCTAAGATAATATTAAATGATTTAGGAAAGCCTATTGATATAAAACCTTATGATAGAGCCATTGCAAATAGAATAATAGAAGAATTTATGTTAGTTTGTAATGAAACTATAGCAGAGCATATGTATTGGACTAATCTTCCTTTTGTATATAGAATTCACGAAGATCCAGATGAAGAAAAGCTAGAGAAATTTAAAGAATTTGTATACAATTTGGGACATGTAGTTAAGTGGGGACAAGAAACCCACCCAAGAGCTCTTCAAGATATATTAGAAAAGGTAAAGGGAAAGAAAGAAGAAACTGTAGTTAGTACATTATTACTTCGTTCAATGATGCAGGCTAAGTACTCACCAGAATGTGTAGGACACTTTGGTCTTGCTGCAAAATACTACTGTCACTTTACTTCACCTATAAGAAGATATCCTGATCTTCAAATTCATAGAATTATTAAGGAACAGCTTAATGGTAAAATAGATGAGAAGAGAAGTGCAAAACTATCTGGAATAGTAGAAATAGCATCTAAGCAATCATCAGAAATGGAAAGATTAGCTCAAGAAGCTGAAAGAGAAGTAGATGACTTAAAGAAGGCAGAATACATGCAAGAAAGAATTGGAGAAGAATTCTCAGCAATAATTTCTTCAGTAACTTCTTTTGGATTATTTGCAGAACTTCCTAATACTATAGAAGGACTTATTCACATAACAGCTTTAGATGATGACTATTATGTTTATGATGAAGCACATTTATGCTTAATAGGTGAAAGAACTAAGAAGATTTATAGACTAGGTGACGAAGTAAAAGTAAAATGTACTAGAGTAGATATTGATAATAGAGAAGTATATTTTGATTTAATAGAAGAAGATAATAAAGAGGAAATAGTGCCAAGTGAAAAGCTAAGTGAAGAAATTCAAAAGGCTAAGGCGGAAATACAAAACACCCTAACTGATGAAGAAGAGGAATAATAGTTTTAAAATACGCAGCATTTTAAAATGAAAAAATTAAGAGAATGAAAAAATGAAAAAATGAAGGAAAAGGCTTTGCTATGCAAAACCTCCTTTGTTTTAAAGATAACCTTAAAAAAATCTGTAAAGATTTTTTATATACATTCTTTAATTTTTTAATTTTTTCATTCTTTCATTAATAAAATGCTTCGCATTTTATAACTGGTGGTTTACTTTTAATTATTTTGTTATAATTAATAAATAGAATAAAATAAAATTTATGGTGGATATTATGGTAAGAAAGAAAAATAGTAATTCATTAGCTGAAAATAGAAAAGCAAGACATGATTATTTCGTGGAAGAAACCATTGAAGCTGGGATAGCTTTAGTGGGAACAGAAGTAAAATCAATAAGAGCAGGAAAGTGTAACTTGAAAGAAAGTTATGCTGATGTTGAAAATGGAGAAATAACAATTAAGGGAATGCATATTAGTCCTTATGAACAAGGAAATATCTTTAATGTTGATCCGTTAAGAGAAAGAAAACTTTTACTTCATAAAGAGCAAATATCAAGATTTGCAGGGCTTGTATCTCAACAAGGCTTTACTCTAGTGCCACTTTCGCTATATTTAAAAAATGGAAAAGTTAAAGTAGCGCTTGGTTTATGCAGAGGTAAAAAGAATTACGATAAGAGAGATTCTATGCTTGAGAAAGCTCATAAGAGAGATATTGAAAGACAATTAAAAAATTCTACAAGATACTAATAAAATAAGACTATAATTTAGATTTTTAATAATTTAAATTATAGTCTTTATTTTGTAGAAAAATTATCAAAAAGGGTTTAAAATAGTAATATATTACTTTTTATGAAAAAGATTAACTAATAATATAATTATTAGTTAATAACCATCATATACTATAAATGAATAAGAGTAGAAAATAAAATTACTAAATAAAATTACTAAATAAATAGGATAACTATTTTTAAATGATAGGTTAAAGAGATAAAAATTAGAAAAGAATAACTTTATTTGTAGTAATTTTAACAATTTAAAAGAGAGATATTCAAAAGAAAAAAATATTATATGATAGATAACTATAATTTAAGGATAGTTGTTTAGATATACTTGTAATTATCATAACTTATAGGTAAGTTGTTATTTTTTTATATATAAAAGTTAATACTTTAACAATATAACCAATCTGTAAGATTTATTTAATAAATTTAAAGAGGGTATAGAAATAAATTAATATTATTGGAGGTTTTTATATGGCTCGTTTTACGTTACCAAGGGATTTATATCATGGGGAAGGATCTTTAGAAGTACTTAAGACATTAAAGGGTAAGAAAGCAATAATAGTAGTTGGTGGAGGCTCTATGAAACGCTTTGGATTCTTAGAAAAAGTAGAAAATTATTTAAATGAAGCTGGAATGGAAGTAGAAATTTTTGAAGGTGTAGAACCAGACCCATCAGTTGAAACTGTTATGGCTGGAGCTGAAGTTATGAGAAATTTTGAACCAGATTGGATAGTTGCAATGGGGGGAGGATCTCCAATAGATGCGGCTAAGGCAATGTGGATATTCTATGAGTATCCTGATTTTACTTTTGAAAAGGCAATTATTCCATTTGGATTACCAGAACTTAGACAAAAGGCAAAATTTGTAGCTATTCCATCTACAAGTGGTACAGCAACAGAAGTTACAGCATTTTCAGTAATTACAGATTATAAGGCAAAAATTAAATATCCACTAGCAGATTTTAATATAACTCCAGATATTGCAATAGTGGATCCATCATTAGCTCAAACTATGCCAGATAAATTGGTAGCTCATACAGGAATGGATGCACTTACTCATGCTATAGAAGCATATACAGCATCATTAAGATCTAATTTTTCTGATCCTTTAGCTATGAAGGCTATTGAAATGATAAATGAAAATTTAATTAAATCATATAATGGAGATAGAGAGGCGAGAAATTTAATGCATGAAGCTCAATGTTTAGCTGGAATGGCATTTTCAAATGCATTACTTGGAATAGTTCACTCTATGGCTCATAAGACAGGAGCTGTATTCCATATACCTCATGGATGTGCAAATGCTATCTTTTTACCTTATGTAATTCAATATAATAGAATCAAATGTGAAGACAGATATGCAGATATAGCAAGAGCATTAAATTTAAAGGGTGAAAATAATACTGAACTTACTGATTCATTAGTAGAATTAATCAATGAGTTAAATACCAGTCTTCATATACCACATAATATGAAGGAGTATGGAGTTCAAGAGGATGACTTTAAAGACAATTTGGAATTTATATCTAAAAATGCAGTATCAGATGCTTGTACAGGCTCTAATCCAAGGGAGATAGATGCTAATACAATGTCAAAATTATTTGAATGTACATTCTATGGAACTAAAGTAGATTTTTAGTTGTATAATATTAAATCTAAATAGACAAATAGACATATCAAAACAATTACATTTTGATATGTCTATCTTTTATTAAATGAACTTGATACAAACTCCACTCTCAATAACAAATTCTTTGTCAGCCTTAGTTAACTTACCTGTTTTAATATCTCTATGGAAAAGAGTTATATTAGGTGTAAGTTGATGGGGGACAATTAAAAACTTTCCGCTTGGATCTATACTAAAATCCCTAGGATGAGAGCCCTTTGTTTCTGTAATTTCAACTAAATTGAGTTTAAAGGTTTTTTTATCTATAGAGAATACAGCAATAGAGTCAAATCCACGGTTAGATGTATATAAGAATCTTCCATCTGGTGATATATGGATTGCAGCAGCATCAGTTTGTCCTTTGAAATTTTCAGGAATAGCTGAAATTTTTTGAAATATATTAAAGGTATTATTTTCAATATTATAAGATAATACGAAAACTTCTGAAGTTAGTTCACTAATCAAGAATGCAACTTTATTATTTTCATGAAAAGCCATATGTCTTGGGCCTACTCCATCGGGCAATTTAACAGAACGTGAAGTATCTTCTTTTAAAAGCCCATTTTCATAATCATAAACAAAAAGTTTATCAACACCTAAATCAATAGCAAGAAGTTTTTCTTCATTAGGAGTAAGGCATACAAAATGTGGGTGAGGTTTTTCTTGCCTTTCATTATTTATTCCAGAACCAGTATGATAAACTCTAGATTCTAAATTACCTATAGAACCATCAGCTAGTAGAGAATAGCAAGATATTTCACCAGTATGATAATTTGCGGAAAATAAGAATGAGTTTTTACTATCAGTTATTAAATGACATGGTGAGGCTCCAGGTGAAATCTTATAATTTAGAAGAGATAAGCTTAAATCCTCATTTATTAAATAGGATGCAACTCCTCCTTCATTAGTTGTTTTAATTACGGAATATAAAAATTTCTTATCTTTAGAAATTGATAAAAAAGTTGGATTCCCGATTTCAGCAGCAAGATCTATAGAGTCTATTTCACAATTTATATTATTGAAAGAGAATTTATAAATTCCTTTGCTATTTCCTTTAGTATAAGTTCCTATAAAGCCTTTTGAAATTGTAGTTATATCTATTAAAAACACCTCCTAAAAAATAATCAAATTGCATAAAATTTATTTAATTATGCTTGGATTATATAACATTTGTTAAAATGTATATTTAAATTATATAATATTTGTTGGAATATATACTTAGATTATATAACATTTACTAAAATATATAAATCAAATAAATATAAGGAAAAGTAAAAGGCGTATTCTTTCTTAGGGTATATTTATTATTAAAATTAAAAACTAGAAAAAAGTGAATAATTTAACGATATTGTTGAATTCAAAGATTGTCATAAACCTTGCTAAATATATTAATGTGAATTAAGTAAAAAGTAAATTATATAAATTTAGGATGGTATATTATAGCACCTTTTAAAATATCAAGAGATTTATATAATGAAGAAGGAGCATTAAAAGTATTAAATTAGGCTAGAATATATTATTAATAAATTTTTATATAAAAATTAGATTAAGAATTGTATGAATATTAAAAAAATGATAAGATAAAAGTATGTTAAAAATAAAACAGGGGGTACAGCTATGTATAAAATCGTTAGTAAGAGAGAGTTAGCTGATAATATATATCTTATGGATATAGAAGCACCAAGAGTTGCCAAGTCAGCTAAACCAGGACAATTTATTATTATTAAAAATGATGATAAGGGTGAAAGAATACCACTAACTATTGCTGACTATAGCAAAGACAAGGGGACTGTAACTATAGTTTTTCAAGCAGTTGGTAGAGGAACTAAAGAACTTGCAAGTTTTAATGAGGGAGATTATGTTTCAGACTTTGTTGGTCCATTAGGACAGCCAAGTGAATTTATCCATGAAGATATAAACGAGCTAAAAAGAAAAAATATTATCTTTATAGCAGGTGGTGTGGGGGCAGCACCTGTATATCCGCAAGTTAAATGGATGCATGATCATGGTATTGAATGTGACGTTATAGTTGGAAGTCGAAATAAGGAATTATTAATATTAGAAGATGAATTAAAGAAGGTATCTAAGAATTTATATATATCAACTGATGATGGTAGCTATGGATTTAATGGAAGAGTTACTGATTGCTTAAAGCATTTAGTAGAAGAAAAAGGCAATAAATATGACCATGCAGTTGTAATTGGACCTATGATTATGATGAAGTTTATGGCTATGCTTACTAAGGAGCTAAATATCCCAACTACAGTAAGTTTAAATCCTATTATGGTAGATGGTACAGGTATGTGTGGTGCTTGTAGAGTTACTGTAGGTGGAAAAGTTAAGTTTGCTTGTGTTGATGGACCAGAATTTGATGGACATTTAGTAGATTTTGATGAATCCATGAGAAGACAAGCTATGTATAAGACTGAGGAAGGCAGATCTCAATTAAAAATAGAAGAAGGGGATACTCATAATCATGGTGGTTGTGGTTGTAAGGTGGATTAATTATGAATATGCAAGATAGAATGAAAAGAGTACCTATAGCAGAACAAGCTCCAGAAGTTAGAGCTAAAAACTTTGATGAAGTTTGCCTTGGATATTCGGATGAAGAAGCAATTAAAGAAGCTAATAGATGTTTAGGTTGTAAGAATCCTAAATGCGTTGAAGGATGTCCAGTATCTATAAATATTCCAGGTTTCATAGCATACATGAAAGAAGGAGAATTTGAAAAAGCAGCTAAAGAAGTTGCAAAATATAGTGCATTACCAGCAGTTTGTGGAAGAGTATGTCCACAAGAAAGTCAATGTGAAGGTAAATGTGTTCTTGGTATAAAAGGAGAAGCTGTATCTATAGGTAAGCTTGAAAGATTTATAGCTGACTGGTCTAGAATAAATGAAGTTGACCTTTCTGAGAGAGCAGAGCTTAAGGATACTAAGGTTGCAGTTATAGGAAGTGGTCCTGCAGGATTAACTTGTGCAGGAGAATTAGCAAGAAAGGGTTATGATGTAACTATTTTTGAAGCACTACATGAACCAGGTGGAGTTTTAGTTTATGGAATCCCTGAGTTTAGATTACCTAAGGATGATGTAGTTAGACCAGAAATTGAAAACATAAAGAAACTTGGAGTTAAGATAGAAACTAATGTTATTATAGGAAGAACTATCACTATAGATGAACTTATGTCTGATGAGGACTTCTCAGCAGTATTTATAGGATCAGGAGCTGGACTACCTAAATTTATGGGAATTCCAGGAGAAAATGCTAATGGAGTATTATCTGCTAACGAGTTCTTAACTAGAGTTAACTTAATGAAGGCATTTAAGGAAGAATACCATACTCCAGTTAAGGTTGGTAAGAAGGTTGCTATAGTTGGTGGAGGTAATGTTGCTATGGATGCAGCAAGAACTGCCTTAAGATTAGGATCAGAATCACATATAGTTTATAGAAGAAGCGAATCTGAACTACCAGCAAGAGCCGAAGAAGTACACCATGCTAAAGAAGAAGGAGTAATCTTTGATGTTTTAACTAATCCAACAGAAATTTTAGTAGATGAAAATGGTTGGGTTAGAGGTATGAAATGTGTTGAAATGGAGCTAGGTGAGCCAGATGAATCAGGAAGAAGAAAGCCTGTGGTTAAACAAGGTTCTGAATATGTTATGGAAGTAGACACAGTTATAATGTCTCTTGGAACATCACCAAATCCATTAATATCTTCTACTACTGAAGGGCTTGAAACTAATAAGTGGAAGTGCTTAATTGCAGATGAAAGCGGACTTACTACTAAAGAAGGAGTTTATGCTGGTGGAGATGCAGTTACAGGAGCTGCTACAGTTATTTTAGCTATGGGAGCTGGTAAGAAAGCTGCACAAGCCATAGATGAGTACTTGAATAACTTAGATAAATAATTAAGTAATAAGATTTAGGGAATATAAATTTAAATATTATAGTAGATAAAAATAAAATTTAATTTTAATTTATGATATTAAATCCTAAAGTTATTTTAGTTAATGTTACTAAAAATAGCTTTGGGATTTAAGATTAAAATCACTAAAAATAAAAGTTAAATTTAAAGTTTAAATAAATAATAATTTTGGAAAAAATAGTTTAAACAACATGTTTTAACAATGAACAACTTTTAAATTTTTAATGAAAGAAAAATAATTATATGGGTCTTTATAATGGAAAAAGTTTTATATAATTCTAGTAGAAAACACCTATAATTAAATATGTAAAATAGGGTTTTATATAAATTATGGATAAAGTATTAAATTTTTGTTAACAGTATATAGTTTTCCAAGTAATTATTAGATGAAATATAGTATAATTATAGAAAGAATTTTATTTAATTTGTTTTGAAAAATATGTAGTTTTGGAATAAGTTTACATATATAAATTTTATATTAATAAATTAAAATTAATTCTTATAATAAATAAATATCTATTTATAAAATGACATTATATTAAACGAAAGAGGGGTATTAAAATGTATTTATCCAAATTCACTGATTATTCATTTAGATCGCTAATTTATTTAGCAGAAAACAGAGATAAGCTTTGTACTGTTGAAGAACTAGCGAAGAAACTAGAAATATCAGAGCATCATTTAAAAAAGATAATACATAAGATGGCGAAGACGGATTTAGTTATTTCTATGAAAGGTAGAACTGGTGGATTAAAACTTGGACTAGATCCAGTAGATATAAATTTGGGAGAGGTTATTAAAATTACTGAAGATAACTTAAATATTGCACAATGTTTCAGTAAAACAGACTGTTGCCCTTATATGGGATCAGGATGTAAACTAAAAGGAATAATGCAAAACTCTTTAGATGCCTTTATACATGAATTTTCTAAATATACTTTACAAGATATCTTATAAAAGTTTATTTAGTATTAAAATATAGACATGAAAGAAATATAGTCGTAATGAGTATTATCATAAAATTAATATTAAATTAAATGATAATTTTTATTTAGTACATATACATAAGAAGATAGGAACTGAATTTACATTAATCTTACTTAATAGGTTGTAATTCAGTTCCTTTTTTTTATACAATAAATATATAGAAGAAAATAATAAATGAAACAGAAGGAGGATAATATGGTTAATATAGGTGTAATAGGGACTAACTTTATCACTGATAGTTTAATTGAGGGAGCTATGGAGGTTAAGGATGCAAAAATATCAGCTGTTTATTCAAGAACAGAAGAAAGAGCAAAAGAATATGCAGGGAAATATGGAATAGAGAATACCTTTACTAATCTAGAGGAAATGGCAAAAAGTGATTTAATAGATGCAGTTTATATAGCATCACCAAATGCCTTACATGCTAGCCAAGCTATTTTATTTTTAAATAATAAGAAGCATGTATTAGGAGAAAAAGCCTTTGCTTCAAATACTAAAGAAGTAGATAAAATGATAAATGCAGCTAAAGAGAATAATGTAGTTCTTATGGAAGCTATGAGAACTACAATGTTACCTAATTTTAAAGTGGTAAGAGATAATTTATATAAGATAGGTAAGATAAGAAAATACTTTGCAAGCTACTGCCAATACTCCTCAAGATACGATAAATATAAAGCAGGAGAAATATTAAATGCTTTTAAAAATGAATTATCTAATGGAGCTATTATGGATATAGGGGTCTACTGTATAGCACCTATGGTTAATCTTTTTGGAAAGCCAAATACAATAAAGGCTAATGGAATAATGCTTAAAACAGGTGTGGATGGTGAAGGAAGTGTAGTCTTTGGTTACGATGATATGGAGGCAGCAGTTATTTACTCAAAAATAAGTAATTCATATTTACCATCAGAAATCCAAGGAGAAGAAGGAAGTATAATAATTAATAAAATCAACACCTTTGAAAATGTAAAAATAATATATAGAGATGGAAGAGAAGAAGACTTAACTTTAGAACATAAGAAAGCTAATATGTGCTATGAAGTTGAAGAATTTGTAAAGCTAATTCAATCAGGAGAAAAAGAATCTAAGATAAACTCATTAAAGGTTTCAAGAGATGTAATAGAAGTAATAGAAGAAGCTAGGAAGCAAATAGGAGTTATATATCCAGCAGACAAAATTAGTCAATAATTGATAATGCATAATGGGTAATAAATTATTAAGGAAAAAGGACTAAAGAGTTTTGGTAAATGAAAGAATGAAGTTTCTCCTTTGCTGACGCAAAATCGAAATGAAAAAATTAAATAATTAATTCCTTTGGAATTTAGGTAGTTTGAATTTGAGGAGTCTAAGAACAAATGATTGCGGAAATATAATAAGTTTAATAAATGTAAAATAGAGAAGGGTATTTGAAGAATTTAATTATTAGGGATGAAAGAGAAAGTGATTATTTTAATGTTGAATACATGACTAAGAAGGCTTTCTGGAACTTACATGTTCCAGGCTGTAATGAACATTATTTAGTTCATATTCTTAGGGCAAGTTCTATGAATCAAAGGTTTTTGAAATGTTAATACCAGAGAAGGTTGAAGAGTTTGATAAGAAGTTTCCTTATATGGAGAAGTTAAAATTGCCAGGACAATGGGAGTAGAGGGGAATTAATATGGAATATAAATTAACTAATAATCCTTCAGAAGAAGATAAAAAAGAAATATTTGAAGAGTTATTAAAATATAATCTTGCTCATATAGAAAATAAAGATGTACAGGAGCTGGGGATATTTTTAGAAAATGAAGAAGGTAAGAAGGTAGCAGGACTTATAGGAGATACCCATGGAAATTGGTTAACTATTAATTATTTATGGGTAAGTGAAGATATAAGAGGTAAAGATATTGGCACTGAAATTATAGAGAAGGCTGAAGAGGAAGCAAGAAGAAGAGGATGCAAGTATGTTTTCTTAAATACTTTTAGCTTTCAAGCAGAAGGTTTTTATTTAAAGTTAGGCTATGAAAAAGTATTTTCATTAGAAGAGTATCCTATTACAGGTAAGAGGCATTATTTTATTAAAAACTTATAATTAAGAAGTAAAAGAGATTATAAGATATTCTTAAAATCACTATGAAATGGATTATTAATTATATGAAACATTTATTACATTTAATTTCTTTAGCTTGTGATAAGGAATCTTTAAAGGTTAGATTAGGAAACGATGTAGATAAAGGTGTTAGAACTGAGGATGTTATTAATAGAAGCCTGGAACAACTTAAACTTTATGAAAAATTATTAACACAAAAAGTTGATGTATCAAAACTGACTCCAATAGAAGTAGCAGATTATATTATTATAAATTGTTAATTAGAGAATTAGGAGGTTATTATGAATAGAATTAATATTATTTGTTTAGGCGTTAGAGATATGAAGAGATCTATCCAATTTTATAGAGATGGATTAGGATTTCAAACAGATGAAAAAGAGGATAATCCAGCAGTAATATTTTTTAATACAACAGGAACAAAGTTTGAATTATATCCTTTAAATCTTTTAGCAGAAGATATAAGCTCTGAGAATCCACCTAAAATAGGCACAGGATTTTCAGGAGTTACTTTAGCACTTAATGTTAAAAGTAAAAATGAAGTAAATGAAGTAATTGAACTAGCTAGAAGAGCAGGAGCAACTATAGCAAAAGAACCTCAAGATGTTTTCTGGGGAGGTTATCATGCTTACTTTGCAGATCCTGATGGATACTACTGGGAAGTAGCTTGGGGACCAAATTTTCAGTATGATGAAAATGATATGCTTGTTTTTTAAGGATATTAGAGGGAGATTATAATTTATAGAAGGGGAAGGGGGATAAACTTAGTGGAAAGTATAAGAATAAAACCTCATCATTTATTAGATATATTAAAATTGCATGGAAAAGGAATTGAAGTATTTGTTAAAGATATGGAGTTTGGCCATGACTTTTATAAAATAGCAAATGAAATCATAAATTTAGAAGTTAGTGAAGTTACATTTACTAGAGATTGTGATGATATTTGTGAACCGTGTAAGCATAGAGCAAACAATGAATGTTCTGATTATGTTTCCTTCTTAGATAATTATAGTAAGGATAAATTAAATAAAGAAATTGATGATAGGTTATTGAAAATACTTGGGATAAAAGAAGAGGAAAGCTATAAACTTGAAGATATATTTAATCTATTAATGAAGAAGTTAAGTTATAGCCTATTTGAAGAAGTTTGGGAATATGCTAATGAGGAAGAATTACAATTTAGATTTGCTTTTACAATAATGGGGACATACAAAGTCTTAGAGAAATATAAATATAAAGATGTTTAGTTTTAAAAATATAATAGAAATTTTATTTAAAAATAAAAATTATAAGCTGAAAAAATAGAGATAGTATCATGCAATTATAAAAAAGTAAGTGAATTATTTAGATAAATATTCTACACTAGTAAATTAAGAAAATCATAGATAAAATGCATGATTTAAGGTTGTTGACAGAAAAAAATTTATAATATATAATTACAACACGGAATGAAAATTGAATATTTCGCGTTAAACTAAACTTTAACCTGGGGGCGTTTTGGCTTCGACGGGGGTAAGATGGGTTTGATAAGCGAGCCGAGGCAAGCATGTCACCTCGATAATAAAGTATGCATTAAAGATAAACGCAGAAGACAATTTTGCATTAGCAGCTTAATATAGCCGCTCATCAGCCCGGGGTTCCCACGCTCCGGATCACTGGTGTCATTGAAGTGGGAAACGAAGTTTAGCAAAGCTTTGAGCTAAAGGGGTATTCATGAAGCTAGGGAATTAGGAGTTTGTTTGTGAGCGAACTAAGGACCGAAATTTTAGTCACAAACTACGCTCGTAGAAAGTCAGATTGGTCTGCTTTCGGACACGGGTTCGACACCCGTCGCCTCCACCATGAAAACCTCGACAATACAGAAATGTGTTGTCGAGGTTTTTTATTTTCTAGATAAGAAATGTGTAAGAAATTGTAAGTGTGTAATATAAAGTAGTATTTAAGATAAAAAAAATAAGGTATAATAAAAGAGATAATGTTAGATATGAGGGAGAAGTTTATGAATTTAATTGATATAGAAAAAAATATTAATAAATTAGCATATGTTATAGAAAATGAATTCGAAGCAATAAGAGAGACTTTTATATATGAATTATTAAATTGTTATGGAGTACCCAAAGCTTCTATAACAAGATTACAAAATGGAAGTATAAATATTTCTAAGAATGCAGGGGAAATACTGTGGAAAAAGAAATTATTTTTTAAAGAATGTAAGGATGAGGATATTTACCAGGTATTTTTAGCTGTTAGCAATGATGAAGTAATTTTAAAAAATGAACCAAGATTTATTATAGTAACAGATTATGATGAATTAATAGTATTAGATACTAAGGTAAATGATACTTTAAATATTAACATTAATGAGATACATAGGTATTATACTTTTTTCTTACCATGGGCCGGAATGGAGAAGGCTAGTCAAGAATTTGAAAACCATGCAGATATAAAAGCAGCAGAAAAAATGGCTAAAATGTATGATGAAGTAAGAAAAGATAATGGGTTTACTTCAAATAATCAAGTTCATCAATTAAATATTTTTTGGGCACGTATATTATTCTGTTTTTTTGCAGAAGATACCGGATTGTTTGAAAATAAATTATTTACTAATTCAATAGAATCTTATACACAATCTGATGGAAGTGATTTGAATGTGTTTTTGGAGAAAATATTTGAAGCTTTAAATACTAAGAATAAAGATAACTATCCTGAATATTTAAAAAGGTTCCCATATGTGGGAGGTGCTTTATTTAAAGATAAGCATATTAAATTAAATTTTACAATAAAATCTAGAAAAGCATTAATAGAAAGTGGAAAGTTAGAATGGTCTGATGTAAACCCAGATATTTTTGGAGCTATGATTCAAGCTATAGTAAATCCAGATGATAGAAGTAATTTAGGAATGCATTATACATCTGTAACTAACATTTTAAAAGTAATAAAGCCATTATTTTTAGATGATTTAGAAAACGAGTTTGAGAAATTAAAGAATGATTCAATAAAATTAAAAGTCTTATTGAATAGATTATCTAAAATTAAAATTTTTGATCCCGCTTGTGGATCTGGAAACTTCTTACTAATAGCATATAGAGAATTACGTGAGCTAGAAATGAAAGTTATTCAGAGAATTAATGAGATAGATCCTCAAATATATTCAAATGCTACTAATATTTCATTAGATCAGTTTTATGGTATAGAATTAGATGATTTTGCTCATGAAATTGCGAAGTTATCTTTATGGTTAATGGAACAGAAGATGGAAGTAAAGTTCAATAAAAAATTTGGTGTGAGCAAAAACGTATTTCCTATAGTTGAAGAAGCGAAAGTTGTTAATGCAAATTCGTTGAGAGTAGAATGGAAGAATATATGTCCTATCAATAATGATTGTGAAGTATATTTATTGGGAAATCCACCATACTTAGGGGCACGTTTACAGAGTGGGGAACAAAAAAATGATGTGAATATCGTATTTAATAATCTGAAAAAAAGTAACAATTTAGATTATATTGCATGTTGGATATATAAGGCAAGTATATATATTAAAGGCTATAATT
The DNA here is from genome assembly GCF_902652255.1 of Clostridium tertium. Lineage (GTDB taxonomy): Bacteria > Bacillota > Clostridia > Clostridiales > Clostridiaceae > Clostridium > Clostridium tertium_A. Next base: position 289,749 of record NZ_CACRTO010000020.1, read on the forward strand.
CAAAGTCGGCTTTTGTTTCAACTAATTCTATTTGTCAAGGAGAGCAAGTTGAAATATTATGGCCTAAAGTTTTTGAATTAAATGTATGTATTAACTTTGCATATACTTCTTTTAAATGGAGAAATAATGCAAAAAGCAATGCAGAGGTTATTTGTGTAATAATTGGACTTCAAAATAATAATATTAATTCAAATAAAAAAATCTTCACTAATGGTGTAATTCAAGAGGTTAAAAATATTAATCCATATTTAATAGCAGGAAAAAATATAGTAATAACAAAATCAAAAAAATCCATATCAGGTTTACCACCAATAAGTTTCGGAAGTATGCCTAATGATGGTAATAACTTAATATTATCTACAGAAGAGCGTAATCAGATAATATCCAATAATCCATTAGCTAAAAAATATATTAAGAGATTGATAGGAGCCAAAGAAATCACTCAAAATCAACAAAGATGGTGTATTTGGTTGAAGGATATAGAGGATGAAAATATTATCGATGAGATAGATGAATTTAAAATGAGAGTAGATAATGTTAAGGAATACAGATTAAAAAGTACAAGAGAAGCAACCAGAAAGTTAGCTAAATATCCACAATTATTTGGAGAAATACGTCAACCTAATGGGAATTATATAGCTATTCCAGGGCATTCATCAGAAAAACGTGAGTATATACCTATGAATTTATACACTAAAGAGGATATAGTAAATAATGCATGTTTTGCTGTAGAGACTGATGAATTGTGGGTAATGGGGGTATTAATGTCATCAATGCATATGTTATGGGTAAAAACTGTTGGAGGAAGAATAAAGACAGATTATAGATACTCAGCAGATATATGTTATAATACATTTCCTTTTCCAGAAATATCTCAAAATAAGAAGAATATTATTATGGAATATGTATTTAATGTTATAGAAGAACGTGAGAAAAATTTTGAGAAAAGTTTAGCTGAATTATATAATCCTGAGGATATGCCAATAGGATTAAAAGAGGCTCATAGGAATTTAGATTTAGTTATTGAAAGATGTTATCGTAATAGGGAATTTAAATCAGATGAGGATAGATTAGAGTGTTTATTTAGTTTATATGAAGAAATGATATAAAAAGGGGGAAGATTTTAATTGGAAAATTTAGTAGAGGTTAAATATGAACAAAGTGGGAAAAGTACACAAACTAATGTATATGGAATGAGAGAGATGCAGGAGAGAGCATTTAAAGCAAGAAATGCTCAGTATTTACTTTTAAAATCGCCTCCGGCATCGGGGAAATCTAGAGCTTTAATGTTTATTGCATTAGATAAGCTAATAAATCAATCTATAAAAAAAGTAATTGTAGCAGTTCCAGAAAGAACAATAGGAAGCTCTTTCTCTGCAACAAATTTAACTGATTATGGATTCTTTAGTGATTGGACTCCAAGTGAAAGGTATAATCTATGTACTCCAGGAGGAGAGAAGAGTAAGGTAAAGACTTTTAAAGAATTTTTTTTGAATAATGAAAAAATTCTTATATGTACTCATTCAACATTAAGATTTGCATTTGAAGAACTAGATGTAAGGGAGTTTAATGATACACTTCTTGCAATTGATGAGTTCCATCATGTATCCTCTGATGGTGAAAATAAGATAGGAGAATTATTAAAATCTATAATTAATAACTCCAATGCTCATATAGTTGCTATGACAGGTTCTTATTTTAGAGGAGATAGTGTTCCAGTACTTTCACCAGAAGATGAAGAGAAGTTTACAAAGGTTACTTACAATTATTATGAGCAGCTAAATGGATATAAGTATCTTAAATCTTTAGGAATAGGATACCACTTTTATCAAGGTAGATATACTTCAGCAATTCCAGAGGTATTAGATACTAGCAAAAAGACTATTATTCATATACCAAATGTTAATTCAGGGGAATCTACTAAAGATAAACACAATGAGGTAGATTTAATATTAGATTCTATAGGGGACCTTGAGTATCAAGATAAAGATACAGGTATTCTATATGTTAAAAGATATTCAGACAATAAAATTATAAAAGTTGCTGATTTAGTAGAAGATAGACCTAAGGAAAGAGAGAAAGTAGTTAATTACTTAAGAAATATTAAAGAAGCTGATGATTTAGATATTATTATTGCATTAGGAATGGCAAAGGAAGGATTTGATTGGCCATATTGTGAACATACATTAACGGTTGGATATAGAGGCTCATTAACAGAAATTATTCAGATTATTGGAAGATGTACAAGAGATAGTTATAATAAGAGTCATGCACAATTTACTAATTTAATAGCTCAACCGGATGCTGATGACGATTTAGTAAAACTATCTGTAAATAATATGTTGAAAGCTATTACAGCTTCGCTATTAATGGAGCAAGTATTAGCTCCAAATTTTAAATTTAAACCTAAGTACCCAGAAGATACAGAATCTAAGTCAGGTGAGATAAAGATAGGCGGACTAAAGAAACCTTCATCTGCTAGGGTAAAAGATATAATAGAAAATGATTTAAATGATTTAAAGGCAAAAATTTTACAAGATGATCAAATGTTGAAGGCTATGCCTGGTAATGTGGATCCAGAGGTTATAAATAAAGTTTTAATACCAAAGATTATACAAATAAAATATCCTGAACTTTCAGATGATGAGGTTAATCAAGTGCGTCAGTATGTAGTAGCTGATTCTGTTGTAAAGAATAGTGAGTTTAAGGAAATTGGAGATAAAAGATTTATTAAAATGGCAAATCAATTTGTTAACATTGATGACTTGCATATTAATTTAATTGATAGAGTAAATCCATTTCAAAGAGCGTTTGAAATATTATCAAAGTCAGTTACTACTCATGTATTGAAATTAATAAAAGATGTTATTGATTCTACAAGAATACAAATGACAGAAGAAGAAGCTATTATATTATGGCCTAAGATTAACGAGTTTATTACTAAAAATAAGAGACAACCTAATATTGAATCATTAGATCCCTTGGAAAAAAGAATGGCAGAGGCAATAGTATTTTTAAAAGAGTTAAAGAGGAAGATGAGTAGAAATGGATAATAAAAATCTTGATAAATTATTAGAAATATTTGATGATGATCCTTTTGGCATATTAACAGTTAAGGAAAAGAAAGTAACTTATGTATCTGAAAATTCACAACTAATAGAATCATTTAATGAAATAAATAGATTTTATGAGGATAATGGAAGAGAGCCAGAAAAATCAACTAATATTATAGAAACAAAACTTTTTTTTAGATTATCGAGCATAAGGGATGATAAAGAAAAATGTGAAATTCTAAAGAATTATGATGAACATAACTTATTAAAATTAACTAATACAGTGGAAGTGAAATCTATAAATGATATTTTTAATAATGATAGTTTTAATATTTTCGATGATATTAATGATAATATTTTTGATGTTGAAAGTTTACCTAAGAGAACTACAATGCCTGATTATATAGCAAGTAGGAAGATATGTAAGGAATTTGGTAAATATGAAGGACTATTAAAACAATGCCAAAGAGATTTAAAAGAAGGTAGAAGAAAATTAATAAAGTTTAAAAATGGACAACAAGTAGAAGAAGGACATTTCTTTGTATTAAAAGGAGTGTTATTATATGTTGATAAAGTTGGAGAAACTACAATTGAAAATGGAGTGAAAAATGCAAGATTAAGATGTATATTTGAAAATGGTACTGAATCTGATATGTTAATGAGATCTTTAGGTGCTGAATTATATAAGGATGGTAGAAGGGTTACTGACAGCGACATAAACTTAAAGAAAGAACTTTTTGATAAATTTAATAATGTAACAGAAGAGGATAAAGAGGCTGGGTATATATATATACTTAAATCAAAAAGTGAAGACGAAAATATTTCTAGTATTGATAATCTATATAAAATTGGATTTTCAACTACTACAGTTGAAGAAAGAATAAAAGGCGCTGAGAGTGAACCAACATATCTTATGGCTCCAGTTAAAATAATAACCTCATTTAAATGTTATAATATGAATGTAAGTAAGCTCGAAACTTTGTTGCATAATTTTTTTGGACAATCATGTTTAGATATTGAAATAACAGATAAGGATGGAGATAAACATAAACCTAGAGAGTGGTTTATAGCTCCTTTAGAAGTTATAGAAGAGGCAATAAAGTTAATAATAAATGGGCAAGTTATAAATTATAAATACGATAGTATGACTCAAAGTATAGTTTATAGATAAATAGCTGTAAGTTAGGGAGATAAGTAAGGTATCTCTCTATTTTTTTTGTATTGAAAACCACTGGCTATGCCGGTGGATAAAATGGCTTAAGCTCTGAACAGAAAAAACTCCTACGATATAATTGCAACGACTGACAATCGTAAAACAAATTAATCATAGGAGGTGTGTCGTATGGGTAACGACATAGAAAGCTTATCATATACAAAATGGAGGTGTCAATATCATATAGTATTTGTACCAAAATATAGAAGACAAATAATATATGGAAAATATAATGCTGAAATTGGGAAGATATTAAGAGCTATTTGTATAAGACATGGAGTAGAAATAATTGAAGCGAATGCTTGCACGGATTATATATATGTTGGTTACGATTCCGCCTAAAATGAGTGTATCAAAATTCATGGGAATCTCAAAAGGAAAAAGTAGTTTAATGATTTTTGATAGATTTGCAAATTTAAAATATAAGTATGGAAATAGACATTTCTGGTGTAGGGGATATTACGTAGATACAGTAGGAAGAGATAAGACTGCAATTGCAAAGTATATTCAGAATCCAATTCAAGAAGATCAAATAGCAGAACAAATTAGTATGAAGGAAGATATTGACCTGTTCACGGGATCGCAAAGTAAAAAGTAGCAAATAGAAAACAACCCGATGAGTGTGATAGATGAAACTGTTTTGCGATTGGCAGTTATTCAGAGCACGAGTAGTGCCACCGGCTTAATAAAGCACCAGCTAAGCTGGGTGTACATGACTTTATAAAGGATGATAGTTTCATTGAATGTAAGAGCAATAAGTCTAGAATAGAACTGTATAAATTTATGATTAATGAATAGTTAAATATATTACGTATAGCGTTTATTATGGTAAAATATAGTCATAATAAAGGGGAGTGTGATGTTATATGTATAATACTGAAGTTAATAGAGGTGCAAGATGGCTGAAATGGGACTGCCATGTGCATACTCCTATATCTTATGAAAATAATTTTCCGAATTTTGATGAATATATACATGCATTAAAAGCTAAATCCATAGAACATAAAACTGATGTTATTATAATAAATGATTATTTTACATTAGATGGATATAAAAAAATAATAAGTTACTGTAGCAGGTCAAATGATAATGATGCATATAAATTATATGTTAATGAGGAAAAAAGTGTAGCTGTTTTACCAGGATTAGAGCTAAGAATTGATAATTTTACTCAAAAGGAAAAGTCAATAAATGTACATATATTTTTCAATCAAAGATTAAGTGCAGAAAATATAGAAAATGGTTTTTTAAATCAACTTAAAATTAGTTATGGCGGTTATGATAACCTAAAAGCTGATAGACAAACATTAATTAAAATAGGATATTCAATAATCAATGGACAGCCATATGATGATAATTTAGATACTTTAAGTTTAAAGGATGATAGCAAGTATATAAATAAAGCTATTTCTATAGTAACAGTTACTAAAGATAGTTTAATAGAAACAATTGATACTTTTAAGGCTAGATATAAAGACAGTGAATATTTAAAAGAGAATTGTATGCTGACAGTAGTAGCTTTTAATGGATACGGAGCATTATCTGAATTAGCGTGGAATGAAGCAAGGGCTGGAAATGTAAAAAGACAATTGTTATTTTTAGCAGATATTTGTTTTTCATCTAGGGAGAAAGATATTAACTTCTTATTAGGTAAGGACACAAGCACAAGTGGAGACGAGGTAAGGAAATTGTTTAGAAGATTAAAACCATGTGTGTGGGGTTCTGATTCACATGAAATAGGAACATTATTACATCCATCGAGAGGTAATACAAATAGATATACTTGGATTAAAGGGATGAATAATTTTGAGGGTTTAAAGCAGATAATTTTTGAGCCTGAAAATAGAGTTGCAATACAGGAAGATACACCTAATACAAAGGCTGATTATCAAGTAATAGATAAAGTTAAGTTTATTGACAGTAGTAATATATTTATGAATGATGATATAGTTTTTAATGAAGATTTAAATACCATAATAGGCGGTAAGTCATCAGGTAAATCTCTATTATTAAGTCATATTGCGAGGACTATTAATGGGTTGGATGAAAATTTTGGAAACTATCAAACCTTACAATCAAAATATAGCTATGATTTTGAGGTTTATTGGAAGGATGGACAAGTATCAAAATTAAGCAATATTAATAAAAGTCCAAATAGAAAAGTAAAATATATAAGTCAAATGTTTGTTAATAAACTTGCAGAAAATAAAGATAATAGTTTGAAGAATATTGTTACCGAAGTATTAATGGAAAATACAGAAGTAAAGCAAGCATATGATCAATTAAATTTAAATTTAAATAAAATAAATTTAGAGATAAACAATAAAGTTTATAAAATCGAAAAAATAATAGAAGATTATAAAAGTAAAAATACTGAGAAAATTAATATTGGAGATGATGAAGGTATAAAAAAAGAAATACTAAAACTTGAGGGGATTATAGAAGCCCTAGTTAATGAATCTAAAATGTCTGTAGAAGAAATAAATGAATATAATAGAATAACAAATAAAATAAGTAATAATTTTTCAAGAATAAATATTATAAATAATATTATTATACCGGAAGTGGAGAAGTATAAGAATTATTTTGAGAATATTGAAAGAACAATAAAAAAGGAGTTTGAAGATAGTTTAACTAATTCAAAAAATATATTAGGAGCGGATTTTCAAGATATATTTACTGATGCATTTTGCGATATGAAGACTTTGGAAATGTTTATATATGAAAAGATATCTATGTTAAATATAAAAGAAACTGAACTAAGTAATGAGTTGGCTATATTAGTACAAGATAATAATAAATTAAAAAATGATATTAGTAATTATGAAATAAAACTTAAAAATAAAAGTGAAATAGATAGACTTAGTAAGAACTTAGAACAAGAAAGAATGAAGAAGGAAAAAATAGAAGAGATAGAAAGAATATTAAACTCAAAACTTCAAAATCTAAAAAACACAATAAATGAAGTAGAGAATCTTGTTTCTGATAGAAATAATGAATATAAAAAGTTAATAGATATTCTTAAACAAGATAAATTTAAGTGTATATCAGAGGAAACTAATTTAATTCTTAAATTTGAATTACAATTAAAAGAGGAAGTTTTAAAAGAAGATATAGGTAATATATTAAATAAAACTGCAGTAGAGGTAAAAGGATTATTAGATACTAAGATAGATGTAGAAGGTTATAATAGTTTTGTTATTGGAACAATAATAAATGCTATAACGGGCAAAGGAAATTATAAATATAAAAACGGTAAGATATATTTAGATTTAATAAAGGTTTTAGTAAAGGACTATTTAGAATTAAATATTGATATTTTAGAAAATGATGATGAGTTTGATGTTATGTCACCAGGGAAACAAGGTTTAATAGTACTTAAATTGCTAATCCATTTAAGTTCTGAAAAGTATCCTATATTAATAGATCAACCGGAGGATAATTTGGATAATAGAACCATTTCGTATGAACTAAAGAACTTTATTTTAAATAAGAAGAGGGATAGGCAGATAATTATGGTAACACATAATCCAAATTTAACAGTATTGGCTGATTCAGATGAAATTATTGTTGCTAATCAATCAGGAAAAGATGGCAAAGGGAATAGAGAATATAGATTTGAATATGTATCAGGTCCATTAGAACTTAGTTTTAGAAAAGAAGGAGAGGAAGCTATTCTTTATAACAGAGGGATAAAAGAGCATGTGTGCGAAATATTAGAAGGTGGTAAAGAAGCCTTTAAACAGAGAGAAAATAAATATGGTTTCTAAGATATTGATATAAGTAAATGAAAATAACTATGCATATATATAATGTATAGTTATTTTTATTCTATTAGTATGGAGGATAGAGAGTGAATAGAGAATTTTCAATTTGGTTTAATGAGAAAAATATTAATATCACTGATATAAAAGATAAGATATACAATTTTGATAGAAGTATATTGAATGATAAAAAGTTTATTGAGGATGTAGCAGTAATGGAGTCTGTTTATATTGAATTTGTAAAAATATTAAAAAGATTAGAGTATAACAAACTATTAGTTGCAAATGAAAATAATGAAATATCTGATGAGTTAGCATTACAGAAAATGTTTAATAGTGATATTTCAGCAAATCCATATTTTTTCTTTAAATAATGTCTAGGGTACTAATAATTACCCCTCGCCTCCACCATTGAAAGCCACGAAAAGATATTGATTTTCAATCAATATCTTTTCAGTTTGTTGATAAACCCCCTGTTAAAAAACAGAGGGTTTTCTATATTGTATGTGCGTAATATTGCATATTTAAAATATTAGTATAAATAATCATAATATAATCTAAAAATAGCAAAGATAGTCTT
>NZ_CACRTO010000021.1:0-145221 GCF_902652255.1 Clostridium tertium
AAAATTTTATAATACAAAAAGATTACAAAAGAAATTAAAAGGTATGGCTCCTATTGAATATAGAAGCCACACCTTAGTAGCATAATTTTATATTATTTACCCTGTCTACTTGACAGGGGGCGGTTCATAAAGCTAGTCACTTTTATTTTAAAAATATACATTCTTAGGTTCACTTATCTTAATATACTCATTTATATTAAGATAATATTCTCCATTATACTCTATTTTTCCTAATACCTTAACCCATTGCCCTTCCTGAAACTTCTCATCTGCCATTGATTTAACTCCAATTATAAAAGAGTCTGCAGCACAACAATTCATTTCTTCTCTTGCTAAAATGAATTTATCACCTTCATATTTATATACAAATCCAGTAAAAATTATATACTTACCTAAAAACTCTTCTCCTCTTTCCTCTAACTCTTCTAAAATATAATGTGTTTCATGATTAATTTCTATAGCATTATGAGAAATAACATTATTAAAATTATTTCCGTTAACCTCTTCATCTATATTATGACTCCTAAATACTAATAGCACGGATACAACTAAGGTAATAACTATTGGTAAAAACTTAATAGAAACATCATCTCTAGAATTAAAAGTAAAAACTTTAGCAATCTGTACTATAATTAAAATTGGCAATACAATTAAGACTATGTTTAAATTTTTAGCACTTTTTTCACTAAGAAAATTATATATATCCCCTGTTATCATTAGAAAAGAAACTAAGGATAATATTAAAATTAATATTAATAATGATATAAATTCATTTACATTAAACTTCCTCATATTACTCCTCCTAATAAACTAAGAATTAAGGAAGAGATAAACACTACCAGAATTATTACTATAACTAAAGTAATAGTAAAAGATTTTTTAAAGTACGAATTTAAAATTATAGTATTTTTTAAATCTATCATAGGTCCCAATATTAAAAATGCTGATATTGCTGGCACTCCAAAATACTCTAAGAATCCTCTTGCTATAAAAGCGTCTGCTTCTGAACAAAGAGATAATAAAAAAGCTAAAGCCATCATAATTAATATAGGCAAGATCCCTTTATTAGAGTAATTTAATAATGTCTCTTCTTTTACTAAGACAATAAACATACTAGATAAAAATGACCCAAAGATGTAATACCTTAAAATATTTAAGAATTCTTTACTACCATGTTCTAAACATAATCTAACTTTAGACTTTCTATTAAAATAATCTATTACTTCACATCCACAGTCACAACTACTTTCATAGATGCTACTTTCCCTAAATATATTTTTATTTTTCTTAGTTATAAGAGACATTATAATCCCAATTACAATTGAAATTATCATTCCACCAACTACCCTTATTAAAACTATATTGATAGATTTAAAGGCATAAAATGTAGATGCAATAACTACAGGATTTACTATTGGCACAGAAAGCATAAATACTATAGCTACAGCTATTGGAACTCCTTTTTTCATTAAACTTCTAGCAATAGGAACTATAGCACATTCACAAATTGGAAGTACAAGTCCAAGCAAAGCAGCTATAATTATAGATATAAAACTACTTTTAGGTAAAAACTTTTTTACTATCTCTTCGGAAATAAACACTTGAATTAATGATGATATTAAGGCCCCTATTAAAATAAATGGCATAGCCTCCAATATCATACTTATAAAAATATTAGCCCATCTAATCATTTAATTTTACCTTAAAAAGAGATTTAAGACTTTCAAAAAATAAATTCCTTTTAAAATACTTACTATTTTTTATCATTGTATCCATATCACTTATTGAGGGTATAGTAATTATAGGTGAGTTAGTATTGATTTCTTTTATAAGATTAATAATTTCATCACCTTTTTCTTTGCTTATTAATTCCATATTATTAATTATTAAAATCTTACTTCCTTGAATAAAAGGTATAATAATTTCCCCTATATTTTTAATATAGACTATCATATCCTTAGCATCCCCTATAAAATATCCCCCATAAAATTCTATATATTTTTTTACACTCTTATCATTACATATATCACTTATAATATCTACTGATAAAGTTCCATTATACTCAACAATAATTCTATCAAAAGTACTAGTCCCTAATTCTCTTATTATTATCTCCTTTAAATATTTTATATCTTCTATATAAATAACTTTATTGTTACTTATTTCTTTTATTATCGTATTACCTTTTTCTAATAGAATGATTAATATCTTTTCATCCTCACATATCCCACTTTCTAAATAAGAGTTAATAAAATTACTTTTCCCGCTTCCTAAAAAACCAAATACAAACTCTAGCTTAATCTTCATATTATTAACTAAAAAATTTTTTCAGTTCCTCCTTATTTAAATTTACTCCTATAAATGAAATAACACTATCTATCTTGTTATTCATTTCTCTTACTTCAAACTCATCACCAGCAAAGTCAAACTGCCCGCATGTTCCTTCTTTGAGCCTAATTATACCCTTAGCTCTAATAACATCTCCATAAGCCTTAGAAGATGATATAAAGTTAAATTTTGATTTTAATTCTGCTTTAGAAAAAATATCTTTAGGATAAATAGCATAACTTTCAAATATATCTTTAGCTGAAGTTTTTTCTTTAATTATTCCCTTTAAAGAAGCTTTAAAATTTGAATTTTCTATTTTTAGTTTTTCATTATTTAGTGATTCATTAAATATATCACTAGCTTTTAAATTAATATAAGGCTTTTTAATAATTTCTGACCTTGAATTAATGCTTTTTATATTATTTTCTATTTTAGATAAACTTTCCTTATCTATATTTTCAACTCTACTTATCACTATTTTTTTTGCATTTTTTATTTGATCTATATAGAATTCCTTAAAATTTGTAATATAAGAATAATATTTTTCTGGATTAATTACTGTAATTAAATTATCTATCGCTACTTTATCTCTTAATTCTATATCCTTAAAAACCTTAATAATATCTGTAAGCTTGGCTACCCCTGAAGGTTCAATAATTATTCTATCTGGCTTATACTTTTCAATAACTTCAATGCAAGCTTTTTTAAAGTCTCCTGTTACCTCGCAGCATATACATCCTGAATTTATTTCTCTAATTTTAATATTTGTATCTCTAAGAATTAATGAGTCAATACTGACTTCACCAAACTCATTTTCTATAATTGCAATATTTTCATTATATGCTCCACTAGATATTAACCTTTTTATAAGAAGTGTTTTTCCAGCCCCTAAAAACCCAGAAAATACATCTACTTTTACTTTCATACTCCACCTCAAAAACATAATTACTCTAAACATTTTATGAAAATTTCATTCCTTTTATTACTTTAACTAAATCAATTTCAAAGTTGTTAACTAATTAAGAAGTCATTAAGATACAATTTGAATTCTATTTTCCCCTTATTTTAATATATATTACATTTTTATGTAAAATATTGTATAATATAATTGATAATATTTTTAAGGGGGCAATATGGATAGAACTTATTTAAAATCTAAATCAAAGCAACAATTAAAAGAAAACTTAGTAATTTCAATAATTACAGTATTTATAGCTAGTATTTTTATTGATGCATCTACACTTAAAAATGGTGTAACCTTCTTTTATGGTGATGGTTCTTATATTTACTTAGATTTATTGACAATATTATTTGCTGGAGTATTTACTACAGGTCTTAATAAATTTCTATTAAAAATAGTAAAAAATTCAAGTACTCCAGAAATAGGGGATTTGTTTTCACACTTTAATATTTATTTAAAAACTCTAGGCTTATACGTTGTTATTGCTGTAATCGGATTTATTGGAACTTTATTATTTATAATCCCAGGGATTATATTGTTAATAATGTTCTCTCAATCATTCTTTATCTTAGCAGAAGATCCATCTAAATCAATTAAAGATTGTATGGTAGAAAGTCAAAAAATGATGTATGGTCATAAATCAGAATATTTTGTACTTCAACTATCCTTTATTGGATGGTATCTATTAACTGGGATAACTCTAGGTATTGCTGGTTTTTGGGTGAATCCTTATGTTAAAATAACAAATGCTAATTATTATCTGGAAATTAAGTAAATAAAAAATCCCCTACTTTATTGTAGAGGAAAAGTGAGACTACAATTCTTTTTATAATTTTAGTTCAACTTAATTAAATAGTTTTAAACAAATTAAATTATAAATTATTCAATGTTAATAATTAATGGGGCTATCCTTTCGATAGCCCCATTTTACTAATTTAGAACAAATTATAACCTAACCCGTTAATTGTTCCTTATTAATTTTTAATTGCTTTGTTGAGTTCCTTTTAAACTTAAGTTTTCAAAAGAATTTGTTAAGATATACTGTCCTTCGCCAACTTTAATATATTTTAATAAAACTTTATCTCCAACCTTGCTTAAAGCTACTTCTCTTGATGTTTCAGTTGAAACAGTAAATAAGCTTTCATTACCTTTTAATTTAATATCGTAGATACTTGTTCCATCTTTAACTACTAGTCCTATTCTCTCGATCTCACCTTCTAAAGCCTCTTCATTATTACTTCCTTCTAAAGAAATATTAGTGTTAGTTAATCCTTCTAAATATTTATTTAATGTAGATTGAAGAGAATCACCTACACCAACTATATTATAGTTTTTAACATTAACCATAGCATATTGTTTAACTAATCCATTTGAATCCTTTAAAGTCATGAAATAAGTAGGTTCATTTTGAATATTTATTAAATAAGGTAATGTTGCAGTATAACCAAATTGTTGAACTTTACCTTCTGCTGATTTCATACTTGCATTTTCAGTAGCACCTGATGTTTTATACATACTAGTTTCACCAGTTCTTGTATCTGTTAAAGTGAATCCTACTAATCCTTCATCATTCCCCACTGAAGTTACTCCTGTGAAGTAATAACAGCTATCATTATTATAAATTAAGTTCATATCCTCTGTAGTCTTTAACTTATTCTTATCACTAAAGTTAAATACTCCATGAACAAGTTCTCCCCACTTATCTATATAATTCTTTATATATCTTTTGGGTTGAATTCTATCTATCCATTTAGGAGCGTTTTCTATATCATATACTTCTGAATCACCAGTTTGAGCGTCTAAAACTACTACACCTGTAGCCTTTGATTCTGTAAACCCTATTGCAGTATCATATCTAGTAATTACCCAGTATGGTCTTCCTTCATCATTTAATTCAAAAGTAAAATCTGTATGGCCAGCCTTCATATCTCTTAAGTAAACAGCTCTATCTAAGTCACTAAACAGATATGCAGATTCTAAATATTTAATTTTTATTTCTTCTCCATTTAATTCAGTAATTAATTGAACATCACTTTCATTAGTTGCACTAACCTTTATATAGCCAGTAGTTCCTTTACTATTAGTTAACCATTTAAAGAAAGAAGAATGTTCTAATGGAGCAACATAATAAAGTTGTCCATTTACACTTTGCATAGTTAATTCACCAATTGTAACCTGACTACCTAAACTAGGAATCTCTCCAAGCTTCTTATCAGCTAATTTATAAGCTACATCATCATCTATTATTGGAAGTTGTTTTAAATCTATATGATCAATTTCATTACTAAATTCAACATCTTCTACTTCACCAATTAAATTCCTGTGGGCTTTATAACTTACTATTGGACTAAATACTATTGAAGTAATTATATATACTAAAGCTACAAGTACTGCTGCTACCCCGTACTTTTTATTAAAAGTTACAAAGGCGTATATACCTGTAACAATTACAAAAATTCCTACGATATAGAATATACTTAAACTAAAATCTAATATCAACTTACTATTAAAAGCTAATACTATTGCTGATATTATATAAGCTAAAATTAAAAAGCCTATATATTTTTTAAATGATGCCTTTTTTTGCGCAAAATCTCTGATATTTTCCATTTGTATCCCCCTAATCATTTTTATATATGGTTTATATTATATATAATATAGTATATTATACCTCTTGTAAAGTTATTTCTTCACATTTAACATATTGTTTATATTTGAAATAAAAAAACTCCATATGGAGTTTCCTAAATAAATTTTTTAGTATAAATTACGTCAATATTTTTTAATTTCTAATTAGAAATGAGCTGTATTAATACAGCTCATTAAATCAAATTATTTATATTGTTTTAAAATTTTATAACCATGTACTATTTGCCCCATTGATTATTAGTAGCTGTCTTTTCAGCTCCATGAGACTTATGTTTCTTATCTTTGCTTTGTGAATTTTCTTTATTATTAGACATGCTTAACACCTCCTACAGCATAATTATATTTTATCCTTTTATCAAAATATAATTCTGTAAAAAAGTGGTTATGTAAGAATAAAGTATTTACTATGTATAATTAATTTCTGTATATTATAAACACCATGTAACAAATATAAAGTAAAACTAAAATTAAACCTTTTATTTTCCCTAAATTAAGCTTTTCTTTTTTTCCTGTAAACATGAATAAGCCTAAGATTATAGCAATAAATATTAAAAATATCATATCTACTATAAGAGAACTACTAACAATTATCGGATTAATTGCAGATGATACTCCTAATATTAATAATATATTAAAAATATTAGATCCCAATACATTTCCAACAGCTATATCATTTTCTCCTTTTATAGCAGCTATAATTGAAGTTACAAGCTCAGGTAATGATGTACCCATTGCTACTATAGTTAATCCAACTAACTTATCACTTAATCCAAAAGAATATGCTATGCTACTAGCCGAATTAACAACTAAGTTTCCTCCAATAACTATTCCAATAATTCCAATTATTATTCTAACAATTGATGCTCCTACTTTATATTCTGTATTATCTTCATCCTCTTCTTCTACACCGCTAGTTTTAGCAGTCTTAATTAAATAAAAAATGTATACAATACAACTTAGTAATAATATTATACCTGAAACCCTTGATAATGCTGCTTCTTTATTAAAAAGAGTCCTTCCGAATGTTAATATTAATAATCCCAATGACACCACTATATTAACTAAGTAATCCTTAAACATTGTAGACTTTTTAATAATAATTGGCATAATTATAGCAGTTACACCTAAAACCATCAATGTATTAAATATATTCGATCCTAAAACATTTCCAATAGCGATTCCATTATTTCCTTCAATTGAAGATATTAAGCTTACTGCAAGTTCTGGTGCACTAGTTCCAAGAGATACAATTGTAAGCCCTACGATTATTGGAGGTATTTTAAATTTTTTTGCAATATTTGAAGCACCATCTACAAATATATCTGCTCCTTTTATAAGTAGTGCAAATCCTAGTATTAAAATTAAATATTCCATATTTTCTCCTTAGATTATAAAAAAGTTTACTTATATACCTTTGCTTATTACGTTATTTCTCTCCAATTAACACAAACTTACATATGTCAACTAGAATACTCAAGTAAGGAAATTATAATAATTAATTCATATGGTTAGCTTTTTATAATTTCCTAAAAGAATAGAATAAGGTAACCCACTAATAGATTACCTTAAAATCTTATATTTTATTAGTATGTTGAATTACTTTTAGTTCCTTCACATATCGCAATAGATGCTGAAGCTCCTATTCTACTAGCTCCATTTTCTATCATAAGCTCTGCATCTTCTAAACTTCTAACTCCACCAGAAGCCTTAACACCTAATTCTTCTCCTACAGTTTCTCTCATCAGCTTAATATCTTTTGCTGTAGCTCCACCAGTACTAAATCCTGTTGAAGTTTTTACAAAATCAGCGCCAGCTTCTTTTGATAACTTACATGCTGTTACTTTTTCTTCATCAGTTAATAAACAAGTTTCTATTATAACCTTTGTTAAGGCTTTGCCTTTTGCAGCATTAACAACAGCTTCTATATCCTTTTTAACGTAATCTAAGTTTCCTTCTTTTAGCTTACCTACATTAATAACCATATCTACTTCAGTAGCACCTTTTTTTATTACATCTTCTGTTTCAAAGGCCTTTACTTCTGTAGTAGTTGCACCTAAAGGAAATCCTATAACAGTACAAACCTTTACATCGCTACCTTTTAACATTTCAGCTGCCTTTTCTACCATAGAAGGATTAATGCAAACTGAAGCAAAATTATATTCTAAAGCCTCTTTACAAAGTTTTTCTACTTCCTTTTCTGTAGCTTCTGGCTTTAAGATAGTATGGTCTATCATTCTTGCTAAATCATTTTTATTCATTTAAGAATCTCCTCTCGAAACGTTATTTTTGTATTTCTAAATATTAATTATATAAGAAATTTATATATAATTAAAGCAAATTTTAAAATAAAGTTAATTGTTCTATAGTATTTTCTTTAAAAGAAGATATCGTGACTCCTATTAATCTGATATTCTCCTTTATATCCTCATTCATTAGTATTTCTTCACATGTATTATATATTTCATTAAAATCATTGGTATAATGATTTAAAGTTTTACTTCTCGTATGGTTTATAAAACTTTCAGTCTTATACTTTACAGTTATAGTTTTTCCATAAACACTTTGATTTATTAAGTAATTACTTATTTCCTTTGAAAAGTCCTTTAAGTATAACAATAATTCTTCCTTATCAGTAGTATCTGATTTTAAAGTCCTCTCTTTTCCAAAAGACTTTCTATCTCTTACAGGTATTACTTCTCTATTATCTATACCACGTATCCTATCATAAATTTCAACTCCATATTTCCCTAAATATTCTATATAGAACTCCTTAGGCATTTCATATAGATCTTGCACTGTAAAAATCCCCATATTATTTAGCTTTTCTACTGACTTTTTCCCTAATCCATAAATTTTTGAAACTGGAAAAGGCATAAGCAGCTCTGGCATCATTTCTTTATCTATTATCATTATACCATTAGGTTTATTCCAGTCTGAAGCAAGTTTTGCTAAAAACTTATTATACGATATTCCAACAGAAATAGTTAAACCAACTTCTTTTAAGACTCTAAACTTAATATATTTAGCAGCTTCAAGTCCACTCTTAAACTTACTATCTGTAATATCTAAGTATGCTTCATCTATAGATAGAGGTTCTATAATAGATGTTACCTCTCTTAATATATCAAATACTCTACTTGATACTTCCTTATATCTATAAAACCTTGTTCTAACAAATATACCATGAGGGCATAATTTTCTCGCAATAAATACAGGCATAGCAGAATGTACTCCATACTTTCTAGCCTCATAAGAGCATGTAGAAACTACTCCTCTTTCACTAACTCCACCAACTATAACTGGCTTTCCTCTTAGTGACTTATTATCAAGTTGTTCTACAGATGCAAAAAAAGCATCCATATCTACATGTAAAATTATCCTTTCCATCACTTCTCCCTTTAGGCTAAAGCTTCTGCAAACATTCCCTTATTCTTAGATTTAATTAAACAATATACTCCTTGAGCTAGTAATTCATCTATATAATTTCTATTATCTCCTATTGTGTTAAATGAAATAATTGAAATAGCTATAATTGTTCTAAATCCCTTATCCATATAGTATTCATACTCACTTTCTTCTTCACAAAGCATATCTACTACATCTTCTATTAAATCAATACTTTTTCTCATATCCCTATTAGATAATACACCTAATAAAGGTAAGAATTGCTGAGCTATTTTAATATCTCTTTTTTCCATTTGTAATATAAACTCTATAGTCTTATACATATGACCTGAAGAACCATTTAACATTATAGCATTAGTTAAACTTTGTATTCCATTTTTTGATTTAATCTTTAAATTAGTAATGTTATTATATATTGTTTCTATAAACTCATCTATTGTAGTAACATCAATATCATTCAATGCCCACAGTGCACATACTAAATAATCATCTTCTCCAGTTATATTGTAATACTTTTCTTTTAATAATATAAATACTTCCTTCATTTTTTTAGAAATTTTTAACTTGTCCATATTTTTACCATACTTAGCTATTACAAATGCCGTTAAAACTAAATAATCACATTCATTAAATCCTTCTTCGATAAGTAAGTCCATGACTTCATATATATCATTTATTATTCTTGCTTCTTCATTTTCTAAAGCTATTAACAAAGATAAAATATATAATGTTTCCCCTCTAAAAGGTGATACTCTAGATGATGTGTCTTTTATATATCTTCTTATTTCTTTTACTTTATCAAAAGGTATCTCTTTATTGTTATGTGCAAATACTAAAGATGCAAGATGATTTATTAAATCCCCATCATTTCTTAATTTTGCTTTTGCACTTCTGTAGTTGTTAATTGTCAGAGCTATTCTGTCTTTGAGAAGTTTCTCCATATTAATACTCCCTCACTTTACTCTATGAATATTAAATTCCTCACCCTTATTATACTATAATTTATGTGTCAGTATCATAACAAAATTATAACAATTTATTTAAAATAAAATTTATAACAATTTATTCAAGATAAAAATTAGCCAAGGTAAGCTTAACTTATCTTGGCCCTTTTTACTTATCCTTTGTTTTTCTTAAGGATTAGCAGCAACAGAATAATAATGCTAAAGCAGCAAACCCAAAGCCGCAGCCTCCAAATCCACAGCCTCCAAAGCCACCTCCAAAGCCACATCCCCCAAATCCTCCACAGCCTCCAAAGCCGCAGCCTCCTCTAAAATCACATCTTGAATCACATTTTCGTGATTCAAATACGCTACCATTTTTATCAAAGATAAATATTAACCTTACAGTTCTATCATTATCTTCTAAAAAGATTTGTGGAAAATCACATAAGAATTGTGATAATACAGGACTGAAAGATCTAACTATGATAGCAAATTCTTGTTCTCTAGAACTAGAAGAAATGCTATTACAGCAACTTGAATTATTAAATTTACTACCTTCATTACTAAAACTGAAGTTATCAAAGTCTTCTCTAAAATTGTCAAAACTCTCATTATCAAAATCAGAATTATTAAAATCTCTACATGGATTTCTTCTTATAATTCTAATAGGAGTAGATAATGCTACTACATCATTACATGGGAAAGCTGGTGGGCATAATACTCCATCACAACCAGTTACTATAATATTTATCTTAATCCCATCACCACAGATACATTTAGGTAAATTTCTTCTTATTTTAATACCTATACACTTATCTGCGCAAATAACTAGATTAAACTCATTACACATGCTATTAATCCTTTTTAAACAAACCTTCATTAGTAAATCCCCCTTTTTTATCTAAAGTGTCTTTACTATATCCTATGAGAAATATTAATATATTCTCTAAAAAAAGAGAATTTGAATAAAAAAAATATTAATGGTAATAATAAAAAAGGATACGATAATTAGTGTCCTCTGTATATTATGAAAAAAGAATGGGTCTTTCAGTAGACCCATTCTTTTTTATAAATTACTTCTAATTGCTTAGCTCGAAGCGACTGAATACGGAAGTAATTTCACTTAATCATAATATTTTAAATTTTTGTTTTATAAATATTTTAGTTATGTTATAATAACCTTGATATTATAATTGTTTTATACAATATTTCTTAATAAAAGGAGTTTTAATTATGGGTTTCAAAGATAAAGTAAGCAAATATTTTACTGATGCATATATGCAAAAGTACGGAGATAGAATGACTAGTACTGCTGGTACTGTTTTATCTGTTAAAATTGAAGAAAAGAACATATTAGGTATTTTCAGAAAATTAAATGCAATCATTTTACTTAAGCCAGATGCAGGTAAGGGTGTAGTTAAAACTCAATACAAAGTAAGAAAGTGGTTTAAGAAACCAGCTTTTATAGATGTTAAACAAGGTCATAAAGTTATTATTATGGGAATTGAAGGTGAAAAAGGTAAGGCCGATTCTGAAATAATCACTATTTCTAACATTTTAAATTTAACTACTAAAAAAGACCTGCACCCATTTGATCATAGCCAAATAAAGAAGGCTAGACAACAAGCAACTAAGATGAGAACAAGATAAGAATTAAAGAATGAAATAATGAAAAATTTAAAAAATGAAAGTTAAAACTCCTATGGAGTTTTAAAATAAAGAGGTTGCCTCAGGGCAACCTCTTTATTTATTATTTTATTGTGATTTTGGAAAAATCACTTCCATAATTCTTTCATTATTTCATTTCTTAGCAACTTAGAACAAATTGCATCCTCAACTGTTAATTATTAATTGTTAATTGCTAATTGAAAACAACTACTTCTGTTTCTTCTATTGCTTTATTAACTAATTCATCTATATTTAATACTTCTTCAGATTTTTTAATTAAATCTAATCTTGGTTTTGTTTTTGGATGTTTTGGAACAAATATAGTACAGCAATCTTCATATGGAAGTATTGATGTTTCATAAGTTTCTATTTCTCTTGCTATATCCATAATATCTGTTTTATCCATTGCTATTAATGGTCTAAATACTGGTCTATCAGCACAATCATTACTTACAATTAAACCTTCCATAGTTTGACTAGCAACTTGACCTATGCTTTCACCAGTTGCAACTGAATGTATATTGTACTTATCTGCTAAAGCACAAGCTACTCTCATCATAAATCTTCTCATTATAATAGTAAGCTCATCTTCTCTGCATCCATTTATAATTGCCATTTGTATTTCTGTGAAAGGTACAATATGAAGATTTACCCTTTCAGTGTAAGTAGATAATATCTTAGCTAAATCCTTAACCTTATCTTTTGCTCTTTCTGAAGTATAAGGGTGACTATGATAATAAACGCAATGTAACTCTACACCTCTTCTAGCCATTAAATAACCTGCTACAGGTGAATCTATACCTCCAGATAACATAAGCATTGTACTTCCATTAATTCCATAAGGAAGGCCTCCAACACCTTTAATCTTATCTTTTGTTATATATATATATGCTTTTTCTCTTATTTCTATATTTACTAGACACTCTGGATTTTTAACCTTTACCTCAAGTCCATTCATATTATAAACTACAAAAGCTCCAACTTCTTTAGATGTTTCTAAAGAATTCTTAGGGAATGCTTTATTAGCTCTATTTGTTTCAATCTTAAAGTTCTTTGGATTAGCTTCTCTAACCTTATTTAAAGCTTCTTCCTTAATTGCTTGCATATCTCTTTCAACTTCAGTAACTATGCATACTTCTGCTACCCCAAAAACTTTTCTTACTCTTTCAGTAGCTTCTTCAATATTTTCAGCTTTAATAAAATATCTACCTTGATCTGAAATTAAAGAATATTCTATTCCCTTTAGCTTTTTCTTAATATTATCTCTTAATTTCTTTTCAAACTTATTTCTGTTTAATCCTTTTAAAAATATTTCAGATGCGTACTTAACTAATATTAGTTGATTCATTTTTTTACTCTCCTTAAAAATCTTAATGAGTTTTTTAAAACTTCTACAGTTTTATCTATATCTTCTTTAGTGTTAAACTTTGAGAATGAGAACCTTATAGCACTTTCAACTTCTCCTTTGCTTAATCCTAAAGCTTTAATAACATAACTACCTTGTACTGAGCTAGTCTTTGAAGTACATGCAGAACCTGTAGCTACAAATATATTATTTTCTTCAAGTAAATGAAGTAATACTTCAGCACGAACTCCAGTGAAAGATACATTTAAAATATAAGGCGTAAAATCTTCACCTAGTGGGCTATTTATTCTAATATTATCTATTTCACTAAGTTTATTTACCATATATTCTTTTAATTCACTAACTTTTTTATAACTATCATTAATATTTTCCATAGTTATTTCTGCTGCTTTATAAAATCCTATGATTCCAGGAACATTTTGAGTTCCACCTCTTACTCCACTTTCTTGACTTCCACCATGTATCAATGGATTTAATACTAATCCTTTTTTAATATAAGTAAACCCAACACCTTTTGGTCCATGAATCTTATGTGAAGATGCAGTTAACATATCTATGTTCATTTTTTTCACATCTATATTAAGTTTACCAAAGGATTGGACAGCATCTACATGAAATCTAGCTCTACTAGATTTTTCTTTTATTACCTTACCTATTTCCTGTAAATCTTGTATCGCTCCCATTTCATTATTTACATGTACAATAGAAACTAAGACAGTTTCCTTCGTAATAGAATTTTTAATATCTTCTATAGAAACCCTGCCATTACTATCTACGTTTAAATATGTAACTTTAACTCCATTCTTTTCAAGCTCTTTATATGTCATTAAAACAGAATGATGTTCAAAAACAGTAGTTATTATATGATGTCCTGGCTTAGCTAGTCCTTTTATTATTAAATTATTACTTTCACTTCCACCTGAAGTAAAGTATATTTCTTCCTTAGATGCATTTATACATTTTCCTATAAATTCTCTAGCTTCATTTATCTTTCTTTCTGATTTTATTCCAAGACTATGAAGTGAAGATGGATTACCATAATATTCTTCCATTCCCTTAGCAATTTCATCTATTACTTCTTTATAGGGTTTTGTAGTTGCACTATTGTCTAAATAAATATCCAAAGTTAGTCCTCCCACTATCAATTTGTATATTCAATTAATTATTATAAATACAAATTATATAATAATTAAAAGAAAGATATACATAATAGATTTTAAACATACTATAACAAATTTCAATAAATAAATAAAGTTTTTTCTTATACATATATATATGTTTCAATCAATAATCTACATCTGTAGTCTTATAACAAGATAAGTTTAAACATTCTTTAGTAAAATATTAAAATTGAAAGCATCTATACTTTTATCAAAATAAAAAAGGCTATATTTAAATAGCCTTCATGCAAGATATGAAACTTTTATAAGGAGATTTACTCCATAGCTACGAATTCAACACTTTCAACATCTTTTACTTTTGATAAACCTTCCATTAAGGTTGTTAAATCTCCATTAATAGATGCAATATTAATAGTTAAACTCACATTAGCTTTTTTATTCATAGGGATTCCTTGATTTATAGTAATTATACTTCCACCTTCTTCAGAAATATAATTTAAAATACAAGAAAGTACTCCCTTATTAT
Source organism: Clostridium tertium (assembly GCF_902652255.1). Lineage (GTDB taxonomy): Bacteria > Bacillota > Clostridia > Clostridiales > Clostridiaceae > Clostridium > Clostridium tertium_A. The sequence continues at coordinate 14,969 of NZ_CACRTO010000021.1, forward strand.
CATTTATCATCATATTTAATGTTACTTTTTGACCTACTTCTGTTTCAGCAAGTTCAAAAACAGTTTCTTTATACTTATAGTAAACACTTCTACTTATATTTACTGTTTTAGCTGCTTCAGTAACATCCTTTACTTTACCTTCCTTCAGTAACCTTTTAGCATCTACTACTTTTTCGTATACATCTGGAAGTGATCTTTTATCTACAATTAGAAAATTACCTTTCATTAATTAGTACCACCTTTAAATACTGTTGCCCCCAAGTTATCTATAGATAGTTCCTTAATGCTCCAAGGAATATTCTCATCCTTGATAAAAGTATTAAGCTTATCTAGAAAATCTTCATTGTCATTTTTAATAATTGCCATTATAGTTGGCCCTGCCCCGCTTAAAAAACAACATAAAGCATCTAAATCCATACATTTATTATATACTAAATTATAATTTTTTATTAATGGACTTCTATATTTTTCATGTAAGGCATCTTTGCAGCAATACTTTAAAAGATCGAATTTACCACTAATAAAACTAGAAATCATCAAAGATACTCTACTAACATTATAAACAGCATCTTTAAAGTCTACTTCAACTGGTAGTACTTTTCTTGAAGAAGATGTAGATAGTTCAAAATCAGGTACTAAAGCAATAAAGCTTAGACCTTCTTTTATATTAATCTTATTGTAATATACTTCCCCATCTTCAACTACTGACACTATCATATCCCCAAAGAATGCTGGTGCAATATTATCTGGATGACCTTCTATTTCTACCCCAATTTTGAAAAGTTCTTCTATACTTAAAGGATTATTCATTATGGCATTTGCACCTAATAGTCCTGCAACTATACAAGTAGAGCTTGATCCAAGCCCCCTTGATATAGGTATATTTTCTTTAACTAAACCAATTTTTAATCCCTTAGGCTTGTATTTACATTTTTCAAAACATGTTTCCATAGCTTTATAAACTATATTATCTGTATTAGAAAATTCCTCTTTAAATCCATAAAAGCTTATACCTTCATTTACTTCCGAAAATTCAAATTCATTATATAAATTAAAAGCTATACCTAAAGAATCAAAACCTGGCCCAATATTGGCAGATGTTGCAGGTACCTTAACTCTAAACATTAGGCTCTTCCTTTAAATAATTTAAAAGTGCACCTTTAAGTTCATTTGCTTCTGACTTAAAGTTATGAAGAACTGCCTTTTTATCTAAATCCTTTAAGTTATTTGGTATTGGAATCTTACATTGTTCATTTAACTTTTTAATAACTTCAAAATCATCTAATTCTTCAACATCAATACCTAAAGCCTTAGTAATGCTTCTTGGGAACTTATATGGACTTGCTGTTGAAGCAATTAAGTATGGTGTAGTATCATTAGTTTCCTTTTGATACTTTTGTAATACAACATATCCTACTGCAGTATGTGTATCAACTAAATAGCCCTCTTTTTCATATAAATCTTTTATTGCATTATAAACTTCATCTGTGCTAGCACTTTCTCCATAGAAGTCCTTTAAGAAATCTTTTATGTTAGTACTAACTTCATATACGCCCTTTTCATTTAAATCCTTCATTAATGATTTAACTATATTCTCGTCCCTACCACTAGCTTCAAATAATAATCTTTCTAAATTGGATGAAACTAAAATATCCATTGAAGGAGATTCAGTTAAGATAAGTTCCCTTCTCTTATCATATACACCCTCATTAAAGAAGTCAGCTAGAACCTTGTTTTCATTAGATGCACATATAAATTTAGCAACAGGAAGCCCCATTTCCCTTGCATAATATGATGCTAGTATGTTACCAAAGTTTCCAGTAGGGACTACTACATTTATTTTATCCCCCAATTTTATTTTTTGCTTATTGACTAATTGAAAATATCCATAGAAATAATAAATAATTTGTGGTACTAATCTACCAATATTTATAGAATTTGCAGAAGATAATCTAAAGCCCATATGTAATAACTCTTCTTTAAATTCATTATCCCCAAATATTTCTTTTACTCCTCTTTGTGCATCATCAAAGTTTCCATTAATCCCAACTACTCTAACATTTGCCCCTTCTTGAGTAACCATTTGTTTTTCTTGAACTGCACTAACCCCATCATTTGGATAATAAACCATCACCCTAAAACCATCTACGTCGCTAAAACCTTCTAAAGCAGCCTTACCTGTATCCCCTGAAGTAGCTGCAAGTATTACTATTTCTTCCTTAACGTTAAGCTTTTTCTTAGCTAAGCTCATTATTTGTGGTAAGAATAATAATGCAGCATCTTTAAATGCAGAGGTTGGCCCATGATAAAGCTCTAAAAAGTTTTTTTCTTCTACTACTTTAAACCTATTAGTATATGCTTTGCTTATTGCAGTTTTAATTTCTTCATCAGTAAAATCAGTAAAGAACTCTTTTATAACTTCAAAAGAAATTTCCTCATAAGTCATATTAGACTTATCTTTTACCTTATCAAAAAGGTTAGGAAAACTTAAAGGTACATATAGCCCGCCGTCCTTAGATATTCCATTTATAATTGCTTGTGAGGAAGTAATATCTTTTTCTCCCCCTCTGGTACTTGTAAACCTCATAAAATCGCCCCCAAACCATGGTTTAGTTCCCTTAAAAAATATATTATCATGTTTTCAATCTATATACAAGTGTTTTTATTAGAGATACACTCTTTCTTTTTAATGTAAACATTTAACATTTTATAAAGTTAGTAACCACTCTACTCGCCTTATAAATAATAAGAAATTAAGAGTAATAAAAAAAGCACATGCCATTTATATTTAACATATGCTTATATCCATCTTTAGAGTTTACGATTTCCAAAACAATCATTTATCATCAAATCAAAATAATTAAATACCTTTACTAAATCATTTAATTGTTCTTGAAACACTTTTAATGATTTCCCTTTATACTGAAGTTGGATGCTTTCATTAACTTTTTCTATTTCCTTCATCATTACATTTATTCTAATAGATATAAGATTTTGCCCTTCAATAATAGAGCCCAATTCCATTGAATCATAAACTGCTTTTTCAATAATATATATGTTTCAATAAGTAACCAACATTTTTAGTACTTATGTTATTTTAAGTAAAAAATACTTTTAAAGTAAACTACATCAATTGAAAGCATATATATCATTTAATTTTTATATAAGTTGTCAAACTATTTCAATTTCTTAAATATTTTTAGTATGAAGTATAAATTAATAAAATATAAAAACTTTATTGCAACTTATATACTATTAAAATATTCTCTCATATTGTAAATTCCTAAATTATAGAGTTCTATAACGTTAATATCACTATAAATCGAATCTATAATCGGAATAATTTTCTCCTCTGAACTATTAATATTGGCTACTATATAACTAGGAAATATTTCTGCAATAGTTCCATGATAATTCTTTATTTCTTCAGTTTCCCATTCATTATACCCAGTTGATATTACTTTTATATATGTTGATGTTATATTTTTGTCCATAACTGATTTAATCTTCACTATTGAATATTTAAAATCTTCAATTGCGGTACTCATTTTTCTTAATACAGTATGTGCTCTATTTATAAGGTCAGTAAAATCTGAAATAATATTTTCAGAAAAGGTATTTGCTGCTTCCTCTACCTGCAAATCATATGCCTCAATCACATCTTTTACATCATCAAATATATGATTTTCTTCTAAGTAAGCTTTGTAATTATTTGCTATATTACTAATATTATATTCCCCAGTCATATTTCCATTTTCAATACTTTTACTTAACCATTTATCTGCACTGGTAAAATTATCTGCAACTCCTTGAGCCATTTTGGCTATACTTATTATTTTATTTTCTATTTCAATTACATTTTTTTCTTCAATTTCAAGTACTTCAGAAATAGAATTAACTATTCCATCATTTTTTCCTGAACGTAGTCCTGTTCCTTTAAAAGCCTCCTTTGCTTTACTTAAAAATCCATTAGTAATATTTACAAAGGCTTGTGCTATTTCAGATATAATATCAAACTTATATACTTGCAGCTCACTTGAACCCCTTGTATAATATGTGAATTCCCCTGTTGCAGTTATTTGATGATGTAAAATATTAGCTGATTGCTGTAAATCTTCAATGTAATTAATTATTTCATATTCATCAAATTCAGTTCCATCAAGAAACCACTTACGTCCACCACTAGAACCCCATCTATCAAATTTACGAGTTATATTGTACATATTAAATACACTTAATTGTTCAAGTATATTTTTATTTTTAACCAAATTCCCATGAGAATTATTTATTTGCGTTATTAATTTATTTAAACCTGCATTATTAAGTCCCTCAATAATACCTTCACTTAAATTATCTTCTCTCGTACTTCTATCTTGTTTAATTGATTCATTCTTTGTTTTACATAATTTTATGGCACGTTTTATCCAACTTATTTCATCAGCAGCCATTTTTCCCTCTAAATTATCTTTTAAAAAGGTAAATGCTGAAGGGGTTATTTTAATTGTAGTTCCATTTCCACTATATAATCCGCCTTGTCCAAAAAGATTTTTAACAAACAAATCTTCAGTTGATAAAGATAAATCAACCTTCTCATCTCCATTAAAATCAACAGATAATACAATAGGTCCATCTAGTTCTTTCATTTTAGAAAGTAATACTTTTGAAATATTTTCTTGTTCTTCTTTTCCCTTAAAAAACTCTATTCCATGACCGAGACCATTATAAAACATCACTTCTTCTCCAATGTAAAACCCGTTTGCAAAATCAGCTGCAGAATTTAATAGATCTCTTTCAGTTACAAACCTTGTGACTTTACCATTATACTTTTTTACTTTATCTTTTATTAAAAATATATTTCCTATCCCATCTTTAGTAGGCAATACATATAAAGGTGCTCCATTATAAGTGGCAACTAAAGGTATATTATGATTAATTCCAGCATATACAGATAATGCCCCACCTAATGAATGACCTGTAGATTGTGCAATGTTATATCCTTTTTCCTTCAAATCATTAATAAATTTATTTGCTTCATACATATACGCAGAATTTGGGCTATTTTGAGAAAAGGCTAACCCAGCATCTGTAATTATATCTTTTACAAATTCTTTAGTTCCATTTCTATCATTAGTCCCAGCAAATCCAATGATCGTTTCTCCTGTATTTGTATCTAAAAAAGCACATCCACTTGAGCCATAGGATTTATCTAAGTATGCATCTATTAATTTTAGGTTTTTAGGGAACATGCCTTCACCTTGTAGCTCCTTAATTTCTTTATCTATAGATTTTATACTATAACCTTGGTATAACCAAACTTCCACTTTATAACTTATTTCGGAAATATAACTAGTATTCTCCATGACACCTATTCCTCACTACTCACATTTTCAGATGTATCACTCTTCTTGAAACTCATATTAGCCTTGAAATAATTATTATTTTTATCATCCAAACGTATCCATAGTGATAAGTAACTAGTAGTTTTCCATGGTGTCCCATTTCCCATAAAGTCCAATATTAGATTATTTTCATCCATAACCACATCAGGGTAAAGCTCTTTTATCTTTTTAATATTTTTATCTTCAGCTGTTAATTTATAAGTTGCTCCATATAGTGGAACTTCTTCATTATAAAAAATATCTTTAGATTTTAGTGTATTTAAATATTCTCTATCTATAGATATAAATTCATACATAATTTTGAAATTAGATAATTCTTCTACAATGGATGCTTCCATATTTTTATCAACAAAATGAAGACCATCTTTATCATAATAAATTGGATATTCTATATCCTCTATAGTTTCTTCATCCTTTATGACACTTTTTATAAAAATTCCTTTTGCTTCCTTTGTATTTCTATTAAATCTTATAATAACACCTATCTTTTCATCTCCTTTTTCACTTATTGAATATTTATAAGATGATAATTGCCAAGTACCTAAGTCACCAGCTTTCAAATCGCTTCCATTGCCATTCTTATCATATAACACTGTTAAATCTTCTGTGGGAAACATATTTACGAATTCAGCAAATTTACCTACAATTTCTTTATCACTTGGTTTATTAATAACATTTGAACATCCGGTTATTGATATCATAATTAATACACCTCCTACTAATAAAAGTAATAGTTTTTTTATATTTAATATTTTTCTAAGCAATATATCAACTCCTTTACAAACACTCTTATCTATATTATGTATTATATGTAATTTATAGTAAATTTAACATTCTAGAATAGAGACTACGAACAAAATCTCACTATTTATTTATATAAAATGCACTTTATAATTTATTGTAATCCCTATAATTAATACTCAATAAGGATATCCCTTAAACTATATAATTTCATGATTCTTAAATTTTATTATATAGAAGAATTTATTTACAATCTCAGTATATTCCGAATTTGAATTGATTCCATTAAAAACTATCCCCACACCTGTAATTACATCCTTTGCAAATTCCTTAGCTCCATTTCTATATTAGTCCCAGCAAATCCAATGATCGTTTCCCCTGTATTTGTATCTAAAAATGCACATACACGTACCCATATGATTTATCTAAGAAAGTATCAATTAACTCTAGATTTTTAGGAAATTTCCCTTTACCTTGTAGCTTTATAATCATTTCTTTTATCGATTCTATATCATAACCATTATATAACCACTTCTCTATTTGATAACTTATATCAGATATATAACTAATATTCTCCATAAAATTTATTTTCCACTAATACTTTCTTGAAATTCATCACTCTTCTCAAAAGCCATCATAGCAGTAAAGTAATTATTATGCTTATCATCTAAAAATATATTGAACGTCACATAACCAGTAGTTGTCCAAAGAGTTCCATGCCCTTCTAAGTCTAATGTAAGGTTATTTTCATCCATAGTCATTTCAGGATAAAGTTCTTTTATCTTTTTAATATTTTTATCTTCAGTTGTTAGTTTATAAGTCGCTCCATAGAGTGGAACTTCTCCATTATAATAAAATTCTTTAGCTTTTAAGGTGTCTAAATATTCTCTACCTACAGATAGATATTCATACATCATTTTAAAATTAGACAACTCTTCTACAAGTGATTCTTCTAAATTTTCATCAATAAAATGAAAACCTTCTTTATCATAATATATAGGGTATTCTATGTCCTCTATAACATCCTCACCATTTTTAATAGTTTTGTAAAATCTCCCCTTAGATTCCTTTGTATTTCTATTAAATCTTATATCAATGCCTATAATTTCCCTACCTTTTTCACTTCTTGAATATTTATCCGTGGATATTAGCCAAGTTCCCAAATCATCAACTTTCAAATTGCTTCTATTTCCATCTTTATCATATAATACTGTTAAATCTTCTATTGGAAACATATTTACAAACTCACCAAATTTACCTTCAATTTCTTTATCACTTGGTCTATTAAAAACATTTGAACATCCTGTGATTGTTGTCATAATTAATAATCCCATTATAAATAACAATATCCTTCTTATATTTCCTATAAACAATTTATCAGCTCCTTAGCCAGCTATTTTAGTTATATTATGTGTTAAGTGTAAATTATAGTCAATATAATCCTTATAATTAGATTAATTTGTTCTAATTATGAAACTATATTGAAAAACCCTCGTTTTAAAAAACAGAGGGTTTTCAATCTAACTAGGACTGTTTTAAAAAGCAGCCCCAATTTTTTATTTTCTATTATGCAAACAGCCGAAATTAAGAATTAAAAATGAAGAATTGTTGATTTAATTCTTACAGAATTACCAAAATTAACGTCTTCTCAAAACTCCTTCAGGAGTTTTTTCATTAATTTTTCATTATTCATTATCCATTCTTAATTGTGCGACAGCACTATTTTCCTTTGCTCTTAATAAATAAGTAAACACTATTAATTAAGAATATTACACCTGAATAAAATAATACAATTCCCCATTGACCTATACCTAAAGCTACTGTATTAAATACATCAGCTAAAAATGGTATATAAAGTATTGCACAAACCATAGTTATTGAAACTAAAACTGCTCCTACTAAATATGGGTTTGTAAATAATTTTATTTCGAAGATTGAATGTCTTTCAGATCTACATTCAAATACATGTAATAGTTGAGACATTACTAATGTAGTAAGTGCTAATGTTCTACAAGTAGCTAAATCCATTCCATATAACCTTCCTGTCATAAAAGCCATTAATGTACAAATACCAATTAAACATCCCCTTACAAGTATCTTAGACCATAAACCACGAGCAAATATACTTTCTCCCTTTTCCCTTGGCTGTTGCATCATTATATCTTTATCTGCTGGATCAACCCCTAAGGCTATAGCTGGAAGACCATCTGTTGCTAAATTTACAAATAATATTTGAATAGGTGTTAATGGATTAGGTAAATAGAAAATTGATGCAAGGAACATAGTTAAAACTTCTCCTAGGTTACAAGATAATAAATACCTAATAAACTTTCTTATATTATCGTAAATAATTCTTCCCTCTTCTACTGCAGAAACTATAGTCTTAAAGTTATCATCCATAAGTACCATAGATGCAGCTTCTTTAGTAACATCAGTTCCTGATATCCCCATTGCCACACCAATGTCAGCTTCCTTAATAGCTGGAGCATCATTAACTCCATCACCAGTCATAGCAACTATATTATTTTGCTTTTTAAATGCCTTTACAATTCTTAGCTTATGATGTGGTGAAACTCTTGCAAAAACTCTAACATTCATTACTTTCTTTTCTAATTCTGCATCACTAAGCCTTTCAATTTCTTCGCCAGTAATACCTTGATCATCAGTGTTACAAATATTAATAGACTTAGCAATGGCTAAAGCTGTATTTTTATGATCACCAGTAATCATAACTGGCTTAATTCCGGCAAGTTTACACTTTAACACCGCATCTCTAACTTCAACTCTAGGAGGATCTATACTTCCAGCAACTCCTAAGAAAATAAGATCTTTTTCTAAGGAATCATTTCTAACTAATCCTTCTTCCTTATAAGCTGCAGCAATACATCTTAAGGCCCTATTAGACATCACTTCTATATATGAAGCTACTTGTCTTCTCTTTTGAGATGTTAAAGGCTTAATACTTCCATTTTCTAAAATATAGCTACATTTATCAATTACTCTCTCAGGAGCTCCTTTCATGTAGCAAACTTCCTTTGATCCATCTCTTACTATTACACTCATCATCTTTCTATTTGAATCAAAAGGAATGTCAAAAACTCTTTGTACCTTAGAAACATATCCTTTAAGTAAATTAACATCCTTAAAGAATGCTTTTACTAATGCAGTTTCTGTAGGGTCACCATGAAGAGCCTTATCTATGTTTTTAATTTTAAAATCATAATTGCAATCATTGCAATAAACTAATGCTTTAGCTAAACTTGTACTACTATCTACATTTTCCTTATCTAAATCATAAATCCTACCATTAATATATATTTCCTTAACAGTCATCTTATTTTGAGTAAGGGTACCAGTCTTATCAGAACATATTACAGATGTACATCCTAAAGTTTCAACAGCTGGAAGTTTTCTAACTAGTGCATTTTTCTTTAGCATCCTTGATACACCTAAAGCTAAGGCAACAGTTACAATTGCTGCAAGTCCTTCTGGAATAGCTGCAACTGCTAATGAAACTCCAAGAAGAAACATTTCTGAGACTTCATTCCCTCTTAATATTCCAAGAATCGTAACTACTGCACAAATTCCTAAGCATAAAATTACTAAAATCTTACCTAATGAATCTAATCTTTCTCTTAAAGGTGATTTTTCTTCTTCTATATTATCTAAAAGATTTGCTATCTTACCCATTTCTGTTTGCATACCAATGCTATCTACAAACAAAATTCCTCTTCCTTTTAATATAGTTGTTCCCATAAATCCTTGATTTTTTCCTTTTCTATAGTCCTTCGATACCCCAACTGATTCTCCAGTTAATAGGGACTCATCTACCATTAAACTAGAAGCTTCAATAAAGGTTCCATCAGCAGGAATCCTATCTCCAGCCTCTAAAATAACCATATCTCCAATAGTTATATAAATAGAGTTAATTACTTTCAGTGCTCCATCTCTAAGAACCTTACAACTAGGTGCTGCTAATTCCTTAAGGGCCTCAAGGGACTTTTCTGTTCTATATTCTTGAACAAATCCCATAATAGCATTAACAACTACTATAATTAGTATAGTAACTGCATCAGCTAAATCTCCCATAAGCCCTGATATTATTGTTGCAGCTATTAATACCCAAACTATAAAGTCATTAAATTGTGATAAAAATATTACTATTGGTGATGATTTTTTCTTATGGGATATTTCATTTAATCCATAAGATTTTTGTCTTGCTTCAGCTTCTTTTGTAGATAATCCTCTCGATATTTCTCTCTCCTGTATCACCAGATTCCTCCTTAAATTAGTTTCTATATATTATATATATGTTTCAATAAATAAATTACATCTTTATGTCTTATTAAATATTAAATAAAAAGACATTTTGAAGATAACTACATCAATTGAAATCATCTAGTTTTCAATTTTCATATAAGTTGATTGTATACTTTTATATGTAAAACATTTTATAAGGAAAATAAAGTTTACATTAAATATAGAAATTTCATTTCAACTTATATATTTAGTTAATTCCAAGATATGAATTTTAATTAGATACCTTTACAAATTTTCAATATAAATATAGAATATGAATAGATGATTAATATACTAAGGAGGCAATAACTTGAAAGATATAATATACGTAACTGGGCATAAAAACCCAGATTCAGACTCAATTTGTTCAGCTTATGCATATGCTGAATTAAAAAATAAAACAGGCAACCTGCCTGCTATTCCAGTTAGACTTGGAAATGTAAATAGAGAAACTCAATATATACTTGATTATTTTGGAGTAGAAGCTCCACAATTATTAAAAACTGTGAAACTTAAGGTGGAAGATTTAGAATTTGATAGAATAACACCTGTTTCACCAGAAATATCATTAAAAATGGCTTGGAACATAATGAGTAGCAAGAATATTAAAACTCTTCCTGTTGCAGATGAAAATGATCATCTATTAGGAGTTTTAGCTATTTCAAACTTAACTTCTTGCTATATGGATATCTGGGATAATAGAATTTTAGCAAAGAGTAATACTTCTTTTGAAAACATAGTAGATACATTATCTGCAAAAGAAATATATGTTAACGAAGGAACTAAATCTTTCCCAGGTAAAATAGTAGTTTCTGCTATGAAACCAGAAAGCATGAAGGATCATATTGAAGAAGGCGATATTGCAATAGTTGGAGATAGAGAAGAAGTTCAAAGTGCTTTATTAGACTTAAACATTTCTCTTATGATAATTACAGGATCACATACTCCTACTGCTGAAATAGTTGAAAAAGCTAAGGAAGCTAACATAAGTGTAATTACTACACCTCATGATTCATTTACTACATCAAGACTTATAATTCAAAGTATCCCTGTTGGATATGTAATGATAAAAGATAAGTTAGTTACTTTCTCAACAGAAGATTTAGTTGATGATGTTAAGCCAGTTATGGTTGAAACTAGATTTAGAAGCTATCCTGTTATAGATACAGATGGAAAAGTAGTAGGAACTATGTCTAGATATCATTTAATTTCTAATTATAGAAAGAAAATCATTCAAATGGACCATAATGAAAGAGGTCAATCAGTTGATGGACTTGAAGATGCTGATATATTAGAAATTATAGATCACCATAGAGTAGCTGATATTCAAACAGGTGGTCCTCTATACTTTAGAAGTGAACCTATCGGAAGTACTTCTACTATAGTTGGTAAATGCTTCTTTGAACGTGGAATAAGGCCTTCAAAGCAAGCTGCTGGACTTTTATGTGGTGCAATAATTTCTGACACATTATTATTCAGAAGCCCAACTTGTACTCCAGAAGATAAGCAAATTTGCTTAAGACTTGCTGAAATTGCTGGAATCAATGTTGAAGAATTTGCAAAAGAAATGTTTAAAGCAGGTACTTCACTTAAAGGTAAAACTGTTGAGGAAATCTTTAACCAAGACTTTAAACCATTTACTATAGGTGAAACTAAAGTAGGTATTGCCCAAGTTAACACTATGGATATAGAAGGCTTTATGCCACTTAAAAATGACATGTTAAAATACATGGATAGTAAGGCAAAAGAAGCTGGTTTAGATATGACACTATTACTTTTAACTGATATTTTAAATGAAGGATCACAAATATTAGTAGCTGGCGATAAACCAGAAATTGCAGAAAAAGCATTTAAAGTAACACTTAATGATAGTACTGCATTCTTAGATGGTGTACTTTCAAGAAAGAAACAAGTAGTACCACCAATAACTTCAGCTATAAACAGCTAGTTTTAAATTAAGAATGTAAAATAAAAATGAAGAATTTAGGAAGTGATTTTTTTACAAATCACCATAAAAAAAGGCTTTGAAAAAAGCCTTTTTTTTAATGAAATAATTAAGCAATGAAAAAAATGAAAGAATTGTGGATGTAATTTGTACCAAATTACTATAAAAGAATAAAAGCAAAAAAACTCCCGTAGGAGTTTTTACATCAATTTTTCATTCTTAATTCTTCATTCTTCATTAAAAATTGCAAAGCAATTTTCAACTATCTTCTCATATTATTGATCATTCCCCACATCTCATCTGCAGTACTTATTCCCCTAGAGCTTAATTGGAATGCTCTTTGAGTAAGTATCATATCTGCAAATTCAGTGGCTATATCTACATTTGAACCTTCTAACATACCTTGTATCATTTCAAAATCTGTACTTCTAGTAACTTGTACCCCTGGTGCTGGAGAATATAAATTATCACCTACTGATATAAATGCTCTATCTCCTACTGCTGTATAAAGTGGAATTTCTCCTACTTGATTAAATTCTTCTCCTTTTTTAACAAATACTTCTCCTTTTTTATCAACAAAGAAGTTATTTTTATTAAATACAACATTATTTTCTGAATATCCATTTAAATAGTTTATCTCTACTTTATATCCCCTATTATCTACTAATCTACCATTTGAATCTATAGTAAAAGCACCATCTCTAGTATATAATTCATTACCATCTTGAGTAATAATTTTGAAGTATCCTTCTCCATCTATTGATAAATCAGTACTAAGTAATGTTTCTTGAAGTATCCCTTGAGTATTATCTCTATACCATTCAGATGTTTTAGTTCCTGTTCCAATAATAGAGTCTTTATCATTTATAGGATTACCTAATCTATCTAATGATTCAGAAAGTAAATCTTTAAAACCAACTTCTAATTTTTTATAACCTAAAGTATTTGAATTAGCTAAATTATTAGATATTGCATCCAACTTATCTTGATTAGCATTCATTCCAGTTTTTGCAGTCCATATAGTTCTTAACATACTTTACCTCCCACTATCTAATTGACCCTATTTCATTAGCAGCTTTATTTAATGTATCATCTAAAGTTTGTACTATTTTTTGATTAGTCTCAAAGTTTCTCATATTAGTAATCATATTAACCATTTCATTAGTTATGTTTACATTTGAATTTTCTAAGGCTCCTTGAACTACATAAGTTTCAGCATTATATATAGGATTTTCTCCTCTATAATAGTTATCACCGATTTTTTCTAGACTATTATAATCAGTAAAGTCTGCTACTGCTAAAGAGTAGTTTGCATTATTCCCTATATGTAAAGTATTATCTTTACCTAATACCATACTGTCATTTCCAACAAAAATAGGCTCTAATGCACCTGTTCCTTTGTTAACACCTAAAACTCTATCTCCTGTTGAAGTCATCAGATAACCGTTATTTCCAACCTTAAAGCTTCCATCTCTTGTATATACTACTTCATTACCTGCTGTTGTCTGCTTTTCTATTGCAAAAAATCCTCTACCTTCAATAGCAAAATCAGTTTTCTTATCAGTATTTTTTAATACTCCTTGCGTAAAAGCTGTATCTACAGAGTCAATTTTAGCTCCAAGGCTTATAGTACCTAATTTTTGAGTTACGTTTCTTCCGCCTACAACTTTATCTTTATTTTGAATCATAACCTCATCAAAGCTTTTTACAGATAAATTATCTCCTTTAAATCCTGTAGTGTTAGCATTAGTCATATTATTAGTTATGGTAGCTTGTCTATTTTCTAAAGTAATCAAACCAGATACTGCTGTATAAAGACTTCTAATCACTTACCTCATTCCCTTCAAATAAAACTTTACATTCATCATTATAATGCATCCCAAGGCCTCTAGCCTTTTCCTCTATTTTAGCATCAGATATTTCACTACTATAATTAACTCCTAGCATTAAAATAACTGTAATAATCATACCTATTCCTATACCCATAAGTATTTTTCTATCGGAAAGAAAATTAAATATATCAACTATCTTTTTAATAAGCTTCTTATTAATAGTACCTCCCCCTTACCTATGGATAATTCTTCACAAATTTTATCATCATTTAATCCCTTATCTAATAGTTCTTTTACCTTATTCAATTTACTATTTTCCTCTACTTCTTCATCTCTTGAATTTTCAAGGAAATTATCGTCAATTTCTATATTTAAACTATTACCTATACTAGGATTAATCTCTAACTGACTCTCACTGTTATCACTTGGATTATTTACATTTTGTAATTTTTCCTCATTATATATAATATCGTATCTTTTATTATCATCCTTAATAGTATTTATGGATATTTTTAAATTTTCTATTTCTTTTTGTAATTCTAGAACAGTTTCTGCAAAGGATTTCCTAATTTCTATGATTTCTATATCATAGTCCTTACTTCTATATTCTTCTCTTTCTAGAATCTTATCAAAGGAGTTATCTTCCTTCTTAATAGCTTTAAAATTTAATATAATTAAAATAATACCTAATATAAAAATTAAAACAGGAATCACATTTATCACTCCCTTGATTAAATATAGTTAACTTCTTTCATAACCTCTCTTAAGTTTCTAATAGCTCTACTATGAAGTTGACAAACCCTAGATTCTGATACCTCTAATACTTGTCCTATTTCTTTTAAAGTAAACTTTTCATAATAATAAAGTTTTAATATTAGCTTATCTTTATCCTTTAATCTTTCAATTGCTTCTGCTAATATTGTAGTCTTTTCTTTATTTTCTAATGATTCTTCTGGAGATACAGACTCCTTATCTTCTAAGGTTTCCATTACGGTAACATCATCATCATCAGAATAAATTACTGATTCTAAAGATATAATAGACATATAATTTATATAGTTTTCAACTTGAGAAACCTCTTCTTCTGATACTCCGAGGTCTAACGCTATTTCTTTAAGTGAAGGCTCTCTCATTAGCTTATTTTGTAATCTTTCGATAGCTTCATTATATTTAGCAAGCTTATCCATAGCCCCTTTAGAAATAGGTCTATTTTTTCTTATTTCATCTATCATAGCCCCTTTTATTCTTAAGGTAGCATAGGAGGAAAATTTCATTCCCTTTGTTGGATTAAACCTATTTATCGCATCCATAAGCCCAACAATCCCATAGCTAACCAAGTCTTCATATTCAATATATTTTGTTTTCCCAAGCATAATTCTAGATGCAAGATACTTAACCAGTGGTATATACTTTTCAACAATCTCTTCTTTATGAATTAGAGGGCTTTGACATTCCATATTATAAACCTCCTTAAAAGCTCCTTAAACTAGTTCTCTTTGTTTTCTCATAATTTTAAACACAGTTTTTATTATTTTCTCTCTAGTGGAATTATTTATATCAACAAATGTTACTCCACATACAAAACTTCTATCTTCAGCTTTTACTCTTCTAATTACTTTTCCTTTAATCTCAATATTTTCATCTTCATATATTAAATTAGCAATTATTGTATCATTTATATTAATTGGATCATTTATTTTAACTTTCATTCCGCCACCACTTAAATCTAAAAGCATGGCATTCTTATAGTGCCTTTTTCTTATCTTTTCAACATCTTCTTCATTTGCAGTTTCTATTTCCTTCTCATTAATATAGTTAATAATTTGTACTATATTAACTCTTACATAATCTCTTCTTTGAATTTTAGTAACATCAAACGGAAAACTTAATCTGTAGTAAGGCTTTTCAGATTCAACATATCTTCCAAGAACTTTCGACTTATATCCAAAAACATTTCCATTACCATCATATATTATTTGTTGCAGTTCATCTCCCTCATTTAGAGTTAAGAAAATACCATCATTTACAGGAACTGCAATTAAGAATTCATCTTCTCTAATATCCTGAATAGTTGATTTATATATATTGTTTTCGAATAAAATATCTACCATACAATTTATTTCTAGCTTTATATTTGACATGTTTACCCCCTAAGAAAAAATATTGAATAATTTTTTAAATAACCCCTGTACTCCTATTCCAGTTTCTTGTTTTTCTTTTCCAACTATTTTTGAAGCTATAGCATTTACACATTTTGCAGCATCACAATTTGGATAACCTATAACAAATGGCAATTGATTTCTAACAGATATCGTTAATTTTCTATCATCATAAATATATCCTAAATAGTTAATATCTAAAGTTAAAAATCTATTTACTGCGGTCTTAAATTTAGAGAATGTTATTTCTCCTTCTTTTTTTTCTAAAACTTTATTAACAACTATACTTGCCTTATTTTTAATTTTAAAATGGTTTACCGCCTTTAGTAAGCTATATCCATCTGTTAATGATGTTGGTTCAGGAGTAGTAACAAGTATTACTTCATCCGAGCAAGCAATAAAGGCTAAAACACTCCTGCTTATTCCAGCTCCAGTATCAATAAAAATATAGTCAAAGCCTTGTAGCATTTCTATTTTCTTTAAAAATAGTTCTCTTTGATTTTGCTGTAAATCTTCTATGTTATTTAGGCCACTTCCTCCTGGTAGAAGGCTAACACCTTCAGGGCCTTCCACAATAACATCTTCTATTGATAAATTTCCATTTATTAAATCTAAAACATTATGTTTTGGATAAATTCCCATTAAAACATCGTCATTACCCATCCCAATATCAGCATCAAATACTAAAACCTTTTTCCCTTGCCTTACTAAACTTATAGCTAAATTTACTACAAAATTGCTTTTCCCAACTCCACCTTTACCTGAAGTTATAGTTATTATTTTAGATTTTTTCGTTTCTGTATTGCTTGAATTACCATTAGCAAGCCTTCTTAAGCTTTCAGCTTGATCTAGCATACTGATTCCTCCCCAAGAATAAGTTTTACAATTTCCTCTTTACTTGGCACCTTAATATCATCAGGAACATTTTGTCCAACTGTTATGTATGATATAGGCTTCTTTGACTTTTTAGCAATATTATAAATACATCCATAGGAAGTAGTCTCATCAAGCTTTGTGATTATAATATCTTTGTAGTTTATTTCTCCATAACCACTTAATATAGCATTAATATCTTTATTTTTAGTAGTTCCACTTATTACCAGGGAAATATTACTTGAATTAACCTTCTGAATAAATGCTCTAAGTTCAGATATTTGCATAGTATTTTTACTACTTCTACCTGTTGTATCAATTAAAATAACGTCACACTCTTTTAATGCATTAATAGCTTCTTCCATTTCTTTTAATGTAATAACTACTTTAAATGGTATATTCATTATTTCAGCATAAGTTTTTAATTGCTCAACAGCACCTATTCTATATGTATCTATTGTAATTAAACCAACCTTTTTCTTTTCAATTAGAGCAAGTCTACCAGCAAGTTTAGCAATGGTAGTAGTCTTACCTACCCCTGTAGGTCCAATTAACACTACATTTCCTCTTAAATCTTTATTTACTACTTCAATATCTTTTTTTACGATATCTATTAAATCTTCCTTAAATGCTTCTATATCTTCATAATTTTCTAAATTAATATCTTCTATTAAATTTTCTTCTATATCTATTTCTCTTAAATACTCAATAGCTACTACTTCTTCTTTTTCTTTGTTAGTATTCTTTATAACTTTATTTAATAATTCCTTTATTTCTTTTACTTCATCCTTTAAAGCCTCATCTTCTTTAGAGTTTTTATCTTCAGAAGCAATTTCTTTATCTTTTAGTGTTTTTATGTTTTCGCGGCCTTTTACCTCTTCTTTTTCAAAAATACTCTTAATACTACTTAATGAAGCTTTAAAATCATCTACTTCAGATGCTTTTTTACTTTGTTTCTTATCTAATTTGCTATTTTCTAATGCAGCTGTAACTTCTATTAACTTAGGTTTAAAATATCCTTTAACGCCTGATTCTCTTACTTTTCTTTGACTTATAATAATAGCATCCTTACCCAATTCATATCTTATTCTTGTCATAGCTTCATTCATATTTTTTACTAAGTACTTCTTAATAAGCATTATAGTGATACAACTCCTTCTGTTTTTATTTCAACATCATTTGGTATTTCATTTAAAGAAATAACCATAACATGTGGAAATACCATTTCTATTAATTTTCTAAAAACAGGTCTTATATTAGGTGATACAAGTATAACTGGCTGATTATTATAGAAGTAAATTCTATCTATTGTATCTCTTACACTATTTAAAATCTTTGTTGTTGTATCAGGATCTACTGCTGGGAATGATCCTTGGATAGATTTTTGTGTATTGGCCGCAACTATTTCTTCTATTTGTGCTGATAAAGTTACCACTGTTATACTCTTATCTTCATCTATAATAGTATTACAAATAGTTCTAGCTAAGGAGAATCTAACATACTCAGTTAATAACTCTAAATCTTTAGTTAATCTTGAATTGTCTGCTAATGATTCCATTATAGTAACCATGTCTTTTATTGGAACTTTTTCTCTTAACAAGTTTTGTAGAACCTTTTGAAGCTCACCAATAGTCATTAAATCTGGTATAAGTTCATCTACTACAGCACTATATTTTTCCTTAGTATTTTCAACTATTAATTGAACTTCTTGTCTTCCAAGTAATTCATATGAATGTGCTTTAATTGTTTCAGTTAAATGAGTAACCATAACTGTTGTTGGGTCAACTACTGTTAATCCTTTAATTTCAGCTTCTTCCCTTTGATCTTTATTAATCCATACTGCCGGCAAATTAAATGTAGGTTCAACAGTTCTAATACCTGCTATTTGAGTGTTTTCACCTGATGGATCCATGCATAGTAACATACTTGCCATAAGTTCTGCTGAAGCTATTACAGTTCCTCTTATCTTAATTACATATTCATTAGTCTTTAATTGAAGATTATCTCTTATTCTAATAGGTTGAACTACTATTCCCATTTCAATTGCGCATTGTCTTCTAACAGATGCAATTCTTTGAAGTAAATCTCCACCTGTTGATTCATCAGCAAGAGGAATTAAACCATAACCTATTTCTACTTCCATAGGTTCAACAGAAATTAAACTCATAACATTTTCCGGTTCTTTTCTTTCAAGCTCTGTATATTCTTCTTCAACTCTTTGAAGCTCTTGTTCTTGAGTTTTTTGTTCTTCCTTGATTAGTAAATATGTAGCAACCGCTCCTACAACTGAAGCTAGTAAAAATGGGAACATTGGCATTCCAGGTATTAATGCTAAGAAGAACATTACTGCAGATACTATTCCAAGTGCTACTGGGAAAGCAGTAAGTTGTCTACTAAATGTCTTACCGAAGTTATCAGCACTTCCTGATCTAGTAACTAAAATACCTGAAGCAGTAGATATTAATAGTGCTGGCACTTGGCTAACAAGCCCATCTCCTATAGTTAATCTTGTGTATAACTCTCCAGCTTGAGCAAAATCCATTCCACCCATAACTCCAATGATTATACCTGCAACTATATTAATAATAGTAATAATTATCCCTGCTATTGCATCTCCTTTTACGAATTTAGAAGCCCCGTCCATAGCTCCATAAAAGTCAGCTTCTGATTGAAGGTCTTCTCTTCTTTTTCTTGCTGTAGCTTCATCTATTAATCCAGCATTTAAGTCTGCATCTATACTCATTTGTTTTCCTGGCATAGCATCTAATGTAAATCTAGCTGATACTTCTGATACTCTACCTGCCCCGTTTGTAATAACTACAAACTGTATAATAACTATAATTAAGAATATTATTATACCAACCACATAATTTCCACCTATAACAAATTCACCAAAGGCTTCAATAATACTTCCTGCATTACCTTCACTTAATATAAGTCTTGTTGAAGATATATTTAGACCTAGTCTAAATAATGTTGTTACAAGTAAAAGAGTTGGGAATACAGATAACTGTAATACATTTGTAGTGAACATAGTTATCATTATAATTACAGCAGATAATGTAATATTAAATGCCAGTAATATATCTAATATAATTGATGGAAGAGGTATTATTATCATAAGTACAATACCTAGTACTCCGAAGGCCACTAATATATCCATATTCTTTTTTATATTTAATTTGTTATTTTCAAGCAAACCTATCCCATCCTTTATTGTCTAGTTCTTCTTCTTATTTTTATCCAGTTTAAATACCATAGCTAGAACTTCTGCTACTGCTTGATACATATCTTGAGGTATTTCACCATCAATTTCTACAGAGTCATATATAAGCCTTGCTAAAGGTTTATTTTCTATAATAGGTACATTGTTTTCTAAAGCCTTTTCTTTTATCTTTAAGGCAATATTGTCAGCTCCCTTAGCAATAACCTTAGGGGCTTCCATTTTTCCTTCCTCATATTTTATGGCTATAGCTAAATGAGTTGGGTTAGTGATTACAACTGTTGCATCTCCAACAGACTGCATCATTCTTCTTTGAGACATTTCTCTTTGCTTTTGTTTTATTTTAGATTTTATTTGTGGATCCCCTTCCATTTGCTTGTATTCTTCTTTTACTTCTTGCTTAGTCATCCTGATTTCCTTTTGGAAAAGAATATACTGCACAACATAGTCTACTATTGCTATTACTACTAGCAATATACAAATTTTCACGAAGAGTCCAACTATTAATGACTTAACTTCAACACCTAGAGTCGGAAGATACAGGTTTCCAATTTGCATAATTTTATCAAAGTTTGAACTTATGTATGAATATGCAATATAAATAACTATACTTATCATTATTAAGTTCTTTACAAGCTCTACTAATGCTTTTTTAGAAAACATATTCTTAAAACCATTAATTGGATTTAACTTCCCAAAGGAAGGTTTTATAGCATCTTTAACTACTAAAAATCCTGATTGTATTAAACTAGCAAATACACCTGCTATCATTATAGGAAGAATAACTGGCATTATAGTAATTAACCCCTTACTTATTACTAAAAGATTAATACTTTTTAAGCTGTTTTCAGTTACTTCCATAGTTCCTAAGTCACCTAAGAAATAAATGACATTATCTTTTAATGCAGAAACTATAAATCCACTTAAGGCCACTATTACTAAAGTCGTAGCAACTAAAGTAATTGCTAGTCCAACATCTTTACTTCTAGGAATTTGTCCTTTTTTTCGAGAATCACTTTTCTTTTTAGGAGTAGCTTCTTCTGTCCTTTCATCTGCACCTATAAACATAATTAGTGGTACAGTAGTTATTATCTTTCTAAAAATATCTGGTAAATAGCTAACACTACTTATAAATAACTTAATAATTATTGGTAGTGATACAGATATTGCTAATATTCCTACTAGCATCTTTACAGGCATTCCAAGAATCATAACATTTATTTGAGGAACTGCCCTCGATACAAGTCCCATAGCTACATCTGTTAATATCATAATCAATACTATTGGTATTGCTATTTTCAAACCTATAGCAAAATAATTTGCTATTATTTCAATAAGAGTACTCATGGTTTCAGCATGAAATAGTCCATTTCCCATTGGAAGAGTAATAAAACTTTCCATTAAAGATTTAATTAACATATGGTGTCCATCTACAATAAAGAAAATTATTAAAGCTACATAATGAAGTAAATTCCCTGTTATTGTAGTATTGGCTTTACTATTAGGATCTAAAGTATTAACCATACTTAATCCTATATGTACATCTAGTAAGCTACCCGCCATAAGTACTACTTCAAAAGCAATATTAGATACTAATCCTAAGATTAATCCATTTGTTATTTCAAAAATCATATAAATAATTAAATAATAATTGCTCGTTATTCCATTTAGGCTTCCATAATCTACTCCACTTAATAATGCAAAGGAAAAGATTAATGAAAACATAGCTTTTAAAGTTTTAGGTGTTCCATTTGGAAAGAACACATTTGTTATTGCAAAAAAGGCTGTTACTCTTAAGAAAATTAAAAATAACGCTAAAAAATACATAGTATCTATCATGGATCTACCCCCTAAGTAGATACTTTAATAATAAGCTCAAAAATTCTTTCGGTAAAGCCTACTAATGTATGTAACATAAAGCTAGCTAAGAATAAGCCAGTAAATGCTATTCCAATAAGCTTAGGAACAAAAGTTAAAGTTTGTTCTTGAATTTGAGTAGTTGCTTGAAAAATACTTATTATTAATCCAATTAAAATAGAAACTATAAGGATAGGGCCTGCTACCTTTAAAGATGTCATTAATGCATCTCTTACAATTCCTATTATTAAACTCTCACTCATTTTTCTCACCTACCCTCCAAAACTCATTATTAAGGATCTAACCATTAAATACCAACCATCTACCATAACAAATAATAATAATTTAAATGGTAGTGATACCATAACAGGAGGTACCATAAACATACCCATTGACATTAAAACACTTGCCACCACCATATCTATAATTAAGAATGGTAAGAATAATAAGAATCCTATTTGAAAGGCTGTTTTAAGTTCACTTATTGCAAAAGCTGGAATTACAACAGTTAATGGTATATTATCTTTTGTTATTTCTTCTTTATTAAGTTTAGAACTTTCTATAAAAAGTTCTAAGTCCTTCTGTCTAGTTTGTCTAAGCATAAACTCTCTTAGAGGTTTACTTCCCGCCTCCATGGCCTGCTCTTGAGTAATTTCATTATTCATAAAAGGCTTAAAGGCATTTTCATTTATTTCAGAATAAACTGGTTGCATTATAAATATAGTTAAAAATAAAGCTAGTCCAATTAAAATTTGGTTTGGAATAGATTGCTGAGCTCCTAAAGCATTCTTTAAAAAAGAAAATACTACTATTATTCTAGTAAAGGAGGTCATCATTATTATTATTGATGGTAATAAAGTTAATATTGTAAGCACAATTAACAATTTAATATTATCCACATAGTTTTGAGGTGACGTATTTTCTCCACCTACTTGTATATTTATATCTGGTATATTAATAGGCTGCGCACTAACACTTTTATTAAAGGCAAATATTAAAGTGAATACTAATAGCACCATAAATAAGTATTTCTTTTTCTTCATAATTATCTTCCTTCTAATTATTTTTATCCTTAAATCTCTTTATTTTAGATTTAAGATTAGTAATAGCTATCTCATATTGCTTACTTACCTTCTCTTTTTCTTTCCTCTTCTCTTCTTCTAAAAGAAAAGTTTCTTCTTCAGATAGCTCATCCAATTTATTAGTAGAGTTATTTGAAGTACTTAGAATATATCCCTTTTTACCTATTTTAACTACTACTATAGCAGTATCCTTAGAAATTTGATTTCTCTCAAGAACCTTTATGTATTTTCCTTCATTAATTTGACTTATTTTATTGTTACTTAATTTAAAAGATAAGTACATAAGTCCAAGTACTACTGCTAAAGCAAATATTAGTTTAAAAAGTAAAAATATAAAATCCATTGTTATCCTACTTTCTTTATTGAACTATAATATCACTAATATAAACATCCTTTAATACGCCTTTAGTTAGCTTCTCATTGATTCTAGTTATTAATTCACCCTTTAATACAGCTTCATTTGCTGGTTCAAAATCTTTAGCCTTGCAGGATTTAATATAAAATATAGCCACATCTCTTATGACTACCTTTTTTTCTTCTATTTCTTTTGCTAAATCTTTATTCTTCTTGTCATAACTTACAGACATATTTAACTTTACATATCTCTTTGAATTTTCATCACTCAAATTTACGAATATTTCTTCTCCAACACCTACATACGCTTCTTCTATTACTACAGGTTGTGACCCTGAGTTTTTACTCATAAAATAGTAAACTCCTCCAAAGGTCCCTCCTCCTACAAATATTAAAAGTAGCACTATTATTAAAACAAGTCTTTTACCCTTTTTCTTTTCTTTATTTTCATCAGCCATTTAGCCTTCCTCCTCCTCAGCTGTAACTATTAAAATATCTACTCTTCTATTTTTCGCCATATCATCATAAGTATTATTTGGAGCTACAGGTTGATATTCAGCATATCCTGTTGCCGAAAATCTTCTAGCATCTTGTCCTAAAACTTCTACAAAATATCTAACTACATTAACTGCTCTGTCTGCAGATAACTCCCAATTTGAAGGAAACCTTGATGTATTTATAGGACGGTTATCTGTATGCCCTTCTACTAATATAGGATTACTAACTGATGATATAATTGTGTTTAACTGATTTAATATATCTTTGCTATCTTCTTTTAAATCTGAGCTTGAAGTTTCAAATAATATATTATCTTTTACTTGCATAGCTACGCCTCTTTCATCATCAACTATTTCTACAACGCCTTGAAGATTCTTATCATTTATAAACTTCTTAATATTATTATACAATTTCTCTTGCTCAGTAAGTTCTTCTCCACCATCAATACTATCTTCAGTTTCTCCACCTATTAACGGTACTTCCCCATTATAAAGGTTGTATTGCATTAAAGTATCTCCTGTTTGTCCATTCATCATTGAAACAAAGGCTTGTGCAATATTCTTTGTTTTCTCAGCATCCACAGAAGACATTGAGTAAAGTAAAACGAAAAATGTAAGTAATAATGTTACAGTGTCGGCATAAGTAGCCATCCATTCATCGCCTTTTAAGCCTCCACCTTTACTTTTCTTATTTCTAGCCATTAAATAACAACTCCTTCACCATTTTCAATGCTGTTATTTAAATATTCTAACTTCTCCTTAGGAGGTAAGTATGTTATTAATTTTTCTTCTACAATTCTAGGATTTACACCAGATTGAATTGCAAGAATACCTTCTAATATCATCTCTCTTTCTCCCGCTTCCTTTGCACTTTTTTGCTTTAAATTTGATGCAATAGGATTACAAACTAAATTAGCCAATAATGAACCATAAAATGTTGTAATTAGGGCTTTTCCCATACCTGATGCAATATTTGCAACGTCAGTTAAATTTGCAAGCATTTGAATTAACCCTATTAAGGTACCAAGCATACCAAATGCTGGTGCATAAGCTCCCCAAGATAAGAATATTCCTGCTCCCTTTTCATGTCTATTTTCCATTTCTCCAATTTCTAGCTCTAATATTTCTCTAATAGTTTCAGGTTCTATACCATCTACTACCATTTGTAAGCCTTTTTTCATAAAAGGATCATCCATTTCAGAAATATCATCTTCTAAGGATAATAAACCTTCTCTTCTTGCTTTCTTAGAAATATTTGTGAACTGCAGGATAATATCTTTTGCTGAAGATTTATTTTCCTTAAAAGCTTGTACAAATAATTTTCCCATATTCTTCATCTCTTCTAATGTATAAGTAATTAGAAGGGCTGATATAGATCCACCTACTGTTATTATTACTGATGATAAATCCCAGAAAATTATAAGAGTACTTCCAAGGAACATCCCATATAGCATTAATAATATTCCTAAAACTAACCCTATTGAGGTTAAAATATCTGATTTTTTCATAATATTGCCTCCTATTACAACCTATAAGTAACAATTTTATTTTTATACTTTATAACTTTATCTACCACTTCATCTACGCTCTCTAGGACAATATACTTTTTTCCATTAGTTAATGTAATTAATGTTTCCGGGACTTCTTCTATTTTTTCTATATGATCTGCATTTAGTATAAATTCTTTGTTGTTCATTGCCGTAACATCTATCATATTATCTACCCCTTTGAACCTATATTTACAATTAATAATTAGCAATTAATAATGAATAATTAAGGAAGTGATTTGTTCCAAATCACTTTTAATAAATAATTACAAACAATTATTTATTACTGATTTAATTTGGAACAAACTACTAAAAACTCAGTTTCAAAATCTCCATAAAGAGTTTTATCCCCAATTATTCATTATCTATTATTTATTATCAATTACCATTATCTTTTTAAGTTTATTATGTCCTGAAGTATTTCATCTCCAGTAGTTATCATCTTACCTGAAGCTTGGAAAGCTCTACTTGAAACTATCATATCAGTAAATTGCTCTGCTAAGTCTACGTTTGACATTTCAAGCATACCTTGCAGATTGTCTCCATAACCTTTTGAATTATCATCATTTAATGTTCCTACACCACTTTTTATAATAGCATCACCGGAGTTAACTGATGAACTATAAAGGTTTCCTCCAAGTTTAGTTAAACCTTCTGGGTTCTTAAAGTTTGCCATTGCAATTTGTCCAAGTGCAGCAACTCTACCATCTTCAAGAACTCCATTAATTATTCCATTCTTATCTATAGTATAAGTTTTAACTGCAAGCTCAGTATCTGTTCCTGGAACTCTAACCTTATCTGGAATCTTTAAAGTCTTAAGTTGTCCATCATAAGATTTTAAATCTTTAGTTCCATCTACAAAGTTTATACTTCCATCAGCATTCATACTTTCAACTGGAGTACCACCATAAGTTTCATCAGAAACTACTCCATCAA
The DNA here is from genome assembly GCF_902652255.1 of Clostridium tertium. Taxonomy (GTDB): domain Bacteria; phylum Bacillota; class Clostridia; order Clostridiales; family Clostridiaceae; genus Clostridium; species Clostridium tertium_A. The sequence goes on from NZ_CACRTO010000021.1 coordinate 41,713, forward strand.
TTTCCATAGGCTTTCCTGTGGCAGTTATACCTTGATCAATTCCTTTACCTTCTAATGCTCTAGTTAAAGCATCTTGGATATTTTTTGCAGTTACAGCATTAGCTGTTACAAAATCTGCATTTATTGTAATAGTCTTTGATTTTTCATCAATTTCAGCAGAAGTTTTTGTTCCTGGAGTTATAGTTCCAACTTGGAACTTATATCCGTTAAGAGCTGCTCCAGCATCAAAAGTTAATTCAACTCCACCCACAACTACTTTAGCTGGTGACTTATCAACTTCACCACCTTCGATCACATCTGAAGTTAATCCTGTATAAGGCTTAGATGTTCCTGAAACCTTAACCTTTGGAGTATCTTTTGGATAATCCTTTGCTAATGCTTCATTAATTTTATCTTCTAAATCTCTAGCTGCTACCTTCTTAGTAAAATCTCCTGTAATTACAAGTTTTGGATTAGTTCCTGTTGTTCCAGGAGTATATTTTACACCAAGTGATGTTGCGTTAATATCTTGAATTTCAAACTCAATATTATTTAATAGCTCTCCTGTAGGCAATTCAACATTTAATCCTGCTATATTTAAAGCCTTAGGAGATGTTGCAGTTACACCCTCAGTAAACTTAATCTTATTATCTATATTATCTTTGTTTATTTGTCCTTCTACAGTTTCAAATTGAGTTTTAAGTCCTTCTGCTTTTAAAGCACTATTAAGCTTGGCTTTTAATTCATCTTTATTAAATTTATCTGGAGTGGAATAGAAATCTCCATTAATAACTATATTTCCATTTTCAACCACTACAGATAAAGCAGTTCCTGCTGAACTTTCTCCAATTGAAATAGTATAGTCATTTAACTCTCCATTTTTTGGCTTGCTAAAAGTAAATCCACCTACTGAAAGATCATTTTTACTTCCATCTTTCGCATTAACTATCTCTGCTTCCTTATCTTTCTTACCTGAATCATCTGAAGCTCCCTTAATATTAGCTAATGTAGCTGCACTCCCTGTAACCTTTGCTTCTTGTATAAATCCTTCTTTTTTAAGGGCATTATTTATTTCATCTTGTAAATCTGCAGCATTAAAAGCCTTATTTAAGAAATCACCATTGATAACTATTTTCTTTCTACCTTTTTCTACATTAACCTCTAATGGATCCTTAGATATATCTCCAATTTCAAAACTAAATCCATTTAATGCATTTCCTTCATTAAATTGAACTGTAAATCCAGCTATTGTAGTAGCTTTAGGAGGTAATGCATCAGTACCTCCTAAAACAGCATCAGATCCTAACTCTTCAAATTTCATAGGTCTACCAGATACAAATACTTGTTGAGATATACCTGCTGAAGATAATCCTTTATTAATTGCTGATTCAACTTGTGCAGGAGTTAAAGCTCCAGTATCTGAGAAGTCTCCATTAACTATTATTGTCTTTTCAGCTTTATTTACATCTGCTGATGTAACAGTTCCTGGTCCTATGTTTCCTAAAACAACTTTAAATCCATTTAATTGAGATCCTGGTCCAAATCTAAAGTCTAATCCAGCAGTATTTACAGCATCTGGTGATACACCAGTAGCTTGTTGAGCACTGTCATCATTAGTTAATGAATATCCAAGTACTCTAAATCCATCACCTGTTAATAAATTTCCTTGTTCATCTAATATAAATGAACCGTCTCTTGAATACATTATTTCTGTGCCAGAGTTACTTAATGATTGCTCTGTAATGTTATGAGCTCCTGCTCTATGATTTACTTCTAAAGCATTTCCATATATAGAAGGTCCTTTACTTACCATAAAGAATCCATCACCATCAATTGCAACGTCTAGTTGTCTTCCTGTTGGTTGCATCATACCTTGAGTCATAACTGAATCTATACTTGCAAGTTGTACTCCTAGTCCAACTTGGCTAGCATTAACCCCCCCTTGATTATTAGAAGGTGCCATTGCATCTGAAACATTTTGGCTTAACATATCACTAAATCTTGCTCTTGAAGATTTAAATGAAGTAGTACCTACGTTTGATATATTATTACCTATAACATCTAATTTTGTTTGATTTACTTTCATACCGCTTATACCGGAATACATTGATCTTAACATAATTGACCTCCAACCCTATATTTGTTTCTTGCATCTGTCATTCAGCAAGAATTAAGCCTCCTTATAAAAGGTCCAGCTTATAAAATTACTACACTATCAATATTCGTAAAAATATTATCCTTTGCTCTTTCCTTATCTACAGCTGTAATTACAGTTTTATTTTCAATACTAGCAACTAAAGCTACATCTTTATAAAGCATTACTGAATTCTTAGAACCCTTGTTTTCTGCTATCTTAAAACCTTTGCCTATTTCCTTCATATCATTTTCAGTAAAATTGATTTCTTTTAATCTATTGGCTGCATGTTTAGATAAGGTATATTCTTCTTGTTTACTAATTTCACTATTTAAAATATCTTTAAAACTAGCTTTATTATCATTAGTCTTTTCTGTACCCGTACCCTTTGGTAATTGAAAATTGCCAACTGGATAGGCTACACCATTAATTACCCTAAAGCCCAATGTAACACCTTCTTTTTATTAAGAATTTTCCACTTCTCCTTCTACTTCCCCTTCGCCATCTTCCTTATCTATCAGCTCATCTTTATTATTAGCTGCTTTAATAATTTTATCGTAAGTAAATTCTTGTATTTCATCGTTATCGTGTCTCTTAATTCTAACCTTAACAATACCTTGATCTTTAACGACTCCTAATACTTCTCCGGTAATATTTTCTTTGCTATCGTTTTGTTCACTTAGTTCAACATGCTTTCCTATAAATGATGATGCAACTAAGAATGACATATTACCATTCATATTGTTAATAGCAGGTAATGAATAATCAGGAACATCTAATACAGTTAAAATATCTGTTACATCAAAATCTTTATAAGTATTAGTTCCATTTTCATTTACTTCTATAGAAACTGTTGTTTTGCTACTATTGCTAGTAACAGATTTTACTATACCTGTGTAGTTAACTCCATTACTATCAACGCTCTTCATAGTAACGCCTTTTCCTACTAATGAGTTATTAGCATATCCAGTCATTGTATTATTTAAGTTAGTCATTTGCTCCATAGATGCAAATTGAGCCATTTGAGTTACATATTGAGTTGAATCATTATTCCCCATAGGATCCATATTAGATAACTCTGCTGCAAGTATAGTTAAGAATGCATTCTTATCCATATCTTGTCCAGGTTTCATAATTTGAGTTCCTCTATCTGTTGCCCTAGCTCCAGTATAACTATTAATTGTGTTAGACAATTCTCTTCCCCCTATGCTAAAATATTTAAATTATTTTCTAAGAGTGAAATTTCATCAGTTTCCTCATCATCAACAGAAGATATTCCACTTACATTTTGTGTTTGACTATTCTTGAAATTTTGATTTTGATTTTCATCTTCTCCACTAAAGAAAGTTGTATCTTCGTTATAAATACCTATATTCACTTCTTGAATTTTAATATTTTGATTCTCAAGTAATTTCTTTATCTCATTTAAATTAGAATTCAATAAGTTATACGTTTCTTTAGATGTAGCTTTAATTTCGGCCTTCATTATTCCTTCTTCAGAAAGAATTTTTATAGTCATTTCTCCAAGTTCTTTTGGATAAACCTTTACTTTAAGTTCAGAAATAGCATCTCTCATCATAAACTTTACATTTTTGATAATATCCATTTCTAATGTCTGCTTATTAACTGTAACAGGCATTTTTACTTCTTCAGTAACTGAAGGTAATCCATTAAGTTTATTATAATAGTTAAAGTTCTTCGCAGAAGTAATACTTGAATCATCATCTAAAAATTTCATTAAGACTTTCTCTTCCTTCTTAGATATCTCATCTTTATTAGATGTACTTTCTTTATTCGTAAAACTTTCTTTATTTAAGTCATTATTATTTTCTTCACTTGATTCTTTTATGGTATTAGCATCTTTAATATTATCTACTTTAGTATCTACCTTAGTAGCATTTTCTAATGAATCTTCTTTTTCATTAACCTTATTTACCAAAGAATTAAATATTGCCTTAACATTGCTATCTGTATCATCAAAATTTAAAACTTTTTCAATAGAAGCCATAATATCATTTTTCGTATCTTTTGGAATTACTTCAATTAAGTTTTTAACTTCTTTTACTAAATCATCTCTAATTAAATCTAATGAATTATTGTCTATCAATTCTAAATTAATACCACTTAACTTTAGATTTTCTTCAGCCTTTATAAGATTTTGAAGTATCTCTTGTATTTCTAAAAGACTATCTTTAAAAGTTTTATTCTCTACATCATTATTTAATAATGAAAGAAAATCATTACTTGAAGCCTTATCAGAAGTCTTGTTAAGTAAATCTAAAGGATTTTCACTTTTTAATGAAGCTATAGAGTCTATTAAATTTTCTTCATTAACTTTAGAAGTTTCATCATTATTTCCATCACTTAGCTTATTAAGTAAAGCTAATAGTAATGCCACTAGTTCAGTTGCCTCAACAGAGTCAGTTTCCACCTCTTTAGAGATTTCACTAGTTAAGTTTTCTATTTTCTCTACTATCTTTGAAGCCAATTCATCTGTAGATAATGAATCTGATTCCTTTATTGTTTTATCTGCTACATTAGTTAAATCATTATTATCACTATTTAACATCTTTTTATCAATATTATTTGCTTCTTTTGATACTGCTTTTTCTTTAACATTATTTGAAGATAAATTTTCTTTTAAGTAATCTTTGAAATTATCTTTTTTCAAATTTTTCACATCTGATTTAGAAAAACTTTCTGAAGACTTAAAATTATCAGTCTTATTTGTAAAGACTTTTAGTCCACTAATATCTACCACTTATCTCACCTCCTTTCAAGTGTAATAAGTTTCTTAATGATTCCTCATATATGCATATAAGGCTAACTCATCATTAAATATTTGTTCTTTTCTATCCTCTTCTTTGTTGAACTCTAAAAGTTGTCTTTCTTTTAAAATATCAACTGTTTTTCTATCAATTTGTTTTTTGATAAGGTCTTCTCTTCTTATTTCAAGTTCCTTAGCCTTAGTTATTAACTCTTTTTCAGTTTCATTTATCCCCTTATCTAAAGCAAACAAATAATTTTTCTTAATCTTTTGATAAATTAAGGATTCACCTTTGTTTATTCCATTGTACTTATCATAATTGCTTTTAAGCTCATTAAGCTTTTCTTCACTTTTTTGCTTTTCTCTTTGAGTCTTTGTAAAATTCCTTTTACTTTCCTCTTCTTTTTCTACTCTAATTTCTAAAAGCTTTTCTAAACCAAACTTAAACTTTGTAGACATTTAATCATCCCTTTAACTTCTAAATATTGAAATTAGTCTGTCCAAAGAAGTATTAAAATCAGACTTTTCTTCTATGCCTTGCTTTAAGAAGCCATTAATTGCATCATTATATTTTATCGCTAAATCTATTTTTTTATTGCTTCCTTTAACATAAGCTCCTAAATTAATTAAGTCCTCTGCATCTTTATATGTAGCAAGTAAATCTCTTCCTATAGATGCAGCTTCCTTATGATCATTTTCAGCAATATTAGACATAAGTCTACTTATACTGTTTAGTACATCTATTGCAGGATAGTGATTCTTATGAGCTAGTTTTCTTGATAAAACTATATGCCCATCTAATATTCCTCTTACAGCATCTGCAATAGGCTCATTAAAGTCATCTCCATCAACTAAAACTGTATAAAACGCAGTGATAGATCCCTTATCAGAGGTACCTGGTCTTTCCATAAGCTTAGGCAATTTAGCAAATACTGATGGAGTGTACCCCTTTTGAGCTGGTGGCTCTCCAATAGCTAGCCCTACTTCCCTTTGTGCCATTGCAAATCTAGTTACTGAATCCATCATTAATATAACTTTTTTACCTTTATCTCTAAAGTATTCAGCAATCGCTGTAGCAGTTAAGGCACCTTTAATTCTAATAAGGGCAGGTTTATCAGATGTAGCACAAACTACAATTGATTTTTTCATTCCTTCAGGACCTAAATCTTTCTCTATAAACTCCAGGACTTCTCTTCCTCTTTCTCCAATTAATGAAATTACATTTATATCTGCTTCTGCCTCTCTTGCAATCATTCCTAAAGTTGTACTTTTACCAACTCCAGAACCTGCAAATATTCCTATTCTCTGCCCCTCTCCCACAGTTAAGAATCCATCTATAGCTCTAACTCCTGTAGGTAGAATATCAGTTATTCTTTTCCTTTTTAAAGGATCTGGCGGCTCATTTTCTAAAGGATAGGCTTCGCCTAAAACTAATTCCTCATCAGTTAATGGATTGCCAAGTCCATCAAGAACCTTCCCTAATAAATCTCCTGAACAATTAACTTCCAAAGGTCTTCTTTCTGGAACAACCCTGCACCCTGATGAAATACCAATTAATTCTCCTAATGGCATTAATAGAACTGCATCTTCCCTAAAACCTACTACTTCGCACTTAACTGCTTTTCCCTCTTGATTATAGATAGTACATAGTTCACCAACAAAAGCTTTAATTCCTTGGACTTCAATAGTTAGCCCAATTACTTCTTTAACTGTACCTTCTATATAATGAGTATTTATTTCTCTAACAGTTTTATTTAATAACTCAAAATTAATATCTAACATCTTTTCACCTATTAATTTGTAATGCTTGTTCTAAATTTTTCAGGGCTACATCTAATCCTATGACTACTTTTCCTGTATTTTTTTCTATTACAGCATTTCCCTCTTCCATTAAAGGATCTTCTAATATGAATATTTCTCCTTTAATAGCATAAGCCTTCTTGTAGTATTCAGCTTTATCTTCTATTGCTTTAATATGAACTGAATTACATTTAATAATTATATTTTCTTCTCCCTTTGCATCACTTAAAATATCTTCAAGCAATGGTAAAATTCCAGACGAGGTTGAAACTTCTTTTTTTGCAATAACACTTGCCATTTCAAATGCTAAAGATATAATATCTTTTTCTTTTTTGTTCAGATATTCTAAAAATTCTCTGTTAGATTTACTTAAAATTTCTTCTGATTTTTCAATATTCCCTCTAACTTCATCTTTTGTTTCTTGTCTTACTTTTTCTAATCCTTCATTGTATCCATCTTCATAGCCATTTCTTTTTCCTTGAGCATAACCTTCTTCATAAGCTTTCTTTTCTATTTCACTTTTACTCTTACAGGCCTTATCTATTATTTCATCAGCATCTTCTTTAGCCTTCTTTAAAATATTAGCTCCAAGACTTTCATAACTTTTCTTTATATCTATTTCTCTTGAATCCTGATTCTTTTCGCTTTCCAAAAGCTCTGCTTTACTCACATAGTTTGTTGCTATCTTCTTCTCATTTCCTTTTAAAGCCGAAGTATTTTTAATTAAGTTATACGATGATTGCATCTTCTCCACCTCTTGAAATTATTATTTCTTGTGCATCATCTAACCTTCTAATAATAGCAACAATCTTTTGTTGAGCTTTTTCAACATCCATAAGTCTTACAGGTCCAAGGAATTCCATATCTTCCTTTAAAGCTGCAGCTGCTCTCTTAGATTGGTTTCTATAGATAGAGTTTGCAACTTCATCTGAACATCCCTTAAGAGCAAGTGCAAGTTCCTTACCATCAACTTCTCTAAGAATTCTTTGAATAGATACATCATCAAGAGTAATAATATCTTCAAATACGAACATAGAACTCTTAACAATATCTGCAAGCTCTGCATCTTCTCTTTCTAAGCTTTCAGTAATATTCTTTTCAGTAGTTCTATCAACTTGGTTCAGAATATCAACTAAGGTTTCAACTCCACCAAGTGATGTCATTTCACTCCTTACTACATTACTTAATTTGCTTTCAAGAACTTTTTCTATCTCTTTAATTACCATAGGAGATGTATTATTCATAGTTGCTATTCTAAATGCAACATCACTTTGTGTATCTTCTGGCAACTCCGCAAGTACTTGGGCAGCTTTATCTGGCTGTAAGTAACAAAGTATAAGAGCAATAGTTTGTGGATGCTCATATGTAATTACATTTAACAGTTGATGAGCATCTGCCTTTCTCGCAATGGAGAAAGGTCTATACTGCTGAGTAGCTTCAGTTACCTTACTTAAAATATCATTTGCTCTTTGAGTACCAAGAGCCTTAGACAATAATGTTCTTGCATACTCAATTCCACCTTCAATAATATAATCTCTAGCCTTATTCATTTCTAAAAACTCATCTAAAATAGTTTGCCTTTGCTCAGCAGAGACTGTAGAAATATTAGCTATTTCATATGTTATTTTTTGAATTTCTGGATCAGGTAGTTTCTTTAATATTGCTGACGAAGCCTCAGGTCCAAGTGTAATAAATAATATAGCTGCCTTTTGAACTCCGTTAAGCTTAGATGTATCTCTAGCCATATTATCACCTCTCATTATCAGCTAACCAAGATTTAACTATATCTGCAACTTGATCTGGTTTTTCACTGGCATATTTTTTTATTTCATTTTCTATATGTGCTTTAGGGTTTACTGTTTCAAAATTAATACTTGGCATTTGTGCTGTTTCTTCTGGTCTGTCATCTATTACTACATCTAAAAGATTAGTCTTTTCTTCTTCAGATTTTTTTCTTCTCTTTCTTAGTAAAATAATAGCTACAATAACTATAATTAGAGCTAGTAATCCTAAAACTGAATATAATATTATTTTATTTCTGCTTTCTTTAGCTAAAGCATCACTGATAGCATCAAACTCTTTTTGAGCCTCTTCCTTTGTTACAGGATCAAATGTCATTCCTACTACTGAAACGCTATCTCCTCTTTCAGTATTTAATCCTATAGCATTAGCAACAGATATTTCTATTGCATCTTGAACATTTCCTTCGATATTTCCATCTATAAATACTGAAGCTGTTAATCTCTTAACTTCTCCTGGAGCACTTATAGTCTTAATTTCCGTTTTACCACTTTCATAATTAGTATTAGTTTCTTCTTTTGAAGAGCCACCATTAGTGGTGTTTTCATCTATAGTATTTCCCATATTATTATCTACAGCACTTCCACTAGTTGAACCAGTGTTGCCACCATTATTTTCTTTAATCACTTGTTGACTAACAATAACTTTATTAGGATCTACTATAGTTTCTGTCTTTTGCCTAGAGTCAAAATCCAAATCAACATTAACAGAACTTTTAACCTTGTTTTTACCTACTACAGGTTCAAGTAATGAAACTATAGACTTCTCTATATCTTCTTCATATTTCTTTTCTAAACCGTATTGTTCTGTAATAGTTTCTGAGCTTACTACATTACCATCTTCAGAGTTTAGACCTTCTGTAAGTAAATTCATATTGTCATCAATTACTTCTATATTTTCCTTAGGTACATTTTCTGTACTCCCTGAAACTAGAGCAACTATTGATTTAACTTGTTCTTTAGTTAATTTATTTCCTGGTACAAGCTTCACATAAACAGCTGCTTTACCTGGCTCTTTATCCTCAACAAAAACAGAATCCTTTGAAGGAGTAATATGTACTCTAGCTGAATCTATTTGAGGGAAACTTTTAATAGTCTTCTCTAATTCACCCTGTTGCATTCTTAATTTCTTTAACTTAAACTCTTCATCTGTCATTCCAAAAGAATTTCCAGAATCCATTAGTTCATATCCCTTACTTCCATCAGAAAGTTCAGGCGCTAATTCTAATCTTAATTCATCAACTTGTGTCTTAGGAACTAATATTGAATCTCCTTCAATTTTCATATCAACTTTCTTTTCATTTAATTGACTTGTTACAAGTTGTGCATCACTTGCTTCTAGATTTGAAAATAAAACCTTATACTTAGTTGCTGAATTATAAAAGAACAAAGATAAAATTGCTATAATAAATGTAATAATCGCAGCAATTATCGCAATCCTAACACCTTTACTGAAAGATTTAAACCTTTTCCACAGCTTACTAAGGCTCTCCTTTAGCTTTTCCATTAAATAAGCACTCCTCACTATCTACAATTGCATTCTTGTTAATTCTTGTACTGCTTCAACTACTTTATTTCTTACTTGAATTGCTAGTTGCATACTCATTTTAGCTTCTTCCATTGATAAAAGCATTTCATGAACTTCAACATCTTCTCCTGCAATAAAGTCATTTGTTATTTCATTAGCTTGTACTTGTTTTTCATTTAATTTATCTAAACTATCCTTAAGTACATTTTGAAAACTACTATTAGAGGAAGTCTTATTATTCTCATTATTATTTATAAAAAAATTATCATTCCCAAATATTTTTTCAGATGGAACAAAATTATTTATTATCATATTAAACACCTACCTTCCTAGCTCTAATGTTTTAGTAAACATACTTTTTGTTGCATTTAAAGTATCTATATTAGCTTCATAAGACCTAGAGGCAGTTATCATATCCGCCATTTCATTTAAAATATTAACATTAGGCATAGTAACATAGCCATTTTCATCTGCATCTGGATGAGTTGGATCATATACATTTTTTAATGGTGATGGATCATCAACTATTCCAACAGCCTTTACACCATTTAATCCTTTTGCATTATCTAGATTTTCTTGAAAGACTGCAATCTTTCTTACATATGGTTTTCCATCTTCTCCCCTAGTGGTAGTAGCATTAGTCATATTAGATGTTATTGTATCCATCCTAAGCCTTTCTGCTGATAATCCACTTGCACTTATTCTCATAGTATTAAACAATCCCATACCCATTAATTCCCTCCTGAAATTACACTTTTAGTCATATTTAATTTAGAATTAGCTTGAGTGATTAAAGCATTATACATTAAACTATTTGCTGCTTGATCTACCTTTTCTAAATCTAAATCTACATTATTTCCATCAGTTCTCATACTTGTACTATTATCAACTTCAACATCTATTAAAGAATCGTTTAAAGTACCATTTAAGTGTTTGTTATTAGTTTTCTTCAAAGAAAATTTTTCTACTTCACTTTTTAAATTCTCCTCAAAAGAAACATATGATCTTTTATATTCTTTCGTGTTTATATTCGACATATTGTTTGCTATGACTTTTCCTCTTAAAGCAGAAGCATCTAATCCAGCCCTTAACAGCTGCATTGTTGAATCATTATTTATATTCACATCCTCATCTCCTAAACAACCAGATTTTTTGACACGTTTTTATCTTATATAAAAACATAGTTTGACTTATTACAATATATTTCTCCATAATATTTGCCATATAATCTTATTATAAATAAATAATGAACATTTTTCTATGAGAAATTTACCAAGGAAATTTATACCAATTAAAATTAACAAAAATTTTAATATTGAAACACATAGTTTACAACTTATTTCTACAATATTCTACAATACTTTTAGTAATTTTCCAATATAAATATATTAAATTTTAATTTTTTGTAAAAAAAAGAGAAGTTTTATCCACTTCTCTGTCGAAAGATTTATTTCATATTTTCTAAAACTCTTAATATATCCTTAGGGAAATTATTAGTTTGTTGCATTAACGCTATAGATGTTTCCTGTAATATTGAAGTTCTTGCATATTCTGACATCTCTAGTGCAATATCAGTATCCCTAATTCTACTTTCAGCTTTTTCTAAATTTAATGATGTTGAACTTAAATTAGTTCCTGATGTCTCCATTCTATTTTGGATAGCACCATATCTACTTCTGACTGAATTTACTGTAGCCATAGCTGAATCTAAAACTTGTATATTCTTATCAATATTTTCGCTATTAACTACATCCAAAGAATTAATTGAATTTCCTTCTCTATCAGTAAGCATGTCAGTAGTTAAATTATATACTGGGATATCTATATCTTCATTAGTATTAGCCCCTACTGTATGCTTTAAATATTTAGGATAATTATTGTTAGTAACTCTCTCAGAATTTAGTAACTTAACCCCATTAAATTCAGAATTGTTAGCAGTATAATCAATATGTTCCTTTAGCTGATCTATTTCTGATTGAATTACTCTTCTATCATCTTCTGCAGTAACACCTACAGATTGTATAGTAAGCTCTTTAATTCTATTTAAAGATTCTGTAATAGAACTTAATCCGCCATCAACAGTTTGTACCATAGATACTCCATCTTGTATGTTTCTTTCAGCCATTTGAAGACTTCTTATTTGAAGTCTAAGGCATTCACTAACTCCAAGCTTATTAGGATTATCCTTTGCAGAATTAATCTTTGTTCCTGTAGATATTTTACTTAAAGCTGATGAATTTAATGTTAAACTTTTTTTGTAATTTCTATATACATTTAAAGATTGCATATTTTGATTTAATCTCATAATATCTCTCCTAAAAAATTTATTATATTATAAATATCGTGAAATTATTTCTCATCTTAAGATATTTATAATATCTTTTATCATCTCTCGAAATAATTGTCTTATTTTAAAATAATTTCACAAATTCTATGTATCTCTTCTATCTCTAACTCAGAATAAAGTGGAAGACATAAAATTCTTTCAGATATATATCTAGCCACTGGAGTATCATTATTAAAAAGTCCTTTATAACATTCAAAATCACTAGTTAAAGGGAAAAAATATTTTCTAGCAAAAATATTTTCCTTTTTCAACTTTTCATATACTTCATCTCTTGTATATTTATATCCATCAAAAACAACAGGATAATATGAATAATTCTGTTTTACATTATTCTGAATAATAGGTAATTTAATTCCTTCTATATTTTTTAATAAATCATTGTATTTATTAAACACTAATTTCCTTTTTTCAAGTTTAGTCCCATAATGACGCAAATTACAAATACCCATAGCAGCTTGAAACTCATTCATTTTAGCATTCCCACCTATATAATCTACATTTTCCAGCCCAGCTATGCCAAAATTTTTCAGTTTATACAATATATCATTTATTTCTTTATTCTCAAATGTAACTGCCCCACCTTCAATAGTATTAAATACTTTTGTAGCATGAAAACTAAAAATCGATGCATCACCAAAATTCCCAATCCCTATTCCATTAAGTTCAACTCCAAAACAATGTGCCGCATCATATATTACTTTTAGTTTATATTTTTTAGCTATCTTTTCTATTCCATCAACATTGCATACATTTCCAAATACATGAATAGGAACTATTGCCGACGTTTTTTCTGTTATTAACGATTCAATTTTATCCACATCTATTGTATAATCATCTTCATTTATATCACAAAATACTGGAGTTAATCCATTTCGAACTATCGCATGTGTAGTAGAAGCAAATGTAAATGGAGTAGTTATTATTTCACCTGTAAGATTCATCGCAGAAATAATTGACTCTAATGCTAGATGACCATTTGTAAATAAAGATAAGTTTTCTACACTTAGAAAATCTAATAACCTATTTTCTAACTCTTTATGCTTAACCCCCATATTGGTTATCCACTTTGTATCCCACAAGCCTTTTATCTCTTCAATATATTCCTCAAAATCAGGAATAGATGATAGCGTTACCTGTATTCCCTTATCCATTTTTATCCTCCAACTTAATTAACTCTAAATATTCCTTTCTAATTTTCTTCAAATTCTTCTTATTATAATTATATATATTACTTTTATATATCTCCTTTTGTTTTTTTATAATATCATAAAAATTATTTTCTATATATTTAAGAGTTTCTAAAAAATCTATTTTAATATAATCCATTTCATTAAATTCTAAGCCATCAAAGGCATACTCTAGTAATCCATAGTTTTTATTAAAATAATATCTATTATCGTCACATACCTTTTTAATTATATTTACAACTGGGATATCGTATCCTACAGATAAAACTAATGCATGATATCTAGTACACAAAACCATTTCTGCATTTTTTATTATTTTATATAAATCTTGTATTGGCATATATCCAGTTTTATTTATATCATAAAAATAAAAATTTTTTAAATTTTCTTTTAAATAATCACATTGCCACATACCACCTCTTTCAAAGTCAAATGGTATGAATACAATTGATAATCCGTATCTTGCATATATATTATCGCTAAATCTTTTAATATCAGAAATGTATTTTTTTATATCGTCTAATGATAAATAAATCTCTACTGCAATATACTTTCCTAATCTATTAATATCTAAATTATTTTTACTTGGCAACTTAATAATATCTTCGTTTATAATATATAAATCATCTGGCAAAAACTTAATTTGTGATGACTCGATATTAATTCTTTCTAAATAGCCTCTAGAATACATTCTATCTCTAACTGCAAAAGTAGTATTCTTTAAATAATTAAATAGATAATTGAAAAATTCTTCACTTTGATCAAACGGTCCAAAGCTATTAGCTGTAAATATAATTTTTTTATTAAATTGTTTAGCAATAATCATTGGAGCGACTATTTTTTTTAACATATCTGATCTCCATAGACTATTATTCCATAAGTGGTTAAAATATCCACCACCACTAACTATTAATAAATCGATTTCCTTTATATATTTCCTTATCTCATATAAATTTTTAATTCTATATAAAATATCAATTGGTGTCTCAGTAGGATGATTAAACGGAAGAATTCCTACTTTAGGAATTGATTTTTTTTTATCTTCTTTAACTTCATCATATTTTTTCTCTAAAAGTTCAACTTCTACTAACGAAATATTAAACCCATTAAAATAATCTTTGATAATATTTTCTGAAAATTCTTTATTGTAAGAAAAAATTGTAATATTCTTGATTCCAATATCATAAACATTATTAATAAACATAGCATAATCACCAAAGTTAATTTCAGATATAGGACCTGTAAAACCAATTCTTATATTTTTTTTCATTCTATTCTCTCCAATCTATTAAACACTCTACTTCACTACTATCAAATACTGGTATGTTCAGGTTACTATATACATCGTACCTTTCAGAAAATGAATCATCTATAAAAATCGATTTTTTATGTACTAAAAAATCAGATTTTTTCTCTAACATATTAATATTAATAATCTCATCAAAAATATCTTTGTTTATTTTCATTCTGCTTAAAGTTTCTAAAATATTATGTATATGCTTAGTCATAAGTATTATTTTTATATTATTATTTATAGATTGATAAATGAACATCATCAATAATTTATTAACTTTATTTTTAATAATTAACGTATCATCTAAATCTACATATACAACATTATAGTCAAAATCCAAACTATATCGACTTATTAAAGCCCTATCAACTTCTATTTTGTATTTATTTTCAATAATTTTTATTGGAATTCTCATTTTATTAAAAATAGTTAATAAAGGAAAATTAATTCCTAAACTGCGGCTTAACCCCATTGTTCCAGAAATTCTAGGTGCTATTTCTAACAACTTATATTTATCATTAATATCTTTCTTTAATTGAAAGAACCACGCTCCATTAAACTTTAAATTATCATTAATTATTTTAGCAATTTTTAAGACTTCATTATCTGTTAATAAAATTTCTGATCTAACACTAATTCCCTCTCTAATTCGCTTTCTATTTCTCATCTTACAAACCCTTAATTCTCCATGAAAATCTGTAAAACAATCTATTGTATATTCTTCTCCAGGTAAGTACTCACAAAATACATACTTCTCTTCACTTCTTAATAAACAATTTAATTCATTAAAATTGTTTATTATAATAGCTCCTTTTGCCCCCTGTCCAATATCGGGTTTTGCAAATATAGGAAATTTTTTCACATCGGATATTTTTTCAAAAAACTTGGGTGTAAATTCAGTATCCTTAAATAAATTATATGTTGTTATTTTGGAGCGACACACTCTTACTGTTTTAATATCGGTTGTAATAATCTCAGCATTTATTTTATCATAATTTTCTGTTAAAAATAATTGCACATCATCATTAGCTGGAAATATATATTGAATTTCATTTTCTTTAATACTTTTATTAAATTCATTTAAAAAATTTTCATCATTGTAGAACGGTAAATTATCCACATAATTTCTATAAACATATTTAGAATGATCTGATAAACTAGAGAATCCATATAATTCAATGTGAGTTGAATATTTTAATGCTCTATTAATTTCTAATCCTATTTCTGTTCCTGCAGGAAATACTCCTATTTTAGTTTTCATTATATACCTCTCCAAATTTATATTATTTGAACTTATTCCTATGAACTGAAGTTTAATTATCCACCACTTTTTCACTTTTATAGTATTAACATATTAATTAGACTTACACTCGATACTTCTACTTTTAGTTATATATTTAAACATGTTGTATTTTTTTGAATTACACAACTAGAAAATAACTTTTATATAACAATTCTAAATTATAAATAATAAAATACAATATTAGTTAATTGCAAAAAATCTTCTTAATTTATTTATGTGCATTTTGTATTTTATAAATATTTTCCAATAATATATCAGTATCATCATCTTTTTCTTTTATTTTATTTAAGTAATATATACTATCCTGATATTTACCTATAATATAAAAAACATATCCCAAATTATATAATGTATTCTCATTAAAAATATCAAGTCTTAAAGCATATTCCAAAGTTATTATGCAGAGTTTATATAACTTCCTTTCAAAAAATTCAGATGCTAGTCTTGTAAGTAGATATAAGTCATCAAAAGTATTTAGTTTGAATATTCTTATTAAGTCATCTTCAGTAATATAATTACTAACTAATTCGCTAGCCATTTTTGCTACTTCATAATATTCATTAATATTTCCTTTTATAAAATCCTCTAAATAGTTGTTACTTTCAATATTGTAATCTTTACTCCTTCTAGAATTATAAAACCATTTCGGAAGTGATACCTGCTCGTCATCTATAGCTAAACCTTGTTCTATGCATTTGCAACAAACATCTTGATTAAACTTATTGTATAGTATTTCTTCAATATTATCTTCTAATATATTCCCACATTTATAATTTGGATGATTATTTGGAAGACAACAACAAGTAGCTACATTACAATTTTCATCAATCATAAAATATGAATTATGTTGACTACATCCTTTATTCTTAGATTTCTTTATACGTTCGTCTAATTTAGAAAGAAAAATATCATTCGAAATTTTTTTTATCGATTCTTTATCCATAGCATTATTTAGATAAGACTCTCTTTGCCACCAATCATTAATCCCTGCATAATAAGGTATGAATTCTATACCTAAACTTTTTGCAAATCTTTCTGCATCATAAATTTCATCTAAATTAAATTGATATATATGAAATAATATTTGCAGTTTCCCCCTAAAATCATTTCTATATAAATGTGCCTTTATGTCCAAAATATTTGATTTGATTTTTTGAAAATCAAATCCATGTATCTTATCATATGATTTTTGAGAAAATCCCGGCATTGATATCATAAAAACTTTTAAATTTTTAGCTACGATACTAAAATCTATGTTCTTAGGAATAATAGATAAGTTAGTACTTATACCATAATTGATATTATTAAGATTTATCTTCTCAATAATTTCATTAAATTGCGGATGAAGAAAAGGTTCACCCCAATTATAAATATAAAGTGTGCTTATATCCTTATCAAATATACCTACTCTTATTATTTCTTCCAATGTTTTATTAAATAACTCTGGATTTACAAAACTTCCTAGAGTCTGATTCCTTTTTCCAGTTACACAATAAGGACACTTCCCATTACATTTTCCACAAATCTCAAAATGTACTATTGGATATGACTTTATCATTTAAAATCCTCCTCAACTTAACTTAATACTATTTTTTAACTAAAATTAAATCTTCTCTATAGTTAAATCCATATTTTTTACATTCTTCCAGCGTAAATAATTCCTCATTTTTAATAATATTTAAAGAAAATCCTGACTTCTTTAATCTATCAAAAAAATCTATTCCATATATTCTTACATGATCACATTGACCATAATACTTTTTTCTTTCCTCATCACTCATTATTTTTTCATCTTCAAAAGAATTATTTATCTCATTTGAATACGGCGTTTGTAAAACTGCATATCCTCCATTCTTTAACACCCTATATAATTCACTCATAGCTTTTAAGTCATCAGGAATATGTTCCAAAACATGATTACAAATAATAAAATCAAAATAATTATTATCAAACTGTATATTTGTAATATCTAAATCAATAATATAATTTTTAGTAGGATATAAATCCCCACACACATATTCTTTTGTATTCAAATCATGTATAATTTTCTGTATATTATGTTCTGGAGCAATATGTAGTACTCTTCTATCTTTTATATACTTGTCCCATATTTTCATCTTATCAAAATATTTAATAAGATGTCTTTCCCTATCATGACAATGACACTGAGGACACAAAAAATTCTCTACATCACTTCCAATAATATTATATTTATTTATTTCATCTAGCTCATGCTTTTTATATTGATAAGGTAAAAACCTTTCAATTTTATGATTACAAATAGGACATTCACATTCCTTACTTATGGGATCAGATAACATAATATTTATTGCATTTTTATATACAGCCATTATCTCTTCTTTAATATCATTATCAACTTTATAATCATTAAATATATATTTATTTATTAATTCTATAGCTAAACTACAACATTTATTTAGAGTTAGTTTATATTCCTTAAAATTAATAACCCCTATTTCATAACTATTTTTTATTAGTTTAAACCATCCTATTATTGACATCATCATTATGCTTACATTGTTAGAATTTTGATTGCTATGTATCCTAAAATAACTTAATGTATCTGATATGTAAACTAAATCTCCGTACTGCAGAATATTAATCCAATTAGCTAAATCTGATACCCCCTTTATTCTTTCATTATTTAAATAACCGTACCTATTCTTACTAATATATTTCTTTTTTAATAATACAGTTGTAGGTTCTCCTATGCAATTTATAGTATTTATTATTGCATACCTACTAATTTCACGTCCACTAATAAGTCTATCATTTTTAAATAATCTGCTAAAGGCACCATTTAAGCTTAACTCATTACCTTTTTCATCGATAGGCTGCCTTGCTGATGTAACTAAAGTTAAATTAGGATTTTCAAAAAAATATTTCATCATTTTCTCAATCTTCTGCGGGTGAAAAACATCATCATGATTCAAATAATTTATATACTCACCATTACTTTTAATTAATAGTTCATTTACATTTTTATAACCATAATCCATCAAATCACGTTTATTTTTAAAGTAACTAATATTACTGTAGCTTTTTAAATAAGGTTTTATAAACCTTTTAACTTCATCAGTAGTACTATCATCCCCTATTACAATCTCAATATTAGGATAGGTTTGATTAATTGCACTTTCTAAGGCCTCTTTTAGATATTTAGTCTGATTATATGCTGGTATTAGAATGCTTACTAAAGGATATAAAAAC
This sequence comes from Clostridium tertium, assembly GCF_902652255.1. GTDB lineage: Bacteria > Bacillota > Clostridia > Clostridiales > Clostridiaceae > Clostridium > Clostridium tertium_A. The sequence goes on from NZ_CACRTO010000021.1 coordinate 61,082, forward strand.
TCTAGATATTCTTCTATAAACTTTTCTTTATAAATCTCCTTTGCATCTGAAAAATTTTCTAATGAATCTTGAATACACCATGGATCCAATTGCTTAGGAACAATAACTTTATATCCTTTTTTTAAGAACTCCACACTTTGGGATAAATCATAATATTCCCATCCATCAAAAATATCATCTCTCCATGTAACATCGTATTGAGTTGCCATCAAAAGCCCATCAACTAACTTTACTTCTTCATAATTATTATTTACTTCATGAAATTCATCCAATCCCATTATTCCAATATTATTTGTATACAATTTCCCATATACACTGTTAGAACCATAAATAGAATAGTTATTAGTTAACATTTTTGTTCCTAACATACCTATCAAACCTATTTTGTCATTATTTAAAAATATATTTAAAATATCTTCTATAAAAGTATTATTTATAATAAAAATATTTTCATGCAAGTATACCTTGTATTTAGCATCTGATAGTCGCATTGCTTCATTATAAGCCTTTGCAACAGAATCCACTTCTGTAATATTAATGCTCTCAATTTCATACCCTTGTGGTACTATCAAATTATTTATATAAACTAGACTTTCATTATATATTTCTAAATTTCTAACGCAAGTTATAAAACATATCTTTTTCTCATTCATTTTATTCTCCTATTATTTGACTTTTTAATTCTTCAACTAAAGTTACATGACCTTTAACTTGATTTAAATAATCTAAAGCTTTCTCCTTCTTATTTGCTATATATAAAGCTTGTATATAATTATATAAGTTGTTTGGATTAGAGAAGTATATATCACATGCAAGGTTAAATAAATCTATAGATGTATCATATTCTTTATTCTGTAATAACCATGCTGCAACAATCTGTATAACATCTTCTTTTTTTATAATATCTTTTATTAAGGAGAATATTATATCTATTTCTTCTATTTCGCCTTTTAGTATAGCTTTTTCAATCTCTTTCATAGAGTTATCTATATCAATAAAATTCTCAATTCGTCTTAGTAAAAATTTTAATCTAATATAATTCTTTTTATTCTTATCAATATTAATCAATCTAACTACTTCGTCAGTTAATTTTATAAGTTCTATGTAATTTTCATGATTTACATTGTTACTTTTTAACTCTTCTAAAACTTTCAATGTATGTTTTAAATAATATTTTATAGCTTTCCTTAAATCTTCTTTCTTTTGCAAAAAGCCATTTTTATATCCTGAAAGTATTTCATATCCATAGTCAATAGAACCCAAAATCTTCATTTTAATTGATTGTAACTGCTGGCCACTATGAATTCTAAAATAACTTAATGGTTCTGAAATATATACTGCTTTACCTTTAGATAATAAAGTCAACCAGGTTGCTATATCTACATTGCATCCATATTTTCTACCATCAAAAGTTCCAAATTTCTCAGTTAAATCAGCTTTTCTAAAAAGTACAGTTGTAGGCTCTCCAATACAGTTGTAATTAAGCTTAATTACAAAATCCCCAAGCCCTTTTCCATTTATAACTGTATCTTCTTCAAATAAACATTTATTAATCTCTTCATCTTCTAATAACAACCCATTTTCATCAATTAATTGTCTATACGATGTAACTAATTTTATCTCATTATTTATGTCTTGAAGATAATATCTCATCATCTTTTCAATTTTCGTTTTTTCAAACACGTCATCATCCATTAAATAATTAATATACTCTCCATTAGCTAGTTCAAATAGTTTTATATCATTATCAAATTGGCCAAGATTTTTTTTATTTCTATAATATCTTATATTTTCATATCTATTTAAATACCCTTGAATCATATTTTCAACATCATTTGTAGTACTATCATCACAAATTATTATCTCAATATTTTTATACGTTTGATTTATAGCACTTTGTAAAGCTATTTCCAAATATTCTGGACGATTGTATGCAGGAATAAGTATGCTTACTAATGGCAATTTCGAATCTAGTTCTGTTCTTTCCTTACTTAACATTAGTAAAGTTTTCTTACCTTGATTTATCACTTTATAATTAAATTTTAATTCTCTTATAGTATCTTGTAGTTTATTTTTATATTTAATATTTTCATAATAATTAACTGGTATAGATATAAAAATATATCCTTCATTTTTAGTATGTACACTAGCATTCAATATAATTTTATCTATATCATCCATCATATTATCATTGAGTGTTATTATGATATTATCAAAGTAGTTTTCTAAATACAGTTTTAACTTTTCAAAATTTCCAAATGATATATTAGCAAAATGTTCTATATTTGATACAACTTCTTTATGCTCCTCTATTCCATAAAGGTTAGAACTAGGAAGTTCACTCTTTATCTTTAATAATGTTGCACCACCCGCACATCCCAAATGTAGTATATTAGAATTGGGTTTTGCTTTTTCTATAATAATATCTGCTGCTTCCTTCTCAATATCTATTAAATGATATGGATCAAATCCCCATTTTTCAAGAAACTTTTTTCTATTATTAATAAGTAATTCACTATACTCCTTAGATATTTTTTCAAAGGATGCACTTCCAAAATGATGAATAAAACTATTTTTACAAAGCATTAATTTATATCCAGCATTTCTTATTCTAAAAGAATAATCATCATCTTCAAAATTTCCTGGAGTAAATCTTTCATCTAATAATCCTATCTTATCTATGACATCCTTTTTTATTAACATACAATATCCAATTAGACGTAATCTTTCTTCCCATTTCTTAGGCTCACACTCATTATATTTTTCTGCAAATTGAATCATTTCTTCTACACTAGCATAATCAGTTGATATAGTTTGATAATTAGGACATGAGTTTGTAACAGATCCTACAGCTCCTATACTTTCAGAACTATATAAACACTCCTTTAAATTTTCAAGCCATTTAGGAGTAACAATTGTATCATTATTTAATAATAATATCTCTTCTCCAGTAGCTATACTTATTCCTTGATTACATCCTTTTGGGAAACCTAAATTTTCTTTATTATAAATAACCCTTATATCATTTTGAGTTTTTAACCACTCCACTGTTCCATCTGTAGAGTGGTTGTCTACTACTATTATTTCATAGTTATTATTGGTATACTTTTTTATACTCTCAATACAGATCTTGTTATAATCAAAATTATTATAAGTTAATATTATAATACTAGTTTTAAAAAATTTAATTTTCATGTTTCTTATGTATTCTTCAAGCTGAATTTTTATCTCTTCAGACTCACTCTCTATTAATGCTTTTGAATAAAAATCAACAGCTAATTTATATTTTTCTTTAATTTCATATAGATAACCTAAATTGTATAATATATCAAAATTTCTATCATCAATTTTCAAAGCATTTTCTAATGTCTCTTGCGCATCTTCTAATCTATTTTCCATGATTTCTAATACAGACTTCATGGAATACACTTCTATATCATTATCTTTAATATTAAAACTTTCTTCTATTAAAATCTTTGCAACATCTAAATTTCCATCCTGAATATGTCTTTGAATATCACTTTTTAATTTTTCCATTTTCTCTTTTTTTTCTTCTATCATTATTTTAACCCTTTGCTTTGCAGGTAAGTACTCCTTGCATTTATTATAAAACTCTAGTGCTACTTCTTCAAAACCTAAAATCTCATAAATAACACCTATATTATAATTAGGCTGATATGAGTTTATTCCCTCTATTTTCCCTTCTCTTTCTCCAATGCATTTTTGAAAGTGCTCAACAGACTCTTGGAATTTTCCATTATTCATATATATTAATCCCATCACAAAATTGTAATCAGGGGACTTGTCATAATATACCCTATACTTCTTTAACTCCATTGCCTTTTCATATTTTTCGCACTTTATCAAAGTATAACCATAACTTTCTATTAAATCTTCAGTATATTCAAATTTAAAATCTGTAGATAACTCGATTGACTTTACAAAACTATCATACGCTTTATCATAATCTTTTTTTCTATAATAAGACTTACCAATTTGATAATATAAATAAGGATCTAATGGATTGTTTTTTATAGCATCAATTAACAAATTTATATTTCTTTCTAATTTATTCGTTCCATTAATAACTTCATTCAAATACCCAATGTGGTTAGCTTCTATTTCTATAGACTTCATCTTATATTCACTACCATCCTTTGATACCACTTGTTCATGTATAATTCCTTGGTAATGAAAGTATTTTTTATTAAATAATCTATTTACCCGTTCAATATATTTTTTTATTTCCTCTCCCTCTTCAAAAGGATTAATCCTTTTAATTCTCCCTACAGTCATTTTATTATTTTTAATAAATCTCTCTATATTTTTTTTATCAAATTTATAAATAACTTCATCCGCATCTAATATTAAAACCCAATCATTAGCTGCCTTTGAAATAGAAAAATTTCTAGCTTTTGAAAAATCATTACACCACTTGAAATCATATACTTTATTAGTATATCTTCTTGCAATCTCTTTTGTATTATCTGTAGAACCTGTATCTACTATAACTATGTCTTCTATATAATTCACTATACTATCAAGAGATTTTTCTAAATGTTTTCCCTCATTTTTTACAATCATGCATAAACTTATCACAAAACTTCTCCTTTAAAATATATTACTTACCATAATATATTTTTCATTATAAATTTCTTCCTATATTTATTTATCGTTTTTTATACAAAAAACTTTATAAAATAAAAAAAGCCAGAATAAAATCTGACTTTTTTATAATACAAGTATTTACAATTATCTTAATAATTGAAGAACACCTTGTGGTTGTTGATTAGCTTGAGCAAGCATTGCTTGAGAAGCTTGTTGTAATATATTGTTTTTAGAGAAATTCATCATTTCCTTAGCCATATCAACATCTCTAACTCTTGATTCTGCTGCTGTTAAGTTTTCTGAAGCATTATCAAGATTTTTAATAGTATGTTCTAATCTGTTTTGGTAAGCACCTAGTGTTGATCTACCAGTTGATACTGATGTAATTTGAGTATTAATTTTGTCAATTAAAGCTGTAGCTTTAGCATGATCTGCAATACTAGTTTTATCTAAACTTCCAACAGCAGTTTCAATATCTTTTAAATTAATTCCAGGTGTAGTAAAGTCTAACTCCATTTTTTGTCCATTGTTAGCACCAACTTGTATATTAACTTTTCCAGCATCACCATTAAGAATTTTTTGCTCATTGAATTGAGTATTGTCTTTAATTCTAGTTATTTCTTTACCTAATTCAGTTAATTCTACACCAATAGCAGTTCTATCAGCTGTAACGTTAGTATCATTTGATGCTTGTACAGCTAATTCTCTCATTCTTTGAAGGATAGCTTGAGTTTCTTGTAATGCACCTTCTGCAGTTTGAATCATTGATATACCATCTTGAGAGTTTCTTGAAGCTTGATCTAAACCTCTGATTTGGCCTCTCATTTTTTCAGAAATAGAAAGACCTGCTGCATCATCTCCAGCTCTGTTTATTCTTAATCCTGAAGATAATTTCTCCATAGATTTTCCTGCTGCATTGTTGTTAACTCCCATATTTCTGTGTGCGTTTAACGCGTTCATATTGTGATTAATAATCATAATAAAATTCCTCCTTGATTTTTGTAATTTGACATCCTTGTCTTTGTTTAATGTATCTCCACATCCTTTCGTCTGTGGAGTAAGTTCAACTAATCAAATCATAGATTTGAAGTTTAACTTAATAACTCCTACCATTTGGTGGAGAAATTCTCTATATAGAGTTTTAATTGCTTAAGCTTATATTATTAATATCGTAAGAATAATTATAACTTTATAGTTTTTAATAAATTTTTTAAATTTTTGTATTAAAAAAATTATTTGATTTTCTATTTTTCCCATAAGCATTATTAGCGTTTTTTATATTATGCAAATTCCTTATTTCTTTTCTTACTTTTATCTGTTGATCTTCTATTACTGATTTTAATTCTTTATCAACATCAAATATTCCCATAGATATATACATTTCTTTTATATAATTAATATCCATATTTTCATCTTTAAATATATCTTTAATTAATTTTTCCCTATTATCCATAAGATCATCTACATCTAAGTCATTTTTTAATTTTAAAATTATATTCTCAGTTATTTCCTTATAATTTTCTAATATCTTATTTATCATATCTTTTCCTTAGCTCATTCCCAATTGCTGCATTAAATAACTTTGTTGAGAATTGTATTTATTCATTATAGTTTCTAATTTAGCATACTTGCTATATAATGCTTGCTCTCTTCTGGCGAAATCCGTCTCCATATCCTTCATTTTTTGCTCATATTTTTCAATAGATTTAGTTATCTCATTATTATAAGCTGATGAGGATCCCTCAATCCCTGCCTTTTTAATCAGTGATGAATTTATAGTTACTGTTTCATTATATAAAACATCTTTAAGTCTATACATTAAACCTGTTCTAGAATATTTTTCCCCTTCTGATAGAGTGTCATCCTTAGATGGTGATTTAATAAACATGTCCATAACTTCTTGCACATTTTCTTCTAAAGCTTTTGTAAGCTTATCTTCATCTATTGTAAAAGTCCCATTCTTCGTACCAGAATAATCCGCAACAGGTTTTATACCTATTTTTTCTAAATTTAAACCTGTTCCATCTACTAAGGTTCTCATAGCTTGTTTTAAGCTATTTGATATCCTAGTAACATCTGTATCCCTTGAAAGTTGTCCTTTTTCAACTTTTTCATTCCAAAGTTTAATTTCATCTTCTGACATTTCCTTCTTTTGATCTGCTGTTAAAGGAGAAAAATCTCTATTCCTCTTTTCTGTAGTTAGAGTGTTTAATTTTTCTATTAACTTATTATAGTCATTAAAGAAATTCACTAAATTATCTTTAAGTTCAGTTACATTAGATTTTCCATTTACAGATATCCCCTCAGCAGGAATATCTCCTGTAAACTTAAAAGTAACACCATCTAAAGTAACTGAGTTTGTTAATCCACTATGAGTATATACTCCACCCTTACTATTTCTTATTACTATTTCAGAATAGTCTCCACCTTCAGATAATTTAACACCTTCTCCTGCTACCCTTAAGTTTATCTCCTTACTAGAACCTGCTATAATTGACGTCAATACAATTGAGTCATCTGCATTTACACTAGCAGAAAATCCTAAACCTTGTTCCTTAAAAATTCTATTAAGGTGATCTACAACTTCTGTTGGTGAATTCTTTCCAGTTAAGTCTACTAAGTTATCATTTATTGAAATTTTTTGTCCAGCAATATCACTTATATTAATGGTATTTTTAGTATTTGTAGCATCTTCACCATTAATAAATTTTCCACCAACACCATTTATTGATATCTTAGGATCTTCTACTTTACTACCTAATTCAGTAGTTTTAAATGTAATTTCTCCTGATTCACTTACTTCTGCTGTTAACTTATAATCTTTTAATTTATCTTGAAGAAGTTTCTCAACATCTGATGGAACTAATGTATCACTAATTACTAATTCAATTTCTTTTTCTCCTATTTTTATTTTTCCACTTGCATCTTTCAAATCTTGTATAGTAAAATTATTACCATCTTCCTTAATGATAGTTGATGCAGTTGCATCTATACCTTTCACTACTGTTCCTTTATTATCACTAAAAGAACCACCAATAGTAAAATTATTATCTTTCCCTAAAACAGTAGATTCAAAAATAAATCCACTTTTATTAGCTGCATTATCACCTGCAAAATCAGTATATTTTACACTAACATTAATTCCTGCAGCTTTAAGCTCATTATTTAAATTGGTAGCTTTTTCTTTTTCAGTGCTACCCTTTAACTCAAATTCTTTTCCATTAATAACCACCTTATTGTCTTTAATCTCATCTGACCCTAATACTATTTTTGATGCCTTCGCCACTTTCCCAGTTATTGTATAATTATCAACTTTTGCATCTCCTGAACCTGATGCAGTCAATATATTTTCATTTGATGAAGTAAATTGTACAGATGACCAATTTTTACTTAATAATAAACTATTACTACTAGCTACATCAAAATACTTATTGTAAAACTCTCTTGAATCCTTAATTACTTCCCTATAAAGCTTTTGCCTTATTTCAAGTATTTCCTTTTCTTGTCCTTTTTTATCTATTTTTATTCTATATGGTTTCATGGAATCCTTAACTATTTGATCCATATCTAAGCCTGTTGCTAGACCTGTAATTCTCATTTAAACACCCCCGTTTTTTTCAATTAACAGTTAATAATTAACACTTAACAATTGTTGTTGGAATTCAGTAAACTGAATTCCTAAGTTAATATTTTTTGTTTATCTAATATGTTACTTCATTTTCTTCGATATTTCGTATGCTTCATGCCAAGTATCTCTAACACTTTCTATTACCGGCATTAATTCTTCCATCATCTTAGGATCCTTTTTTAGATTTATTTCAAACAATCTAGTTTTTATAAAGTCATAAACTTCGTATAATTGTGATGCCCAATCTCCTGCATTTCTATCTAAAGTTACCATTAGTTCTGTGAAAATATCTTGAACCCTTACTAAGCTCTCATGACTTTTTTTTGTATCTTTTTTCTCCAAGGCTTCTTTTGCGACCTTTGAAAATCTAACAGCTCCATCTACTAACATTAATAATAATTGTTCCTTTGATGCGTAGTTAACGCTATTATTTTTATATGCATTTAAGGCATTATTACTATACATTTATTATTTCCTCCTACTTTTTAACATCTAAAAAAGTGCCTCGACCTAGTGAATTTATATCTTCTTCTTTTTCTACTTTTAAGCTTATAGTTGGTTCTTTAACTTTGCTTACATCAATAGTAATTTTTTCTTTGTCCTTTTTCATTGATTCTTCTTTAACATATTCCTTGAAGAATTTTTTCTTTTGCTTTTCACTATCCTTATTTATAATTATAGTTGACTTTCTATGAACCTTACCATCTTTAGTTTTTTCATAAAGCTTTCTTCTGATATCTGTATCAATTTTGTTAAGTAAGAAATTCATAGTTCTCCCCCCTATTAAGCCTTTTTATCTATGGCTACACCAACTAGTTCAACCATTTTAGCTACTAGATCTAGAATTTTTTTAGGTGGACACTCCATTATAACTTCCTTAGTATCTTGATTTATTATTTTTATCATAATATCACCAAGCTTTTCATGAACTGAATACTCTGCATAAGTATTTTCATCCTTAAGGAATTTATTTAATTTATCTACAGCCTTAGCTATATCTTCTTCTCTATATCCTTTATCTTTTGCTGTTACAGCTTTTACTGCATCCTTGCCCGCCGGAACCTGCTTAACTTCAGTATTTGCATCAACATTTGAAGTATTACTTAGGTTAGCTTGTCCTCCTTGACTTGTAACCTTAAAATCCATTTTAAACACCACCTTTCTTTCAATTAACAGTTATCAATTAATAATTAACAATTTTGCTTGAAAGTCAATGCGTTGACTTTCTTATATCTAATTTTTCTTATAAAACTCCTTCATGAGTCTTATAAAGAATTTAATTTTGTAATTTGGAACAAATTACTTCCATCATTTTTTCATTCTTTAATTATTTCATTTTTTCATTAATTTCTTAATTCTTTCATTATTAAATGTATTATTTTTCTCTAATTTTCAATCCCTTTAATAAATCAATATTAACCTTCGCTGCTTCTTTATTTTCTTCTTGAACCTCTTCAAATAGCTCTTTTCTTAAAATAGTCTTTTCTTTAGGTGCTTTGATTGCTAGTTTAACACTTCCATCCTCAATCTTTGATACTGTTATTTCTATATCATCACCTATTAAAATAGACTCACCTTTTTTTCTAGTTATAACTAACAAATTAACACACCCCTATCTGAAATGATAAATTAAAAATTAAGAATTGAAAATTGTGGTAATAATTCAGCTTTGCTGAATTATAAATTTAAGTATTTCCAAAAAACTCCTAGGGGGTTTCATCATAAATTCTTAACTCTTTGATTTTTTCATTTTTCATTCTTTCATAAATAACTCCTATTTAAGAAACTCTTTAAGAGTTTTCTCCTAAATTCTTAATTCTTCATTATTCATTATTCATTATTCATTAATAAAAACTTTAGTTTTTATCTCGTATTCTTCTTTATCTAATATATATTGTTCCCCTTTTTTGTCATTTATATTTATTACTAGAGGTGCTTTTAAGTTTGCTGTTATATTTTCTACCTTTTCACTTAAAGTTACTAAAGAGTATAGAAGTACATCTTCTTCATTTTGTATATTTAAATTATTTATTATTTCTTTACTTAACTTTATTTCATAGTCTTCTTTTACTACAAATGGAGATATTATTACAAATCCAATGTCTTTATCTTCAACTGATTGAATTATGCTAAAAGGACTATCTTCTAATGCTTCTCTTATAATATATTTCTTTAGATTAGGGAAGCCTGGTATCCCTTTTTCAAAGGTTATTATTTCATTTTCTTTATATGTTATTTTTCCATGTATAGGTGATATTATTTCCATTTTAATTCTCCTATCTTAAGAAGTCTAATAGTGATGGTTGAATTATCTTAGCACTTACTTGTAGTGATGCCATATAAACACTTTGTGCTACTGTAGCTTCTATATTTTTTTCTGCAAAGTCTATATCTTCAGTTTGAGATAATATATCTTTCAAATTGAAGTTTTGCTCTTCATTTTGAGATGCTGCAGAATCCATTCTATTTTGCTTAGCTCCTACTTCTGCTCTCACTTTTAATAAATTTGTTATTACTTCATCTATATCTTTTAAGTTGTCACCTGTTACTTTACTACTATCAGTAGAATCATCTGATGCTACATTATTAGTTATATCTTGAAGTAAGTCCATAGCATTTATTTCCTTACCATTCTTATCTTTAAATAATAATAGTTCTGTAGCCGATACATTATAATCCATAGTAACGCCTTGTGAAACTTCTACTGTTAGTTTGCTTCCAATCATACCAATTTGATTTTGTACATCTTCATCGCTATCATTTAACTTAAGCATTTCTCCGTCTTTACCACTTAAGTATATAAAGTTATTTCCGGTACTAGTATCTTTAGTAGAACCTACAGGCTTTGAATTACCTTTAGTTCCTCCAAATATATACTTACCATCAAAGTTTGTATTTAATATTTGTGTTATTTCATTTATCTTTTCATTCATTTCATCCTTAATAGCCTTCTTTTCATCAGTTCCATAGCCTGCATTTCCTGCTGAAACCATAAGTTCTCTAAATCTTTGAAGGCTGTTTCCTAGCTGCTCTAAAGCTGTATCCGTCGTATCTAGCCAGTTAGTTGTATCCTTGATATTTTCATTATACTGAGTATTAGTTAAGACATCCCTATTTAACTGCATGCTTCTTGCAACCTTGAAAGGATTATCAGAAGGTCTTCTTATTTCCTTGCCTGAAGTTAATTGTTCATTCAGTTTCTTCATATAATTTTGATTTCTTCCTAGATCTCTTAAAAAGCTTTTACTCATCATCTGATTTGTAATTCTCATTTATCTGCCTCCTATCTCTTTAATCCATTTACAATTACTTCTAATAACTCATCTACTGTTGCTATTATCTTTGCATTTGCATTATATGCATGTTGGAACTGTACTAAGTTAGCCATTTCTTCATCAAGTGATACTCCAGAAACTGAAGCCCTAGTTTCTTCAATACTGTATAATAAATCCTCTTGATTCGTAACCATTCTTTGTGCTTCTTGCGCTTGTACTCCAAGCCTATCAATTGTATCTTTAAAGTAAGAATCTATCTTCATTCCTGATGTACTATTTTCTACCTTTAGTCCATTATTTGTTAATGAGTTTCCACCCTTATACTTATCAAACATGTCACTTCTTGAATGAACAGTTTCATTTATATCTTGTATTCTTATTAATGAATCTCTAAGTTGGGCTATAGCTAAAGCTCTTGAACCATCACTATCTCCATCCATAGTATTTTCATTAGTATATTTATATAAATCATCATGAGTCTTAGTTTTAATTTTCATAACATCTTCTAATATCTCTTTATTTATAGAAATATTCTTAGCTGTTATTTCTTCTTCTCCCTTTAAAGTAATATCTAAGTTACTTAAAGTTCCATTACTTCTATAGCTCGCAACATCTTTGTTAACAAAGAAAGGTAAATAATCTTTATCAACTGTTGATGTATTATTTAGTGGATCTTCTATTCCACTATGAACAGCATTTACTGAAAATGCTAATGCCTTAGCAAGCTTATTTAGCTGATTCATATAATCTTCAATATCTTTTTGAACTGATACTATTCCACTTACACTTCCTGTTTCAGGCTTAAACATCATAAGTTCTGAATATCCAATTGTATCTCCATCTTTAATTGGATAACCATCACCTCTTACCGCTTGACCATTACTATCTGCCCATATTACTCTACTATCTTTAATTTCCTTCGCTTGTTCTGGAGTAATCCCTGTAACTTTTAGCGTTTGCTTGTTAGCTTCACTATCCATATTACCATTCTTATAATATGTAACTATATATGTCTTTCCTGAAAAATCACTTTCATCAAGTTCAACATTTGTAACATATGAAAATCTTGTTACATCACCATTAGGACTAGAATTAACTAATATATCAGCCTTCATACTACCAGAACTAGTTGGTTTAACATCTATTCCATTAAACTCTTTTTTATCTACTTGAATACCAAACTTATAACTTAACTGATCAAGTAATAAATCTCTTTTGTCCATTAAGTCATTTGGCGCATTTCCAGCTACTGAAACACTAATTATTTCTTGGTTTACTCTATCAAGTTGATCTAACATACTGTTTACTTCTGTAACAGTACTCTTTAGCATATCTTGTGCATTTGTTTGAAGACTTTCAAGTTTAGTATAAGTAGCATTTAAAGCATCTGCTAATGCTGCAGATTGTTGAGCTACTACAGTCCTTGCATTAGAGCTATTAGGCTGCTTAGATAACTCTTGGAAAGAATCAAAGAATTTTCCCATTAAAGTAGATAACCCTGTATCTGATGGCTCATTAAATACACTTTCTACTTCATAAAGATAATTATTTCTCATGTCATACTTTCCGAGTACTGCATTTTCCCCTCTAACTTGATAATCTAAAAAGCTATCTCTTACTCTTTCAATAGCTTGTATTTGAGCTCCAGTACCTAATTGTCCTACATCTACAGATGAACCTCTTGAAGTTCCTCCAAAAGGTCTTGTAGTTTCAATCTTAGCTCTCTGTCTTGAGTAACCAACTGTATTTGAGTTAGCTATATTATGGGAAGTTACGTCAATACTTTTTTGTTGTACATTCATCCCTCTTTTAGCTATATTAAATGTTGAAAATAATCCTGACATAAATCCTCCACCTATCTTTTTATGTTTCCATAAGAATTATACGTTGTCACATCTTTTTTAGGATTCATTATACTTAGTAATTTATTGGTAAAACTTAATTGTTGCTTTATCAATAATTCATTAGTATCTTTTTGAAGTATAATTTCATTTAATAATCTCTGCATCGCTCTATATACTTCATCTGATTCACTATCTTTTGAATTGTTAATATATTCCCTTATCGATGTGTTTCCTATAAACTTTCTTCTTTGAACTTCTGCTTCTGCAACTTCTTTATTCTTTAATTGAATTTCCTCAGTTACAGCCTCCATATTAAATACATCTTTATTTAATATAAGCTTATACTGCTTATCAAGAAGTACTAATAATTCCTCAAGTCTTTTACCCTCTATTATTAATATTTCCTTTAAACTACTCATATTTAATCAGTACCTCTCATTGAGTCTAAAATTCCTTTTGCAATAAGTTTTGCATCATAAGAATAAGTACCATTACTTATTTCATTCTTAACTTCCGCAACTCTTTTATTATTATCAAAATTTCTATCTATAGCATAATCTCTCAAAGCTTTAGAAGCATCTGATAATTCTATTCTGTCATAAATTTTTTCCGTCTTTGTTTTATTTACATTTTTTATTGCTTTATTTTTATAATAATCAATTCCATTTGAATAATTTATACCTTTAATATTCATACCGTCCTCCAAAATTTTCTTATACTTTATATATCGAATTACTTTTTTAAAGGTTTAGTAAAATAAATATTAATAAATAATTAAATAAATTGAAATTTAAAAACTTAATCATTAATTTCTTTCATTATTACTAAAAAAGTAAATCAAAAATTTAGTAAGAAATCAAAATTTATAAATTCTTAAAATAAAAAAACTCCCTAAGGAGTTTTCTCATTAATTCTTAATTTTTCATTAAAATAAAGAACCTTATTTACTTAAGTGATTTTATTCTTTCTGCACCACTTACAATACTAGTTATTCTTACTCCGAAGTTTTCATCAACAACAACAACTTCACCATATGCTATCTTCTTGCCATTTACTAAAACCTCTACAGGTTCTTCAGCTAATTTATCAAGCTCAATTAATGATCCTGTACTTAAGTTTAATATATCCTTTATACTCTTTTTAGTTCTACCAAGAACAACAGATACATCTAAAGGTACATCTAATATCAAATCAATATTTCTATGAGATTCACCAACTGGTCCTTGACCTAAAGATTCAAAACTTGCTCCATGAACTTCAACTGGCCTTTCTGGCTGTCTTTGAACAGTTTGAGCCACTTGTCCTTGTTGAGCTGTGCTTTCTCTGTAAAGCTCTTGAGGATGATTTTCTTGATTTACATTTTCATGGTATTGCTTTGGCTCTTCATATGTAGTAGGTTCCTTATGAGTAATGTCTAATGCAACTTCATTAGTAGAATTATTAGTTACATTTATATCAACTTCATCTTCTTCACCCATCATTATAGATACTATTTTTTTAGCCGTATTTATAGGTAAAATTTGCATCATATTTGATTGAAGAACTCCTTCTATAGATAAATCAAAACACACTTCTACTATTGGCTCATCTTCTGGTATAGAATCACTAATCTCTTCTTTAATATTCTTCCATATCTTTGACTTAGGAGGTGATATATTTACTTCTCTTGCAAACATAGTTGCCATTGAAGTTGCTGCAGAACCAACCATTTGATTCATAGCTTCTTGAACAGCGCTTACTTCTAATTCAGATAGTTCAGTATTAGATACATTCCCATCTCCTCCCATCATAAGATTAGCAATTACTGCTGCATCATTAGTTTGCATAATTAATATATTTCTACCTGTGATACCAGATACATATTGTACATCTAAAATAATATTTGGGTATTCAAAAGCTTCTTTAATGTCCTTCAATGTTGTTAAAGTAACCTTTGGTGTAGTTATATTTACTGGTTTATTTATTATCTGATATAGAGCTGTAGACGCAGATCCCATAGAGATATTACCTATTTCTCCAAGCAAATCTTTTTCTAAGTCAGATAGTATTTCCTCCCCATTAGACTGATTTATATCATTAGATGGTTCTGGACTACCATTTAATAAAGAATCTATTTCCTCTTGAGATAAAAAACCATTACTCATTCTCAATCACATCCTTATCTAAAATATCTAAAAGTTCTACTCCCATGTTTTTTCCAATAATCCCTGGCTTAGCTACAAAGCATTCTTCTCCTTCAACAAATACTTTTACAGGATCGCTGCATTGAGAATTTAAAATTAAAACATCGCCTTTAACTAACTTTAAAAAATTATCAATAGTAATTTCTGTATTCCCGAGCTCTACATGCATATCAACCTCAACAGGTTCTATTCCTTTTTTAAGTTTTTCTCTTGATTCTTCTTGAAGTCCTGTGTCATCAGTTTTAAACCAATATTGTACTACAAGCTTATCTAATATTTTTTCTACACTTAAATAAGGTATACAAAGATTCATATATGTTGTACTCTTACCTAATTCAACTAAGAAACCAAGAAGTGCAACTGGCTCATTTGGAGCTAGTGTTTGGTTAACTGCCGGGTTAGTTTCAAGTCCTTCAAACTCTGGCTTTACATCTAATATTCCATCCCATGCTAACACCATAGATTTAATCATATCTGATGTAATATTCGATAATATATTTTTATCTATTTCAGAAAATTCCTTGCCAGCTTCAGTTTTTTCTCCTGTTCCACCTAAAAGTATATCTAATATTTGAAATGAAAAATCAGGATTCATTTCAAGCATAATATTACCTTGAAGAGGACTCATTTTAAATATAGTTAATATTGTAGGGTTTGGAATCGAATGAACAAACTCCTCATAAGTTATTTGCTCAACACTTTGAATTTCTATTTTAACATGTTTTCTAAGTTGCCCAGAAAGATAATTACTTACTATTCTTGCAAATGAATCATGAACCATTTCTAAAGTTCTTATATGATCCTTAGAAAACTTTTGAGGGCTTCTAAAATCATATTTCTTTACCTTATGCTTCTCTTCCTTTTCTTTTAACTGTTCTGGTTCAACATCCCCTGTAGATAAGGCAGAAAGGAGAGCATCTATCTCACTTTGACTTAAAACCTCTGCCATTAATATCCCTCATTTCTATTGATTAAGTAGCTTTTCTATTTCTATTACTGTTAAAAGTTTACCTTCTAAATCAATTATTCCTTTAATATATCCTGCTGTATTATGGGTTTCTAGCTTTTGAAGTTTATTTTCTTCAATATCTATTACTTCCTCTACTTCATCTACAGTAATACCTATTTCTTCGTCATCAACTTTAAGTATTATAATATTATTTTGTTCACTATTAGATTCTCTATTAAGTAATAAGTTAATATCTACTAAAGATTTTATACTTCCTCTTAAGTTTATTAACCCCTTAATATAATAAGGTGCTTTTGGAACCTTAGTTATCGCCATCATATCATTTATACTTAATATCTTATCTGTCTCAACTGCAAAATGCTCTTCACCTAGTTTAAATATTACAAATTGCATTTACTTAGCCTCCCCTATTTATTAGCCAACAACCTTTCTTATAGCTTCAAGTACTCTATCTGCTTGGAATGGCTTTACTATAAAGTCCTTTGCACCAGACTTAATTGCATCCATAACCATTGATTGTTGTCCCATTGCAGAGCACATTATAACTTTAGCTGATGGATCAAAAGCTCTTATTTCTTTAACAGCTTCTATACCGTCCATATCTGGCATAGTAATATCCATTGTAACTACATCTGGTCTTTCTTTTTTATATAAGTTTACTGCTTCTATACCATTACTAGCCTCACCTATTACTTCAAAACCATTTTTTTGTAATATATCCTTAATCATCATTCTCATAAAAGCTGCATCATCAACTATTAATACTTTTGTCATTTTTAACCCTCCAATTAATTTATTCCTAACGATTCTAATATTTTTTCTAACGATTCTGGAGAAGGAAGGAAATAGAAGTGACCTTCTAGTTTATCTTCTGCTTCTCCCATAAAAAGAATTTCTATATCTAAAACATAGTCTTGATATTGCCCTGTTTCTATAAAAGCCGAAATTAATATTGCACTTAACATATCATTAGCTATAGCAGGGACAGAAGCTGTAGCCTTTAGTCCAGTAAAACCTGAAATTGCATTCATAAATGAAGAAGATATTATATTTCCAATCTCACCAATAACTGATTGTCCCATTTCAGATAATGTTTTTTCATTATTTAAAGTCATCTTAGATATAATATTTAAGGCTGTTTCTTCTTCAAATACATATAAAATACTGCCCTCAATGTCATCAAGCACCTTAACTAATACTGCTACTACAGCATTTTCTTTATAACTGTTAAATAACTCATCAAAGGCTATTAAATTTAGGTTAGGTACTGTCATATCTATTTTAGTGCCTAATAATACTGATAAAGAAGTAGCTGAATTTCCTGCTCCAATATTAGATACTTCTTTAAGAGCATCTAATTGCAATGAAGTTAAATTTTTATACTCCATAATAGCCTCCTTCTTTATATTAAAGCAGCCACATCAAGAATTAAGGTTACTAAACCATTTCCTAAAATAGTTGCTCCAATATATTCTTTTAATGATTTTAAAGTCTTTCCTAACGGCTTAATAACTATTTCTTGTTGTCCAAACAATGAATCAACTAGTAATCCAACTGCTTTTTCACCTATTTTAACTATGATTACATATTTCTTTTTACTTTCCTTATTTTCTATTCCAAGTCTTTCATTTAACCTAATTAAAGGGATTATATTTTCTCTATAGATTATTACTTCTTCTCCATTTGTCTTCTTTAGATTTTCTTCTTTATAGTCGATAACTCTATCTATAAATCCTAAAGATATGGCTAAAGTTTCATCTCCCACTTTAACTAGTAATGCTTGAATTATTTGTAATGTTAAAGGTAATTTTATAATAAAACTTGAACCTTTTCCTTTTTCACTAACTACATCTACAGTTCCTCCAAGTGATGAGATTTTAGTTTTAACTACATCCATCCCAACGCCTCTACCAGAAATATCTGTAACTACTTTATTAGTACTAAAGCCTTGAGCAAATATTAAATTTTTAATATCATTATCACTTAAACCTTCAGTTACTATTCCTAAATTTTCAGCTTTTTCTTTTACTTTATTAACATTAATTCCAGCACCATCATCAATAACTTTAATTAAAGCTTTAGTACCTTCTTGGTAAGCAACTAACTTAATAGTTCCAACTGGATCTTTACCATTAGCTATTCTTTCTTCCTTACTTTCAATACCATGGTCTGCTGCATTTCTTAATAAATGTATTAAAGGTTCTCCTATTTCATCTATAACAGTTCTATCTAACTCTGTCTCAGCACCTTCAATCACAAAATTAATTTCTTTATTTAAATCAACAGATAAATCTCTAATCATTCTTGGGAATCTATTAAATACTACATCTAATGGCAACATTCTTATTTTCATTACTAAATCTTGAAGATCAGAAGTAGTTCTTTCCACTTGTTCTAATGTTTCAACTAATTCTTGAGACTTATCATTAATCACTATTTGTTCAAGTCTAGTCCTGTAAATAACTAATTCGGAAACCATATTCATAAGCTTGTCTATTCTTTGAAGATCAACTCTTACTGATTGATGTGCTCTCTTATTATTGCTTACTTCTTTTTTCTTTTCTTTAGCTGCAACTGTCTTAGGTTTTGATTCTACCTTCGGTGTAATCTCCTTATTTTCCGGAATATTATTCTCAATAGATTCTTCTAGCTTATTATTTAATTCAATATAATCTACATTTACATTATCTACTTCAGAAATATTTTTTGCTATATCTTCTATTTCTTCCTTAGATTTTGTAGTTAATAATAAAAAGTCTAGTTCAGTATCAAACTGTTCATTTTCAATATCTTCAGTTGAAGGGAATGATTTTATTATCTCTCCTTGTGCCTCAAGCTCTTGAACAATAAGAAAAGCTCTAGCTGATTTTAATAATGTATCTTCTCTTAAAGTAATTTCTACATTTATGCAATTGTATCCACTCTCTATAGCTTGTTCAATTACAGATATATCATATTCGTTTAATAATGAATTTATTTTATTTTTTTCCCCATTTGAATTTGGACTATCTTCTATATTTTCTTTAGGTTTTATTTCTTTCTCAATAGAATTATTAGGTAAATCAGAAATTTTTTGAAGATCTTCAATTATACCTTTATATTCTATTTCTTCATCATTACCAGACTCAATATTGCTAACCATTTTTTCTAAAGTATCTAAACAATCAAAAAGTACTGTAACAACTTCACTTGTAACCTTTAAACTTCCATCTCTGAATTCTGATAATACATCTTCCATTTTATGTGTTAATTCAGAAATATTATTGAATCCCATAGTAGCTGACATACCTTTAATAGTATGAGCAACTCTAAAAATTTGATTTAATCTTTCTATATTATCTGGTTCTTGTTCTAGATCTAATAAAGCTTCATTTAATGTTTGTAAATTGTCCATTGACTCTTCTAAGAACATTCCCATATATTGAGATGTATCCATTTTCTTCACCCCTTTATATCTTTTTATAAATAAAAGTAGATAACTTTTCCAATCCAAAATCCTTGTAGTTGTAAATACTTTCAGTTGCTCCTACAAAAAGCATTCCGCCTTTTTTTAAAGACTCCGAGAACCTTTTAAATATTTCATCTTTAATTTCTTTTTTGAAATATATTACAACATTTCTACATACTATTAAATCAAAATCTTTTTCGTATGTATCTAAAATCAAATCATGTCTTTTAAATTTAATCATTGATTTTAGCCTATTATCTATAATAAATTTGCCATCTACCTCTTTAAAATATCTTCTTTTAAAATCTTCGTTTACATTTTTCATTTCTGAAGGTAGATATTCACCTTCAATAGCCCTTTTTAATATATTGTTATCTAAATCAGTTGCTAATATAGTAGCATTAACTTTTGGACTTATTTCAGATACTATCATCGCTAAACTATATGGCTCACATCCAATAGAGCATGCTGCGCTCCAAATTTTAAGACGCGGATTCAAAACACAATACTCTTTTAATATTTTTTGTAACTCTGCAAATAATTCCGTATTTCTAAAAAACTCTGTTACATTTATAGTAATAAAATCTATAAATTTTTCTCTTTCTTCTTTATTAGTTATTAATAACTTCTTATAATCATCTAATGATGATATACCAACCCTTGACATCAAACTTCCAATTCTTCTATTTAACTGTTCCGGTTTATATGCATTTAAATTAATTTTATATTCCTTATAAATCCAATTGTGAAATTCTGTAAAATCCATATATCCTCCTACTCCCCATTAACCAAGCTTGTTATTTTTGATGCTATATCTTTTAAAGGAAGTACATAGTCAACACATCCTGTTTCATAAGCTACTTTAGGCATTCCATATATTACGGAACTTTCTTTATCTTGTGCAATAGTAATACCATTGTTTCTTTTAACCATTATTGTTCCTTCTGCCCCATCTTTCCCCATACCTGTAAGTATTACAGATATTACTCTACTTCCATAAACAGCTGAAGCTGTTTTAAAAAGTTTATCTACAGCTGGTCTAACCCCCCATAATAAAGGATCCTTTGTTAATCTTATTACTCCTTTATTCGTAACTTCCATATGACTCCCACCAGGAGCTATGTAAATAGTGTTTTTTTCCACCTTCATACCCTCTGTAGCCTCTACAGCTATTAAATGGCACTTTTTATGTAATCTGTCTGCAAAACTCTTAGTAAAACCACTTGGCATATGTTGTACCACTAAAACCGCAACATTTAAGTCTCTAGATAGATCTGTCACTACGCTTTCAATGGCATTTGGTCCTCCTGTTGAAGCTCCTATTAATATTATATCTTTAATTCCTACATTATTAGACAATAATGCTACCCTCCCCTAGAGACTCTTGATATTACTACCAATACTCTTTATTAATACAGAACCATCTTCACTTTCAAAGACCATCGTTCTACCTTTATTGCCTCCAACATCCTCGCCAACTATAGGTATAGCTAGTTCTTTTATCGCATTAATAACGGCTTTACTATTTCTTTTGCCCACATCACTTATTATTTTTTTATCTGGAAAGTTAAACATAGAAGCTCCTCCAGCTATTTTAGCTGTCATATTTTCTTTTCGACACCCTAAATACATCATCTTTTTTACTATTTCATTAACTCCCAAATCAGCATACTTAAAAGGATTAACTATATTTTTAAACTGAGTACTGTCAGGCAGCATTATATGTACTAACCCTGCTACCTTTTTTTCATTATCGTATATGGCAATTCCAACACAAGAACCAAGTCCTAAGGTAATTAATTTATCCGGAGATGATACTATTGCTCCATCTGCTATACCAACCCTAACTTCTTTTTTCCCATTCAAACTTTTCACCCCTGAAAAACAATCTCCTCTTCTTGGACAGTTAATATTTTATCTAAGTTTAGCATAATAATTATATTGTCATTTTTCTTAACTAATCCCTCTA
Source organism: Clostridium tertium (assembly GCF_902652255.1). Lineage (GTDB taxonomy): Bacteria > Bacillota > Clostridia > Clostridiales > Clostridiaceae > Clostridium > Clostridium tertium_A. The sequence continues at coordinate 83,007 of NZ_CACRTO010000021.1, forward strand.
TATATTTTTTTGATATTAACGTTGAAAGGCTATTAGGATTATTTATATCTTCATCATAAATACTCATAACTTCACTTACGCTATCTACTAATATTCCAAACTTACCTATTTCTCTTTTTACAACTATTATCTTCTTTTCAGTACTATTAATATCTCTTAAATTAAATTTCTCAATAAGATTTATAATAGGTAAAACACTATTTTCATAATCTATTACACCCTCTAGAAAACTAGGTGAATCCGGAAGTTTTGTTGGTTCTTCAAATCCAAGAATCCTCTCAACCTCCATAATATCAGTAGCATAAAATTCATTTCCAAGCTTAAAAACTAATATTTTGATTTCATTCATTATTTATACCCTCCTATAGAAGTAATTTATCTACCGCTAAGCTTCCATCTTTCTCAACATAAACATGTATATTTTTCGATGGCTTGTCCAAAATATACTTTTTATTACCTATTATAAAAGTAGTGTTTTGATAAGCAATATTTGCATATATCTCTCCTGACTTCTCTACTTCTATACTAGTAATCACCCCAGAATCGCTTCCAATAGTTGAGGCCTTTATCAACTTACCAGCCTTTAAGTGCCCACCTCTACATATTGAATTTTCATAATCAAATGTTATGCTATGAGATGCTTCTAAAGTACTTGTAAATAAGCCTTTTCCTGTAATATGAATATTTCCTAAGACATTAATTTCTGACTCCTGAGCATATTCTATACTTAAATCAGATAGAGTTATAATATCTTTTTCTAATTCTTCTAGCTCTTCATTTACTTTGTATCCTATTTCATCTAATTCACTTACATCCTTTATTCTAGTAGGTCCAAGTCCTAATAATTTTCCCTTAATTAATTTTACTACTTCAGAATTATTACAATTATCTTGAATAGAGCATGATATTATCTTAACTAAGGTTTTATTCATATCCTTTAGCTTAGTTTCAATTAAAGATTTAATTATCATTCCATCAGTTACACCTTTATTAACTATTTTATTATCTTTAAGATATTTGGTATTTCTAATTAATGATTTTAAATCTTCTTCTAAAGCTTTTAAATTTTTTACTCTCTCAGCCTTAACTAAATTTTCTCCACCGATTTTAATCTTAGAGTCCACAATATTCCCCAAAATTTTGCTGCTTAATTTAGCTTCAATTTCAGAACTAAAGACTCCTCCTTTAACTAGGATGCTACCTCCAGAATTAACTTTCATCCCTTCAGTAATCTTACCATTAATTTCTACATTGCTTGGAAAATTAATATTACCTGTAGCAATAGTTACATCTTTATTTAATATGTAAATAGGTTCAACTAAAAATGTATTTCTATCTAATCTTGGTTTTCCATCTACAGTAGAATAAATTAAATTGTCTTTTATCTTCGCTCCATATCCTGTGGAAAAAACTATATTCCTCTTAGCCTTACTCGGAATAGTTTTCGAGAAAATATTCTTACCATCTACTCCATTTTCCCCTTTTATAATTTCGGCCAATACTTCATTAGCTTTAACACTAGTTATAGTATTAAAGTTTCTATAGTCAATTTTTTCTTCACTTTCGCTATTATAAGATTTCTTTTCATTTTCAAAAAACAATCTTATCTTATCTTCAATAGGGGGGATTGCTTTAACTCCTTTTGCTATTAAAACCTTTTGAACATCTCTATTACTGGTTATTAAATCAATTACATCTTTATCTATTCCATAGGTAATACCAGCCTTAAAAAGTTCTTCTTCCACCTCTCTTTTAGTAACTATAGGAGGATAATCTCCTTCCACTTCATCTACATCTAAGGTTAAATTTTTACATTCTTCACTATCTATAAGAGGATAATTCAGTCCCTTCTTATAATTAATTGTAATATACCCTTCAGTTCTATCTTCATTATAGCTAAAAATAATTTCTCTTTTTGCTAATTCATTAGCTTCTTTAAACTCAATTTCATCCTCTTCTTTAACCTTAGAATTACTCGTAACCCTTTTCCCATTTATAAATAAGCTTCCTTTTGAGGGCGGAGTTATAATTGCATACTCTCCTTTTTCCATTGGATTTTTAACAATTATTTTATTGTCCTTAACGCAAATACTTCCATCTTTACTTTCAACTTTCATATTTTCTTCATACATTATTTTTCACCCCCAAATTATAATATTATATCTTTAGTATATAATATCATATTTAAGTATATTTTTGAATAATATTCAAATTATATAAAAACTTCACATCTATATTTGATTCTTTTTTACATATAACTCTATTTCTCTATCAAATTCTTCCATTAATCTTCTCATAAGATCATTTTCCACATTTAGTTGAATTTCATTTACAGAGGCTATCGGTAAAATTTTAGGTGAAGTTCCTGATATAAACATAGCATCAAATTCCTCAACATCTTCATATTTAATCTTAGACTCTTCAATATTAATACCAATAGATCTTGCAACTGAAATTATTCTTCCTCTTGTAACCCCTGGCAGCACAGCTTCAAGAGGTGATGTATATAATGTATTGTTTTTTACTAAGAAAATGTTAGATTTACTTCCTTCTGTAATATATCCATCATTATCTACTAAAATTGCTTCAAATGCATTTTCCTTATTCATTTCTTCAATAACCTTAGATCTAAAATTTGAATCAACAACTTTTGCATTAGGATTATTTCTTTCCCCATGATAAAATATTGTTTTTACGCCTGTTTTATATAGTTCTTCATTTGGATAACTATGCTTTATACTAAAGACCTTCATAGTGTCTGTCTTTATATCAAAAGTTAACTTAATATTCCCATCAATAATGTTATTTGCATTAATTAAATTTGATGAATATTCTTTTATCTTTTCATATTTATATGAAAATGTTTTTTCCATTAATCTAAAGCTAGATTCTAGCCTTTTTATATGATCTTCAAAAAACAAAGGAACACTATCTATAACTCTTATTACTTCATAGATAATTCTCCCTTTCTCATCAGTATCTATAGTATAATTCTCAACAGGCTCTAAATGCCCATCCTCCAAATAATACTTATTAATTGCGTCCACTATAATTCCCCCTATTACTTCCAATTTAATATTTTAAAATCATTTTTCTTTTTATAATTAATAAGATATGGGTTGCCAACTAAATCTAAAAGAGGTTTATCTGATAATGAATCTGAAAACATATAAGAATTCTTATAATCAACTTCAATATTATTCTCTTTTAAATATTTTTTAAGTCTTCTTACCTTTTCCTCTCCCTTACAATTTAAACCATCCATCTTTCTAGCAAAAAAACCATTATCCATAGAAAACCTAGTTCCAATAATTACATCTACTTCTTTAATATCATATAGCTCTTTTAAATAAAATTCTGGTGATGCAGAAATTAAGTAAATTTTACACCCTTCACTCTTAAGGTTTTTAATCATATCTATTGCATCTTTATATAATATTTTTTTCAGTACATTTCTATAGTATTCCTTTGCTAAAACATCTAAATCTTCCTCATGAATCTTATCAATAAACTTTAGAAAAGATTCTTTTACTTTTCTCTCATCATAGACCTTAATCGAATACATTAGCCCACTGAATAAAGCTCTTGGAAGAAACCTAATATTTTTTAAATCCTTAAATACTACAAATTTATATAATTCCATTAAAGTTTCTTTTTTTGTTATAGTAAAGTCTACATCAAATATCGCTAATTTTTCCACTTTTCTTCCTCCACTCTTTTCACAATTTATTATATACTATAATTTGCTATTTTAAAACAAATTACTATATTAAGGTTTTAATTCTATGCTGATTTATCAGATTTAAAGATGAATTTTAATGAATTGTATATATTTATATACTGACAATAAAATAGGAGTCCAATTATATAAATTGAACCCCTGCAACAATTATTAATATCTATACTAATTTCTTTAAATAACTTTCTAATCTATTTAATCCGTCTTCTATAATCTCCAAAGATGTTGCATAAGATAACCTTATATAGTTATCTAATCCAAAAGCTATCCCTGGAATTACAGCAAGATTTTCTTCTTTTAAAATACTCTTTGAGAAATCTAGTGATGATTTTATTACATTGCCATTAAATGATTTACCATAAAATCTTGATACATCAACCATGATATAAAAAGCTCCTTTAGGTTTTATTAATGATAATCCTTCTACATTACTTATTCTATCAACCATATAATTTCTTCTTTTTTCAAACTCAACAATCATAGCTTTTATACTTTCTTGAGGTCCTGTTAAAGCTTCAATTGCTGCATATTGTGATATTGAATTAATATTTGAAGTTACATGACTTTGAATGCTTCCCATTAATTTTGCAATTTCTTCACTGCATGCAGAATAGCCAATCCTCCAACCAGTCATTGCATAGGATTTAGATAATCCATTAATCACTATAGTTCTTTCATAAGCATCTTTAGATAAAGAAGCAATACTAATATGTTTTTCATTATCATAAATTAATTTTTCATATATTTCATCGGAAATTATAATTAAATCATTTTCCTTTGCAAAGTTAGCAATTTCTAATAATTCTTGTTCAGAGTAAATACTTCCAGTTGGATTGTTTGGACTATTTATTAAAATAGCCTTCGTCTTACTATTAACTACTTTTTTCAATTCCTCTATTGAATACTTATAGTCATTTTTTTCACTTGTATTCAATAGTACTGGAACACCATCTGCAAGTTTAACTAGTTCAGGATAACTAACCCAATATGGTACTGGTATTATCACTTCGTCTCCATCATTTAATATAGCCATAAAAGCATTAGCCAAGCTTTGTTTAGCTCCAGTAGAAACTACTATTTGACTAGGTTTATAATCTAGATTATTATCATCCTTAAACTTTTTACATATAGCTCTTCTAAGATCTAATATTCCACTTGCTGGTGTATATTTAGTCTTTCCTTCATTCATCGCTCTTACTGCAGCTTTAATTATGTTTTCGGGTGTATTAAAATCAGGTTCTCCTGCTCCAAAACTTACTACATTTACCCCTTCTTCTTTTAATGCTTTTGCCTTTGCCGTAATTTCTAATGTAATTGATGGATTGATTTGCTTTGCCTTATTAGATAAATCCATTGTTATTCCCCCATTTACTTTATTGAATTAATTAGTTTATTAAATAAATCTTCATTTATTCCGTAGCTACCTATTAAATTATCTTTTGATGCTTCTTTATCATGAAAATCACTACCTCCAGTAATTATTAATTTATGTTTTCTACATAAATTATAAAAACTATTACTTTGCTGTTTTGAGTGACTTGGATGATATACTTCCACACCTTTTAATCCATAAAACTTTAGATTCCTAACTATTTTTTCTACTTCTAAGGTTTTATAAATTTGCCCCGGATGTGCAAGTATAGAAATGCCTCCTGAATTATTTATTACTTGAATCGCCTCTTTATAGCTTAATTTTTTACCTTTAACATAAGCAGGCTTTCCTTTTACTAAATAATTGGTGAATGCACTTTTATAATTCTGAAAATATCCTTTTCTAACCATTGCCTTTGCAACATGACTTCTACCCACTGTAGATTCAAAATCCACATTTAAATCCTCAAGACTTAAATTAATATTATCTTTTCTTAAATTAAACAATATTCTCTCAATTCTATCTAATCTAGATTTATTTAATTCATTTACTGTTTTCTTTAGATCTATATTATTTATATCAAAAAAATATCCCAGTATATGAAGTTCTAAATCATCATATTCAGTACTTAATTCTATACCAGGTATTATATTTATATCACAATATTCATTATTAATTACATATTGTGAGGCAATTGAATCGTGATCTGTAATTGATATATTCTTTACTCCTACTTCAAGAGCTGTCTTAATAATATCTTCGGGTGTCATACTGCCATCTGAATAATTAGAATGAATATGTAAATCTGCATATTTCATATTAACACCTTATTTCTTAAGTTTATATTATGAATATATCATTATTAATGTATATTTACAATTAAAAAAAGTGCCAAATTCGGCACTTTTTTATATTAGTCTTCTAATTCTTCGCTATAGAATTTTGATACTCTATCAAATTCCTCTTCATCAGGAATTACTAATTCACCATCTTCTAAAGATTTAAATAAGTAAACTGAATCTTCATTTGGATCTTGAGCTAAGATATATTCATTGCCTTCAAACTCAAAAGCATCTATTATTGGACAAGATATTACATTTCCATTGTCATCTTCTAAGTCTACTACATAATGCTCATGATGGTCTTCACCACATCCACATTCATCATGATGTTCATGCTCGTGATGTTCATGACCACATCCACAAGTTTTTTCTTCTTCATTGCATCCGCATTTCTTTTCATTATCCATAAATATAATCCTCCTTTATGAGATTATGTCTCTCTTTAATTCTAACCTTATTTTAAAGAAATTAAAAGTAAAAGATTTAATTTTTTACTTTTACTATTTTACATTTTACTTTCTTATAAAGCTAAATAAAATATAAAACTCTTTTTTGAGTTTATAAAAAATTGATTTTTAGTAATTTAGAAGAAGTTATCTCCTAAATTGTTAACTGTTAATTAAAAAGGAGCTGTATTAAACAGCTCCTTTTATAAGGTATATAAAATACTATTGTTGTTCAGCTAATCTCTTATATCCTGCTAATCTATCCATAGCATCTTTTTCTGTCTTTTCAAATAATGCTTCTGCTTGTTCTGGGAATGCCTTAGCAAGTGATGCATATCTTACTTCACCCATTAAGAAATCTCTAAAGCTTGATTTTGGTTCCTTAGAATCTAAGCTAAATGGATTCTTAGTTCCGATTAAAGTAGGATTGTATCTGTATAATCCCCAATATCCGCATTCAACAGCTTGCTTAGCTTCTTCTTGGCTGTTAGCCATACCACTCTTAATACCGTGGCTTATACATGGAGCATAAGCTATGATTAATGATGGTCCATTGTAAGCTTCAGCTTCAGCTATAGCTTTAAGAGTTTGGTTCTTATCAGCACCCATAGAAATTTGAGCTACATATACATATCCGTAAGTCATAGCCATCATTCCAAGGTCCTTCTTCTTAGTCTTCTTACCTGATGCAGCAAACTTAGCTATTGCAGCAGTTGGAGTTGACTTAGATGATTGACCACCAGTGTTAGAGTAAATTTCTGTATCAAATACAAGAACATTTACATCTTCTCCTGAAGCAAGAACGTGATCTAATCCACCGTATCCGATGTCATAAGCCCATCCGTCTCCTCCGAAGATCCATTGAGATCTCTTAACTAGGAATTCTTTATCCTTTAAGATTTCTCTTGCATAATCAGCATCTACATTTCCTAATACAGCTATTACTCTGTTAGCTCTATCTCTAGTACCTTCTCCACTGTTCATATGATCTAACCAGTCTTGAAGTACTGCTTTAACATCTTCTGAAGATTCAACTTCTAAGCCCTTCTTCATGTTGTCAGCAATTCTTTCTCTGATAGCCTTAACTCCTAAGAACATACCAAGTCCAAATTCAGCATTATCTTCGAATAATGAGTTAGCCCAAGCTGGACCATTTCCTTCATGGTTAACTGTGTATGGAGTTGATGGAACTGAACCTCCCCAGATTGAAGAACATCCAGTAGCGTTAGCTATCATCATTCTGTCTCCAAATAATTGAGTTACAAGCTTAGCATATGGAGTTTCTCCACAACCAGCACAAGCTCCTGAGAACTCAAATAATGGTTGTTCAAATTGGCTACCCTTAACAGTATTCTTGTTCATTGGGTTCTTCTTAGGTGCAACTTCTTTAATTGCATAATCCCAAGCTTCAATTTGTTCTTCTTGAGTATCTATTGGTTTCATAACTAAAGCCTTACCTGGTGCTGGACATACTTGAGCACAGTTTCCACATCCAGTACAGTCTAATGGTGTTACACTGATTGAGTAGAATGTTGGTTCTTCTGTTCTTAATGCCTTTGCAGGTACTAACTTTAATGATTCTGGCGCATTTTCTTTTTCATTTTCATTTAATAAGAATGGTCTAATAACTGCGTGTGGACAAACGTAAGCACATTGGTTACATTGAATACACTTGTCTTGTTGCCATTCTGGAACGTTTATAGCAATACCTCTCTTTTCGAAAGCAGCTGTACCAGCCATAAATGTACCATCTTCCATACCATCAAATGCTGAAACTGGAAGGTCAAATCCTTTTTGAGCATTGATTGGTTCTACTATATTCTTGATGAATGCTGGAACATCGCTTCTTTCTTCCTTAGCAGCTTCTGTAGCATTCTTCCAATCTGCAGGTACTTCTATCTTAACAATAGATTCAACACCCTTATCTATAGCAGCATGGTTCATGTTAACAACTTTTTCACCTTTTTTACCGTATGACTTAACAACAGCGTCTTTTAAGTACTTAACAGCATCTTCAACTGGGATAATGTTAGCAATCTTAAAGAATGCAGCTTGCATTATCATGTTGATTCTTCCACCAAGACCTATTTCTTGAGCTATCTTAACGGCATTTAATGTATAGAATTCAATATTGTTTTCTGCAATGTATCTCTTCATAGCAGCAGGTAATTTTTCATTAACTTCTTCTGGAGTCCAGATAGTATTTAATAAGAACTTACCATTCTTCTTTAATCCTTCTAATACATCATATTTATAAACATATGCTTGGTTGTGACAAGCAATGAAATCTGCTTTATCAACTAAATATGGTGACTTAATTGGTTTCTTACCAAATCTTAAGTGAGAAACTGTTATACCACCAGATTTCTTTGAGTCGTATGCAAAGTATCCTTGAGCATACATATCAGTGTGGTCTCCAATGATCTTGATAGCGCTCTTATTAGCACCAACAGTACCATCTGATCCAAGTCCCCAGAACTTACAAGCCTTAGTTCCTTCTGGAGTAGCATCGATATCTGCAACTGTTTCTAATGAAGTGTTAGTAACGTCATCAACTATTGAAATAGTGAATCCGTCTTTTGGTTCTTCCTTAGCTAAGTTTGCATAAACTGCAGCTATGTCAGCTGGATTTGGATCCTTAGAACCTAATCCATATCTTCCTCCAACTATTATAGGAGCATTTTCTCTTCCATAGAATGCACTCTTAATGTCTAAGTATAATGGTTCTCCAATTGAACCTGGTTCTTTAGTTCTATCTAAAACAGCTATAGCTTTAACTGTAGCTGGTATAACCTTTAATAATTTTTCTTTAGAGAATGGTCTGTAAAGTCTAACTTTAACAACACCAACTTTTTCACCCTTTGAATTTAAGTAATCAATAGTTTCTTCAGCAACGTCAGTTGATGAACCCATTGTAACTATAACTCTATCAGCATCTGGTGCTCCATAGTAATCGAAGCAGTGATATTCTCTTCCAGTAAGCTTAGTTATTTCAGCCATATAGCTTTCAACTACTTCAGGAACATCTTCATAGAATCTGTTTACTGATTCTCTTGTTTGGAAGTAGATATCAGGGTTTTGAGCTGTACCTCTAGTAACAGGGTTATTAGGGTTTAATGCTCTCTTCTTGAATTCATCTAAAGCTTCATAATCTACTAATTTAGCTAATTCATCATATTCTAAAACTTCTATTTTTTGAATTTCGTGTGAAGTTCTGAAACCATCAAAGAAGTTCATAAATGGTATTCTAGTCTTAATTGCAGTTAAGTGAGCTACTGCAGATAAGTCCATAACTTCTTGAACTGAACCTTCAGCAAGCATAGCAAAACCAGTTTGTCTTGCAGCCATAACGTCTTGGTGGTCACCAAATATGCTTAATGATGATGTAGCAAGAGCTCTTGCTGAAACATGGAATACTGTAGGTAGTAATTCACCTGCAATTTTATACATGTTTGGTATCATTAATAATAAACCTTGAGAAGCTGTATATGTTGTTGTTAATGCACCAGCTTGTAATGATCCGTGAACTGCACCAGCTGCTCCAGCTTCTGATTGCATTTCCATAACCTTAACAGGTTGACCAAATATGTTCTTTTTTCCTTGAGCTGACCATTCATCAACGTGTTCAGCCATTGGTGAAGATGGTGTGATTGGGAATATTGCAGCTACATCTGTAAAAGCGTAAGATATATGAGCAGCAGCAGTATTTCCATCCATTGTTTTCATTTTTCTCATCGTGTTTGACCTCTCTTCCTTATATATAAAAATTTTATAATAGGCTAAATACAGAAATATCTCTGCATTCAAATTAAATAAATTTTTAAAAAGTTTATTTTTTATTATTTTAAATTACCTACCCCCTATAATAAGTAATTTAAAACATTAATCCCCTAAGCATTATTGTACTTAAAGAATTTATTTTGCTAAAATTTCACCCATTTGCTTAGATTTTAAAATTTCATCTTCGCTTGGTGATTCTTTAACGGCGATGTAATCTACAACATCAAAGTCATAGTCTTTCATACGTTGAACCCAGTCAACCATGAACTTCCCATCATCCCATCCATAAGATCCAAATAATACTATCTTCTTTTGTTTGTTAGGTAACAATTTGAATTGGTTTATAAAAGGTTCCATTTCTTGTTGTTCAATTCTATTGTTATCCATTGATGGGCTTCCAAAGGCAACAGCATCAGCATCTGTAACATCTTCAATTTTAGCATCGCAAACATATTTAACATTTACTTCTGCCCCTTGAGCTTTTGCCCCTTCTGAAATTGAATTTGCTAGAACTTCTACATTTCCTCCGTTACTCCAATAGATGATAGAAACTTTTTTCATAAATAACTTCACCTCATCCTTTTTGACTAAAAATAGTCAACATTTCGGATATATATTACCTATTTTTACACTTACTATTTTATTATATAACACTATTTTTTTTTTGCAAGTTTTTAACGTCCCATATTGGAACAATATTGTCCTCTCATTTAAATAAAGTCCTATTTTATTTGTTTAACTCAATACTTTTTGTTATTACGCCTAAAATTGCGTCTACTCCATTACCAATTCCGCTATTATTCATATTTTGCACTAATAGAGATTTTTTTCCTCTTAACTCTTCTAATTTATTTATTAATTTTTTATTATCTTCTATCATCTCATCTTCGTCTAAAACTAATGAGAACCCTTCTTTTTCAAAAGAATTTGCATTTAAAATTTGATCTCCCCTACTTATTTTTTTAGATAAAGGAATAAGTAATGTTGGTTTCTTTAATGCAAGAAGTTCAAAGATAACATTTGCTCCTGCTCTAGATATAATTAAGTCTGATGCCTTCAGAAGATTAGGCAATTCTTCTTTTACATAATCAAACTGCTTGTATCCATTTGTGTTTGCTAACTTTTCATCCAAATTTCCTTTTCCACAAATATGAATTATATTAAAACTTTTTAAAAGTTCTTTTAAATTTTTCCTAACTGCTTCATTAATACTCTTAGCACCAAGGCTTCCACCTATTACAAGTAATATTTCTTTATTGTCTTTAAATCCACATATTTCTTTTCCTCTAGTAGCATTTCCTTTTAAGATTTCTTCTCTTATTGGCGTTCCAGTTAAAACACCTTTCCCATCTTTTATATATTTTAAACTTTCTCTAAAAGTTACACATAATTTATCACAAAATGGAGAAGATAATTTATTAGCAAGCCCTGGTGTTAAATCTGACTCATGAGATACAACTGGTATTTTTCTCATAGAGGCTGCTATCACTACTGGTACAGCAACAAAACCACCCTTTGAAAAAATTACATTTGGCTTTTCCTTTTTTAATATTTTATTTGCTTCTATTACGCCCTTCATAACCTTAAAAGGATCAGTGAAATTTTTCACATCAAAATATCTTCTTAGCTTACCTGATGATATTTCAAAGTAAGGAATATTTGCATCATTTATTATTTCTTTTTCTATTCCATCCTTACTACCAATATACTTAATTTCAAATCCCTTTTCCTTTAGTTTAGGAACTAACGCTAAATTTGGAGTTACATGACCAGCAGTTCCCCCTCCAGTCATAATTATTTTATATTTATTCATTAAACCACTCCTTAATAAAACCACCAAATTTTATTTTATTCTTTTTTCTTTAAAACTACATACCATTTCACTATAACATATTATCTTTTTCTTTTTAAATGTTATTTTATAATTTTAATTTATTCTTTCCTTCCACTATTATGTCCATTTTCCTTAACTTACATATAATATTTTCTTAAAAAATACACAAGCTATTGTTACAAAGATAAAAGGAGGTGAAACTTATGGCAAAGACATTAGTTCCAGAAGCAAAAAATGGATTAGCTAAATTCAAAAATGAAGTAGCTAGTGAAATTGGAGTACCTTTTTCAGATTATAATGGAGACCTTTCTTCAAAACAATGCGGAAGCGTTGGTGGAGAAATGGTTAAGAGAATGGTAGAACAATATGAAAATACTATAAAGTAGTTTTTCAAATTGTAAATCATTAATCTTATAAAGAGAGTTGTCTTAAATGATTAATTTCATATTGAGGCAACTCTTGACTTTTAAATCTTAATTAATAAATTTAAATCAATCTCTTATTTCTGTTAAATATCTATATTCTTCTTTTAGATACCTTTTAATCTAATATTTTTAATATTCATTTGCACTGTTCTGTTTCCTTTAAATTCATTTATGCTAGGATAATAAATTACATCTGCCTTTACATTTAAAAAGCTAGTTTCAGTTGCTTCTAAATACTTATCTTCACCATAAATATTTATAAAGCTCTCTCTAAAATCTTCTAATTTATCAAAAGTAACTCCATCTATATATAGCTTTCTTTCATTACTATAAAAACTAAACCTAAGTTTCAAGAAATTTTTCTCTTTTCCTAAAAGCCATATTCTTTCAACTCTTAAATCCTTGACTGCAAATAACGGACTTGGATTTCCCTTTCCAAAAGGTCTTAATTCTTCAACTACTTTTATCAATCCCTCATCTAAATAATTTAAACTTAAAGGTAAATCAATCTTAACTATAGGAACAACATCTTCATCTGTTAAATGACAATTTTCATTTAGTTTTTTTCTTAAAACATCTATATTTTCTTCCTTTAAAGATAAACCTGCAGCCATTGGATGTCCACCAAACTTTTCAATTAACTCTTTACACTTACTTAGTTCTGCTGTAATATTATATCCCTCAATAGACCTTGCTGAACCCTTAGGCATTTCCTTAGCCTTAGTTAACACTATACAAGGTAGGTTATATTTTTCTTTTATTCTACCTGCAACTATCCCTGCTATACTTTCATGAATATTCATATCATATACTACAATAACTTTTTCATCTTTCTTAAGTTCAGTTTCTAATCTCTTAAGAACTCTTTCAGTACTTTCTTTAGTTAAGTCTTGTCTTATAGTATTAAGTTCACTTAGTTGATTAGCTAAAGCTTTCGCTCTTTTTTCATCTTCTGTAATTAATAGTTCAACAGATAAATCAGCTGTTTCAAGCCTTCCTGTTGCATTAATACACGGCCCTATAACAAAACCTAAGTGATATTCTTCTAATTTTTTATCAAATAATGCTGTAGCTTTCTTAAGTTCTAATATACCTGGATTTTTTGTATTATTTAAAAGCTCTAACCCTTTTTTTACTATTATTCTATTTTCATCAACTAGATCAACAACATCACAAACTGTAGCTATAGCAGCAAATTGAAATAAATCTAATACTGCTTCCTCTTCTATATTCAATTCATCAAAAAGGCATTTAGAAAATTTTAATGCAATCCCTGCACCACAAAGCATCTTAAATGGATAGTTACAATCGCTTCTCTTTGGATTTATAACAGCATCAGCTTTTGGAATACTTTCAACTAATTCTCCATCTTCATTTTCTCTTTTAGGTATATCATGATGGTCTGTTATTACCACTTCCATATTAAGTTCTTTTGCTATTTCAACTTGTTCAAGGGCAGAAATCCCATTATCGCAGGTCAATATAACATCATATCCTTCTTCTTTTAACTTTCTAATTCTTCCGCTATGCATTCCATAGCCTTCTTCTTCTCTGTTAGGAATATAATAACTATAATTTGCTCCTGCTTTTTTAAGTGCCTTATATAAAATTGTGGTACTATTGACACCGTCACAATCATAATCACCATAAATAATTATTTTTTTATTATTCATTATGGCATTCTTGATAATAGATACTCCTTCCTTCATATCTTTCATTAAGTATCCATCATACATATCCTTAACAGTACCATAAAGAAATCTCTTTGCTAAGTTAATATCCTCTAGCCCTCTATTTGCTAATAGTCTCAGTACTAAAGGATTCTCCTTTAAGGAATTAGAGAGCTTTAAAAAGCTCTCTTTCTTATTTATTAATATCCAATTTTCTTTCATTGTTACACCTATCTACTTTTAATCAAAAAGCATTGCAGACTTTATTTTATTTACCTTTTCCTTATCTATTTTAGATAAAATTTCAAAAGCGAAAGGAATCGCTGCTGCAGGACCTCTTCCAGTAATAATATTATCTTCAACTACAACAAGTTCTTCTTTGTAATTAACATTTTTTATTTCATCTTCAAATCCAGGATAATGAGTAACATTCTTCCCCTCTATTATATTTGCTTTAGCTAACGCTATAGGTGCTGCACAAATAGCACAAACATATTTTTTCTTTTTATTAAATTCTTTTATTAGTTCTATAACTCTGCTACTATCTCTCAAGTTAGCAGATCCTGGCATTCCACCTGGTAAAACTAAAAAATCATATTCTTTTATTTCTTCTTCCATAATATTTTTATCAGCTTTCACAACAATATTATGAGAAGTTTTTACTTCTATACCTTCAAGCGCAAAGGTAGTACATTCAACTTCAGCTCTTCTTAAAATATCTACAACTGTTAAACCTTCTAAAGTTTCAAAGCCATTTGCAAGTAAAATAGCAACTCTCATTTTAACACCCCTTCTTTTAATTAATAATTAAAAATTAAGAATGAAAAATTATGGATGTAATTCCTTTGAAATTACTAAAATTGAATTTCCTCAATTTTTCATTATTCATTCTTAATTTTTCATTGAGCGCAGCGCCTACACTATTTCTTTAATTTCATCCTCTAAGATTATGGTCATTACGCTAGCACCTTTTCCAGCTCTATTCTGAAGTTTTATATCTTCAATATAGACTTCCTTTTTTTCTTTGTTCTTGCTAACTAAAGTCAATTTATCTAATGAAGTTAATGCTATTTCTGATGTATTTTGTTTATCATATTTTTCACCTGATATAAGCTTACCATAAATCACTTCATCATCTTCTCTTAAACTAATTCCAGTTACTCCTGAAGCTACCTTACCCATAGGATTAATATTACTAGATAAGAACTTAATTGCCATACCCTTTTTAGTTATTATTATAACTTCTACATCATCTTCATTATATATCTCAACTGAAATTAATTCATCACCATCAAACTTGAACTTATATGCCATTTGAGTCATATAACTTCCTTCAAATTCCTTTAAGCTAGTTTTCTTAATCATACCTTTTTTACTAAAGAAAAATACGTACTTATTATCATAATTGCTACAAGAGATAAGCTTAATTACCTTTTCTCCCTTTTCAAGATTATCTATAACCTTACTTAAAGGTATTTCTTCTTTATTTATATTAGATAATAAGAAAGCAGGCACTTTAAATACTTTCCCCTTATTTGTGAATAATAATATATCACTTAATGAATTTGTTGTAACTTTTAAACTATCACTCTTCTTAATATTATTAAAGCCTTTAAAGTTTCCTTTAGCTGTTATTCCCATAGAAAAATCAACATATTCTATTTCATTAATATACTCTACCTTAGTAACCTTATCTTTTGGAATTAAATTAAATAATGAAATAGGTAATATATTTCTTGGTAAATCCTCTAATTCAGGAATACTAATATTAAAGCTTAAGCCCTCATTAGTTTCAAAGGCTGCAAATTCTGTTTTATCTTCACCTTCTAAGATAATTACATCTATAACCTCTTCATCATCTTTTAATTTAATAGCTTGAAGTTTTGAGTAATTAGTTTGGAACTTATCTAATGAACTCTTTTTAATTCCGCCCTTAGATGTGGCAAATTGCACATATCTATTAGGCATAAAATTATCTACAGATGTTGCATAAATTATTGATTCATCTTCTAAGTTTAATGTTTTAATAACTTTGTCTAATCTTTCTCCTTTATCTTTCCACTTAGATTCTACAATGTTTATACCCTTAGTTTGGTACATATTACCCTTATTTGTAAATACAATAATTGTTTCTGTTGTATTAGATTTAAATAATAATTTAAGCTCATCACCTTCTCTATATTCTATATCTTCAGGTTTTGCACTTAATCTATTAAAAGTCTTTAGTGGTATTCTCTTAATGAATCCATCTTTAGATAAAGTCACCATAACATCTTCTACTACTATTAGCTCTTCTACATCTATCTTAGCTTCACTATCATCTTTAATGATTTCAGTCTTTCTAGCAGAACTATATTTTTCTGAAACTTCCTTAAGTTCACTTTTTACAACTTTTAGAAGTTCTTTTTCTTCAGATAAAATTTTCTTTAGTCTCTTTATAGTCTTTTCAAGTTCAGCATATTCCTTTTGGAAAACCTTAATTTCTAAACCTGTTAATCTATATAACATTAACTCTAGAATAGCTTCTGCTTGTAATTCAGTAAATCCATACTTCTCTATAAGATTTACTGATGCATCTTTTTTAGATTTAGATTCTCTTATTGTTTTAATAATTTCATCTAAAATATCTATAGCTTTAATAAAACCTTCAACGATATGGAATCTCTTTTCAGCAGTTTCTAGTTCTTTTCTAGTTCTTCTAGTTACTATTTCCTTCTGATGATTAACATAATGTTTAATTATCGTTTTAAGTCCCATAGTAAGTGGCTTGCCTTCTGCTAATGCAACCATGTTAAAACTTAAATTACATTGAAGGTCAGTTCTTTTAAATAAATATTTAAGAACCTTATCAGCAACATCATAATCAGCAGATTTTCTAAGCTCTATAACAGCTCTTACACCTGATCTATCTGATTCATCTCTTATATCAGTAATCGCTTCTAAAGCCTTTGCATGCTTTTTATCCCCTGTCATTTCTGATATAGTTTGAAGAAGTTTTGCTTTATTTCTTCTAAAAGGGAATTCAGTAATTACTATTCCAAGTCTTCCATTTTCTAATTTTTCAATAGAAGTCTTTCCTCTTAGAGTAACCTTACCTTCTCCAGTTTCATATGCTTGTAAGATTGAATTTTCACCTATAAGAATTCCTCCTGTAGGTAAATCTGGTCCCTTTATATAATTCATTAATTCCTTAGTAGTAATTTCATTATTATCTATATAAGCTAATACACCTTCAGTTACTTCTCCTAAGTTATGTGGAGGTATATTAGTTGCAAGTCCTACTGCTATACCAAAAGTTCCATTTACTAAAAGGTTTGGATATCTACTTGGTAATACCTTTGGTTCCATTTCACTATCTGAATAGTTAGGAATCATATCTACTGTATCTTTATCAATATCTCTTAACATCTCCATAGCTATAGGAGCAAGTCTTGCTTCTGTGTATCTCATAGCAGCTGCTCCATCACCATCCATTGATCCCCAGTTACCATGACCATCTATTAATGTTTCTCTTGTTGAGAAGTTTTGAGCCATTATTACCATAGCATCATAAACTGAAGTATCTCCATGAGGATGGTATTTACCTAAAATATCTCCAACTATTCTTGCAGACTTATAATAAGGTCTATCAGGAAAAGCCTTTAATTGATAGGCTCCATATAATATTCTTCTATGAACAGGCTTTAATCCATCCCTTACATCAGGAAGTGCTCTATCCTTTGCAACTTCTATAGCATAAGGTAAGTAATTGTCAGGCATAGCCTCTTCTAAAGGAACAGTTATAATATTATTATCCTTTGGTATTTCATTTATTTTCTTAGCCATATCTCTTCTCCAATTCCTTTATTAAAATTCTCCATACTTATACATATAAGCTTTTCTCGGTTCAACTATATCTCCCATAAGTAAAGAAACCATTTTTTCTGCCTTAGCAGCATCTTCTATAGTAACTCGAAGTAAAGTTCTTGTTTCAGGGTTTAATGTAGTTTCCCATAATTGGTCTGGATTCATTTCTCCAAGACCTTTATATCTTTGAATAAGTGCACCTTTACCGATTTCTTTCTTTACAGCTTCTAGTTCTTCATCACTATAAGCATACTTGTGAACTTCTTTACCTTTAACATTTTTATAAACCTTATATAGTGGTGGCTGAGCTAAGTATAAATGTCCATTTGAAATTAAAGGTCTCATATATCTATATACGTAAGTCATCCATAGTGTTCTAATATGATATCCATCAACATCAGCATCACTCATAATTATAATTTTATCGTATTTTAAATCTTCTTCTTTATAATTATCTAAAGTTCCTGTACCTAAAGCAGTATTAAAAATCTTAAGTTCTTCTGAGGCTAGTACGTTTTCTAATTTTTGCTTTTCAGTATTCATTATCTTACCCTTTGAAGGCATAATAGTTTGGAACCTTCTATCTCTCGCTTGTTTAGCAGAACCTCCAGCCGAATCACCCTCAACTACTATAAATTCATTTACAGTATTATCTTTATAGGTGCATACTGCTACTTTACCTGCAAGAGGAGCTGTTCCTTTACCTACTTTTTTCTTTTCAGCTTCGTTGATTTTCTTTATTTTTTCTCTTCTTTGAGCTGCTTGAAGTGCATTATTTATTATCATAGTGGCAACTTCTTTACTATCTTCTATCCATTCACTAAACTTTGTATAAGCTAAATCATTCATCATAGTATAAGCTTCAGCAGATCCAAGCTTAGTCTTTGTTTGTCCTTCAAAAATAGGATTAGTAATTTTTATTCTTACTATTGCAGTCATACCTTCTCTTAAGTCATCGCCTTCAAATTCCTTATCCTTTTCCTTTAATAGCCCAAGCTTCTTTGCTCCTTCTTTAAAAGCTCTTGTCATCCCTGTTTTAAAGCCAGTTTCATGAGTTCCAGCTTCTGTAGTAGGAATATTATTTACATAGCTTGCTATATTCTCTGTAGAAGAATCAGTAAATTGAATACATACTTCACCAAACATCTGTATATTATTTACTGTTTTTTCACCTTCAAAATATATGGGTACTTGATGTAATACAGTTTTACTTTCATTTAAATATTCAATAAAATCTAAAAGTCCTCTTTCAGAGTAATATTCTTTTCTAAATTCTTCTTCTTTCCTTAAATCTATAAGTTCTAAATGAATCCCCTTATTTTGAAAGGCTAATTCTTGTAATCTTTCATCTATAATATCAACTTTAAAATCTATACTTGAAAAAACTTCTTTATCAGGCATAAACGTAACTTTAGTTCCTGTTTCCTTAGTCTTACCAACAACATCAAGCTTAGTAACTGGTGTTCCTGGCATTACTCTTTTTAGTTCTTTATCATAAGCATTTTCAAATCTTTGTTTATATATATTTCCATTTTGACAAACTTCAACTTCAAGCCAAGAAGACAATGCATTAACTACTGCTGCCCCTACACCATGAAGACCTCCTGAAGTTTTATAGTTTTTATTATTAAACTTTCCTCCAGTATGAAGTTCTGTAAATACCATCTCAACTCCAGATTTTTTCTTAGTTGGATGAATACCTGTTGGAATACCTCTTCCATTATCTATTACAGTTAGACTTTTATCTCTATTTATAATTATTGTAGCTTTATCTCCATAACCATTTGATATCTCATCTATAGCATTGTCTAAAATTTCCCATATACAGTGATGTAACCCCTTGCTACCTGTAGAGCCAATATACATCCCTGGTCTTACTCTAACAGGCTCAAGTTTTTCTAAGGAAGTTAAATCTGTAACATCATATCCCTTCATCATTTCAGTACTCATACAAACCTCCGAATTTTTTTATATATTAAAAGCTATTATCTATAGCTTAGTTTAATCCAATGTTAAAAAATTAATCTTTATAATTTTATCATAATTAAACTACAAATAAAAATATAATTGTTTATTTTAAAAATGTCAAACTAATGTTCGTAATTATTTTAAATGAAACTTAATTTATAATATAAACTTCTAAAGAATAAAAAAAGCCTTAGCTTACGCTAGGCTTTTGTACTTACTGAACATCAAAAATTTCTACATTTCTTACATGCTTAGTAGGGTTCCATTCCTTATTATTCTTTCTTATTATACCTTCAATAGTTATTGGTATCCAAGTTAATGTATATAAAGAATATAATAAGAATCTAAAGAACATAATAAACTTTTTCTTTCCAAGGAATAATAAAACTGCTAATAAGAAAAATACATTAAATCCAATAGTCATCAGAAGTATTTGTCCATAATTATCAAGTTGTTTTGAAATTTCAGGTATAATAAATACATTTGATGAATAGAAAGTTAATGCAATTAAAAGTCCTGATGAAATCTTCTTATCTAATCTTAATATTAAAGGAGTTATTAAGAATTGCATAACACCTATAACTTTAAAGAAAACATCACCAATTAAGTAACTTACTAAGAATATATTTACACCACTGGTATTACTTTGAATAAAACTTAAAACCATTGAAATACCAAGCATTAATGTAAAGAATGGCTGTATTGAATATAATGCACAGTCTAGTATAAACCACTTTCTTTCCTTTATACCTTTTTTAACAAGTTTAAAGAAATATCTAGTTGCAACATCTGTAAAACCTTGCATCCATCTTCTTCTTTGAACCCAAGATTGCTTTAATTTTAATGGCTTTTCATCATAAATTATTGCATCATGTGCCCAACCTACTTTTTCTCCATTTAATACTAATTTACAACTAAATTCTAAGTCTTCAGTTAAACAAGTAGCTCCCCAGCCTAATTCCTTTAAAATATTTATATCGATTGCAAAACCAGTACCACCTATTTGGTTAGATAGCCCAACATTTGCTCTAGCTAATTGATACATTCTATTTTGAGTCCAAAAAGCTATTGAATAAGAGGCAGCTATCCAAGAATCATTTGGATTCTTACTATCTATGTAGCCTTGTACTACTTTATAGCCCTCAAGCATCTTAGAGTTAATTTCCTTGCACCAATTTTTTGAAACTAAGTTATCAGCATCAAAAATTGCTACTGCATCATATTTTTTTTGCATTTTGAATATTTTATCAAACATCCATTCAAGTGCATACCCTTTTCCTTTATCATCCTTGTTAAATCTTTCATAAACATATACACCATGTTTTCTTGCTTCTTTTGCAGTGTTGTCTGTACAGTTATCTGCAATTACAAAGATATCAAAAAGTTCTCTAGGATAATCTTGATGAAGCATACTTTCAATTAATCTACCTATTACTACTTCCTCATTATGAGCTGCTACTATCATAGCAAACTTCTTAGTAGGAGTGTAATTTTTCTTTTCGTGCTTTCTCTTAAGTCCAAAGAAAGCTAATATAAAATAGTACATCATAATTGCAAAAACGGTTAATTGAAATACTGCTGTTACATTTAAAATAATATCTTCCATTTCGTTCACTCCTTTAAATAAAGGATATTTCCTTATATTACTAGTATAAAACTTTGTCTTAGACATCTTTATTAAATATATTCCAATAGAAGTAAAAAATCAAGACTTGAAATCTTAAAATTTCATTAATATTGCCTTCTTCTGCAATACTCTTCATTTATTATTCTTTCCTACATAGGTTAAGATATCAATATTTTATAAATGTAATAATTCCCTATATTATTTATATTTTCATCAACAAAAAGAAATCTCTAGATTATTTTTAATAATTTACTTAATCTAGAGATTCTTATTAATAAACTCAAAATAGGGGTTGCTATTATTGAGATTTATACTATTATACTATACCTTGAGCCATCATAGCTTCAGCAACCTTTGTAAAGCCTGCTATATTAGCTCCCATTAATATGTTTCCTGAAACTCCATATTCTTCTGCTGAATTCTTAGCATTTTTATAGATATTAACCATTATATCTTTTAGTTTTGCATCTACTTCTTCAAATGTCCAAGATAATCTCATACTGTTTTGAGACATTTCTAATGCTGAGCAAGCAACTCCACCTGCATTAGCAGCTTTAGCTGGTCCAAACATTACTCCGGAATTTTGTAATGCTTCAATAGCATCTAATGAAGTTGGCATATTAGCACCTTCAGAAACAACCTTAACTCCATTATTAATTAAAATTTGAGCTGATTCTATATCTATTTCTCCTTGAGTTGCACAAGGTAAAGCTATATCACACTTAACTTCCCAAATTTTCCTGAATCCTTCTACATATTTAGCTGTAGGAACTTTATCTAAATATTCTTTTATTCTTCCTCTTTTAACTTCTTTTATTTCTTTAACTACATCTAAGTTAATTCCATTTTCATCATATATATATCCATTTGAATCACTTAAAGCAACAACCTTAGCTCCAAGTTCAGTAGCCTTTTCACATGCATAAATAGCAACATTACCTGAACCTGAAATAACTACAGTCTTATCCTTAAAGCTTGAATTATTATCATTTAACATCTCTTCTGTAAAGTAAACTAGTCCATATCCAGTAGCTTCTTTTCTAGCTAAGCTTCCACCATAAGTTAACCCTTTACCTGTTAAAACGCCTTGATCATTTGCATTTCTTATCTTTTTGTAATAGCCATACATATAACCAATTTCTCTTCCACCTACTCCAATATCTCCAGCAGGTACATCTGTATCTAAGCCAATATGCTTACATAATTCAGCCATAAAGCTTTGACAAAATCTCATTACTTCTCTATCAGATTTTCCTTTAGGATCAAAGTCAGACCCACCTTTACCTCCACCTATTGGTAACCCAGTTAATGAATTCTTAAATATTTGTTCAAAGCCTAAGAATTTGATAATACTTTGGTTAACTGATGGATGAAATCTAAGTCCTCCCTTATAAGGTCCTATAGCACTATTAAATTGAACTCTAAATCCCCTATTAACTTGTACATTACCGTTATCATCCACCCATGGAACTCTAAAAAATATTTGTCTTTCAGGTTCAACTATTCTTTCTAATATTCCTTCTGCAATGTATTCCGGGTGCTTATCAAACACTGGTACTAATGAATTTAATACTTCTGTAACAGCATCTAAAAATTCCTTTTCTCCATCGTTTCTTGTAGAAACTTGTTCCAAAACCTTATTTACATAATCTTTTCCTAACATTGACCCCAACTCCTTAAATTGCAATAATATATATAATACAATATCAATGATTTTTTTACTATATTTTTTTAAAACATTCTAAAATTTTATTAATTCGTTAAAATTATACACCTTTTCATAGATATGTGCAAATTTAAATAGGGCTATTTTTTATTAATCTTACATTTTTTAGAATTACTTACGATAACTAATTGTTATTAAATTACTTATTTTTTTCTATATCTTCAATTATTTTATCTATAATTTTTATATTTTTGCCTTTACTATGTAAATATATAGGAATTGCTGTCACTACTCCTACACTTGTACCACAAATTATATCCCACATTGTATCTGTTAAGCTTCCATTTTGAGCCGATAAACCAAATAAAGAATCAGTTGTAAACTCCCAAATTTCCCACGCTCCAGCTGCAGCAGTTGCAAATAGTACAACAAATATAGCAGCAGTTAGCGGATTTAACTCAGCTCTAGATTTTTCATTAGTTAAATATAAGAATAATACATATCCTATTATTGCAATTACTGAACCCGAAATAAGATGTAAAAACTTATCATAATTATCTATTGAGTAAAATCCTATTACACTTGCTAAATACATTGATAAAAATACAAAAATCATATTTATGTAGTATATTATCTTAGATCCTCTTAAAAAACTTTTGATATATAATAAATAAACTCCAACAATAGTAATAAAAGTTAGTCCTATTCTAAATAATTTTTCTCCATTATTATTTAAGAAGTCAAATGCAGCAGAAACTATTAATAAAATTGTAAATGATGCAGCAACGATTATTTCTTTATTAAATTTTCTTTTTTCCACAGTATCACTCCTAATTTATTTTATTTTTCTTTTACTTAATATAAATGATATTAATCCTCCAGCAATTAATCCACCTAGATGAGCAAAGTTATCTATATTAGATATAGTTAGTCCAATTACTACATTTATAGCTATAGTTTCAATAATATTTCTTGCATATCTTTTTCCTATTTTATCTCTTTCTTTTAAGCCAAAGACAATCATTGCTCCTAAAAGGCCAAAGATAGCTCCAGATGCTCCAACAGATATACTCTCTGGACTCATTAGATAACTAAAAATATTACCTCCAAAGGCTGATAAGAAATAAATTATTAAATACTTCTTAGCTCCATATATAACTTCAACTTCCTTACCTATTATATTTAAAGCTCCCATATTAAATAATATATGCATAATTCCACCATGTAAGAATGCAGCCGTTAATAATCTATATATTTCTCCATGATCTATAAGAACATTAAACTTAGCACCCATAAGAACTAAAGTATAAATATCTATATCTAATATATTACGAGATAAAAACACTTCTACTAAGTAAATTAATACATTTATAATAATAAGACTATAGGTTACTTTATATTCTTTAAAATTAAACTTTTTCTTAGTATCTACCTTATTCATATAATCTATTACTTGTAAAAATGCCTTTGACCCTTCACTACAATAAATAACTTTTCTTTCACTTAATGAAAAGACTAACTTATTATAATATCCACTGCTATTATAGTAATCTCCTAAATACTCACCTTCATTTAATACAATAAGGTTAATTATAAATGGTTTATCTAATGTATATTGTAAATAGTCTCTAACTTCCTTATATGTTATTTCTTCCTCTTTGTCCAAAGTTACAGCTACAGCTACATATGTATTATCTAAATTTAAAATACCAACCCACTTATCTTCTTTATGATAATTACTGTAATAATTCTTCATATAGAATTTAAGCTCTCTAGTTAAAATATTGAAAAATACCTTTTCAAAATTTTTCAAGTAAACCCCACCTTTTTCAATTAACAATTTACAATTAATAATTAACAATTAATCATGTAATTCTTTCAGAATCACTTAGAGAAATTGAGTTTTTTAAAACATAAATGAGTTTTTTAGTTAATTTGCATTCTTCCACAGCACCTTCATTAGCTTTTAATTCTTAATTACAATTGGGCTGCCTTAAGACAGCCCAATTTACAATTTCAAAACTCCTTCAGGAGTTTTTTCATTCATTCTTCATTATTCATTCTTAATTTTTCATTATGCGACAGCACTATATTTCTTTCTCAAGCATATCTAAAAGTTCATTAAATCTTTCAATAGTTGCTTCTAAAGGTTTTGAAGTAGTCATATCTACTCCTGATGCCTTAAGAATTTCTATAGGATAGTCACTTCCACCACTCTTTAAGAATTTAATATATTTAGGTACTGCATCCTCTTTTCCTTCTAATATAGATTTTGCAAAAGCTGAAGCTGCAGCATATCCAGTCGCATATTGATAAACATAAAAATCTGAATAGAAATGAGGAATCCTAGACCATTCGATATCTATTTCATTATCAACTATCATATCTGGACCAAAGTATTTTACATTTAAATCATGCCAAGCTTTATTATAATCTTCAGCTGTTAAAGGAATTCCTTTTTCTAAAGATTCATGAGTATAAAGCTCAAACTCAGCAAACATTAATTGTCTAAATACTGTAGTTCTTATTTGCTCTAACTCTTGATTTATTAAGAATAATTTTTTCTTCTTATCCTCTTCTTTTTCTATTAAATAATGAATTAAAAGTGCTTCATTAGTAGTAGATGCCACTTCAGCACAGAAAATTGTATAACCTGCATATATATAAGGTTGCTCTTTTCTTGAATAGTATGAATGGATTGAATGACCCATTTCATGAGCTAAAGTTGATACATCATTTAATGTATAGTTGTAGTTTAAAAGTACATAAGGCATAGTTTCATAAGCACCCCAAGAGTAAGCTCCTCCTCTTTTGCCTTTATTTTGATAGATGTCTATCCAACCATCATTTACACCTGATTTAAATACAGATAAATACTCTTCTCCTAAAGGATTTAATCCTTCAAGAATCATCTCTACTCCTCTATCAAATTCAATATGATCCTTTTCTATCTCGATAACAGGAACATAAAGATCATACATATGCATTTCATCTAAACCTAAAAGTTTCTTCTTTACTCCAACATATCTATGAAGTGAGGTAATATTATCATTAATAGTCTTCACTGCATTTTTATATACTTCAACTGGTATATCATTAGGCTTTAATGATGCTTCAAGAGCTGAATTATATTTTCTTACTTTAGAACTGAAATTGTAGCTTTTTATTGAACTACTTAAAGTTGTAGCTAAAGTATTTTCAAAATCTTTGTACCTGTTAAACAAGGTTTCAAAAGCAGCTTTTCTTACACTTCTGTCTTTACTCTTTATAAATGAAGCGTAATTACCTTCAGTAAGTTCAACCTTTTCTCCATCCTCATCTACTATATCTCCGAATTTCAAATCTGCATTAGTTAACATATTGTGAATTGCAGAAGGTGCATCTAAACAATCTGATGCTGATGCTAAAAGTTCCTCTTCTGATTTACTTAATATATGTGGCTTTTCCTTTAAAATACCTTCAAACATAAAACTATAAAGTTTTAAATCTTCATTATTGTTAATTATATCTCTTATCTTATTTTCATCTTGTTCTAATATTTCTGGAACAAAATATGCTGTGAATGCTGAAAACTCTGCCATATATGCATCCACTTTATTCATCATAGCTTGATACTTAGCATTAGACGTATCTTCATCTGATTTTAAATGAGCATAAACATATATAGTTTCTGCCTTCATCCCAAGCTCAACATATTTCTCTAAAAAGTTTTTAATTGAATTATTGTCATTAAGCTTACCTTCAAAGTCCTTTAAACCTGGTGCATCCTTTTTTAATTTTTCAAAGGCTTTTTCCCATTCCTCATCGCTAGAAAATATTTTATTTATTTTCCATTTATATTTTTCTTCTATTTCTTCTCTTTTCTTTAATACCTTTAAATCACTCATTTTACTGCCTAAATTTAGGCTCTCCCTTCTAAATATACTCTTCCATCTTTCCTTCTATATTATTGAAAGCCTCCTCTAAAGTATCTTCAATTAACTCAACACATCTAGTTAATCTTTCCTTCATAAATTCATAATCATCTACATATTTAAATTTTATTAAAAATGTAGGATTATATTCATCTAATATATCTTCGATATCAAATTCTTCCTTAGAAAAAGCTTCATAATTAAAAACATCATATATAGCTGAGTATTCCCATTCTTCAACATCTTTATTTGTATCAAAATAAATATTTACAATTTCATCTCTAACATATAGTTTTTTAACGAACAAAGCTCCTTCTGATACTTGAAAACTACCTAATTCCTTTGATATAAATCCTGTTTCTTTATCTTTTTCCATTAGTACTAAACTAGAAAAATCCATATTAATTCCTCCATCTCTTCTTAAAGTATATATGCTTCAATTTATTTTATACATCTTTGTGGTGTTGTAAAATCAAAAACTAATATTTATTTTTAAGTAAAATAAATAATTGAAAGCATATATTTATTTAATTTTTTATATAAGCTTATGAAATACTAATATTACTTAAACACTATTAAATCAAAATACAACTTAAACAACTACATTATAATTATTTAAAGCTTATATACTATTTACCTTATTATATGTTTTATCCATATTATAAATCAATATAATCATTTAAGCTATTGTTTGCAACTAAATTCATATTGTGTTAAAAACTTGTTGCAAATCATTTGCATAATCATATATAATTAAACTTAGATTACTTAGGAGTTGATTTAATGATAGAAATAAAAAACTTATGTTTTTCATATACAAATAAAAAACCATATTTACTTAATGATGTGAATTTAAATATTGAAGAAGGCAGCTATTTATCTGTTATAGGAGAAAATGGTAGCTGTAAAACTACTTTAATAAAATTAATACTTGGCTTATTAAAACCAACTAGTGGGAATATTATTATAAATTCTAAATCTATAGGCTATGTTCCTCAAAGATTAGATTCCTTTAATTCTCAATTCCCAATTACCGTTAAGGAAGTTTTGAATTCTCATAAAAAGACATTAAAAAATAGCAGTATGGATATTTCTTCTGCTTTAAACTCTGTTAATATGGGAGAATTTGAAAACAGATTACTTGGAATGCTTTCTGGCGGTCAGCAACAAAGGGTATTAATAGCTAGAGCATTAATGGGAAATCCAGATATAATTATTTTAGATGAACCATCAACAGGTGTAGATTCAAACAATCAAAAAGAAATTTATAGTATTTTATGTAAGTTAAATAAGGAAAACAAAAAGACTATTATTTCAATAGAACATAACATTGATATAGCTTTAAATAACTCTACACACATACTAAAAATTGAAGATGGAAATGCTTATTTATTTACTAAAGAAGAATATAGAAATAGTTTATAAGTAATGCTTTATTAGGAAGGTTAGATTTTATGTTACAATTAGATTTTATGCAAAATGCTTTTATGGCTGGATTTATTATTTCAATACTATGTCCCTTTATAGGACTATTCTTAGTTCTTAGAAGATATTCTATGATTGGAGATACTTTATCTCACTCATCCTTTGCTGGAGTTGCAATAGGATTAGTTATTGGGGTAAACCCTTTAATAACTGCATTTTTATTTACTACTTTATGTGCAATAATTATTGAGCTTTTAAGAGATTACTACAAAAAGTATGCCGAACTAGTTATGAGTCTTGTTTTAACTTTTAGTTTAGGTATAGCTATTATTCTTATCAGTAGTGGAAAAGCCTCTGCTAAAGTAAACTCCTTTTTATTCGGAAGTATCTTAACAGTATCAAGAGAAGATATTATATTAATACTTATAGTTGGAGTTATTTGCTTAATAGCACTTTTATTTTTATATAATAAACTTATTTATATTACCTTTGACGAGGAAGGTGCAAAAACTTCAGGTATTAAAGTAAAAGCTATAAATTATATTTTTACTATATTAGTTGGCGCAACCATTTCTATGTCAATACAAATTATGGGCATCCTAGTTATATCATCCATAATGATAGTTCCTGTTGCAACTGCAATGCAATTAAAGAAAGGCTTTAAGACTACTCTATTAGCTTCTATAGCCTTTGGAATCTTTGATATTATGGTTGGACTTATGCTTTCATACTATATTAATAGTGCTCCTGGTGGTACCATTGCTATAACATCAGTATTCACTTTAATATTAACAATAATATTCGAAAGATTTACTAGCAAATAATACAAAAAGGAGCTGTCTTTTTTAGACAGTTCCTTTTTTAATTAATAATTTTCAATGTAATTCCGTAGGAACTACTAAAAAATTTAATTTCAAAAACTCTTCTAGAATTTTTTCCTCAATTATGCATTATAAATTATTTATCTTTCTTGCAATCATCGCATATTCCATTAAGCTCAAGCTTGTGTTGAGTTAAACTAAATCCAACCTTAGCCTTAATTGCTTCTTCTATTTCTTCCATAGGGCAAGGTATTTCAACACATTTATGACATACATCACATTCTAAAATATGCTTATGACTTTCCTTCTTTAATATATATATAGATGGTCCATCAATATTGATTTTTTTTATAACATCTTTTTCCTCTAAAAGTTCCAAAGTTCTATAAACTGTACTTAGATTCAAATTCTTATTTTGTTTTTTACATTCATCATATATATTTTCAGCTGAAAGTCCTTTTTCTGAGGCTTCTACTATGTTTAGTATTGAAATTCTTCCAGCAGTAACTCTAATTCCATTTTCTCTAAAATAATTTTCCCAGCTCATTTTCTTCTCCTAACGTGCTATAAAGCTCTTTACTAATATCATTATACCACTAGATTAAATCATATTAAATATTAAAAAAAATCATTTCTAATCCTAATATTAATAATATTAAGCCTCCAAGTAGATCAGCATATTTATAAACGAAACTAATTTTTCTAACATATCGACATAAAAAAAAGCCTGTTGTACAAATTAATAAAGTAATTAATCCCACTAAAACTCCATCCAGAGATAATAATATAATATTCTCATTATAAAAAGCTGTAAAGCCTAGAACTAAAGCATCAATGCTAACTGACATTCCCAATAGCATGTACATTGATTTATTTATCAAAATAGAATCTTCTTTTTTATTACTTTTAAAAGCTGCTATTATCATAATAATTCCTATTATAGTTATTATTATTCCACCTATAATGCTTGGAATAGAAACTATATATGTATCAAACAAGTTCCCAGCTAATCCCCCTAAAAATAAAAATAAAAATTGAAAAAATCCAAATGATAAAATAAATTTTATCTTATTTTGCTTAACTAAGCTTGGATTTATTCCTAAGCTTATAGTGATTCCTAGTGCATCCATAGCTAATGCTATACCAATTAATGAAACATCTTTTAATTCCATATAAAAACCCCTTTTTTATTATTAAATTAATTAGTTTTATCCATAAATTTTATATATTAATTTTCAATTAAGTACTTTATTTAACCAAAAATTTATTGTATATTATTAAATAGAGTATATGATATTTTAAAAAGTATATCACATATAATGTTTTAATCATTATTTTTAATAAAAGGAGAGTAAATTAATGTCAAATTGTATTATCGCTCAATCTGGCGGTCCAACATCTGTAATAAACTCAAGTGTAGTAGGTTTAGTACAATCTAACAAAGATATTAAAGCCTTCGATAAAGTATATGCTGGTTTAAATGGAATAGAAGGAATTTTAAATGGAAATATTATAGATTTAACTACTTTTTCTGAAGCGGAACTTAATACCTTTAGGTATACCCCATCATCAGGATTAGGATCTTGCAGATATAAAATGAAAAAATTAGAAGAGTCATCAAGTGAATATGATATGCTATTAGAAATTTTAAAAGCAAATGATATAAAAGCTTTTTTTTATGTAGGCGGAAATGACTCAATGGATACAATTGCTAAATTAGGTGATTATGCTAAAAAAACTGGTATAGATATAAAATTTATAGGAATTCCAAAAACAATAGATAATGATTTAATGTACACAGATCATACACCTGGCTTCGGTAGTGCTGCTAAATTTATTGCAACTACAGCTTTGGAAACATACTTAGATTCATCAGTTTACATACATAACGGAATTTTTATATTAGAAACTATGGGAAGAGATACTGGTTGGTTAGCTGCATCAGCTTGTCTTGCAAGAATAGATGGTAAACAAGTAGCAGATTTTATTTACTTACCAGAAACAACATTTAATGTAGATAACTTTTTAGAAGATGTTAAGAATAAATTTATTGAAAATAACAAAGTATTTATAGTAGTTTCAGAAGGTATAAGAAATGCTGACGGAAAATTTATTGCTGAAGAAAAGAAACAAGCTCACGATAAATTTGGACACGCTCAATTAGGTGGTGTTGGAAACTATCTTAAAAATCTTATTATATCATCAGGTATTACTAACAGAGTTAAAGCCTTAGAGCTTGGTGTTCTACAAAGATGTGCTATGCACTGTGCTTCTGATATAGATCTTCAAGAAGCTTTTGAAGTTGGATATTCTGCTTTAAAGTTCGCTTTAGAAGGTAACAGCGGATATATGGTTGCTATTAAGAGAGAATCAAACTCTCCTTATAAAACTTCTCACGTTTTAGTAGAAGCAAACAAAATAGCAAATAACGTTAAATATTTTCCTAAGGAATTAATAAATGAAAGAGGAAATAATATTAAAGAAGAAGCTTATGAGTATTTTGCTCCATTAATATCTGGTAATCCTTCTTTAGTTATTGACAATCATCTTCCAAAATTCAAAACAATTCGAAATATATAATGTAGAATTATGTAAAATATAATTTTAAAACTCAGCTTCCGCTGAGTTTTTTCATTAATTCTTAATTCTTTCATTTTCTAATTCTACAACTCTTTAATTCTCTCTTTATTCTTTGATTTTTTAATTGCTCATTATTTGCGTAGCTACTCCCCTTAGAGTATAATAATAGTGTTAATTTTGTGATTTACGTAATTTAAATATAGTTAAAATAATTTGGAGGACTTTTATGATAGTTTTAAGTTGTAAAGATATATCGAAAAGCTATGGTATTCAAGAAGTATTAAAAGATATTACCTTTTCAATAAATGAAGGTGATAAAGTCGGAATTATTGGAAGTAATGGTGAGGGAAAATCTACACTTTTTAAAATAATAACTAAAGAGCTTACTCAAGATAGCGGAGAAATTTTTATAGATAAAAATAGAACTATAGGCTATCTAACTCAGCATGTTGATTTAGATATGAATAATTCTATATATAATGAAATGAACTTAGTTTTTAAAGAACTATTAGATATAGAAGAAAGATTACATATACTAGAAGGTAAAATGGCTGAGCCCTATACTGAAGAAAATGCGGCTGCTCATGAAAAGGCAATTAAGGACTATACCACCCTTCAAGATCTTTACTCTCATAAAGGCGGCTATACATATAAAGGCGAAATATCTAGAATATTAAAAGGTCTTGGCTTTATTGAAGATGATTTTGATAAAATAATAAATACTTTAAGTGGTGGCCAGAAAACCAGGGTTGCTTTATGTAAGCTATTACTTAAAAAGCCTGATATAATCCTATTAGACGAGCCTACTAACCACTTAGATTTAGAAGCTATTGAATGGTTAGAAGATTATCTTAAAAATTATAAAGGAACAGTATTAGTAATATCCCACGATAGATTTTTCTTAGATTCTGTTACTAACAATACCTTTGAAGTAATTAATGGTCATGTAAATTGTTATAACGTGCCTTATACAAAGTATATTGAGCAGAGAAAGAAAAACTATGAAACTCAATTAAAAGCTTATAATCTTCAACAAGCAGAAATAAAAAGGCAAGAAGCAATAATCGAAAAGTTTAGAAGCTTTAATAGAGAAAAAAGTATTCGAGCTGCTGAAAGTAGAGAAAAAGCTTTAGATAAAATGGAAAAATTAGATGCCCCTGATAGAGAAAAAGAAGCATCTAAAATCAACTTTGAGACTTCAGTCAAAAGCGGACATGATGTATTACATATAGAAGGTTTATCAAAAAGTTATGATAATAAAACACTTTTCAGCGGACTCTCTTTAGATTTAAAAAGAGGAGAAAAGGTTGCCCTAATAGGTGAAAATGGTGGTGGTAAAACTACTCTATTTAATATTATTTTAGATAATATTAAGTCTGATGCTGGAAAAGTAATTTTAGGTGCTAATGTTAATGTTGGCTATTATGATCAAGAACAATCTAATTTAAATTTAGATAAGACTATTATTGATGAAGTATGGGATGATTTTCCTAACTTAACCACATCAAAGCTAAGAGGATATCTTGCATCTTTTCTATTTACTGGTGATGATGTTTTCAAAACAATAAACACATTAAGTGGTGGAGAAAAATGTAGAATTAATCTGTTAAAGCTAATGATTTCTAAATCAAACTTTCTTCTATTAGACGAACCTACAAACCATTTAGATATAATGTCTAGAGAAGCATTAGAAGATGCATTATTAACTTATGATGGTACATTAATGGTAATATCTCATGATAGATATTTTTTAAATAAGGTAGTAAATAGAATACTTGAGCTTAACAAAAGTGGTATAACAGAGTTCCTTGGAAATTATAGCTACTATCAAGAGAAAAAAATAAATCCAAATAGATTTGAAGCTATGGAAGAATTGGCAAAAGGTAAAACAAAAACCCAATTAAAAGAAGAAAAAAGAAAGAAAAAAGAATTAGAAAAAGAAGAAAAAGCTATGAAACTAAGATTTAAAAAACTTGAAGATGAAATAGCTAAAGAGGAAAACAATTTACTTGCCCTTCAGGAAAAACTTTGTTTAGAAGAAGTTTATTCGAATCCAGTGGAAAGTGAAAAAATAAGCAAGGAAATTAAAACCTTAGAAGAGAAAATATCTTCTTTATATGAAGAATGGGAAACACTAGCGTAATAAAGGGTAACATATAACAACCTTTATTAGAATTATAATTATCAGTTACATTTTAAGTTGTAATTTGTTCCAAATTACAAAAATAAAAAGGGGCTGTTTGTGCGACAGCCCCTTTTTATTTATTCATCATTTATATTATTTAAATTATTTTTTTCCTGTAGATCCAAATCCACCTCTATCTTTATTTCCAAAGGTATCTACTTCTTCAAACTCTATGCTAGGCATTACTTCCATTATTCTAAATTGAGCTACCTTATCTCCTCTTTCAATAAATGTTCCTTTCACTCCATCTTGCTCATTCTTTCCTTGAATGCAGAATACAGGCATATGCCACTGATCATTATCACCTATGTAACTCGAATCTACTACACCAATGCTATTTGTTTGTATAATTCCCCAAGTCTTAAATGTAGAACTTCTTGGAGCAAGATGCCCTTCCCATCCATTTGGAAGTTCAAGCGCAAACCCTAATGGGATCATTGCTCTCTCCCCTTCTTTTATAAACATATCTTTATTAGCATATACATCTATCCAATCACCTTTAGAAATCTTACTTAGCCTAGTAGCACCTTCAAAATACTTAATTCTAATTATCATATGTATCTCTCCTTATTAATTAAACATAAATTTTATAAAACTTAAATGGAGACTTTATAATGTATATTATTACTTTATAAAATCTCCAAAAAACTATCTTTTATAATATCCTGGCTTGATTCTATTAACTACACAAATGTCAGTACGTTTATTACTCTTATCAATAGTTACTTCATTCCAATTATAATATACTGGCTTTTCAAAAAATCTTCTATCTACAATTGAAATTACCCTAAAAGATCCATTAGGAAGATTTTTAAATTCTGCTACTCCTCTAGAATCCGTAAACTTTGAATCAAACAATCTAGGTGAAACTCCATTTAAGATATAAAGATTTATTCTAGCTCCCTTTAATTCTACGCCTTCTTTAGTCCCTAGTTTTGATAAGACTGTTATTTCCCCCTTAGCTTCAGGAGCTTCCCTCTTACCATACTTTTCTTCTAAAGAATTTTCTATTTCAGAATATATGCCACTGTAGCCCCTATATCTTTCTTCCAAAATTTTTTCTTCATTAAATGTTTTAGTATTGTCTTCTTCTATTACATCGCTTAAATCTTCATAGTAGTCTTCATCTATATCTTCACTGATATCTTCACTGAAATCTTCTGAATCTAATTTAATAATATTCTCCTCTTCAGCTATGTTAATTATGTTGTTATCATTTATTATTCTACTTTCATTAATAGTGCCACCACTATTAACAATACTACCGCTATTTATTTCCTCATCTACTTTGATAAATAAATTGACATTACCATTTTCATCTATAGTATATTGACCATTCTCATTTTCATCACTTTGATATTGATCATCAATTACAATTTTCATTTTAACCTCCAAAGTCCAATATAGTTACATAATACGATCACTATACAAACTTTGTGATTAAAATATAATATAATTTTAAATATTTTATTAGCTAACAAATATCATTTTAGATGCATCTTCAAACTTAATTGGTCTACTAAAATAATATCCTTGTATTAAGTCACAACTAATATTACTTAAATACTCAAGTTGTTCCTTTGTTTCAACACCTTCAGCAACAACTGTCAAATTTAAATAATGTGATAATTCTATTATGCTATTTATAATATACTCACATTTTTCCTCGATAAGGATTCCATCTATAAAACTCTTATCTATCTTTAATACATCAATTGGTAATGTTCTTAAATAACTAAGAGAAGAATACCCTGTCCCAAAGTCATCTAAGGCTAAAGTTACTCCAAGTTTTTTTAATCTCTCTAATGTTTCTATATTTTTTTCTGGATACTTCATTATAATACTTTCGGTTATTTCAAACTCAACATAACTTGAATCTAATTCAAGTTTCTTTATAGTTTCATCAATAAAGCTCACTATTTCATCATCTCTTATTTGTACTTCTGAAAGATTTATTGCCATTTTAAATTTTTTATCAGTTTTCAAAGATAATTCCTTACATTTTTTAAGACTTTCTTGAATAATATACTTCCCTATAGAAATAATAAGTCCAGAACTTTCTGCAACTGGAATAAACTCATTTGGAGATACTAAACCAAGCTCCCTACTATACCACCTTACCAGCGACTCAAAGCCTACTACTTCTCCTGTACAAACACTTACCTTTGGCTGATATAACATTCTAATTTCATCATTATCAATAGCTACTCTTAATCCTTTTTCAATATCAAATTCACGATTTAATATTTCTAATATATTTGAATCAAAGAATTCATATCTATTTTTACCATTAATCTTTGCTAAATACATTGCCATATCTGCTCTTTTTAAGAGTATTCCCATATCCATACCATCAGTTGGATAAATACTTACTCCTATACTTAATGAACAAAATATTTCTTTATTCTTTATCATCATAGGTTTACTTAAATTTTTAATTATGTTATCTAAAATATCTTTTATTTCGTTTTTAGTTTGTAAATTGTATTTAACTAAAACAAACTCATCTCCACCATATCTGGCAAAGAGAGAATCTTTGATATTCATATCTTTAATACATTTGCAAAATTCAAATAACAAAGAGTCACCTAAATCATGTCCATAAGTATCATTAATATACTTAAAATTATCTAAATCTATAAAAATTATCGCCATCTTTTCATTAGCATAATTTTTTAATCTATTATTTATTTCTCTAACAAAATACCTTCTATTTGGAATACCAGTTACATCGTCATTATAACTTAAGTAACTTATTTCAATTTCTTTTTCTTTTCTAGCAGTAATGTCTGATAATGCACCATAAATGAATATGTTGCCATTATTCTCCACAACCTTCTTCCCTTTACTTTGAATCCAAAAAGATTTATTATTCACACCTTTTATTCTATAATCAATTGAATATAGTTCATTTTTAGGAGAATTTAAGGTATTGTTAATTTTTTCGAGATAATCTTTTATATCCTCATCCATTATGTATTCTTGCCACTTTTTATCAGGAATTAGCAAGTCTCCATTTCCCGGAATACCTAAGTATTTTCTTATTGCGCTTCCTATAGAAATAATATTTTCATTTACATTCCACCAAAAAACTATCTCATTTGCTACCTCTAAAGCTAACCTATTTCTATCGTTGCTATTTGTATTAACTCTTTGAATCTTTTTCATTTCTGTAATATTTTTTATAGATCCTGTTAAAAAGAAAATATTATTAATAATTTTACCATTTCCCTTAATTTGAATATTTAATTTTTCATCATTTTCATTTATGAAAGTTGGCTCTAAAATAAAATCATCAATACTTCTATTTTCAATAACATTTTCAATATAAAGTACTATATCTTCCCTTTCATCATCAGATATATAATTAAACCATTGATCAAAACAAGTAACTTCCTGATTAATGCCTAATATTTCCTTTATCTTGTCAGATATAAAAAGCTCATTATTTTTACTTGACCATTCCCATATGGCACCATCTAAGGCTTCTAGAGCTGATTTATATCGTCTTCTATTAACATCTACTAAATTATGTAACCTATAATATATTCTTCTTTTGTAAAGTGAATTAGCTACTAATAGCAATATAATAATAGACATTATAATTATCAAGGTATTTTTATCTTCAAATCTAGTTAAATTATATAATGCTATGATTAATACAAATAAAAATATTAAACCCTTCTTGTTTTTTCTTCTCATTTCTACCACCAAAAACCCTGTTTACAATATATTACAACAATTATTGTATCATATATTTATGTATATTAATATTACTTAAAATATAATTAATAAAAAATATTATTAAGTAATTTAAAAGGAATTCAGCTACACTGAATCCCTTTTATAATTATATCATATTATTATTTTAATTAAACTAATTTTTCCTGAAAGCTTCGCCTTTAGATAGTATTAAGTTTAATGCTACCCCCACTAAAGCCGCTAAACTTAAACCAGAAACACTTACAGTTTCAGTAATATTAATTCCAATTGGATTCTTTAGGAATATTCCTGATAATCCAATAAATAATATAACTACCATTACAATTATATTTTTAAGATTAAACTTTACTTCTTCATTTCTAATAGTTTTTACCCCTATTATTGCTATCATTGAAAATAGCATTATACTTATTCCACCCATTACTGATGAAGGTATAGTTCTAATTGTAGCTCCAAATTTATCTACAAAACTAAGTAGAATTGCAAACACTGCTGTTAATCTTAGTATTGATGGATCATAATTCTTAGTAATTGCCAGTACACCTGTATTTTCTCCATATGTAGTGTTAGCTGGTCCTCCTATTAAAGATGCAACCATAGTTGCAATTCCATCTCCTAATAAAGTTCTATTTAAACCTGGATCTTCTATAAAATTTTGTCCTACTACCATTCCATTAGTAGTTACATCACCTATATGTTCCATAAATACTGCAAGTACTACTGGTACTATTACCATTATTGCTCCAATATCAAACTTTGGAAGAGTAAATGCAGGTATTGCTACAACATTAGCATTTTGAATTGCAGTTACATCTACTTGTCCTGCAATTAAACTTATTGTATATCCAATAATAACGGCTATGATAATTGATAATTGAGATATGAATCCTTTTGCAAACTTCTTAATTAAAAGTGCTAATGATAAAGTGATTATAGCAATCATTAAAGAAGTAGTAGCTCCAGCTTCCTTCGCTATAAATGCATTTAATCCAGCCATATCTAAGGCTGTTGGTATAAGATTTACACCTATTACCACAATCATTGGCCCAACCACTTGACCTGGTAATACCTTTCTTATATTAGATACACCTATTTTTTTAACTATAAATGAAAATAATACATATACTAATCCTGCAAAGAACATTCCACCTTGCGCATATCTTAAATCACCATATTGCGCTGCTACTACTCCTATTACTGGAATAAAGGCAAAAGAAGAACCTAAAAATACAGGAACCTTACCCTTAGTACATAAATGAAATAGTAATGTACCAACTCCAGCTGAGAACAAAGCAACTGATGGATCTAAACCTGTGATAATAGGTACTAATACTGTAGCACCAAACATAGCTATTAGGTGTTGAAGTGCTAATATACTTTTAAAAAAACCTTTCTTCGTATTACTTAAATTAGTAGTCTCTTGTGTTTCAACATATTGTGCCATTCTTATGACCTCCCTATTTAATTTTATAAGGAGAAACATTCATTTCTCCTTTATTAGCCTCTCTGGACTAATTTAAAAGGTACTAAAAAAAACTTCTCTATTCCCAGAGAAGTTATAATAATTCCACTAATAATATATTTCTTTTAGCCTCTCTGGACTGTATTAAAGAATTTTCATTTTTTTAAATTATATCACTTGCACTTTTTTATTTCAATAGTTTATTATTATTTTTTTTAGGAATACTATTAATGCTTGTTATTCATTGGAGGTGAATTATGAAAAAAATATTTAAAAATATATTAATAATACAAATCCTACTTTTAAATATATGTTTATTATATCCAAGCTTTAAGGTTTTTGCTTTTAGCAATTTCAGTAATGAAGAAGTAACTGATGAATCCGAAAATGCCGGTCCAAAGGTAATATATCTAACTTTTGATGATGGTCCAGGTGGTAAAGTAACAAATGAAATTCTTGATACTTTAAAGAAAGAAGATATAAAAGCTACCTTCTTTGTTATTGGGTCAGAAATAAAAGGTCAAGAAGATATATTACTAAGAATGAAAGATGAAGGACATAGCATAGGATTACATAGTTATTCCCACGATAGAAATAAACTTTATTGTAATAATGCAGGTTTTTTAAAAGAAATGCAAAAAGGTCAAGATGAGATATTTAGGGTTACAGGTGAAAAATATAACATTTTAAGATTCCCTTTTGGCTGTAATAACAAAAGCTATAGATT
This sequence comes from Clostridium tertium, assembly GCF_902652255.1. GTDB lineage: Bacteria > Bacillota > Clostridia > Clostridiales > Clostridiaceae > Clostridium > Clostridium tertium_A. Next base: position 123,059 of record NZ_CACRTO010000021.1, read on the forward strand.
GACTAAATCTTTAGTTGATGAAATTCATAACAATAATTATAAAATATATGATTGGACATTAGATAGTGAGGATGGAGCTAACTACAGTTCTTCTCCAAGTACCATAGCAAAAAAATCTTATTCTTCTAAAAATAATGTTGTACTTTTAATGCATTGTGGTTTTATAAATAAAAACTCTGCAAAAGCTCTTCCTTCAATAATCAAGTATTATAAGGATAAAGGATATGAATTTAAAACAATAACCGAAGATACACCTGAGATTTATAAAATAACACGTTAGCTACGCAATGAATAATGTATAGTGTACAATGTAGAATTGGTGGAAAAACTCTTACCAGAGTTTTTTAAATTAAAAGATGTTGAATTAAATTTTTTTAATTCAACATCTTTTTTTATTTTGATGATTTGGAACAAATCACATCTTTTATTATAAATTATCCATTATCTATTATTCATTAGGATAAGTTTTCTCTTAAACAATTTCTGTTTTTGTAGCTTTTAAAGCAACTCCAATTGCCTTATATAAAATTGTTCCTAATATAATATTCATAATTGCTGCTGGTACTACTACTGTGCTAACTAATATCATGAATGGTCCTGGTAAACCAACTATTATACTAGCTGATTCTAAGAATACTAGTCCACTTATTACAGTTCCTACAGTTAATGCTAATATAATCTTAACGAAATCTGAAACTCTCTGTCCCATTACTTTAAAAGCAAAGAATATGATATGAGCTGTAACTAGCTTATCTATAATATTAGGAAGTTGTCCTCCTGGAAACTTTGTTGTTAGAGCTGTTATAACTCCCATTATTACACTTGAAATTAATGTTGTCTTGTAATCCTTATTTATTAAAATAATTATAAATAACATTGCTAAAGCTAGGTCTGGCTGCATTGGTAAGCCTAAAGCTGGTGTAATTTGATGTAGTAGTGCTCCTATTGCTATTAATATTGCGTTTAATATCATTTTCTTAACATTTAAATTTTTTTCCATTATAATTTCTCCTTTTCTCTACTAAATTTATTTTAATCTTTATTATCACCTAAAGTTCATACCATATTAACCAGCTCCTTGCTATTTTTAAATAAAAAAAACGCCCTATACAAAATGTATAGGACGGTATTATCCGTGGTGCCACCTAAATTGCTCAAATAAGCCTCTCTACTCAGGTACTTCATACCCTATTCCCTATAACGTGGGACTTACGGTTTAGCTACTTTAAATAATTTCGCCTCACTCCTCAGAGGCCCATTCACTATCTGCTACAGTACTGAAATCCCACCATCTTCAGCTCTCTAAAACTTTACATAATAGTTACTCTCCCTCATCAAAGGAATTAATTGTTAATTTATATATATAATATTATTCATACTCACAATTGTCAATACTTTTTTGAAATTTATTTCTATTAGGAATTATGACCATAATAAAGAATAAAATAACTAGGATTATTCCTTTTAAAATACTAGTTCCACTAATACTCCACCATACTCCATTTAATCCTAATGCAGCATAAGAGCTCAAAAAAATTGCTGTAGGTATTCTAAGCCCTGTAAGTATTATACTTACCCAGAATGGAGTTACTGTATCTCCAAGCCCCGAAAAGGCTCCTGCAGTAGTTATTTCTATGCACATAAATAATTGAGAAAACCCTAATATCATAAGATAATTTGCTCCTGCTTCAATTGCCTCTTTTTCAGGAATAAACACAGAGAATATATCTCTACCAGCAAAAATTAATAATAAGGTTGAAAAAATTCCTAGTACACTAGCTACAATAATAGTAGCTTTATAACCCTTTAAAATTCTTCCCCACTTATTAGCTCCATAGTTTTGACCAACAAAAGCTGTTAGTGCTGCTGCAAAACCTTCTGCAGTCATCCAAGATATAGCTTCAATTTGAGAACCAACCTTTTGTACTGCAATAGCTACAGGTCCAAAAGAAGCTACAACTCTTCCAATTACCATAGCAAAAAATGAAAATCCACAATTTTGCATAGCCATAGGTATTCCAAGCTTACATATCTTAGTTATTACTTTTTTGTCAATATATTTTCTATTCTTTAAACTTAGTGAATATCCATTTTTAATAAATGCTATTATAAAAATTACAGATACTATAACCTGCGCTAATACGGTAGCTAAAGCTGCTCCTATTACTCCTAACTTTGGAAATCCAAAAAGTCCAAATATTAATATAGGATCAAAAGCAATATTAAATACTAATCCTATAGAATTTATAAAAAATGGAACCTTACTACTTCCTGAAGCGTTAAATATTCCTGTGAATAACGGATTTAAAAAGCTAAAAATCATACCTAATGAAACAACAATTAAGTAGTCTATTGCCATTTTTATTATTGCTTCATCTCCTAAATTAAAAAATCCAATTAAGTTTTTTCTAAAAAGTACTAATAAAAATGTATATGTAAATGCGATTACAATGTTGATTAGTAAACTATTATATATGTATTTATTTCTTTCAATTTTATCTTTCTTTCCTATCGCTTGAGATACTCCTATCTCTGCTCCTATTTTAGAAATAAAAACTAAAGCACTTCCAAACCAAGTGAAAAATCCAGCTGTACCTACAGCAGCTACTGCATTACTCCCTATTCTTCCTACCCAAATCATATCTATCATATTATAGGCCATTTGGATAAATGAAGTTCCCAATATAGGAAGTGATAATTTTATTAATGATGATGTAATATTTCCGGATACTAAATTAACTGATTTCTTCATATTGTCCCCCCTAAATTGTAATATAAAAGTTAAATTTAATACTTATTACTTAAACGTATCTAGGGCTTATAAAGGATGTTAATTAATATTCCCTTTATAAGCCCTTATTTTTTAGCTCTTAGATAGCTATCTTTATTTACTTAACATAGTTATTACATTTTCAAAATGTTCTGGTCTACTGTAATAGTATCCTTGAACAGTGTCACATTCAATGCTTTTTAAATAATCAACTTGCTCTTTATCTTCAACACCCTCAGCAACTACAGTTATACCAAGTTTATGAGATAGTTGAATAATATTTTCTACTATGTATCTAGATTTATCATTTTGAGTCATATCAACTACGAAGCTTCTATCAATTTTCAGAACATCTATAGGAAGTTTAGTTAGATGATTTAACGATGAGTATCCTGTACCAAAATCATCTAAAGCAATAGATGCACCTAATTCTTTGATTTCTAATAAATATGCAATATTTCGATCGACAGACTTCATAATCATACTTTCAGTTATTTCAATCTCAATATACTTTGGTGAGACTTGAAACTCTTCAATTAAGGAATTAAAGTATTGAACTAAATCTCCTTCTCTTAATTGAACCTCTGAAAGGTTTACGGCTATTTTAAAGTTATCATATCCTTCTGATAGTAAATATTTAATTTTAGCAAAAACCTCTCTCAATACAAATTTACCAATAGGAATAATTAGTCTTGTGCTCTCCGCAACAGGAATAAATTCTCCTGGACTTACAAATCCCATTTCTTCACTTTTCCACCTAAGTAATGCTTCAAATCCATCAACTTCGTCATCTGTAAGTCTAACTTTTGGTTGAAACACAACATACATTTCATTATTCTCTAATGTTGTTCTAAGCCCTTTTTGAATAGAATATATTCTATTTATTTCTTTTGATATATTGCTATTAAACATTTGCCATTGATTTTTGCCATTACTCTTTGCCATATACATAGATGCATCAGAGTTTTTTAATAAACCTTCAAAATCCTCAGCATCATCAGGGAATACTGAAACTCCAATACTTACTGAAGAAAATATTTTTTTACCACTAATATTATACGGATCTTTTAATATGTTCATAATATTTGTAGCTATCTTTTTAATTTCATTAGCACTTTCTATATAAGGAACAAATATTAAAAACTCATCTCCACCAAATCTACAAATAGTAGCATTAGTATCAAAAACTTTTTTTAAGTCTTCGGAAAATTTTTGAAGAAAAATATCCCCATATATATGACCATAGGAGTCATTAACAAATTTGAAATTATCTATATCAACTATTATTAAAGCGCCTCTGCTTTCTAATGCTGTTAGAGCTTTAATCTCCTTATCTATAACTTCTTTATATCGTTTTCTGTTTATTAAGCCAGTTAATTCATCATAATAACTCATATATTCTAATTTTAAACTTGCTTCTTTTTCCTTAGTTATATTATGTATGTAGCCTTCATATCTTAGAAGGCTTCCTTTTTCATCTTTTTCACCTTGTCCTTTAATACTAATCCATACTTCTTGCCCATCTAAATTGATTATTTTAATTTCGATTTCTTCTAAATTACGTCTAATTCCATCAATTAACACTTCAATAAACTCTGGATGTATATACTTTTTACAATCATTAAAATGCATAACAACAAAATCATCATTCAATCCTATGATTTCTTTGTTGTTTCCATAAAATATTATTAAGTCGTTTTCTTTATCAGCAAATATAAACAATCCAGTTATTGATTTAATAAAAGATTCTTTGAACTTAGATAAAAACTCGTCACTTTCATCAAAAGCTAAGGATTTTTTGTTCTTAAATTTAAGGTAATTAACGTCCTTGTTAATACTCATATCCCTATTCCTACCTTTTATCCTTATCAAAATATACTACTCTTTAAGTGAAAGATTTTTATTCTCTATCTTTTAAAAGCTCTTCTTTGTCTGCTTTTTCCTTATTATCATTTATTAATGTTGCGACTAAAGCTGTCCCAGCAGCAATTAAAACGGCTAATTTACCAAAGTTTTTTAGCTTCATAAATTATTCCTCCTAATTATTATTTAAATTGATTTGTTTCTTTATCATATTTATAATTTATTGATTCTAGTTTCTCTTCTAACTCGTCTTTTAGTATTCCCATATCATCACATAAATCTTCTAAGCTAGGATAAAAATCCCTAAGCTTCATATTAATCATACTTAATAAAATATTTGGGTCCATAGCAATAAATTTATCTTTATCCATATAATTTCTCCAATCATATTTTTAAGCACTAAAGCTTAAATAAAATATACCATATATTTTTTAATAAAAAAAGCAAAATATGCACAGAAATTTTCAAATTTTGATAAAATCAAAAAAACTGCTTAATATTTTTTTAATTTAAGCAGTTTTTTTAAAACAATTATAATTTTTATTTAACTTCAGGTACTTTAGATGCTTCACTCGCCTTAGTCGGTTGATATCTTTTATTCTCCCAACTTGCTTTTTGATTTTTCTTAGCCATTAAATCACCTCCGCTACATTATTATTATAAATAATATAGCTTTAATTATTCCTCATCATAAACTTCTAAGTACTTAGTTTTAACTCCATCTTTTTCCCAGCCAAGAATTGAATCTAAATTAACATTTTCAGCTGACTTAAATATCGACTTTTCTACACCATCAAAATTCTTCTTAAGCTCTTTTATCAATTCCTTAATTTCATATCTTTTATTACCTATTTTTTCTGCAGCAACCATGCAAGCACAGTTAAGTGGCCAAATACCTGCATTATTTGTAAACCTCTTTATATAATCTTCCTCTACATAATATAAAGGTCTAATAAGCTCCATTTCTTGAAAGTTAGCAGCTTTAAATTTAGGTAGCATAGTTTTAAAATTACCGGCATATAAAACATTAAGTAAAGTTGTTTCTATAACATCATTGTAATGATGTCCAAGAGCTAACTTATTGCATCCAAGTTCCTTAGCCTTATTATATAAAGAACCTCTTCTCATTCTAGCACATAAGTAACATGGATAATCTCTAGCCATTTTATCAACAACTTCAAAAACTTTTCCTTCATATATATGTACTGGAATACCTAAATGCTCACAATTTTCTATTAAAAGTTCTTTAATTTGAGGATGGTAACCAGGATCCATTGCAATAAATTCTAATTCAAAATTCATTTGCCCATGTTTTTTTAACTCTTGGAAACATTTTGCCATAAGTAATGAATCTTTACCACCAGATATAGCTACTGCTATTTTATCTCCTTCTTCAACTAAATTGTAGTCTTTAACTGCTCTAACAAATTTAGTCCATATATGTTTTCTATATTTTTTAACAAGGCTACGTTCTATTTCTTCTAAAGGCTTTTTCTCTTCAGTAGGAACAAGTCTCTCGCAACCTTTACCAGCTATATTTATCAATTCATCACCTCATTTAATAATCCTTATCAATTATATCACTTTCTAATCCTATTGTCTTTACCTTATATTTTATCTTTTCCTTTTATGACTTGTGGATAGTTAAAAATATTATATGGGTCGTACTTTGTTTTTATATCTTTTAGCCTTTTTATATTTTCACCATAATATTCTTCTTCATAATTTTCAAGTTCAATAATTGGGAAGTTTACAAATGAACCCTTAGTCAAAGATTTTACAACTTTAAAGTTCTCATTTATCCATGTCTTATTTAATTCAGCATACTTGTCCTCTATCCACACGGATTGAATTCCCATAATAAATCTTGCATCTCTATAAAAATATGCTGTATCTAATTTATCTACATCTGCAATAGCCCCACCTGTACCATAAAAAGTAATTGCAGTATAATCATAACCTTCTGAAGGGTTATCAATAATATTTATAAGTTTCTCAATTTCTTCTTCTATGTAATCTCTATTTACAAATCTTCCTGTTGATTTATATTTTTCATAATCTGGATGACTATCTTGTATCCATCTATTACACTCTAAAATACTCTTATCTTCTAAAGTAATCTCTATATCATCAGTAATATCTAAAAGTGGTTTTAATATTTCTTTTGCCTTTTTAGAATTACCGTAAAATAATCCAGTTAATTTAACTCCTCTTCCCTTATTCTTAGAATTATACATAGCGGTTTTTAAATTCATTTTTCTATCTAAATCCTTATATAATTCTTGTAGACATAAAATAACCCTAATATTATTTTCTTTTGTAATATTAGGATAATTAATATATATTAAAGTTCCCATATCAGCTTTTTCTTTTATCTTAATAGTCATAGATGTAATTACACCAAAATTACATCCTCCACTGCCCATAAGAGCCCAAAAAAGTTCACTATTTTCTTCTTTATTTACTATTAATTTATCACCTTTATAATCTATAATTTCAGCTTCAAGTAAACTATCAGATGCTAGACCTAAAAATCTCGATGAGTATCCCCATCCTCCACCTAATATTAATCCTGGAACTCCAACTGTTGGACATCCTCCACCTGGAAATGCATATCCCCTAGCACCAAAAGCTTCGTAAGCTTCTCTATTCCTTACCCCACCACCTATTTTTGCAATAGCTCTTTCTTCATCTATGTATATTTTATTTAAATTACTTACATCAATAATAGCTATGTCATTACCTGTTGAATATCCTTCATAACTATGAGCTCCTGACCTTACTCTAATTTCTATATTATTTTCTCTAGTCCACTTAATTGCATTTATTACATCCTCTTCATTAAAGCAATAAATAATAACTAATGGATATTTTTCTATTGCTCTATTCCAACATATTATAGAAGCATTATATTCCTCGCTAGACTTAGTAATTACTTTCCCAGTTAATTCTCTATAATCAATACTTCTCATTAAATCACCTTCTGTATCTTATTTATATATAGATGATATCACACAAAATATTAAAATAAAATATTATTGATAATTATAACTTTGTCCTATTATATCAAATTTTTCTTATTTTATTTATTTTTCCCTTAACACTTAACTAATTCATACATACTCTATTAGTAAAGTTATTTTATGAAAGGAAGTCTTTATGTCGACTCGTGATCATGATAATTGTGCTAAATGTAATGAATGTATAACAAATCCAGGAAAAACATACTGTAATATTTTCTGTGAAGATCCTAGTAAAAACTGTTATGAATCTTATAAAGTATTCTCTCCTTATATGTATGGAAAAGTATTTATTAATCTTCAACCTTATGAGAATTTATTTAATCTTGATGATGCTTTTGCTGCTGGAACTATATTTAAAGATATGTATAGTCCATATTGTGCTTCAAAAACTTTAAGGAGGTAAAAAAATCATGAATAAAAGTGAATACTTAGATAGAATTCAAAAACTTCAATTCTATGCTGTTGATTTAAACCTCTATCTTGATAATTTCCCAGACTGTAAAAACGCAAGAAAAGATTTTGAAACTATTTCTTGTGAGCTTAATAAGGTTATATGGGATTATGAAAAAGAATATGGCCCTTTAACCAACTTCGGACGAGCTTATTTTCAAGATCCTGAAGCTTGGGTTAATTCACCATGGCCTTGGGAAAATAGGAGGTAAATTGAATGTGGTATTACGTTAAAACACTACAACACCCGGTTAACTTAAAATCAAATGATTTAAGAATGGCTAAACTTTTAATTACTCAATACGGTGGTCCAGATGGAGAATTAAGTGCAGCACTTAGATATTTAGATCAAAGATATAGCATGCCAACTGGGAAATCTAAGGCCTTACTTACAGACATAGGTACTGAAGAGCTAGCTCATGTCGAAGTAATGGCTACAATGGTACATCAAATTATGGAAAATGCCTCTATTGAAGATATAAAAGCAGCTGGTTTAGATGGTCATTATGCTGATCATGGAAAAGCACTATATTATACAGATGCAACTGGAAATCCCTGGACCGCTACCTATATACAAGCAAAAGGGGATGTAATTGCGGACTTAACTGAAGATATGGCTGCTGAACAAAAAGCTAGAGCTACTTATGAATGGCTAATTAACTTAACAGATGATGCTGAAATTAAAAAGATATTAGGATTTTTAAGAGAGAGAGAAGTTATACACTTCCAAAGATTTGGTGAAGCCTTAGTTGATATACAAGATAATACTAAGTTAACTGATTTCTGCAAGTAAATATTTACTTTTCTTTTCCTTATATTAAAATAAATATGCCTCAAGATATAATTTTCAATTATATCTTGAGGCATTTTAATTTATAAGTTGTTTTTTATATTACAATTTTTTCTTTTTTACCATAAATAATCCTTCCATAGATAGTACTTTTCTAATAATCATACTCCACCTACTAAAGTACCTACTGCATTTTATAATTTATTATTATTACTTTTGTAACAGTCTTAAGGAATATATTTTTCTTCATTAATCCATACTAACTTTGGAGGTGAATATTATGACTTCAAAAGAATTATTATATATTCAAGATGCATTAGGACATGAAAAATTTCTTGAAACAATTTGCAAGGAATCTGCTACTAAAATCCAAGATGCAGAACTTAAAACTTTAGTAACTCAATATGAAGCAAAACATAAAGAGTTATTTGGCAAGCTATATTCACTACTATAAGGAGGATAAACAATGGATGATAAATGTATATTTGAAAACATACTTCAGTTAACAAAAGGCTCTGCTGATTTATATTTACATGCAACTATTGAATCACCAACTGAAAATATAAATACAACCTTCCATGATTTATTACATGAAACTTTAAAAATTCAACATGAAGTTTATAAAAAAATGGAAGCTAAAGGTTGGTATCCAGCGGAGCAAGTTGAAGCTCAAAAAATTCAACAAGTTAAACAAAAAAATTCTGCTCAGTAAACTAAGGTTATATTTAATAATTACTATTTAAATGCACCTTTCAAAAAATTTATTAGTAATATATAAATATTAAGGGAGAAACTTACCTCTCACTAAGTTTCTCCCTTAATTATTTAATATTTAACTTTTAAATATAATCAGCTTCTCTTAAAGCTTATAAATCTAGTCCCTTGAAAAGATAACACCCCTCTATCGCCTTCAGACATTAATCCATAATCACTCCCTGATACCTTTAGTTCTAATCTCTCGCTATTTTCAAACTCAAAGGTTACATAATAACTAGTAGAATTATGACTCATCCCATTTTCCCCATGGTTATGATGTGTAACTGACATCCTTTTTGATGTTATTTTTGAATCTACTGGTACAATTGGTTGCCTATTGTTTGACGACCACTCGCTAATTCCCTTTACAATAGTAAAAATAAATACTCCTATAATAAAAATAAATACTAATGAAAACATACCCGAAAACATATCAAACCCAAACATTTTAACCTCTCCTATTTAATTATTCCATTGTATTTTCTTTATGACCACACTCACTACACTTATAATACTTCTTTCCATATTGATTATTGTCATAAGCAAATTCATATTCCTTCATTTTTTCACCACATATCGGGCAAATTTTTTCACTCAAAGCTTATCACTCCTATTTCTATATAGTAAAAATTTTTTCATAAACTGTATTGAAAAAGTCTTCTTTATCCTCTATATCTTCTACAGCTATTAACTCTATTATCTTTTTTGATGAAACAAGGATATAATTATTACCCTTTTCATTTACTAATACTTTAATATCATTTGGTAGATTAGTTTCTATTTCATTATACTTAATATCTTGTTTTTCAAACCACTTCATCATTTTATCAAAATTTAATTTAGTTATCCATTCATGATTACTCTCAAATAACTCATAGGATAACTTCATATTTTTACCATAAGCTGAATAAAAAATTTTACTAGCAAGAAAGCTACTACTTTCATCAACAAATAAATCTTCATCACTAATTAGCTCATCATTAAAATCCTTTAAGCTCAAAGAGTATTCTTTACTATTAACTGACTTATTAGTGTTACTCGAACCATTATCTAATATAAAATTATTAATAATTAATACAGCAGTTACAATTAGTATTAAAAAAGAAGATATTATAGTATTTCTCTTTATATTCTTCTTATTAATATTTATTAAGAAATATACAAATGATAGTGTAGCTCCTATTACGATACTTCCCAAAAGAACCGTTATTCCAGAACGATTATCTATAGAATTCAATCTTATACTAGAAGTAATTAAAAATATAAATAGTACTAGAAACATTGCTAACATTATTAGACTTTTAAATTTAATCCAAACCCTTGAATAGCTTATATTATTAGGGGATATTCTAAACTTAAATAATCTTAGTACATCAATGAAATAAATTATTAAGAGCACTATTATTAAAATTCTTCCTAAAATCTCACCATTGTCTACAAAAACATCAAAACTTCTTCTTGAAGATAAAGATGAATATTGAATTAACGCCAAAAATAATATAGGTATAATTCTAGTAATTATTTCATAAAGTGAGTACTTAAATACTTGCTTTACTTTAATCTTATCTAAAGGTTCTCGTACAAATTCTTCATTTTCACATTCCTTATAAAAGACTTGTACCTTCTGAAAATCGCATAAAAAATTCCACCCTTTACTTTCTTGCTTATCTTTATTTTCTTTAGATTCATCTTCATATAAAAATTGAAAAATACTAGTTCCGTAAACTATATCTATATTGTATTTAATATTTCTTGGTTCATCCTTTTTGAACTTCGCATAAAAGCTTGAAATTTTTTCTAATATCCAACCCTTTTTAGCCATTTCCTCTAAATAATATACAATCGAACTAACTTCAAAAGCGTTAAAATCTAAAGGTACAATTTTCTTATTATTAAATCCCATATAACCTTCTCCCCTTATAAAGGTAAATCCCTTTTACTAAATCTAACTATTCCTAGTATAAATAGTAGTAATCCAGCGCCTAATAAAATTAGTATCATCATAGTTCCAGCACTATCTCCATTAATTAACTTATTAGTATCATATAATGAAAATATAGTAAAATACTTAAAGTTTTCAAGTTTCCCACCCATATTACCTAAAAGCTGAATTATAAAGAATCCTATCGGTATTCCTGCACTTATTGAATATGAAATTTTAGTATCGTTACTAATACTAGATGCAAAGAATCCTAATCCACTTATAGCAATATGAAGGCAATAAAGACCAAAAGTCATTAAGATAAATTTATTTATATCTAGATCTCCTGGAAAATGAATTTGACTAGATGTAATTCCAACTACAGTGATAAATAACATTAAAGCTCCAACAGCCAATAGTAAAAATACAGCTTGAGTTGTTGCAATTTTACTTCTCCTATTTGGAGTAGCTAAAAGATATGCCATTGAGCCTCTATCTACATATCGTGCTATCAACTTATTAGCTATAATTATTTCAAAAATCATTGGAAAAATTATAAATAAAAATCCAAACAAATATGAATTCATAAATTCTATCAAAGTAGTACCTGGATTACTCATTCCAAAGGCTGCCATCATTTCCGGCATAGCTTTTTCAAACTCTGCTAATGCATTTCCTATTTCAGGATCAAACATTGGAATAATTACTGATATATACATAGTAAGTACAGCTGCAAAAATTATAAAAAGCTTATAATTAGATTTAATTTCTCTCTTTAATAGTGGCATACTAATCATTCTTTTCACCTCCATAGAAATGCATAAACAAATCTTCTAAACTTTGAGCTTTTGATTCTAAGCTTAATACCTTATATTTTCCTAGGGCTTTAATAAATGGCATAATGTCTCCTTTTATCACCACAGTTACATTATTCTTATCAATAGATTTAACTTTAAATCCTTCTTTAATAAAACCTTTTGCTACTTCTTCATCTTGAAAAGTAATATTGTATATTTTTTGTTTAGACTCTTTAAGTGTAGATATATTTTCAACTGAAACTATCTTTCCTTCTTTAATAATAGCTGCTCTATCGCAAGTTCTCTCTATTTCTTCAAAGCTATGTGAGGACATTAATATGGTAGTACCCTTTTCTTTTTCTTCTAATATTAATTTTATAAACTCACTTTGCATTAAAGGATCAAGTCCACTAGTAGGTTCATCTAAAATTAATATATCAGGCTCCTGAATAAAAGCACATATTATACCAATTTTTTGTTTCATACCTTTAGACATCTTTTTAATCTTACTATTAGGATTTAATTCAAATCTTTCAATAAGTTCTTTTGCTCTAGATAGGTCTTTGATTCCTTTCATTTCTGCAACAAACTTAATAAACTTCATTCCTGTCATATCATCTAAGAAAGCTATTTCTCCAGGTAAATACCCAAGATTTTTTTGAATTTCTGATGATTTTTCAAAGCAATCTAATCCATTAATATTACAGCTTCCTTTATTAGCTTTGGAAAATCCCATTAAGTGACGAATAGTAGTTGTTTTTCCTGCTCCATTTGGACCTAAGAATCCAAGAATTTCACCTTTTTCTACTGAGAAAGATACATTGAAGATTCCTTTTCCCAGGCCATAGTCTTTAGTAATATTGTTTATTTCTATTACCTTCATACTTATTCCCCCTTAATTAATATAACTTATTAATAACACCATTTAATAAGTTATATTATACTACATATTTCCATTATCTACAATTACTTATGAAATAATTGTTAATTCATTTTTTTATTAAGTATTGAGCTTTTTAAAATAAAAAACTCCACATGGAGTTGAAATTTACATCTTTTAAATTATAATAGACTGCCTTAAAGACAGCCTATTAATACATATTTTTTATATAAATTATATTCTTGTTTATTAAATACAAATTTTGGATTATAATACCTATATAAGAAGGTGATTAATATAAAAAATTTATTTAAAAATAAAATCTTTGTTACGTTTCTAATTATAATCTTAGTGATAATTATTGGAATCGCTAGTTTTATTTTTTATAAGGAAAGTGATTCTGGTAATTTTAAAGCTAAATCAAATATTTCTGATATAAAAAAAATTGATAAAGAACTATCTAATGAAGATTCAGAAGAAATAAAGGATAGTGATTATTATCCAGTTGAAAATATTTATGACATCCTTCATAGAATGAGTAATACTAAGATTATTGCGGAAGATAATCAAGTTTGGGGAAAAGTAGAAATTACTGAAGACTCAATTTCATCTATAAAAAATCTTATTGAAAAAGTTGATTATAAAGATAAAGAATATATGCTAGAAGTACTTAATAGATGGGAAAATAATGATTTTTCTAAAGCAGTAGAAGAACATAATTATTTTTGGAAAAAGCTTGGTGGAACTGTTGGAAAAGCAACAGGCTTAAAGGAGTAATTACCTTAATCAACAACTATTTTAATAGTTATCATTAATAATGTACTATTATTTGTGTGATTTATTTAAAATCACTAAAGAACACTATTTTTAAATTAATGTTTGAAATTAAAAGTAGCTGCTATTAACAGATCTCTAATCTGCTAATATGCAGCTATTTTTTAGGCATTTTCTCATAATAAATCTTTTATTTCATCTATTCTATATCCCCGTCTCTTAAGTTCTTTAATTTCTTCAATTCTCTTAACAGACTCTTCTCTTTTGAATCTTCTTGTAAGTTTTTCATCTTCTTGTTCGAAGTTTAGCATTCCTTCTTCTGTATAGAACTTTAAAGTACTATACCTTGAGTTAGTAATCCTAACAAGTTCTCCTATCGTAACATATTCAGACTCTAATATTTTCTCTAATGACCTTTGTCTAGACATAATAGTTACTCCTTTAAATACAGTATCGTCTTAGACGTACCCCATGAATTGGAACTCTACCTTGTGTAGCTTCTGGTATCACTTCATAAAGTATATTATCTATTTTTATTAATGGCACAGCTCCCATACGAAGTATAATATAACTGTGACCATTCTCTTCTAACCTTCTTCTAACCTCTGTTAGTCTTTGCTCAGCATTAGGAAACCACTCTTCAGTATCAATAAATATAGATTGTGATCTCTCCAAAAAAGGAAATGCAAAATTAATACCAGTTCCAGTTGGTGTTTTAATAGCATTCTTTTTCATATTTATGAATCCTTTTATAGCCATTTCTAAGCCATGATAAATACTGATATTATAAAGTTCTTTTGAGAATTTATTGTTTATAAATAATAAATTCATTTTATTATAAATTATTTCTAAATCCCCTTTAGAAAATACATCTTGCATGCAACCACTTTCTCTAAGAAGCCATAACATAAATATACTTTCATCATTTATTACTCCTTCCTCTAAAGTATCAGCTTTTAAACCTTCTACTATTCTGGTATACTCATCAATATTACTTCTATATTCCCTTAGTGATAATCCTGCTGTTTTATAGTACATATCACATCCCAATAGATTAGGTATCTCTTCCATATAGTCATAGCCCTTTAATGAATCTATTATAGTAACTTCTAATTTTTTTAAATTCTTGTTTGATAAACTTGAAGCTTTAGATAACCACCAATTCAAGCTCTCTGTAATCTCATCTCTTTTATTAAATAATGGACTAAAAATAGCTTCTTGATATAAAGTTACATTAGGATTATCTAAATATGATTTTTTTAAAGATAATTTATCATCTACTAAACTAAAGTCACTATCTAAATAAGTTTCAAGTACAACAGAAGCTGCTATTGCATGAAGTGATACTTTTTTTACAGTTGTCATATTGATACTATCTTGTGCATTTAAAGCAATCATTGCAAAACTTTGAGATAATTTTAATTCTTTCATAAATAAACACCTCTTAACTAATGTAAATATTTTACTTTTACTTATTACTTACTACTTATGATTTAAATATACACCTATTCTTATAATTTGTAAATATATCCTATAATTAAAGATATTTTTTTAATAATTAATTGTTTATTTACATAAAACATATAAAAAAAGCTGTCAAAGACAGCTCTAGTTTTAATTTTTAATTTTATTGATAGATTATATTATAATTATTACTTTTTAATATTTCTATTGCTTTATCTATAAATTCTTCCTTAATTAAAATATAATCTGTATCATATGTGGAAATTGCAAATATACTTATTTTATTATTAGCCATTAATGTACTTATCTTAGATAATATACCTATTAAAGAAAAATCCAAAGGTCCTTCTATCTTTAATATTTTCCAATCTTTTTCACAAATAATATCATTAGAAATTTTATCTTGTAGACAAACTATTGATAGTTCATCTTCAGTTTTAGTTATAGAAAAAATTTCTTCATCAAATATCCATTTTGGTATTTCATTATTTTTATCTAATCTACAAACTGAATATTTGTCTTTCAATAGCTTTAAAGTTAATTTATTATCCAAAATCCTCACCCCCTATATTGTTTAATATTTATAAAGATATAATTTAATTATCTAATCTATATATTTAATTGGATATGATATAATATTAATTATTGTAAAAATTTAGATGTTAATCAATAAAAGAATTAAATTTTGCTTCTTTTCTTTATATGATAATCCCAATTATCCTAGGCTTTCTTTTAAGCATACTTTTAATTAATATTAAGAAATTCAAAGTTTCTATAATAAGCCTGACATCTATTTTAATTTTAGCTTTATATATAAGTTTAATAGTTCTTTATTATGGAAGCAATGGTAAAATATTTTTAACCTTTATCATCATTCACTTAATATTATTCTTGTAAAATCCACTACTGACAAAACCTTAGCAAATATCCGTCTAAATCTTGTACTAAAAATTCCTTCTGCACTATAAGTTCTCCAGAACATTCATATTCACTAATAGTAATATCTCTAAATAAATTTACATCATTTCTAATTAACCTATCTCTTATCTCTTCTATATTACTAACTTCTATTTGAAAATTAATTCCTCTTCCAAAAGGATATTCTAATTTATCAGTATTCCAATATCCATTAACTTCCTCAATCATTATTTGTGCTTCTCCTAATGAAATAAAAGCAAATTTATCCTCTATTCTTTCATATTCTAATTTGAAGCCTAAAATATTTATATAGAAATCTTTAGATTTTTTAATATCACTTACTGATAATTCTGGTATTAATACATTAAACTTCATACTACTCATTCCTTTTAAACTTTCTATATTTTCATTGGATACCATAGATTAAATATATCGAATAGTTATTATATATATCAATCTAAGACTTTTTCAAATATTGCACTATCGCTCCATTTTCCATTTAAAAATATATACTCCTTATATGCTCCAACCATCCTAAAGCCATTATTTATTAAGACCTTTTGTGAAGCTATATTTTCTGGAGACACTCCTGCCTCTACTCTATGCAACTTATACTTATTAACTGCATCATCTAAAACTAACTTAACTGACTTTTGGGCATACCCTTTCCCTATATATTCTTCACCTATTCTATATCCTATTTCAGCTTTATTAAAATTACCTTTAACTATATCAACTAAATTTACTCTTCCTACAATTTCTCCTTGAAAATCCCTTATTATCGCCTTCATTTTGCTCATCAACTAGCTCACTTACTATACTTTTAAAATTAGCATATTCATAGTAACTATCTCCTCTTGATAAACAAGTTTTTTCAAAAAAAGTTCTGTTTCTATTTTCAAATTCTAATAACTCATCTATATCATTTTTATTAAGTACCTTTATTGTTATTTCTCTCATACTAATCTTAGCCCCTTTTTAATTCCTATAATTATTTCTTATATATACTCATATAATCTCCTAAGTATTCAACTCCATTTTCAATATACTGCCAACCTGTCTTTTCATAGTAACCCTCAATATCAGTATACAGAAATAATTCCTTAAATCCTTGCTTCCTAGCATATTCAACTAAGAAGCTTTGAAGTTTTTTTCCTATTCCAATGCATCTATATTCTTCTTTAACATATAATGCAGAAAGCCATGAAAAAAAATTCTCCTACTATTTTTACTTTACTTATGTGGAATATGAAAAATTCTTTAAATACAAGTTTTTCTTATAACCTCACATCTGGCATATTAAAAAGATGATTCCTGTTAATACAGAAATCATCTTTATACTTACTGCTTAATCTTTTTAAACTTACCTCTATAAAAAATCTAAATTACAATTTAAAGGTATTTTTTATAAACTACTTAATTTTAAACTGTGAAAGTGATTCATCCAACTTATTTGATTCTGAAACTAAAACATCAGATACGCTTCTAACATTTTCTAATGATGTTAATTGATCTTCTGTTAAAGCTGTAATCTCCTCTGTTGAACTTGTTGTTTCCTCAATTGCTGCTGCTAAATTCTCAATAGCACTTGAAATAACATTCTTCTTATCTATAATACTTTTATTGAAATCATCTACTTCTTTAATTTCACTATTAATCATATTTATTGAATCCTCAATTACTTTAAATAAACTTTGGGTATTTTCCACACTCATACTTTGCTCATTTACAACCTCAATAATTTGATTTACTGCTTTAGTTGCATCAACTATATTGATCATTATTGTATCAATAATCTTTTTTATATCCTTTGTTGCTACCGAACTGTCTTCAGCCAAACTCTTAATTTGTCTTGCAACAACATCGAATCCTTTTCCTGATTCTCCAGCTCTAGCAGCTTCAATAGATGCATTTAAAGATAAAAGATTAGTTTGATATGTGATGCTGTTTATAATATTTAATATAGATTCAATACTCTTTGAACTATCCTCAACTTTTGCAATTGAAGCACTAATATTTTCAACTGATTCTCTTGTTTTCTCTGAATTTTCAATAAGAGTATTAATTGACTCACTACCCTTATCATTATTCTCTATTGCTTCATTACATAGAGAATATGTATTATCAATTCTTTTACCTATAATCTCAATTTCATTTGCAAGCTCATCAATCTTAGATACAACTTCATCAACATCTGAAGCCTGTGAAGCCGATGCATTCGCTATTTGTTCAATAGCATAAGATATATCTTCAGAATGCTTTGCAACTTCTTTATTAAGTTCATTTAGTTCATTTGAATTTGATAAAACACTATCTGCAACAAACTTTCCATTAGAAATAATATCTTTAAAACTTGCCATCATTTTATTAAATGATGTTGAAATGCTCTCAAATTCATCATTTGAAGAAAATGAAGTAATTTCTTCTATATTTCCATCTTTTGCAGTTGATAATCCATCATTAATTATATTAATATTTCTACTAAGCTTATTAGCAAATTTATTTATAAGGAAATATGATACTATCAATGATAAAAGTAGAACTACTACTAATATACCTGCTAATCCCATAATTAATTTTGTATTCTCATTTTTAGCTACTAAAGTAATAATGCTTATGTCACCATTTCCTGTTAAAGATACCTCAGCAAGATATTCTTCTCCATATATCTCCATCTCACTTTTAAATGTTTCATTTACTTCAAGTGAGTCTATTTTCTTTGTAATATTATCATCATTTAAAGTTTTACCTACAAGCTCCTCATCAATTGGAGTATTTAAAATAATATGATTTTTATCAAGTAAAATAGAGTGTCCTGATTTACTAAATAACTTTTCATTCGTAAAGGTCTTTAAGTCTACAAATAAAATATCCATACCTATAACACCAATAAATTTATTATTTTCATCAATAATTGGTGCGTTTATGGAGATAACTAGCTCTCCAGTTACTTCATCTACAAAAGGTCCATACCAAGATAAACCCTCTTTCTTAGTTATATCATAAATTTCACTTTCTGAATTTGTTATCTTAGAATATGTATCATTGTTTGGATAAGAATATCTATATCCATTTTCTAACCTTGTATAAGTTCTTGCTATAATTTTAGGTGCTGTATTAAATCCATCAACTAAATCCTTTGTATTTTCATAATTCCCACTAATATAATCCTTTTGGATTACTTTTGAATTAGATAATACTGTTGTTCTTGAGCTAATTCCACCAAAATAATCATTAACTAACGCCTTTGTTGATATATGTGCATTATTTAGTTCAGTATCTAATGTCTCACTTGAAAATTTAACTAAATTAAATGTTGAAATTCCAATAAAAATTGCGGCCATTATTCCAATCAGAGGAACAATAATCGATAATAATCTAAATTTAGTTGACTTTAAACTATATTTTCTACTACTCATAAGTATAATTACCACTCCTAATCTTTTTTTCTTATTATCATCGTTGAAAATATCGATTATCCTACAAATAACTTTACACTTTTTCAGCCAAAATTTACATATCTAATCATTCTTTATCTTTAATGTTACTATAATTCAATCAATTAGCTTGTAATTTTTAACATTATCATTCCTATATCATTACAAAATTCAAATTAATGTGCTACTCCTAATATAATTTATTACTATTATTCTTAAGACATAAAATATATAAATTGTTTTAATATCAATTATCCAAAAAAGCCTTCCATTGTACCTTGGAAGGCTTTCTAATTAATTGAAGGCTCTTAAATATGCAATATATTTGTAAACTTCATCTTCAGATCTTTCAAATTCAATTCTACAACTATTTGTAAGCTTAATTGTATGATCATTCTTAGAATTAATGCTTGTCTTTATAATTTCTTTAAAATCAGGTGATTTATCTGGAACATTAATGTTCATATCCTTAACGTCTGGGCTACCTATTGTTATATATGCAGCTAAAATTGCTAACCAATAATTCTGTAGTATATATTCCTTATCTTTTACTAAAGGTAATAATGCTTTAATCCCCTCTTTAGAAGTTACAGCATGCAGCATTGTAAAGTCTTTAGTCTCTACAAATAATTTATTTATAATTTTATTCAGCTGAGATAATACTGCTTCAGCATCTCCTTTTAAAGTAAATGCATTTTTCTTAAATCCTTCTAATTTATATACCTTTTCAATTCTATCAGCAATTAAATCACCATCATTTCCCTCTCCCTTAACTGATTCTACAAGTGCTTTAAGAGATTCTAATGGATTATCTGAATTTGAAGGTAACTCTGTCAATTCATGAGGTAGATATTTTGAAGCAAAATAACTTAATGATTTTACTACCTCTTCTTCATTATTACTTCTTACTGCATATGATAACCTAATTAATGGGTGAAAAGCTCTTCCAGCTACTCCTTTAATTAACTTAGGTAAAAACTCTCCAATAATCTCTTTATAATTATCTTCAGTTAATTTTTCCGAAAAATATTTATAATATGAACCAAAGGAATTTTCAGCTCCTAAATATTTTTCAAAATTTTCATCATCAATATTATATGCTTCAGTAAAATCTTCTTTAGCTATATTTATTCTCTTAATTGTTTTATCTAGATATTCTGCAATTTCCTCAAAAGATACACCTAACTCATATAGCGAATAGCTCACCATAGGTATATGACTAGATAATCCTCCATTATAATCACTGGCATAATCCTTATATTTATTAAAAAACTCTTTAAACATGACCCCTCCTATTGAAAAATGTTATCAATTATATTGTACTGTATTGGTAATATTTATCAATATGTTTATTTTCACTCTTTAATACCAAAAGCTATCCACCGACCATCGATATCTTCTATAACAAATTCATTATTCTTATAATCTGTTATTTCCAATCTACGAATTATTTTTACTCCCTTTTTCTCAAACTCTTCCATTAAGTCATATTGATTTTTCGTATAAAAATATGCATCATACCCATATCCATATAACTCATGATTAGGCCTAACTTCTTTAGATATGCTTTGTGTCAAGATTATCTCCGTAGCATCTCGACATAAGCAAATATGTGGATCTTTCACCCTAAGATATTGCACTTGCTTAAAACCTAGCTTAATTTCATAATAGTTAGCTGTTTTAACTATGTCATTTGAAGGAAAGATACAACTCATGGATTCCAACTTCATAATAACTTCTCCTTTAAAGTGTTCCTCTTATCAAATACTAATAATAATATACTTCCAATTAAATAACATAGAACATCTTTTATATCAAATGTACTTCCAAGAATAATTGAAAGTATTTTATTATTTTGTAACCCTATTAATTCTAGAATCTTAAAATATTGAATTATTTCAACAAATGTAGCAAAAACAAATAAATATATAGATAGGAACTTAATTGGCTTTTTAATAAAGCTTCTTATAAAAGTGTACATTAAGATAATCACTAATATATCTCCAATATAAGGTCTAATAATTTTATCATTTATAAAAAGTGCAATTAAAACTTCAATCGTAAACAAAAAAATAAAGGATATTAAGTATTTATAATTTATTTTCATAAGCCCTCCTAATAAAATTTCACGATCTGTTAAGTTATATGAACATTGCCCTTCTCAATCCAAGGAAATACAATAGGTTTGCGAAACTAAATAATACCCCCTTAGAAAAGGAGAGAAGAACAATGAACAAGACTAATATAAAATGCCCACGCTGTCATTCTGATAAACTATATAAGTTTGGTTTGAATAAGCAGGCTAAACAAAAGTAGCAAC
>NZ_CACRTO010000022.1:0-78814 GCF_902652255.1 Clostridium tertium
TGGTACTTTTATTTCTTTCATTTGGAATCCTCCTTTTAATTATAAGAATATTATTCCAAATCTACCACTTAAAAATACATAAAAGGATGTAGTAGATTTGCTTTTACACAAATCTTTCTACATCCTCGTATAATATATAAATACAAGAAAAGGATATTGGAATTTTCCAGTATCCTTTTATTATTTTTTCTAATATATAAATATAATAAAAAAATAATTTATAATAATTATTAGGATATTTAAAACTATTGTTAATATTTTTACGTATAAGATAAGGTAGCTCATTTATCTTTAATAAATAACTAACGCTTTAAAAATCCTATCTTTCTTAGGAATATACCTACATTCTCTCTTGGTTTTGCCATTAAATATTTACCACAACGTTCAGTCCAACGATCCTTTGAAGTCCCATTTGTACGCTCATTATAGTAATTACTTATAGCTTCATTATATGATTTTATTAGCTCATCATCATGACTTTCATCATAAAAATCTTCTTTTAGTACTGCTTCAATAGGTAGTCTTGGTTTTTTATCAGGAGCTTCAGCTGCATATCCTAAGCATAGAGCGAACATTGGGAATACTAAGTTTGGAAGCTTAAAGGTGTTAGCAAGGACATCCATATCATTACGGATTCCTCCAATAACTACTCCACCTAAACCTAAACTTTGAGCTGCAATTAATGCTTTTTGAGCAGCTAGAGTAGCATCTATAACGGCAATAGTATATGATTCTGTATTTGATAAAATATTTTCATCAATATTTTCATAGTATTTTTCAGCACGATGTAAATCAGCACAAAACAGTAAAACTACTGGTGCTTCATTTAAATACTCTTGTCCTCCTGAAGCTTTTACTAAAATATTTTTTTTCTCATTATTCTTAACTTGAATAATTGAATATGCTTGAAAGTGACTGGAAGTAGGTGCCATTTGAGCACAAGAAACAATAGTTTTTACAATTTCATCTGATACAGGTTTATCTGCATGATATTTTCTTATAGTAACATGATTCATTAAAATTTCAATTGTTTGATTCATATAATAAACCTCCATAATTCTCATAATTTTATATTTAAATATTTAAGCTTTTAATTATATTATGTAGAATTTTCAAAGTTAAGTAAAGTAGATTGTTAAAATAACTACATATTGTATTATTTTAAAAAATCATCTAGATTTAAATACAATATGTAGTATAATTGTATTTATGGATAAAATGTAATATTTATCTAGTACTATAAAAATTAACTATATTCTAGAGGGGTGTTAGTGTGAAGGTAAGAAAAAGAGATGGGAATCTAGTAAATTTCACTAAAGAGAAAATCACTAAAGCTATTGAAAAAGCTATGGAAGAAACTAAGATTGGAGTAGACCATAATTTAAGCTCTAAAATAGCTGATGAGATTTTTGGAAGTCTATCAAAGTTCAATGAAAAGTATTATGAAGTGGAAGATATTCAAGATATGGTAGAGTTTAAACTTATGGACAGTGAAAGAAAAGATGTTGCTAAGAGATATATTATATATAGAAGCGAAAAAGAAAAGGAAAGAAGAAAAAATTCTAGTAAGGAAACTTATAAGATGATAAAGGATGATTTTGTAAGTAAGTATAAACATAGTAAATCTCCTATGGGGCAATTAGGTAACTTTGTTTATTATAGAACATATTCAAGATTTTTATCAGAACAAGGAAGAAGGGAATATTGGTGGGAGACAGTTAGAAGAGCTGTAGAGTATAATACTTCAATAATACCAACTTCAAAGGAAGAAGCAGAAAAGTTATATGATAATATTTTTAATCTTAGACAATTCTTATCTGGAAGAACTTTTTGGGTAGGAAACACAAAGGTTTCAAAGCAATATCCTATGAGTAATTTTAACTGTGCATTTCAAATAATAGATTCATTCCAAGCTTTTACGGACTTATTTTATTTATTAATGATAGGATCTGGAGTGGGAGTTAGAGTTCTGAAGGAAGATGTAAATAAGATACCAAAACTTAGGACTAATTATAAATTAATTCATAAGGATTATAAAGAAGTTCCTAAGATCATAAGAGAAGATAGTACTTCATTAACTTTTTATAATAATACTTCAGCTGAAATTGTAATAGGAGATTCTAAGGAAGGTTGGGTTCAAGCTTTAGAACATTTCTTAAATATTGTTGGAAGAAGTCAATATAGAAATATAAATACTATAATTATAGATTATTCCCATGTAAGGCCAAAGGGAGAAAGATTAAACACATTTGGAGGTACAGCCTCTGGACATGAAAGTTTAAAGAATATGTTCTATAAGATAGATAAGGTAATAAAGAGAAAATCACTTCTACTAGAAAAGGATAATGTTAAGCTTTCACCTATAGATTGTTTAGATATAGCTAATATTATTGGAGAAAATGTTGTAGTTGGTGGTGTTAGAAGAACTGCTGAAATGGTTATAATAGATGAAAATGATACAGAATGTATAGAAGCAAAATCTAATCTATATAAGCAAGAAGATGGTAAGTGGAGTGTTAATAAGGAATTAATTCATAGACAAATGAGTAATAATTCAATTTATTATACTGAAAAGCCATCAAGAGAAAGATTAAAATGGAATATAGAAAAAATGAGATATTCAGGGGAACCAGGTTGGATCAATGCAGAAGCTGCTGAGAAGAGAAGACCAAATATGAATGGCGTTAACCCTTGTGGTGAAATATTATTAGATTCACAAGGTTTATGTAACTTAACTACTGTAAATGTATATGCTTTTGTTAAAGAAGATGGAAGCCTAGATGAAAAATCATTACTAGAGGCACAAAAGTTATCTGCAAGAGCAGGATATAGAATGACTTGCGTAGAACTTGAACTTCCAGATTGGGATAGAGTCCAACAAAGAGATAAGTTAGTTGGATGTTCCTTAACTGGTTGGCAGGACATGGTTAATGCAATTAAATTAACTAAGGAACAAGAAGCTGAGTTACTTAAGAAATTAAAAAAGGCAGCAAAGGATGCTGTAGCTGATTATGCAAAGGAACTTGGACAAAATGAACCTTTATTAGTAACTACAATTAAACCTGAAGGTACATTATCGCAATTACCTTCAGTATCAAGTGGAGTTCACTATTCACATTCACCATACTTTATAAGACGTGTTAGAATATCAAGCGATGATCCATTAGTTAAGGTATGCGAAGAGTTAGGATATCCAGTATTACCAGAAGTAGGTCAAAGTGTTGAAAACTGTACTACTAAGGTAGTGGAGTTCCCAGTTAAGGCACCTGAAGGTAAAACTAAGTATGATGTAACTGCTTTAGAGCAATTAGAAAATTACAAGATGTTTATGGATAATTACGTTGAGCATAATTGTTCAATAACAGTTCATGTTAGAGATCACGAGTGGGAAGAAGTTGAAAACTGGGTATGGGATAATTGGGATTCAGTTGTTGCTATATCATTTTTACCACTAGATGATAGTTTCTATGAGTTATTACCTTATGAAGCTATAGAGAAAGAGGAGTATGAAAAGAGGATTAATGAAATGAAACCTTTTATACCTTCTTTAATATCTAAATATGAAAAAGAAGAAACTGAGATTGATATTGGAAATGATGGTTGTGAAACTGGAATTTGTCCAGTTAGATAAATAGAGAATAAAGAGTAATGGAAGTTATTCTTGCGTATATAAGAGAAAGACCATATATGAAATTTATATAAGGATATTCTTTGAAGATGAAAATATCCTAAGTTTGATGAAAACCCTCTGTGTAAGAACAGAGGGTTTTTCTATAATTTAGTATTTTTTGTAGTTTTAATTTAGAATATTTAAGCTTGCTAATTGAGTAACTTTTCTAGATAGAATTCATGATATTTAAATATGTTAATGTAGTGATTTTTTTATTTTATATATTATAGTTTATTGAGTTTTTAAATTTAAAT
Source organism: Clostridium tertium (assembly GCF_902652255.1). Classification (GTDB taxonomy): domain Bacteria; phylum Bacillota; class Clostridia; order Clostridiales; family Clostridiaceae; genus Clostridium; species Clostridium tertium_A. Next base: position 3,925 of record NZ_CACRTO010000022.1, read on the forward strand.
TATTTCTATCAATAAAGGTTCCTTCAATAACCTTATTTTCTTTATTGCCTGAAATACAAAGTCTTACTGCTTCAATTCCTAAATCTTCAAGATGAAAGTCTATTGTAGATAAGTTAAGAACCTTACTATTTGAAGAATTATCTTGACCTATTATAATAGGTGGTTCTAAATTATTATTCTTAAAGTACCAGTAGATTCCAGAAGCTATTTCATCACTATTAGAAAAAATACATTGTAACTTAGGAGTAATACTATTAAAGTAAGCTGCTGCCTTTATACCATCTTCAAAATTTCTACAATTAGAAAATATATTTTTCTCACTAAATATATTTAAGCTTTCAGAAAAGGCTGAATATGTATTTTGAGAGTTTAGACTACTATTAGGAAATCTACTAAAGGTTAAGCCTACATTATATATACCATTATTTTTTAATATTTCTAAAATAGCTCTATAAGTGTTACTTTTATCTAGAGTTACAGAAGGAATAGCTGAATTACCTGTATCCTCACAGCTTACTATATGACCATATTCTAAGTATTTTTCAATAATATCATAAGAGTTAGCTGCTGATGTAATTATTATTCCATCAAATTCCTTTGTAGACAGTAATTTTAAATAATTTATTTCTGCATCTTTATCATAATTAGTTGGCAGAAAAGTAACTCTATAATTTTTTTTAAAGCTTTCATAAATAATAGAATTAATTAGTGAGCTATAATAAGAATTATAAGTTACATAAGGAATTATTATTCCAAGAGTATAACTTTTTCCAGTACTTAAGCTAATAGCTTTGTTATTAGGTACATAATTTAGTTCATTAGCTATTTTAAATATAGTTTCCTTAGTTTCCTCTGATATTCGACTACTATTATTTAATGCTCTAGAAACAGTAGAAGGTGAAAATCCAGACTTTTTTGAAATATCATATATAGTACTCAATTTAGCTCACTCCTTTTAAAAAATTATATCAAAAATTAATCTTGACGTGCAACCGATTGAACAGTTTATAGTTAAACTATAGATATTAAAAGTTAAGAGGAGAGAATAAAATGAAGAGATTGTTAAGTTGTTATGCTAGTGATTTTAGGGATATGAAAGCAGATGAATTAAAAAATGCAATTTTAGCAAGTGAAGGAAGAACTATTTTAGGAGAAACTGTAGTAACGGCAGCACCACTTTTAGAAGGTGTTACAAATGTTGAAGTTATGAGTGCTTTTGGAGCAGATTTAATACTTTTAAATGAGTTTGATGTATTCTTAAAGAAGATCAATGGCATGAAAGATGAAGAAAATCCAATAAGTAAAATTAAGAATCTTGTAGGAAGACCAGTAGGTATTAATTTAGAGCCAGTAGATGAAAGCGCTAATTTAATAGATGAAAAAGTTAAATTATCAAGTGGAAGATTAGCAACTATTGATACATTTAAAGAAGCAGAAAAATTAGGTGTTGATTTTATATGCTTAACAGGTAATCCATCTACAGGTGTATCAAATGAAGCAATAAATAATTCTATAGCAAATGCTAAAAAATATTTTTCAGGATTAATTTTAGCTGGTAAGATGCATGGAGCTGGAATGGTAGAAAACTTAGTAGATGAAAAGATGATACTTTCTTTTGTAGAAAATGGTGCTGATGGTATTTTACTACCAGCGGTTGGTACAGTTCCAGGTATAAATGAAAATTTATTATCAGATATAGTTAGGAAAATAAAATCAAAAGGTGCTTTAGTAATGAGTGCAATTGGCACAAGTCAAGAAAGTGCAGATGTAGATACTATAAGATTAATAGGTATGAGCAATAAGAGAATTGGAGCTGATATACATCATATTGGAGATGGTGGATATGGAAGAATGGCAGATCCAGAAAATATAATGGCATTATCAATAACAGTAAGAGGAAAGAGACATACATACTTTAAGATGGCTCAATCTATAAATAGATAAGGGGTAAAATAATAATATACTCTATAAAACATATCATTTATATCAAATATGTTTTATGAAGTATGTGTATTAGGAGGGAGTTTTATGGCGCATAATCAAACTTGTAGTGCACTTATTATTTATAACAATTTATTAACTAGTGTTAAAATTAAAGCCATTGGAGAAAATGGACATGTAGTGACAAGTGGAAATCTAATAACAGGTGATTCGTGGATACTTGATTTAAAGGAAAGAGCATTTGATAATAAGATGATAACTATAAGTGCAGATGTAAAAGATGGAAGGAATCCAGAAACCTTTCAAGTTAATTATTTTCAAGGAATAAATCAAACCTATATCGTATATTTGACTGGTGTCCGATATAAGACAAGTTTTATATCTGGGAAAATACTTTAAGTTAAAGTTGTTTTATTAATTTAATTAATATTATAAAAGCTAGATACAATTTGTATCTAGCTAATTTTTTCCCTAAAGTCTAATTAAATATTCATCTCTTCCAATAGCCTTAACATCTATATTATTAGAATTCAATAAACTGATAAATTTATCAATACTAGATATAGATGATGAATCAATTTTGATTATTAATTCGTCTTTTAAAATTGTTTCGTTAAGCATAATACACATCCCCTTAAAATAAAAACTATACAAGCTCATTATAATACCAGTTATAGTAAGGATGCAAAGTTAATTAATGCCTAAATGAGTAGGGGGGAGGAAGCAAAGTATATTAATGTAAATAAACCATATAAAAAAGAAAAAATAAGCTATAATACAATCTATTTTATATTTGAATATTTAAAACTTGCAATACTAATTGTGAAGAGTTATGATTAAATTGTCACGATGTTGTGACAATAATACGATTGAAGAATATATTATAAATAAAGAGAGAAATATTTAAAACTATTTTAAAACAGAGGGTAAAGAGAAATTATTAAGATTAAAATATGGGAGGATGTAATTATGTTATTAGTAAATTGTAGATGGCAACAAGAAGAGATAATTCAAGGAATGGAGGGTATAGAAGTTAATGAAATTAAGATTTATAAGCATGTAAAGACTGATGGGATGAGAATGTTTTTTGACTATAATATAACTGCTGAAGAAAGAAAGTCTATGATTGAAGATGAAAATAGCCTTATCATGAGAGCACTAATTAAGATTCCAAGAATTAATACTCTTGCAATTAGTATTTTACCTTTCATAAATGGTAGTGTGGTTGAAGGTTACCAATATACTGTATGTGGACATAAAGAATAATTAAAAATTTTGATTTAACTAAGTTTATAAATAATAGATCAATATAAGGAGTGATTGATTAGTGAATATTACCATTATTACATCTGAAAATAGAAGGCTTTATCCAGCTATGGTATATGTTATTGAAGATAAAGAATTAAAAAAACCAATCTTTGATATCGATGATATTTATAATTTGCTATATAATAATCAAAATATTTTAGTAATGGCTATTCAATTTGATCAATATGGAAAAGAACTTAAAGTCTTTAACGGAGAACTTGGAAAGTCAGATATAAAAGCTTTATTTGCTTCAAAAAATGTAGAAACAGGTAATGAATTAGAGAGTGTAATGACCTTATCTGAAGCAGCAAAGAAGTGGGGATTATCTGATGGATCTACTATTAGGAAGGCTATTGAAAGAGGTAAGTTTGAACAAAATGAAATAAAGCAAGCTGGAAATGTATGGATTACAACTTATTCTGCAATGGAGAGAGTATTTGGTTCAATTAAAAATGAAGAAAATACATTTGTTATTTATGATGATTTTGAATGTATTTATATGACTAAAGAATATTGGGAATATGCAAAATCAAAATCTTTTTGTGGACCCAATATTAATGTAAAAGCTAGACAATATGAAATTAAGTATGGATATATAAAAGATGCAGTTATAGAAGGATTGAAAGCGTTAAAAAATAACCAAAAGGTTATTATAAAGAAAAGTAGAAGCAAGGAAATAAGACAGATAATAGATAAGGAAGATGAATTTTATCTATATATTGAATTGTTTAATAGTAGAAAAATATTACCTAAAGAGTTTGTGGATAGATTACTAGATGAATTAAAAATATTTAGATATATGGGTAACTCTAAATAGAAGAAAATTATAGAAAGGAAAAAGAGTTAAAATATGTATAAATATTATTGACAGTTTGTAAAGAAATAATTATAATTAAATAAAAATACTTATTAATAAATCCAAATAAGTACATTTTCCCTAAATGAACTTAAATTATTATATGATATTAAAATTAATTATTAATAAGTGTACATATTTATATTTACTAAGTTTACCCTAATAAAAATCACAGAAATAACACCTAGTTGCTACTAGGTGTTATTTTTGTTTTTATATAATTACTAGTATCACATTTATTATTTATATTTTTGATTTACTTAATTGTATAAAATATATTTTTATGAAGTATTTTATACAATATTTAATTAAGATATTTAGATAGATTTCTACTAAAAGTACTATAAAAAATGTTTTATAGTAAATAATTATGCATATTTTATTAAAATTTTATATTTAATTAAATTTAGGGTTGTAATGATTGCGGTGAAGCAATATTATTAAATTAGAATATATATGGATTTCTGCTGGAAATTACATTTGATTGGAATAAATGAGTATTTTAAAAGAATAGTAAAAATAGAAAAGATAAAAACTTAGGAAATATGAAGTGTGTATGGGAGGTTTTTTATGGTATTAGTAAACTGTAGATGGGAGCAAGAAGAAATAATTAATTGGATTGAAGAAATAGAAATTGAGGGAACTAAAATTTTTAAGCATATAAGAACAGAAGGTATGAGAATGTATTTTGATTCTAAAATCAAGGAGAAAGTAGAAAATGCTACTTTTATTGATGAATATAATCTTATTAAGAAAACAATAATGAAAATACCTAGAACGGATACTTATGCAATTAGTATTATACCAGTAGTAAATAATAGTGTAGTTAATGGATATAAGTACACATCAGGTAGAGATAGGTAAAATTAGTAAATAGATAGACTTAAATTATAAATACAAACAATAAATAATGCAAAGAACTGGAAAATGTGATAATATTGTTATAAAGTCAAAAAATAATAAAAAAGGGGGGCACTTGGCGTTTTGTCAGGGAAATATATGAGCAATAAGATAAGATTAGGTATAGTAGGTTATGGAAATCTAGGTAAAGGTGTAGAATTAGCTTTAGCACAAAATACAGATTTTGAATTAGAGGCTATTTTTACAAGAAGAAATCCAGAAAATTTATCAGCTAAATCAAAGATGGTACATATCTCTGAAATTGAAAGTTATAGAGATAAAATTGATGTTATGATTCTTTGTGGTGGTTCTGCAACTGATTTACCACAGCAAACACCAGAAATAGCAAAGATGTTTAATACAGTAGATAGCTTTGATACTCATGCAAAAATACCGGAATATTTTAATGTAATAGATAAGGTAACAAAAGGTGCTGGTACAATTGGACTTATTTCAGTAGGTTGGGATCCAGGACTATTTTCATTAAACCGTCTTTTAGGACAAGTAGTACTTCCAGAAGGAAAAGATTATACTTTTTGGGGAAAAGGTGTAAGCCAAGGACATTCAGATGCTATTAGAAGAGTAGATGGTGTTAAAGATGGAGTACAATATACTGTACCTATTGAAAATGCAATTGATAAGGTTCGTACAGAAAAAAATGTAGAACTTTCAACTAGAGAAAAGCATGAAAGAGTTTGCTATGTTGTAGCAGAAGAAGGTGCAGATTTAGAAAAGATTAAAAATGAAATTATTAATATGCCAAATTACTTTGCAGATTATAATACAACAGTAAACTTTATAACTGAAGAGGAAATGAATAAAAATCATAGAGGAATGCCTCATGGTGGATTTGTTATTAGAACGGGAGTTAGCGGAGCTGGTACAAATCAAAGAATGGAATTTAGCTTAAATCTTGATAGTAATCCTGAATTTACTTCAAGTGTATTAGTAGCTTATGCAAGAGCAGTTTATAGATTATCTAAAGAAGGTCAAACTGGAGCACGTACAGTACTAGATATACCATTTGCTTATTTATCACCAAAATCAGGTGAGGAATTAAGAAAAGAGTTATTATAAAACTTTTAAAATATATAAACATAAATATTAATAAAGGTGGATGCATCAAAGTTGGTATAAAATAATTTTGATGTATCCTTTTCTTTTATGACATAGAGAATTAAAGATTATATCTAAATAAAATTAACATGTTTTAGTTGATTCTATGTTATAATTATTCGAAACATAAGATTACGAGGTAAAATAAATGAATTTTAAAGAATTAGGAATAAGTGAAAACATAATAAATACATTAAAAAAGAGTGGAATAACAACTCCAACTGAAATTCAAAATAAGAGTATTAAGGATATTATAAATGGCAGGGATATAATAGGTGAAGCACAAACAGGGACAGGGAAAACTTTAGCGTTTTTACTACCTATATTTGAAAATATATCACCATCATCTAAGGATATTCAATGTTTAATAATTACTCCAACTAGAGAGCTTGCAATACAAATTACTGAAGAAGCTACAAAGCTAAAGGAAGGTAAAGATATTGGAGTTTTAGCAATGTATGGAGGTAAGGATGTTGGTTCACAGGTAAAGAAGCTAAGTGGAAATATTCATATGATAATTGCTACACCAGGAAGGCTTCTTGATCATATTAAGAGAAAAACTGTTGATTTAAAGAAGCTTAAGACTATAGTTATTGATGAAGCAGATCAAATGTTACTTATGGGGTTTAGAAATGAAATAGACTTAGTAATGAAGGAAAGACCAAAGAAGGTTCAAACTTTATGTTTTTCGGCAACAATGGATTCTTCAGTTAAGAAATTAGCTTATAGATATATGAATGAGCCAGTAGTTATTTCAGTTAAGAAAGAAGAAGTAACTTTAGATAAAATTAAACAGGAAGTTGTAGAAACTGTAGATAGATTAAAAAGAGAAGCTTTATGTACAGTTCTAGATGAAGATAATCCTTTTATGGCTATTATTTTCTGTAGAACAAAAAGAAGAGCTGACGAGCTTGAAGCAGTAATGCATAGAAGAGGATATAACTGTAAAGTTATTCATAGTGATATACCACAAAATAAACGTGAAAGAATTATAAAATCCTTTAGAGATGCTGATATTCAGTATTTAATAGCTACAGATGTAGCTTCAAGAGGATTAGACATAAGTGGAGTAAGTCATATTTATAATTATGATATTCCAGAAAAGGTTGAAACATATATACATCGTATAGGAAGAACAGGAAGAGCTGGCGAAGATGGATATACTTGTCTATTTGTAGATCCAAAAGATTCAAGACTTTTAGGGGAAATAGAAGAAGAAATAAAATTTAAAATACCAAGAAGAAATTTGAAATAAAGTATAAAATGAGAAAGTAGATTTATATTAAACTACTAATGTAGAATTAATTAAGAGGACGTAGATATTTAAAAATATTCTCTATTTTTGATACTTTAGTAATTCTTTGTATTTAAAATATAATCTATAAAATATGAGGTTAAATAAAAAATATTATTTAACCTCATATTTTTGCATTTTATAAACTTCTTAAGAAATTTGCAACTATATCTTTATTCTTATAGTTTTCTGATGCTAGTAAAAAGTACCTCTCAAATATGTTAGAAACAGAATTAATATAAGAGGTTTCAGTACATAATTTAATGTCTGATAAGTTTCTATTAGTGAAGGTAACAAGAAATTCATTTTTTTTGCACCAACAATAAAATAATTCATTATTAGTTATTGTTGTTTCAGGAATTAAGCAAATATTATAATTCTCCGTAGACAATAAGTAATTAGCTAAGTCATTTAAATGCTCCTTAAACTGCTGATTTGTAAGAATTAGCTTTGGTGATATATCAGATTCACTTTCATAGACTATGTTTTCTGAGGTAGAAAAGTTTATAAGGGAATCTATAGAATAAAAGTCAATAGTACTTAAGGTTGAACTTTCATACATATCTTTTTTAGCTATTTTAAAGAGTTCAAAATACTTATCTATATCTTCCTTATTGCTTACTGAATTGCAAAGTACTTCATAGAATAATTCATCATTCATTACAGTATGAATAGGAAAAGTATTACAATAATATGTAGTATTATATTTAGTAAGTTCATTATTAAGTCTATTATTATTATTTAACTCATAACTACCTAGAACATTATAAAGAGTAGATGCAAAAAATGTATTAAATGATTTTGAAAGAATATTTTTTGTAAGCGCAATGTAAAAGTTAGTAGTAAAAGGATCCGTAAAAAGTGCACCATAGTTAAAAGTTTCATAATCGACACGTTGAGAAGAAGAGTAAAAAACGCCCTTATTCTCTATAATATGTAAAGAATAGTTTTGAGTGTCGTCAAATGAATCAATAAAATATGAAGATTTACAATTTTTATGCAATAGTATAGGGGTAAGATATAAAAGTAACTTTGAACTTTTACTAAAGGAATAAATAAGATCTAAGTCACAACCCATATCTAAAAGTTTTATAACCTTATCTAACCAATCATTTCTAATTTCCTTATTATCACTAAATGAGTCAAAGGACTTATTAAAGACAAAATAAAGCTTTTGAGGTTCGCCATAATTAATAGCTGAATCTAGTATATGAAGAATTCCTAAAAAACTTTCATGTTGATTATTATAAATTGATATATTAGTAGTGTATAAGGAATTATTTGAAGTTTTATTTATATTTGAAACATTTTTTTTATCAGAATTATCAATAATAAATCTTTTTAATAGTTCTCTTAAATGATTTTCATAATTGGAATGGTTTATAGATTCATTATAAATAGATAAAAATAAATTTTCTAGAAAATTATTTTTTAGTTCCATATTTTTATTAATTATAAAAGATATAGCGTTATCAAAATAGAGTGCATTTAAATCTATTTTCCTTGAACCATTTTTCCATTTACTAACTAAAGTTCTATCTACATTTAATTCTTTTGCCATTTCTGAAGGTGAAATGTTTAAGCTTTTTAATAGATAACTAAACCCAAGATTATTCAAATCATTTCCTCCTTTAACAAAATTGTCACTGTGAAAATTAAGTCACACATATTTAAAAATATATTTCAGTTTAATATAATAATAAAATATTAAATTAATGTCAATAAATGGTGGAGTAAAAAAATAAAAATATTAAATGTATAATTATTGTTTAAAATATTTAGAAGTTTAATAAAATAATTAGAAGTTTATATGGTTATTTTTAAGGGGATTTTTGTATTTTTGAGGGGGATAATATGATAAAAACTTTATTTTTATTAAATGATTCTTTAGAATATAAGAAGTTAATAAATAAATTAACTTATTCAAATATAAGAGTTAATGTTTTAGAAGGATACACAGAAGGTTTAATAAATATAATTAACGAAATGAATTATGATATTATTTTGGTGGAAGATGATACTAGTAGTAAACAGAAGTTTAATCTTATTAGATTGCTAGCAAGAAGATATAGTGATAAGAGATTGATTTTAATTTCAAATAGTAAATATGAAAAGAATGATAATAGTAAATTTGAAATTGTATCTAAAGATGAGTTAATGAAAACTTATAGAGATATATTTATTAAATATGGAGCAGAAATAAAAGGCGAAGTTAAAGAAGAATCTTCTTTAATATCAGATGATATAGAATTATTAGAAAAAATAGATTCATTAGATAAATTTAGAGATAATTTTAGTATTTCTATAAATACTAAGAGTGTTGTTAAAAGGAAAAAGCATATAGTTATAGTAGATGATGATGATATATCATTATTAGTATTAGCGAATCTTTTAAAAACATATGGTTATGAAGTTACAATTTTTAATGAAAGTATGGAAGCGATAAAGAAAATTAAAGAAATGAGAAAGCATGGTAAAAAAATAGATTTATTTATATTAGATTTAATGATGCCTGTTATAGATGGTTTTACAATGCTTAAATATTTAAGGGAAACTAAAAAATTTGAAAGTACAGCAGTCTTAATATCATCAGCAAGAAATGATCACGATGCAATTAAAAGAGTATCAAAATATAAAGTTAATGGTTATTTACTAAAACCTTATAGTAAAAACTTTATTATAGATAGAATAGATAAATTATTTAGAAGCATTTAATAGTGATAAATAGATTTAACATAGGAGATGAGATATTATGCAAGAGAGGTTTTTATTAGAATTAAAGGAAGTTGGAGTAGATATAGATGGAGCAACCTCCAGATTATGTAATAATTTGGTTCTATATAAAAAATTATTAAATAAATTTTTAGAAGACAAGAATTTTGAAATGTTAATATATTCTTTAGAAAAAAAAGATTATAAAAATATTGAAATATATGCCCATACCCTAAAAGGCTTAAGTGGTAACTTAGGCTTTGTAGAGTTATCTAAAACATGTGCTGAAATGGTTGAGAGTGTAAGAAAAGAAGAGTTCGATTCATTGGATGAAGTAGTGAAGAGAATAAAATCACAATATATGGAGTTAACTACTTTGATTAGGATGTTTTAAAAGTAAGGAGGAGTATTATGGTAAAGCGTGATACTATTCTTATTGTAGATGATGTGGAGATAAATAGAGATATTTTAAAAGAGCTACTTAAGGATAGCTATAATATTTTAGAAGCAGAAAATGGAAGTGAAGCTATAAGTATTATAGATAAGTGTCAAGAACGAATAGCACTTATTTTATTAGATATTGTTATGCCTGTAATGGGTGGATTTGAAACTATAGAAATACTAAAAAGTAAAGGCTTATTAAACTATATACCAGTTATGCTTATTACCTCCTTTGACTCAGAAGAATATCAAGAAAAGGGTTATGAGTTAGGGGTTTTAGATGTTATAAAAAAACCATTTAATTCTATTATTATTAAAAGACGTGTAAGAAATTTAGTAGAGCTTTTTAAGCATAAAAATGAAATGGAAGTATTGATAGAAGAGCAGGTTAATTTGTTAAATGAGCAAAACAAAAAAATAATTAATCAGGCAAAGAGAATAAACGATTTTAATAATAATATAATAGAAATTTTAGGTGCTGTAATTGAATATAGGGATATGGATTCAGGTAAACACGTAAAAAGAATACGTTATTTTACATATGAATTATTAAGGGTTCTGTCACAATTCTATACTGAGTATGGAATAACTGATGAATTAATTGAAGTAATAGCAGCAGCATCTACTATGCATGATATTGGGAAAATTGCAATACCAGACTCTATCCTATTAAAGCCAGATAAATTAACTGAAGAAGAATTTGAAATTATGAAAACTCATTGTTCAAAAGGAAGTGAAATCCTAAGTTTAATAAATAATATAAGTGATGATGAGTACTTAAGGTATTGTTATGATATTTGTAAATATCATCATGAAAAATGGGATGGAAGTGGCTATCCATATGGGTTAAAAGGTGACGATATACCTATTTGGGCGCAAATAGTATCTTTAGCTGATTGCTATGATGCATTGACTACAGAAAGGCCATATAAGGAAGCTTATAGTCACGAGGAGGCTATTTATATGATACTAAATGATAAGTGTGGAGTGTTTTCTCCAAAATTGAAGGAGTGCCTTAAGATTGCTTCAAATAGGTTTAAGGAATTATCGAGCTTATATTCAGATAAAAATTAAAGGATTAAGCTCTTAGATTTAGATGAATTATTAAAGAATTATTTTAAACTTATAATGATATAACACTTTAGAAATAGATTATTGATTGGAGTATATTTAAGTATTTCATTTGAAAATTTAGATGAGGTAAAAGAACATGATTAGTAGCTTTAAGAAAAGTAAAATTTTGGAGTCGAATAAAATTACATATCCAATAATAGCTATTATTTGCATATTAGCTATTATACTTTCATTTGTAACTCTTCGTAATATTGTTCAAATGAATAAAATGACAGAGAAAATATATGATTCTCCTTATGAGCTATCTAATGCTGAATGGAATATACGCTGGAAATTATCTAGTATAAGTCAATATATGAGGCAAATAACCAATAAATATGACAGTACTCCTATTGAAGAGATTGAGGATGAAATAAGTGATATTTATAGAAGTATAGAAGAAGATTATCATATAATTTATGAAAAATATACTGGAGCAGAGAAAAAAGTTTTCGTTGATAAAATTTATGAGATGAGAAATAAGCAATATGAAATTATAAAAATTTCTAAAAGTGGTGAAATAGATAGAGGAAGACAAATGTATCTGGAAGAATTTTTGCCTATAGTAAATAGCCTTGATGATTTGTTAAATGAAATGATTAATTCTACATTAAGGAGAGCATCATATATTGTTGATGAGGGGAAAGGAACATATTCTTTTACAAGTATATTTTTAATTGTTATTTCTATTGCTATTAGTATTACATCTATTTTCTTTGCATTTATCATATCAAAAAGAAGTCGTCATGATGTTTTGTCGAGAGAAGTATTGTTTAATATGCTTACAGAAAATATTGATGATGTATATTTAATGTATAATATAGAAGATAATAAAATTGAATTTGTAAGTAGTAACTTTGAAAAAAAGTTTGGTATTACAATAGAAAAAGTATTAGCTGATACAAATGTACTTAGGAGATATATAAGCAATGAGGACTTAGATAACTTAAAAGAATTATGCAATACTAATCAAAGAAAAGTAAAAGAAAGGGAAATAGAAATAAAAAATCCAGAAACCTTAGAAAGTAGATGGTTACATATAAGAATATATCCAGTAATACAAGATGAGGAATTAACAAGATATGTTATTAATTTAACCGATATTACTGAAATTTTAAATTCACAAAGAGATTTAAAGGATGCACTTAATTTAGCTCAAAGTGCAAATAATGCTAAAAGGAATTTTTTATCACGTATGAGTCATGAAATAAGAACTCCAATTAATGCAATTATAGGAATGACTGATATTGCTAATTCAAATATAGATGATAAGAACAGGATAGTGGATTGTTTAAATAAGATAGAGATATCTTCAAAATTTCTTTTAGGTATTATTAATGATATTCTTGATATGTCCAAAATAGAAAGTGGAAAGATGAGTATTACGTCAGAGAAGTTTACTTTAAATAGCTTCACTTCGAATATTGAATCTATTATTAATCCACAAGCAAAGTTAAAGGATATTAAATTTAATATTATTTTCTCAGAAATAAAATACAATAACATTATAGGAGATCAACTGAGAGTTAATCAGATTTTAATTAATATATTATCAAACGCTTTAAAGTTTACGCCAAGGGGCGGGGAAATAACATTAACAATTAAAGTAATTCAAAGAAAAGGAAAGCTAAGAATACGTTTTATAATTAAGGATACAGGTATTGGAATGGATGAAGAAGAGTTAGAAAGGATTTTCCGACCTTTTGAACAAGCTAACATGGATACTAGTATAAAACATGGTGGAACTGGCCTTGGACTTTCTATTACAAAAAACTTAGTTGAATTAATGAATGGAAGCATTAATGTTAGTAGTATTAAGGGGGAAGGAAGTCAATTCACTGTAGAAATACCTTTTGAAGTTGATGAGAGTAATATTGATGATAACTCATATATTGAAATAAAGTCAGATAGGTTTAGAGTAGAGGACCAAAATAAAGAGGTAAACTATGATTTCTCTGGAAAGAGATTCTTAATAGTTGAAGATAATGAGTTAAATCTTGAGATAGCCAGTGAAATTCTTAAATATAAGGGAGCAAATATTGAAACAGCAGAGAATGGACAGATAGCATTTGAGAAGTTTGATAATTCATCACCAGGTTATTATGATGCTATTTTAATGGATGTAAGAATGCCAGTTCTAAATGGATATGAGGCTACTAAGAAAATACGTAGGTCTGGTCACTTAGATAGTAAAATTATTCCTATTATCGCAATGACTGCAAATGCTTTTAATGAAGATGTTTCTAAAGCACTAGAATATGGGATGGATGATCACATTGCAAAGCCAATTGATAAAGAAATTTTATATAGTACTCTAGATAAATTTGTTGCGGAAAGTTCAATAAATTTTAAGACATTAAACATAAAATAATAAGTAAATAAATCCACATCATTTAGTATTTGAAGGAGATGATGTGGATTTTAATTATAAAAAAATGATACTGTTATTTATATAGTAGGTATTTATTTGTATTGTAAGTTATTATAAAAATTCTTAAAAAAACTTATTGTAAGCGTTGACACTAAAAAAAATCTATATTATAATGACGCTAGAAGAAAAACTAGTAGTAACGATGTAGTTATTACTTTGAGTATGTAACTGGTAAGCAGGCAGAACTCAGATTAGATAGAAAGGTCCTTTTCTATCTAATCTGAGTTTTTTTTCTAGAAAGGAGTATTTTAAGATGAAAGTAAGTCAAATTTTAAATAATAATGTGGCAGTTGTTAAAAGAGGTAAAAATGAGGTAATAGTTTATTCAAGAGGAATATCTTTCAAAAAAAAGGTAGGGCAAACAATTACTGAAAGTGAAATAGAGAAGACATATGTATTAGATTCTAATGATATGTTAGAGCACTTTAGTTATCTTTTAGCTAATACAGATGAAAGTGAAATTATTATGCTAAACGACATAATAGAGTATGGTGAAAAACTACTAAATGAAAAAGCTGGGGACTATTTAAGTTTGACATTACTAGATCATATTAACTTTGCACTAAAACGTGCTGCTAAAGGACAATTTATTCGTAGCCCATTAACATGGGAAGTGAAGAAATTCTATCCAAAGCATTTTGAAATAGGAATTTATGCCTTAGATCAGATGAAGAAAAAATATAATATAGAATTTCCAGAGGATGAGGCTGTTTCCATTGCCTTGCATTTTGTTAACTTACAAGAGGGAAAAAGTAATTTAAATGAAACCATTAAAAGTATGGAAGTTTTAAGAGATATTATTTCCATCATTCAATATCATTATGGATTGAAAATTGATGAATCATCATTAAATTACATGAGATTAATAACCCATCTTCAATATTTTATACACAGAATACAAAATGGAAAAATTTATAACGATAATGATAAAGATTTAAACTCACAAATCAGAATTCTTTATCCAGAAGCATATGCATGCATACAAAAGATAGAACTCTATGTAAAGGAGCAATTTAATTGTGAGCTTTCTATAGATGAAGAAACTTACTTAATGCTTCATATTCATAGAGTTACAAACAGAAGTAGAAGAGAGGAAGAATAATGAAGTATCAAGATTTTAATAAAAAGATTATAGAGTTAGTTGGTGGAAAAGATAACGTTCAAGCTGTTGTTCATTGTATGACTAGACTTAGATTTACTTTAAAGGATCGTTCAAAAGCTAAAACAGAAGAAATTAAAAATATGGATGGAGTAGTTGATGTAGTATCTAATGATGTTGCTTATCAAATTATAGTTGGAACTCATGTAAATGAAGTACATAGTGAATTAATCTCTATGCTTGGAATTAGTGGTGAAAGTGATGCATCTGATAAAAAAGTTAAGAAGAATCCAGTAAAGGCAGTTTTAGATTTATTCTCAGAGTCTATGACTCCGATATTAGAGCCAATTATAGCTGCTGGAATGCTTGCAGGGGTTTTATCATTACTTACTTTAACAGGATTAGTTTCAGCAGAAAGTCCTACATATTTATTATTAGATAATATTCGTTCAGCAGTATTTTTCTTCTTGCCAATATTCATGGCAATGTCTTGTGCAAAGAGGTTAAATGCTAGTCCATATTTAGCAGTTGCTCTTGCAGCAGCACTTTTATCAGAAGGAATTAATGGAGTTGAAGGATTAAGTATATTTGGAATTTCACTTCCTGCAACTACTTACTCTAACTCATTTATTCCAATAATATTAGCTGTATGGTTTATGGGATATGTGCAAAAATTCTTAAAGAAGATAATGCCACAATTTTTACATTATTTCTTAGTACCAGTATTTACTTTAATAATTTGTTTACCTATTACTTTAATGTTCTTTGGACCAGTGGGAACTTGGATAGGAAATGGTATGAGTTATGTTTGTACTTTCCTTATGGATACTTTAGGTAACTGGAGTGTTATTGCATTATATGCTGCTCTTCAACCATTCTTAATTATGCTTGGAGCAGGAAACTTTATTATTCCTATAGTTGTTCAATTCCATGCCGAAATTGGGTATGATCCAGTATTCTATGCAGCTTGTACAATTTCTGATATAGCGGTTGCTGGTGCAATGGTTGGATATTTCTTAAGAGCTAAGAATGAAAAACAAAAACAATTATTTGGTACTTTTGGATTTAGTGCATTAATGGGAGTTACAGAACCGGCTATATATGGTGCTTTTGTTAAATTTAGAAGACCATTTATTGCAGTTATGATTGGTGGTGGACTTGGAGGTCTATTTGCAGGTATAACTAACGTTAAAACTTATGCTATGGCTTGGGGATTAGCTGGATTACCATCATACATTGGAAATAGTGACTATAAAAACTTCTATTCAATGATTATTGCAGTTATTATCGGTTTTGTTGCAGCAGCCATTGCCGCATATATATTAGGAATTCCTAAAGAAAAAGATGAGAAATCTAATGATAGAAAAATAGCAGAAGTTAAAGCTGTTGATTCAGAAGTTAATGGTTCAATAATGAAAAAAACTGTAATTAATGGATGTGCAAAAGGTGATTTAATAGAATTAGCTAAAGTTGATGATAAAGCATTTTCAAGTGGTGCTTTAGGTAAAGGGGTTGGTATAGTAGCTAATACTAATTCAGTAGTTGCACCAGCTAATGGAGAAGTAGTTACTGTATTCCCAACTAAACATGCTTTTGGAATTAAAACAGATGATGGAGTTGAAATATTGATTCACATAGGAATTAATACAGTAGAACTTGAAGGAAAGCATTTTGATTTAAAAGTTAAGCAAGGTGATATGGTAACTGTAGGACAACCTTTAGTTGAAGTTGATTTTGAAAAGGTAAAAGAAGAAGGATATGATCCAACTATAATAATGGTAGTTACAAACACTGCAGATTACTTAGATGTAATTCCAGTAAAAGAAGATTTTATAACTAGCGAAGAGGAATGTATTAAAGTAGTTCTATAATATAGAGTGAGGTTTTTAATATGAAACTTAAAGAAGATTTTTTATGGGGTGGAAGTATAGCTGCCCATCAATGTGAAGGTGCTTGGAATAAGGATGGAAAAGGAATAGGAATCATGGATTTAGTTACTACTGGTTCCTATGAGGTTCCTCGTGAAATATGTAAAGAGATTGAAGAGGGAAAAAGATATCCATCTCATGAAGGTATTGATTTTTATCATAGATATAAAGAGGATATTGCTTTATTTAAAGAAATGGGCTTTAAAGCTCTTAGAATTTCTATTGATTGGTCTAGAATTTATCCAAATGGTGATGATGAAGAGCCAAATCAAAAAGGAATTGAATACTATATAAATGTTGTAGATGAATTGATAAAAAATGATATAGAACCAATTATAACTCTATATCACTTTGAGATGCCTGTGAATTTAGTAAGAAAATATGGTTCATGGACTAATAGAAAAGTAGTTGATTTTTACTTAAAGTATTGTAAGACTATGTTAGAAGCCTTAAAGGGTAAAGTTAAGTACTGGGTAACCTTTAATGAAATGAATCATATAGATCCACAAACTGAAGCATCAGATATATTTACTTATATTATAGCTGGTCTTAAGTTTAGTGAAATGGAAGAAAAGAAGCAAACATTAGCTACTATTGGATATAATATGACTTTAGCAGGTGTTAAAGCTGTTGAATTAGCACATGAAGTTGACCCTAATAATAAAGTTGGATGCGTATTTGGATTAACACCAGTTTATCCTGTTAATTGCAATCCAGTTAATGTACTAAATGCTTTTAAAGATATGGATCGTGACTTTTATCAAATAGATGCTATGTGTAATGGTACTTTCCCAAGATACAAACTTAAGGAATATGAAGAATTAAATATTGATATTGAAATTTCTAAGGAAGATGAAATGTCATTCTTTAATGGAAAGTTAGATTTTATAGGAGTTAATTACTATTCAACTAGTGTTGGACATCATGAGGGTGATGAAGATGGAGAAGAGACACTTTTTGGAGGAGTTCAAAATCCATATTTAGAAAAGAGTAAATGGGGATGGGCTATTGACCCAATAGGACTTAGATACTTATTAAACTATGTTTATCGTAAATATTCACTTCCAATTATAGTTACAGAAAATGGACTTGGAGCTATAGACAAGCTTGAGGAAGATGGTAGTGTTCAAGATGATTATAGAATTGATTATTTAAGTAAGCATTTAACTCAGCTAAAGAAAGCTGTTGAAGAAGATCAAGTAGATTGCTTTGGTTACTTAATGTGGGGGCCTATTGATTTAGTTAGTGCAACTACAGGTGAAATGAAGAAACGTTATGGCTTTATTTATGTAGATAAGCAAGATGATGGAACAGGAGATTATTCTCGTAAGAAAAAGAAATCCTTTGATTGGTATAAAGAAGTTATATCATCAAATGGTGATATATTAGAATAGTTTTTATGAAATTACAACGAATGGTAATAAACTGATAATAACTATGCATAATGAGGAAGGTTTTGATATTAAAACCCTCCTCATTTTTACTTTTGATTCGGAAAATGAAATTATTGCAAACTAATTAAGAAAATTTGATCTTTGAAAATTGAATAGCACGTCATTGTAAAAATATGGTATAATTAATTCGTAATTGTAATATATTATTAACTACTCAGTAAATAATAGGGGGTAAAATTATGGATAAAGAAGATAAACGTAAAATTGAGGAATATAAAAAAAATCCAATGGCTAACTTTGCAGATTCCGTAAATCGTTCACAAATAAGTGATTTAAGTAACTTAACAAAAGGGTCTTTGCTTACAAGGATTATTACCAGTATTGTTGTTATTGGAATACTGTTTTTAATAATCTATTCTACAAATAATTAGTAACAGTTTTTAAGAGCATTACAACTGACCATATATCTAAAAGATTTATGTTTAATTTAATACAACACAATATTAATCTATTACGAAGATAAAAATAAATATTAACTTGTTAAAATACCGTATTATTCAAATGAATATGTGGTATTTTTTAGTTCGTAATTTAAAAATTAAGCATAATAAACTTAATAATATTGATAGATTAGAATGTATTTGCGGAATTGTATGGATACAATTGACATATTTGCCATGGGGTCATAGAATTTATTATAAGTTTTATAATTAAAAGGGGGCAATTATTTTGAACAAAGAAGTTAGATTTAAGAAACTAATTCAAACAGCATTATTAGCAGCACTATGTTTTGTATCTTTTACTTATCTACAAATTAAAATTCCACTACCAAGTGGAGATGCAAGTTCAATTCATATTGGAAATGCATTTTGTGTTTTAGCAGCATTGTTACTTGGGGGATGGTATGGGGGATTTGCAGGAGCAGTTGGATTGACAATTGCAGACTTAATAGATCCTGTATATATAACAGTGGCACCTAAAACATTTATTTTAAAATTATGTATTGGATTAATCACAGGATTAATTGCACATAGAATTGCAAAAATCAGTGAAAGTGATGATAAGAAGTATATTTTCAAATGGAGTATTATTGCATCAATTGGGGGACTAGCTTTTAATGTAGTGGCAGATCCTGTTGTTGGGTTCTTTTATAAGCAATATATATTAGGACAACCTCAAGATGCAGCTGTTATTTTAGCTAAATTAAGTGCAGTTACTACATTTATAAATGCGGTAGTTTCTGTAATATTAGTAGTAATTATTTATAATGCAATAAGACCTATATTGAAAAAATCAGGTTTATTATTACCAATAGGAAAAAGAAATGAAATTTAAAGAAAGAGTAATAAAATGCGAAGCATTTTATTAAATGAAAGAATGAAAAAATTAAATAATGAAAAAATGTTAATAAAAATCTTTAGAGATTTTTATTAGAGCATCTATAAATAAAGGAGGTTTTGCATAGCAAAACCTCTTCCTTCATTTTTTCATTTTTTCATTATCTCTATTTTTTTATTTCAAAATGCTTCGCATTTTATTACCTAGGAAATAATAGAATATTATAAAGTGTGGATAATAATTTTTATAAAGAAAAAACATAGAATAAGTAGATGATATAAAAGAAGGCTGATATAATATTTCTAGATTAATAATAAAGGAGTCATTAAATGAAATTTTATTTAGCACCAATGGAAGGAATCACAGGATTCGTATATAGAAATTCATATGAAAAATATTTTCATAATATAGATAAATACTTTACACCCTTTATAGTTCCCACTAGTAGTAGAAGTTTTAAAACAAAAGAGCTTAGAGATATATTACCTGAAAACAATAAAGAAATGTACATAGTTCCTCAAATACTTACTAATGACTCAGAGGGGTTTATAAATACAGCAGAAAAATTGCAACATCTTGGATATAATGAAATTAATTTAAATTTAGGATGTCCTTCTGGAACGGTTGTATCTAAAGGAAGAGGATCAGGGTTTTTAGCTAAAAGAGAAGAGTTAGATAGATTTTTAGATGAAATATATAAAAAAGATGATATAGAAATTTCAATAAAAACTAGAATAGGAAGAGATGAACCAGAAGAGTTCTATGAGTTAATAAAAATATATAATAAATATCCTATAAAAGAGTTGATAATCCATCCTAGAACTAGAGAAGATTTTTATGGTAATAAACCTAATTTAGAAGTTTTTAAATATGCCTTAACATCTAGTACTAATCCAGTATGTTATAATGGCGATATTTTTACAGTAGAGAATTATAAAGATTTTAAAAGTGACTTTTCTGAAGCAAATGAAATAATGATAGGAAGAGGTATTCTTGCAAATCCAGGATTAATATATGAAATTACTGATGGAAAACTATTAGATAAGAAAGTGTTAAAAGATTTCCATGATGATATTTTATTTAACTATAGAGAAGTATTTAAAGATGATAATATAGCCTTATATAGAATGAAAGAACTTTGGGGATATATGATTTATATTTTTTCTGATAACAAGAAATATGGTAAGAAAATTAAAAAATCTCAAAATATAAAGGGATATAATGAAGCGGTTTTAGATTTATTTAATGAGCAGGAGATAGTAGAGGGAGCTGGACTTTTTAGCAAATAATATTATATAAATTACATTTATATGGTGAAATATATATTAATACTAAGTATAAATATTAAAAAAATACATTAATTAATATGTTTAAAAAATCCTAGAGATTATGAAGGAATCAAAGGTAAATAGATAATAAAGGCTTAATATCAATATATTGACAAATAATTTTTATAGTGATACCATAAAATTATAAAATTCAAAAAGAGATACAAAATAATATAGCTAGGGGAGCTGCAATCGGGCAGCTGAGAAAAGAGCCTAAACTCAAAGACCCTAATAACCTGATTAAGGTAATTCTTACGAAGGGAAGCAAATTGATTTTAATATTAATATTGATATGAATGTTAGTAAAAGCTTTCCTTATAAGAGGAGAGCTTTTTATTTTGCATAAAAGCCTTATAAAAATTATTTTAAAAATACCAATAGTTTTTATCATATCTTTAGGGGAGCGCCTTAAGGTATGTGTGGGCAGAACAATTAAATAGCGAGGGAGCTTGTGTTTCAAGATGAGAGGTAGCTTTTGAGCTGCGACCGATTTAGAAGAGGATAGGATCCTTTCTTTTAACGCGCTGTTTATTTTGTTTACAATATGCCTTTAGCAATATTTGTTTTAAGAAAGGACTCTATCATAAATAGTTAGTCATTAAGCAAAAAGCTTAAAATAAATATTTTCTGAAGGGAAGGAACAAAATGAATAATCAATCAAAAGTATTAAAAACAGTCTTTTTATCAATTATGGTAGCTATAGGAGTAGTAATTTCTCCAATATTGCGTATTGAGGGTATGTGTCCAACAGCTCATTTAATAAATATTGTATGTTCAGTATTCTTAGGACCTTGGTATTCACTTTTATGTGCAACATTAATAGGAATTATTAGAATGATGTTTATGGGTATACCTCCACTAGCTTTAACTGGGGCAGTGTTTGGAGCCTTTTTATCAGGAGTTTTATATAGATTTTCTAAGGGAAATCTTATTTTTGCTGTATTGGGTGAAATTATTGGAACAGGAGTAATAGGTGCAATAGTTTCATATCCTGTGATGACTTACTTAGTTGGAAAAGAAGGATTAACAGCATTTTTCTATGTTCCAATGTTTATAACAGCAACTATTATGGGAGGAGCTGCGGCATATGTATTCTTAATTGCTCTTAGAAAAACTGGAATGCTTGCTAAAATTCAAGATAGATTAGGGGGCAAGGTGTATGAAGGAAGAAGATTTTTCAATAAAGAAGCTACTGGATATCAAAAATAAATTAATAATTGAAAAGCCTCTTATTCATTGTATAACCAATCATATTACTATTAATGACTGTGCAAATGTTGTACTAGCTATTGGTGGGAAACCTATAATGGCAGAAAACAAAAGAGAAGTTTCAGATATAACAACTTCTGCTAAGGCCTTAGCAGTAAACTTAGGTAATATAAGTGATAATAGAATGATTTCAATGATGATTTCTGGAGAGGTAGCATATAAAAATAATATACCTTCAATTATTGATATAGTTGGGGTTAATTGTAGTAACCTTAGGTTAAAGTTTGCATTAGAGTTTATAAATAAATGCAAACCAAATGTTATAAAGGGAAATATGTCAGAAATAAAAGCAGTTTTAGGATTAGTTACTAATTCTAAAGGCGTCGATGTTAATGATGAAGATAATACAACTGAGAAGACTATTAATAATAATATTAATATAGTAAAGAATCTTTCAAATAAAACTAATTCAATAGTAGTTGCAACTGGTGAGATAGATTTAATAAGTAATGGAAATGAAACTTATGTAATTGAGAATGGATGCATAGAACTTTCTATGATAACTGGTACAGGATGTATGTTAAATGCTTTAATTGCAACATGTATAAGTAGTGGCTTTGTATTAGAAGGAGCAATACTTGGAACTTTGATTATGGGAATAAGTGGAGAATTATCTAATAAAGCAAAGGGAACAGCATCCTTTAAAGTAGATTTATTAGATAATATTTCAACTATTAATGATAAGGATATAATAGAAAAATCTAAGATAAGGGTGGTGGAATAAATGAAATTTGATTGTAGTTTATATTTAGTAACAGATAGTACAGGATTTGAAGAAAAGGAGTTTTTAAATAAAATAGAAGAGGCTTGTAATGCAGGAGTTACCTTAGTTCAATTAAGAGAAAAGGATAAAACAAGTAGAGAATATCTTGAATTAGCCTTTAAAGTTAAAGAAATTACTAATAAGTACAATATACCATTAATTATTGATGATAGAATAGATATTGCTATGGCTGTAGATGCTGCAGGAGTTCATTTAGGGCAAAGTGATATTAATGTAAGATATGCAAGGAAAATACTTGGAAGTAATAAGATAATAGGTGCTACAACTAAAACCCTTAAGCAGGCTGAAGAAGCTGTTAGAGAGGGTGCAGATTATCTAGGAGTTGGGGCTATATATCCAACTACAACAAAGGTTAAAACTGTAATAACTGAAGTTTCAACACTAAAAGAAATTTGTGAATTAGTAGATATACCAGTTGTAGCTATTGGTGGACTAAATGAAGAAAACTCTGATATACTTAAAGGAGCTAAGATTAGTGGAATAGCTGTAGTTTCAGCTATTATGAAAGCTAACGACACTAATGAAGCTGTAAAAGGATTGAGAAAAAAGGTAGAGACTATAAAACTTTAAATATAAGGAGTATTAGAAGTGGAGAATAATAAGTTATGTAGATTGTTAGAAATTGTGGGCATTGTTATACTTATATCTGGTATGATTGGTGGAGTATTACTAATGGTGAGTAAAAGCTTTTATACAGTATTTTATGGAAATTCAGAAGGGATTTCTTTAGTCAATGTTATTTTTGGCACATTTGCAATGGTTATATCAGTATTTTTATATGCAGTTTGTGAATGGATGATAAAAATGCTTAAAAATTCTAGTAAGCAAACAGATTTAATGGCTACTTCTAGGGATATATTAGAGTTAATGGCTTCTAAAGCAGATAATGATAAAGTAGATGAATAATTAGTAATATAAAATTAGAAATTAGGATAAAAATAATATTAATATATGTAAAAGTATTACTGAATGAATATTTAGAAAATAAAAACTTATAGTATATTGTATAAAAATCAGCTGAAAGCATTGACAAGACTTGCAATGGATGATAATCTAACATAAGAAAAAATCCCTTTAAATTGATTCGAGAAATCAGCAAGGAAGTTATAGTATGCTTATAAGTTTTAGTTCTATAATAAGAAATATATAATTATAGAAAACTAAGAGTAGAATTATATTAGCCTTCCTTACTAGGAAGGCTTTTTTATTTATTATAAAAGACAAGCTAGCTAGTAACTCTTATAGTTGTTTAGATTTTATAAATAGGGAAATAACTAATTAGGAGAATGTGACATGAAAGGAAATAACAATAATACTAATAAAGTAGCTATAAAAATGGCAATTGCTCTTATCTTAGGATTAGTAGTAGGTATAGGTTGTTTATTACTAAGAGAAAGTTTAGTTTCAAATGGAAATGTAGATACATGGACAAAAATAAATAATATTTTATTCCAAGATATATCAGCAGAAGGTGCAACAAATGCTTTAGGTATTTTTTATATTATAGGACAGTTATTTGTTAACTCACTTCAACTTATAATTGTACCAATGGTATTTACTTCTATAGCGTTAGCTATGTGTAAGATAAGTGATACTAAGAAGCTTGGACGTATTTCATTTAAAACTATATCAGGATTTTTAATAACATCAATATTTGCATTAGCATTAGCTGGAATAATAGGATTTTTAATTAAAAACTTAGGTTTATTTACTGCAAATGTAGATAATGTTACAGCACAAGTTGGAGTTGCAAGTTCTAAAAATCCATTACTTGTAATAGTAAATGTAATACCAAATAATATTTTATCTGTTTTCTCAAAGAACAGTGAAGTACTTGCAGTTGTATTTATAGCAGTGGTAACAGGATTATGCATTAATAATTTAGGTGATAAGATAAAAGTACTAAAGACTGTATTAGAAGAGGTTAATTCAATTATTACTGTATTTTTAACTTTTGTAATAACTAAGTTTGGACCAATTGCAATCTTTGTACTTATAACAAGAACTTTTGCAATATATGGAGTAGATAATTTAAAACCAGCATTAGTGTATGTAGTAGTAACAGTAATATCTTTATTACTATTCTTAATATTTGGTTATGCAATATTTGTGGCAATAGCAGCTAGACTTAACCCAATTAAATTTGTAAAGAAAATGGGGAAAGTTGCTTTATTTGGTTTCTCAACTTCATCATCAGCGGCAACACTACCTTTAAATACAAAGACTACAACTGAAGAGTTAGGTGTTGATAAGGATATAGCATCATTTATATTACCTCTTGGAATGACTATAAATATGAACGGAACTGCAATAATGCAAGTTATAGCAACAATATTTATAGCATCATCAGCAGGATATGATGTAACATTAGGAAATATAGTTGTTATTTCATTAATAGCATTAATAGCATCAGTTGGTACTCCAGCAGCGCCAGGAGCAGGAGCAATAATATTATTTACTGTACTTTCAGGTATGGGATATAACAATGATGCTGCAATACTAGCTTACTCATTAATTCTTGCTATAAATAGACCTATAGAAATGCTTGTAACATCTTTAAATGTAGTAGGAGATGCAGCAACAAGTGTTGTAGTTGCAAAATCTGAGGGAATGCTTGACGAAGCAGTTTATAATGCAGATTAAATAATAAAGTTTTTATATATTAACAATTTAACAAAGAATTATTTTAGTTATATTTTAAGTGTCGACGAAGTTGGCACTTTTTCTTTTTTTAGGGGGAATTAATCAAAATATTACTTTATATTATTAGATTATAAATTGATAATTATTGAGGTTTAAATTGCAATTAAGTAAATAAAAAAATACGTTTACAAAAATTATGGAAAAATATTCATTTTTAGTTTTATTTTAAAAATTCATATGTAATAATTATTATATAAGATGCTTTTAGGGGAGAGTGTTAATTATGAGAAGGGTTACGAAAACAATACTTACTATATTTATAAGTATTTTTATAATCTTTTTCTTATCAACTACAGTAAGTGTTAAAGCTGATGATGAAGATTATAGTTATGATCCAGGTTATTATATAAAGAATATCAATGTAAATGTTGAGGTAAATGATAAAAAGCAATGTATGATTACTGAAACAATAGATATGTTTTTTAAAGAACCAATAGATCTTATAACTCAAACAATTGAATTAAATGGAGTTTATGAAGAGTGGACAATATCAGATGTATATGTTGATGGCCAGGCTATTGAAGTAAGAGAAGATAGTAGGGATGCATATATTGAAATAAATAATAGTGGGGTATCTGGTAATAAAAGATATGTAATTAGTTATACTCTTAATTATTATGAAAACGAAGTTCCTGATGGAGATTATTTTAGATTAAATCTATTAGGAGATTTAAATGCACGAGTAGAGAAGTTTAAAGTGGAAATAGTATATCCAACTGATGGTAAAATTGAGGACTTAAATTTGGGTGAATATGTTACTGATAGTAAAGAGACTGATTTAGCTAAATATAGTCTTGAGGATAATAAAATTATTATAGAATCAATTAAACCTATAAATATATATGATGATATTGTTATTAAGGCAAAGTTCAATGATGGGCTTTTTAAGAATGCACCAGTGAAAAAGTATCCGTACATTGTTAATAAAGACATAATGAATATAAATATTAATAAAGCAAAGGAATATTTAATTGAGAGAAGATTTGAGATAGTTGTTAACTCTGCTGAAGTATATCCATATGATGATTATATTATCCTTTGGAAGGGAGACTTTGCTGATATAGTTAGTGAAATAGATATAACTGAAACTAGTATGGATAATAGTAAAATAGAAGTCTTTGATGGAATATATATAAGAATTCCAAAGGAAAAAGGGACTTATAAATTTATTGCATCCTATAAAGTAACACCAGATTTAAAAGGAGATCAAAAGTTTATATTTAAAATGCAAAGTGGATACTATTGGTTAAATAATTTAGAAGTAAATATAAATTCTGAAATTCCTATACTATCCAATGAAGTAACATTAATTAATGGTTACGGCAGTGAAAATGAGGGGTATACACTAAAAACTACAGATAACACATTAGCCTTTAAAGTTTTAGGAAGAATTTATCCAGAAGATACTGTTGCTATGACATTAAAGAGTGATAGTAATTTGTTTGTAAGAGAGAATATAGAAGCAAAAACAACTATAGCATATACTTCAGGTGCGGTAGTTATAATTTCTATTCTAATGTTTTTAATTTTCAAGGAAAAAAAATATTCCTTTAAATCGAAATATAATAGTTTTGATGAATTTAACTCTGCTGAATTAGCTTTTGCTTACAAAAATAGTATTTCAGCAAAAGATATTATATCATTAATTAATAATTGGGCAGCAGAAGGATATTTAAGTATAGAAGTTATAAATAAGGACGAGTTTACAATTACTAGAATTAAAGATTTAGAAGGTAATCATAAAAACTATGAGATTAATCTTTTTAATGCATTATTTAAATATGAAAATAAGATAACTAGTAAAAACTTAAAAAGTGAATTGATAGATAAAGAGATTAAAAAAGCAATGAAAGCTGTTAAATCAGAATTTAAGAGATCAAAAAAATTAATAAGTATATTTTCAGTTATTTTATCAATTGTACTTTTGGGAATATCATTTATTCCTATAAATCAGTTTCACTTAGAAGTATCTAAGTTTAGTCTTTACACTTATAGTGAATCTTTGAATTCCGTAGTAATGTATATTCCGATTTTAATTACTATTTATAGTATTTTATTTTTTAATAACAAAGCTATAAATGATAAGAGGTTTACTGCGAAGAATATAATCAATACAATATTAGTATGCTTTATATATATAGGATTTATATTGTATGAGATGTCTGCATCGGAAGTTAATGTTCAATTTAGTACATTATTATCAGTGACTATAGCACCAGTTATAGCTTTGTCTTCATCAGTATTTATCTTAAAAAGAAGTACTTACGGTAGAGAAATATTAGATAAAATATTAGCTTATAAGAATTTCTTAAATGGATTAGAAGATAAAGGTTATGAAGTAATTATAGAAGATTGTTCAAAAGATCATGACTTAAATATAATGAATGAAAGATATATAAAAATGCTTAATAATGCTAAGATGTTAGATATATCAAATAATGTACTTGAAAAGTTTAATAAAATAGAATGTGAAAAAAGTCCGTATTATTCTGAAAATAATAAGCTTACAATTAATGAAATGATAGATATAGTAAATAAAAGTATTGAATACATTTATAATTAATAAATTTTCATTAGCTGTATTTATACCTAGAATGAATAAAACAAAGTAAAAGCAACTTAATATAATAAATTAGAGCTATCTATAAGAAGGTAAAAATTCATTAGAGATAGCTCTAATTTATTTATAGTCTAAGAAAGTAATTTAATACAGTATATTTGGAAAAATAATCAATAATATGAATGGTATTTATAGTAAAATATAGATATGAGAATTGAGATATGGGGGAGAGTTATGTATAAAAGGGTTGATTATTTAGATAAGGATATTAAAATAAATGTAAAATTTATTAAAGAAATAGGAACATCATATCATTATCACAATAGTATAGAGATGTTATATGTAATAAATGGGAAGTTAGAAGTAAATAAAATAGATCATAAATATATTCTAGCTTCTGGTGATTTATACATACTTAATAATGAAGATATTCATAAAATAAAAACTATTGGAAAAGAAAATTCAATAATTATGGTACATATAAATGAAGAATTAATAAGAGAACTTCATGGTGAGCTTAGTGGAGAAATATTTAGATGTAGATATATAAGAAGTATTGCTGATGATGATTATCTTTGCAATCCAGAATATTTAGTGGAAAAAAAGAGTGCTGTAGATAAAGTTATAGAATATATATTAAAAATTTATTTAATTAATAAATTATTTGAAGAAGCCTCTAGGAACAAAGGTAAACTTAAATGGTTAAATAATAATAAGTCCTTATATGATTATTATGAAGAAAGTTTAATTGAGTTAATTATTGAGGAATTTGATCTAACGGAATTTTATAGAAGAGTTGCAAATTTAGATGAGGATATTCTTAAAAAAAATTATGAATTCAGTAGATATATTAGTGAAAACTATAGAGAAAAAATAACCTTAGATAAATTAGCAAGAATCCTAAATTTTAATAAGTACTATATCTCCCACCTTTTAAATTATAAAGGTTTTGGAGGGTTAAATAACTATATAAATAATATAAGAGTATATAAGGGGAGAGATTTACTTTTTAAGACAAATAAAAATATAAATGAAATAAGTGAAATTATTGGTTTTAGCTCTTCGGCAGCATTTATTAAAAAGTTTAAAGAAATTTTTTCATATACTCCTAGTGAATATAGAAAAATGCATGAAATAGTGAAGGAAGATGAGATATATGCTGAATTAGAAGATGATAATATCGAAGATTTTCTTAAAAATAATATGGAAAACTATTTAGAATTTATAGAGAAATTTAAGGGAAATACTGAGAAGGACACTATCATTGATTTATCATCTATAAATAAAAAAAGCAAAAAACTTATGCCGAAATTCAATTTTATTTTAAATAGTACTAGTCCTATAGAAGATATTTTAAAGCTAAAAGATAGAGATTCTTTATATAATCTTGATTTAGGGAGATTTAATATTAGTAATGAAATAAGTGATAAGAAATATAATATTTATTATAGATATAGAAATTTATTAAGAAGTATAAAAGAAGATATTGTTTATGAAGAATGTATTTCTATAAATGATTTAATATTAGAAAATGGTATAGAAACATCATTATATTACTTCTATGTTTTTTTAAATATACTTAATCCCAATATATTAGAGTGTACTGAAAATTATCTAATAACTGGAGAAGAGGAATTAGAATATAAAATATTTATTATAGGTAAGAAAGAAGATATAAATAATAAAGATGTAAGAGAAGATATTACTATTAAATTACCAAAAGGATTTAATAAAATTATTGTCCATAAATTAAATTTAAATTATCCTAGTTATCAATTTCCTATTAATGAAAGAGAAAAAGAAGTTATAAGGAGAAGTGCAATGCCACAGTGCAGTTTTAATATAATTGACAATGAGGAATTTACATTAAGCTGTAAGGTAGGAGAGCAATATTTTGTAGAGATTAATAGATAAAAATTGCTATAGATATTAATACGAATAAAGAATATAAATGAAAGCAATATAAGATGATAAATACAGCAAAAGGAAACAACATATAAAATATTATTCTTGTTAAAATCTAAATATAAGGTTTTAGGGGGAGTATATTATGAATAGTATAAATAAATGTAAAGAATATTTATTTGGAAAAGTAGATTTAGGGGATGACGATATCGGTAGATTATTAATAAATATAGCTATACCATCTATTTTAGCTGTATTTGTCAATAATCTCTATCAAGTTATTGATTCAATATTTATAGGAAGAATTATAGGTGAGTTAGCTATTGGAGCAGTAGCTATTGTTATTCCATTTATAGGAGTAATTATGACTTTTACTATGTTAGTAGCAACTGGAGGAGCAAATATTTTATCAAGAAGTCTTGGAGAAAAGAATATAGAAAGAGCAAAGGCATGTTATGGTAATAGCCTGACTATTATAGTTAGTATTTCAATAATTATATCTATTATTTCTATAATATTTTTAGAACCTATTTTAGGAATATTAGGTGCAAAAGGTGAGATATTACTATTAGGAAAAGAATATTTTAGTATTTTTCTAATTGGAATACCATTTATGGCTACTGCATTTATATTTGGACAACTTCTTAGATCAGAGGGAAAATCAAAGGAATCAATGATTATATTAGTTATTGGTTCACTTACAAATATAATCTTAGATTATATCTTTATGATTATTTTTAAATGGGGGATACAGGGTGCAGCTTTAGCAACGACAATTGCAAATTTTTTATCCTTTATATATGGAATTATTAAGATGTTAAAAGGCAGTAGTATCTTAGAAATAAAGTGGAAATACTTTAAATTAGATTTTAAGTTAGTGAGAGAAATGTTTTCTATAGGAGTATCTTCTTTTATTAGCCAGATTGTTTCAAATTTAGGACTATTAGTTGCTAATAAAGTAATGATAAATGTTGGTGGAATAGAATTAATGCCAGCGATAGGTCTTTTTGGAATGATTCAAAATCTTGTTTTTATGCCTGTTTCAGGAGTAACTCAAGCAATGCAACCAATATTAGGATATAACTATGGTGATAAGAGGATAGATAAAGTACTTAAAGCTATTAAACTAACATTAAAGTATGTATTTTTTATAGTTTTATTTACTAGTATGATGGCAATGGTATTCACTAGAGAAATAGCTTGGTTATTTCTTGAAGGAGATGCATCTATTTTAGAATATGCAGTGCCTAATATAAGAATTGCATTATTATTTGCAGCTATTGGAGCATTGCAATGGGTAGGAGGAACTGCTTTTAGAGCTATTGGTATGGCAAATAAGGCATATTTATTTTCACTTTTAAGAATGGTTATTATTTTTATACCATGTATTTCAATACTAGGGAATCTGCTTGGACCTATTGGTTGTTGGTTATCATATGCCTTTGCAGATTTATTATCTGGAATTATTTCTAGAAGATATTTAATAAAGTCTATTAAAAAATTAGACGTTAGTAATATTATAGTTTAAATTTATTATTATGTTATAAATGTTTATCAAAAAAGAAAATTTCTCCATATACTGTAATGATAGATAAATCATTATAAAGTTATAAAGTGGGGATTGATAGTATGAAATCAAAAGAAGAAACCTGTTTTAAAGGGAAAATAGTAACTAAGAAAAGTAAAAATTATAATAAAGATAGGCAAATATATAATAAATCTATTCAGAAATTTCCTAAAGAAATAGTATATTGCAAAAGTACAATTGATGTTGCTTGTGCCGTAAAAGATGCCTTTAAAAAGAATAGTCCAGTAAGAATAAGATCAGGAGGACACAACTATGAAGGGTATTCAGTAGGCAATAACGTTGTAGTTATAGATGTTAGTAAGATGAGAAAGATTAGTATAGATTACAAAGAGAATACAGTAAAAATTCAATCTGGTGTAGAAAATTCTATGCTTTACGATTTTCTAGGTAAAAGGGGATATCCATTCCCAGGAGGTACTTGCCCGACAGTAGGATTATCAGGTTATGCGCTAGGTGGTGGATGGGGATTATCTGCAAGGCTATTTGGACTTGGAACAGATAATTTAGTTGAAGTTGAAATGGTTAATTATAAGGGACAAGTTATTAAAGCAAATAGTAGAGTTAATCCAGATTTGTTTTGGGCCTTAAGAGGTGCAGGGGGTAGCAATTTTGGGGTTGTTACTTCCTTAAAGTTTAAGCTTCCACCTAAGGTTGAGAATGTAACTATATTTAGAATTCTTTATCCTAAATCTAGTCAAAAAGAACAAGCGTATATAATGAATCTTTATCAAAATTTATTTAAACATTTAGATAGAAGAGCTAATTTACGGGCTAGTTTTTATAACTCTTATGTAGAAGGTAAAGGAATAGATATTGCAGGATTATTTTATGGAAAAGAAAAAGAAATAAAAAAAATACTAAAACAATTTTTAAGAGTTCCAAATGCACAGTATTTGTTTAGATATACAACATTCTTAGAAGCAATAAGTATAATTGAAGAATTATACCCTGCTAGTGAAAAATTTAAATCAACAGGAGCTTTTTCTAATAGGATGTATACAAAAGATGAACTATATAATTTAGCTGGAGTTGTAAATAGTAGACCTCAAGGGTCTGTCTTTACTGCAGTAACCTTCTATGGTCTTGGAGGGGCAGTTAAAGATAAAAGCAATAAAGAAACAGCTTTTTATTATAGAGATTCAAATTATATTATTGGTATGCAATCAGTATGGGAAGAGTCAAAATATGCTAAAGAAAATAGAAAGTGGCTAGATTCTAAAGTTAATTATTTGAAAAAGATAACAGAAGGATTTTATGTAAACTTTCCATATGATTTATTATCAAACTATGAAGAGGCATATTATGGAGGAAATGCATGTAGGTTAGTTGAAGTTAAGAAGAAATTTGATCCCTTAAATTTCTTTAATTTTCCTCAATCAATAAGAATATAATTAGTATCTATAAAGATTAGGAGCTGTCGCACAAAGAAGATTGAGCTGTCATTACGACAGCTCCTTTTATTAAATATAAGTAAATTGGTATAAGGATTATTTTAATAAAATAGTATATTGGAATGGGGCTGTCGCACAAACAACCCAAATTAAGAATTGAAAATTAAAAATGAAGAATTATTGATGTAATTCTTACAGAATTACTAAAATTAACTTCTTAATTTTTCATTGTGCGACAGCACCGCTATTGACAATATCAAGAAAAAAGTATTAGAATACAATTAAAAGATAATGATAATTAATATCAATTAGATAAATGCAAGTTTATAATAAATTTACACACCTATTATGTGGACATGCTAATTAAGTTTATACATGTTCACTGTACATATAAATTTTAGAAAGGATGATATAAATGGAAAATAAATATCCAGTTGCAGATTTAATAGCAAATAGAAGAACAATAAGAAAATTTAAAGAAGAAAATATACCAAATGAGGTTTTAAATGAATTACTTCAAGTAGCATCTTGGGCTCCTAATCATAAATTAAAGGAACCATGGAGATTTATAGTTTATTCAGGTGATGGAAGTAAGGCTTTAGGAAATATAATTTATGAGGTAGCTTCTAATGGAAGAAACATGAAGAAAAATCCTGAAGAAATGAAAAAATATTTTTCATCTATTCCAACACATATTTTAGTAGTAATGCCTGAAGATCCACAGCCATTAATTAAGGAAGAAGATTATGCAGCTGTATGCGCATTAATTCAAAACTTTCAACTTGCAGCTTGGGAAAGAGGTATAGGAGTATTTTGGAAAAGTGATGCATATTTAACTTTACCTTCATTTAGGGAAGCGGTTGGCGTATTACCTGGTGAGAAGATTGTAGCAATATTACATGTTGGATATCCAGAGATGATTCCAAATTCACGACCTAGAACATCAGTTGAAGAAAAGATTACTTTAATAAATAGCGATAAATAGTATTTAACCAGAATTGTTAAAAATCAGTTCTGGTTATTTTTTTCGTATAAATGGATATACTAAAGATTATTCAAATTATAAACAAAAGAAGGAGAATATATATGGAAAAGAAATTACCTAAAGAAGCTTATGGCGGTGTACATGGTAAAGATTATGTTCCTTATATAACCGATAAAACTAAAAAAGGAACTAATATATCTGTAATTTTAATTGGAGCAGTCTTATCTGCTATCTTTGCTGCATCTACTGCATATTCAGGTATGAAATCTGGATTGACTGTTGCTGCGGGTATCCCAGGAGCTATAATAGGATCTATGCTTATTGGAGTATTTGCAAAGAGCAAAGGTATTCTAGGGAAGAACATTACCCAAGGTATGTCTAGTGGTGGTGAGTCCATAGCAAGTGGTATGATTTATGTCCTACCTGCAATTATATTAATAGGAAATAATATTACTTTTTTTGAAGGTCTTATAGTAGGTGTAGGAGGAATATTATTTGGAATTGGATCACTATCCTTAGTATATAATTATCTAATTGTTGAAGAGCATGGAAGTCTTATGTATCCTGAATCAATGGCAATTTCTGAAACTCTAATAGCATCAGAAGGTGGTGGTGATGCTATTAAATATATGGGGATTGGATTTGTGATAAGTGGTATTATAAATGTTTTAACAGGGTCATTTTTAAATATAGTTAATAATACGATTTCTTATTTAGGTAGCAGATTTTATAAATGGAAGTTTGCTACTGAGGTAAATCCACTTTTAGTTGGAATTGGTTTTATAGTAGGATTAGAAGTTTCTTTAACTATGTTTGCTGGTTCAATATTAGCTAACTTTGGTATTGCTCCATTAATAGGATATTTTACTGATTTAGCTGATAAGAATATACAATCTTGGAATGATGCTTCATTATTACTTCATCAAATGGATGTAAACTCAATATCTAGTAGTTATGTAAAGTATATAGGTGCTGGGATGATGTTATGTGGAGGGATTATTGGAGCTCTTAAGCTTATTCCAACTATAGTTGTATCAATAAAAGAAACATTAAAAGCAAAGTCAGGTAATGAAGATAAATCAGAAAAGAATTCAGGAGAAATAATAATACTTCTAGCAGGGGTAGTTATTGCTTTTGTAGCTGGATTTATAATTTCTCATAGTATTAAGATGGCTATAATTGCAACTATAGTTGCATTAATACTTTCACTATTGTTTGTAATAGTTTCTGGACGTTTAACAGGAACAATAGGAACTTCTAACTTACCTGTATCAGGAATGACTATAGCATCTTTAGTTATATTAACTTTATTCTTTGTTGTTTTTGGATGGACTACAAATGCAGATAATAAATCATTATTATTATTTGCTGCCTTTATGGTAGTAGCCATATCTGTAGCAGGAGGATATAGTCAATCTCAAAAGGTAAGTTATATTATAGGCGGAAGTAAGAAGGAAATGCAAAATTCCTTTGCTATTGCGAGTATAATTGGAGTAATTGTTGTTACAGGAACTATAATGCTATTATCTAATCAATTAGCAGTTACAGGAGTAGATGCACAATTTGCATTGCCACAAGCTAACTTAATGGCAACATTAACTTCAGGAATAATGTCTGGAGATTTACCTTGGCCAATGATAATAGTAGGTGTTGTTATGGCTTTATTCTTATTCTTTTTAGATTTACCAATAATGACTGTTGCTATAGGATTCTATCTACCTATAGCAACTACTTCAATAATATTAGTAGGTGCATTAATACGTGTATTTGTAGAAAAGATGAGTGCTAATGAGCAAGATAAAGAAGTTAAGGTGTCTAATGGAATCAGTCTGTCTTCAGGGCTTGTTGCAGGAGGTTCCATAATAGGATTAATAGGTATAATACTACAAGTTACAGGAGTAATAACTCCAAGAATACCTTTAGGATTCTCTTCAAGTAATCTAATGGCAATAATACTACTTATAATTTTAGTAGTAGCTACCACAATACCTATATTGTTTTCTAAGGCAAAATAATTAGAATATGGATAATTTATATTAAAAATTAAAATTAAGCTTTACTCCTCTAATATAATAGGGGAGTTTTTATTTTTCAAAACACAACTGTAAAAAATTGACAAATAATACAACTTAATGATAAAATGAAGTTGTCACATATTTTATGTAGGAGGAGAATTTATGATTAGAGTTTGCTTAATAGGTCTTGGAAGAGCGGGTAAAGAAATAGCCAGGATGGTTTATGATAGAGATGATATGAAGTTAGTATCAGCTATATGTAGACCTAATAGTGATAAGAAAAATAAAAGCTTGGGTGAAGTAATTGGAGTAAGGGACTTTGGAGTATTTATAGATAGTAGTGATAATTTAGAGAAAAACTTGATTAATTCAAAGCCAGATGTAATAGTGGATTTCTCAAATTCAGAGGCAACTATAAATAATATGAGTATTATTTCAAAACTAGGAATTAATATTATTATAGGGACTACAGGATTTTCAGAAGGGGATCTAAAGAAGATAGAAAACATAGCTAGATTAAAGAAATTTGGAATAATCTATGCACCTAATATTACTGTTGGTGTAAATGTATTGATGACATTAACAAAAATATCATCTGTGTTGTTGAATAATTATGATTTTCAAATTACTGAAATTCATCATAAGCACAAAAAAGATATACCATCAGGTACAGCGGTGAAAATCAAAGATGAAATAATTAATGGTTTAAAATATACTGGAGAGAATATAAGTGAAAATATTATTCCTATTAACTCAGTTAGAGCTGGAGGAGTAGTGGGTAAACATGAAGTGCTTATAGTAGGAGAAGATGATAGAATTACAATTTCTCATGAATCATTTTCAAGAAAAATATTTGCAGCAGGAGCTATAAAAGCAATAGAATTTATCTATAATAAAGTTGGATTTTATGAAATGAAGGAAGTTATGAATTTGTCTAAAGTTATAGAGGATTTATTTTATAATAATGAAGCTATAGATGATATTGCTATAGATAATTATAAATAAAATTTTTATTGTATGGGTGATTTAAATAAGAAAAGTATTATAGGATAAGTAATGTATTATATATAATTATGTTTATTTAATATATACTTATCCTTTCATATATTTTACTGTAATAATTACTAATAAGGATAGAATTAATCTCTTGGCATATTTTTAATATATTTTATTAAGTAGCTTAGAGTATAGAAATCCCTATCTAAATTATCACTAATATAATTTAATCCATTAATTAATGTTTCTTCATCAAAATTTTCTAAAAGAATCATAAGGCTTAAGGTATTAAGGTCTCCATCCTTTGTATCTAATATTCTTGAAGCTTTTACATATTTATTATTGAAGGTATTAAGAGTAGCATTTTTAAGATTTTCACTTATTTCTATATTAGGCATTTCATTAAAAACTCTTATTTCGGGATTGTCTAGATCTAAATTTTTAGCCTTACTTACATCACAAGAAACAAAAATCGTATTCTTAAATTTTGCATCTTTGAAATTAATATCATCTAATTTAACAGAATCAAATAT
The DNA here is from genome assembly GCF_902652255.1 of Clostridium tertium. Classification (GTDB taxonomy): domain Bacteria; phylum Bacillota; class Clostridia; order Clostridiales; family Clostridiaceae; genus Clostridium; species Clostridium tertium_A. Next base: position 41,853 of record NZ_CACRTO010000022.1, read on the forward strand.
AGCATTCTCAAAGTTTGCCATTTTGAAATTACTCTTTCTAAAATTTGTTCCTATAAATTCAGACCATTTAAAGCTACAGTTTAAGAAGCTAGATGATTTAAAATGAGCTCCTCTAAAGTTTACATAATCAAAATTAGATCCTGAAAAATTGCAGTTGTAGCAATTGCTTCTTTCAAGATTTTGATACATAAAGTTTTTATCTTTCTTTTCTATATTATTGTAATGAAAATTTCTTTTTACACTTTTGTTATTAGCCACAGGTACCTCCGATAATATATAAATTTATTTTTCTATTATTAATATATCTAATATTACCACAATATTTAATATAATACTAATAATAGTTGAGATCTAAAGTCTCGATTAATATCTTAGTTTTTGAAGAGGGGAAAATAGTTCAATCGGGAAGTCATAATGAATTGTTAAATGAAGGTGGATTATATAAGAAGTTGTATGATACACAATTTAGAAAAGAAAATAATCAAATAGCATAATTAACATAAAAAAATGGAATTATTGTAGAATGTATTGAATAGTATCAACTCTTAAATTGGTTAGAACTTTTGGTTTGTTCTAGCCCATTTTTTTATATTTTATATATTAAATGGAGATTAATTATAAGTAAAAAAGGCTTAAGTATAAGGGAAGTTCATGTATATGTTTAATTCAATTAAATATAATCTAAAAATATACTTTCTAAATGTTTTTGAAATGCTAAATTATAGAAAATAGAGACAAAATTTTCTTGTCTATGTTATAATAAAAATATGTAAAAATAGAAAATAATTATATTAATACTTGCTTTGGACATAGGAGGTAAAATAATGAAACTGAAGAAATACTATATTCTGAAAGTAGTTACTGCTTTTTTTGTTACGATAGTATTTGCATTGATTTGTTCATTTACATATTTAACTTATATGAGTCATATTTTAGATGAAAATACGAAAGAAAGATTATTAGAAATAGCAGATGAAACTACAGATATAATGAATATTAAGTTTGAATCAAGCATAACTGAACTTGAAAATTTAAGTACAATACTTTCTTTAAAAAGCGGATATGATGAAGATGAATTGATAAATATTTTAGATAACTATGTTCAAGTATCTAATTTTAGTAATATGGGTTTTATTAAGGCAAACGGTGATGGATATTCAGAGGATTTAAAGGGAATTAACTTTTCAGATAGAGAGTATTTTCAAAAAGCTATGAATGGTGAAAAGAATATTTCAAAGTTTATGGAGGATAGGGTAAGCGGAGAAATAGAGAGTACATTTGCAGTACCAGTTTATGATGAGTACAATAAAGTTGTTGGAGTGCTAGCGGCATCTAAACCAATATCTGAATTTAAGGATATATTAAATGTAAACATTTTAGATGGGGAAGGTTGTTTAATTTTAGCAAATTCTAATGGTAGTGTAGTTATTAATCAAAATCATAAAAACTATGATAGTAGCATTAAAGATTTAAGTAAGGTCAAATTTGAAAATAATGAAACTTTTAAGAATAATTTAAATGAATCAGATAAAGGGGTATTAAAAACTAAATCAGATACTGGTAATAGCAAATATGTTGCATATGCACCTATAGGAATAAATAATTGGTATATAATATCTATAGTACCAGCTAATGTTATTGAAAAAAGTATTACCAGTTTAAACAAAATTTCTGCATTTATGTGGATAAGTGTTTCTGTTTTACTTTTAATTGTAGTAAGTTACATTATATATTCTAGAAGAAAGAGTGATGAAAAACTAGAAAACATAGCATTTGTAGACCCACTTATAAATGGTCCTAATTATAATGCATTTATATCTGATTTTAATGATATTATGAAAAAAGATGATGGAGTAAACTATGCTTTAGTTTCGTTAGATATGGATAAATTTAAAGTGATTAACGATGCTTTTGGATATGAAAATGGTAATACTATTTTAAAAAATATTGCTTTAGGGATTTGTAAAAATTTAAAATCTAATGAGATTTATGCTAGATATAATGCAGATAATTTTCTAATAATTTTAGAATATACTAGTGATAAAAATATTTTAAAGCGTATGGAAGATATGACTAATGATATATTGATTAGTTTAGAATCAGTTATTAAAAGTATGAATGAAAGAGTGGACTCGTATAAATTTATTTTAACTTATGGAATTTGTATTATAAAGAATAGGAAGGATCCTTTAGATATATTAGTTGATAGATCTAATCTTGCAAAGAAAAGTGTAAAGGGTAGTCATAAAACTACAGGAGCTTTCTATACAAAAGATTTAAGGGAAAAAATACTGATGGAGAAAGAATTAGAGAACTATATGGATAAAGCTTTAAGAGAAAAGCAATTTAAAGTGTATTTCCAACCGGAGGTATCTTTTTCTACTGGGGAAATTATAGGGGCTGAAGCATTGGTAAGATGGTATCATTCAGAAAAGGGTATAATCTATCCAGACAAATTCATTCCACTTTTCGAAAGAAATCAATTCATAAAAAAACTTGATTATTATATGTTTAATGAGGTAGCATCTTATATTCAAAATTGGGAGGCAGAAGGTATAGCTCTTCCTAAAACTTTCTCTATAAATCTATCAAGAATTCATTTATCTGATGTAGATTTATCCGATAAACTAGTTAGAATACTAGAAGCACATAATGTGTCTCCTAATAGAATTGGTATTGAACTTACAGAAAGTGCATTCTTTGAAGATAAGGATTTAATTATTAATATGATGGACAAGCTAAAAGATGCAGGATTTAAAATATATATTGATGACTTTGGTTCAGGATACTCATCATTAAATACTTTAAAGGATTTAAAAGTAGATTATTTAAAATTTGATAGAGAGTTTCTAACTAACTTAGAGGATAATAAAAAAGGTCAATCAATATTGCATAATTTAGTTAATATGGCCAAGGATATAAATATTTGTACAGTTGCAGAAGGGGTGGAAAATACTCTTCAAGCTAATTTCTTAAGAGAAAAAGGATTTGATATTGCGCAAGGGTATTATTATTTTAAACCTATGACAGCAAATGATATGAAATACGAATTGAGGAAAAAAGATAATATTGTGAATAGTATTAATGAGGTAAAGAAATAGGCTATAGTGACTATTAATTGAATTATTAAATAGGTATGATAATATAAAGTAAGGGATAATATACAATAAAGGATAAAATATAAAATGGAGGCAATGAGTTATGATAAAATTTATAGCATCTGATATGGATGGAACATTATTAAATGGAGATCATGATATAGATAAGGAAACGGTAGAAGCAATAAATAGAGCAGAAAATGCAGGAATTACTTTTGCGATATCTACAGGTAGAGAATATGAAAGCGTAAAAGGACTTTTAGAAAAGCATAATTTAAGAGTTCAATGTGTTCTTTCAAATGGGGCAGAGTACAGAGATGAAGATGGAAATATTTTAGAAGTAATTAATATTAAAGAAGAAAGTGCAAAGAAAATAATAGAATTATTAGATAAGAATCATCTTTCTGCTAGGATTTTTACTGATAAAGGAACATTTACAACATCAACTGAGGAGGAAGCTTTAAGAGAAGTTATCTTTAGAACTATGAGCTTTAATCCGGAATTATCTGAAGATGAAGCTAGAGAAGTGGCTGAAAATTTAGGGTTCTTTACTTCGCTTCAATATATAGATGATGTTGAAGAGTTTTTTAAGGGTGGAGTAGAAGTAAGAAAATTCGTTGCTTTCCATAATGATATTGAGCTTATTGATGAGATGAAAAAGACATTAGGTGAAATAGAAGGATTAGCAGTTTCTTCCTCTTTTAGAGATAATATTGAAGTTACAGATATTAATGCTCAAAAAGGAATTATATTAGAAAAAATAACATCAAGAAATGGTCTTGCAAACAACGAGGTTATGATTCTTGGAGATAGTTTTAATGACTATTCTATGTTTGAAATCTTCGAAGAAAGTGTCGCTATGGAAAATGCAATAGATGAAGTTAAAGCTATAGCAAAATACATAACTTCATCTAATAATGATTTAGGTGTTGCGAAGGCAATTAATTATGCAGTTGATAATGAGTTAAATAAAATTTTAAAATCTGAAAATAATCTTTAAATTAATAAAGACTTGAACAGCTGTATGTTCAAGTCTATTAAGTTTATTTAGGGGATTTTAATAATTATATAGTATAATAATGATATAGAAAAACTTAGAATACAAAAGAAATAATTTTTTCTTGAAAGGAGATATCATGAGGAAAATTAGTGATTTATTTAGTACAATAGATAATTTATTTAGTGAAGAAAAGGAACAAAAATTAAAAGGTAGGCTTGCTAAAAAAATAAAAGATAGTATTTTTACTGATGATATTTTAGAAAAGTTAAATGAACATGATTTTACTGGGTTAGCAGATGATGAAGAGAAGATAGTTATGCTATTTTCAGCGATTTTTCCTATATTAGTGAAAAGTGATAATATTGCCTATAGGTTATATAAACATAAAATAGAAATTGATTTTTCTGATGAAATGAAAGATAGATATATTTATATGTTCTCTGATGGAAGATATACTTCAGGAATATTTAAATGTTTTAATATAAGTGACGATGAATATGTAAAAGGAATGAAAAAAATAATAGATACTATTCCAGAATTTAAAAAGTCCCTTTTAGAAACATTATCTAATTATGATGAAATAGTTAATTCTAGTGTTAATCAAGAACATTATAAAGATAAGCTTGCAATATCAGAGAAAAATTACGGTGAGCTAGTAGAATATCTAGATAATAAGTAAGATTATTAGAGCAATTAATAATATTTTAGATAAAAGTTAATGGAGAGTTATACTAGTTTTATGAATAAAATACAAGCAATTATATTTGATATGGATGGAGTACTTTTTGATACAGAAAGTATATATTTAAAGGTTTGGAAAAATATATTTAGAAAATATGGTTATATAATGACTGAGGAAATATATAGCCAAGTTATTGCTACTGGTAGAGATAATGTGAAAAGAGTTTTCCTTAGGGAATTTGGAGCAAATCTTCCTATAGATAAGATGTATTTAGAAAAAGATATTGCTTTAAGGGAAGAAATAGAAAAAAATCTACCTATAAAAGATGGAGTGTTTGATATTTTAAGTTATTTAAAGGATGAAGGGTATAGAATTGCTTTAGCTACTTCTTCAGATAGAGAGAGAATGAATAATCATTTAGAGAAAGCAAATATTAGAGGATATTTTGAACAAATAATATGTAGAGATGAAGTTGAAAAGATAAAGCCTAATCCAGATATATATTTAAAAGTTGCAAAGAAGTTGGGAGTTAGTCCTGAAAATTGTTTAGTTATAGAAGATTCTTTAGCTGGGGTTAAAGCAGCATATAGTGCTGGTATGACAGTTTTTCATGTTGTAGATTTTAAGGAAGCAGATGAGGAAATAAAAAAATACTGCTATAAAAGCTTTAATAATCTATATGAGATAAAGGAAAATATAATTCTGAATAATAAGTTTTGGGAAAGAGGTTGATGTAATGACTGAAAAAGAAAAAATGTTAGCTGGAGATTTATATATGGCTAATGATAAAGAGCTTAAAGCTGATGCAAAGAAATCTAGGGTGTTAACTAGATTATTTAACAGCACTACTGAAGAGCAAAAAGAGTATAGAAAAGAACTATTAAAAGAGTTATTTAAAAAAACTGGGGATAATATTTATATTGAACCTTCTTTTAAATGTGATTATGGATGCAATATTTCTGTAGGGAATAATTTTTATGCTAATTTTGATTGTATAATTTTAGATGTATGTAATGTAGATATAGGAGAAAATGTGTTTTTTGCTCCTAGAGTATGTATTTATACAGCAGGGCATCCTATAGATGCTGAAGTTAGAAATACTGGTTTAGAGTTTGGTAAAGCTGTTAAGATTGGAAATAATGTATGGGTTGGAGGTAGTACAGTTATAAACCCAGGAGTTACTATAGGTAATAACGTAGTTATAGGATCTGGGTCAGTAGTAACAAAGGACATACCTGATAATGTAATAGCTGTAGGAAATCCTTGTAGGGTTTTAAGAAAAATTACTGAAGAAGATAAGGTGTATTGGGAAAAGAAAAAAGAAGAGTATTATAATGAAATAGATAAATAAAAAAAGAGGTTTCTGAATAAGTATCAGAAACCTCTTTTTCTATTTTGATTTATAAATTTAATGAAAGAGTAGAATAAATATTTTATAATTATTCATAAACTTTCAAATAATAGAGTTTTGAATTATGTACAATTTAATTATTCAATGTATTTAATAATAAAAATGAAAGTTATATTCTAGCTTTTTTACTGTTTTTTAAAACTAGTTTTTTTACAGTAGGAATATCAGTTTGGCTCCAGTTTAAACTTTCTATGTATTCAATAGGTAACCATATTAATTTTAGATAATCTTTAGGAAGGGGTTGTCCATCAACTAAAGAGCATTTAGCTACCATTAGATTAAGTATATAATCTTCATATTCATATGTAGTTGCGCTGAATAAAGATTCAAATTTAACAGTACAATTAAGAGTGTCTTTTATTTTTCTTACAATAGCTACTTCAGGATTTTCACCATCATTAATTTCACCACCAGGAAATTCCCAAAGTTTACTTATACTCATATTTTTCGAAGGAAGGGAACAAAGAACTTCATTATTTTCATTCTCTATTATTGCTCCAACAACTTTAATAATATTCTTCACAGTAAAATCACCTCTAGATTTTATAATATCACAGAAAAGGGTTAATTTACATATGATTTATTATATTTATGATAATATATTCGGTTATTATTATGAAAATTATAAAAAATGAAGAAAAAATTATTCAATATATATGAAAAATATGGTATATTATAATGTTACGAATTAATAAAATTTGAGCTAGTATATTTAATTATATATTTCAAAAACTATAATTAAAATATTAAATAATAAGAATGATTAAATATTAAAACAATTAAAGTATTGAAAGAAAAACTTACTATTAATAAAAGAAAAGTAAATATATTAAATAAATAATGAGTATAATTTAATTGGATTTTAAAAGTTAATATAATGTTAAAAATTAAGTAAAAATATATAATATATTGTCATAGAAATATATATTTAGTATAGTATACAAGTAGATATAAATGATGAAGATAAAAAATAAATACATGAGGTGGCACATGATACATATTGAAAAACTTAAAAAAGTTTATAGCAATGGTTATGAGGCTTTAAAAAGCATCGATCTTAAAATTAACGAAGGTGAACTTGTTTGTCTTTTAGGTCCAAGTGGTTGCGGAAAAACAACTATTCTTAACTTATTAGCTGGACTTCTAGATCCTAGTGGTGGGGACATTAAATTTGATGGAGAATCAGTTATTGACAAACATCCTAAAGATAGAGGTATTGGCTTAGTATTCCAAAACTATGCTTTGTATCCTCATATGACAGTTTTAGAGAACGTAATGTTTCCACTTACTGTTGGTAAAAATAAAAAGTCAAAGAATGAAGCTATGGAAATAGCAAAGAAGTATATGAAAGTTACTAGTATTGAAGAACTTGCAGATAAAAAACCAGGTGAGATGTCTGGTGGACAACAACAAAGAGTAGCAATTACAAGAGCATTAGTTCAAAATCCAAAAATATTATTACTTGATGAGCCTTTAAGTAATTTAGATGCTAGATTAAGATTAAGAATTAGAGAAGAAATTAGAAGATTAGTTAAAGAAATAGGTATAACTACAATCTTCGTTACTCATGATCAAGAAGAAGCATTATCTATAAGTGATAGAATTGTATTAATGAATGAAGGTATAGTTCAACAATTTGATATTCCACAAAATCTTTATCTAGAACCAGAAAATCTTTTTGTAGCTAAGTTTATGGGAAATCCAATTATAAATTTAGTTGATATGAAAAAAGAGGGAAATATATTAAAGTCTAATGATTTTAATATTGATTTAAGTCTTCTAAATAAAGATAGATTTAAAGGCGACTTAACAGAAGAAAACTATATAGTAGGTATAAGACCAGAATACTTTGAATTAAGTACAAATCCATTATTTACAGCTGAAGTTGAATCAATAGAATTAATAGGTAAAGATTGTATTATAAACTTTAATGTTAATGATACAAATGTAAAGTCTATTACAGATATAAGTAAGAAAGTATCAGAGGGAGATAAAATAGGCTTTGATATTGACTATAACGGAATTTATTTATTCCAAGAGAATGGAGTTAGAGTGTACTAATGAAGAAGTTTAAGTATAGAGCAGAGAATTCACCACAAGCATGGCTGTTTTTAATGCCTGCTTTAATAATCGTCGGAATATTTAATGTGTTACCTTTAATAAGAACATTTATTATGTCTTTCCAAAAGGGAACTTTAAATAACTTAACATTTAATGGATTTAATAATTTCGAAGTAGTGCTTAAAGATCCTAAGTTTCATACAGCTATAGGTAATACTGCGCTTTTTGCTTTTGTTGTAGTACCTGTAGGGTTAATTATATCTATGTTTATTGCTATTACAATATATGAAAAAATTAAGTATAAGGATGTATTTGAAACAATATTCTTTATACCATATTTAACAAGTGTAATTGCAGTTGGTATTGTATTTAGATTTTTATTAAATGGTGAGTATGGATTTGTAAATTACGTATTAGGGTTTTTCAATGTAGGACCATTTAATTTCTTAGATGACCCAAATATGAGTATGATTACTCTAATAATATTTGGAATTTGGTCAGGACTTGCCTTTAATATAATAATATTACTTTCAGGCCTTAGAAATGTTGATAAAAGCTATTATAAGGTTGCAGATATGTTTGGGGCAACAAAGATGGAGCAGTTCTTTAGAATAACTTTACCTCAAATGATACCAATTATTACGTTTTTATTAATGGTTAATTTTATTAATGCATTTAAGGTATATGCTCAAGTATTCTCTATATTTAACGGTAAAGCGGGTATTGCTGATAGTGCTACAACAGCAGTATTCTATATATTCAATAAGTTCTATGTAGAAAATCGTTATGGCCAAGGTATGGCAGCAGCAGTTATCTTATTTGGTTTAATTTTAGTTTTCACATTAATTCAAAATCGTATATTAAAAAGAATATCTAAGTAGGTGAAAATATGAAAAAAGTTAATTTAGTTTTATCAAAAACCTTTATAGTATTAATGGCAATTATTACATTATTTCCTTTTGTATATATGATTTTATCAAGCTTAATGACTTATCAGGAAGCAACAAGTATACCACCAACATTATTTCCAAAGGAATTACAATGGAATAACTTTTCTCTTGCAATGGAGCAGGCTCCATTTGTAAGATATTTCTTTAATACAATATTTGTTGCTGGTATATCAACAATTGGAACGGTAATTACATCTATATTAGCTAGTTTTGCGCTAGTTAAATTGGAATTCAAATACAAAAATATCTTAGTATTAGGTATGGCTGCTTTATTAATGGTTCCTTATGAAGTTACAGTATTTACAAACTATAAAACTATAGCACAGCTTGGTTTGCTAGACACATATACGGCATTAATAATACCATCTCTTGCAAGTGTATTTTATATATTTTACTTAAAAGAGTATTTAACTAGTATTCCTATATCTTACTACAAAGCTGCGAAAGTAGATGGATGTTCAGATATGGAATTTGTTAAAAGAATATTAATACCTTTAGCAAAGCCTGCATTATTTACTATGGGAATTTTAAGTTTCATTAATGGATGGAACTCATTCTTATGGCCAATTCTAGTTACAAATAGTAAGGAAATGAGATTATTAAGTAATGGATTAAGCTCCTTTGCAACAGAAAGTGGTACTAATGTACATCTTCAAATGGCAGCATCAACAATAGCTATTGTTCCAATACTAATTCTATACTTAATATTTAGAAAACAAATAATTAGAGGAGTTGTTAAGAGTGGCGTTAAAGGATAAGAAGACAAAAATCACTTTTCACAATGGTATATTAACTATTGGTGGAACAATAATTGAAGTAGTTTATGAGGATAGTCATATATTCTTCGATTTTGGTAGTGAGTACAACCCAAAGGCTCCAGTACAGCCTGAAAACTTACAAGATTTATTAGATGAAAATTTAGTACCATATTTAGATAATATGTTTGATCCTAAGATTCCATTAAAAGGATTTGAGTCAAAAGAAAATAAATTTAAGAATACAGCAGTATTTTTATCACACATGCATTTAGATCATTCTAAGATTATTAACTACTTAAATCCAGAAGTACCTTTATATATGTTAGAAGGAACAAAATCACTATTAAATACCTTAAATATTAATAATGATTTCTTATTCCCTCTATATGAAAATAATGGTAAGAACACAAGGGACATAATTGGAGTTAAGGAATATGACATAATAGAAATTGGTAAGATTAAAGTTAAGGTAATGCCAGTTGATCATGATGCCTATGGTGCTTGTGGATTATTAATTGAAACTCCAGATTTAGTTATCTCTTATACTGGAGATATAAGACTTCATGGATATAGAAAAGATGCAACATTAAAATTCTGTAAGGAAAGTGAAAACTGTGACGTCTTATTAATAGAAGGCGTAAGTGTTTCATTCCAAGACTTTGATGATGATGTAAGTGATAGAGAAATATCAAATGAACCAGAATTAATAGATAAGATAAATGAAATAGTTAATAATAATCCTAATAAGCAAATAACATTTAATTACTATATTTCTAATATAGAAAGAATATTAAATATTATAAAAACTAATTCAAGAAAAGTTGTGCTAGATGCATATTATTCATATGTTCTTAAGGAAGCAACAGGATATGAGTCTTATTACTATCAATTAGATAATACAGATTATGGATTAGATGAAAAGCTTAAGATTGATTTTGAAGAATTATTAAATGATAAAGGTAGCTTTTTCTGGCAATTAGATAAACTTGCCATTGAATATATAGATAAATTACAGGAAGGTGGAATTTATATTCATTCTAATGCAGTGCCATTAGGTGATTTTGATCCAGCATACACACCATTTGTAAACAAATTTGAAGAAAGAAATATTAAATTCGAAAGAGTTTCATGTAGTGGGCATGCTCATCCTTATGATTTAATTAAGATAATTAACTTAATTAAACCTAAGTTATTAGTACCAATACATTCTTATCGTCCTGAAAAACTTTATAATGAAAATGGCGACGTTCTTTTACCAGAAAAGAAACAAACTATATAACCGGAGGGGAAAATAATGAAATTTAAAAAGTTAATTGCTCTTACACTTTCATTAGGTTTATTAACTGGATGTGGAACAAAGGGAGCAGAAACATCTAACGAAGACATTGTTACAGAAATTACTTCACCTGTTGAAATTACTTTCTGGCATGCAATGAATGGAGAATTAGAAAAATCTCTACAAAAATTAACAGATGAGTTTATGGCTCAAAACTCTAATATAACAGTAACTTTACAAAATCAATCAAGTTACCCAGATTTACAACAAAAAATAACTGCTACAGTTGCAAGCCCTAAAGATTTACCAACTTTAACTCAAGCTTATCCAGATTGGATGTTCAATCCAATTCAAGATGGACTAGTAACTGATTTAGCTCCATATATTGAAAATGAAACTTTAAAATTTGATAATTATGAAGATATATTACCAAGTCTTAGAGAAGCAGCTACTATAGATGGAAAAATATATGGTATGCCATTTAATAAGTCAACAGAAGTTATATGGTATAACAAAACTTTATTTGATGAATTAGGATTAAAAGCTCCAACAAACTATGATGAACTTGTTCAAGTTGCTAAGACAATAAAAGAAAAGAAGGGCATCCCAGGAGCTGGATTTGACTCATTAAATAACTACTATACAACTTTCTTAAAGAGCGAAGGAAAAATCTTCGATAATAACTTTGATGTAACTAGTGAAGAATCAGCTAAAGCTTTTAACTACTATTTAGAAGGAGTTAAAGAAGGTTACTTTAGAATTGCTGGAACAGATAAGTACTTATCAGGACCATTTGGTAATGAAACTGTAGGAATGTACGTTGGTTCAAATGCTGGTGAAAACTTTGTTAAGCAAGGTGTAGGCGATAAGTTTGAAGTAGGAGCTGCTCCATACCCAACAAATGCATCACTACAACAAGGTACTGATTTATATGTATTCTCAAGTGCTACTCCAGAGCAAAAGACTGCTGCTTATGAATTCTTAAAGTTCTTAACTAGCAAAGAAAAGCAAATTCAATGGGGTATTGAAACTGGATATATGCCAATCAGACAAAGTGCTATTGAATCAGATGAATACAAGAACTCTGGAAGCTTAATAGCTCCAATACTTGCTGATGCAACTAAGAATCTTTACACTAATCCAGTTATGACTGGTGCTGATGCAGCATATCGTGAAGCTGGTACTGTTTTAGAAGCAACATTAGCTGACCCAACTACTGATGTAACTAAGAAATTAGAAGAGTTTAAAACTACTTTAACTTCTATTTGGGAATAAGGTTATAGATATTTTTATTAAATAAATCATGGGGGATGTTAGAAAACTAGGAAGTTTTTTAACATCCCTTTTTATAAAGGAGGTACTATGAAATTAGTAATTTATCAAACTAGTGATTTACATGGATTTGTATATCCAACTAATTATGTTACTGAACAATCTTTAGGGATTCTAAAAATAGGAACATATATATTAAAGGATGAAAAAAATTATGATGCATCATTAAAAATAGATTGTGGTGATTTAGTTCAAGGTTCAGCATTAACTCACTATTTATCCAAACAGAAATTGGAAACTAATCCAATTACAGAACTTTTAGAGGATATTGGATACGATGCTTATATATTAGGTAACCATGAATTTAATTATGGATTAGACTATTTAAATACAGCATACAGAGATATTTCAAGAAAAATTATTAATGCTAATATTAGAGGACTATCTTTTGATAGTAAGCCATATAGAATTTTTGATTTTAATGGTTTTAAAGTAGGATGTATTGGATTTACTACATCATTTATACCTAACTGGGAACAAGAAAAGAATATTAAGGGATTAGAATTTTTAGATCCAGTTAAAGTATATGGTAAATATGAAAAAGAATTAAAAGAAAAAAGTGATATTATAATAGTTTGTTATCATGGAGGATTTGAAAAAAGTATAGATGGTAAAAATATTCCTACTGAGAAGCTAAATAAAGAAAATCAAGCTAGTGAATTATTAGAAACTTATGATTCAATTGATATAGTTTTAAGTGGTCATCAGCATAGATCATTTATAACTAAGATAAATGGTGTTATTTGCACACAACCTATGCATAACGGACAAAATTTCAGTAAGATAGTGATAGATACTGAAACTATGGAATCAAGCTATGAATTAGTAGATGTTTCTTCATTAAAAGATGAAGTTAATAAAGATTTAGAAAAAAGATTTGTTGAAACTAATATAGAATTACAAAAGTACTTAGATAAAGAAATAGGACATTTTAAGAATGACATAATTCTTGATAATATATTTATTGCAAGACTTAAAGGACATCCTTTTATAAATTTCTTACATGATGTTCAATTAGATGTTTCTAATGCAGATTTTTCAGCTTTATCATTATTTGATACTGCTATTGGGTTTAAGAGAAATGTCTCCATTAGAGATGTACTAATAAATTATCCATATCCTAATACTTTAAAGGTCCTAAAAATAAAGGGAAGTAAAGTTAAAGAGGCTATTGAAAAAAGTGCCACATATTTTGTTTTAGAAAATAATGAAGTTAAAATAAATAATGAATTTTTAGTGCCAAAGGTTCAAAATTACAATTATGATACTTTTGCAGGTTTAACTTATGAAATAGATTTAAATAAGGACTTTGGAGACCGTGTGGTTTCCATGAAGAAAAATGGAGAAGAGATAGATTTAAATAAAGACTACACTATAGTATTAAATAACTATAGAGCAAGTAACACTGCTATATATCCAGCTTATGAAAATGCTGAAGTAGTTAAGGAAATAAATATGGATATGAGCGAACTTATAATAGATTATTTCCAAAGAAATAAGGAAGTAGATGTTCCATCTGAAAGTAATTATATAATTAAATATTAAAATAATAGCTATATCAGTTATATTCTGGTATAGCTATTTTTTTATATTTTCTTTAGATTAAGTGTGGATTTATAAGTTAGTTATTAATATAAGTGAAGCCTAGAAAGATTAAAAGTCATCGATTTACCTTTTTATGAATTGTTTTCTTTATTTTAAAGATAATAATTATAAAGAGAGAAAATAAGAGGAAAAACTTATGATAGAAGAAGTAAATAGTAATGGTAATAAGGAGTATTATATATTAATAAAAAAAGTAGTGAGATGGGTGAGACTTAGCATTTTATTAGCAATACCAATTGGTATTGTAGTAGGTTTGTATAATAGGTTGTTAACAGCAGCAAATAGTTTTAGAAAAGAACATGAATTATTAATATTATTCTTACCAATTGCAGGGATATTAATTACTTTTATGTATTTAAGAACTAAGAGAAATGCTTATTCAGGAGAAAATTTACTTAAGTCAGAAGTTCAATCTGCTGCGAAAGATATACCTTTTTATATGAGCTTTGTAGTATTTATAGGATCAGTTTTAACAACATTTTTTGGTGGATCTGCAGGTAAAGAAGGATCAGCGGTAGCGATGGGAGGAACTTTTGGAGATTTTATAGCTAGGAAATTTAACTTATCAGATGATGAGCAAAGAACCCTTGTTATCTGTGGAGTTGGAAGTGCTTTTGGAGTTATATATGATGTTCCTTTTGCAGGAGCGATACTTGGAATGGAATTAGTATTAAAGGGAAGATTTCATTATACAGCTTTGATTCCTGCTTTTTTTACTACAGTAGTATCTAATGAAATTGCTATAAGAGTTGGAAGTAAGTCGGTACAATATCCAAATTTAATATTGGATGACTTAAGTGTAATGGTAATTATTAAGTTAATAATATTAGGTATTATTTTCGGCTTAGGCGGATTTATATTTAATTTTGTCTTAGATAATAGCAGTAGGGTTTATAACAAGATAACCAAGAATCCATATATTAAAGCTATTTTAGGTGGAGTAATAACTATAATTTTGTTTTTCTTAGTAGGAGATAACTATAATGGTTTAGGTCAATCCTTTATAAATGATTCCTTTAATAACTATGTAAGTATAATGGATTGTATATGGAAAATAATATTTACTGCTGTAGCATTAGGCTCAGTATTTCAAGGTGGAAGGGGAAATCCCACATTTTTTGTAGGGGCTACATTAGGAAGTTTTGTTTCACAGTATATTAATTTACCATTACCATCAGTAACGGCCCTTGGAATGATAGGTGTATTTTGTAGTGCAACATCTCTGCCAATGACTTCAATAGCTATGGCTTTAGAATATTTTGGTGGAGAAGAAATGATAGCAATAATTTTAGTGATGACAGTTAGTTATATTATTTCTGCATTTTATGATATTTTATCTAAAAAGAAATTACCTAAAGAAAAAGCTATGTTATTTAAAGGATATGTTCATAAAAATAAAGAATAATTTCAACAAATGTATAGTATAAATTTTAGGTCATAAAATAGTGTTGAAAGAAATTTTAAGGAGGATTAAATTTGAAGATTAAAAATAATAAGCTTTTGATTATTGCTTTGTGCATCCTTGTAATAAGCACTGTGACATTAGTTATATCTAATATTAAAAAAGAAGATGAAGATTTAGCTGTTATAGCTGAAAAAGTAAATAATACTATTATTCCAAAGCCATTAACTTACCAAGAGGCTGAAGGAAAGTTCACGTTAAATAAAGATACTTCAATATATGTAAAAGGAAATAACGAAGGAGAAACTGAAGAGATAGTTAGAACTGCTGAGTATTTAAAAGAAAAATTAAGTCCCGCAACAGGATATGGATTTCCTATCATTAAAAATGAAACTCCTAAAGGGAATAGTATTTTTTTAACTACAGTAGGTGGCAATGAAAAATTAGGTAATGAAGGTTACGAAATAACTACTAATGCTGATGGAATCATAGTAAAGGCCTTTAAACCTGAGGGCTTATTTAGAGGTATCCAAACTATTAGACAGCTATTGCCTGCAGAAATTGCAAAAAATACCTTAGTTAATGATGTTGAGTGGAGTATTCCTGCATCTACAATAAATGATAAACCTGAATATCCATATAGAGGATTTATGATAGATGTAGCAAGACATTTCTTCCCTGAAGATGTTATAAAACAGCAAATAGACTATGCAGCCCAATATAAAATAAATAGATTGCATTTGCACCTTACTGATGATCAAGGTTGGCGTATTGAAATTAAGAAATATCCTGATTTAACTCTTATAGGAGGAAGTACACAAGTCGGTGGTGGACCAGGTGGATATTATACTCAGGAGCAATTTAAAAGTATAGTACAATATGCAGCTGATAGATATATAGAAATAATACCGGAAGTAGATATGCCAGGACATACTAATGCAGCTTTAGCTTCCTATGGATTTTTAAATCCAGATGGTAAAAAGAAACCGTTATATACAGGTATTGATGTAGGCTTCAGTACATTAATGACAGACAATGAAAAAACCTATGAATTTATTGATGATGTAGTAAAAGAAATTTCAGCAATTTCACCATCAAAGTATTTTCATATGGGTGGAGATGAAGCTGATAGTACTAAAAAAGAAGATTATGATTATTTTGTAGGAAGAGTATCTAAAATAGTTCAGAAATATGGAAAGACTCCTATAGGATGGGATCCTATAGATACAGCTCCAGAAATAAATTCTAGTACTATACTTCAAAATTGGAAGGCTTCAAACGAAGCTGCTAAAGAAAAAAATATGAATATGATAATATCAATAGCTAGTAAAGCATATTTAGATATGAAATATAATAGTGCTACTCCATATGGATTAAACTGGGCAGGATATATTCCAATAGAAACAGCATATAATTGGGATCCAACTGATTATGCTCCAAAAAATTTAATTTTAGGAATAGAATCACCTTTATGGACAGAAAATATAGCTACTGAAGATGAAATGGAGTTTATGATATATCCAAGATTACTAGGATATTCAGAAATAGGATGGACTCCAAAGAGTGCTAGGAATTGGAATGAATATAAAGTAAGACTAAAAAGTCAAGGCCCAAGGATGGAATACGAAGGGATAAATTACTATAAGGATAGCACTATATGGAAAAATAAATAAAAAATAAGCATATTGATATTAGTCAATATGCTTATTTTTTAAATTTCTATTTCTTAAGCTTTAATTTTATAATTAGCTTCTGTATATGATTTTTTTATATAATATACAGATCCTGCAATCGTTAAAATATATCCTACAAGGAGATCTTTCAAGAATACATTTCTGACCTCAGGTTCTGCTAAAAAGGATGGTACAGAGCTTAAAGCGTTAAAGAATGTTATGTCATAATAATCCTTAAACTCTGTGTAAATTGATATAGCTAATGAAATATGATTTGCAAAATAATTGAGCATACTATATTTGTATCAAATATGAAAGGAGATATAGTATGGAAAGAGTACATTATAAAATAAATGGAATATCTAATGAAAATATGAAGACACAAGTTAAGAATTCTTTGGAGAAAGTAGATGGAGTTGATCAAGTTTGTGTAGATATGGCAAGAGGAACAATTGAAATAATTTATAATGAACCAGCAACTGCAGCTCAAATTAAATCTTGTTTACAAAATTCAGGGCATGAAATTCAATAAATAATATAGAGTAGTCTATGTTGAAAATACATAGACTATTTTTATAAAAAATAATTGAAAATTTAATAAAAAAGATTTATTGTTAAAATATAACATAAAAATTGATAATAGATATACATAAAATGAAAGGAGATAATTAATGACAATTTCTTTTTTTGATTTTTTAGGACAGATATTTAGCAATCCTCCTTTGTTAATTACAGTTGTTTTAACATTAGGAGTAATTTTAGTTAATGGATGGACAGATGCTCCTAATGCAATTGCTACATGTGTTTCTACGAGAGCTATTGGACCACGTTCTGCTATTTTTATGGCTACAATATTTAACTTTTTAGGTGTTTTTGTTATGACGATGATTAATGCTAATGTAGCACAAACTATTTACAATATGGTAGACTTTGGCGGAGATCCTCATTATGCATTAATATCTTTATGTGCAGCTTTATTTGCTATAGTAGTATGGGCAACAGCAGCATGGTATTTTGGAATTCCTACAAGCGAAAGCCATGCTTTAATTGCTGGGCTTTCTGGAGCTGCAATTGCATTACAAGGTGGTATGAGTGGTATAAATGGAGGCGAATGGATCAAAGTAATATATGGACTAATACTATCTACATTTTTAGGGTTTGGATTGGGATGGCTAACTGTAAAAGTCATAGGATTCATATTTGGTAGATTTGATCGTAGTAAAACTAGAAGCTTCTTTAAGTATTCTCAAATTGGTGGAGGAGCAGCTATGGCATTTATGCATGGAGCTCAAGATGGACAAAAATTTATGGGAGTATTTATGCTGGGGATCTTCTTAGCAAATGGAAAAGGCGATGTTGAAAGCTTTGTTATACCTATATGGCTTATGATAGTTTGCTCTTTAGTTATGGCATTAGGAACATCTATAGGAGGATATAAGATAATAAAAGCTGTTGGAATGGATATGGTTAAGTTAGAACAATATCAAGGATTCTCAGCGGATTTAGCAGGAGCAGGATGTCTATTACTTTCTTCGGTAACAGGAGTACCTGTAAGTACTACACATACAAAGACAACAGCTATAATGGGAGTTGGAGCTGCAAAGAGGCTGAGTTCTGTTAACTGGGGTGTTGTTAAAGATATGGTTTGGACATGGATTTTAACATTCCCAGGCTGTGGATTAATAGGATTTTTAATGGCAAAATTATTTATTTGGATATTTTAAAATATAACTATAGAGGAGTTGAGGTTAATGATAGGGAAAAAGGATAATAATTATTTTGAAATGTTAGCTGAATTAGTAGACTATTCATGTGATGCGGCAAGTTTACTTAACAGTACTTTATTAAGTTTTGATGCAAATGAAATACAAAAGAAAATGGATGAAATGCATACTATAGAACATACTGCTGATGTTAAGAAGCACGATATGATGAGGAAATTAGATAAAGAGTTTATAACACCAATTGAAAGAGGAGATATTATTGAGATAGCTCATTATATTGATAATGTTACTGATGCTATAGATGATATTTTAGCAAGAATTTATATGTTTAATATTATTGATATAAAAAAGGAAGCATTAGAGTTTTCTAATCTAATTATAAAGAATTGTAATGAACTAAAACGTATTATGAAAGAGTTTTATAATTTTAAAAAATCATCAGAAATTCATAAGTTAATTATAAATATAAATGATTTAGAAGAAGATGGTGATAGACTATACATTAGTAGTACGAGAAATCTGCATACTACTTCTAAGGATCCTGTAGAACTTATGACATGGACTGATACTTTTAAATGTTTTGAAAGATGCTGTGATGCATGTGAAAGTGTAGCAAACTTAGTTGAAAGTGTTATAATGAGAAATTCGTAGTAAATGTAAAATGTTATAAAAAAGGGTTGAAAATTATTATAGATAAATAAAATTTAAATGAATAATTGAAAATATTGACAATAGATATTAATGATATATAATTATTATAAAATAGAAAAGTTGCTAGGGGTGCCATAAGGCTGAGAAATAGTATTCTATTAACCCTTATACCTGATCTGGATAATGCCAGCGGAGGAAAGCTTTAATAAGAGTAAGAATTTATAAGATGTTAGATTTTTATTGAAGATAAGGCTATATTCCTCTGGGGGTATAGCCTTTTATTTATAACTGGATATTTTCTAAACCGTGGTATCTATAACTTTTCTAGTTCAGAATATAAAATTTATGGAGGGTGATTTTATGAAGTTTAGTGATATTTTATTTGAGGATGTAAAGGAACTTTGGGGCAAATATTTAGAACATCCATTTGTTAAGGAAATAGGTGAAGGAACTTTAGATAAGGAGAAGTTTAAAAAATATTTAATTCAAGATTATTTATATTTAAAAGAATATACTAAAGTTTTTGCAATGGGACTAGTTAAGGCTGAAAGCTTAAGTGATATGAATTTATACTATAGTTCCATAAAGGGAATATTAGAAGATGAGACAGAAGTTCATACTAATTACTTAAAATACTTTGGAATAGATCCAAGTAAGGTTTTTGATAATAGAAAAGAAATTACAACAGAAAGTTATACAAGCTATATGCTTAGTATTGGATTAAAAGGAAATTTGAAAGAAATAGCTATGACTATATTGCCTTGTACATGGAGTTATCAATTTATAGGAAGAAGTTTATATGAAAAATATAAAGAGACCTTAGATGGGAATTTTTATAAACCATGGATAGAAGAGTATTCTTCAGAAGAATTTGAGGAAGGAACTGAAATATGGAAAGATCATATAAATGAATTATGTAAAGATATTTCAGAGAAAGAAGCTGAAAATTTAAGAGAGATATTTATGAAATCTAGCCTTTATGAAATGGATTTTTGGGATATGGCATATAAGGAATAGGATGCATTTGTATTTATTAGAACATTAAAATGTAATAATATAGTAGAATTACTATATTTATTATGATATATTATTCTCAAAAGAATAAGTAGATACTAAAGATAAGGGGGATACAAAGGTGAAGCTTCAAGTAGCAATAGATAGAGTTACTATAGAAAAGGCTATAGAAATAATTGAGGAAGTAAAGGATTATGCTGACATTATAGAAATAGGAACATCATTAATTAAGGATTTTGGGTTAGAGTCCATTAGAAGAATAAGAGAAAAGTTTCCTGAAATAATAATTTTAGCTGATATAAAAACAGTAGATGAGGCTGAATATGAATTTGAAGCTATATATAATGCAGGTGCAGATATAGCAACAGTACTAGGAGCAGCATCTTTAGAAACTATAAGAATCTGTAAAAAGGTTGCTAATAAATATAAAAAAGATTATTTAATAGATTTAATTGAAGTATCAAAGGAAAAGCAAGAAACCTTAAGTGAATTCAGTGATGGAATCATTTGTGTCCATATGCCTAGTGATAATGATGAAAAAGACTTAGAAGAACTTATTAACTCTACAATAAATAATCTAAAAAGTTTTAATAGATTAGCTGTAGCTGGTGGAGTTAAAAAAGATAATATTGATATTATAAAAAAATCTAATTTTCATATAGCAATAGTGGGGGGAGCTATAACTAAAGCAGAGGATATGAAGAAAGAAGCTAAAGAGTTTAAAGAACTAATGGGGGATAAAAATGGAAGTTTTTAATGTGATATTAGATGAGATTAAGGGAGTTTTAGATCAAGTTAATGATTCAGAATTCAAAAATGCGGCTGTATCTATCAAGAAGGATAGAAGAATATTTGTTGATGGGGAAGGGCGTTCTGGACTTATGGCTAAAGGTTTTGCTATGAGACTTATGCATCTAGGATATGAAACGTATGTAGTTTCTGAAACAATAACGCCTGCATTAAAAGAAGGAGATTTATTTATTTCTGTATCAGGTTCAGGAAGAAGCACTAATATAATTTCTGATACTAATAAGGCAAAAAATGTAGGATGTGAAATTTTAGTATTCACAAGTAATAATGTATCAGAGTTAGCTAAATTAGCAGATAATATAGTTATAGTTCCAGGAACAGTAAAAGGTGATACAGGAGCTGATAGAAAATCTATTCAATTACTAAGTTCACTATTTGATCAAAGTATCCATATAGTATTAGATGGATTATGTTTATACTTAAGTCAAAGGGATAAAATTTCAAATGAGTCTGCTACTAAAACTCATTGGTAAATAAATAAATAAATAAATAAATAAATAAATAAATAAATAAATAAATAAATAAGCTGCCTTTAGGTGGCTTATTTATTTATGAGGTGACCATTTGTTCAATCCTCTGCATTGTTTTGCAAAAATTTACTAAGAAGTATATAATATACGTATATTTAAATTATAGTTAAAGGATGTATTTGCATGGAATATTCATATAGTTTCACTGAAGAAGAGTACAGTTATTATATTAAACAAGAGCTGGAGAAAAGTAAAAAATATATAAATTATAAATTTCTGAATAGGGTTGAAAAGACTCAAAAGGTTGCCTTAGTTGTATTAATGATATGTATATTCTTAATGACATTAATTATTATGGTTATGGAGAGGGTAGATTTAATTATTTCAGTTATAATTTCTGCCTTAGTAACTATATTATCATATTTTTTAATTAAGAAAATTAAAAGTAAATTTGCTAACTATTCATCTGATCACGGTTATAAATCAGTATATGAATTTAACTCTAAAGAGAGGGGAAGAAAGAGGGTAGTTTTAGAGGGACCTTTTCTTAGATATTATTTAGAGAATGAAATTACTGTTATCAATTGTAATCTAATAGACAAGATTGATAAAAATGAGAAGTTTCTAATTATATCACATCTAGATTCAAGTATATTAATTCCTCTTAGGGTTTTAAATGCTTATAATGAAGAAGAGGAATTTATAAGTAAGATTAATAGTTATAAGGATAATGATTGTAATAGTATATATGATAGTTTTGATGGAGTTAGCAGTGAAAAAATATTAATAGATGATAGTGATATTAAAAAAATATTAAATTATACAATCTATAACAAAAAATTTAGAAGTAAGATATTTAAAATTTTATTACCTATAATATTTATTGAAATACTAGAAACTGTTTTAATTTATTTACTTTTATATATGTTAGAAGTTAAAACTATAAATATTATTCTAATTTTAATCATATTACTTATAATAACTAATTTTATAATATTGCCGAAATTTATTAAAAAGATATTTAGGAAAATACTTACTTCAGAAAAAAGAGATAATAGTGGATATAGAATATATATAAATGAATCTGGTATATATAATTTAAAAGATAAATTACTAACAGGTTCAACATGGAAGGAAGGTTTAATCCTAGATAAATATCATGAGAATTATTTCTTAGTAGATGATTTTACGGTAATTGCCTATATTCCTGCAAAAGCTTTTAATAATATGAAAGATATGGAAGCGTTTATTAGTAAATTAAAAAATTATTTAAAGAAATAAGGAGGTAGAAAAATGAAAATAGAAATTTGGTCAGATATATTTTGTCCATTTTGTTATATAGGAAAACGTAGGTTTGAAAATGCATTAAATAAATTTTTAGGTAAAGATAAGGTGGAAGTGGTGTACAGAAGCTTTGAGTTAAGTCCAGATGCACCTAAGGTTAATAATAAAAATATTAATGAAACTATAGCTGAAAAGTATGGAATAAGTGTAGAAGAAGCTAAAATCAATAACGATGGTATAATAAGACAAGCAGCGGAATTAGGATTAGAGTATAATTTCGATACATTAATTCTAGGTAATTCATTTGATGCACATCGTTTAATTCACTTTGCTAAGGATTTTAACAAGATGGGAGAAGTGAAAGAAGCTCTATTTAAAGCCTATTTTACTGATTCAAAGAATATCAGTGACATAGATACATTAGGAGATATTGCAAAGAGTGTTGGCTTAGATAAAGAAGAGGCTATAAAATTCTTAAATAGTGATAAGTATAAAAATGAGGTTAGAGAAGATGAAGCTTTAGCTAGAAATTATGGCATTACTTCTGTACCAACTTTTGTATTCAATGATAAGTTCAAGGTTACTGGTGCACAGCCAGAGGATGTATTCTTAATGGCATTAAATAAAGCGTTAGAAGAAGATAAGCCTTCATTAGATTTAGAAAATAATAATGGCAAAAATGTATGTATTGATGGAAATTGTGGTATCTAATATATTGATAAAATTATCATAATTATTAATAAAAAAATATATAAGACTAAAAACTCTGTAGTTTATACTATGGAGTTTTTTTATTGAAAATAATCATCATTTGTATAATAGTTAAAAATTAACTTATTAACCTTGTATCACAATTATTGATTAATTTTAAAAAGTACACTTACATAAGCATGGAATGTATAAAAAATATATAAATTGAAGTATATAAATATAGTATAAATGTAAAAAAACTACTAAAAGATTATTGAATTTCCAACAGTTTCTATGGTATATTTTATATCTAAAAAATAAATAGGAGGAATTATTATTATGAAACAAAAGATATCAGCTACACTTGCAGTAGCATTAATTGCCAGTCAAGTGCAAAATGTTGCATATGCAGAAACAATAAATAATAAAGAAGCAATTGATATAATCAATGAAGATATTCTACAAAATGATAAGAATAATAAGGATTCAAATTTAGAAGAAATAGCTGAAAGTAATAATGATATTACATCAACAGAAGATAAAGTTAATGACATAGAGAATACTGAAAATACTGAACAAGCTCCAGAAGAAGAAGAAAAGGTTCAGGAAACTGAAAATATTGAAGTTACTGAAGAAGTAAAAGAAATTGATGAAAAGGTAGAAACTGAAACTGAAGAAACTAAAGAAACTGTAGAAAATATTGATTATGAAGTTACAGGGAAATTAGAATTAGATATAAACTTCTCTACACCAATAAAAAATGAAACCACTGAAAATACTAATATATCAGTAAGATTAATAGGTGGTTCTGGAGAAATTGGAATAATTAAATTAGGTTCAGATAATAAGAGTGGAGTTATAGGGGATACTGGTATTACTTATACTTTAGAGGCGTTGAACTCTAAGAGAAGTCTATTAGAAGATGGTGATGATTCAGTATATTTCTATCATTTAACTTTCAATAGACTACCTTTAGGAGAATATTCTTTAGAAATTCTAGGAGATGGATATAATACTGCAAAAATAGATAACATAAATATACAAGATTCATCAAAGAGAGTTTTAGTAGGGACAAGTGACAACAATGATAATCAAGCTCAAGATGAAGTTTATCCAGGAGCTTTCTTATCAGGTGATGTAAATTCAGATAAAAAAGTAGATAAAGCAGACTATGACACAATGAAAGATAAAATAAAGAGTAAGTCATATGATGCAAATTTTGATTTAAATAGGGACGGAAAAGTAGATATAACAGATTTAAGTTATGTACATAAAAACATGGATAAAACTAGTATAGATGCAACTATATTAGATACAGATCCAATTTTAAATCCTAACAATATTGATATAAATGTTAATAAGACTACAGAAATATTAGAAGGAAATATAAGAGATATATTAGCTGATAACGGAGCAGGAGTAAAACTAGCACCTAAAAACAATGCAGAAATCAGTGAAAATAATCCTATAGAAATACCTATAAATCTATCAGGAAAAACTAGATCTACAACTAATGTAGAAAAAATAACTATAGAAGCACCAAAAGATACAGCTCCTGGAAAAGGACTTATAAGTATACCAGGTCAAGAGGATATTAAGTTTGATGAGACTAATTCAAAGGTTATAGGAACAAGAAATTCTGATGGAAAAGAAGTTAGTGTAATAGAAATAGATTTAAAAGGTCAAGTTGCAGTAAGTGAAATTACTATAAAAGTTACTGGTGGTAGAGGAAATAAGAATCTTGCAGAAATATCTAAGGTTAACTTTTTAAATAATGTCTATAAAGAGATGCCAAAGCCTAATATGAATATTCCTGTTATAAACAACTTTACAAGTTCAACAGCTGTTGGTAATGAAGCAATGACTTTAGGATGGAATCATGAAAATAATATAAGTGGATACGAGATTAAAGTAGAAGAGCTAAACGAAGATGGCAGTGTTAAAAATATAAGTACATATAAGACTACAGAAAATACATTAAAGATAGAGAAAGTTAATGGTTATTCTACATATAGAGTAAGTATTCAATCTTTAAATGGAGATTGGAAGAGTGGCTATAAGGATGAGCAAGATGACTATAATGTAGATAAAGTTGGAAGTACTAATATAGAGAACAATTCAAATGATAAAGATGGAGACCCAGATAATGTTGATGAGAACTTTAATCCAAGAGCATGGGATTCAATATCAGGGAAATTAAGCTCCAATGCTGATGGAGAAGATGGAAATAAATTCGGAGCAGATTCTATAATTGAACTTCAAGTTATACCAGAAACAGCTCCAGAAGGACCAGAAGGTATAAAAATAGAAGGAGCATATAAAGGAATACTTAATGTTAGCTGGAAGAGCCATAAAAAAGCTAAGGACTATGATTTATATTACAGAAAGCTTGGAACAGGAGAATGGTTTAAGGCTAAAGATCCAAATGAGCCTAAATATGTAGATAGCGATCCTAATAATGATATACCAGATGGAGTAGCTAACTTAGCGCCAGGAGAAAAGACAGATAAAGATGAGTTAATAAGAGGTACTAGCTATACTATTACAGGACTTGAAGATAATGCTACATATGAAATAAAAATGACAGCAACTAATCATCATGGTACTGGTGGATTATCACAGACTTATTTAGGTGCTACAAAAGGCATTAACCCTCCTAAAATGTCAGAATATAAATTAATAAATAGAGTGGTTGAAGGAGAAGAACACACTTCAAACATAATAGATGTTGAATATGGAAAAGTTGATGACAAAGAACATCCAAATGGTATGGAAGGAAATAAATATGCAATTGTAGATAATGACTTCAGTACATACTGGACATCATTTACATGGAATAGTAGTCATAATTCTGGTCCGACTGTTACATTTGACAAAGAATATACAATAGATACTATAAGGTTAACAACTCGTTTAGATGGTGTATATGCTTATGATGTCACATATGATTATGTTCCAGTAAGATATTTTGACTCAGAGAAAAATGAATTTGTAAATGTAAATGCAAAATATACAACTTTAAAAGATAAGGATAATGGAACATTATATTATGAAGTTAAACTTCCAAATCCAGTAACAACAAGTAAGATACAAACTGCATTAAGAATTAACCCTTCATATGGTAAAGCTCAAAGATCAAGTATAAGTGAAATTAAATTCTATGAATATGATAGCTTAGAAAATGATGTAGCTGCATTATTTAAAGGTGCTTTAATGCTAGAGTTAAATGATGATGTTACTCAAGAAAGAATTGATGAACTTATAAAAAGAGCTAATACTATAGATTCAGCAAGTATGGAATATCATCCAAAGCAAGAGCAATTATTAGCTGACTTAAAGAGAGCACAGGATTTATATAATGATATTAAATTAAGCGATAATATTAAAACTCTTGATGTTGGAATAAGAAATAATACATGGTCAGATGGCGGAAATACAATAGGTCAATCAAACGATTACCAAGCATTAGGAGTAGCAGTTAAGCCAGGTGATACTGTAAATATATATATAGGGTCATCAAGAAAAGATACTAAATTTAAACTTGCAATAACTCAACATAACGGCGAAAGTGGAACTTATATAAAAGAATATGATCAATTATTAGAAGTAGGGAAAAATGAGATAGTAATTCCAGATTCTCCTTTTGATATGGATTATGAAAAAGGTGGAAACTTATATTTAAGATTTAATGATGGCTTTAATGATGGTCAAGAAGTTCAAGTTCGTGTAAGTGGTGGAACAGAAATCCCTCACTTAAATGTTAATAACATGATGGATGATGCATCTAAAGAATCAGAAGTAAAAGAATTAATTAGAGAATATATTAGAAACTTAAAATCTTATGTTAGCACAGTACAAGATAGATATCCTAAGACTGTAACTCCACAAGATAGAGCGAAAAATATTTATGCTTATGATGCAGAAACTTCTATTTTAAATAGTACTGAAATAGAAAGTGATAGAGTTTCACTGTCTCTTGCAGCAGATCAAGTACTTAAGGGTATAGAAAGTGGATTAGCTGGAAATGAAGATGCTCAAGTAAATAGAGTTTATGATACATTAATGGCATGGGAACAATTAATGAAGGTATCTTATGCACAACAAGGTTTACTTGAAAAACCAATAGATTTTGATAATGATGGTAAAATAGGAACTAATGCTTTAGAAGAGCTTAATGGTAAGAGTGAACAACAATTCTTCAAAGATAATAAGGCACCATTAAATCGTATTAATATAAAATATCAAAGAATGTTTACAGGAGCATTTATGTATGCTTCATCACATCACGTAGGTATAGGATATGGTTCAATTCAAGGAATGATGCAAGGTGTTCCATTTAAGTTTGATGAAAATGGAAACTTATTAAATAGTGAAGAAGGACAATTATTTGGATGGGGTATTAATCACGAAATTGGACACGTTCACGATAGACCTGGCTTAACATATGCGGAAGTAACAAATAATATATTAGCTTTAATAAGTCAAACTTTTAATGATATTAATACATCTAGAATAGAAGGAGCATCATATAATGGTGCATATAATAAGGTAACATCAGGTAGTGTAGGTCTTGCAAGTTCAGGAATTGATAAGTTAGCAATGTTCTGGCAATTACATTTAGCATATGATAATGACTATACTTATGATATGTTAGATCTTAATACAGATAATGATTTAGAAAATGATACTTTCTATGCTAAGTTATATAGAGCAACAAGAGAAAATGGTGTTGCTCCAAAAGAAGTTGGATATGATCAAACTGCCCAAACATTTATAATTAGATCATCAGATG
This sequence comes from Clostridium tertium, assembly GCF_902652255.1. Lineage (GTDB taxonomy): Bacteria > Bacillota > Clostridia > Clostridiales > Clostridiaceae > Clostridium > Clostridium tertium_A. The sequence goes on from NZ_CACRTO010000022.1 coordinate 70,536, forward strand.
CAATTGAAAAAGATTTAAGAGAATACTTTGAAAAATGGGGTATCGTTGCAAGTCCAGAAACTAATAAGTATTTAGATAGCAAGGGTTATGAAAAAGAAGATAAGGCAATATACTACTTAAATGATGAAGCTAGAAGAAAGAGATTGAAAGCAATAGATAATAATGATATGAGTAGTATAACTATGGATGCGGATACTAAAGTTAGTGGAACATTTGGTGTAGATAAGAATGGAAATGCTATAAATGAAAAGAGCTACTTAAATCAAAAAGAAGTTCCATTAAGATTAAGCGTAGATAGAGACTCAGATAAAATTCTTGGATATGAAATAATAAGAAGAGAAGCAACTGCAACAGGAATTAAAGAAACTCCAGTTGGATTTGTCGAAAGAGATAAAGAAAGTGATGTTACTGAGTATACAGATGTTGTAGATACATTGAATAACAGAGCCTTTGAATATAAGGTTAAAGCTTATGACTACAGCTTAAATGTAACTAAGGAATCAACAATTGGAAATATAAAAGTAAATCATGATGGAAGTATATCTAATAAGAATTGGATATTTGATACAAATACTAGAAGTGAAGATGATGTTGTCAATGAAAATACAGGACATGGACAATCTCAAGATGGTTCAATTAACAATATAAAAGATAGTGATATATCTACTGTGTACAATGCATCAAAGACAACAAATAAAGATGGACAAGTTATAAGCGGAGATCCATATGTAACAGTTGATATGGGAGAAACTAAGTCAATAGTTGGACTTAAATATACACCTGGAAAACCTGAAACTAAGAAGTTCTCTATAATGAATTTCTTTAAGAAAAATAGTGAAATTACGTATAATCCTATAAGTAAATATAAAGTTCTTGTAAGTGAAGATGGTGAAAACTGGGTTAAGGCTCATTCAGGTACTTTTGATACTACAAAAGAAAATACTATTTACTTCAATGAAGCTGGTAATAGTGATAATACACAACTTTGGGCATTTAATGCTAAGTATGTAAAGTTAGTTGCTGAGGGAGCAGAGACTATATCAATAGCAGAACTTGATATATTAGGTCCAACAGGTGATAATATTGAAATTGGTATTGATAATGGAGATAAAGTATATAAAAATGGCATAGGTAGATTAAAATCAGATTATGAGTATGCAGAGGGAAAAGTCATTGAGGCTGGTTCAATAGTTATAACTGGAGAATATAAGGGTGATCCAGCATTTAATATTCCACTTGTATTAAATGAAAATGATGAGAACTTTGCTATGGAGGCTCAAGCTATTTTATTAGCTAACTTACCAGAGGATTCAGAGCTTGGTGAAGTTGCAGAAGGTACATGGCTATATTGGATAACTCCTGAGCAACAAGGTAAAATCTTTGAAGATGGACCTAATGTAAAGGGAAGTTCTATTAAAGCAGAATTATATAGATACAATAAATTAGATGGGGATACTCCAATTGGACAAAGATTAGTAAGTGATACTTTCTATTTAGATATTCCAGGTTTAGATAATTTACCACAAATTGATTTAAATGCAGGAAGTGCTAGAACTATAAACAATTCATATAATCAAGTTGTAGAAATTAATAGTAATGTAATAAGTGAAGCAGTAAAAAATAGATAAGTTACAATTGAGCTGTCTTTATGACAGCTCTCCTGTAAAGATAAGAAAGGAGAAAGTATATGAAAAGTAAGAAATCATTAGCAAAGGTTGCTATAGCATCAACTTTAGCCTTAACATCTACTGTTGCAATTGTATACGCAACTCCAAAATTTAAGGAAGTTCAAAAAGCTAATAGTGAAGATAAATTTAAATTAGTTGTAGAAAAAGTTGATAGTGATACTGTTAAAGTAGCTATAGATAATATAGAAGATATACCAAAAGCACTTCAATTTAGTGTTAAGTTAGAGGGAGCATCTTTAAAGGATGGAGAAAATAGTATAAAGGATTTAATTACATCAGAAGTAGAGACAAGGCTTAAGAATAAAGAATACTCAAGCAGTTCAAATGATATATTAGTAGATTATACGGTAAATGAAGAAGATAATACTATAGATGTATTAATAACAGCTGAAAATTCTATTCCTAAAACAGGAAATAAAATTGATGTCTTTGAATTAGATGTAAAATCTCCTGATTCAACTAATTTACTAGCTAGAGGTGAAGCACCTAAGTATAAGGTTATTCCAACAAGTAATTACGAATATAAATACATAAGTAATACTAATAAGGAGTATTACACAACTAATGTAGAATATAATAAAAATGACTTTATAACTATGAATACAGCACCTAAAATAAGCTTAGAATATAAGTATTTAGAAGTTACAGATGGAGAAAAACTAGAGTTAACAGCAGAAAATCTAGGAATAACTATGTCAGATAATGATCAAGATGATAATTTAACTCTTGAAGTCAAAAAAGGTAATGAAGTAATAACTGAGTTTGTAGAAGATAAACCAGGAGTTTATGATTTACAATGTACAGTTATAGATAGTTTTGGAGAAAGATCTGAGACTGTAACAGTACAAGTAAATGTAGTTCAAGATGATATTAAAATACCACCAACATTTACTCAAAATGGAGAAGAATTAAAAGATATAACTATAGATGCTGGACAAAGATTTGAACCACTAGATGGTATTAAGGCAATAGATGCAAAAGGTAGAGAAATAACTGATATAAAAGTTACTTCAGATAAAGATATTGACTTAGATCCAGAAGTTGATACAGAATATAAAATAACATACACAGCTATAGATTCTTATGGAAACAAAGGTGAAAAGACAATTACTTTAACAGTAAAAGCTAATAAGGCGCCAGTTATATTAGGGGTTAAGGATCATGTATTAAAAGTTGGAGATAAATTTGAACCAAAAGATGGGGTTACTGTAGAAGACGAAGATAAAAATATAGAACTACAAGTTGAAAGTAACGTAAATACAAATATCCCTGGAACTTATAAGGTTTTATATTCTGCAACAGATAGTAAAGGTAAAACTACTAAAGTTCAAAGTAAAGTAGTAGTTAACCCAAAGGTAACAGTTATAAATAAAGCTCCTATTATATATGCAGAAGATAAAGTTATAAAATTAGGAGAAAACTTTAATCCATTAGATGGAGTAACAGCAATGGACCCAGAAGAAGGTAATATTACATCTAATATAGTAGTAACAGATAATACAGTAGATGAAAATGCAGTAGGAGAATACAGTGTTACATATACAGTAGAAGATAGTCAAAAAGCAAAATCAACTAAAACTATAAAAGTAACAGTAGAGAAGGATATTTCTTTAGCAACTAATATAACAATTGATAGTAAAATAAATCAGTTATACATAGGAAGTAGCAATATCTTAACAGCAACTATAAATAAGGAAGCTGATATAAAAGATATAAAATGGTCTACTAGTGATGAAAATATTGCTGAAATAGAAGTGCTAGGAAGAGATGCTAGAGTAATAGCTAAAGCGGAAGGAAAAGTTACCATAACAGCTTCAACTATTGATGGAAGTAATAAGTCAGATAGCATTACAATAAATGTAGTTAATTTTGATAATAATGATGAAATACCATCATTTATAAAAGATATAATAGATGAAGAAATAGTAATGCCAGTATTCGGAACAGGTGATATTAATGATCCATTAGTATTGGAAGTGAAGAATATAACTGTAGAAAAATTTGAAGATTTCCTTGAAAATCTAAAAAAATTAAAGCCAACTATACTTGATAAATATGAAGAGGATAACTTTACAGTATATAAAGTAAAAGTTGAAAGAAAGTTTAGTTTATTTGGACTGCTTAGATCTGATAATGAAGGATATATGGAGATAAGAGTTGAAAATAATCTAGATAATGCTGAAGCTTTAAAAGGTCAATTAGACTCAATTTTAAAAGCGCCTGATAACTCAGGAGATGGAGATAATTCTAACGGAGGAAACAATCCAGGAAACGGAGATAATTCTAACGGAGGAGACAATCCAGGAAATGGAGATAATTCTAATGGAGGAAACAATCCAGGAAATGGAGATAATTCTAATGGAGGAAGTAACCCAGGAAATGGGGATAATTCTGACGGAGGAAGCAATTCAGGAAATGAAAATGACTCTGTAGATGGAAATAAACCAGAAGTAGAAGAAGATTCAAATAAAGAAAATAACTCAACTAACCTACCTATTACAGGACAAGAGAGTATGATAGGAATTGTTGCTATAGCAGCCTTAGCAACAGGTGCAGTTTTATTAAAGAAAAAGAAGAATAAAAAGTAATAGTGATTAGTTTTTAATTAAGGATAGTTTAAGTAATAATAAATACCTATATCAGTATTATTAGGCTTAATATTACTTAGATAACATGAAAAGACTAGATTGAACATTTAATTAATGTTATATCTAGTCTTTTTTTAGTATAGTTAAATTAGAAATACTTGAATATCTATAATAAAAATATTTAAAAATACAAATAATTAAGATATATCATAAAATGATTAGAAAAAGTGAGCATAGTAGACTTAAATTTAATACAAGGACATAAATAATAATGATAATCATTTTCAATTAAATCAAATGTATGATATTATACAAGTATATTTTAATTTAAAAGAGGAGGAAAGAAATGGCTAGAAAGAGAAGCCCAAGATTTAAAGAAAGTAGAAGGCTTGGATTAAATGTTTCAGGACATCCAAAAGCCATGAATAGAGCTACAAAGGGAACAAGTAGAGCAGATAAAAAATTATCTGAATATGGTGTAAGACTATTAGAAAAGCAAAGGTTAAGAGCTTATTATGGAGTTTTAGAAAAGCAGTTTAGAAAATATGTTGAAGATGCTTTTAAGACTAAGGATGGTACAACTGGAGAAGCCTTACTAATAAGATTAGAATCAAGATTAGATAATCTTGTATATAGGATGGGTTTTGCTAACTCTATAAGAGCTGCAAGACAAATGGTAAATCACGGCCACATCTTAGTGAATGGCAAAAAAATAGATATACCATCATATAAGGTTGAACCTGGTACTGAGATTTCTTTAAAAGAAAAATCAAGAAAGTCTTCAAATTATAATTATTACTTAAATAACCACACAAATACATTACCTTACATTGAGTCTAATTTAGACGAGTTTAAAGCTGTATATAAAAGATATCCATTAAGAAATGAAATACCTATTGAAATAAATGAAAATCTAATAGTAGAGTTCTATTCAAGGTAGTTCTAGTTAAGGAAATTTATCTCTTCTCAAAATTAAAGTATATTTTGCCAAGACTATATAGTGCAGTATATAGTTTGACCTCTTTCATAATAAAAAGGATGATTCTATATTTAGAATCATCCTTTTTAAAATATATATGTTTCAATTAATAATCTATTTCTATAGACTTATAAAAATATAAGTAAAGTATCAAAATTGAAAGCATATATATTATTTAATTTATTATAAGTTATTAATATACTAGCATAATTAAAGATTCTTAATATGAAATAGAATCTAATTTAAAGTAGAAACCTATTAAAACTTATATAACAATTTAATTAAAGTATTGGCTACTTACAACTGCAAGAAGCGTTTTAGGGTCGCTTATTATTGTTATATCCTTTGGAATAACAATGTCCTCAATAAATACTTTATCATCTAATTGCATATTGGAAGCATCTAATTCTATAGATTCAGGAATTTTCTCTACATCCCCTTGTAAATCTATATATAAATTATGAGTTTCCAGTGTAAGTCTTTTAGTTTCTAAAATATCTTGCCCAATAAACTTAACTGGGATTCTCATTTTAATTACTTCGTTAGGTTTTATATATTGAAAATCAACATGAATGATTTCATGTCTCTCATTCTTTTGCACTTCTTTAACAACACAATTAATTTTTTTATCTTCAAGTGAAACTTCTAAAATTGATCCACTACTATTTTTCCCAAGCATTCTTCTAAGTTCTGCATTACACATTTTTACAGGAATATTCTCTTCAAGAAATTCACCGTAAATTATTCCAGGAATTTCCCCTTTTCTTCTAAGTTTAGCTTGATTTTCTTTAACATTTCTATTATATACCTTTAAGGCTACATTTGACATTTATAAATACCTCCTAAAATCTTTATAATTAGTTTTATTAAGCTCTATAAAGTTAAGGTAATTTAAATTAATAAACAACAATAAGAGAGCTTAATCTAAAGCTCCACATATGCATCATCCTCCTTCATATTAGTATTAGTATACATTAGATTACTAGTAAAAGCAAATATTGGAAATAATGGTTTGATAATTTAATGATGAAAATATATGGAATTGTTAGGGATAGTTAATGAATATTAGTAGAAGCTAATAAAAAAATGTATTTATTGAAAGAATGGAAAATCAAAAGCAAATAAATAATTATATATTATTGTATAAAAATTTTAGGTAATACCTTTTAGAATAAGATTAAGAAATTTTAAATAGTTTTGCATATTATAGTTTGAAAGCAATATTAGAGAGGTATTAAGTTGAAATTTTTTAATAAAATAATATCTTCATTTAGAGGTGAGGATAGTTATATTGAAAATGCTACTAAATATATAAACTCAGGAAATTTTTCAAGTAATACAAAATATTTTATATGGGTGGATAAAAAGAATTTTAAAGTAAATGTTTTTATTGGATCTAAAAATAATTGGAGTTTAGTTCATAGTTATCTTTGTACAATAGGGAAGAAGTCTACTCCAACCCCAACTGGAACTTTTGCTGTAGGAATAAAAGGGCTCTATTTTGGTGTGGAGAAGGGTTATAAATGTTGGTATTATACTCAGTTTAAAGGTAATTATCTTTTTCATTCAATAATATATAACTTAGATGGAAGCGTAAGAGATGGTAGGCTTGGAATGGCATTATCTGATGGATGTGTAAGACTTGCTAAAGTTAATGCAAAATGGATATATGATAATGTTCCAGAAGGCACTAAGGTCTACATTACTTAGGTGTGATAATTCCACAAAGTATGTGAAATTGAGCTAGGTTACACCCCTTATCACTAAAGGAGGCCAAAGTATTGTAGTTAATATCTTAGGGTGAAAATTAAATATTTTTTACATTATCAATAGTCCTAAATTTAATTAAAAAATATTTAAATGTTTACAAAATATTTATTGACCTATAATAGGGGAGATGTTAATCTTAACTCAGTAACTATAGATTTACTAAAGAAAATTATGATAGGAGACTTAAGATGATTAAAATAATATCAGACTCATCTACCCTTTATTCTGTGGCTGGAGGACAAGCTAATAATGTAGATATTTCTCCATTAATTGTGACTATTAATGATAAAAGTTATATGGAATATGAAGAAATCAATTCAGCAGAATTTATTGAGCTTATTAACAAGGGATATGTCCCTAAATCATCTCAACCATCTATAGGTGGTGTTGTAGAGCTACAAAACAAATATGAGGATGATGAAATAATTAATATTTCAATGGCAGATGGGTTATCTGGAACATATAATTCAGCTTGTATGGCTAAGAATATGGATAGAAATCCAGATAGGATAGAAGTAATTAATTCTAAAACTTTATGTGGACCTCATAGGTATTTAGTAGATTTAGCAGTTAAATTAGCTGAAGATGGACTATCTAAAAGTGAAATTATAAATGAGGTAAATAAACTTATAGAAACATCAAAATCATTTTTGATTCCTAAAGATTTTGATTTCTTAGTTAGAGGGGGAAGAATTTCTTCTTTAGCTGGTAAAGTAGGAAGTATGATAAGCTTAGTTCCAGTAATGACTTTATCAAATGATGGCAAGTCTATGATGAAGTTCACTGCAAAGAGAACTTATAAAAAAGCTATAAAAAAGATAATTGATCATTTGGCAGAAGCTGGAGTGAATAGTGAATATAAATTCTATATTTCTCATGGTTGCAATATAGATTTAGCCAAAGAGGCTGAAAATATAATAAGAGGGTTAGTCGAAAATGTAGATTTGGAAATAAAAGAGTTAGGTCCAGCATTTATAACTCAAGGAGGGCCAAGCTGTCTAGCAATTCAAGTAATAAAGAAATATAAGTAAAATAAGATTATTTAATATGATAATGGTGCTATCGCACAATGAAAAATTAAGAATGAATAATGAAAAATTAATGAAAAAACTCCTTAAGGAGTTTTTTCAGTTTGTTGATAAACCCCCTGTTAAAAAACAGAGGGTTTTCTATATTGTATGTGCGTAATATTGCATATTTAAAATATTAGTATAAATAATCATAATATAATCTAAAAATAGCAAAGATAGTCTT